>RIAZ01000002.1 GCA_003762615.1 Muribaculaceae bacterium Isolate-037 (Harlan)
TAGTTTTCATGAGAAAAAGCGTCCAAACTTTTCCTTTAAATTACTAATTTTCAGGGACTTTTGCAAATTTAATCGACTAAAAATTAAGTGTTTAACAGCATAAATTTAATTTTTGTCATCTACTAAAATCAAAAAATTCAGTTATTGCTTTAATCCTGTCATTATCTGTAATATTTTGTATATTCTTATCTAATTTGGCTTGAAGTTTCTTATATGAAGTTTCACAATTATTTAAACGCCTGTTCAATGGAGAGAGTTCTATATTTAATTCTTTAATCTCGTTTTCGACAGGAGGTATTGCAGATTCAATCTCAGGATATATCTTTTGATTCATATCAATAATTCTGTTGATAGCATCTGTGATATCGTTATAAATATCATTAAATTTGCGTAAATTATCTAAGAATCGTAATGCACCGCTAATTTTTTCCATTCGGTATATCATAGAAATCTCTTTGGGCGCAATTCTATATTCCTCTTCGTCTGATTCATTTGCATGTCGTACTCCAATTATTCCAATATACCGATTATCTTCTGAATGTTTTTGTATAATAATTTTATCCTCAAAATTTGTTTCATTTAAATTAAAGATTTTTTCTAATCCTAATAATAATCCATTTACTTCTTGCATGACTTCATTGTGTATGAAAGACTCAGGATTGTCAATTGCTGAATTTATAAAATTAGCAAGAAAATCCATACAATGGTGCCAACTATTTCTTGTTCTCAAAAATGAACGTGTGTTTTTTAGCAGAAGACTATATCCTGCATAATAATAGTTAACCCAAATGCTATAAGGAAGGATTTCAATACCTTTATATGAAACAATTACACAAAAATAAGTTGAATTTCCATAACAAAAGTTTGTTTTAATCGTGATGTAGATGTCATCGTTTACTTTATACTCTGTATGATAACCAATTTTGTGAGTACTACGATTGTCACCATGTTTTTCACTTGAATATGCAATACAATCTTTTTCAATATTGTAATAATTAAGAGCGTCATAATAATCTGATGCATATATATATGGTAAAACTCTTTTTAGAAACTCTTGTTTATCCGGTTTAATATCAGTAGAATAAAAAAGACGATTAACTTCTTCTTCTATTTCTTTAATCTTGTCAATGTCATATCTTTGATATTTAGGTAATCTTTTAATTTTATTATTAACTCTGAGATTAAAGATTTTGCAATTATTTTCTTTGTATTTTTGAGGATCAAATTTAATTGGGTTGATATCTTTAATGTACGTGTCAGTATATTCATGAGCAAGACAATAATCGAAGCTCCTATCAGATAGACAACATGCTATGGTATTATATATATCGCATACATCAGAGTACTCATCTTCACATTGTTCTATAGCTGTATCAATTTGAAAATTATGCCTATCTATCGGATATTTCTTAACTTTTACTCGCTCTCCATCTTTTTTGAGTGCCAAAATATAATCATAATTAACACCAGTTTTTTTTCTTAATTTCCATATTTACAATATTTTGTTAAATTTTTATAATGAAAATGGGTTTAATCTAAACTAACACGTTGGGTAATGCGCCGAACTGACCGTTCATATATGCCCGGTGGATTGACGATAATTTATTCAGACCTTTGAAATCGGCAAGTGAGAAAAGAGTGGTGTTGCCATCTTTCCCTTTTTCTGTGAACCATACGGAATCTTTGCCGAATATGTCTTCAATATCTTTCAGTATGGGGTCGTAATGCGTTGAGACAAGAAGCTGTGAGTGATTATCCCTGCTGTTTACAAATTTTGTCAGGATATATTCCATCAGATTGGGATGCATCGATGCCTCAATTTCATCGATGCACATAAATGCCTGTCGCTTCAGCTGGGTATAAATCAAGGATTCCAACTCAACCATACGTTTTGTGCCGGCACTTTGGCAGGATTCCGGCAGGAAATAGTTCTCAACACCGGATTCATTTTCTACCGTATGTCCGAAGAGGGCAACCATCTTTTGAATTTTAATATCAGATATATTGAAATCTGCTTCTTTCGCAAACTGCATCAGATATTCCCGGAATTCCGGACTGTCAGCAAGCAATCTCTTCACATCATGAGATAATGATGTGAATGATCCGGACTGTAATGGAAGCATCCTATTGTCAATCCATTTCCGCATATTGTCAAGATATGGCACTGATACGTTTACCTTCTTCAGCACTGCAAGAACCGACATGTTGCGCAAGCAGTTCATTGTCATGACCTCAACCTCGGCAGAAGAGAGTTTCACCAAATCCGGATTGAAATTTAATTTAGATATACCGTTGACATCCTCGCGGGAGAAAACTTTGGTAGGGCTGTCGGAAAGATACACGTATAGATTCTCATGACACACCTTTTCCGGATTTATTACAAGCTGATACCAATAACGTATGCCGTCAATATACAGTTTCACTTCGAACTCAGTGTCATGCGACAATGCATCCGATCGCATCAAGAAAGGCTGCACGTCTGTGCCGTCATCATTAGTCATGGGAATTTTATTCCAGAATACATGGAGAAATTCAATGGCATCCAGCAGATTGGACTTGCCACTTGCATTTGCACCGAGGACAACGGCAAGGCGAAGCAGATTAACCCCGTCAGGCATTGTGACAACACTGTTGTAACGGTCATTGCCCGTGGGTTCGAAACTCAACTCCACCTCATCGCGAAACGACTTGAAATTCCTGATTTTAAGTTCTTGAAGCATAGACAATATTTATATACCCCCAAAATTAGCAATTATTTCGGCAAAATACAAATAAATGCAACGATGGTTGACAAAAATAGCGATACGGTGGTGTATCGCTATTTTTGTGTGTGAGTTTTGTGGTGGATCAGAGGAGACCGATGGAGTTGAGGAAGATGAGGAAGATTGCGGCGGGGCAGAGCCAGCGAAGGCAGAGGAGGAGCGGACGGTAGAGGGGGAAACGGAATTTGCCGAAGTCGGTGAGTTGGTCGCGAAGGAATTTCTTATTGACCCACCAGCCGACGAAGAGTGAACAGATGAATCCGCCAATGGGTAGGCAGACGTTGGAGGAGAGGTAGTCAAACAGGCTGAATATCGTCATCCCGAATATGGTGAAGTCGCTGAGTGGTCCGAAACTCATGGCGCAGAGCACGCCACCCACAAGGGCGATGACTGATGAAAGTATCGTCGCATTCCGGCGTGTCATGTGTTTCTCCTCACAGAAATACGTGATGGAGATCTCGCTCATGGAGACTGTGGAGGTCAGCGACGCGAGAAACAGCAGCAGGAAGAAGAGGGTAGACCATATCATACCACCCGGCAATTGGTTGAAGATGTAGGGAAGCACCTCAAACACGAGTGTCGGACCCGCCTCCGGCGACAGGTCGAATGAGAACACAGCCGGAAAGATAATCACTCCCGCGAGTATAGCCACCATAGAATCAAGTATTGCAGTGGTGGCTGCCGTCCTCCCCAGACGGTTACGGTCGTTGAAATATGATCCGTAGGTCATCATGCAACCGAGTCCCAGACTCAGCGAGAAGAATGCCTGTCCCATGGCACCAAGCAGCACGCTTGATGAAATCTTACTGAAATCAGGGGTGAAAAGGAAGTTGATGCCATCCGCGAAACCCGGCATGAAGAATGAATTGATGCAAAATGCCACCAGCAGCAGAAACAGAAGCGGCATCAGTATGTTGGAAGCTCGTTCGATCCCCTTGGTCACTCCGCATATCAGAATCATAAAATTAATGAAGAGAAATATGATGGTCCATATCATCGGACGCCACCCCGTCGTAAGGTCAACAAATTGTCCGTGTCCCGCCGTAGTGTTGGAGAAATCAAGCGACCCCGTGGCGGATGAGATGCAATACTCCACAGTCCATCCCGCCACGACGGAATAGAAACTCAGTATGAGTAGCGACGCCACGATGCCGAGCGGACCAGCCACGCGGGCAATCCTTCCCCCTCCAAGTTTTCGGTATGCCCCGAATATGTTGCTCCGTGTGCCGCGTCCCATGCAGAACTCTGCACAAAGCAGCGGCACGCCTATCAGAAACACAAATATCAGATAACAGATCATGAATGCACCTCCTCCGTGCACTCCAGCCTCGTATGGGAATCTCCAGATATTGCCGAGTCCTACGGCTGACCCTACCGTCGTGGCTATTGCCCCGAACCTTGTGGCAAACACTGCTCTCTCATTGATGTCGTTATGATTCATATTGTAAAAATATACTGTTTGATTAGAAGTCTGCAAAATTAGTGATTATTTATAAATATGAAATGCATAAATTATGAATATTCGCATACGGGGTTGTCATGAATAAAATTTTTAAGTAATTTTGGCATAATTTTGAGAATCTAACCTATAAATCTAATGAATCTTATGGATATTAGGAAAATTATACTGACGTTAGGAATCGCCTCTGTAATGTCGATTCCCGTGGGGGCAAAGACTCCCAAATATGCCGACGTCACCACTCATCAGGCGGGTGGCAACTACTATTGTTATCCTTGGCTTGACGAGGCTCCCCCGGCACAGACTCCGGCTCCGGCAGGCTATGAGCCGTTTCATCTCGAGCATTACGGGCGTCATGGAAGCCGATGGCATATCGGCTACAAGCTGTTTGACCGTTCGTATGAAATTCTTGATAAGGCGCGTGAGGCAGGCAAACTCACCCCACTCGGAGAGAAGACTTATCAGGCTATAAAGAAGATACGCGAGGATGCACAGGGACGCGACGGCGAGCTTTCCGACAAGGGGGCGTGGCAGCATCAGGGCATTGGGAAGAGAATGGTGGAGAACTATCCGCAGATATTCAATTCCAAGACTAATGTGGATGCCCGTTCTACGGTCGTGATACGTTCAATACTGTCGATGTTCAACGGACTTAACGGAATCCAGTCAATGGTGCCCGACATTAAGATAAAGACGGATGCAAGCTATGCCGACATGTGGTATCTCAACTATCAGGACACCGTGGCACGCAAGCTGCGCAACCATGCCGACTCCACAGTGGTCAAGGAGTTCAGCCGTCGCTACAAGGATAAGGGTGACTATCTTAAGCGCATCATAAATGATGAGAAATATGCCAAGGATAGCATAGGAGGCCGTCTGTATCATTCGTTGCTGACGGCTCTTCTCAACTGCCAGAGCCATTCCGACCAGCCGTGGCTCGTAGATGAGATATTCACTCCGGAGGAGGTGAAAAACAGATGGCTTCAGAAGAATGCGTCATGGCTCATGCAGGGGGGCAACTCTAAATATACCAACAACCGTATGCCGTTCACTCAGGCAAACCTTCTCAACAACATCATAGAGAGTGCCGACACGGCGATGACGTCAGCTACTCCGAGTGCCAACCTGCGCTATGGTCACGACACGATTGTCATGCCGCTGACCGCGCTGATGGAACTCGACAATTTCGGCGACGAGATCAACGACCTTGACGCGCTTGCCGATATGGGGTGGCATGACTATCTGGTGGTGCCGATGGCTGCCAACATACAGATGGTGTTCTACCGTCGTCCCGGTTCCACCGATCCTGACGATGTGCTGGTGAAAGTATTGCTCAATGAAAGGGAGACAACCCTTCCCATCGACAGGGGGCACGGACCATATTATAAATGGAAAGACGTGAGAAAATACTATAAGGATAAGATCGCGCCATACGTGACCGGTCCTCTTCCGCGCCACATAAAATAAATCCGATATGAAATAAAATCTGTATAAATATGCAATATCCGGAGTGTGCTTTATGCAAAAAGTATGCTCCGGCTTTTTTTTATTCCATTTTTTATCATATCCGCAATGATTTTTCAAGTGAAAACGTTAACTTTGCGAATTATTTCCACTACGGCAACACATAATGAAGTAATTTGAACTTATTTCAAGCACAGAATGCAAAAATATACCGTAGACCGCCAAATTTTTAGAAATGAACAGATACGATTTCAATACAGTCATTGACAGACGTGGCACGGATGCCGTCAAGACAGACGGACTGACCGATTTCTTCGGGCGGTCTGACCTGCTGGCTGCATGGGTGGCAGATATGGATTTCGCGACACCGGATTTCATAATCGATGCGTTGAGGGAGAGATTGAACCATCCTGTCTTGGGATATACCAGAGAGCCGGCAGACTATCGTCAGTCAATCATGGATTGGGAGCGCGAGCTCCACGGCTGGGAGATACGTCCGGAATGGCTGAGCTATATACCAGGAATTGTGAAGGGGATTGGCTTGGTGATCAACGTGTTTACAAAGCCGGGTGATGATGTCGTGATCATGCCGCCGGTCTACCATCCATTCCGTATCATACCGGAAAGCAACGGGAGAAACGTGGTGAAGATAGCGATGCTGACGGATGATGCCGGGCGTTATTATATTGACTACGATGCCCTTGAACGTCTCGATACGAAGGGGGGCATACTGCTGCTGGCTAATCCTCACAACCCGGCAGGACGTATATGGAGCCCCGAAGAGTTGCGCCGTCTTGCCGAGATATGCCGCAGGAAGAACCTGTTGGTGGTGTCTGACGAGATTCATGCCGATATGGCACTCAACGGCGCGACACACACTCCGTTTGCCACCGTGTCGGATGATGCCCTACACAACAGCATAACATTCTGTGCACCTTCCAAGACCTTCAACATCCCCGGAATCGTCAGCTCCTTCTCTGTGGTGCCCGACGATGAGATACGCAATCGTTTCTACGGCTGGCTTCAGGCAAGCGAACTGGAAGCGGCTCCGATGATGTCGTATATCGCCACTATCGCCGCCTACCGTCATGGAAAGGAGTGGCGGCGTGAGATGCTCGAATACGTGGTGGAGAATATGCGGACAGTGGCTGACTTCTGCGAGAGGAATCTGCCCGGCATACATGCACAGATTCCGGAGGCATCCTTCCTTATGTGGCTTGATTGCCGGGGACTGGGGTTGGATCATGACAGCCTGGTCGACCTGTTTGTCAACAAGGCACGTGTGGCTCTCAACGACGGCGCGATGTTTGGCGAGGAGGGCACCGGCTTCATGCGTTTGAACGTGGCTGCCCCGCGCAGTGTGATACTTCAGATTCTTGACCGTATAAAGGATGCGGTATGTGGGAATAACGACAGCTTATGAGAATAATTGATATAATCAACGACAGTCCCAATCCGGTGTTCTCCTTCGAGATATTGCCGCCGCTGAAGGGCAACAGCATATATAAGGTGTTTGACATTGTGGAGAAGCTGAAAAGATTCGATCCCAAGTTTGTCAATATCACGTCGCATCATAGCGAGTATATCTACAAGCCACTACCTGACGGCACCCACCGCCGGGTGAGCATCGTGAAGCGTCCGGGCACGGTGGCAATCGCCGCCGCCATACAGAACAGGTATGGACTGATACCGGTGCCGCACATCATCTGCAAGGGCTTCACCAAGGAGGAGACGGAGTATGCGTTGCTCGACCTGAATTTCCTCGGCATCAACAATCTTCTCGTGTTGAGAGGGGATGAGAAAGGGCAGGACTCCACGATGGGGCAGCCGAATATCTCACACGAACACGCCACCGACCTCCAGAAGCAGATAAATCTCTTCAATGAGGGTATCGGGTTGGAGGATATGAGGATTCAGGGCATTGAGACTCCGTTTTCGTATGGCATGGCGTGCTATCCGGAGAAACATGAGGAGGCTCCCAACATGGAATCCGACATATACTACATGAAGAAGAAGATGGAGAATGGCGCGGATTATTTCGTTACCCAGATGTTTTTCGACAATGAGAAATATTTCAGTTTCGTGGAGCGTTGTCGGGCAGCGGGAATCAACGTACCGATCATTCCGGGTTTGAAGCCTATCTCCAAGATGTCGCATCTCACGATGCTTCCGAAGGTGTTCCGCATAGACATACCGGAGGAGTTGGCATCGCGTATCCGTGAATGTAAGACCGACACCGAGGTGAAGCAGGTGGGTATAGAATGGGGCATACGTCAGAGCCGGGAACTGCTTGAGAAGGGTGCGCTCGGATTGCATTACTACACGATGAGCGTGTCTGACAGCGTGTCGAAGATAGTTGAGAACGTATATTAATCAACCGTTTCCAAGGTTGTTGCTCCCCATGATTAAAAATGGGGACTTAATCAGATAAGATATTGAAACAGGACCAATTCATACAATTACTCAAGGAACGGGTGCTCGTGCTTGACGGAGCCATGGGCACCATGATACAGCGTTGCGGATTCTCGGAGGAGGATTTCCGTGGCAAGCGTTTCGCCGCTCACGGATGTAAGCTCTCCGGATGCAATGATATACTTTGCCTGACTCAAGGCGACAGGATAAAGGATATTCACAAGGCATATCTTGATGCTGGCGCAGACATAATATCCACAAACTCTTTCAATGCAAACGACGTGTCGATGGCTGACTACGGTCTTCAGTCGTATGATGGGCTGATACGTGAGATCAACCGTAGGGCTGCCGAGTTGGCTGTGGAGGCGGCTTCGGAGTCCCCCTTGCGTAGCTGGGGAGGACGTGCCCTTGTGGCGGGTTCGATAGGACCGACTAACCGCACGGCGTCGATGAGTCCGGAGGTGGACGACCCTGCATATCGGAATGTAAGCTATGATGAGCTTTTCGATGCTTATTCCCGTCAGGTGGCGGGGTTGATAGAGGGTGGCGCGGATCTGCTTCTCTTTGAGACAGTGTTCGACACTCTCAACCTGAAAGCCGGTCTTGATGCCGCCGGGAGGATGATGGAGAGCATGGGACGCGATCTGCCGATAATGATTTCCGCTACCGTCTCCGACAGGTCGGGAAGAACTCTGTCAGGTCAGACTCTCGCCGCATTCGTCACTTCCGTGGCGGATTATACCCACGTGGTCAGCATGGGTCTGAACTGTAGCTTCGGTCCGTCGGATATTATACCGTATGTGAAGGAACTCGCATCGCTCACGTCGCATTTCATAAGCTCGCATCCCAATGCCGGGTTGCCGAATGCCATGGGTGAGTATGACGAGACTCCTGAAAAGTTTGCCGCCAGCATGGAGCGTATGCTCTCGTCCGGTATGCTTAACATAGCCGGAGGATGTTGCGGCACTACGCCTGCGCATATAGCGGCACTCGTGGAGAAACTCTCCGTCGCTGTCCCCCACAGGCAGACTCAGATAATGCCGGCACTCCGCATCTCTGGATTGGAGAGAGTGGAGGTGTTGCCGCAGAACAATTTCCTCAACGTGGGGGAACGCTGCAACGTGGCGGGTTCGCGTAAGTTCTTGCGCCTTATTAAGGAGAAGAAATATGAGGAGGCGATGTCGATAGCCCTGCGTCAGGTGGAGGACGGTGCGATGGTGATAGACGTCAATATGGATGATGCCATGCTCGATGCGCGCGAGGAGATGGTGCATTTCCTGCGCTACATAGCATCCGATCCGGATATTTCGAAAGTACCGGTGATGGTCGATTCCTCCGACTGGGATGTGGTGGAATCCGCCCTGAAGAATCTTCAGGGTAAAAGCATCGTCAATTCCATATCGCTCAAAGAGGGTGAGGAGCCGTTCGTTAAGAAAGGGCGTCGCATCCGTCAGCTCGGTGCAGCCGTGATTGTCATGGCTTTTGACGAGCAGGGTCAGGCAGATACATACGAGCGGAAGATAGAGATATGCCGACGTGCTTACGCCCTTCTGATGGAGAGATGCGGCTTCGCGCCTGACGACATTATCTTCGACGTCAACATAATGGCGGTAGCTACCGGAATCGAGGCTCATGACCGCTACGGCATCGACTTCATCGAGGCGGTCAGATGGATAAAGCAGAATCTCCCCGGGGCGCGCACGAGCGGCGGGGTGAGCAATCTTTCATTCTCATTCCGTGGCAAGAATGCGTTGCGTGAGGCGATGCACGCCGTTTTCCTGTATCATGCAATTGAGGCGGGTCTCGACATGGGAATCGTCAATCCGGCGTCTTCCGTCACATTCGAGGATGTGGAGCCTGGGTTGAGGTCATTGATAGAGGACGTGATACTCGCCCGACGCAAGGAGGCTCCGGCAGAGCTTGCCGATTATGCCGCCCATGAGAATGGGGGTGCGGCAGTGGCGGGAGACTCACATGAGCGCGACATGTCCCGTCCGGTAGCCGTGCGGCTGGAGAATGCCATAGTGAAGGGGAATCCTGAGTATCTGACGGAGGATCTTGACGAGGCTGTTGCCTCCGGATCTTCTGCCGTAGAGATAATAGAGGGTCCGCTGATGGATGGTATGAACCGTGTGGGTCAGCTTTTCGGCGAAGGTAAGATGTTTCTTCCGCAGGTAGTGAAGACTGCCCGCACAATGAAGATGGCGGTCGACCATCTGAAACCGCTCATGGAGGCTGCCGCAGCAGATGCCTCCTCCACGAAGGCGGGGAAGGTGGTGTTTGCCACCGTGAAGGGCGACGTCCACGACATAGGGAAGAATATCGTCTCGATTGTGCTTGCCTGCAATAATTATGAGGTGATCGATCTTGGAGTGATGGTCCCGGCAGAGAAAATAGTTGAGACAGCCTTGCGCGAACGTCCTGATCTTGTGTGCCTCTCCGGACTGATTACCCCGTCGCTTTCCGAGATGGTGAATGTGGCGCGGGCAATGGAGGAGGCTGGTCTCGACATACCGCTGCTCGTCGGTGGTGCCACCACGTCGCGCCTGCATACGGCATTGAAGATTTCTCCGGTCTATCATGCCCCGGTGGTGCACGTCACGGATGCAGCCCAGAATCCTATCGTAGCCTCTAAGTTGCTGAATCCTGAACAGAAGGGGGATTTCGTGACCACGCTTGAGAGGGAATATGAGGAGTTGAGAGAAGGGTATGGCAATAAGAGAGTGGAGATAGTTCCGCTTGCCGAGGCACGTCGTAATGGCATGAAGATTGATTGGGAAGGTTATCGTGCGCCTCAGCCTACAGTAGGGTTGGGCAATGCGGTGGTTCTGGATACGGATCTCGGGGAGGTGGCGGAGCTCATCAACTGGAAGATGTTTTTCCATAGCTGGCGCATCTCCCCCGATAGCGATGAGGCGCAGCGTCTGCTTCGCGATGCCCGCGAATTGCTCAATTCCTTGATTGAGGATAAGAGATTCGATGGCAAGGCGGCAGTGACATTCTATCCCGCATTTGCTGAAGGTGACGACGTGGAGATCGGTGGCGTGAGATTCCCCGTGCTGCGTCAGCAGCGCAAGGGATCAGACTATCTTTCATTGTCAGATTTCATTGCGCCGCGCGGTGTGGCAGAAGATATAGCGGGAGTGTTTGTAGCCACAGCCGGCAATATGCTGGCTGAAGAGGCATCCCGCTTGAAAGATGAGGGCGACTCCTACGGCAGTCTGCTCCGTCAGTCGCTTGCCGACAGGATAGCGGAGGCTACGAGCGAATGGCTGCATTGCAAGGTGAGACGTAAGCTATGGGGATATTCACCCGACGAGAAATGCTCCCCCGCGGAGATGCTGCGCGGGGATTACGTGGGGATTCGTCCCGCCATGGGTTATCCGATGCTTCCTGACCAACTGCTGAATCATTCCTTGGCAAGCCTGCTTCCGATGGATAGTGTAGGAGTGCATCTCACCGAGAATGGGGCAATGATTCCGTCAGCTACCGTGAGCGGAATATATATTTCCCATCCATCTTCACGTTATTTCATTGTGGGAGAACCGGGAGAGGATCAGCTTGCAGACTACGCACGCCGCCGCGGTATGGATTATGAAAGGGTGAGGGAGATATTAAGGATTTGATCCCCAACGGAATGAAAATAAAGGAACGATATATGCAGACAAAAGACAGACAGATAAAGAAGATCGCCATACAGGGCGTTGCCGGTTGCTTCCATGATGCGGCGGCACGTCAGTTTTTCGACGGTCAGGAGGTGGAGACGATACCATGCGACTCTTTCCCCGATCTTTTCGAGAAATTGGAGACGGATGCGTCGATGCTCGGCATCGTGGCGATAGAGAACACCATTGCCGGAAGCCTTCTCGCCAATCATGAATTGCTGCGCAAGAGCAACCATACGATCATAGGGGAACATTCCGTGAGGATAAGCCATGTGCTCTGTGCCCTTCCCGGAGAGACAATCGAATCGATAAGCGAGGTAAATTCGCATCCGATGGCACTTATGCAGTGTGAGCAATATCTACGCCGTCATCCCCACATGAGGATGGTGGAGAAATTTGACACCGCCGGAAGCGCAGAGGAGATAGCGCGAGAGAAACTTGCCGGACATGCCGCAGTGTGTGGAGAGTTTGCCGCCAATCTTTATGGACTTAATATCCTGGAGAAGGGTATAGAGACCAACAAGCGCAACTTCACCCGTTTCCTTATCCTTGCCGACCCACTCCTTGCCGGCGAGCTGAAACCTCGTGAGGAGCAGCTCAACAAGTCGAGCGTGGTGTTCACGCTCCCTCATTCCCACGGCGCACTCTCGAAAGTGCTGACAATCCTCTCTTTCTACGACGTCAACCTGACGAAGATACAGTCGCTCCCGGTAGTCGGGCGTGAATGGGAATATCGTTTCTACGTGGATCTCACCTTCTCATCCTACTTCCGCTATCGCCAGGCATTGCAGGCGGTGCGTCCGCTCACCAACGAGTTCCGCATCCTCGGGGAATATGAGGAGCGCGTAGGCATCAATTGATTCCGATAAATCAACAATAACACAGGTAAAAATGGAAAATAAAATATCACCCGCAGCAAGGGTGAACGAGATAAAGGAATATTGGTTTGCAGGCAAGATGCGCGAAGTGGCACGCATGAATGCCGAAGGGCTCGACGTCGTTTCGCTCGGCGTGGGTGGTCCTGACCGTATGCCTGCAATGGAGGTGGTGCAGACCCTTTGCGAGTCTGCCTCCAATCCCGCCAACCACACCTATCAGATAGCATCCGGACTCCCGGAATTGCGTCAGGCAATGAGCCGGTGGTATAAGCGTCATTACAACGTGGATCTTGACCCCGATTCAGAAGTGCTCCCGTTGATAGGATCAAAGGAGGGTGTGCTCCACGTGAGCCTTGCCTTCGTGAATCCGGGCGACAAGGTGCTCGTGCCCGATCCCGGCTACATGACCTATCGCGGTGTGAGCCGTATGCTTGGCGCGCAGGTGATAAGCTACGATCTTAAGGCTGACGAGGGGTGGATGCCCGATTTCGAGCAGCTGGAGAGGATCGCTTCCGAGGGTGGCGTGAAACTCATGTGGGTGAATTATCCCAATATGCCTACGGGTGCTTGTGCAAGCATGGAGCTTTTCGAGAAACTGGTGGATTTCGGGCGGCGTCATGGCATTGTCATCGTGCATGACAACCCCTACAGTTTTGTGCTAAACGATAATCCACAGAGCCTTCTCTCGGTGGAGGGCGCGAAAGATATTGCCATAGAACTTAATTCTTTGAGCAAGAGCCATAATATGTCGGGTTGGCGTATGGGTATGGTGGCGTCGAATGCGGAATTTGTAGGTTGGGTTAGGAAAATGAAATCCAATATCGATTCCGGTCAGTTCAAACCCGTCATGGAGGCGGCTATCAAGGCTCTCGATATTGACGACAGCTGGTATAAGGAGCTTAATCAAGTATATGCCGGACGTCGCAAGGTGGCGGAGAAGATCATGACTGCACTCAGATGCACGTTTGATCCCGCACAGCGCGGACTGTTCCTATGGGGAAAATTGCCGGAGGGTGCGCCCGACAGTGCCACATTCACCGACCGTGTGCTTCATGAGGCAAGGGTATTCATCGTGCCCGGTTTTATCTTCGGAAAGAATGGCGAAGGCTATATCCGCATATCGCTCTGTGCCACTGAAGAGAAGATGGAGGAGGCTCTCAGGCGTGTGAAGGAATTGAAATGAATGAAATGAAAAAAACTATATAATTATGAATTTTGAAGATTTAAAACCGATTGTGGAGGGTCTGGATCCCTCAAAGCCGCTTGTGATGGCAGGTCCTTGCAGTGCGGAGACAGAGGAGCAGACTCTCTCTACTGCACGCCAGCTTGCTATGGGCGGCATAAAGATTTTCCGTGCCGGAATCTGGAAACCACGCACCAAACCGGGTGGTTTCGAGGGTATAGGCAAGGAGGGTCTTGCGTGGCTCCAGAGAGTGAGGGAGGAGACAGGTATGCTTGTCGCTACAGAGGTGGCTATGCGTGCTCATGTGCTTGACGCTCTTGAGGCAGGCGTGGATATTCTGTGGGTGGGTGCGCGCACTTCCGCTAACCCGTTTGCCGTGCAGGAGATTGCCGACACTCTCAAGGAGGCAGGTGCAACCGACGTGGCTGTGCTGGTGAAGAATCCGGTGAACCCCGACCTTGAACTTTGGATCGGTGCCCTCGAACGTCTCTACAATGCCGGCATACGTCGTCTCGGTGCCATACATCGCGGTTTCTCTTTCTACGGTAAGAGCATCTACCGCAACCCGCCGCAGTGGCACATACCTATCGAGCTTCACCGCCGCATTCCGCATCTCCCAATCGTCATTGACCCCAGCCACATGGGTGGTAAGCGTGAATTGATCTCTTCTCTGTCGCAGCAGGCTCTCGACATGAAGTTTGCCGGACTTATGATAGAGAGCCATTGTTCACCCGATGATGCGTGGAGCGACAAGAATCAGCAGGTCACTCCCGAAGTGCTCAAAGTGATACTCGGCTCGTTGGTACACCGCAACACCGTGCAGGAGACCGAAAGCCTTCAGAATCTACGTGATAAGATCGACCGTATCGATACCGAACTTGTTGAGATGTACAAGAAGAGAATGGACATCGCGCGTGAGATCGGTAAATATAAGAAGGAACACTCAATGCCGGTAGTGCAGGAGACCCGTTACAACGACCTGATCAAGAGTCGCGTGGCAGCAGCCGTGGAGATGGGTATGTCGGCAGACTTCATGAAGACCATCCTTCAGGCAATCCACGAGGAGTCAGTACGTCAGCAGATAGAGGTGCTTAACCAGAACTGACGGGATACCACCTCTCCGTTCAAAGTCAAAATATTGGTTCAAGGCAAGCCGATGATTGCGCTAAGCGTAGTCATCGGCTATTTTTATGAAAATTCTCAAAGATGAAAAACAATCCAACAGAAAAGAAAAAATGTCTAAAAATAGGATTTAATTAAAAAAAATATTAAATTTGCATCGTGATACAACAAATGGCAATATAATAGAAAGTGGATTTGCTCCAAAACAATCCACATACCAAAGTAATGTGACGTATTCATGAACAGCAAAGTTTAATTGGTTTTGATGCCTGGCAATCCGTGAGGACGCAAGGCAAGGTGGAACGTTGATTCGATCCGCCTACAAGAAGACTCTAAAAAAGTCTTTCTCTTTCATAATGATCAATTTTTGGTTTAACATGCCTGACACTCCGTGAGGAGCGAAAGGCTTGTGTGGATAGTTGATTCATTATGTGCGTCATGCTCCGAAAGGAAGCTCGACGAGGTGGAATGTTGACTCGATCCGCCTGCATTTTCCAAAGAGAAAATTCGGCAATAATGCAAAACAACCAATAAACTATCAGAAATGAAAAAGTTATTACTGTTATTATGCGTATTTCTTTCGACAGCAGTTCGCGCACAAGAGTTTTATGAACCCTCAGACCTTGATGTCATGTGGCGTGTATGGGATGATGAGTGGACATTCAACTGGCTCATTGAGAACGGGAATAAAGTAGACGTGTCGGTCAATCCAGCACCCCGTTATTCACACTCTTCGGTTGTGGCACCAACAGAAGTATGTCTTAGTTTTGTAAAAAACAACAAATTCCTATGCCTTACCTTTTCTAAGTCAGAGGGTATCCGAATGTTCACAGAGAATCAGGTATATACCCTTGCCAACCATTTCTCTTCTATAAGCAGTTTAGTTCAGCAATATTGGTTCAATATTGACTTTGACCGCATTGTCTTCAACGAGGTGTTGGGATGGCTACTTATACCATGCGGATATTATGGATACACCGGTTACAATGCCATTGCAATCAATTTTGCAGACATGAGCGCAGTAAATGAAGTCAAATACTTACCGTCAGATGGAGATGTGGAATACTACAATCTTCAGGGTATGAAAATAGATGAAGAAAATGCAAAAGGTCAGATATTGATAAGAAAAGAGGGTGCAAAATCAACAAAGATAATGAGAAGGTAATTATCTTGTCCGGAATAACGTTTCAGGTGTTTCATGCGTTTCATCTGTTTCATCTGTTTCAAGAGAAACGCATGAAACACCTGAAACGGATCGGGATGATTACCGGGGCCTTGGATCCGGCATACTTCGTTCACTGCAAGATGGAGCCAAACTCAGTTTCAAGAATGATGAGGAGGGTAAGCAATTCACCGCAATCCTTTATCGTCCGAATCATGAAAAACTTGATACGATGAACCAGAAAAGAGCAACCGAACAGAAAACGGATGAATTGAACCAGAAAATGAACCAGAAAATTGATGAATTGACCCAGAAAACTACCCATAAAAGCACAACCGAACAGAAAACCGAACAGAAAACCGGCAGCGACCAGAAAACTGTGGGCGATCAGAAAATCTTAATGCTAAAATTAATCAAAGGCAATCCATTTATCAACAGAGATGAATTAGGTAAAAAATTCGGTATTCACCATAGTAGTGTTCAACGTCGTCTTGAATCACTGATGAAAGATGGTCTTATCCGTCGTGTTGGTCCGGATAAGGGTGGACGTTGGGAGGTAATAAATAATTGAGTATTTCAAACATAACATCCGGATAATCCATGCAATCCTTCTGCATGTTTAGATTTACTTTATTATTATTGCATAGTTAAGAACAATGTGCATGATGTCACAACATGATGTGCATAATGTATAGGTTTGCTTCTTTTTTATTATTTTTGCATTGTCAAACACAACATGCTCCAACGAGGATGAAGTGCAGGCACCGTTGTGATTTGCTTCTTTTTTATTATTTTTGCACTGTCAAACACAATCATGTAGTGTGATGTAATGTAATGTATCGGTTGTGATTTGCTTCTTTTTTATTATTTTTGCACTGTCAAACACAATACAATAACAATGTTGACGTACCCCAAAAGGTTGTGATTTGCTTCTTTTTTATTATTTTTGCACTGTCAAACACAATACGTATGGGAAATGGGTATCTGACTTCGGTGTTGTGATTTGCTTCTTTTTTATTATTTTTGCACTGTCAAACACAATCTCCAGTCATTTTGACATAATGTGAAAGGTGTTGTGATTTGCTTCTTTTTTATTATTTTTGCACTGTCAAACACAATAAAAACTTTGGCGAAAGCATCACCTTGAAAGTTGTGATTTGCTTCTTTTTTATTATTTTTGCACTGTCAAACACAATGCAGCCACCCTAAAGGATCTTGGCGCGTCCGTTGTGATTTGCTTCTTTTTTATTATTTTTGCACTGTCAAACACAATAAAAACTTTGGCGAAAGCATCACCTTGAAAGTTGTGATTTGCTTCTTTTTTATTATTTTTGCACTGTCAAACACAATGCAGCCACCCTAAAGGATCTTGGCGCGTCCGTTGTGATTTGCTTCTTTTTTATTATTTTTGCACTGTCAAACACAATAAAAACTTTGGCGAAAGCATCACCTTGAAAGTTGTGATTTGCTTCTTTTTTATTATTTTTGCACTGTCAAACACAATGCAGCCACCCTAAAGGATCTTGGCGCGTCCGTTGTGATTTGCTTCTTTTTTATTATTTTTGCACTGTCAAACACAATAAAAACTTTGGCGAAAGCATCACCTTGAAAGTTGTGATTTGCTTCTTTTTTATTATTTTTGCACTGTCAAACACAATGCAGCCACCCTAAAGGATCTTGGCGCGTCCGTTGTGATTTGCTTCTTTTTTATTATTTTTGCACTGTCAAACACAATAAGGGTGGCAAGATATACGCAGATATGATTGTTGTGATTTGCTTCTTTTTTATTATTTTTGCACTGTCAAACACAATCCATCCGGATAGTAGCATGCAAGGTTCTCACGTTGTGATTTGCTTCTTTTTTATTATTTTTGCACTGTCAAACACAATCGGATATAATTATTAGCTAACATAATTATCCGTTGTGATTTGCTTCTTTTTTATTATTTTTGCACTGTCAAACACAATTATATGCCGACATGATTGATGCTGTAATAGTTGTGATTTGCTTCTTTTTTATTATTTTTGCACTGTCAAACACAATAAAAACTTTCGCCTCGTTTGGATGTTGGATGTTGTGATTTGCTTCTTTTTTATTATTTTTGCACTGTCAAACACAATGCATACTGCGAATGGTATCTCCTCACGCACGTTGTGATTTGCTTCTTTTTTATTATTTTTGCACTGTCAAACACAATCGAAAGTTTTTTGTATTCCGGACTGACACAGTTGTGATTTGCTTCTTTTTTATTATTTTTGCACTGTCAAACACAATACGACCTTCGGTAACAGGGTCAACTTTTACGTTGTGATTTGCTTCTTTTTTATTATTTTTGCACTGTCAAACACAATATTTGACGCTGCATAGCAACATAATTGTTGTTGTGATTTGCTTCTTTTTTATTATTTTTGCACTGTCAAACACAATAAGGATTACAAGTAATAAACTCACGATTAGTTGTGATTTGCTTCTTTTTTATTATTTTTGCACTGTCAAACACAATGGATGCGGTGTATTACAAGACAATTACGCGGTTGTGATTTGCTTCTTTTTTATTATTTTTGCACTGTCAAACACAATTAATCTTGCACTTGATAAGGTGATGAGGCAGTTGTGATTTGCTTCTTTTTTATTATTTTTGCACTGTCAAACACAATGCTCCTTGGGAGAATTGTATACATTTTGGCGTTGTGATTTGCTTCTTTTTTATTATTTTTGCACTGTCAAACACAATTAACCGGATGTAAGCAATCCATCAGATACGGTTGTGATTTGCTTCTTTTTTATTATTTTTGCACTGTCAAACACAATCAATCTGTCCACGAGTGTAACGATGAATAAGTTGTGATTTGCTTCTTTTTTATTATTTTTGCACTGTCAAACACAATAGACTTCGTTTATCAAGATAAGATGAGCCGTTGTGATTTGCTTCTTTTTTATTATTTTTGCACTGTCAAACACAATTAAATCTTTCTTATCAAGATAGGTGGAGCCGTTGTGATTTGCTTCTTTTTTATTATTTTTGCACTGTCAAACACAATTATCTCTATCATCTTGCAAATTTTCATCACGTTGTGATTTGCTTCTTTTTTATTATTTTTGCACTGTCAAACACAATGTATTCTATATAACTTGTTGTTAGATGGATGATTTTGAGATTTGATAGAAAATAAAAAAGAGTGGTTTCCAATCACTCTTTTTTATTTTTTTAGTCGGTTTTATATATCTGAATGTACAAATAGAATGGTTCAGAATAATTCCAATTGGATGGCATTTGTTTTAGGTGGAGTTTTAGTGGCTCCTTCAAATACTATTATGTCTCCAAATTGACGGTCGGTTATTGACATGATACAGATTTTTCCGGCTTCAGGTAAAAAGGATTTTACCCGGTTGATATGTACCTGACTATTTTCTTGGGAAGCGCATGGACGTACATATATTGACAATTGAAACATGGTGAATCCGTCAGACAGCAGTCTCTTTCTGAAATCAGAGTAATCTTTCCTCTGTTTCTTTGTCTCTACCGGCAGATCAAAAAATACTATCACCCACATGATCTTATATTGATTTAACCTTGTTGTTTGCATATTATTTCCGGATATAATATTTTCCGACTCTCTCCGTTGAAGCATTTTGACAATGAGGCTGATGTCATTGTGGCTGCAATCATCAACGGTCGTGTCAGTTTGCCAATCTTTACGTCAATAGTTGGAATGGTGAGTAGTTTCTTTTTTATTGCAGGTGTCAGTGATATATCGGTTCCATGTTCTCGGATGATTTCCATGACAACATTATCAACGTATGGACGATATGGTTCCATTATGTCATCTGCAAGGCAATAGGCATTATATCGGTTGTGATGGTGAATGCCCAATGTCGGCAACAGACCGCTGCCTACAAGTGCACGGGCTATTACTGCCCGAAGGATGGCATATCCATAGTTGAACAGGGCATTACAGTCATCAGCATCACGTTGTCGTGTGAAATGTGGATTCTCAATGAAGATATTTCTCCAGTAGAAGGCTGCCGCTCTCCCTTCCAAGTTGTCCGGGTCTCCACTTTTTACGTTGCGGCTCCATACAGCCATGCATTTGCTCTCTTTATTATTCCAGATCTTAAGCACTTCTCCTTGATTGGCAATCTTTGACATGACAGTCTGTTGCCACAATTGTTTTTTCAATGGGAGGGAGCATGAGATTTGAGCCAGGTAACGCTCGCTTTGTATGGTGTTGCCTGACAATGGGAGCAGCAAACCATTAGGCATGTGCCGGGAGTCGCAGGTGATGACCGCGACATTATTTTCAAGTAATGACGAAAGCAATGCCGAGGTCAGTGTCACCTGATGACTTTCGATAATCAGAATACCGATATCCTCAATCGGTCGTGTTATCGGTTGTTTCGGTTTTTCGGGGATGTCGGGCAATTCTATCACCAACTGATTAAGTTTCAGCGACAGATATGCCCGATTCCCGAAGAGGAGAGTCTGTTTTATCATTTTAAGATTTTTATTTGTCCAAGATTATCCACACTTACTGGTATAAGATTGCTTAAAGTTATAGCATTATATGAACGTATACGATATAATGCTTTCATCTCAGTATCCGGTCTTGCATTCTTTGCATCTACATTTGTCCATGTATGTAGCCTGAATCGATAGTCTCCAGTAGATAGGGTTTGTACACGGTAAAGATGTGCAGTCAGAGTCTTCATGTCGTTCATGTCAAGTGCATCCGACAATTGCTCCGGAGTAAGACCGAGCAGACACATGTCGCCTATCTTAAGGGAATATAGGAATCTGCTTCCAACGGGAGGAAGGGTATCGGCTACTTCCCTGACGTCATCAGATTCACGCATATCAATCAGTCTTGTCCATGCCTCATCCGGATCTTTGATTATGACCGGAAGTCCTATGAGTTTGCGTTTCATACCTGTCCATGCCGACACAATAACTTCCGTCACTTTCCCATCCTTTTCATAGAATGCCACATGATGGTTGTTGCCACTGCTTGCAAATGCCACAGCTTTCCCGGTCGAATCCTTACGGATAGGTACAAGATTGTCGTTTGAAAATATCCTTACCCTCTTTACCGGATGTCTCACATCGTTACCGATATATATAGGATTCTCTTCAAAACTTTGTTGATATTTCTTTATGTCATTCTTGCATTCAGCTAATCTGTCCAGTGCAGCTTCCCGTATGCTCTTATCTACGATTCTCTGTATGCCTGGAGCAGTCAGCGCGCTGAGATCGGCACGAGTTACGAAGGTCTCCTTATAGCAATCAATTGAGGTTATCTCTTTCTCCTTTCCATTCTTGGCAATGATCAAGGGGGATCTTTTCAGAGCCTTCAATGCTTTCTTGAAGTCACCGTCTGCCTCCTGAATACGATTTATGACAAGATTACGGATATCGTCATCTGCTATCAGTTCCGGATTGGAGAAGGCATATTTCAGATCTTTTCCATTGTCTTGAAGTTTTATTTTTCCGAATACTGTTTCCTGATGAAGTGCACCACGCGGCACAAGAATGTTATCCTGCACAAGTTTTCTCTTTCCATTCCTGTAGATATATCTTTTACCGGGAGTGGAAAGTTTCTTGCCCGATTTGATAGAGACCGCTATGCTGTCAATAGTATCTGCTGCTATGTTCACAGGGAAATGGGGGAGAAGTTCTGCCCATTTTTCAAGCAGATGGAATTTCTCCTTAAACTCATTACTCTGTCCCTGGATGTCGGCATACATCTTGTCACGTTGCGTATTCAGGTTGCTGAGTCGCTGTATGTAGCCTTGACGGGTCAGGGCTATAACCAGTGCATCTACGGCATGATGCCTGTGGTCAAGGCGTTTGCTCCAATCCTTTATGCGCAATTCCTTGTGTGTCTGCCCTTCATGCTCATAAGATACTTCCTCCACGAGGTCAGCCTGTTCGTAGCGTTTGATGTTGAGATTATGGAGTATATTGTCATAACCCCATGTATGGCGGAGAAAATCTGTGACGGATCCGGATGTGGCATATACATTCCGGCACACCTCAAAAAGAATCTCGCGTGCTTTCTTGGCAATATATTGGCTTTGACGAAGATCTCGGTCAAGGAAATCCTGCGGAATCTCAGACTGCGACATCATGAAGCGGTCGTGTTTTGTACGTGAAATTTTCTTTTCCTTCAACAGAGTGTCGATGTTGGCTACATATCGGTTGAAATCCGCCTCGCTTTTTCCCGACATATAGTCGTAGGCTGTACGGTTGTTTTTCTCCTTATTGCAATGGCTGCAACTGCAAGCCTTGTTGGTCATGCTGTCGTCAAAGAGGATGGATCTCGGCACGATGTGCTCGATTTCACCCCCATGACCACCGAGAAATTCTCCTAAGCTCAGTGTCTTACCACAATATATGCATCTGTGTCCGCTCTCCTCCCACAGACGGTATTTCTGTATGTTCCTGCGAGAAGCCACCAGACCCTGTTCCTTGATCTTTATGGCAATCGCAGCATTTTCCCGTTCACGTTTTGCAATATTGGAAGTGGTCTCTGCCCGCTGATCCTTGCTCTGCTTGAGTTCGCGTGCAAGTTCCACCCTTATCTCGTCAATCTCACCATATTTCTCAATGAGTGCATTTACGATATTTATCATCTGATTGAGAATCTTCTCAACCACGGGTTGTCTCAACTCACCCTTTTCAATATTATCGATATGCTTTTTCAGCACACGACGCTCATTCTCTTCCTTTGTGAGGCTATCGGAATGATTGACTCCGACGAAAGTGCAGGCTTCGCTATAGAGATATCCATCCTTCAGATAGGGTAGCAGTTTCCTCATGAATTTGGCAGATCTGTTGGAATAGCCGGGCTTTACAAAATCTATCTTGTAAAGTCGGTCGATCACCTCTTTATCCGTGATGCCGAATTGTTTCTCAATAGCTTTTGACAATTCCTCCTTCGAGGATGAAGAATAGACGGTATGCCACAAGCGATAAAGTGGTTCATCCTGATATTGGGGATATATTTCTCCATCGTTTTTGCCGGTGGCGGAGTTGCGTCGGTTCATTTTTACACGAGAGATGATTTCTCCGGTATCCTGATCCACGATATCGGTGTTCTCATATTCTATGTTGAAACGTAGAATGTCAGGCATGGATTCCGCCAAATCTCCCAACGCCTCTTTTAGCTGGGTGTATGTGCGGTTCCCTTCAAGTCCGTTTTTCGGTGCGCCTTCCCATCTGAATCCGTCGCTTGCCTTAAGCCCTAAAATCTTCAGCAGTTGGGTTTGGGTCAATTTCTCATTTGTATTCAGGAAATTGAATATCCTTGTGCGTTCCTCCTGATTCGGGATATATTCATATTGTAAAAGTCGGAAATCCTTTGATTGCGACATTTCCTCATCAAATAATCCCGGTTGAGAGTCCTTGCGTACCCTTTTCTTGTTGGAAAAATTTTTCAATCGGATGTTGTTGACGGTTTCCCACAGGCGAGTTTCCTGCGCAATCGGGGATGTGCGTGGTGCCACTTTCGGACCGGTGATTACCTCCTTCCCGTTTGTTTTGTTGATGAATTTAAGACTTTCAAACTCGCAGACGCTCACAAGACGCTTACATGATTTCAACGGACGTTGATAGAATATGATGTCGTGTAGCTTTTTGACAGTGGCATCGTTGAGTATTTCCGGATAAAATTCCCCCTGCACTTCCATGATACGATAGAATTCCTCTTCGTATGCTTTTCGGGGGAGTACGTATCCTTTAATACGGTAATCATACACGTTTTTTCCGGCTGAACTTGTGGTTTCCGATTCTTTGAGTTTTGTAGCAAAGAATTGTCCGGGGGTCATCCCGTTGAGATCGGAATACCGTTGGTTGACATCGGTAACGTAAGATTTCTGAGAGGAGTCGGAATCGTCGGATTTTGAATGACGATAGCCTCTGCGTTGGTTCAGCATCAGCAGGACTCTTCCTATCTCTGCGAGGGAAAGACGTTTGCCGGTGGTGGCTGCATCCGCGCGGAGTTGCCATGTCTGCAATGGTGATAGAGTCAGCAGGCTATTGTCGCTGCTGATCATCCCTAATTTTGCCAATTCCAGAGATAGGATTTTTCTGCGCATCTGATATCTGTCAAGACCTTTGCGGGCGGTGCGCATGAAAGTGCGTTGGCTGCAAACAGTTTCACCTTTCCCTTTGCAGAAATTGTCGGATTCTGTTGGAGATATGCTTAATATGCGGCTTCCTATTGCATGAATCAGCAGGGGATGGTTTTCCTCATCAATCTCAATAAGACACCATCCTACGGATCCTATGCCAAGATCAAGTCCAAGAATTTTCATAAGTGATTATGATGTTAGGTGGTTATACAATTTTTTAATGATATACTTAATATGATAATTGGGTAATTTTTTTGAAGATTGCGTCGGTTATACAACTTCGTAAAATAATTTCCAAAGATAATAATCTTTTTGTTATTTTAGACAATAAATGCTTTCTTAAATCACATTAAATAATGTTAAAATTAAGAAATGGTATTGTAATATGAAAATTATTATTTAAATTTGCAACGCAAATAATAAAGAAGCAAATCACAATAAGGATTTTATCCGTTGTGAAAACATTTGGAGAGGAGGCACTCTGTGCTTTCTCTCGTCTTTTTTATTACCTATTTATCGTGTTCTGTATCGGTTTGTATCGCTTGTTTCACCCGATACAAACCGATACAAACCGATACAAGCGATACAAGATTTGTGTTTGATTTCAATTCAAGTATGATATAACGTACTCTGCATTTCCCATGCAGCTATATTTTTTCTCATCATGAAGTTGATGAAATCTCCCATCAATTCATGGGAACTTCCCCTTGCTACATCAGTAAGTCGAATTTCGGTTTCGAGCGAAGTGTCATGTTTACCTGAGCCTTCAGCAATGTTTGCGCGGATGGAGCGGGCTGTCACAAAAATAGAGATTAAAATTCAATTGCGCAAAATTTTTACTCAGATTTTCTTCAGACTTGTATCGGTCAGAAAAAACGGCAACCGGATATATAAATCCGATTGCCGTTAATTAGTTATACGTTTGTTTTAACACTATAACTTTGGAGTATGTTTCAATTCACGCAACCGTATAGGTTGCGACATCATATCCTTTAACGTAAGGTCACAATGCATTATTGTTTGTTATAGGAGATATCACATCTGTCTGATTTAAATTTTATTAACTCATTTCTGCCTGATTTAGGCAGTTGTGTCGGTTATTTTTGCGAAAAATTTTTTAATCGTAAAAAATCTGTTGGAAACAGAGAGTTTTGTATAAAATTTAGTTTCTAATGATTTTTTTATAATTTTACCAAGTGAAGTTTAAACAACTTCTATTTAAAATCTGCCGTCATGAAGACATCTGATGAAAATATTGTCATATCGCATCTATTCCAAAAAACGGATAATGCTGATTGGGTTATTCAGTCGAATGATAATCATGCAGAGGGTGTGGCTGATTTGGCTGCCGACTTTTGCAGTTGCTTCGGATTCTCAAATTGGGGTCGTCTTTTGGGTCTCATGCACGACAGGGGGAAGGAGAGTGTGGATTTCCAAAGATATATCCGTGTAAAATCCGGATATGATACTCATGCCGGGATATGGAAGGATAAAAGTCATAGCCATTTGGGGGCAAAACTTTTGTGGGATAAATATAGAGGACTCGGAACGATTCTTGCAAATTGCATTGCGGGTCATCATCGTGGACTTTATGACCTTAATGAATTGGAATTAAAGATGGAAACTCCTTATCCTAATGGGTTGAATAACTCGCTTCCATCTGTAAATATAGAGCGTCCGAGATTTTCCATGGTAAAGTTGGATATACCTCACCTGACCCGTATGCTTTTCTCTTCATTGGTTGATGCCGATTATCTTGACACGGAGCGTTTCATGGATCCCTCCGCTTTTAATAAAAGAGGGGATTTCGATGATCTTGCAACTCTTAAATCAAGGCTTGAAAAATATATTGAGAAATTTAAGGAAGCTCCATCATCTCCCTTGAATGAGCTGCGTAGTAAAATTCAGGAATATTGTCTGTCTGCATCATCTCAATCTCCCGGCTTCTTTAATTTGGCTGTGCCTACCGGTGGTGGAAAGACTATCGCATCCATGATATGGGCTATCAATCATGCCCTGAAACATGGAAAAAGACGTATAATCTTAGGCATACCGTTTACGAGTATCATTACTCAGACTGCCCAGACATTCCGGGAAATTTTTGGTGAGAAGAACGTAATAGAGCATCATAGTGCAATTGCCGAACAGAATATCTCACGGGAGAATAAATTGGCTACCGAAAATTGGGATGCCCCGATAATCGTTACTACAAATGTACAGTTGTTTGAATCCGTATTCTCAAATTGTCCGTCAGATTGCAGGAAACTACATTCTGTCTGCGATAGCGTTGTGATTCTGGATGAGGTTCAATCCTTACCGCTGACTTTACTGCAACCCATTGTGGATTCTATGCGTTCGTATGCGAAAATGTTTGGTGTATCTTTCCTGTTCTGTACCGCAAGCCAGCCTATTCTCGACGGTAATAACAAGGGGTTGGGCACAGCATACTTTAAAGGTTTATCAGATGACCAGATACGTTCGTTGATCCCATCTGATTTCTCGTTGCATGATAAGCTGCGTAGGGTAGAGATTAAGATATCGAAAGATAATGAAACGATAGAGGATATATCCCGTCGGATTTCTTCTGAAAAGAAAGCTCTCTGTATTGTCAACACAAGAAGAATTGCAAACCTCATATTCCGTAATCTGCCGGACGACTGTAAGAAAATACATCTTTCAAAGATGATGTGTCCGCTTCATCTCAGAACCAAGATCAATGAGATGAAACGAATCTTGAAAGATACCCCTGACTGCGGATTGAGAGTGGTATCCACCCAATTGATTGAGGCTAGGGTTGACATTGATTTCCCGGTGGTGTTCCGACAGCTATCCGGATTGGATTCAATACTTCAGGCTGCCGGAAGATGCAATCGTGAAGGGAATCTGGAATCAGGTAAAACTTTTGTATTCCAATTGGAAGGTGAAAGAACTCCCGGATTAATTGGAATAGGTATTGATTCTATGCGCCAAATGATTTCATGTTATCCGGATTCGGATTGGTTTGCTCCAGAGACAATGTATCAATATTATAAGATATTGTATTCCAAGACAAATACTTTTGATAAAAACGATATTACCGGAATGTCGATACGTGATGATATTTCATACGAGGTAATATCCCAAAATTTTCATCTTATAGATAACGATGGAATTCCAGTTATTATAAATTATGGAGAATCTCCAAAGTTGATTGATAAGTTAAAACGATTTGGACCCTCTCGAATGCTTAACCGGCAACTCGGTCAGTATAGTGTAAATATAGGAAAATATTTATTTGATCGTATGCTTAAGGAAGGTCTTATCACAGAGCCTGTCAAAGGATTTTACTATATTCCATTGAAAGATCAATATGATGAAGAGACTGGATTGAAAGTGGATAATGAATATCTTGAACAAATTTTTACAATCTAAAATATTATAATATAATGATATATATAGATAAGGAATATGGACTTGAGGTGTGGGGCGATCTTGCGTGCTTCACTCGCCCCGAGTTGAAAGTTGAGAGGGTGAGTTATGACGTAATAACCCCCTCTGCGGCACGCAACATTTTCCAATCAATATTTTGGAAACCGGCAATACAATGGAGAATCACGCGTATTGAAGTGCTTAATCCGATAAAGCATTTCTCAATCAGACGGAATGAAGTCGGTGCCATCGGTGGTGGAAAGGCTGATGCCCCACCAATAATCGCTGCTGATAAACGTCAGCAGAAAAACAGTCTGATGCTGCGTGATGTCCGTTACAGGATCTATGCCGTAATGGAGTACGTTCCGGTAAGGGATCGTAAAGGTGAGCATAAGCATGCTCCGGATGCAAATGAGAATCCTGCCAAATATCAATCCATGTTTGAACGGAGAGCGTCAAAGGGGCAATGCTTCAATATGCCGTATCTCGGCACGAGGGAATGTTCTGCGTATTTTAGTCTTCTCCCTGACAATAGTAAAAATGGGGAGGATTTACTTCAGGAATCAATCGACTTCGGCATAATGCTTTATGACCTTGATTTCTCCAATCCATCCAACATCATTCCGATGTTTTATCGTGCAAAAATGAATAATGGTGTCATTGAGGTGCCACCAATCACAAGTAATGAGATTTTGAGATGATTCTGAAAGCATTATACGATTATTATCAAAGTCAATCGGAATCACTTCCGTCATTCGGCTCTGAATTTAAAGAGATCGAATATGTCATAGTGATTGATGAGAAGGGTGAGTTCAAACGTTTTGAATCCAAGCGGATAGATAAGAGACGTTGTGCCCAATTCATTGTTGCTAAAGCTGTAGGTCGCACAAGTGGGGCTAAAAGCAATATATTATGGGACAACGGTAAATATGTACTTGGACTTGAAGATAGTCATACGGAGTATAATAATCTGTTTATCGAGAAAATAAAGGAGGTTGCTGTTCATAACCCTGACGACATATCGATAAATGGCATGCTCTCATTCTACGATAGGTCAAAGGAAAGTAGGGTAGTGGCATTTGAAAAGGATCCTCTCTTTGCAGAAATAAAAGGGAATTTAGGTGCTAATTTCGCCTTCCAGTTGGAGGGGGATGATGTGCTGATTGCAGAGAAGAGGTATCTATTTACCCCTCTTGTGGAGATTTCTGACGATACAGCCCCGACAGGTGTTTGCCTTATAACGGGAGAGAAGGGACCGCTTGTGCGTCTCACGTCGGCTACTCCGATAGCCGGGTGTACTTCGACGGCTGCACTCGTAGGAATGCAGATTAATTCAGGATATGACTCGTATGGCAAGGAGCAGGCATACAATGCTCCGATATCTGTTAAGGCTGAGTTTGCATATACCTCCGCCCTTAAGAAATTGCTTGACAAGGAATCTAAAAATAAGGTAAAGATTGGTAGCCGTACATATATATTTTGGGGTAAATCTGAATCAAATAAATCATTGCAGTCGACAGAAAAGGATAATTCAATCGACGAAGATGATGACCCGAATGAGAAAGTGGGGAGGGTTTCAAAATTATTCAAAGGTATATGGTCGGGAGAAATAAAAACTCCTTTGACCGATAACTTTTATATTTTGTCGCTTGCTCCGAATACAGGACGAATATCTGTTGTCAACTGGAGTACTCGGACCTTGAATGATTTTGCCGATAAAATATTGGAGCATTTCAAAGATATGGAGATTGTCAGAAATTTTGATTTGGACAAACCATACGTCGGTATATATCCAATTCTGGAAACGGCTGCTATTGGTGGAAAAATTTCTAATTTACCGCAAAATCTATCGGATGCGTTGCTCGATTCCGTCATCAATGGCACACCATATCCCGTTAGATTGTACGCAAGCGTATTGGATAGAATCCGTGCTGATCTACCTAAGCATTATGTTTATCCGGTACGTGCTGCCATATTAAAGGCATATCTTAATAGAAAATATAAAAATAATAAAAATATGGAAAAAATAACCATCATGCTCGACAAGACATATAATAATATTGGCTATCTATGTGGACGTCTTGCGGCTGTATTGCAAAAATTTCAGGAAGATGCGGATGGTACTTCAATCCGTACTAAATACCTTTGTGCTGCCTCCATAACGCCATCGGTAGTATTCCCTGACATGATTAGATTGTATCTACATTATAGTGAAAAACTATCTAATGAAAAATTAAGAAGATATTATGAGAAGATTGTTTGGGAGATATATAACCAAATAATTCCGACCGGATTCCCAACTAAACTTGATTTTGAAGATCAGGGTAGATTCTTTATTGGATATTACCATCAAAGAATTGATCTATTCACAAAAAAGGAAGATAAAACAGTAAAAACAGAATAAAAAATGGAAACTCTAAAAAGAAGAATTGATTTCATCTACATGTTTGACGTGCAGGATGGAAATCCTAATGGTGATCCTGATGCCGGCAATCTACCTCGTGTGGATTTTGAAACAGATAAAGGATTGGTGACCGACGTCTGTATTAAAAGAAAGATACGCAACTATGTGGATGTCGTTAAGTCGGGCATTGAGGGATATGATATTTTTATACGGGAAGGTGCTGTCCTTAATACTGTCGTTGATAAAATTTATGAGACTCCTGCCGTAAAAAATGCGGATAAGAATCAGAAGAAAGTATCTGTAAAAAATGCGTTGTGTGAGAAATATTATGATATTCGCACATTCGGAGCAGTGATTGCTTCAAAGGAGAAACAAGGACAGGTGAGAGGTCCGGTTCAACTTACATTTGCCCGTTCTGTTGATTCGGTCAGGGTATATGACCATACAATCACTTGTATGTCCGTTACGAAAGCGGATAAAGAGAAAGAGCATTCCATGGGTCGTAAGGCTACCGTGCCATACGGACTATACGTAGCACACGGCTTCATATCTGCAAATCTTGCCAAGCAGACGGGATTCTCTGAAGAGGATTTGGAATTGTTCTGGAATGCCCTTGAAAATATGTTTGATCTTGACCGTTCTGCGGCAAGGGGGCTAATGGCTGCACGCAAACTTATAATATTTGAGCATGAAACTGAACTTGGCAATGCACGAGCCGATAAATTGTTTGACACGGTGACGGTCAGCAAGAAGAATGAAGTGACAATTCCGAGAAGTTTCCTTGACTACGATGTGACCATTGACCGTTCCGCCCTGCCGGAGGGTGTAAAGGTGTATGAGCGCATCTGATATTTCACTGGATCAAACTCATCCTGAATTATTGTAAAACATGTATTCAGAGGAAGAATTATTACCATTGTCCGGGATACAACACTTCGTGTTTTGTCCCAGACAATGGGCTCTTATCCATTTCTTAATCACGTATGATGTTGAGACTACGACCACTGAAGGACAACGTAGACTCACAAAAGTAGCAAAATGTTGTAAGAACTATGGACAGCGTGTTCAGAATTCAGTTTTTGAATGTTTGCTTACTGAAAAAGATTTAATAACCCTTCGTTCGGCACTATCCTCTATAATAAATAAAGAGACTGATTCCATAAGAATATATCGTTTGGGGAACTATTACAAGACGAAAATAGAACAGATTGGAAAAGAAACATCATTTGATATTGAAGGAACTCTAATCATATAAAGACGTTTGATCATATAAGATATCTAAGCAACTTTAATTACTTTTAGTAATAAGATAAGTTGCGAACCAATAGCATTTCAAAAAACTCAATGTTTCCGCACTTATTGAAAATCAGCCAATAATCAATAATATTGAAAAATATATTTAAAATTTGTAATAAAATTATTAACTTCGCATATTATATCACTTAACTCATTAATTATCAAAAATCCCAACAAGGTAGGTCGCACCCCGCGTGGGTGCGTGAATTGAAACATCCCACGTCAGACCGAATTGCTGCACAAGTGTGGTCGCACCCCGCGTGGGTGCGTGAATTGAAACGGCATAGAAATCCCGACTGGCGCAGTTGACAACCAGTCGCACCCCGCGTGGGTGCGTGAATTGAAACCAGTTGTTGAGGTTGCCGTCGTTGAGGTTCTGTTTTTTTATCTTTCGTTGGTTGGTGGGTTGTTTCTCTTGTCCCTTTTGGGATTATGGGCTTTGGTCTATGGGATTTTGAGGGATGGCGGCTTATCGAACCTTTGGTCCGATCACTTAACTTGACACAAAAAAACTTTGGCTGAGGTTTTGTCGGTGCGTTTTTAGCGGTTATGGATGAATTTGAGGATGAGACGAAAGAAATTTGTTGGGATGTCGGATTTTTCGTAACTTTGTATGCGGACTGTTGTCTGGTCCGGTTTTATTTAATATCTTCATCATGAAAAAATCTTTGTTTGCCGGTATATTTGGTCTGGCGGCTCTTTGTGCCGGAGCTACTGATCTCTTTTTCTATTCTCCCGAAAATGGCAACGGGGGATTACGTTTCGCTGTCAGTGATGACGGTAAGAATTGGCGCAGCATCGGTAATGGCTTTGACTTCGTGAGGTCTGATTTCGGATCTTGGGGGAGCGGCAAGAAGATGTGGTCGCCGCAATTGTTCCCCACATCTTCCGGTTGGTCGTGTCTCTTCCGTGTGAATCCGGAGGGTACTGCAATAGGTTGGGCGCAGTCACCTGATCTTATCAACTGGAAACCTCAGGAGTATATGCTTGCTGCCGATACCGCTAAACTCACTTTCCGCTCGAATGTGGGTTTCGTGCCGTCGGTGATAGATCTCGATGGGAAGAAGGTGTCTGGTTTCTCAATGAAGACTGATGAGAAGACTGTTAAGTCGCTTGAAGACCATGCGGCGGAGAGAGGTAGACTTGCTGCCCTTTATTCCGAACATTGCGATAAGGATGGGGAACGTTTTGCCGGACTGCAACCGCTGAAGGCGAGTGTGACAGCTTCCGGAGACTCTAAGGAGATCAGTCCGCTGCTGATGGGTATCTTCTTTGAGGATATAAATTATGCTGCTGACGGTGGTTTGTATGCCGAACTGGTGCAGAACCGCGATTTTGAGTATGCACCGGGTGAGAACGGGCATGAGAAGAATTGGGGACCGAAGTATGCATGGAATGTGGAGGGGGATAAGATTGATTTCTCCATATCCACTGATGAACCGCTGCATCCCAATAATCCGCATTACGCACGTCTTGACGTGAAAGGTGGTATCGCCACGATGATTAATAATGGCGGCAATGCTTTTGTCAATTCCGGTTTTGACGGGATAACTGTGAAGAGGGGTGAGCCGTATCGTTTCCGCATGAAGGCACGCAGCAGCAAGAAGATGCCGATGGAGATCGCGCTTGTGTCGGATCATGGCAGGAAGATTGCTTCCGGCAAACTTACGGTTAAGCAGTCAAAGGATTGGCAGGATTATGAGCTTATTATAAATCCGGATGAACATTGTGCTAACGCCACGTTGAGAATCGTGCCTAAGAATACGGGGGTGCTTGACCTCGATATGGTCAGCCTTTTCCCGATGAATACGTTTAAGGGGCGTGAGAATGGACTGCGTGCGGATCTTGCGCAGACGCTTGCCGACCTGAAACCGCGTTTCGTGAGGTTCCCAGGCGGATGCGTTGCGCATGGCAATGGTCTTGACAATATGTACGACTGGAAAGGCTCGATCGGTAAACTGGAGGAGAGGAAACCGTTGTCAAACCTCTGGGGTTATCATCAGACCCGTGGTCTTGGCTATCATGAATATTTCCAGTTCTGCGAGGATATAGGCGCAGAGCCGTTGCCGGTGGTGGCAGCCGCGGTGCCTTGCCAAAATTCATGGAACAAATCGCAATACAGCCATGATGCCATCACGGAACATGGTCAGCAGGGTGGTCTGCCGATGGATATGCTCGACGGTTACATTCAGGATATACTCGACCTTATAGAGTATGCCAACGGTCCGGCTTCATCGGAATGGGGTGCGAAACGTGCCGCAGCGGGTCATCCGGAGCCTTTCAATCTTAAATATATCGGTATCGGCAACGAGGATATGATCACGTCAGTATTCAAGGAGCGTTTCAACAAGATAAATGCTGCCGTGAAGAAGGCTCATCCGGAGATCACGGTCATCGGCACTGTCGGTCCGTTCTATGAGGGTGCCGACTATGAGGAGGGTTGGCGTCTTGCCCGCGAACAGAAGGTGGATATGGTAGACGAGCATTATTACGTGGATCCCGCATGGCTGATATATAATCAGGATTATTATGATGACTACGACCGCAACGGCACGAAGGTGTATCTCGGCGAGTGGGCGGCTCATCTCCCCGGACGTCCTTCGAATATGGAGACAGCCTTGGCTGAGGCTCTTTATCTGACGTCGGTGGAGCGCAACGGTGATGTGGTGACAATGAGTTCATACGCTCCGCTCCTTGCGAAGGATAACCATACCCAATGGAAACCTGACCTCATCTATTTCAATAATAGTGAGATTCGTCCGACTACTGATTACGAGACAATGCGCCTGTATGGTGAGAATGCCGGTAATAAATATCTCGACACAAAACTTAATGTAGAGACAGATAACGATAAGGCAAAGGCAAGAATCGGTGCGTCAGTTGTGAAGGATGATGCAAGCGGCGACATAATCGTCAAGCTGGTCAACATGCTTCCGGTAGAGACTACAATGGTGGTTGACCTGAAGAAGTTCTATCCAGAGGGACAGAAGGAGATAAATTCTGTGCGTACAGTGATGAGCGGTAAGCCTGCGGATGAGAAGGCATCTGTAAAGACCGACCGCGTGACGCTGGCATCTCCATTCTTCACCATGCCTTTGGCTCCATATTCCTTTACTGTGCTTAGGCTGAAATGATATAATCTGCTGAGAAGACAGCGGATTGGATAATAAGAGCGGCTCACGCGGAAGATTCCCGTCAGTGAGCCGCTATTTTATTTTAGGCGATCTCTGTAGTTGGTGATCTTTGTAGTAATGTAGTCTTTGCCTTTGGAGTTCGGTTTATGCGAGATTCCTGTGCAATGCCTTTCCGCAGTAGTTGTAAAGGTTATTGTCGTTGCCGAGCAGGTCGTCCGCCAGACGGGTCGCAAACGGGAGATAGCGTAGCAGGCGGAAGGAGAGTATGTCCGCCTCCTCCACGGTCAGTACGGATGTGGCAAGGGAGTGGGCTTTTTCATAATCTATCTCTTCCGCAGGATATAGATAGCATGCCAGCAGACGCGATTCCCTTACGTTTGTGTCATTCCAGAGAGTGTCAGCAAGCCCGACAGATTTGTCATATCTGCGTGCAATCTCAGCAAGCTGAGGGAGCTGGAGACCGAAGATTATGCCGTAGGGCATACCCGCTTTCCGGAGGGTGTCGGATACGATTCCGTTTCTGAACGCCAGAAAGGAATGTTTGATTTCCTTGATATTCTCAGATGTAGTCATTTATTATGTTTTCAGATGTGTGGATTATGCAAAAAATATATGCGTTGAAGATGCAAAAATAGTTATAGTTGGTGGATGTTCAAAATATTTTATAAATTTGTAGCGTAAATGGAAAATAGTCTTTTGAAATTACTCTTATGAATATAAGCATAATATGTCTTGATGCGGAATTTGCAGACAATGAGGAGCTGCTCGAACTTTCTCTTTTCGGACTTGATGGGAAAGAGATATACCATTGTTATTATCGCCCGGAGATGATAGATGACTGGCGCACGGATATCCATCACATCACTCCGGAGATGGTGGCTGACAAGCAGCCGTTCTCGGAGGTAAAGGGGGAGGTGCAGCGTTTGCTTGACGAGGCATACGCGCTGACCGGTTTTGCCGTTGACAATGACCTGCGGGTTCTGACCCGTTCGGGCATCTCCGGTCTTGATGATAAGCGGGTGATAGATGTCAAGGATATGTATTGGTATCAGAAGGGGAGAGCGGAAGAGATGAGTCCGTTTGCCGTGCCGTCGCTGATAGTGTGTGCGAATGCGCTCGGACTTGACTTCTCGGAGGCAACGGCACATTCTGCGAGTGCCGACACAGAGGCTACGCTGAAATGCTTCAATCTTCTCCTCAATTCCTACATCGAGGGTAAAGGTAAGTCGGATGCAGCAGAAGAGGATGTAGACGCGTTCATCAATGAGATAAACGATGCACGTGCCCTCTTTGTGCAGGATAGCGCACGCGGCTACGTGAAGGTTGGCAAGTACAAGGAATATCATAAGGTATATTTCGGCAAGTCGTCAGATTCCGGAGAACGCACATTGCTGTTTGAAGTGGAGGTTGCCGACCGTTACAAAGCGGAATACGAGTTGCGCAAACTTCTGAAGAAAAAGGAGGTGCCCGGCAAGCACAACCTCTACAAACTGACCCTGAAACAGCTTGACGACATCCGCCGCTACAAAAACGAATACAACGCCGAAGATTCCGCCTGGTGCAAGAAGATACTCCGCAACCTCTCCCGCCTCACCCTTTAGATTGGTTGGGGAGATACTTTGCCAGAATATGATAAAAAATAATATTCTGACTTGATTTCTTGTAAATGCGGGAGAATTGTTGTAATTTTGTGGGCAAAATTTTGAACATTTCATCGATAAGAAGTTATGAAGAAGGTTTTGCTGCTCGGCTCCGGTGCCCTTAAGATCGGACAAGCGGGTGAATTTGACTATTCAGGTTCCCAGGCGCTCAAGGCGCTTCGTGAAGAGGGAATCTCTACAGTGCTTATTAATCCTAACATCGCTACAATTCAGACATCTGAAGGAGTTGCGGATCAGGTCTATTTCCTGCCCGTCACTCCTTATTTTGTAGAGGAGGTGATCAAGAAGGAACGTCCGGATGGCATTTTGCTTGCGTTCGGTGGTCAGACTGCGCTTAATTGCGGTACGGAACTTTACCAGAATGGTACGCTTGACAAATATGGTGTCAAAGTGTTGGGTACGTCTGTTGAGGCTATCATGATTACCGAAGACCGTGACCTATTCGTAAAGAAACTTAATGAGATCGATATCAAGACTCCGGTTTCGCAGGCCGTTGAGTCGATTGAGGACGCAGTTGAGGTGGCTCATCGCATCGGTTTCCCGGTGATGGTGCGTTCCGGTTATGCGTTGGGCGGTCTTGGTAGCGGTATCTGCACTAATGATGAGGAGTTCCGTCGTCATTGTGAAAGTGCACTCGCTTATTCCCGTCAGATTCTTGTGGAGGAATCTTTAAAGGGCTGGAAGGAGATTGAGTTTGAGGTGATCCGCGATGCCAACGACCATTGCTTCACGGTTGTGCCGATGGAGAACTTTGACCCGCTGGGTATCCATACGGGTGAGTCGATCGTTGTGGCTCCGATTGTATCTCTTACGAAAGAGCAGATAAAGATGCTTGAGGATATCGCCACTAAGGTGGTGCGCCATATCGGTATCGTCGGTGAATGTAACATCCAGTATGCATTCAATGCTGAGACCAATGACTACAGAATCATTGAGATCAATGCCCGTCTGAGCCGTTCTTCAGCACTTGCTTCCAAGGCTTCCGGTTATCCTCTCGCATTCGTGGCTGCAAAACTCGCACTCGGATATACTCTTGACCAGATCGGAGAGATGGGCACTGCCAACTCTGCTTACGTTGCGCCGTCGGTTGACTATATGATTGTCAAGATTCCGCGTTGGGACCTTTCGAAGTTCGTCGGCGTTGACCGTGAGATCGGTTCTTCGATGAAATCAGTAGGTGAAATCATGTCGATTGGCAAGAGCTTTGAGGAGATTATCCAGAAGGGTCTGCGTATGATCGGTCAGGGTATGCACGGCTTTGTAGGCAACAACGATATTAAGTTTGATGATCTTGATAAGGTGCTTTCCCATCCTACCGATCTCCGCGTGTTTGCCATCGCTCAAGCTCTTGAGGAGGGTTATACTATCGAACGTATCGAGGAGTTGACAAAGATCGACAAATGGTTCCTTGAGCGTCTTGACAATATCGTCAAATATAAGAAGGTGCTTTCATCCTACGATAATATCGAGAGCTTGCCGAAGGATGTGCTTAAAGAGGCAAAACGTCTCGGATTCTCCGACTTCCAGATCGCTCGTTTCGTAGAGGAGCCTACAGGCAACATGGAGCAGGAGGTGCTTAAGGTGCGTGCTCACCGTAAGTCGCTCGACATTGTTCCTCACGTGCGTCGCATCAATACGGTAGCGTCTGAGTATCCTGATCTTACGAACTATCTTTACGTCACATACGGAGCTGATGAGAATGCGATACCTTACGACATGAATGCCGGAAACAGCATCGTGGTGCTTGGTTCGGGTGCATACCGCATCGGTAGCTCTGTAGAGTTCGACTGGTGTTCAGTCAATGCAGCGGAGACCTGCCGCAAGCATGGGTACAAGGCGATCATGATCAACTATAACCCTGAGACAGTCTCCACGGACTATGATATGTGTGACCGTCTCTATTTCGATGAGTTGAGTTTCGAGAGGGTAATGGATATCCTTGATCTTGAAAGCCCGCGTGGTGTGATTGTGAGCGTTGGCGGTCAGATTCCGAATAACCTTGCAATGAAGCTTTATCGTCGCCACGTGCCTATCCTCGGTACTTCCCCGATCTCTATCGACCGTGCGGAGAACCGTCATAAATTCTCGGCAATGCTTGACCAGCTCGGCATCGACCAGCCGCGTTGGAAGGAGCTTACCACAAGAGATGAGATCGACTCATTCGTGAAGGAGGTTGGTTTCCCGGTTCTTATCCGTCCGAGCTACGTGCTTTCGGGTGCTGCAATGAACGTCTGCTACGATTATGAGCAGATGCACCGATTCCTCAATGAGGCAGCAAAAGTGTCGAAGGAATATCCGGTAGTGGTATCAGCGTTCATGCAGAATGCCAAGGAGATCGAGTTTGACGCAGTGGCACGCAACGGCGAGATCGTGGAATATGCCATATCGGAGCATATCGAGTTTGCAGGCGTTCACTCAGGCGACGCTACTCTCGTATTCCCGGCTCAGAAGATCTATCTTGCCACGGCACGCCGCATCAAGAGAATCAGTGCGCAGATTGCTAAGGAACTTAACATCTCCGGTCCGTTCAACATCCAGTTCCTTGCAAAAGACAATTATGTGAAGGTGATCGAGTGCAACTTGCGTGCATCCCGCAGCTTCCCGTTTGTCAGCAAGGTACTTAAGAAGAATTTCATTGAGACTGCCACACGCATCATGCTTGGTGAGAAGGTTGAGAAGGTGGATACCTCCACATTCGATATTGACTATATCGGCGTGAAGGCATCGCAGTTCTCATTCGCACGTCTGCATAAGGCAGACCCTGTGCTTGGTGTGGATATGTCGTCAACCGGTGAGGTTGGATGTCTTGGCAAGGATTTTGATGAGGCATTGCTCAATGCCATGCTTTCTGTGGGTCATCACATCCCGAAGGGTGCAGTGCTCGTAAGTTCGGGCGATGTACGCGGCAAGGTGGATATGCTTGAGGCATGCCGTCTGCTCAGCGAGGATGGCTATAAGATCTACGCTACGGCTGGAACTGCCAATTTCCTCAATCAGAATGGCGTAGAGGCTCAGGCAGTATGCTGGCCTGATGAAGAGGGTGAGAATGTGCTTGACCTGATTTCAAATCATAAGGTGGATCTTGTCATCAACATCCCGAAGAACCATACCAAGCGTGAGCTTACTAATGGTTACCGCATACGTCGTTGGGCTATCGACCACAACATACCGTTGCTGACCAATGCGCGTCTTGCAAGTGCGTTTGTGAAGGCTTTCATCAACAAGAAGGAGAAAGACCTCTCGATCACTCCGTGGAAAGAGTATTGATTGCAATGAAGTTTAGACAATTTCAATAGATCTAAGCAAGATATTTCATAAATCGGTCCGGGATTCAGTTGAGTCCCGGACTTTTTTTGTGGGATTACCGATAAATCCTTGAAATAAGTATAAACATCTTCAATAAAAATTAAATAATACAACAGATAAGGGATTGAAAACATTATAAATTTGTGTAATTTTTCTGAGGAGGGGATGATTGGGTGTCTGTATTCAGGGAGTTATGATTGTGGTATAAGAAATTGATTTTATTATGGAAAACACCGGGAGAAAAAATAATGATATTGATGGGAACGTAGGTATGGGTCAACCGGATGATAATGGATTTGTCCGTCCGTTTGTACAGCCACGTGGACGTAGACCTTTTGCCGTTGTCTTTCTGCTGGTGGCATTGGGAGCAGTTGTGGCTGCGTTTGTGTATTTCGCCTTGTATCAGACGGGACATATCCACGTGACCCGGGAATTTAGTGACGGGTCGATATTCTCCGGCTATTGGAGGATGGGTGAGCCATTCGGAGAGGGTGTGCTTGTCACGTCAAAAGGTGAGCTCTTTGAGGGTGTCTGGGATGATAACGGGAAACTTAATTCCGGAGTGGTGGTGGCGAAGGAATTTACGTATACCGGCGGATTGAAGGATTATCTGCCGGATGGCTATGGCGCGTGTCATTATAAGGATGGCACACGTTATCATGGTTTCTGGAGTGCCGGACGGAAGGAGGGACTCGGAAAACTGACTACTGCGAAGGGAGATGTGGCTTTCGGGGTATGGACTGACGGGGATTTGCCTCCGGCTGAGGGTCAGACGTATTCCACGGGTGAAAGGGTATATGGCATTGACGTGTCGAATCATCAGTATGTGATCGATTGGGAGAGACTTGCTCTCTATGCCGATAGTGCCGGAGTGGTGAAGCCTTCGGTTGATAGTTCTCGCTATCTGCAACCTGTGTTGTTTGCCATAATCAAGTCTACGGAGGGTGCGGATTGGCAGGCGGATACCTTCAAACGGAATTTTGCTGAGGCAAAGAGATGTGGCATAGTCAGGGGTGCGTATCATTTCCTGCGGTTGAGTGATATTGATGGACAGATAAAGAATTTTATAGAGAACACGCCTCTTGAACCGGGCGATCTTCCTCCGGTGCTTGACATGGAGCTTGATAAGCGAGAGATGGCGCGATATAAGGATCTGGCATGTGAGTATGCCCATAAATGGCTTGATGCCATAGAGCGTCATTATGGAGTGAAACCGATACTTTATACCTACGATTCGTATTATAATAATTATCTGAAGGGTAAAGGCTTTGATGATTATGATTTCTTCATAGCGCGTTATCATGAGGATTATCCACGTGTGCCACATCTTGAGATATGGCAGTATACGGAGAAGGGACGAGCCGGAGGGATCACCACTCCTGTTGACCTCGATATATTCATGGGTGATTATTCGCAATTCGAATCCTATATGGATAAGAATAAGATATCGACAATCCCAACTCGTGCTTTATAGATCAAGTTAAAAATTAATCCAGACAGTCTATAAAAAACTAAGGATTATGCGGTCCGTTGGCTGGTACGCATAATCCTTAGTTTTATATATTGCAGTCGATGCAATTGGGTGATCAGTAGCCGAGGGTGGTGTAGTCCTGGCTCAGACGGAGCATTTGGTCTTTGAAGTCTTCGCCGTATTTGAGTTTTACGTCTTTGATCTCACCCTTCTCGTCATACACCGGCTCGTAGATGGGGTTGATGAATCCGCGATAGGGGGGTATGTTGAGTTTTGAGAAACGGTCAAGCACCTCCTTGTGAAGTTTGGGATCAACTTTCACGGCATAGCGGTTGATCAGATCGGCACCTGCCTGATAGTTGCCTGTGCTCTTTATCTCCTGAATCTCGCCAAGCAATTGACCGAACAGATCGCGAAGTTTCCGATAGTCGTTGATCTTCACGAAAGTCTTGCCGTTCTTCTTCACGAGTTCTACAACTTTCCCTTTTTTACCTTTCTCAAGCACCCAAGCGGCAATCAGCTGACGGTTGCGCATGTGTGCCTCCTCAACGTCCTTACCCGGTTCTATACGGTTGAGCTGGGTCATAAGTCCGTTTAGCATGAATTTGTAATATTCCGCCTTGTAAGCCTCCGGATTGTCGAGGATGCCAAGCTCAATGAGTTTCGGATCGGCGAGATAGTAGAGAGCGAAAAGGTCGGCACGAGCCTCCTCCAATGCGGAGCCGTTCTCCTTCAGGGCTTCAGAGTCAACACTGGGGAGCAACTGACCGGAAGCGTGACCGAGACACTCGTGAAGGTCAGTGTGGAGCATGTCGGTGATGTAGAGATAATCCTCAAGAAGTTTTCTTGTAGGCGCGTCTATCACGAACTCCTCATTAAATCCGTTGCCATGAGAAGCCATGTCGTATGCCTCGGTGATATTCTCGATAGTCACGGATTTCGAGCCATGCTCAGCGCGAATCCAGTCGGCATTCGGAAGGTTGATGCCTATTGCTGTTGAGGGGAATGCGTCACCCCCCAACATGGCAGCGTTGATCACCTTTGCCGACACACCTTTCACCGACGGCTTGCGGAATTTCGGGTCGATCGGGGCGTGGTCTTCAAACCATTGTGCATTTCCGGAGATAGTCTCTGTGCGGGATGAAGCCTCCTTGTTCTTGAAGTTGACGTATGCTTCCCAAGATCCGGTCATGCCGAGAGGGTCGCCGTAGCTCTCGATGAAACCGTTGACGAAATCGACATCGCAAGCGGTGTCCTCTGCCCATAGGATTGAATATTCATCAAACAGACGGAGATCGCCTGTGATGTAGTAATCGATAAGTTTTGTGATATAGGCTTTCTGTTCGGGACTTTCAGCTACGCTCTTAGCCATGTCAAGCCAATAGATTATCTTGGCAATTGCCGGACCGTAGAGTCCGTTCAGATGGTAGTGCTGCTCCTTGATTTTTCCATCCTCCTTCACCACACGTGCATTCAGACCGTAAGAGATGGGCTGATTGTCATTAGGCTTCTTGATAGAGGCATAGTATGCCTCCACTTCCGCCTGAGTGACGCCATCGCCATAAAGGTTGTTGGCGGAATTAGCCACTACGTCGCCGGAACCATCCTGATTTACGCGCTTCGGCATAACAGTAGGGTCGAAAATTACCGGGGTGAGTGTGGAGAGAAGCTGTGCGCGAGTCTCGCCCGGATTCAGCGGAAGGAGAGAGTCGGGGAGAGCGTTCACCTGCTCGGTGAAGAATGCCTGAGAGAAATCGGGTGTGAACTTATCGGTGGAGTAGTGGTGGTGTATGCCGTTGCCAAACCATATCTGCTTCAGATATTTCTCAAAAGCCTTGAACTCCTTGGAATTTCTGTCGCCTTTATAATTGGTGTAGATGTTTTCAAGAAGTTTGCGGATCTGAAGGTTGTATCTTCCGTTCTGGTCCCAGATTATGTCACGTCCGTATTGTGCAGCCTGCGACAGATAGTAGACCATCTTTTTCTGGTTAAGAGAGAGTCGGTCAAATTCAGGCACCTCATAACGAAGCACCTCTATGTCGGCAAATCGGTCGACATGGTAGTCGAAATTCTTATCAACCACAGCACTTGCCTGGAAAGAAAGCATGGAAGCGAGGATTAAAGATGAAAGTTGTTTTGTCATTTTATTGAATTTATTAATGTGATGGTGGAATGGCTTCAGAACCGCCATTCCACCACACAGGATTATTCTACGTAAAGCACGAGTCCCTTCAGATATTCACCCTCCGGATGAGATATGTCTACGGGATGATCGGCGGGTTGCGTCAGCTGATGGAGAATACGCACCTTCCGTCCCGACTGTGCGGCAGCAGTGAATACCGCCAGACGGAACATCTCACGTGTCACCACCTGAGAGCAGGAGAACGTGAAGAGTATGCCACCGGGTTTGATTTTCTCAAACGCCTTTGCATTGAGTTTGCGATAGCCGATCAGTCCATTTTTCAGAGCAGATCTGTGTTTTGCAAAAGCGGGTGGGTCAAGTATTATGAGGTCGTAGGCATCCTTCTCCATCTCCGCCAGATATTTGAAGGCATCGAGAGCATGGGTTTTGTGGCGAGGGTCGCCGGGAAAATTAAGCTCGATATTCGCATCGGTAAGGGCGGCTGCCTTTGCAGAGGAGTCAACCGAGTCAACCTTGAGGGCACCCCCTCTCATGGCATACACAGAGAATCCGCCGGTATAGCAGAACATGTTCAGCACGTTTCTGCCATGAGCATATTTCTCAAGAAGAGAACGGTTCTCCCTTTGGTCAACGAAGAATCCGGTCTTCTGTCCGCGCAGCCAGTCGATGTTGAATCTCAGACCGTTTTCAATAGCGATATTACCGTCGAAGCGTCCGATGAGATAATCGTTCTGCGGATCAAGCTGGGCCTTGTAGGGGAGAGTGGTCTCGCTTTTGTAGTACACGTTTCTTATCGGGAGGTCAGGGAGTTCGGTCAATGCCTCCGCAATCTTCATGCGTTCAAAGTGCATACCCGGAGAGTGTGCCTGCACCACGGCAGTGTCGCCGTAGACATCTATAACGAGACCGGGGAGGAAATCACCCTCTCCATGCACGAGACGGAAACAATTGTTGTCCTGACGCATCAGTCCGAGAGTCTTCCTTAGCCGACAGGCAGACTCAAGACGGGTGCGGAAGAAATCGTCCGCGAGAGGATTGTCGCCGAACGTGAGGAGCCTTACAGCAATGCTCCCTATCTGATAATGTCCGTATCCGAGAGTCTTTCCGTCAGCCGACACTACTTTTACGAGGTTGCCCTCCTCGACACTGTCCGGAATGGATGCGATTGCGCCCGAAAACACCCAGGGGTGATGGCGAAGTATGGATTCCTCTTTGCGAGGCTTGAGTGTGATGGTTTCCATTTTTCGTATTATCTGAGAGAGTGATGATTATTTAAAAAGCCGGATTATATCCATTCCGTTTGCATAGAGCAGAAGAAGGATAAGGAGTCCCATTCCGAACATCTGTGCGTATTCAAGGAATTTCTCGGAGGGCTTACGTCGGGTGATTACCTCGTAGAGAAGGAATAGCACGTGTCCGCCGTCAAGCGCGGGGATAGGGAGAATGTTCATGAATGCGAGTGCCACAGATAGGAATGCCGCGATATTCCAGAAAGCTATCCAGTTCCATTTCTCAGGGAATATTGAGCCTATCGCCCCGAATCCGCCGACACTTTTTGCACCCTCTTTGGTGAACACCAGTTTCATAGAACTTGCATACGACACCAGTTTGTCGGTGCCCATCTCGATACCTCTCGGCACTGATTGGAGCAATGAGTAGCGGATTTCGTTTGTCTTGAAGAATTTCGAGGGGTCGAGTTCAAGACCCACGCCCATTTTGGATGCATCGTTAAGATTGACGGGCATCTTGAGTGTGTCGGTGGCTACATCGTTCTGTCGGAGCACGGTCAGCATCACGGTGCTGTTCTCATGTCCGGCAAGAGTCGGCAGAAACACGTCGAGAGACTCGGTAGGGATACTGTCGATTGCGATTATGCGGTCGCCCGTCTTTATTCCGGCTTTGTCGGCACCCTCGCCGGGTGCTACCTGTGTGATGAGCGTGGGGATACGGTATGTCATGAAGTTGATGAGAGTATTCTCATCTTTGGATTCCTTGTCAAGTTGGAATATGAAATTCTGCGGAATCTTAATATTGACTGAATCCTTGCCGTCGCGCAGCACTGTCACGACATTTGCCTGAATCATCTTCATCCTTGCATCGGCAGGATTATCGAGTTCCTCGCCATCGGCAAGGAGTGGGATATCACCGTCCTTAAATCCGATTTCATGAGCGGCTTCAGAATAAGCCATACCCATGGTGGCATCTTTGAATGCCACGTATCGCTCACCGGATGCGTAGACGATCCCGGCGTATATGACAATTGCGAGGAGGAAATTGAAGAGCACTCCCGCCACCATTATCAGCAGGCGTTGCCATGCCGGTTTGGAGCGGAACTCCCATTCCTTTGGCGGTAGTTTCATCTGCTCCTTATCCATTGACTCGTCGATCATACCGGCTATCTTGCAATATCCTCCGAGGGGAAGCCATCCGATGCCGTATTCCGTATCGCCCCAGAAGGAGCCTTTACCATCTTTTTTACCATCGTTATCTTTACCGGAATCGTTGCTGTCGGCAGGAGCCTGTGAGGCAGCCGTCTTCAAATCCCTCTGTTTGCCGAATCCTCCGATATATTTTTTCGGTTTCCACTTGAACAGTTCGGTCCAAGGGTCGAAAAAGATATAGAATTTCTCCACCTTCACTCCAAATATACGGGCAAAGAGGAAATGACCGAACTCATGAATTATCACCAGCAAGGCGAAAGCCATAATCAGCTGGGTGGCTTTAATAAGAAATGTATCCATCATAATGCGGTTGTGCCGCGGAATAAATTAATATTGTTATGTTATTGAATTAAGTGTCGGAATTGTCATGAGGAGTGACCTGCCAGCCATTCATCAGCCATTGAGAGGGCTACGGAATTGGATTTAATCAGGTCGTCAAGCGATGGAGTGGAGATGAAGGGGGCGTTCTCCATCACGTGGCTCACAATACGTGGCATATCCGTGAATCTTATTCTCCCGGCAAGGAAAGCCGCCACGCCTTTCTCATTAGCGGCATTCATCAGGCAAGGCATGTTGCCGCCTGCTTTTATGGCATCGAATGCGTAGGCAAGGAGTGGGAATTTACCATAGTCGGGAGCCTGGAAGGTAAGATTGCTATATTGGGAGAGCGTCAGTCCTGGAGCATCGGTGGAGAGCCTTTCCGGATAGCCGAGAGCATAGCGTATCGGGAGATGCATGTCGGGCACTCCGAGCTGTGCCTTGATGGAACCGTCGTTAAACTCCACCATGGAATGCACTATGCTCTGGGGATGCACCACCACCTCAATCTTGTCGGGCGGGCATCCGAACAGCCATCGAGCCTCAATCATTTCAAAACCTTTGTTCATCATTGAGGCGGAATCTATTGTCACTTTTGCCCCCATGTCCCAATTGGGGTGTTTCAGAGCGTCAGCCACGGTGACGTTCTCCAGCTGCTCACGCGACATATTTCGGAATGGACCGCCGCTTGCCGTCAGTATTATTTTTCTTGCCTGAGAGGTCTTCTCGCCGACGAGACATTGGAAAATCGCAGAATGTTCGCTGTCAACCGGTATTATCTCGGATGGGGATTCCTTAATCATGCGAGTGATAATCTCTCCAGCCACCACAAGGGTCTCCTTATTTGCGAGAGCTATGGTCTTACCTGCCTTTATGGCTTCGATAGTCGGAATCAGACCGCTGTATCCCACCATTGCAGTGACCACAATATCCACCTGATTCAAGGTGGCAGCCTCTGCAATCGCCTTTTCGCCTGCCGCCACGTCGATAGGGAGGTCAGATAGAGCCTCTTTCAGCGGAGCATAGAGCGAATGGTCGGCAATCACCACTCTCTTGGGCATGAACTTACGCGCCTGTCGTGCAAGCAGCTCCCACTGCCTGCGGGCTGTCAGGACAGAAGCATGGAATCTTTCGGGATATTCCTCGATAATGTCGAGCGTCTGGGTCCCGATACTACCGGTGCTTCCCAGAATTGCGATATTTTTAACTTTGTTGTCCACAATATAAAGTAATATTAAAATCGTTTAAAGCCGTCCGCGTCCTACCTCTTCGTCAATTATAGGATAGCGTGGGGATTTTGTATTCTTATCGCCGAGATAGTCGTAAGGCACCAGCTCGTTGCCGTTATGCCACATCTCGATGTTGATCCGTTGGTTGTTGCGTGAATTTCCGGAAGTCGTTATGGCGATTATCTGTCCACCGGATACAAAGTCGCCGGGTTCGACAAGTATTGTGCCAAGCCGGCTGCATCTGCTCAGAAAACCTTTTGCGTGCTGTATGATTACAGCTGCGCCGCCCCCCTCCCTGACGGATTGCGACACGGCGATCACCCTTCCGTCGGCAATTGCCGCCACTTGAGAGCCTTTTGCAAGAATCACTTCCGCTTTTTTTGACTTCTTGGATTTTTCTGAAATTATGCTTTCATCATTCACCGGAGCAAACAGCATGCTTTCGGCAGCCAACGGAGCTATTACGGATATGTTGTACTTCTCCTGCTCGCGCATCATGGATAGGAAATTGCGTTCCTCCACGGAGGTCGGGAAGAGGGAATCGGGAGAGAACGGGGTGTCAATCTGTGATACTGCCGAGTCCGGCAATGTCCGGGTGGGTCTGGTAGTGGGGTTCATGACGGCGATTATGTTGGAGAGATAGGCATTGTTGGCTTCGTATGCCTGCTGAAGTGAATCGAGCCGCATGTGGTGTTCCTGCGTGGCGGCTCTTTCCGAATCCTTTAGATAGCCCGGAAGCAGTCTTCTTGCCGGCGACAGTCCTACCGTCAGCGCGCCAAGAGTCATGAAAATTATTAAGACCGCCACGCCGCATATTATATATTTCCCTCGGGAAGCACTTATCTGCAACAGCTTTTCAAGGCGGGATTCATCTTCCAGAGTGAAGGTATATCTTTTCCTGACTTTCATAAATGACTTAAATGTCTCGTGGAATGCACGAATCAACTGCGAAATTAATCAAAAAGATGGAGACTTCAAAATTTAGATATAGCGTATAATAAATCTTAACGGATAGAGAATGCCTCGATGGGGCGTATGTTGTCGGATTTATGGGACGATTGAGGCGATTGAAAAAATTAGAATAAAATTATTAGATATAAATGCGGTTGATTTATAGTAAGATATGATTTTATACTGAAGCGAGCTATAGGGGAGAGGGGTATAAATATATTGAAATTAATGAACCAAAAAAAACAGTAAATGTTATTTAAGTAAACATCAAACTATTTAAAAACTCTAATAAAGTTTAATTATGAAAGCTAAGAATCTTTACTATTTGATGGCACTTTGTGCCGGGAGTTTCGTGATGGCTCCGAAAGCAAACGCACAGGATGCGGTTGTAGAAGACGTGGTATCAGTGACAGAATATTCGTGTGACAATACCAACAGATATTTCCAGAGTTGGCGCGACAATTGGTTTATCCAGTTGGGAGCCGGAATCAATCAGCCGTTCATGGAGAGGGGCGTCAATGGAGCAAAGGCATCCGGTCCGATTGTGAACAGAAAATACATGACCACTACATATAATGTGGGCGTAGGACATTGGTTCTCTCCTTATATGGGTCTTCGTCTCAATGGTCTTGCCGGATCACTCCACTGGAATAACCCCGATGGTGACAAACGTGCAGCCTCAGGCAGAGCAGGTGCAAAGCATGTCAACCTGAATCTTGAGTTCATGTGGGATATGTGCAACAGTCTCGCAGGTGTAAATCCCGATCGTGTTGTAAGTGTGATTCCGTTTATCGGTCTTGGCGGCGACTACACATGGGGTCTGAAGGATGAGGTCGCTTCAAATATCGTTCGCGGCAACAGTGGCAAGATCCGCAACACAAGCTGGACACTTCCTGTGACAGCAGGTTTTCAACTCCGTTTCCGTCTTTGCAAATACGTTGACTTCTTTGCTGAGGCTCGTGCATCGTTCTACGGCGACAACTGGAATGGTTGCAGCTACGGACGTCCTATCGAGGCAAATGTGGCAGCAGTCGGTGGTTTCAACTTCAATATCGGCGGTCGCACATGGAGCAGCTACAATGATTGCGCATCTATGACGCAGCTTGCAGATCTCAACAACCAGGTGAATACCCTCCGTGCGGAGAACCTTGCCGCAGCACAGACTATCTCGGCTCTTGAAAGCCAGCTTCCTTGTCCTGAGGCAGAGGTGGTAGAGCAGGTTATCGAAAGCGCACCTCTCATGACTACTGTACGCTTCAACATCGATTCCGACAAGATTATGCCTACCGAGGAGGTCAACGTCTACAACATGGCACAGTGGCTCAAGGCTAATCCCGACCAGAAGGTTGTCATCGTAGGTTATGCTGATAAGGACACCGGTACAAGCGACTACAACATGGCTCTTTCAAAGAAGCGTGCCGACGCTGTGGCTGACCAGCTTATCAAGAAATATGGTATCGCACCCAGCCGTCTGATCGTGAAGTATGATGGATCAAATGTTCAGCCTTACAACACCAATGACTGGAACCGTATCGTAATCTTCTCACAGGAATAATCTGATGCGACACACTACAGAATAAATCTTTAGAATTATAAAAACGAATAAAACGGGGAGCAGCAATTGCGGCTCCCCGTTTTATTCGTTTTATCAGTGGTCACAGAATTGTATCTTGGATATCTGTCTTTTCTAAGGATTATCACTTTGCCCAGGGGAATTCAATCCATGTGGCTTTCTTCCATAGATATTCGAGAGGTCCATGGCTATGATGATTCACCCATACACGGCAGAATGCGTATTGCACGATAAATATTCCGATACCTACAAGCTCACTTGCAGTGATGCCGAGCTGAAGATGTAGTCCCCAGTTATAGAAGAGTGTGGCGCCTACGATTCCTTGTGTCACGTAGTTTGTCATGCTCATGCGTCCGTAAGGTATAAGTTTTGAAAGGAGACGGCTGATGGTCTTTGTAGAGTAATATCCGAACATCACTCCGCATAGGAGAATAAGCATGAAGGCTACGTTTGACAGCGACGACACGATGAGCTTCAGTTGAGAGAGGATTCTGGCATCGTCAATGAAATTGCCAACCATATTGTTGAGTCCATAAAGCGGGAAGAATGATATCAGGGCTACGGCAAGCACGATTCCCCATTTATGAAGATTCTTGCGCAGGAACCATTCCTCCCTGCCTATCAGCATACCAAACATGAACAGGGCGGCAGTCTGGAAGATTCTGCCATGATCCCAAGCCCAAGCGAGCGATGCGAGTTGTCCTTCCCAAAGGTTTACGCTTACAGTGTCGATGAAATTCCCGTTGCTCTGCATCTCAAAGGTAGCCGCCCAGAAAGCACCAGTATTGATGGTGACAGGTTGGAAAGCGGGGTCTGCGACAGAACGTATAAGCTGGTAGATGGCGTATGGCTGGATGAGGAATATGGAGGCGATGATCACGATGGTCCTTGTCGACAGTTTGCAGGTGAGGACAAGAATGAAGCCTATCAGCGAGTACATCACGAGAATTTCTCCGGTAAAGAAAGCGGCGTTAAGTTGTCCGATAAGGAATAGCAGCACGAGTCGCCAGCAGAAACGTAGCCGGAAATCGTTTCCGCGCATACGTTGATTGTCATGCTGAATGAAGAAGCTGAAACCGAAAAGGAGAGCGAAGATTGCGTAGGCCTTACCTCCGAACATGAAGAAAAGACCGTCCCATATAACCTTGTCGAGAAAATTCAGCCACGCACTCTGATAAGTGGTGTCGGGGAAAGAATAGAAGTTGAAATGCTCGATGGAGTGTAGCAATATTATTGCCAGCACGGCGAATCCGCGCAGCACGTCGGCTACATCCACACGTTCGTGTCGTTTGATTTTTGGGTTCATGATATAGGTTTATTTAATATTTGTTCACGACTTATGAGTATTTCCGCAAAATTAATAATAATTTCGGATATTCCGGTATTCGCAGACAGGGAGATTGGCTGTCTTGAATTTATTTTGTAAATTCAGAGATTATTCTTAATTTTAATGAAAAATTTCTAATATTGATGTTTGATATGGCAGAAATGGAATTGTCTACCCCTATTGATGGTCTTGAGATGCCGGACAGGCTGAAGAATAGGCTTAGAATGTGTGGATGTGCCACATTTAGAGATGTTATGGAAGAGGATTATTCTAAATGGATGAATGTCTCGGCAAAAGTGGTGAATGCTATAAAGCGTTTTAAGAATCAATATGGGGATATATATTCGATTCTGTTGAATCGTGAGTCAAATGAAAGTAAGGAATCAAATGTGAATGAGGGAGCGACGGATATGATGAAAATCGTGGATGGCGATGTGAAGGATAACCGTAGGTTTTATGTGGCAAACAATATATTGAATGCTTATATATCTTCCGGAAGACTTTTTGATTCGGATAAATCATATAAGGATTGTATGACGGATATAATGAGGGCTACGGATGCCTTTATGGAAGCATATAATGACGCCGGACGTAAGGATGATAAATGTCGGGAGGTAGAGAATACGCAGGACAAGGAGACTGCATCGGAAGAGGAAAGTTTGTCGGAAGAGGATTCTGTAATACAGGAGTTGAATCGGAAGGAGAGTTTGATGAAGGCTGAGGGTGTGCATCCTATTGTCGATAAAGGTGAGATTATAATGCTTACAAAATTTATAGGAAAGACAAAACCTACGTCAAAGCATTTCAAGATAGGGGATGAGGTCATGGTAGAGAATATGAATGAGGATGAGGCGGGGGTAATTAAGGTAATTGCTATCGCGAGTAATTTGAAGAGAGTATTTTTTGATTCCAACCATTATGAATGGACCACAGATGTCCTCGGCATGTGGTGATATATGTTGTCTAAAACTTCAAAAGAAACGGATCTGATAAATGGGTTTCTTTCAATTTGATCAACAATACCGTTCCTTTTTTCGGGAATGCAAGATTTCGTCTGCAAAGGATAGTGAGGTGGTTTGCATCCAAGAGGAGGATACTGTTTGCGAATCCTCTCCATGGACGGAAATGATACGTAGAAGCGGTTTCTGTCGAAAGAAATACAAGTTATGGGAGGAGACTCAAGGGATGTGCATATATTGTGGGAAAAGTATATTGGTGGATGACTTTATCAATGGTAATGAATCTGATATAGAGCATATCATACCGCAGGCACTCGGAGGGTCTTCGGAATGGAATAATCTTACATGCTCATGCCGGCAGTGCAACCGGTCGAAAGGGGATCTGACAGCGATGGACTATATGCTGTCACAGTCATCGGCAACATTACAGGATTATCTCCGTCGGCTCCGTTTCCTCATCTCCGCCGGACTGATCACGAAGGAGAAGTATATAAATCTCATGACTCCGAAAACCCTACTTTTTCGGAAGGTATAAAATCTAGAATTTAGAATATGATGAAGGAAGGAGAAGATAATAAGCCGAGGTTTGTGAAGCGTTGCGTTTCATCTGTTTCGGGTGTTTCACTGAAACAAGTGAAACGGATGAAACAAGCGAAACGGATGAAACAAGCGAAACACCGAATGGGAGATTTTGCAGACGCGTGTGCAAAATCTTACTTGGTTGCAGCTTTATTTTCAGGTAAATATAATTCGTCACCAAGTTGGTGACGAAATTCTTCAACGACCCGTTGAAGAATTTGAAATGCCCGTATAAAATTTAAAATTTAGAATATGATGAAGGAAGGACAGGATAATAAGCCGAGGTTTGTGAAGCGTAGTCCGTTGGTGGTTGGTGAGGAATATGTCAACTTGCTGAAGGGGCTTAAGGAACGTTTTCGCCGTTCGCAAGTGAAGGCTGCCGTTAAGGTCAACTCTACACTGTTGGAGTTTTATTGGGATATGGGACGTGAGATATCCCGCCTTCGTGCAGATGCTAAATATGGGTCAGCCTTCTTTGATAGTCTCAGCCTTGATTTGAAAACTGAATTTCCGGGGCAGACCGGTTTTTCTTCGGCAAATATTCGCTATGCATTCAGGTGGTATAAGTTTTATAATCAGCAATATGAAATTCTTCACCAACTTGGTGAAGAATTTGAGATACCATTGGAATTTGGTGAAGTCCCTTGGAAACATCATGTTCAGATATTCACGAAGAGTAAATCTGTAAAAGAGGCATTGTTCTATATCGATGAAACTGTTAGGAATGGTTGGAGTCGGGCTGAACTTATAGCTGAAATGGAGGATGGATTGTATGAAAAGCGTGGAGCACTGGTTACTAATTTTGATGATAAACTGCCTGCGCCATACGGTGGGCTTGCTAAAGAGATATTGAAAAGTCCATATAATCTAAGTTTTATATCTGATAAAATCATTCATGAAAAGGATTTGGAGGATGCTTTGGCTATAAACATCACCCGTTTTCTTCTTGAACTTGGACAAGGGTTCGCTTATGTGGGTAGACAAATGGAGCTTAATATGCCCGGAGGTCAGACTTTCATTCCCGATATGATCTTTTACCATACAAGATTAAAGGCTTATATAGTTTTGGAAATCAAGGTTGTTGAATACATTCCAGAGTTTGCCGGCAAATTGAATTTTTATGTTTCAGCCGTTGATGAACTGATGAAGCAAGATGATGACAATCCGACTATTGGATTGTTGATCTGCAAGTCAAAAGATGATACTGTGGTGGAATGGTCATTCCGTGGTATGAATCAGCCTCTCGGTGTAGCCGAATACCAACTGCGTAATGATATGGAGAAGATTTCCAAGATGCTTCCGTCAGAACAGGAGATGCGAGACATCATAAACACTTATAGATAAATTAGAAGGTATGACGATTAAAAAGGAATTGCTTGGATTGATTGATGCTGTCGATGAACCTAATGAATTGACTCAACAATCATACGAAGATGCCAAACGTGGCAATACAAAAGGGCCTATTGATACATCAAGTGTGGATGCTATGCTTAAGTCAATGGAATTGTGAATGGATTGCGACCGTTCCTTCGAATAAAAGTGGATAACAAAATAAAAAACGTAGAAATATTAATTAACACACAAAATAAAGATTAAAAAAATTGGGTAAATCAGAATAAATTGCTAACTTTGCATCGTGAAAAGGGAACATTCCCCTACTCACGATACAATCAAGCCGCAATAGCTCAGTTGGTAGAGCATTTCATTCGTAACGAAAAGGTCATGGGTTCGAGTCCCATTCGCGGCTCCGGAGCAGAGATACAATCTCTGCTTTTTTATTGCTGATATTCAATAGATTATATTGTAATTCAAATAGTTATAAATTCCGATAGGGACTTGAACTTACCCATTTTCGTATCATTACTTTCCATTACTTTCCATTAAATATAGGTCTTGGGGATACAATTGTGATACAATTTTTACCCAATTCAAAGCCAAATTGTATCACACAATTTTTAAATAAATAAATAAAGACCGTATGGATACTAAAGTAACAATTGTTTTTAATCGTAGAAAAAATGCAACTGAGCGAATTGTAAAAAATCCTTCACGAGGATCCGTAGAAATCCAAATTTCCCAAGGACGAAAACGGAAATGGATTGCAACAGATGTTCGGGTATATTTAGATCAATGGAAGGATGGTTTTGTAGTAAATCATATAGATGCCCAGGATTATAATATTAAAATCCATAATCTATATGAGAAGGCTCTGAAGGAATATCAATCCTTAGATTCCAATGTATCCTTAATGTTTCATAAATCTTTTTGTGATTGGATGGAACAACAGATAGAAGAGAGGACTGATATTGTCCCAAGTACTCTTCGAGCACACAGACGTACTGTTGAATATCTAAGGGAATCCGGCTATATAAAACGTTTTATGGATCTGACAGAGCGGAATGTCACTCTTTGGGATCAATGGCTAAAACGGAAGCTGAACAAACAGTCAGCTGTGCATGGCTACCACAAACGACTAAAGGTTTATATTTCTCGCGCTATGCATCTGGGATTGCTTAAGGAAAGTCCATATAGATTTGTCAAAGTTCCAAGAGGCAAAAGTGATGAAATAAAATATATCACCGTTGAAGAACGTACCCGAGTTGAGAACCTTCAACTATCCGGCAGTATGGAAATTGTCAGAGATATGTTTATTTTTTCATGTTATACCGGACTGGCATACTGTGACCTTATTCGTGTCAAGGATTGTCTTGTTGAAGAAGATGGAGAAATGGTAATAGATGGCTCACGACTTAAGACCTCTGTCAGATATAAGTTGAAAATATTACCTAAAGCAATGGAAATATTGAGTAAATATGACTTTGACCTCGATAGGATGTCAAATCAGAAATGCAATATATATCTGAAAGCGATTCAGACAATAGCCGGAATTAAGACAAAACTGACCATGCACGTAGGAAGACACAGTTTTGCAACTTGGGCATTAAAAATGGGAGTCCCACTTGCTGTTGTGTCAAAAATGTTGGCACATACGGATATTACGACAACTATGATATATGCAAAAGTACTTCAAACTGAAGTTGCCGCAGGATTTGACAAATTAAAAGGTAGTTAAATCTAACTGTAGGGAACAAATCAATCTGGATATGCCCATCCGACTCTTGTCGGGTGGGTATCCGGAGAAAATTATTGGTCATCCTATAACTTCTGTTTCCCTATTGTTTTCAACATGATGCTGGCACTTTATGTAAATATATTGGATTGCCTTATAGATCCATATAGAAACTCCTCTTATCACTTTCCATGCGAAATCCAATATGGCTTTTACCAATGATACAATTAATGCAATTAACGGCATCAGGGTAAGTATTATGTTTCTGCATATCTTAACGATGATTGAAAGTATCACCACTCCTATAAGTATCAATACGATTGTCTGTGTCTCCATAATCAAATGAGTTTAACTGTTTTACTTATACAAAGATAGTAAATAATTTTCACATATACAAACATTTAATAATATAATTTAATCATTAACAAGTAGTTGTCTTCAAAAATTAAAGTAATCTGACCATGTTGCTTGGAAAACTCCGAAGCCGGTTTTACGGAAGATAGGCGACATCATTTGAATTTGTCCGGGTATGACGTTAAACTCGTACCGAGATTTACGTCATACCTTCTGTCGCGTGGCTCTTCACGTTCGGTGGTCTGCGAATTGTTCGTTGCAAGCAACTTCACAAATCGCTTAGACCACTGAATGTGAAGCCACGGACAGAACCTGAAGGCGGAACTGCATTCAAGGACACCACCTATCCTTCCTCCAAACCGCCTAATTCACAATTCAGCCGTACCGATTGTTGTCTGGAATACTCCGGAGGTGGTTTTACGGAAGACAGGCGGCATCATTTGAATTTGTCCGGGTATGACGTTAAACTCGTGCCGAGATTTACGTCATACCTTCTGTCGCGTGGCTCTTCACGTTCGATGGTCTGCGAATTGTTCGTTGCAAGCAACTTCACAAATCGCTCAGACCACTGAATGTGAAGCCACGGACAGAACCTAAAGGCGGAACTGCATTCAAGGATGTTGGCTGTCTTTCCTTTGAGCCACCTAAACACTTCAGATATAAAAGAATTCTTATGTCTTTGAAATTGCTTGATGATTCTATTACTATATTACAAGATTATTGGTTTACTAAATTATTTGATGATAAAAATACTATAATCCCATTCTGAAGATTGATTTCTTCGGGCAACGTTTTTCTGTGCAAAGTTACTATGGACAGAAGAACCGCCAAGTAACTTCAGTTTGGATGAAATAACTGATGAACTTATGGGTAAGGTTGGTTCGCCAGAACGTGATTCGTTTGATGCAAAAGTAGATGCAACTCTTGACAGATGTAAGGGTAATGAATTTTAACCAATGATTATGGTAATAAAAAAATATTCAGTAATTTTGCATCAAATTCTCTTTTTAAAGAGATGAGAACAATAACAGAATAAAATAAATTAAACCTTAAAGGATTTCATTAACGAATCTACCGCTTAAGAAACTCAATAAAGGAATCTATTCATTATTTCATGGCAATGAATAAGAACACAAGATTCAGATATGAAGCACTTGATAAGTGTTTCACTAACTTCTCCCTCAAATTCTATATTGAGGATTTGTAAAAGACTGTGTGTGGTTATTTGAAGGAACGGTTAAGCGAGGATATGTATCACTGCAACATAAAAACAACAAAATATGGCAAAAAAATGGGAAAAAGATAGTAATCTTAAGCTAGAGGACGGTCGCATTGTGACTGCTCCTGCTCCATGTATAGTATCAGCAAGCAGAAGTACGGATATTCCAGCTTTTTATGCTGATTGGTTTTTCCATAGGCTAAAGATGGGATATTCTGTTTGGCGAAATCCATTCAACGGAGTAGATAGTTATATATCATACAGCAATGTAGCTTTTATAGTCTTTTGGTCGAAGAATCCCAAACCACTCTTACCTCATCTGCCATATCTACAAGAACTAGGTATAGAGTATTATATCCAATTCACGCTCAACGATTACGTTGATGAGCGATTGGAACCAGGTGTACCACCGCTCCAAGAGCGCATTGATACATTCAAACGATTAGTTGACTTTGGCGGAATTGGCAGAGTAATCTGGCGTTTTGATCCGTTGATTCTCACAGATAAAATAGATGAGAATCGACTTTTAGAAAAAGTTTCTAAAATCGGAGAACAACTAAAAGGTTATACTGAAAAATTGGTGTTTAGTTTCGCCGACATTCTTGCGTATAAAAAAGTTAAAAACAATCTTGAAGCCAATCATATAAACTATTCTGAGTGGACTGAAGAACAGATCCTTTCATTTGTACGCCAACTGTGGAAACTCAATCAGCGTTGGGGCTATACGTTAGCTACATGTGGGGAGAAGATTGACTTGGAACAACTTGGAGTGGAGCATAATCATTGTGTAGATGACAACTTGATGATCCGTTTTGGATGGCGTAATAAAACACTGATGGATTTCCTGGGCGTAGAAATTAGGCCAATAGTATTTCAAGCGAGTCTGTTTGATGAGGACCAGAGTGTTCCTTCAGGAGCAATTATTCTTGACGACAGTCATTATGCCATTAAGAAAACTAATAATCGCGATAAAGGGCAACGGCAATTCTGTGGTTGCATGATTAGTAAGGATATAGGTCAGTACAATACATGCCCTCATCAGTGTGAGTATTGTTACGCCAACACCAGCAAAGAGTCTGCCATGGTCAATTGGAAAAGCCACAAACAAAATCCCATTGGAGAAAAAATAACAGGATGAATATAGATAGACTTGTAGAGCAGTGTTATAATGCGCTTCCACCATCATGGAAAAACAATCCATGGTCATATCTTGATCATGGAAAGGCTATTCTTGACTCAGATGATAAACTAAACGCATATATTGCTTCCTATGGAGAGATGCACATAATGAAATGTCGTTTAGCCATGAATAATATCCCATTTGACGATTTGGAGTCACAAGATTTTGAAATCTTTGATTGGGGGTGTGGTCAAGGACTTGGCACATTGACTTTGCTTCAATTCTTGGCGGAGCGAGAATTGTTGTATCGTGTAAAACGTATTAATCTTATCGAGCCATCGAATTATGCCATTAATCGTGCAAAATCATGGGTAAGTCAATCAGTCAATGTTCGTACGGAAATACGTGTTTTCAATAGATTTATACCATCTAATGATTCTTCATTTTGGAATGACATTGATTGTTCGACACGTAAGGCGATTCATATATGTTCAAATATTTTAGATATTCGAGAAGTCGGTCTTAAATGGCTGTCACAAACATGTATATCAGTGTGTCCGGAAAGTATATTCATTTGCGTAGGTCCTTTATTTGGGAAGCGTATTTCCCGTATTCATGATTTCTATAATTATCTTAATGAACCTGAATGCTTCACAAATCTAGCCCAAATGCCTTGTGGCTACACATCCCGAACAAGAAAACCATTTGGTATTGAAGCTAAATGCTTCAAATCAACCAATAAGCAACAAATAAATAGCTCATATATGGAACAATCTGAGCAGAAATGGATCGATGAATATGTTGTGGGAGAGGAGTGCTTGCGTGGTGTGATTCCAGATTCATTGCTGCATGTCTATAAAGCAATTAACAGATTGTCTGTAGATTTCAAAATATTTCTTAAACCGTCGATTGGAGTTGAGCGACCAGACTTTATTCTTGTCAATATCAGTAAGGGGGTACTGATATTGAATGTATGTGCTGACACGGAATCTTTTGAAAGGGATTTAAACCGAGTGGAAGCTATTAAACAGGCTTTCATTGATATATATATTAAACGGTTAAAAATTGACACAATTATTAACCATTCCGCATATAATTGTATTAAAACCGGTTTATATTTTCCGGGGTTAACATCTGCAGAAATAGATACATTATGCTGCGATTATTATGGTTCGTTATGTCGAAAATTTAAAGGGGATAACAGAACCGAGAATAGTACAAATATGAAACAATCCCTTCCCCAAGATCCTACAATGTTTCTGATAAAACTTTGTGACGAAGATGTGGAAGAAAAGTTATCTAATATTTCAACACGTAGTTTTCGTTTTGATTATTATCAAGAATTATGCAGCCTAATGTCAGGAGATTGGCACCGTTATTCACAAGGTGACAAAAGTCTTATATTGACAGATCGGCAACAAAGTTTTGTAGAAAGTGATTTAACAAGGTTGAGGGTAAAAGGCGTGGCCGGATGTGGTAAAACACAAGTTTTGGCACATAAGGCCGTGAGAGAGCATATTAGAACAGGAGATAAGGTACTTATTGTTACTTATAATATTTCATTGATAGAATATATTAAAATGAGGATAAATCAGGTTCCTGCTGATTTCTCCACTAATGCTTTTGAAATTATCAATTATCACCAATTTTTTAATTCAAAAGCTAAAAAATATTCTACATTACGTGTTTCATTAACGGATTATGACAACCCTAATTTCTTTGAAGATTTTAAAACTGAAATTATAAATAACGATGATCAATATTCAACCATAATTGTTGATGAAACACAAGATTATATGACCCAATGGCTTGACTGTCTGCGTAAATATTTTTTAAAACACGACGGACGATTTATCCTATTTGGAGATGGAGAGCAAAATATCTATAATCGAGAGATGGAATCGGATAGTAGGATGCCTAGAGTAAATGGTTTCGGGGAAAGCAGATGGAGAGTAATGAGTGATCGTATAACAATGCGAACTCTAAACCCAGATATTACTAGAATTGCATCTGATTTTGCAAGAGAATATTGTGTGTCTTCTGAACCTATAAAAATGCAAGATACACTTAACCTGTTTGACTATAAATTGGGATATTGGCCTATCGCTTCAAATACAAAAGCCGATTTACTAGCCCAATACCTTATATGGCTGTCTAAGAAATTCGAAATTTCTATGAAAGAAATTGTAGTTTTAGGACAATCTATCAACCTTTTGAGGGATATCGATTACTTCCTTCGTACACGATATGGTATTGCTACTATGACAACGTTTGAATCAATGGAAGACTATCGTCAAATTAAGGCAAGGAATCAAAGTGATGAAAGGACAATGATGGATCTGAAAGCAGTTCGTAGAGTATCAAAGGTTCATTTTACTATTGATATAAATTCCATTAAACTATCGACAATCTCCAGTTTTAAAGGTTGGGAATCAAAGACAGTTGTTTTATTGATTCAAAAAGAAGTTGAGGACATAAAAAACATAGATGAGGATGGTTATGTTCTTCAGTCTCATAGTAATATCAATGCCTTATTGTATACTGGAATAACACGTGCGCGAGAAAATTTATTCATTTTCAATTTAGGAAATGAATCGTATCATAACTTTTTCAAAACAAGGATTTCAAATGATTAACTATACAACAAAAGAAAAGCTGACAATTTTAGTTATACTAACTGCCATTATGGAAGTTGACAGCATTATTCTCCTAGCAGAAGCAATAATGCTTGATAAAGTCTTGTAATTTTGAATATGCACGATAATATTATGAAATTTGACCAAAAGCTCTAAAGGTGTTTCAAATTCGTTAAAAACTTGTTAATGAATTGTATTCTTTTTGAGAATTAAATTTATATAATTGTTTTGCATGTTTGATATTGGTAGTTGAGAAGCTAGGATGTTTGGAAAATTAAGTTTTCGGATCGAGGCTTAGACTGTCAAGTTCTGATCCGTATTTGGTATCTGCACAGAGTTGATATATCTTATGAGTCAAATAAGTTGTTGCTACACGAAAAGTAGACACTGAAGGCAGAAAAAAGATTAGGATAACACATGATGCCAAATAAGTTGTAACTTTGCAACAATTGAGGATTGCCCCCGAATAGAGGGGCTAGCCCCTCTATTCGGGGGCAATCCTCTTACGGCACTGAACGCCTTATCAATTCTGCCGGAAAGAAGCTACTTATATGGGAAAACATTTAAATCCATTGGAGAAAGAGTTCTTGATTCGTAAGTTCAAGAGCAATCCGACCATGAAGATCAAGGACTTCTGTATAGCCAATTCCGTTTCTGACACAGCTTTTAAGAAATGGCTGCGTTAGTATGAGGAGGCTGGTCTGGAGGGGTTTGCGAGAGCGGACGTAGAAATCCGGGAAGTGCATCCGGATGGTATTGACCGAACGGAGGAATCGTACAAGCGTGAGATAATCCGCCTTCGTATAGAGAATATTAGTAGCCAATGTCTATTTTTTAGAAATGAAAATTTGTAAAAAAGATTGATTTTGTCTACTTTTGAAAATTGAAAATCAAATAAAAAATCGATTTTGTACACTTTTAAAAATTAATATCAAACAATAATTTTTTTAGTGTCTACTTTTTAAGGCTGGTACAAGATAGGAAGTGAAAAGGTCATAAGTTAGGAAGTGAAAAGGTCATAAGTTGGGAAGTGAAAAGGTCATAAGTTGGGAAGTGAAATGGTAACAAATTTGGAAGTAAAATGGTCACAAATTTGGAAGTGAAATGGTCATAAGTTGGGAAGTGAAAAGGTCATAAGTTGGGAAGTGAAATGGTAACAAATTTGGAAGTAAAATGGTCATAAATTTGGAAGTGAAATGGTCATAAGTTTGGAAGTGAAGAGATTTTTTATTATTTTTGTGCTCAATATTAGTGTATTATGATTATGGATAATTATTTGGTAAGATATATTGAATCCACAATTTCAAAGAAAATGAAATCAAGTGGTGTTGTATTGGTGGAGGGTCCAAAATTTTGTGGAAAAACCACTACAAGTGCATTGTTTGCTAAAAGTGAAATACGGCTTAATACTAAGACTGCCATACAGATCGCTCGTATTGAGCCGTTTAATGTGCTTCTTGGCGAGCGTCCTCGACTTATTGATGAATGGCAGACTGTCCCTGATCTTTGGAATCAGGCTAAGGCTTGGATTGATGAGAATCCCGGATTTGGACAGTTCATATTTACGGGTAGTTCAACTCCGGTAGATAATTCTGATATTTTTCATTCAGGTGCAGGTCGTATCACGCGAGTTATGATGCGTCCGATGAGTCTGTTTGAATCTCAGGATTCCAAAGGATCTGTTTCTCTGTCGTCTCTTTTTAATAATGAAAATCCTGTGGTTTTCGATATGAATGAGGGGTATGGATTAAGTGATACTGCTTTCCTTCTGTGTCGCGGGGGATGGCCGCTGTCTATACAACCGGAAAGGGAGGTGGCTCTTGATGTCACTGCCAATTATTATGAAAGCCTGTTCAATTTGGGAAATAGTGAGAATCCAAAATTCCGGAATAAGAACCCGGAAATATTGAAATTGGTAATGAGGGCGTATGCCCGACATATATCTTCACAAACATCCACGACTAAGATATTGGCTGATATTTCAGCCCGCGATAGCCGAACAATAAGTAGTAAAACATTTGAAGAGTATGCCGATATTCTTACGGATCTCTTCATTATAGAGGATATGGAGGCGTGGAATCCTAATCTGCGGTCTAAGACTGTTGTGCGTTCCACTCCCACACATCATTTTGTGGATTCCTCTATAGCGGCGCAGGCACTTGGAGCTTCCCCGGCTGATTTAATGTCGGATCTTAATACGTTCGGTCTTTTGTTTGAGGATATGGCAGTCCGGGATCTGAGGGTTTATGCGCAGACAATCAATGGGAATGTCTTGCATTACCGTGATAGCCGTGGATTGGAATGTGACACAATAGTGCATTTGAAAGATGGAAGATGGGCACCGATAGAGATCAAGTTGGGTGGTGACAATCTGATTGAGGAGGGAGCAAGAAATCTAATGAGACTCAAATCGGATATAGCCGAGAAAAATCAACCGTCATTCATGATGATACTCACGGCTACGGGTCCTGCATACAGACGACAGGATGGAATATATGTAGTGCCTATTAATTGCTTGAAAGCGTAGGTGGGTTGGATTGTGTTTTTGGGGATAAGAGAAAGACCGGTTACCCTCGCGGGCGACCGGTCTTTGCTGATGAAACATTTCAATTACTCTTATTTTCAATTACTCTTTTCTCGCGTGCCGGTTGAAAACAACCGGTTGTATCTTGTATGATAGAGAAATCTGTTTTTAGATCACGCCTTGTCCCATCATGGCATCTGCCACTTTGAGGAATCCGGCGATGTTGGCACCCTTCATGTAGTTGATGTAGCCATCTTCCTGTGTGCCGTATTCTACGCATGCGGCGTGGATTGAGCTCATCATCTCGTGAAGTTTGCGGTCAACTTCTTCTGCGCTCCACTGGAGGTGCTCGGCATTCTGGCTCATTTCAAGACCTGAAACGCCTACGCCACCTGCGTTGACAGCCTTACCGGGGCAGTAAACAGTGTGATTCTCGATGAATGCGTCGATAGCTTCGGGTGTGCAACCCATGTTGCTGACCTCGGCACATAGCTGAACGCCATTGGCGATGAGCTGTTTTGCGTCTTCGCCGTTAAGCTCGTTCTGAGTAGCGCAGGGGAGTGCGATGTCAACTTTCTGCTCCCAGGGTTTCTTGCCTGCGAAGAATGTTGAGCCGGGGAATCTGTCGGCATAAGGTGCCACAACGTCGTTGCCGGAAGCACGAAGCTCGAGCATATATTCGATTTTCTCTTTGTCAAGACCGGCGGGGTCGAGGATGTAGCCGTCAGGACCGGAGATTGTGATCACTTTAGCACCGAGTTCGGTAGCCTTTGTTGCAGCGCCCCAAGCCACGTTGCCGAAACCGGAGATAGCGACAGTCTTGCCTGCCAGAGTCTCGTTCCAGTTTTTCTTGAGAACGTCCTGTACGAAGTATATAGCACCGAAACCTGTAGCCTCGGGACGAATGCGGCTACCGCCGAAGCTGAGACCCTTGCCTGTGAATGTGCCGGTGTTCTCGCGTGCGAGTTTCTTGTACATGCCGTACATGTAGCCTACCTCACGACCACCTACGCCGATATCACCTGCGGGCACGTCGCGGTCGGGACCGAGGTTGCGCCATAGCTCAAGGATGAAAGCCTGGCAGAAACGCATGATTTCTGCGTCGCTTTTACCTCTTGGGCTGAAGTCTGAACCGCCTTTACCGCCACCCATGGGGAGTGTAGTCAATGCGTTTTTGAAAGTCTGTTCAAAACCTAAGAATTTGAGGATTGAGAGGTTGACTGATGCGTGGAAACGGATGCCGCCCTTGTAGGGACCGATGGCATTGTTAAATTGCACGCGATAACCGATGTTGTTCTGCACTTCGCCTTTGTCATCAATCCATGTCACGCGGAAAGTGAAGATACGATCCGGCTCTACCATGCGTTCGATGATGCGAGCTTTTTCAAATTCAGGATGCTGATTGTAAACATCTTCTACGGAGAGGAGAACTTCTTTTACTGCCTGGAGATATTCCTTCTCACCAGGGTGCTTTGCCTCAAGGGCAGCCATGATTTCAGAGATGTTCATGCGCTTTTGAATTAGATTTATGGTTAGATTATTTGTTTTCTTGTCTACAGACGGCTGATTCTACCCATAAGGAATCATAGTGTAAGCTGTTTATGCCTTCACATTGGGGTTGAACGCCTGTTTACGTTGCAAAAGTACAATCTTATTTTTAAATAACCAAAGTTTTCAATGATTTTTTTACAAAAATAAATTTAATTTTTTTATCTACGGCAAATGGAGTGATTTAGACGGGGTCTTAGGCAGTATTTCATAAAGATTCATAGGTAGCTTCTCGGAAATTATAATTATCTTTGCATGTTGATTTATCACGTATGCCTCATATTATATAATGAAGATGTCTGAACCCATTGTATGAGTTATATGAAATGAGATCAATTCGTGGTTATATAATTACTCCTTATTATAAAGTATAAGCATTATGAAGAAAGAACTGAACTCCCCGAAAGCTCCGGGGGCTATCGGACCCTACAGCCAGGCAGTCATGTCGGGAAATCTTATTTTTGTATCCGGGCAGTTGCCGATCAATGCATCTACCGGGGAGATGCCCTCCGACATCAAGGCTCAGACAGCCCAGAGCATTGAAAATATCCAGGCAATACTTGCAGAGGCAGGTGCAACGCTTGACAATGTGCTTAAGACGACGGTGTATCTTGCCGACATGAGTCTTTTTGGTGCAATGAATGAGGTGTATGCTGAGTATTTTAAGGCTGTATATCCGGCACGTGCGGCATTCGCTGTCAAGGAACTGCCGAAACAGGCTCTTGTTGAGATAGAGGTTGTGGCTGCCCTATAATGGGTGAGACATTGAAAAATGATTACCGGGGGCATCTCTAAATATGTCCCCGGTTGCATAGTGTATGTGAAAACGTAATCTTTCCAAATATCATGGTAAGTTATCTGCAAATTGAGAAACTGACAAAATCATTTGGCGATCGTGTGTTGTTTGCCGATGTCACGTTGGGAATATATCAGGGGGACAAAATCGGTCTGATTGCCGCTAATGGTGCCGGTAAGACCACATTTCTAAACATCATCGCCGGCAAGGAGGATTACGACAGTGGGAATGTAGTGTTCCGCAATGATCTTCGCGTGGGTTATCTTTCGCAGCTCCCTCCATTTGATCCGGAGGAGAGTGCGCTTGCGTATGCCACTCCGGAGCCGCAGCGTGCGGATGATTTCACGTGTGTGGATCGTGCGCGCCAGATGTTGTATCAGTTCCGTATAACGGATGTAGACCAGACGCTTGGCACCATGTCGGGCGGTCAGGTGAAGCGTGTGGCATTGGCAAAGGTGCTTCTTTCGGAGCCGGATCTCCTCATACTTGACGAGCCAACCAACCACCTTGACATAGAGATGGTGGAATGGCTGGAGAATTATCTTACGCGCCAGAGAATAACGCTGCTGATGGTGACTCATGACCGTTATTTCCTTGATAAGGTGTGCAATAAGATAATAGAGATTGACCGTGAGGAGGTGTATGCCTACGATGGTAATTATGATTATTATCTGGAGAAGCGTCAGGAGCGATATGATGCCCTCAATTCGGAACTTGCGAAGGTGAAGAATCTCTTGCGCACTGAGCTTGACTGGATGCGCCGTCAGCCGCAGGCGCGTGGCTCGAAGGCTAAATATAGGATTGATAATTTTCATCAGCTTGAGGCGAAGAGCCGCGTCAATCTCCAGACGCGGGAGCTTGCCCTCGGCAACGGATCATCATATATCGGTTCGAAGATATTTGAGGCGAAGGATGTCTCGAAGTCGTTTGGCGACAAGGTCATACTTGATAAATGGAACTATACGTTCGCACGCTATGAGAAGGTGGGTATTGTCGGCGACAACGGAGCCGGGAAATCCACGTTCATAAAGTTGTTGCTCGGAGAGCTTGCTCCCGACAGCGGATCGTTTGATATAGGGGAGACCGTGAAATGGGGTTATTATAGCCAGGAGGGTATGACCGGCTTTGACGAGCGGAAGAAAGTGATAGACGCTGTGAGGGAGATAGCGGAGGAGGTGAGGATTGACGACAAGACGCGCCTCAGTGCATCGCAGTTTCTGACACGGTTCCTGTTTACCCCCGACACACAGCAGAAGTATATCTATAAGTTGAGTGGCGGAGAGCGTCGCAGACTTTATCTTGCTACGGTGCTTATGAAGAGCCCTAATTTCCTTATACTCGACGAGCCTACCAATGATCTTGATATTCTTACCCTTACGGTGCTTGAGGATTATCTGGCAAATTTCAAGGGTTGCGTCATTGTTGTGAGCCACGACCGTTTCTTCCTCGACAGGATAGTGGATCATCTTTTTGTATTCAAAGGGGATGGGGTTATCAAGGATTTCCCGGGAGATTATTCCACTTACCGCCATTGTGTGCAGGAGGAGCAGAAGGAGATTAAGGCAAACGCGGCACAGAAGAGCGTGGAGGTGGTGCGTGAGAATGCCAAGCCTCGTCAGAACGCGAAGCAGAAGCTGACGTTTAAGGAGCGTAAGGAGCTTGAATCGCTTACGGAGAGAGTGGCTGAGCTTGAGGATGAGAAACGTCGGCTTGAAGCGGAGATGTCGTCAGGCAATATGGATCATGAAGCCATCATGTCGGCAGGTAAGCGTATGGAGGAGATTATAGGGGAGATAGATGAATCTGAATTCCGTCTGTTGGAACTTATGGAGAAAGATGAGGCGTAAATTATGAGAGGAATAGTATCTTTATTTGTAATCGGCGCTGCCCTGTTGTCGGGGAGTGTGCATGGAAAGGTGCCGGAGAATCTGTTGCCGACGGAGAAGGAGAAGACAGCATTTCTTGACGAGGCTGATGATTTTCTTGATGCATTGCCCGATGGCTATCAGGACAGGCAGGGTGATGCCGTGCTTCATGCGTTGCGTGGTCAGACGGCAGAGTTGCAGAATGTAAGGATGTCGAGAAATGCGGCATCGTTGTCGTCGGATAAGGTGGAGACTGAGGATCTCTTGGGCACTGGTGCGGCACGCGGTATCAAGATGCGTCTTTATAGGAATAAGGGTAAGGATAGTGAGAAATTGCCGTTGCTCATATATCTTCATGGCGGCGGCTGGACTTTCGGCAGCATCAATTCATGCGGTTCGTTCTGTATGCGTTTGGCAGAGACGGGTGATGTGAATGTCTTGGCAGTGGATTATCGTCTCGCTCCGGAGAATCCGTATCCGTCAGGTCTGATGGATTGTGTCTCGGCAGTGGAGTATGCGTTTGCACATGCGGAGGAATGGGGATGTTCGCCGCAGCGGATAAGTATCGGCGGCGACAGTTCGGGAGGAAATCTTGCTTTGGCTACGGCTATGTATATGGAGGATTCCGAATTGAAGGATAAGATCCGGTCTTTAGTATTGTTTTATCCAGTGTTGAAGAGTTATCCGGATAAATCGGCGTCATGGAAGAGGTATTCACGAGGATACGGACTTGATTCGCGATTGATGGAGTCTTTTATCGAGGCGTATCTTAACGCTCCGGCAGATGGTGGGCCTTCTGTGAAATCGGATGCGAAGGAGGCTATGGTGTCGCCGGCAGAGGCATCTGATGAACAGATAAGTAAGTTGCCGCCGATATTGATAGTCGGTGCGGAGAGGGATATTCTCTATGATCAGGGTAAAGAGTTTGCCGCGCGTTTGAAGGGTAAGGGTAATGATGCGGAACATATCACATTCCCCGGAGCTGTGCATCTCTTTATCACGGTGGAGGGGCAGCCGACTGCTTTTAACAAGAGCATCAGTATTACTTCCGCTTATCTTTCGGAGTGAAATTTAGAATTTAGAATTTAAAATTTGGGATTTGGGGTAGGGTTTTATCTCATAAAAAAACAGGCGGTATGCTGAGTGTGCATGCCGCCTGTTTTTTTGATTGGGTAATCTGTGTTGTGGTTTTATGGATTGTGTTTGGGTCATTCATACGGGATAAGATTGAATCCGATATTGAATGTGGTGGTCTGCTCGATTGCTTTCGGAAGAAGGGCGATAGCCTTCTCCACGTCAGGCAAGAGTGCTGCCAATCGGGGATCGGATGCGATATATTTTTTAATCAATTCGATTGTGGTGTTATCTTCAATCAGAGTCTTTACAATCGGCGTCATGATGCCGACAGCCATTTCTGTATCTATGAATATTTTCAGACTATTGTCGGATAGATTGTAAGCCATTGGGATCCCTTCAGCCACCATAGGAAGCAACTGAGGCATGATACTCTTCAGAATCTTCTGCACTGTAGGGGATGCCAGAAATTTCTTAATGTTCTCCATTGTCGGGGAGTTTGCATCCGGCTTGGTCTGAGAATCCTTTGCAGGCCATAGACCTGTAGCATTCAGGTCAATTTCTGATTCCGGTGTGGATCCGGAAGTGTTTTCAAGAATAAAGCTGAAGAACGAGAGCGGATTCACGTAGAATTTTAGCATGTCGGATGTCGGCATCACATATTGGAATCCGTTTGGGGCGGTTTGGTCCAGATGTGCCGCGCCACCTACAGATGATATGTAGCTTATCAGTATATTGCCATCGGATAGGAAAGCAACGCCCTTTACGATTTCGAAAATGGCTTGGCTCACCGACATATATGCAGTATTATCGTAGACCGGAATCACAGGGATTACGGTAAGAGCCTCGATTATTGGGGAGAGGTTGATGTCTATCTCCTTAATCGGGCGATATTCCCAATCAATGTAGAAAGGAGTGGAGGATATGGAACCGTCATCCCCTTTTTTGATTGGAGCCGGTTTCCATATAGCCGGCGACATGCCTCCGTTTTTCAGAGCTGCATCAGATATATATAGCTTGAAATTGTCGGGAGTGGCGTATCCGGTGTACTTATAGGTGCAGAAATCATTCTCGCCCGATCCGGAAAATTCCCAAGAGGAACCGTTGTCTTTTACGTCGGTATTAATGTTGAAGAGGGGTGAGCCGGGTATTATTCCGGGGGAGGGTAATTTGCCGGATAGACCAAATTCAGATAGTTGACTCAGATCAAATTCAGAGAATACTTTCACCAACGCTTTGTTGTCTTCCTGAGCAAAGACTGCTGTTTTCCCCACCATCGGTTTATCATTGTAGAAGACTTCAAGTTCTGATACTCCGGAATAGGTCTTTTCCTTGATGGGAGCTATCGGAGTCGAATCATTGTCGCTGCATCCCGCTAAGGTGAGAAGGGATACTGAGAGGAGGTAAAATGGTATGTGCTTCATAGTGGATAATCAAATTATAGAAGTATGGATAACTTCAAAGTTATTTCTGTAAATAGTAACGTAAATCAGTGGCAGAGGGTTTAAGGTTTAAGGTTTATGGTTTAGGGTTTATGGTTTAGGGTTGTTAAATTTTGTATAATGAAATTATTTAAGGATTTCCGTGACCTATCACCGATTACCTATAAACTATAAACTATCAACTATCAACCAATAAGAAAAGGCAAGGAACTTGAAGTCCATGCCTTTTCTATGATAGTCCGTAATGATTTTTCAGAACGAGAAATCAACGCACGCCCGATCCTCCTTGTAGGGGGCAATAATCTGCACTGCAGCCACGTGTGCGGGGTGTGCGGAATATATTGCCACGTCTTCCAGAGAATCAGCGGTAGCGGTAAGCACGAGGTCCCAAGATTCCTTCGGGTTCTCATTAATGCCTACCTCGATGCTTTTCAGCTCAGCTATCTGAGCGGGGAGAGCCATGAGTGCGTCAGCAAACTTTCTTGCAATCTCCTTACGCACCTCATCCGACCCTTTGAATTTGAAAGTTACGATATGTTTTACCATGATTTTATGATTTTGGGTAAAGACGTTCGCGAGCGGCAGCCACCTTGTCATCAGTGATGTAGTCGTCATAATCCATAATCTTGTCAATGATGCCGTTGGGGGTCAGTTCGATGATTCTGTTGCAGACGGTCTGAATGAATTCGTGGTCGTGGCTTGCCATAAGGATCACCCCTTTGAAAGCCTGGAGCGTGTTGTTGAAAGCCTGGATGGATTCGAGATCGAGGTGGTTTGTCGGAGAGTCGAGAATGAGGGTGTTGGCGTCAGTGAGCATCATGCGTGCAATCATGCATCGTATTTTCTCACCACCTGAAAGCACGCTTGCTTTTTTCAGCACCTCTTCACCGCTGAACAACATCTTCCCGAGGAATCCTTTCAGATAAATTTCCGAGGAATCCTTGCTATATTGGCATAGCCAGTCTACGAGATTGAGATCAGTCTCGAAGAAGCTACTGTTGTCGAGCGGGAGATAAGCGGAAGTGATTGTCTGCCCCCAGTCATATTCTCCGGCATCCGGCTTTCTGTTGCCGGTGATAATCTCGAAAAGCGCAGTCATTGCACGAGGGTCGCGACTGAGGAATGCCACTTTGTCGCCTTTCTCAATCTGGAAGTTGACATCGTTGAAAAGCACCTCGCCATCGACAGAGGCCTTCAGACCCTTTACTTCAAGAATCTTATTGCCCACCTCACGGTTGGGGGTGAATATTATGCCCGGATATCTGCGTGAAGATGGTTTGATCTCCTCAATGTTGAGTTTCTCAAGCATCTTCTTACGGCTTGTGGTCTGCTTGCTCTTTGCGACGTTTGCGCTGAACCTCTGGATGAATTCAAGAAGTTCCTTTCTCTTCTCCTCGGCTTTCTTGTTAGCAGCCTGTTGCTGACGAAGTGCGAGCTGAGAAGACTGATACCAGAAGCTGTAGTTTCCGGCAAAGAGGGATATCTTATTGTAGTCGATGTCGAGAGTGTGGGTGCTGACGGCATCGAGGAAGTGACGGTCATGGCTGACCACGAGGACGGTGTTCTCAAAATTGGCGAGGTAGTTTTCAAGCCAAGAGACAGTCTCAAGGTCAAGGTCATTGGTGGGCTCGTCGAGCAGGAGGTTGTCGGGATTTCCGAACAGAGCCTTAGCAAGGAGCACGCGCACCTTTTCGTTAGCACTCATGTCTTTCATGAGCATATAGTGGCGGTCTTCCTTAATGCCGAGACCACTAAGAAGGGCAGCGGCATCGCTTTCGGCGTTCCATCCTTCAAGCTCAGCGAATTTCTCCTCAAGTTCTGCGGCTTTGATGCCATCTTCATCAGAGAAATCCTCTTTTGCGTATATTGCGTCCTTCTCCTGCATAATGTCCCAAAGAACAGTATGCCCGCGCAATACTGTCTCGATGACGGTGCATTCGTCAAATTCGAAGTGATCCTGACTCAATACTGAGAGTCGTTCACCGGGACCGAAAGTCACAGTGCCATGAGTCGGGGACAGTTGTCCCGAAAGGATTCTCATGAGAGTGGATTTGCCTGCGCCGTTGGCACCGATTATGCCATAGCAGTTGCCATGAGTGAAGGTCAGATTAACGTCAGAGAAAAGCGTGCGTTTCCCGAACTGTATTCCTAAGTTGTTTACCTGTATCATTTCTGAAAAAATAATCTCTACTGAACATCGCATGAATGCGGGTGCAAAGTTACTAATTTTTAAGGAAATTGGCAAATGCCTACCGTATAAGTTGATTATGGAAATCTGTTTGAGGAAGTTGAGCGTGGTGCTGAAAGTGGTGGGAAAATATGATTCAAAAAAGAGAGACGCAGCCGGAGCGTGCGTCTCTCAAATTACTAATGAATCTTTGCGTGGTGTGTAATTCATTTCAGAATGAGCCGGCATTCAGTAATCCGTTGGCTCGTGTCATAGATTGAAGTTCATGCGGCTCCTAAGGTTAGGAGGTTTGAACTTGTATTGATAACAAAAAAAACGACATGCAGGTTCAATAAGAAATGCATGTCGTCGGTAATTATTTCAGTTATCGTGCTACTTTTTCCCGTGTAGCCTCGGTACGTTGACGTTGTGCTTGTCAAAAATTTTTGATGCCCCTCTCTCGAAAATCAGGAAGTGGTTCATTTGCAGAGCCGGTATTTTTTCCGGCATCCAAGATGGGATCACCTTATAGTTTGATTTGCCGTCGGGTTTTGCAGCGAAGAGTGTGTCGTAGAAAGCATGGCTGAATTTCGCTTTCCCGTCCTTGTCGCGTATTACGGTGGCTTTCACGAGCGCGCCGCCCCTTGTGTCGGCGGTTTTCATGTTGGATATGAAGTTGCCGAGGGAATAGACCACAAGCACGTCTTTGTCGAGCTTCTCATTCCTGACCACTTTCATCGGCTGAATAACGTGGGGATGACCACCGATAATCAGGTCTACACCTTGTTCTACAAGGAAATCGGCGAGGTCACGTTGAGGCTTATTCTCAAGGAGAACGTATTCAATGCCCCAGTGCATTGTCACCACAATTATTTCCGCGCCATTCTCTCTTGTGGCGGCTATCTCTTTAGCCATTCTGTCACGGTCAATCAGCGACACCTCAATACCATCGTTGGGTTGAATGCCGTTTGTGCCGTAGGTGTAGTTAAGAAATCCGATCTTGAATCCGTTGATATCCTTTATAAAAGGGACAAGTGAGTCGCGTTGTGCTGCATCATGATATGTGCCGATATGGTCAATGCCCATTCTGTCGAGAGCTTTAAGAGTGCGACGGGCAGCTTTGTCGCGACGGTCAAGACAGTGGTTGTTGGCGGTCAGCATCATGTCGAATCCGGCATCACGGAGAGCCTCTGCATAGGAGTCAGGCGCGCTGAAACAGGGATATCCGGAATAATCCGGTCCGCCACCGAGAGGCACCTCCAGATTACATACTGCATAATCTGCGGCAATCACAGTCGGGGCAATCAGAGAGAAACAGTCGGAATAATCGTATGTGCCATTAGACCCGAGTTGCTTTGCACGGTCAAGTTGAGCCTGATGCTGCATGGCATCGCCTACAAACAGCAACTCCGCCTTTGGGGCGGAGCCTATACTGTCTGCCCCTGTTATAAAGGAGATGAGGCTGAATAGGGTAATCAGTAGTGTCATGAAAAATATATTTTCAGAGAGGGAGTATTATCACTTTATGATCTGCGATGAGAAGGTGAATACTATGGAAGCCTTTTCCGTGAACAGGTGCGTCATGGTCGGTTTCACGATATAGGGGGAGCATTTCGTGACGTAGGAGGTGGAACTTCCATAATTGCCGGCAGTCTCACTCTGAAGTTCAACAGGGATAATTGTGAACTCCACATCCTCATCGGTTATTTCTGACTTATCAAGCAATTGCATGATGTAGGATCTCATTGAAGAGAACTTATACTGCTTGTTGGTGGCATCATAAGAGGCAGTGAAGGACGACACGTTGTCAGGAATCTTGTTATTGTTGAAGAAGTCTTCAACTTCCGATGATTTTATGAGAAGCAGCGTAGGCGCAGTGCCTATATTGAAGCTGTTTTCAATAGGTTCAGCCGGAATTGTCAGCAAGAGTTCGCTTATGAGCGACAGGTTGTGCTCATCCTTCTTATAATGGTTGATGATGTCTTGAGCGGGGAAACGGAAAGATGTGTTATATCCACCGGGCGTAGTTATGATGGTCTTCCCGTCATTGATCATGCCGATGATGTCGTCGGAGACTGTGTAGCTGATATTGTTGCTGCTCAACACTTCAGGAGAAGATATGAACGGAATTGCATAAGCGGCTGTCTTTTCCCATTTATATTTTGTCTCCTTGTCTTCGGTATACGACACTTTTTTCATGTACCAATAGAATATCCTGAGCCTTATTTCAAAGATATTTGCCACGCATCCGTTTCCGAAAGTCTGGTCGATGAAATAGCCGGGATATTTCTGCGCGAAAGTCTCAGGCCATGCGAAAATAGATGGATTATCCTTGTAGTCGGAGAAAATCTGTTTGCCTATTTCGGGAGAGAGCGGCACCTGGATAGAGGTGTAGTAATATTTCTGTGTGTTGGTGGCGGCGGAGAATATAGAGTCATTCTCACCGATCCACGTTGGGGTATAGCTTGCCGACCCGAGAGGATTACTCTTGTTGTAGTAACCTTCAGGATTGAACGTGTTGGAAATGTCGGAAGGCAATTGCTTGTCGAGTCCGAACACCGATACTTTTTGCGGAGCAAGGGAGTCTCCCACGAGGTCGCCGCGCTTGATATACATCATTATGTCGCAAGAGTCAACCCTTTCCGGAGTCAATAGAGAATCGGCGAGGTTAAGGTTGGTTGCGCACAACAATCTGGTGACAAACGAGCAGTCAAGTTTACCATATTCCGGCACGTTGATGTTACCGAGCAAAAGGTTGCCGGTGCGAGAGTCGAAGTTGGTGTTCTCCAGAGGGACGGCATTGAGGTTAAACATCATTGTGTCGATCGATATGGAGATTTCGCCTTCGGTAAGAGAGGATCCGATCTTGCTTGTCTCATCTTCACAAGAGGAAGTGAGCGCCGCGAAAGCAAACACTGTTGCGGGAATCGCGAATCTGAAGCAATTTATATCTTTGGTTGAAAAGATATTCATAAGAATAAGATAAGGATTGTTAGGGATCAGAGCGACTTATAAAACTCGGCGTATGCCTCCGGACCATTCTCAAGCTGCTCATGAGTGATGAAAGGTTTGCCGGTAGACTTTATATACTCAAGGAGCTCCGGATCAACATCGGGATCGTCGACGACAACCGCATGAGAGAAATCAATCGCCATACGGTGGAGCAGATTTGTATCGAATGGGAGTCCGGCAAATTTCTTGAGGTCGCGGGAAGATATCCCGTCGCTTTTCAGCTTTGTGAAGAGCCTTTCATCGACCGGAGCCTCCAATTTCCCGGGGAGTACGGAATATACCACCTTGGTGCCTTTGAAAGAGAGCTCATCGCCATACATTCTTTTCAGATATATGGGCACAAGTGCAGAAATCCAACCGGAACATTGCAAGATCTTGGGATCCCAGGATAGTTTTTTCGCTGTCTCCATTGTGCCTCTTGCAAAGAAAATAGCTCTTTCATCATTGTCTGTACGATTGCTCCCGACAGCATCGCTGTCGTCATCAAGTTTCTGGAAATAATCGTCGTTGTCAATGAAATATACTTGAATTCTGGAGGGCTGTAGAGATGCCACCTTGATAATCAGAGGATGATCATTATCATCGATGACGATATTTACGCCGGAAAGACGGATCACTTCATGCAGCTGGTTCCTGCGTTCGTTGACAGAACCGAATTTTGGCATGAATGTCCTGACCTCAAACCCATGTTGAGGCATAGCCTGGATAATGTTTTTACCGAGAGCCGCGTTAGGAGAGGAGGTGAGATAAGGAGCGATTTCCTGATTGATAAAAAGTATTCGATTTTTTGCCATGCTATATGAATTCCGCCGGTTTGAGTCGCCGGATTAATATCCGGGATATAGAAAGAAAAACCATTCAATCCGGATTCCCGGCATTTTCAATATGCAAAGTTAATAAAAAAACAATTATAAAGGTCAAAAAACGGTTCTGAAAGGGATTAATTTTAAATAACTTTAATATAAAAGGCGTATTTTTGGGCGATAGGTTGGCAAGATACTGAATAAAATTGCTAATTTTGCAGTCGTAAAATAAAACTTCCCCTAAAGGCATTTCAAAAACGCAAAAAGAAGGGCAATGATAATATTAAGAACAATAGACGAAGTGTCGCGCTATGTCGCTGAACAGCGGCAACGAGGTGCATCGATAGGACTTGTGCCGACAATGGGCGCACTTCATGCCGGCCATATTTCCCTTGTGGAGAAATGTGTGTCGGAAAATGATGTGACGATAGTCAGTGTTTTTGTCAATCCGACACAATTCAATAATCCGGCGGATCTCGCCAGCTATCCCCGGAAGGAGGATGATGATTTCCGTCTTCTTTCCGCAGCGGGGGCTTCTGCCGTATTTGCTCCCGGAGTGGAAGAGATTTACCCGGGGGGCATAGATGCCCAGCCGGAACATCATTTTGAGTTGGGCATGGCAGCAGAGGTGATGGAAGGGAAATATCGTCCCGGTCATTTTCAGGGAGTGGCTCAGATTGTGAGCAAATTATTCCGTATGGTCACTCCTGACAGGGCTTATTTCGGAGAGAAAGACTTCCAGCAGATCGCAGTTATCCGGAATATGATAAAGAGCGAGGGTATTAAAGTGGATATCGTGGCGTGTCCGATAAAGCGAGCTGACGACGGTCTTGCATTGTCGAGCCGCAACGCGCTTCTGACTCCCGAGCAGCGTGAAGTGGCTCCGGAGATACATGCCGCACTCCGCAACAGTGTCGAATATAGTAAGACACATTCCGTAAGGGCAACTCATGACAGCGTTGTGGAACGCATAAATGCAGTGCCACACATGGAGGTGGAGTATTTCGAGATAGTTGATGCCCGCACGTTGGCTGCAATAGATGAGTGGGAGGAATCCCCGTGGGTGGTAGGCTGCATTACTGTCTATTGCGGAAAGGTCAGATTAATCGATAATATAGCATACCGTTTGCCAAAAGAATAAAGAGATGCTTATAGAGATGATGAAATCAAAGATTCACCGGGTGACCGTTACTGAGGCGAATCTGAATTATATCGGAAGCATAACGATAGACCGTGCTCTTCTCCGTGCCGCTAACATACTGGAGGGGGAAAGAGTGTGGATTGTAGACAATAATAACGGCGAACGCTTCGACACGTACACGATAGGTGGAGAAGAGGGGAGTGGTGTAATCTGCCTCAATGGCGCGGCAGCACGTAAGGTGCAGCCCGGCGATGTGGTGATAATCATAGCATACGCACAGATGACGCCTGAAGAAGCAAGAGAATTCAAACCGACGGTGATCTTTCCGGATACTGCCACCAACAGGCTGTGAAAGACGCAGATCTAAATCAGAAATAGAATAAAATATGTTTAAGAATTTATCCGATCGTCTTGAACGATCGTTCAAGATATTGAAGGGTGAAGGACGTATCACGGAGATAAATATTGCCGAAACCCTTAAAGATGTGCGCAGAGCGCTTCTTGACGCCGACGTCAATTACAAAGTCGCCAAGAGCTTTACCGACACCGTTAAGCAAAAAGCATTGGGACAGAACGTAATCAATGCCCTGAAACCTAAGGAATTGATGATTAAGATAGTGCATGATGAACTGACCTCCCTTATGGGAGGACAGGAGGCTCCGCTTAATCTTTCCGGCAACCCTACAGTGATACTTATGTCGGGTCTTCAGGGTTCGGGTAAAACTACGTTCTCAGGTAAACTTGCGAAGAAGCTGAAATCGTCTAAGGGTAAACGTCCGTTGCTTGTGGCAGCCGACGTGTATCGTCCTGCCGCTATCGAGCAGCTGAAAGTGCTCGGTGAGAGTATCGGCGTGCCCGTATATACGGAGGATGGCAATAAGGACGCTGTGCAGATTGCGTTGAATGGTATTGCCGAGGCAAAGCGTAATCATCAGGATCTCGTAATCATAGACACGGCGGGTCGTCTTGCCGTTGATGAGGAGATGATGCGTGAGATTGAGGCGATAAAGAATGCCGTGAAGCCGCAGGAGACGCTGTTTGTCGTTGACTCAATGACGGGTCAGGATGCTGTCAATACTGCCAGGGAATTTAACGAGCGTCTTGATTTCAATGGCGTAGTGCTCACGAAGCTTGACGGCGACACCCGTGGTGGTGCGGCTCTTTCAATCCGCTCGGTGGTGGAGAAGCCTATAAAGTATATCGGTACGGGCGAGAAACTGGAGGATATACAGGAGTTTAATCCGGAAGGTATGGCGAGCCGTATCCTTGGCATGGGAGATATTGTCGAACTTGCCAAGCGTGCGCAGGAGCTTTATGACCAGAAGGAGGCAGAACGTCTTCAGGAGAAAATCAAGAAGAATAAGTTTGATTTTGATGATTTCCTTAATCAGATCCATCAGATCAAGAAGATGGGTAATATCAAGGAGCTTGCCTCAATGATTCCGGGAGTCGGGAAGGTGATCAAGGATATTGACATTGATGATTCGGCTTTCACCTCGATTGAGGCTATGATCAATTCGATGACTCCGTATGAGCGACATAATCCGGAGGTGCTTAACCAGAGCCGTCGTCAGCGTATCGCCAAGGGTTCAGGCACATCAATTCAGGCTGTCAATAAATTTGTGAAGCAGTTTGAAGACACGCGCAAGATGATGCGTGCTGCATCCAATATGAAGAATCCGATGAAGATGATGAATCAATTGAAGCAGGCGCGTTCTCAGCGCAGGTTCTGACGGATTTCTTAAAAGTCTTAATAAAATAATAGAGATGCAATTTTGTTGCATCTCTATTATTTTATTGGTTTGTGATGAACCGGTATTATTTCTTTTCAGTCACGTGGCACTGCCATTTCCAAGCGTTTGCCATAGTGTCTTTGATGTCGGCCTGAGCCTTCCATCCGAGCACTTCGTTTGCTTTCTTCGGGTCAGCCCAAATCTTCTCAATGTCGCCGGCACGACGCTCACCGATCTTGTGGGGCACAGGCACGCCTGTTGCCTCCTCGAAAGCATTGATGAGCTGAAGCACAGAGAGACCGTTGCCTGTGCCGAGATTGAAGATCTCGACAGAATCAGTGTCGTTGTTCTCAAGCATACGCTTCATTGCAATGACGTGAGCCTTTGCAAGATCTACCACATCAATATAGTCGCGGATGCAGCTGCCGTCGGGAGTGTTGTAGTCATCGCCGAATACGGTCAGCTCCTTGCGGATGCCTGCAGCAGTCTGAGTGAGATAAGGCACAAGGTTCTGAGGCACGCCAAGAGGAAGCTCGCCGATAAGAGCCGACGGATGTGCACCGATGGGGTTGAAGTAGCGGAGAAGGATGCTCTTTATCGGGGCACCGCTCTTCACGTAGTCCTCAATTATCTCCTCAGAGATCTGCTTGGTGTTGCCGTAAGGGGAGGTTGCAGGTTTGATGGGGGCAGTCTCATCGATAGGATTCTGGTCGGGCTCTCCGTATACTGTACAAGAGGATGAAAATACGATACCTTTCACGCCGAACTCGGGCATAAGCTCAAGCAGATTGATGAGAGTGTTGAGATTATTTCTGTAATAAAGGAGAGGCTTCTGAACGCTCTCGCCTACAGCTTTTGAAGCGGCAAAGTTGATGATTCCTTTGATTCCGGGGTTATCCTCAAAGAGCTTGCGGAGAGTGTTTATATCGGTGCAGTCACCTTTTACGAATACAGGGCGGATTCCGGAAATAGCCTCTATTCCATCGATTACAGATTCGTTGCTGTTTGACAGGTTGTCGATTATCACCACTTCGTAACCGGCATTCTGAAGCTCAACAGTAGTGTGAGAGCCGATATAACCGGTGCCGCCAGTGACAAGAATTTTCTCTTTCATAGTAAATAGGATATTAGAAAAGTTTTGCGGGATATACGCCTTCGTCAACAAGTTTCTGGAACTGTGCGACGGTTGCAGGACGGTCGGCTGCGTAAGTCACTCCAAACCATTTGGAAGGAGTCGGGAGCACTTTAAGGTCGATTTTTCCGGCTTCGATAAGCTCGTTGACTACAGTCGGGATGTAGAATTCAGCTTTCAGTTCATCGTGGTTCTTCTCGAGGAAGTGGAGGAATGATTCCACAGAATAGTCGAAGTAGTCGGGAGTGAAGCCCCACATGTTCATTGACACGGGAGCACCTTCGGGGAAGCTGACTTCCTTGCCATCCACCACCTGGATTAGCTTGCCATCCTTTCTCTCGATTCCATGACATTCGGTCACGCCTGTAGGGTTGCCTTCGGGACTAACCTCGCATAGACCGCGTGAAACGCCGCCATTCTCACTGAGTGTGTTCTCCACGTTGAAGCCGATCATGCAGTAGCAGTTCTTTTTCCCTTCTACAGAGCGGAGGAAATCACCGAGGATACGGAAACTGTCGGCACCATAGTAGTCATCGGCATTGATTACTGCAAAAGGCTCCTTGATTACGTCCTTACCCATAAGCACGGCATGATTTGTGCCCCAAGGTTTTGAACGCTCAGGATTGGGTTTGTAGTCGCCGGGAAGATTATTTATATCCTGGAACACAACCTCAACGGGGACGTGTCCTTCGTATTTTGAGATTACTTTATCGCGGAATTCTTGTTCGAAATCGTGGCGGATCACGAAAACGATCTTACCGAATCCGGCACGTAGAGCGTCATAGACAGAATAATCCATGATGGTTTCGCCGCTCGGTCCAAGTCCGTCAAGCTGTTTCAGACCACCGTATCGGCTGCCCATGCCGGCAGCAAGGATAAAAAGCGTAGGTTTCATTTTGATTGGAATTTAGTTTAGGTTATAATATAGGAATGTTTAGATTGGTAATCGTGATGGTTTTGGGGTGCGAACGCTTTGCGATATGAGAAGCATGAGGTCGAACATCACGATTTTCGCGTTGGCATTACGCTCAATGTCGTATGCTGCCTTTGAGATGTCGTCGCTCAATTTTTCCACGTTGCCCTCATGTATGAATGGAGAGAATCGAGTGCTGAAGTTCTCTTCATCCGGGGTCATCATTACGATTTGTGGCATTTTCAGGTTGTAGATGAAATTCTCTCTCACCATTCTACCGCAATATGCAATGAATCTCAACAGCTTTTCCCTTCCCATCGCAGCCATTGTCTCGGAAAGCTCCTTCAGCCGTTTTGCTTTCAGCCCGTATGCCATTCTCATGGTCTCCTTGAAGAGTTCGGAGAATTGCATTAGTTCTTCGGGATGACAAGTGATTTCTTCGGCTCGCCCCATGCTGCCTTCCGCTATTCTTGATGCCGCGGATGCTATGGTGCCGGGAATACCGCGATTTTCGGCAAGATGTCGGGATATGTCGTCGGAGGAGAGAGGGAGGAGATGAAACCGTTGGGTCCTGGAAAAAATGGTTGGCAATACTTTTGAATCGTCGTTGCTTACGAGTATGAAAATAGTGTCGTCGTAAGGTTCCTCAATTATCTTCAAGAGTTTGTTTGCCGCTTCCGGACGCATTTTTTCGGGGAGCCACATAAGAAATATCTTGAAATTTTCCTGATATGCGGATAGCGAGGCGCGTGCGATTATATCTTCGCTTTCTGTTACGTAGATTGCCGGGCGTGAATTACCTGCCTGAATAATCTCGTTCCATTTTTCAGGGGGCATGTAGCTCCATTCGGTCATCATCTCTTTCCAGCAATCAGCGAGGTCTTTTGATATGAGGATACCGTCGCGTTTAATTACCGGGTATATGAAATGGATGTCGGGGTTGTTCAGATTCTGGTGCTGCTTGCATGACGGACATACTCCACAAGAGTCACCATTTACGTGGTTTTGGCAGTGGATGTATTGTGCGAGAGCACGGGCGAGTCGGAATTTGCCTATACCTGAAATGCCGGAAAGCATTATTGCATGGGGTATCTTACCCGCGTCAACAATGCTTCTCAATGCTCTTATCGTTTCGTTATGTCCGGCTATTTCGGAAAATTTCATGATTTTAAATTGAATTGCAAAAATACCTATAAACTTTCAAACATGCAAATGAAGTGGTTTAAACTTTTTGATAGTATATGAATTTTCATCGTCAGAAACTTGATGACAAAACTTGAAAATTTAGTAAAATCAGGTTTGGCTTATAATTATGAAAAGGTATTTTGACCTTGGCGGAAACGGTCGTCTTTCCCTCTGTGCCAATGTGGAGCAACAGAATTTGAAAGATGGATATTTCTACTGTAAAGGAGTGTTTAATGTCTCTTAAATTTCATCGCTTGATAATCTCTTAAAATTTTGGGAGATTATTTTTGTGTATTTGGCAATTTGAAAAATAAAGGGGATAGAATTTGGATGTAGGTTCAAAAAGATGTAATTTTGGGATATGATACCGTTTTTGAAATCCATAGCGAGGGGATATGCCTCGCGTTATTCCGATTTGTCGGAGATATGTTTTCTTTTTCCGAATAAGAGAAGTTGCACTTTCTTTTTGAAATATCTGAAAGAGGAGTTCGGACGTCATGTGATTGTGGCTCCGGAGGTTAAGACCATTACTGACTTTGTGGGCGATCTTTCCGGTAAGATCGTCGCATCGCGTCTTGATATGATATTCATGCTGTTTGAGTCATATCAGGCGTTGCAAGGGAAGTCGTCGGGTTTTTCGGATGATGAACAGGCAAAGGATTTTGAATCATTCATCGGCTGGGGAGAGACAGTATTGTCTGATTTTAATGAGATAGATCTCTATCTTGCGGACGCCGATGCGGTATTTAAGAATGTGAAGGATTACCGTGAAATCTCCTCCAACTTCCTGACCGAAGAACAGAGGAAGGTCATGGCAGAGTATTTCGGTCGTCCGGACAAGGGGGATTCCGGAAAATTCTGGAGCAATTTTGAGCAGGAGGATGATGAAAATTCTGAGATAAAGCGTAAATTCATTCATCTGTGGAGGCGGTTGTCGCCCCTTTATGACTCAATGAAGGAGAAACTGTCGGCAAGAGGCTTGTTGACTACGGGTGGTATGTATAAGAGCGCGGTAGAGCGGCTAAAAAATGATGGCAGGGGGGCGTTGCCATATAAGAAGGTAGTGGCAGTAGGTTTCAATGCCCTCAGCACGTCGGAGATGGTGATGTTTTCAGAGATGCGCGATTTCGACGGGTATGAGGGATATGATGCCTTTTGTGATTTCTTCTGGGATTGCACGGGACCGGTGTTGTCGGCGGGATTAAATTCTGCCTCACGTTTTGTGAAGACAAATATGGAGCATTTCCCGATGCCGAAATGGGCGATGCCGTCGCTTGCTCAGAGCAGCTGTGAATCGTTGCCACGGTTGAGGGTAGTGGCTTCCCCTTCAAACTCGGCACAGGTGAAGATTGCCGGTACTCTTCTGTCGGAACTAAGCCATAGGCTGACGTCAAAAGAGATATCTGAAGCGAAGGTGGCGGTGATCCTTCCGGATGAGGGATTGCTTCTGCCGATGCTATATTCTTTGCCAAAGGGGATGGGCAACGTCAACCTAACAATGGGTTATCCGCTAAGGCTCACGTCGGTGGTGCCGTTTGTAAGACAACTAAGGCTCCTCTATCAGAACAGGAGAGGCAAGGGGCGTCAGGCTTCGTTCTATCATCGAGACTTGCGTCTGTTTCTGTCGCATCCATTCTCGCTCTCGATGTTTGGGACTGGACCGGTGGGGTTTCTGATAGGCTATATCGACAAGCACCATAAGGCTACCGTGACGCTGGAGGAGATAAGGGAATACTCGCCTGAGGCTGCTGCGGTCCTTGATTTCTCTGAACTTGACATTAATTCCGAGAACACTATTCCTACTCTTGACCGGATACTTGTGAAGACAAAGGATTCGCTGCCTTCCAATGAAACGGGAATGATGAAGACTAAGCTTGAGATTGACCATATAGAGATATATCGGGATGCGTTGCGTCGTCTTGGCGAATTGCTTCAGGAATATAATGCTTCGCCGACACCATCCACAATATTCCGTCTTGCCGACCGGTTGCTTGCTTCAACCACAGTAGGTTTCGAGGGGGAACCGTTGGCGGGTCTTCAGGTAATGGGTACGCTGGAGACACGTTCGATTGACTTTGATCATCTCTTTATTCTTTCAATGAATGAGAGGATAATGCCTATGAGGGCACGCACCAGGAGCTTCATCCCTGACAGCCTTCGCCATGCATACGGGATGCCGCCGTCGAATTATGCCGAGTCGATATTCGCCTATTACTTCTACCGCATGATAAGCCGGGCAAAGGAGGTGACGATGACTTACGATGCACGCACCGGTGGTGGTTCGGGAAGCGGCGATGTGTCAAGATATGTATTGCAGTTGCGGCATCTGTTTGCAAAGGGTGTTTTGGAGGAGCAGAATTGGAAGTTCCGTCTGTCGGGTAAGGAGGAATATGATCCGGTTGTGAGAAAGACGGAGGAGATAAAGGCACGTCTGACAAGCTATATGGAAGATGGGGAGAATGCCAAAAATTTCTCTGTATCGGCTCTAAATACCTATAGGGAGTGTCAGGTGAAGTTCTTTTATCAGAACGTGATGGGTATAAATACTGACCCTGCCCCCTCAGAATATATAGATGCCATAGGAGTGGGCAATATCCTTCATGCCATAATGGAGCATCTGTATCTTCCCAAGGATAAGCGCAAGAGATTTCTAAAGGAGCCTGTTATGATGCAGAAAGAGACTATAGCCGGACTGTTGGCAGATACGGATTCTCTTCGTAAGCTCACGACACGCCTTGTCAACTCGCTTCATTTCCATGCATCAGAGGATGAACTCGACACTCCGTTGACCGGAGCGGCGGAGATAGTGGGTGACCAGATAATTAATCAGGTGAAGCGGGTGCTGAAGCGAGACTTGCGTATAGCACCGTTCAAGATATATGGTTGTGAGATAAAGGAGAGATTGAAGTTGCGACTGTCGTCGGGCAGGACGGTGAATTTCAAATTTGCGATTGACCGGCTTGATGAGATAGATGTGGACGGGGAGAAGTGTCTCCGCATAGTCGATTATAAGACGGGGCGCATCAAATTGGAGGCAGAAGATATAGGGGAGGTTCTGGATGGAGATTATAAGTCGGAACAGGTGTTCCAGTTGTTCACTTATGCGTGGCTTCTGGGGAAGAGCAGTCATGGGGTGACGGATAAGGTGCGTATGGAGATTTATGACGTGCCGAAGATTTTCTTGAATGAAGAGAACTTACCCATGATCGGTGGAGAGCCTGTGAAGAGCTTTGACGAATATTCCGGGGAGTTTGCCGAAGGTATAGACAATATGCTGGAAAGCATATTTGAGTCGGATTCCTTCCTGCCTGCAAAAGATGAGGGGATGTGTAGCAAATGCAGCCTTGCGATGTTGTGCCGCAGATGATGCCTTCCGGAGTGAACCAACGGGTGACGTAAATGTTAACAAGAAGGATGCCGGTAGATAGACTGACGCCAGAAATGGATTAGTGGTATCCGGCAAAGAAGTTGTCTAAAATTGTAAGGAATGGAGAAAATAATAGTGATAGGGGGCGGTTTTGCAGGTCTTAATCTGGTGAAATATCTTGATAAGGATAAGTTTCAGGTTAAACTCATAGACCGTGATAATTTCCATTGCTTCCCCCCGTTGTTTTATCAGATAGCGTCTTCAAGTCTTGCGTCTGCCAACATCTGTTTCCCATTCAGAAGGGAATTCAAGAAGTATAAGAATGTGGCTTACCACATGGGTCATGTCAAGGATATAGATTTGGAGTCGAAGAGGGTTGTGACCAGTTATGAGACTCTGGAGTATGACCGCCTTGTCATAGCGGCAGGTTCGGCAAATAATTACTTCGGCATGGATAAGCTTTCGGAAAGCACTTTTGGAATAAAGACAGTCGCGCAGGCGGCGCATACGCGGGATGAGATAATAGATCGTCTTGAACGTGGCGCGATATGCAAGGATGCTGCCAGGCGAAGGGAACTGCTCAGTTTCCTGGTTGTGGGAGGAGGTCCGGCAGGAGTGGAGATTGCCGGAGCACTCGGGGAGATGAAGAAATACGTCTTGCCGAAAGAATATCCTGATATAGATCCGGAAGAGGTGAGAATCACTCTTGTGGAGGGCACGGGCAAACTTTTGGGCGCGATGAGGGGGAAATCGTCGGAACGGGCTGAACAATATCTCCGCGATCTGCACGTAGACGTGAGACTCAACACGCTTCTGAAAGATTATGAGGATAAGAGAGTGACCTTTCGTGACGGCTCTACAGAATATTGGGAGACGGTAATATGGACAGCAGGTGTCAAAGGTGAGCCGATACCGGGATTGCCGGCAGATTGCATGGGGCATGGCGGGCGTATTGCCGTAGATGAGTTCAACAGGCTTCCGGGTCATCCGGAGGTTATGGCGATAGGCGACATAGCCGTCATGTATACTGATGACTACCCTAAGGGGCATCCTCAGATGGCGCAGCCTGCCATACAACAGGCAAAAAATCTTGCAAGGAATCTAAATTGTGGGGAATTCCGTTATCCGTTCAGATATAAAGACAAGGGTTCGATGGCTACTGTCGGGAAGAATCGTGCGGTGGCTGACCTGACAACGGTCTCGTTAGGCGGTTTTCCAGCATGGTTCATCTGGATGGCGATCCATCTTCTGTCGTTGCTCGGGATGAGAAATAAGGTCACGGTGCTTCTGAATTGGGTATGGAACTATTTTACAAACTCAACCACGTTGAGACTCCGGCTCCTTCCTGCCAAATATCCGTTGCGCAGACATTGGGGAGACTGACGGAATGGGGCGGAAATGCCGTTTGTGGCGGGGAAACCGGTGAGCCTTTTTTGTAAATGAGTTAAATAAGTGTTAAATTTGCAAGAATTATTTCAATTCTTGATTATATAATATAGAAGCTGTCATAAAGTATGGGTCTACCAAGGCTAAATGAGGATGCAATTCCTTTGAATGGCAGATTCTGTAAGTTTAATCGAAGCATGAGTGTCCGTCGGTATACGTGATGCCTGTGCATAAAAAATATAAGGATATGAAGTTACTAAAGGAATGCGTGATGCCAATGCTCGCAATAGCGATTCTTCCGCTCGGGGCATGCAGCGTCGCAAATAAGAAGACAGATAAGAATCAGGAAGTGAAGAAAGAGGCAGTGCTCCCGACAGATAGGGAGAAGATTGTTCAACCCGTGTCGGCGGTATATACCTCGGCGGAGTTGGCAAACGGAGTGGTCAAGGGTGATTGGGCTATAGAGAAGGTGAACGGGAAGGATGCCGTAGGTGAGAAATCCCCCTTCCTGAAGTTTGTGCCGGAGGAGAAACGTGTGTATGGCAACAATGGATGCAATATAATCAACGGCTCCTATCAGTATAATCCTGCGGATTCCACACTTACGTTCGGGACCATGGCGTCGACAATGATGGCATGCGGAATGGAGGGTATCACGGATTACGAAATCAATCAGGCACTCGGAGAGGTGCGTTATTACACGTGCAATTTGAGTGGAGATGATTTCTATCTCACTCTGTATGATTCGGAGCGCAAGCCTGTGATGGAGCTGATGCATCAGAACTTCCAGTTTCTCAACGGCACGTGGGCTGTGAAGGAGATTTCCGGTCAGCCTGTCGACGTGCCTGACATGAAGCTGGTGATTGACGTGGATGAGGGTAAGTTGCATGGCAACACCGGTTGCAACATAATCAACGGCACCCTTGAGACAGACATGGATGCCGCCAACTCCATATCGTTCCAAGGGATAGCGATGACGAGAATGGCTTGTCCAGATCCGAATTATGAGACCCAGCTCATCGTGGCGATCGAGGAGGCTACAAAGGCAAAACAGCTCCAGGGGAATAAGGCTGCGTTGCTGAATAGCGACAACAAGACTGTGCTGCTTCTTGAGCGCACGTCGGATAAATGATATACTGAAGTTTCGCAAGCTGCACTTCAGTGGTTTAAAGTTTATAGTTTAAGGTTTAAGATTCACGAAAATCCACGAATCTTTTCATTATACAAAATTTAATGATCATAAACCATAAACATTAAACCTTAAACCATTTAAGTGAAGCAAGTTGGAAAACTTGCGAAACTTAAATGATACATTGATTGATATGCCTAAAGCAGAAGAACGAATTGACAAGTGGCTATGGTGTATGCGTGTGTTTAAGACGCGCACTATAGCCACAGACGCATGTAAGAAGGGGAGGGTCACGATAAATGGCGTGTCGCTCAAGCCTTCAAGGATGATAAAGCCGGGCGATGTGGTCGACGTGAAGAAACCGCCGGTGACGTATACGTTTCGTGTGCTTCAGATTCCCCCAAATAGATTGGGGGCGAAACTTGTGCCGGAATATCTGGAGAATCTGACCTCTCCGTCTCAATATGAACTTCTTGAAATGACCAAGATCTCGGGTTTTGTTGACCGTCAGAAAGGTCTCGGTAGACCTACCAAGCGAGATAGCCGCGAGTTGTCGCGCTTTAAGGAGGAGAGTTATGCAGATTCATTTTTCCTTGATTGGGAAGATGATGACGAAGATGATGATTAAATTACTAAGACGTCTGTTCCGGCGGGACACCCATGCCGGGCAGACGGAAATAAACAAAGAGGTAGTGAAGAGATATTTGATAGTGTGTCTTGGAAACATAGGACCGGAATATGAGGGCACACGCCATAATGTGGGTTTTATGGTAGGCGATACCATAGCAGATGATGCCGGGATCGGATTCAAGTCGTGCAGATATGGCGATATGGCAGAGGTGAAGGTGAAAAACTGTGAACTGCTTTTGCTGAAACCCTCCACTTTTATGAATCTAAGCGGCGTGGCTGTGCGTTTCTGGATGAATAAGGAGAAACTCCCGCTTGAGAATCTGCTGGTGATAGTGGATGACCTTTCGCTTCCGTTTGGAGCCATAAGAATCAGGGAACGTGGGTCGGATGCCGGACATAACGGACTTAAAAACATAGCGGAACAACTCGGTACACAGAATTATGCGAGATTGAAATTCGGTGTGGGTAACAATTTTCCCAAGGGAGGTCAGATAGATTTTGTGCTCGGACAATTTCCTCCGGAGGAGAAGAAGGAGCTTCCGGCGAAGCTTAAGACGGCAGCGGATGCAGTTAAGGCATTTTGCCTTAGTGGAGCCGCGTTTGCAATGAATCATTATAATAAATGATGTAAATTTCGGCTTATAAACGTTGGTAGGACTGTCCCGGTATTGCGGGAATGGAAAAAAAATTGTAATTTTGCGCCAGCTTTTGAGCAAAAACGTGTGATGGGAAATCTGTTGCCCGGTGCGAAAGCTCCCGTGGCGGCTCCCCGAAGACGATATGTCCGGAGCGAAAAACTTATTTTGAGTAACACAACAAACAACAATGAAAAAATTTCAATTGAGCGCTCAGCCTCGTACTGAGCTTGGCAAGAAGTCGGTAAAGGCTTTGCGTGCAGAGGGTAAAATCCCCGCAGTTCTTAACGGTGGTAAAATTGTAGAGCTTCCTTATGCAGGTGAGCTTAAAGCTGGTGAGAAGGTTGTAGAGATCGCTGACAACCGTGGTCTCATCACTACCGACATCGTAGTGAAAGCAGAGGATGTGCGTAAGCTCATCTATTCACCCGATATTTTCGAAATCGACCTTGACATCAATGGCGACAAGCGTATCGCAGTGATGAAAGAGATTCAGTTCCAGCCGGTGAAGGATACAGTTCTTCACATCGACTTCCTTGAGGTTGGTCCTGAGAAACCTATCGTAATGGAGGTTCCTGTTCAGATCGAAGGTCACGCTGAGGGTGTTAAAGCCGGTGGTAAGCTGACACTTTCACTCCGCAAACTCAAAGTGAAAGCTATCTATGACCAGATTCCTGAGCGTCTCGTAGTAAACGTGGATTCACTTGGTCTTGGCAAGAGCTTGGCAGTAGGCGATCTTCACTATGAGGGTCTTGAGCTTATCAATGCTAAGAATGCAGTGGTATGTGCCGTACAGCTGACTCGTGCAGCTCGTGGTGCAGCAGCAAAGGCTGGCGAGTAATCATAGCATCAGCAAGCATAAAAAAGTCCGTATCATTAATGATGCGGACTTTTTTTATGTGTATTTTTATGCGTATGGTTGACAGAATCCTTTTTGAGGATGCAAGTCAGATTATTGCATGCGCTTGAGGATATTGTATGACGGGAGCACACCAAGCTCACCAGCCTTTGACAGATCGGCGAAAGCCTGTTTCTTGTTGCCGGATTGCAGATAGGTGAGTCCTCGGTTGAAATATGCCTCACCGAAGTTCGGGTCAGTCTTTATCGCCTCGCTGAAACATTGCAGTGCCGACGTGAAATCACCAGCGGAATAATAGATATTGCCTTTGTTGAACCATGCGAATATCAATCGGGGGTTGAGCGTTATTGCACGATCATAGTCGGAGATTACGTCTTGCAATGCGGCGGCAAGCGCACGGCGTTGCAGATAGTCGTTCTTTTCATCTGCACCCTCTTGCCGGGATTTGGATTTTGCCTGAGCATCAGCCAACTTTGCAAATGCACGAGCCATGTAAGCAACGGTGAATTTATCGTCAATCTCAATAACCTTATCAAGATTCTCGATTGCCTCAGGATAGTTTTTCAGCATTGTAAGGGTGACGGCAAGCGCGAGCCTGTCGATGGGGCGTCCTTTCCCTGAGGCGATGAGTTGCTTCAGTTCGTCGGAATATTTGAAAAGACGTTCGGCGTCATTCTCATCGAAGGCAGCCGGAGTGCCCGGATTCAGATAAAACATCTTTGCGATATAGTGCTGCTGATTGAGATCGTCGAGGTCGCGGAAATAGTTTGACACGGATTTAAGGGTGAGTGGGGTCTCTGAAAGCGTGAGTGCGTAGATAGGCTCCAATTCCACCTGTACGTTCCTATCTTGTACGCGTCCCTTAATTTTCTCGTTGTAGGAGAGTTGGGTCTCTACTGCATCCGACACAGTGACGAGGCGGTTGAACTTATCCATTACCTCGATTTCCGATTCTTCATGGTCGGCATGATCGTTTCGGTCGTTGCTCTCGGCAGCAGCAATTGCCGGACGGTCAAGTGGATTCTTCTCCGGATTCTTCACGTAGTTTTTCACGAGGTCATCGGCATGGAATGCAAGCTGCATGGCGGAACGCATGTCGCCGAGATTCCTGTGGGCTTCAGCCATGGCATAATAGACGGGGTAGAAGCGTGGATATTTTTTTGAGATAGCCTCGAAATCGGCAAGAGCCTCACGGTTTTTGTCCTGTTCGAGCCGTACAAGACCACGGTTGTATAATGCGTGGAAATTAGCAGGCTCAATCTCAAGCACCGCCGTCATGTCAGCTTCCGAACGTGCAAGGTCTTTCACTTCATATCGCAGCAGCGCACGGTTGAAGAGCGCGGAGGTGTTTTTCGGGTCAAGCTCGATTGCGTAGTTGTAGTCGCTCATGGCTCCGAAGAAATCATCCGAGTTATATCTGATGAATGCCCTGTTTACATATAGGTCGGCAACCTCAGGACGCAATCTTATTGCCGCGTCCATGTCTTCCGCAGCCTTGTCCCATTCCTTTCGCTTCCATTCTATGGATGCCCTTATCAGGTAGGGATTTATAAGACTTTTAGAGAGATTGAGCGCAGCGTCAAGGTCATTGAGCGCGGCGATGGTGTCGCCCTTTTCAAGATTTAGCCTGCCACGTGCTGCCCATCCCTCCTCAAATTTCGGAAAAAGACGTAGGAGAGTGGAGAATGTTGAGTCGGCACCCTCATATCGTTTCAGCTCAGTCTGTGCGACAGCCTTGTAGAAAAGAAAATTCCGGTCGACAGGGTTGTGCGACAATCCGATGTCGTAATCGTCGATGGCCGCTTCCTCCTTTCCCAGGCATTGGCGAGCGAATCCTCTCACTTTATATGCCTCTGTCTTGAATTTGTTGAGCTCGATGGCCTTATTGCAATCCTCCTCCGCCCCCTGATAGTCGTCAAGACTGAGCTTGGCGATAGCTCTGAAAAAGTAAGGGTCGGGAAGATAGGGTTTGGCTTTTATTGCCTGATTGAAATATTGTATGGAGAGCATATAGTCTTCCATCGACAATACGTTTCGTCCGATAGTCAGCACCTGCTCGGCATTTACCTGGGCGAATAGCGGAGAAAAAGATGCTGCCAGCCCGAGCCCGATGAGGGCTCGGCGCCGTAAGCGGAATATTTTGAATGCGGGAATCTTCATAACAAGATGCAAAATTAACAAAAAAAGAGAAGAAATAGCAGAAGAAGATGAAAAAGGGTATTAAAACTCCCTTAAACATGCTATAAAATGTTTAAAATAATGAGTAGCGTTAAAAATATTAAGATGAATTGATGGAAATATTGGAAAATTTTAGTAATTTTGCGCGAATAAAACAGGTCGGCATTAAGGTCTGTTAAAAATAAAGAAACAACAACATACATCATAATATGATCAACATCACTTTCCCCGATGGAAGCGTAAGGGGATATGAATCGGGGGTGACTCCTTTTCAGGTAGCAGAAAGCATAAGTCCCCGTTTTGCAGCAGATGTACTTGCTGCGAAAGTCAACGGGCAGGATTGGGATATATCCCGTCCGATTGCTGAGGATGCAAGCATAGAGCTTTTCAAGTGGGATTCCGAAGAGGGTAAGCATGCGTTTTGGCATTCGTCTGCCCATCTTCTTGCAGAGGCACTGCAGGAGCTTTATCCCGGTGTGAAGTTCGGCATTGGTCCGGCTATTGAGAACGGTTTCTATTACGATATCGATCCGGGAGAGCATAAGATCACGTCAGACGACTTCAAGAAGATCGAAGACAAGATGATGGAGCTTGTTGCCCGTAAGGAGGACATAGTAAGAGCCGACATCTCTAAGGAGGATGCCCTCAAAATGTTTGGCGACAGGGGCGAGACCTACAAGTGCGAGCTTATCAGCGAGCTTGAGGACGGACATATCACCACCTATACTCAGGGTGCATTCACCGACCTTTGCCGTGGTCCGCATATCGCCAACACATCGCCGATTAAGGCTGCCAAGATATTATCTCTTGCCGGAGCATACTGGCGTGGTGATGAGAAACGCAATCAGCTTGTGCGCGTATATGGTATCACATTCCCTAAGAAGAAGATGCTTGATGAGTATCTGACCCTTCTTGAGGAGGCTAAGAAACGTGACCACCGTAAGCTCGGCAAGGAGATGGAGCTTTTCACATTCTCGCCGACAGTGGGACAGGGTCTGCCTTTGTGGCTTCCCAAGGGTGCCGCGCTCCGCGACAGGCTTGAGCAGTTCCTCAGAAAGATACAGAAGAAGTATGGTTATCTTCAGGTAATCACCCCGCATATCGGAAATAAGGCATTGTATGTCACTTCCGGACATTGGGCAAAATATGGTAAGGATTCATTCCAGCCTATCCACACTCCGGAAGAGGGTGAGGAATATATGCTGAAGCCGATGAACTGCCCTCATCACTGCGAGATATACAAGTCAAGCCCGCGCAGCTACCGCGATCTTCCGATGCGTCTTGCGGAGTTTGGCACAGTATATCGTTATGAGCAGAGCGGCGAGCTCCACGGCTTGACCAGGGTGAGAGGCTTTACTCAGGATGACGCTCATATCTTCTGTGCGGCAGACCAGATAAAGGGTGAGTTCCTGAAAGTGATGGATATCATCCTCTATATCTTCAAGGCACTCGACTTCAAGAATTATGAGGCACAGATCTCATTGCGTGATCCTAATAATAAGGAGAAATATATAGGCTCCGATGAGAACTGGCACCTTGCTGAGAACGCCATTATCGAGGCTTGTGCCGAGAAGGGTCTGAAGGCAAAGCAGGTTGAGGGTGAGGCAGCGTTCTACGGTCCGAAACTTGACTTCATGGTGAAGGATGCTATCGGACGCCGTTGGCAGCTCGGCACAATTCAGGTGGATTATAACCTTCCGGAGCGTTTTGGTCTGGAATATACAGGCAGCGACAACCAGAAACATCGCCCTGTGATGATTCACCGTGCGCCATTCGGATCAATGGAGCGTTTCGTGGCTGTGCTTCTTGAGCACACGGCAGGCAAACTTCCTCTCTGGCTGATACCGGAGCAGGCAGTGGTGCTTCCCATCAGTGAGAAATTCAACGACTACGCCCGCAAGGTAGTTGAGATGCTTGATGAGGAGGGAGTGCGTGCATTTGTCGACGACCGCAATGAGAAGATCGGGAAGAAAATCCGCGACAATGAATTGAAAAAAGTGCCCTATCTGCTTATCGTAGGAGAAAAAGAGGCACAAAATGATGAAATTTCTGTAAGAAAACAGGGCGAAGGTGATAAAGGTTCGATGAAAATCGTTAACTTTGCAGCCGAATTGAATGCAGAGATCGCATCCATGATAAAATAAACAAAAAAATTAAGCTGCTCTAAAGAAAAAGCAACAACTGAATGGAGAAAAAAACGCAATTTACCGGTCCTCGCAGGCCCGCCGGAGGCGCACCGCGTCCTCCACGTCCCGCCGGGGCATCGCCCGCAGGTCAGAAACCACGTCGTGGTGGTGCTGAGCGCAACAGCAAGGACCCTTACGTAATCAACGAACACATCCGGGCACGAGAAGTGCGTCTGGTTGGCGATAATGTTGAGCAAGGTATCTATCCGATAGATAAGGCACTTCGTCTCGCGGAGAAAATGGAGCTCGACCTGATAGAAATATCGCCTAATGCGGAGCCGCCTGTATGCCGAATTCTGGATTATCAGAAATTCCTCTATCAGCAGAAAAAACGCCAGAAAGAGCAGAAGCAGAAAGCTGCGAAGGTGGTGGTTAAGGAGATCCGTTTCGGTCCGCAGACGGACGACCATGACTACAACTTCAAGCTGAAGCATGCGATATCCTTCCTGAAGGAGGGCTCAAAAGTGAAGGCTTATGTATTTTTCCGAGGACGTTCAATCCTGTTTAAGGAACAGGGAGAGGTGCTTCTGCTCCGATTCGCTAACGATCTGGAGGAATATGGCAAGGTAGAGATGATGCCCGTGCTTGAAGGAAAACGTATGATCATTATGGTTTCGCCCCTAAAGGTAGCACCTAAGAAAGAGGGGAAGGAGAATAAGGCTGCCCGTCAGCCGGAATCCAATGGAGCCGCTGCTTCTACAGAAGAAGTAGAATCAAAGGAATAATAAAATAATAGAGACCGTAGGCACTTCGTGCCGAGGTGAATTTTCAACAACTAAATTTTTACAAAATGCCAAAGGTAAAGACCAATTCCGCGACCAAGAAGCGCTTCGCGCTCACCGGGACAGGGAAACTCAAAAGAAAACACGCTTACCACAGCCACATCTTGACAAAGAAGTCGAAAAAGCGTAAAAGAAATCTTGACCACACTGCACTTGTAGCAGGTGCAAACGAGCGTCAGATTAGAGAGCTTCTTAACATCCGTTGATCGGTCGTGTAAAATTACCATACAAGAATCCGGTCTGCTCCGCCTTCTTGTTTCATTTTTATCATTTTATTATATTAACCGAATGCGCAGCACTGCAAGAGCAATGTATAATGCCGCTGACATTCAAAAACTGAACAAAAATGCCAAGATCAGTCAATCATGTAGCTTCAAGAGCTAAAAGAAAGAAAATACTGAAACTCACCCGTGGTTACTACGGAAGCCGTCGTAACGTGTGGACAGTTGCCAAGAATACCTGGGAGAAAGGTCTTACTTACGCTTATCGTGACCGTAAGCAGAAAAAACGCAACTTCCGCGCTCTCTGGATCCAGCGTATCAACGCTGCCGCTCGTCTGGAGGATCTTTCCTACAGCAAGTTGATGGGTCTTATCCACAAGGCAGGTATCGAGATCAACCGTAAGGTGCTCGCTGACCTCGCAATGAATAATCCTGAGGCTTTCAAGGCAATCGTTGACAAGGTGAAATAAGATTATCTCAAGCAAACAAAAAGAGGAGTCTGAAAAATTTTTCAGACCCCTCTTTTTTTGTTTGGATATTCTTATAGAAGTGTCAATTTTTTTGATCACTTGGAGATGTCGTAGCCTTGATTCTTGAGATATTCAAGAATCTTGTAGTTCATGGCATGACGATAGTAGCCGAGGATGTGGTCACACCAGTCGTTATCGGATGTGCCTCCGGCACGTGTAGCATTATAGTGCTTGATAAGCTCGTCATATTTTTCAAGGTCATCCACGAGTTGATTCTCATCGGCACAGTATCTGTTTTTGAAGAATACAGTCTCGTTGGGTTGCTTCGGTTTCAGGTCGGGTTGCTCACGGGGCACACCAAGGGCAAGACCGCAGACTACAAACACACCCTTGGGGAGATGGAGCAGCTCTGCCACTTTGGCGGGGTCAACAGTACGCAGGTAGCCTACGCAGTTGCTTCCGAGCCCGGCTGCCTGTGCAGCCACCACCGCGCTCATCATGGCGAGCGAGGCATCGATTATGCCGATGATGGTTCCGTCCATGGTATTGGTGAACGGAGGAACGTCAAATCCTTTCTTCTCTGCAAGACGGGTGATCTTATTGTAGTCGGAACAGAATATCAACAGACGGTTGCAGGTCTTCAGCTGTTTCTGATTCGTGAGTGCATACAGTTCCTCTTTAAGAGCCTGGTCATCGATGTCGATGACGGAGAACTGTTGTCCATTGTAGCTCGTGGGTGTATTGCGGATGGCATCGAAGATGAATTGCATCGTCTCTTCGGGAATTGCCTCGCGTTCGTAGCGTCTGACGCTTGTGCGCTTAAGAAGTGATTCTTCTACAGATTTCATAGAGATAAAAAATATTAGATTTAACAAAAAGATTTCAGAAAATCAGGAGAGTCGGATTTTCGTGCTTATCCGAGAGCCGGAGAGTGGGGATATATATTCTGCCTATTTAAAGAAAGTCGATGAAAAGGCATTTTGCCCAATCATCGACTTTTATGAAGCCACATCAAAGGATTTGTGATGAAACTCCGATTGACAGGATTTGAGTGCCATCGTATCTTTGTAATCCGCCTGCGCTCAGAAGAGCACCGCCCGAAAGCGGGGGGCCCGCCATTGATACGACAGCTTGTCTCGGTATTTCATAATAGTTTGATGAGTTTCCCAAATATTACTTTGATGTGGTATGGGAATGAGAGCTCTCTTGCCCTCTCTATTTTCATAACGCAAAGTTAATAGGAATGGTTGTAATATGCAAGAACTTTATCAAAAAAATTATTGACAATTTCGTATTCCATTGAGACGGCGGGAGAATTTAAAGAAAAACGGAGCGAAGGCCTCGACCCAGCTCCGTTTTGTCGCGATAGCATTGTTTTATTATTTTTCTTGGCAATGTCGGCGACAATTACCTTATATACTTAATAGACGCTTGAAAGACGAAATAGTTTAACAGGCAATCCTTAATTAACAGATTTTAACTATTTCTTCTTTTTACGGCGGAAGAAAGACATCACTTTCCTTACTGATCCGAATACGGAGAATCCGATCATTGCATAGTCAAGATAATTCAATCCTTTCAGGAACTTTCCTGTAATGGCTCCGAATTTACCCGGCAATCCTGCTGCGGGCGAAGCATTTGGCGACAAAGGATTATTCTTTTGCAGATTTGATAGGCTGCGGGTGATCTTAGTCTTGCAGAACTCTTTCTGAAGAGCCACCAGAGCACGCTGGTATCTTATTTCTTCAAGAGAATAACCCTTGAAGGATGATTTAGGCTGCGTGATCTCTTTTGCAGTAGGCTGGTTTTTCGCAATCTCATTCATATCAGCAATAATTAAGATTTTTTCTGGTGATCCTTCTCAAGAAAGAGACGGGTTATAAACTTTGCTACAGGAGTGATGACAAGTTGTTTCCTGAAGATAAATATCAGGAGAATCATTATGGCAACGATTCCGCTGACAGCAAGGTAGGCGAGAGGTGGCGACAGGAAAAGCTTGAAGACGCCTGCCAACGCCATAAGGAGCATCATGAAAAGCGGGAGAAGAAGCACCATGCATATTCCACCGACTATAAGGGTGCTGAGAAGTATTATGATTTTTTCAGCAGCCGTCAGTTTGAAATACTCCACTTCAAGTTTAGCCCAATTTACGCTTTGAGATAAAAGCTCCTTTATTTCATCAGTAATTTTTGTTTTCATCAGAAAAAGGTTAGGTGTGCTTTTAGTAATCTTAAAAAAGGAGGGAGTGGAACCACTCCCTCCTTTCTCTATATTGTTTAAAAGAAATGTTACTCTTCAGTTTTAGCAAGCTCCGCAACGAGAGCGTCAACCTCATCATCGCTGATCTTGATGCCTTTTCTTTTCAGAATATCGCATATTTTTGAGCGAACATCAGCACCTTTCTCAGGAGCAAGAAGGAGAGCTGCACCGCATCCTACGATTGCGCCTCCAAGGAAAGCATAAAGGATATTAAGAGATTTCATACTTACAAAGATTCGTTGATTACAGATAAGAAAGATTATTTGGGATTATTAAATCAGAGGGCCTGTTCGATCTGATCTTCAATCTCATCAGCAAGTTCCTCAAGTTTTGATTTCTTGAGATTGATGCCCTTCTCTTTCAGAAGGTTGAGGATTTTCTTACGAGTGTCGTCACCTTTTTCAGGAGCTACGAGGAGACCTACAGCCGCGCCGGCGATTGCTCCGCCGATAACTGCGCTTATTAAGTGGAGTGCTTTCATTTTTAATAATGCTTGTTTGATTTATATTTTTGTTATTTAGTTAATTCGGTAAAGAAGCAAGCGGAAGAATAATGTTGCTTCTCTTTATCTAACAATTAAACTTGAAAATGGATTAACCGGAGATTAAAAATTTTCAAATTATTTTTAGTTAAGAAACGTGCCGCACTTTTATGATATTGCGCAGGCGACTGTTTTTCCGATATTATTTCATGCAGAGTGTGGTGCCTTGTGTCATAGAGGAGTAAGCCATGACACCCTGCTCGGAGAGCGGTATGGCGCGGAAATCACCTTGCGGAGTGATCATCTTGACGTGGGAATCATCAATCATGGTCATGAACGGGATTGTTTCCTCATCATTGACTCCTACTGACCATGTCTGGGAATCTGCCTCGAAATCCAGACGCACCTTGTCGCCGTTAGGAGCTGTGATGTCATATCCTTTGCCATCACATGCTATGTAATATCTGCCTTGGTCTGTATCGATCACCTTTGTAGATGCTTCCACCGGATTATTGCCGCTCCAGAACTCTATTGAGTTGAGAATTAGCAGATCTGCCACAGAGGTCACTTCATATACGGGAAGAATCCAGAACGCAAAGAACACGAGTTCGTTCACAAATTTTGAACCTACCTGATTATTCCAGGAAAGCACCTTATTTGTCAGAGAGAAGCTGCCGATACATGATTGGAGTGGGAGAGTGGCAGCGAGCATCAGGATTGCGCCGACATAGACATAGTTCTTTTTCATTTATGCGGAATGTTGGTTTATGGTTTAATGTTTATAGTTTATGGTTTAAAGTGTAACAACAAAAGGAGGGTGGAAGTTCATTGTGTATGCTTGATAAAAAAGTCGTACACGCTGAACACTTTGTCAACGAAGTCTACTGTCTCGCGTCCGCGGAAGTAACCGTTTTTCACAACCTTGTCGTTATAATATTTTGGTCTTGACTTCATTAGTGCGGCTTCACTTACGTTGCCGATCCATCGCTTGCTGTCGAGTCCATATTTCTCGGCGAGAGCAATGGCATCATAGATATGTCCGAGTCCACAATTGTATGCAGCCACTACGAAACGCTGACGCTCGTCGGGATCAGGCACTTTTTCTGCCAGAGCGAGATCAAGCTTCTTAAGGAGAGAAGCGGCGGCGAAGATGCAGCGTTCGGGATTTACAAGCTCCTCCGGCTCAACGCCGACGGTCTTTGCCGTGGCTGGCATAAGCTGCATCAGTCCTTTTGCACCAGCCCATGACACTGTGTCGTTGTTGAAACTTGATTCGTTGAAGCCAATCGAAGCCAAAAGACGCCAGTCGTAGCCCGGGATCTTTGCGTGTCGACGAAAGGTTGCATCGTAATTTGATATGCGTTTTCCTTTCTTGATCTTTACGCCGAGAGCTTCAACAGGATTTTCGTATGGGGCGGAAGACTTGCTTATCTCGAAGTATTTCTTATAGATCTCCCTGAGCATTTGGGAATTATCGTGTCTCTTCTCCCAATTATTGATTTTGGATGCGAGTGAATCAAGATCATTTCTTACTGCCCATGAGGAGAATTGGTCGAGACTTATCTTCATGCCAATGTCAAGACGTGGATAGTATGACTTGTTGAGTTCAGCTATGTCGGAATCAACTACTGTCAATGGAATCTCTCCGCGATCCACCATCCGGATCAGGTCTTCGGTGATGAGGGAATCCTTTGTAATGGTGACGATGTTTATTCCGCCACCAAGTTCCTGATCAAGATTTTTCAGTCTGTAATAATACTTTGAGTCGCTTTCCACATATACGTCCTTCCCCACAAGACCGGTTACGTCGGATATCCTCTCCTTGTTGTGGGGCTGTACGAGCACCTGCCATGTGATTTCCTTGTAACCGCAATGTCTGACCACCTTATTATATTCCTCTATTATCGGTATTGGATACGCCGCGAGTTCAATTTCCCCGTTTTCGAGCATCTTCAGTAGGGCATTTAGTGAAGGAGCCACTTTAAGGTCAAGCACAAGGTTCTCATCCTCGGCAAAGCGTTTCACGTTCTCATAGTCGAAGCCCATTGTCTGACCACGATAGGAGAAATATGAAGTGGGTCCATAGAGTGTGGCAGCGTGCAGTGTGTCGGGCACGTTGCCATCCGTTTCTCCGGATGCAGCTTTGTTGGAGCCGCATGCCAAAGGGACAGTCGCCAGAGCCAGCAGGGATATATGTAGAAAGGGCAATTTTATCATGACAATGCAAAGTTAGTCAAAAATTTGCAAAAGCAATGAATAAGCGAAAGAATTATGCATTATCATTTAGCACTTTGTCTAATTGGGCTTGCAACTCCTCTTTCCTTGGCAGGTAGAGCTGATAACGGGCAACAAAAAGTTGGTTGGTGATTCCTTCAAGAGCATATTCCATCAACACTTCATCACGTTTGGCTCCAAGTACAATGCCGATTGGCGGGTTGTCGTCGGGCATACATACCTCATTCTTAAAGTAATTCAAATATAGATTCATCTGCCCGATGTCACCATGTGATATTTCATTCCGTTTGAGGTCAATCAAAACGTAACATTTTAATATGGCGTGGTAAAACACCAAATCTACCTTGAATTGCCGTCCACCGATAGGCATCACGTATTGGCGACCGATGAAAGCGAATCCGCGCCCAAGCTCCAGCAGAAACTTCTCCATGTTGTCTTTGAGAGCCTTTTCCAAATCATTCTCCTTATAACGTTTCTTCTGCGGCAGTCCTGTGAATTCCAATACATACGGGTCATGGATAATATCATCCGCAGTCAATATAGGATGTCCCTGTCTGGCAAGAGCCAACACACCCGCTTTATCCGTACTCAGCGCAAGACGGTGAAAAAGCGAAGACTTAATCTGACGGCGCAATTCCCGAACTTTCCACTTCTGATTAAGAGCTTCTTTATAATAGAACTGCATCTCCATTTCATCCTCACACTTCAGAAGTTCATAATAGTGGCTCCATGTCAAAAGGTGTGACACTGTCACACTTTTTGGGAAACAGAGGTAGAACTTTCTCATATATATTAGATTCGATCGGCTGAATCCCTTTCCTCTACGGGCAGTCAAATCTTTTGCCAAACGGTTTATGAGTTGTGTGCCATACTCGGCACGTATTTTACCTTGTTGCTCAAATTCAACAATATATTGTCCTGTTTTCCAATTGGCGTCAAGCAATTCAGTATTGACAGCCTCCACAGCACGGTTCCTCGCCGTACTCCATAGGTTATCAATTCGTCCAACCAGCGTCTCGTAATCCGCCGCCGGCATACTCGCCATAATGTCATTCCTATCAGTCATAGTTCCATTCATTTAAAATTATAATACTGCGGCTCAACACCGACAAGGATATAGCCGCCACCGATATTGTCAAAATTGTTGGCAAACGCACAAATTGATCGATATATCTTATCCAGATTCCAACCCTTCTTAAATTCAATCCGGTTAGATTCCTCCTTCCTCTGCATCAGTAGGTCTTCAACATTTATCGGTATTGCCATAATATACATTTTTAAATATTCTGTTCGCTTGTTTTTATTAGAACTTTGTCCAACTGCTCTTACAACTCTTTTTGCCTTGGCAAATATAGCTAATAACTGGCAACAAAGAGTTGGCAAGTGATACCTTCAAGAGCATATTCCATCTCATCCTCGCACTTCAGAAGTTCAAAATAATGGCTCCATGTCAAAAAAGTGAGACACTGTCTCACTTTTTTGAAAAAGATAGAAATTCCTTATTGTATCCTAAATCGTAATTTTGCATATAGATTTAAAAGATTTTAAAGATTATTGTTTTTGAATAAAATCGTTCGAATCTATGTGCTGAATTTTATACATATAGATTTAAAAGAATTTTAAAGATTATATCATTTGAATAAAAATCTTTCTAATCTTTTGAATCTATATGCTGAATCTATATGTGGAAATTCTAATTTCATGTTTTCGGCAATATATTTTGTGCATGACCTTTTTTCTCATGGATTCTTAGATTTAGAGGTGCGGCTTTTTGCTTCGTCGCTTGCGCGTCTAAGCTCCTGATAAAATTTTACATCTGACTCACGATTTGTTTCACGTACTTTCTTTGCGGCATTTTCCATGAGTTGTCCTAACTGTTCATCAGATGGGTCATTCTGACTGTCAAACCGATATGAATTATATTCTGCTTGTGTCATCGTTGGAATATTAAGAATTAAGATGGCTATTCTTAGTTACAAAGGTAATAAGAAATTTTGAGAACTTAATGAATTGTGGCTATCGAAGTTGTCTAAATTTATTCCGAAGGGTTAAAATACTATACTTTTGTAAATTTTATCTGTCTTTTCAATTATGATGGAGTCTATATCATGGATATAAGAAGTTTATATTGAGTCCAGTTGAATTGCAAACGCAGTGTGGACGCAATCGGATATTCAAGATGTTAGTTTTCTCAAAAATTCCTATATTTTGTCGAATGAATTTTGTTAATGTTGTGGGTATTAAAAATAATACCTATTTTTGCGTGATTAAAATTTAAGATTATGCCAGAATCCTTTTAGAGTGGGAATGAGGATTGAATTATGGATATTAAGAATATTTATTTTGACAAGAGCCATATCTATGGTATTGATGAGAATGGGAAGGAATGGAGTCAGTCTCTTCTTTGGTATCCGGAATTGATGGATGCAACAAGTGAGCAGCGTAATGATTACACTGTTGGTCTTGACGGGTTTCATTGGAGAAATCTGGATGTGGATGTGAGTTTTGAGAGTTTTTTCTATGAAGATGCGGAACCTACCTCTTTTCAGAGATTCTTTTTGATGCATAAGGAGATTAAGATTTCGGAATTTGCTCGAAAGATTGGTATTGATGCATCATTGTTGCGTAATTATATAAATGGTTTTAAGAAACCATCAAAAGAGAGGGAGAGGGTAATACTTGATGGGATACATTCTCTTGCCAAAGAATATGCGGCGGCTTCATTCTGATATAGTTTGGATGGATGGGTTTAGATGAATGGATTGTATGGTGATCGGATGGGTTGGGAGTATTTTTTTGATTTTAATTTTTTGAGTATGGAAGAGAAAACGGAATTGAATGAGAGAGTGGTGCTGAATGCGCATAATAAGGAGGAGTATCCTCCGATGCATAGTGCGGAGCATTTGCTTAATGGGATGATGGTCCGGAAATATGGGTGCGGTCGGGCGTTTAGCGGACATGTGGAGCGCAAGAAGACGAAGCTTGATTATCGTCTGGATAAACCTTTGTCGGCTGAGGAGATTAAGGGTATTGAGGATTATATGAATGGTGTGATCCGAGAGGATGTGGAGGTGACGGAGGAATTTGTCCGTCTTGATGAGGTTGGGTCGAGGTTTGATATGAGCCGTTTGCCGGAGAATGCATCGGAGTTTGTGAGGGTGGTACGTATCGGTGATTATGATGAGTGCCTTTGTGCGGGTCTGCATGTGAGGAGTACTTCGGAGATAGGTGTGTTCCGTATATCGAGCACACGTTGGCAGGATGGCGTGCAGCGTATCGTGTTCAAACTTTCTTGACAGGGGTCGGAACGTGCTGTGAGGTTATGTTGTGTGGCACGGCGTGCGGGCATGTTGTGTTGTGCAGATATGTTGTTTGCGGATGTTTTATAACATGTGTTATTTTGTGATAAATCGCAAATAATTTTTGTATATTTGGGGCGATTATTCCGAAGATATTTAATGTGTCTTGCATGTGGTTTACAGGGTAAGACTTAGGCATGTGATAGTGTCGCATAAATATTGAGGGTGTCAGTTCTTTCTATGTATTTATTCACAATAAACACTGTATGTTATGAAAATCGGAATTCCCAAAGAGATTAAGAACAGTGAGAACCGTGTAGGCGCGACTCCGGCAGGGGTAAAGGAATTTATACGTCACGGTCATGAAGTGTATGTGCAGCACACAGCCGGCGAAGGTAGCGGATTCTCGGATGAGGAATATAAGTCGGCGGGGGCAGTCATTCTTGATAAGATTGAGGATGTGTATGCCGTTTCCGATATGATCATAAAGGTGAAGGAGCCTATCCGTGAGGAGTATGGTCTTGTGAGGAAAGGACAGGTGGTGTTTACGTATTTCCATTTTGCGAGTGAGTATGAGCTTACGGAGGCTATGCTTGAGAGTGGATCGGTGTGTATCGCCTACGAGACAGTTACGGATAAGGCGGGGAAATTGCCGTTGCTTATCCCGATGAGTGAGGTGGCTGGTCGTATGTCGGTGCAGGAGGGTGCCAGATTCCTTGAGAAGCCACAGGGTGGAAGAGGTATCTTGTTAGGGGGTGTGCCGGGGGTACGTCCTGCGAAGGTGCTGATTCTTGGTGCCGGTGTTGTGGGGCGTAATGCTGCGTTGATGGCTGCCGGTCTTGGTGCTGACGTGACTTTGACCGATGTTAATCTTGATACGTTGCGTCATTGTGCAGAGGTCATGCCGAAGAATGTGAAGACACTTTATTCATCGCGTCATAATATAGAGTTGGAGCTTCCACACACGGATTTGGTAATCGGTTCGGTACTTATTCCGGGCGCGAAGGCTCCGCATCTTGTGACAAAGGATATGTTGGGTCTTATGCGTGCGGGGACTGTCATGGTGGATGTTGCTGTTGATCAGGGTGGATGTTTTGAGACTACGCATCCTACTACTCATTCTGCGCCAACATACGTGGTGGATGGTATTGTGCATTATGCTGTAGCCAATATTCCGGGAGCGGTGCCGTTTACTTCGACGCAGGCATTGACAAATGCGACGCTTCCGTATGCGTTGCGTCTTGCCGATTTGGGTTGGAAGGAGGCATGCCGGCGTGATCCTGGTCTTGCCGAGGGTGTGAATATAGTGGATGGGAAGATCACGTATAAGGCGGTGGCTGATGCGTTTGGAATGACATCATGCACAATAAGCTGGTGACATCATGCACATCAAGGAGTGACATCATGCACAATATGGCGCTACATCATGCACAATAGGATGTTACATTATGTATAATATGCTGTTACATCATGCACAATATAATTTGTTGTGCATGATGTAATGGCATGACGTGCATTATGTGTTTGATTTTACATATAAGTTGTTGGCTATTTGTGAAATATTTTATAAATTTGTAATGTCGGATTTACATTCCGATGAAGAATATTGATATATGACAAAAATAAGAAATCTATGCCTCAGATAAGTTCATTCTATGGAATAATAATATTCCTAAATTTTTCGGACCACATGCCACCACATTTTCATGCTTGGTATGGAGATCATAAATGTATTGTAAATATAAAGGATGGAATAGTTAGGGGGGAAATGCCTGCTCGTGCACTCAAAATGATATTTGAATGGATGGATATGCATAAAGAGGAACTCTTGGAGGCATGGAATAAGGCAATAAATGGAGAACATCCGAATAAGATTGAACCACTTAAATAAAGGCAATATGTTTCTTGAAGTTATAAAAGCTCAATATGTCAACGAGTATCGTATCAAATTGTGGTTTAACAATGGCGAGATGCGAATGGTGGATCTCAAGGATTCTCTTAATGGACCTGTATTCCAGCCATTAAAAGACTTGGATTTTTTTAAGAAATTTGCAATACGATTCAATACTATAGAATGGCCGAATGAAGCTGACTTTGCTCCTGAGTATTTATATGGAATCGGTACCCCTATTTCTGGATGATAATGGAGTCGTGTTTTATGAGCCGTTTTTGATGTGTGATGAAAAAAGTCGGAGCGTCAATTTGATGCTCCGACTTTTTATGGTATGATTCATTTTTTCTTTTTAATTGCGGCTCCAGATCCATGCTTTTGGAAATTTTGATGATATGGTCCGGGAGTTTAGTTCTTTTTGCAGTTCTGCTTTGTTGTCGGAGGCGGCTACTGCCACTCTTGTAACTTTGCGTGATGGTATGGCGGAGAGTTGAAATTCGGAAGTGGAATTTTTTGTGGCATACTCTTCTGCTTCCTTTGCTGAACGGAATGTAGCCACTATTATGTAGTGGTTGGGAATAGCAGGTTCAGACTCTTCCTTTATTGCAGGAGCCGGTATGGAATCCGTCACGTGTATGCTTTTTTCAATTGCGGGTGTGGCAGGCGTGGATTTCAGTATTGATTCCACAGGCACGACTGAAGCTCGTTGCTCCCGATTGTCGGAGGGGAGTGGGTTCAGTATTACGGTTATCACGACAGTCAGAATCACTGCCACCATCACTGCTATTTTTGTAAATGTGGGGGTTATCCTAAGATTGAAACGTCTGTCGGATGATTGGGTATTCTCGCTCTCCTGTTGAGGGTCGGTTGAATCGGAATGGAATTGGAGTGGGATTGAGGCGTATCCGATGGCAAAGGGGGAGAAGAAGTTGGATTCTGCCGGTGAGAATATGATATTGCCCTCTTCGCCCATAGAGAGTGTGCCCAGATTGCCTACCGAGGCTTTCCCGGATTTCTCAAGCTCCTCTTTGAAAAGAGCCACGTGGCGCACCACAATTTGACGGGCATCTTCGAAGGATATGCTGTTTTTTCTTGCTATGGAGTTGGCAAGTAGACCGTCGTCAAGGGCGACAGCCTGATTGAACATCAGTGAACGAGATGGGGGAGTGACCACCCTTTTTTCATAATCGATGTGAGCGGGCACCATGTTTACGATAAAGGCACCTAATCCGGGAATAACCACGCAATCGTGGCGCAATAGAAGAAATTCGATATGTTGAAAAAAGGGATTCATGATTTCTAAAGAAAAGAGGTTTTACGTTTACGAGTGCAAAGTTAATAATTTTTTTGTAACGTAGGGGTATTTGTCACCTGATTTTTTATGAATCATGATTGTTGGACGTGATTCTAAAAAGGATGAGAGTCAGTTTATTTTGATGTTTTGGGAATGAACTGCTCAACAAATTGAGGGTCAACCCCTTTGCTGATGGCTGACTTTTTGTCGGCATCCGCTTCCTCATATCTGTAGTTTAGGCGATGCAGATAACCTCTCCATACGAAGAAGAGAGGGTATTGCGGATGTTTTTCAAGGCTCTCGCGTATGTCTTTTGAAGCCTCTGAATATTTCTCCATCTTTATCTTTAGAAGTATGCGTGCGGATCGGATGTCGGGATCATCGTTTATGGTGATAGCCTCATCATAATATTTTATTGCATCCTCGTTGTTGCCTTCCATTTCCGCTACTCTTGCTAATCCGGAAAATGCTTTGTCGTTTTTGTAGAAATTTTTTGCGAGGAGTAGGAGGTCGTGTTTCGCGCCAATAGTATCGTTGCGGCTAATCCTTATAAGACCGCGCATCTGTAGAGGCCATTCCTGAATTGAATCGAGACGTAGGCTCTCGTCTATGTCGGTAAGCGCACCGTCGTAGTCGTTCATCAGCATAAATGTGCGTGCCCTATTGTTGAGAATGCTTTTTGATTCGGGCGCGATTGAGAGTCCGAGATTAAAAGCTTCAACAGCATCCTTGTATTTCCCTTGTTCGGTACGCACCACTCCGAGATTTGAGAAGAGCATGGAATTGGTGTAGTTTGCCGGCTCAAGACGCAACGCGGATATGATTGTGCTTTCTGCCTCCATCCAGCGTTGATGCCGGATAAAATTGTCGGCAGAATCTACGAGAGCGAGATATTCCGGAGATGTTGCGTGTGCGGTTCCTACGGTGAGTAGAAGAGCAGCGATAGCGAGAGATGATATCTTAGATAATTCTTTCATGGATAATTTTTTCATAATAAATAAACGAAAGCCTTCCGTGCATAATTGCATGCGCGGAAGGCTTTCGTTATTATAAAATTCGTTAAAATACGATTGTGATGAAGTCGGTTCTTCTATTTAATGTTGGAAGCGGTCACTTCAAATGGTGGTTATCAATTCCCCTTCTTGTATCTGTCGATGCCGGTATTCAGGAAATTCTTATAAGCGGGAATGTCTTCCTTATATACAAATGCCGGAGCGAGGGGCTTGGCATCGTTGTCTACAATCACGTGGAACGGCTGTGCGTTGGCACCGAATTTAGACCTCTGGAGATAGCTCCATTTGTCGCCGTAGGTGCGGAGGGTCCTGACAGTGCCATCCTTCTCGGTCACTTTTATCGGTTCCGGAAGTGCGCGTTTCTCATCGACCATCAGAGTGACGAGCACGAAATCATTGTCGATTGAGTTCTTTACATCTGGGTCGGTCCATACGGCAGCCTCCATCTTGCGGCAGTTGACGCATCCGTATCCGGAGAAGTCGAGCAGGACAGGTTTGTTGAGTTGCTTGGCGAGCTTCATGCCTTCTTCGAAATCATCTACCTGAGCAGCCACTTCGCCTTCATAGAGAGAGAAGTCCTGAGTATAGAGCGGCGGTGAGAATGCGCTGATGCTCTTTAGAGGTGCACCCCAGAGACCGGGTAGCATGTAGACTGCAAATGCGAGGGAGATGCATGCAAGCATGAATCGAGTGACGCTCACTTTCTCCACTTCATCATCGTGTGGGAATGTGAGTTTGCCGAGAAGATATAGACCGAGGAGGGCAAATATCACGATCCAGAGAGATATGAAGACTTCGCGGTCGAGTATTCTCCAACCGTAGGCGAGGTCTGCCACGGAGAGGAACTTCAGTGCAAGTGCGAGTTCGAGGAATCCGAGCACCACTTTCACGGTGTTCATCCAGCCTCCGCTCTTAGGCATTGATTTAAGCATGGTCGGGAACATTGCGAAGAGAGAGAACGGTAGGGCGAGTGCCAACGCAAAACCGAACATTCCGACAGCGGGGGAGATGAAATTGGATGTGGCGGCAGCCTCCACGAGGAGTGTGCCGATGATCGGACCTGTGCAGGAGAATGACACGAGCACAAGGGTAAATGCCATGAAGAAGATGCTGAGGTAGCCTGTGGTGGAATCCACTTTAGAGTCCATCTTGTTGGTCCAAGAGGCGGGGAGTGTCAATTCGAAACCACCCATGAATGATATTGCGAAGATCACCAAGAGGAGGAAGAATGCAATGTTGAAACCTGCGCTTGTGGCAAGTTCATTCAATGCCGATGCTCCGAATAGGGCTGTGACAATAAGTCCGAGTCCCACATAGATGACGATGATCGAGAGACCATATATGGATGCTGTCATCACGGATTTCTTGCGCGACTTATTTTGCTTTAGAAAGAAGCTTACAGTCATCGGGATCATAGGCCATACGCAAGGAGTGACCAGGGCGATAAGACCACCGATAAAGCCTGCAAGGAATATATAGAGGAGAGATTGACCTTGCTTAGCCGGTTCGTCGGAGAATGCGTTAAGTTCCTTCTCCACATTGCTCCACCATTCCTTGGCGAGATTATCACTACCGATATTGTCAGGCGTAGCGGTTGCCGCTGATAGAGAGCCTGTGATTGAATCTGTCATTGTTGCCGAGGCTACGGTTTCTTCCTTAGCGTCGTTCTTCTCGGCTGTCGGAGCAAGCGGAGTCTCAGGCTCCGGAGCAGCAGCTTTTTCAGCTACCGGGGCAGTACCGGAGAAGGAATGGGATGCGAATACGGGGATACATCCTGTGTCGTTACAGATCTGTCCTTTAATTTCCATGCTGACGGAGAAATTTTTCTCCGTAGGCTTCAGTTTTTGGGTGAACGTCACCTTACCGGTGTAGAAATGCTGGTCAACCTCAAAGATTTCGTCGAAGACTTTTGTATAAGGCTTGTTAGCTACCGGTTTCCCATCAAGCTGACAACCTTTCACTTCGAAGAAAAATTCAAGTGGGGCTGAGCCACCTTCCGGATTGTCAACGGAGAAAAGATGATAGCCCGGATCGACATCAGCAGTGGCTTCAATTGCGGGATTCCCGGTGTTGTCACCGATCAGTCGGAATGACCAACTGATGCCGTCGGCAGCATAAGCCACGATAGCCCACAGTATAAGCCCAAGTGTAAGATAATACTTTTTCATAAAAATGTAGATATGTGATTTTTGATAAGTTCCATAATTTTAGATTATCTTAATTTAGATTATCGTTCCCATGATATTCTATACGTAATCCGGATTTGCCGGCATCCGTTTTTAACTTTCGCAAAATTACAAAAAAGGTTGTTAAATGACAATAATATATTTAGTATAATTGTTATAAATAATCATTTTTTCTCATTGACTAGGTAAAAGAAGGTTGAATAAGGTGTGTTTTGTAGATTCATTGTTGGGTTGGTATGGGTGACAACTACGGATTAATATTTGTACATGATAAGGTTTTTCGCTAATTTTGTAATGAAGTTTAGACAACTTCATTATGAATGATTACCTATGAATAATAAATAAACAAATCTATGAATATCTTTCAAACTATGTCATACTCTCTCATCAGTCGAGTAGTACTGGTTACACTCCAACTTCAAGAGTGCAGAACGGCATAAAATCTTATCCCTATATATGCACATTTATTATTCGCAGGTACTTATTGAATAATTCAAATTTTGTAAAGCGAACTCTTAAATCTAAATAAATGAAAACAACAGATATGACAACCGATGAGAATGGCACTTCGTCTAATGGCAAGGTGGATTACCGAAGGAAACCGGAATGGCTTAAAATAAAACTGCCGAGAGGCTTCAAGACAAGTCAGGTGATAGGGCTTTTGAATGAGAAGCATCTCCACACGATATGCAGCAGCGGGATGTGTCCGAACCGGGCGGAATGCTGGGGAAACGGCACAGCCACGTTTATGATCGGTGGTAATATATGCACCCGCAACTGTAGGTTCTGCAATGTCACTCACGGCAAGCCGTTGCCGATAGACAGGAAGGAGATTGATGATATTGTGTCTTCCATAAAGGAGCTTAATCTGCGTCATGTGGTGATCACGTCGGTAGATCGCGATGACCTTCCGGATCTTGGAGCGCATCATTGGGCGGATATGATCAGGAGTCTGAAGGAGAATTGCCCCGGAATCACGATGGAGGTTCTTATTCCGGATTTTCAAGGACGACTGGATCTGGTGGATCTTGTGATAGCCGAACATCCGGATGTGATTTCCCATAATGTGGAGACCGTCAGACGTCTCACTCCGGAGGTCAGGACGTTTGCTACATACGACACGTCTCTGAAGGTGATAGGGCATATTGCCAAGAGCGGGATACGTTCGAAGTCGGGTATAATGCTTGGTCTTGGCGAGACTCGCGAAGAGATATTGGAGACTATGGATGATCTTCTGTCGGTAGGGTGTGAGGTTATGACCATCGGTCAGTATCTACAGCCCGCTAAGAGTAATTATCCTCTTCAGGAATATGTTCATCCATCCGTGTTTGCGGAGTATGGTGATATAGGCAAGCGAAAGGGGTTCCGTCATATAGAGAGCAGTCCGATGGTGCGGTCAAGTTATCATGCAGAGAAGCATGTGAAATAATCCGGGGAATTAAATATTCACGATAATATTCAATGGATAATATCAAGCCTGCCATTGAGGTCAGGAATCTTGGCGTAATGGCATACGGTGAAGCATGGAGGTTACAACATACCCTTTTTGATGAAATGGTATTGATTAAGAAGCGTGGCGGAGTGCCATCGCGAGAATATCTCCTGCTGGTGGAGCATACACCGGTAGTCACTTTAGGGAAACATGCGAAGGAGAGCAACGTCTTGGTCTCGGAGAGCATGTTGGCAGCTCGTGGTGTGGATTGTTATCATGTGGAACGTGGCGGGGATGTGACGTATCATGGACCGGGACAACTTGTGGCGTATCCGATACTTGATCTCGAACGTCATCATCTTGGAGTGAAGGATTATGTCGGGTTGATTGAGGAGGCGGTCATACAGACGATTGCCCTTTATGGCATAAGGGGTGAACGTGTAGATGGTGCATCCGGGGTGTGGATAGGCGCCGGCACATCTGATGAACGAAAGATCTGTGCACTTGGAGTGAAATGCTCACGTTTCTGCACGATGCATGGTCTTGCCCTTAATGTCAACACATCGCTTGATGGTTTCTCAATAATAAATCCCTGCGGATTTGTCGACCGGGGAGTTACCTCCATGGCGCGAGAAATCGGCAGGGATATAGATATTGAGCTGGTAAAGACTCAGTTCTCAGACATTTTTATTCGCCTCATACTCTCTCTCTAAGAATTTCTTTACCTCTTGGAAAAGTTGTGATGCGAATACAAAGTCATTCAGCGACTGGCTTGTGCTGCGGAAGATAGTCTTGTCGTTGCCGATCCAGTCGCAATGTCCTTTATTTATGAACACGATTTTCTCACCGATACCCAGCACGGAGTTCATGTCGTGGGTGTTGATGATCGTGGTGATTCCATATTCATGGGTGATGTCGCTCAGAAGTTCGTCGATGAGGATTGACGTTCTTGGGTCAAGTCCGGAGTTCGGTTCGTCGCAGAAAAGATATTTGGGGTTTAATGCGATGGCGCGGGCAATAGCCACACGTTTTTGCATACCGCCCGATATCTCGGAGGGATATTTCTCATCGGCATTTGTGAGCCCCACGCGTTGTATGCAGAAGTGAGCCCTTTCGAGTTGTTCGGCATGAGAGAGGGGACTGAACATCTTCAGTGGAAACATCACATTGCCGAGCACAGTCTCGTTGTCAAAGAGTGCAGATCCTTGGAAAAGGACACCAATCTCAGAACGCAGAACTCTCTTCTGTTGCACCGACATTTCGCGGAAATTTCGTCCGTCATACATGATTGTGCCCTCTTCCGGCGTTAGAAGCCCGATGAGGCATTTCATAAATACGGTTTTTCCGGAACCACTCTGTCCGATTATGAGGTTTGTCTTTCCGGTGTCGAATGTGGCGGAGATGTCATACAGCACTCTCTGTCCGTCGAACCATTTTGATATGTTTTTAGCTTCAATCATATTATAAACGCATTGAGGAGGGTATTACTGGAGAAGGAGTTTTGTGAGGATCACGTCGGCGAGAAGGATGAGGATTGAACTTGATACAACCGCCTTTGTACTTGCCTGTCCGACTTCAAGCGAACCGCCTTTCACGTAGTAGCCATAGTATGCTGCCACGCTTGCGATGATGTAGGCGAAGACAAGGGTCTTGATGATGCCATACCATACGTACCATTCGTTGAAGAAGGATTGTATGCCGAACACGTAATTCTCTACAGATATCATTGTGGTGAAGCGGGCAATAAACCATCCGCCTACCAGACCCATGAACATTGAGAGCACACAAAGCACCGGCACGAAAAGTACGAATCCAACTACTTTCGGCAGCACGATGAAGTTGGCTGAGTTTATGCCCATAATATCAATGGCATCAATTTGCTCGGTGACTCTCATCGTCCCGATCTCAGAGGCTATGTTACTGCCTACCTTGCCGGCAAGGATAAGACACATCATAGATGAGGAGAATTCCAGCAGTAGGATTTCGCGGGTGGCGAGTCCGGTGGAATAGGATGGGATAAGGGGCGAGACGATGTTGATGGTCATCTGGATTGTAATCACCGCTCCGATAAAAAGGGAGATGATGATGACCAATGGGATTGAGTCAACACCCAGTTTACTGATTTCAGAGACGAGTCTTTGAAAAAAGACTTTCCATTTGTCGGGGGTACGGAACACCTGCATCATAAACATGCAGTATCGTCCGAAAGAAGCAATTGAAGAAACTACCATAGTCTAAATTTAGTCTGGAATCATTCTCCCGCCGATAGCCGACGACAGACACATTCCGTTATATTTACTGCAAAATTAATAAAAAATTACAAACAGGTATTCACAAAAGAAAAAGTGAATAACTATTCGGTCATAAAGATATACTTCTTAAAGGAGCATAATGTTTGGTCTGTTTATGTTTTTTTAGTAATTTTGCGTGAAAAGGATGCGTTTGCCGGGATGCTATTCCCGGACGTACGTGTATTTTTGTGTGTGATGCACACCTCTCCGGAGGATAATATGAAAATTTAATTAAACGATAGGCATAATGTTGGTGATCGGTATCGCCGGAGGCACAGGCTCAGGCAAAACTACGGTTGTAAGGAAAATAATAGATTCTCTTCCTAAGGATGAGGTGGCAGTGCTTCCTCAGGATTCCTATTATAGGGATAATGCTGATATCCCTCTTGAGGAGAGACTTAAGATGAATTATGATGAGCCGGCGTCGATTGAATGGAGCTTGCTATGCCGTCATCTCAGAGAACTGAAAGCGGGAAAGATCATAGATATGCCCACGTATGATTTCATCACTTGCTCCAGGATGAAGGAGACGGTGGTTGTCAAACCGAGGGAAGTGATTGTGGTCGAGGGTATCCTTGTTCTTACAGATAAGGAACTCCGGGATATGCTGGATGTGAAGGTATTTGTGGATGCGGATGCCGATGAGCGTCTGATAAGGGTCATACTCCGCGATTGTGTGGAGCGTAACCGTACTCCACAGATGGTGATAGACCGCTATCGGGATATGCTTAAGCCCATGCATGAGCTATATATTGAGCCTTCTAAACGTTATGCCGATCTCATAGTGCCGCAAGGGGGGAATAATAATGTGGCTATAAAGTTGCTTACGGATTACATCCGTTCTCTTCTTCCTACCGATGCACGTTAATACTGTTTTTACTGATGAAGCTATTCCCTTTTAAAAAGAGATCCACGCCGGCACTTACTGCTGAGGAGAAGGCAGAGGCAAAGCAACTGGAAACTGCGACGGAGCCTGATATGCTTGAGCAGGTGGTGAAAGTGGATGATGAGATAGAGACTCCGGAGGGTGAGATTTCGGAGAATATGGTGGTCACTGAATCTGAACCCGGAATATTGCAGACGGATAACCTTGTCAAGAAATATGGCAAGCGAACTGTAGCAAATCACGTCTCCATCAATGTGAGGCAAGGAGAAATCGTAGGTCTTTTGGGTCCCAACGGGGCAGGCAAGACCACGACGTTCTATATGACCACGGGTCTGATCACACCGAATGAGGGTAAGATATACCTTAATAATATTGATATAACGGGGTATCCCGTCTATAAGCGTGCACAACTTGGTATCGGTTATCTTGCGCAGGAGGCATCCGTATTCAGGAAACTCAGTGTGGAGGATAATATCCGGGCTGTCCTTGAGATGACCCCTACGACAAAGGAGTATCAGAAAGAGAAACTGGAGAGCCTTATCGCAGAGTTCCGTCTTGGGAAAGTCCGAAAAAATCTGGGCGACCAATTGTCGGGTGGAGAACGCCGACGCACAGAAATAGCAAGGTGTCTGGCAATAAACCCTAAGTTTATAATGCTTGATGAGCCGTTTGCCGGTGTTGACCCTATTGCTGTTGAGGATATCCAGGAGATAGTCTACAAGTTGAAGGAGAAAAATATCGGTATCCTTATCACCGACCATAATGCTCCGGAGACACTCAGTATCACAGACAGGGCGTATCTTCTGTTTGAGGGTAAAATCTTGTTCCAAGGCACAAGCGAACAGCTTGCGGAGAATCCTGTGGTGAGAGAGAAGTATCTTGGACGGAATTTTATTTTCAGGAGGAAGAAGTTTGATGATAGCAAATGACGGGAAGGTAAATCTAAGGGGTAATGCCGGGCTGCGTCTGATGGTATTGTTCGGTGCGTTCAGTGTCTGTTTCTTAGTCTTAGGGGGCATCTTATTGGGACTATCCGCCGCCTGTGGAGGGGATCAGAATCACACCTATATGATGTTGACCTCAGCATTGCAGTGTCTAATCGTGTTCTGTCTGCCGGCATGGTTGTGTGCAAGATATTCCTCAGATTCTCCCGGTGGTTGGCTTGGGTTGAGCACGTCACCATCTCTAAAGGGTATCATTGGGGTGATATTATTATTTGTGCTGGCATTACCGGCTCTCAACCAGGTGATATATTGGAATGAAAATATCCACTTCCCGGAATGGGCTTCAGGCATAGAGAAAAGTTTTCGGGATATGGAGGATCAGGCTGCCACCATGACAAAAGTGGCTTTGGACTATCAAGGGATATGGGGTATGCTTGCTACCGTAGGGGTAGTGGGTGTGCTCACAGGATTTTCCGAAGAGATGTTTTTTCGTGGAGCACTGCAAGGGATCATGAGCCGTTCGAGAATAGGAAATACAGCCTCTATATGGATAGGCGCGGTCGTGTTTACGACAATGCATTTCCAATTTTTTGGTTTTGTGCCTCGTTTGCTTATGGGCGCAATGTTTGGCTATCTCTTTAATTGGTCAAGAACCTTGTGGCTCCCTATCTTCGCACACGCATTGAACAACTCGGTAGTGGTTGTTTCCAATCATTTCATAGGTGGTGCAGACTCAGATGGCGTCAATGGATTGGGAATAGTGGAGAATGGTGAGATTCCATGGGCTGCATTGGCGAGTCTGATGGCAACAGCCATATTCCTGTATCGCTTCAGAAAGTATTTTTTCATTAAAACAAAGTCAGCAATAGACTCCTAAAACTAATATACCGATATGGCAAAGAAATCTACAGGTCCATCTTTCCGCGAGGTGATGACTTCAATAAAGAAGGGGCAGTTTGCGCCTGTCTATCTACTGATGGGAGAGGAGGCATATTATATTGACGAGTTGACGCGGGCATTGGAAAATAATGTAGTTGATGAAGAGAACCGGGATTTCAATTCCATCGTGTATTATGGTGCGGACGCGGATATCGGCAGTATCATAGCGAGTGCACAGCAATATCCTGTCATGTCGGAGCGTCAGCTTGTGCTTCTTAAGGAGGCTCAGACAATGGATAAGGCCAAATCACAACTTGACAAGCTTGCATCGTATGTAGTCCGCCCTAACGCAACTACAGTATTGGGGGTGGTGTATAAGGGGGATTCTTTGTCTGCAACGTCGCAATTGATGAAGAGCTTGAAGGATTCTTCTGCGGTGGTGTTCAGGAGTGAAAAGTTGAAAGACTATCAATTGCCGGGACCTATTACGGATTATTGTGCATCAAAAGGATTCGGTATAGATGATAAGGCTGTGTCGTTGCTATGCGACTACATAGGGAATCCGTTAAGCAAACTTTTTGGAGAGATAGATAAACTTATATTGGCGTGTGGGAAGGACGTAAAGCGTATCACTCCTGATCTGATAGAACGAAATATCGGCATCTCAAAGGATTTCAATACGTTTGAGCTGATCAATGCCTTGTCGCGTAAGGATTATCATAAATCAATAAGGATAGTGGATTATTTTTCAAAGAATCCGAAACAGAATCCCGGGGTAATGATAGTGGCAACGTTGTTTGGATTTTTCTCGAAACTGTTTATAGCGACAGTCACTAAGGATAAGTCGGATGCCTCCCTTCAGGCGGCTCTTGACCTTAAATCGAGCTATGGACTGAAGGAATACCGCACCGCCCTACAGTATTATAATGCAAGAATGGCATTGGCGGCGATACATTCATTGCGGGAATATGATGCGCAAAGCAAAGGAATCGGTTCCATGCAGAATGAATATGAATTGCTGAAGGAACTTATATTTAAAATATTCACGGCAAGTTGAATTCTGATTAAATTTTTAGGACGATGATATATTATTTTTCCGGTACCGGAAATTCGCGATATGTAGCCAATTTCTTATCGAAGGAACTCTTGGAGAGGGTTGAGTTTATTCCGAAGGTGATTGCCGAAGAGGAATCACCGGATGGAATGTCGGTCGGTTTTGTATTTCCGGTGTATTCTTGGGGGGTACCTCCGCTTGTGATGGATTTTATCAATCGTCTTCCGGATTCATTTTGGAATGAAGTCAAAGTAGGTCAACTCCCTATATGGTGTGTCATGACATGTGGGGATGAGGTTGCCATGTCGCCGGAGATGTTGCAGGATGCGTTCAGGAGAAGGGACGTTGAGGTCAGGTCGATATGGAGCGTGATAATGCCTAATAATTATGTGTTGTTGCCCGGGTTTGACGTTGATTCTAAGGATTTGGCAGATAAGAAACTTGCAGATGCACCCTTAAGGCTAAAGGAGATATGCAGGGGCATTATGCAGCAACGGGAGACTATTGACGTTGTAAGAGGGAGCATGGCATGGCTTAAGAGCAAGACGGTCTATCCTCTGTTTAAGCGTTGGGGAATATTCCCGGGGAAATGGCATAGTATGGAAACTTGTGTGAGTTGCGGGATATGTGCAAAAAGTTGTCCGCTGGGTAATGTGCAGATGTCGGATGGTCGTCCAAAATGGGGGGACAACTGTTGCTCATGTCTTGCATGCTATCACAGTTGTCCCCGTCATGCGGTTGCTTATGGGAAAATCACCCAAAGTAAGGGGCAATATTTCCTGCCGTCTAAGTCAAAGAATTGAACTGTCTAAAAAAAATTAGTGACGGCATTATCGTAGGAGATGGCGATGATTCCGTCTTCTAATTCAACGAGGGAATATGCCGGCTGATTTTTATCGTTGAAGAAAATCACGATATTATTGAATAGCTTACCCTTGTAGATCTTGTTGTCGGTCTCGGCTTTCCAGATATTCTCCTTGCAGGATACCTTTAATTGTTTGTTCTTAATATTTCTAATGGGATATGAGCCGCTTTCAGGTATTTTCAGTCCGTTGGCAGTGGATTGCACGGAAAGGAATCCTCTCAGACCCGGTGAATATTCCACCATGTGCCATCCGTTGTTTGATTCAAGTTTTTTCAGAGCCATTCCGGGAATGAGTGTTACCTCCTGATTCTTTGAATTGAGGGTCACATAGCTTTTGACATTGGGAGAATCAAATATTTTTGCGTTTCTTCCAACCACTACATAGTCATCGGCAACCATATTGAATGAGATGCCGGATAATATTCCGAAGGTTATAGATAAAATCGCGGATTTTTTTGTGATGTTTGGATTATGCACGCGTTTCATAACTTAAACAACTTCAATATAAAAAATCGGGAGGTTTCTGTAATGAACCTCCCGATTTTTATAGATCAGAATTTATAAGATTCACAAGTGGAGGAGAGCGATAATCTTATCGTATGCAGCAGAGAGACCATCAAGATCCTTACCGCCGGCTTGAGCAAAGAATGGCTGTCCGCCGCCGCCACCTTTTATCAGCTTCGCAGCTTCACGCACAATGTTTGATGCGTTGAAACCCTCTTTAACGATATCGTCAGAGATCATGAGGGTGAGTAGGGGTTTATCAGCGTTTATTGTAGCTCCGATGAAGATCGTGTGTTCCGGAGAATTTTTGCGAATGGCGAACGCCACGTTCTTTACAATTTCGGGAAGACGAAGTCCTTTCAGTGAGCATACTTTTATGCCGTTCATTGTCGAGGCATTTGAAATCAATTCGAGAGCAAGATGCCTTGTGCGCTCTTCCATAAAGTCTTCCACCTGCTTTTTAAGATCGGAATTCTCTTTTATGGCTTTCTCAACAGCTACCTTTACGTTTGCTGCATTCCCAAGGAACGAAGATACGTCGTTCATTGTGTCTTGCAGATTGTCAAGCATATCTTCTACACCGGCAGCAGTCAAAGCCTCGATACGACGGATTCCGGCAGCAATTGAACTTTCGGATACAATTCGCACCATACCTATGTTGCCAGTGTTTGCCACATGTGTTCCACCACAGAGTTCGACAGATGTACCATACTTCACGACGCGAACCTTGTCGCCATATTTCTCGCCGAAGAGAGCCATGGCACCAAGTTCACGAGCCTTTTCAATCGGCATCTCTCTTGCTTCCTCAAGAGGTATTGCTTTTCTGATTCTGGCATTGACGATGTGCTCAACCTTGCGTATCTCTTCCGGAGAGACTTTTTGGAAGTGGGAGAAGTCAAAGCGTAAGGAATCAGGAGATACGTAAGAACCCTTCTGTTCCACATGCGAACCGAGCACTTCGCGAAGAGCCTCGTGAAGCAGGTGGGTTGCAGAGTGGTTGGCAGAGATGGCAGCTCTTGCAGCTTCGTTTATACTTGCAGTGAAATCTTCAGTCGGGTCAGACGGGAGTTTGTGAGCGAGATGCACACCGATATTATTCTCTTTTTTAGTGTCGAAAATCTCAATGGTCTCGCCGGATGCAGACGTGAGTGTTCCGCGATCGCCCACCTGTCCGCCCATTTCAGCATAGAAAGGTGTTTTTGAAAGAATGATCTGGAAAAATTCCTTCCCTTTCTGTTTTACCTTACGATAACGCAGGATTTTTGTGGGTGCAGATGATTCATCATATCCGACAAATACCTGTTCGCCGGGATTCACGACAATCCAGTCGCCTGTCTCCATAGCAGCGGCATTTCTTGCGCGGGCTTTCTGTTTCTCCATCTCCTCATCAAATTCTTTCTGGTCGAGGGTCATGCCATTCTCGCGAAGAATCAGTTCGGTGAGGTCAAGCGGAAATCCGTAAGTGTCATAAAGGATGAAAGCATCTTTACCGGAGATTTCATTTTTTCCATCAGCCTTTGCTTTCTCAATAAGAGAGTCGAGTAGCTTTATGCCATTGTCAAGAGTGCGAAGGAATGATTCCTCTTCCTCTTTGATCACTTTCTTTATAAGATCGGACTGAGCTTTCAGTTCGGGATAACTGTCGCCCATCTGTTCTACAAGTTTATCTACGAGCAGATAAAGGAACGCGTCTTTTCTATTGAGGAAAGTATATGCATATCTTACGGCGCGTCGAAGAATGCGTCGGATTACGTAGCCTGCCTTGGCATTAGAGGGGAGCTGAGAATCGGCGATAGAGAATGCAATAGTTCGGAGGTGGTCGGCAACCACACGCATTGCGACATCAATTTTCTCGTTGTCGCCGTATTTAAGACCTGTAATGTCGGAAATGACGGAGATGACAGGGGTGAACACATCGGTGTCGTAGTTTGATTTCTTCCCTTGCAGAGCCATACAAAGACGTTCGAATCCCATGCCGGTATCAATCACCTTTGCGGGAAGTGGCTCAAGAGATCCGTCAGCCTTTCTATTATATTGCATGAACACGAGGTTCCATATCTCGATAACCTGAGGATTATCTTTGTTTACCAAAGATGCTCCGTCGACCAAAGCACGTTCTTCATCAGATCTCAGGTCGATGTGTATCTCGCTGCAAGGTCCGCAAGGTCCGGTATCACCCATTTCCCAGAAATTGTCATGGCGGTTGCCGTTTATGATATGTGATGCGGGGAGATGTTGTTCCCAATATCCGGCAGCTTCGTTATCGCGTTCAAGACCTTCCGGCTTGTATCCTTCGAACACGGTGGCATACAATCTGTCCTTGTCAAGCTTAAGTACGTCTACAAGATACTCCCAAGCCCAGTCGATTGCCTCTTTCTTGAAGTAGTCACCAAACGACCAGTTGCCGAGCATTTCAAACATAGTGTGGTGGTATGTGTCGTGACCTACCTCTTCAAGGTCGTTATGTTTGCCGGATACACGCAGGCATTTCTGACTGTCGGCGACGCGTTTGTGGGTTGCCGGACGGTTGCCGAGAATGATGTCTTTGAATTGGTTCATACCGGCATTTGTAAACATTAGGGTAGGGTCATCCTTTATTACCATAGGTGCCGAAGGCACAATCTGGTGTCCTCTTTCGCGAAAAAAAGTCTTGAAAGATTCTCTGATTTCGTTAGATGTCATCTTAAAGAAAATTTTCTTGATGTTATTTGGATTGCAAAATTATTCAAAATTCGTTAATTTTGCAATATAAACTACCGTGTAATCTCTAAAAAATAACTTGGAACAGTTGGAAATGAAATAATTTTAGAATGAGCCAATTTATTTTTTCAGATTACTGAATAAATAAACGTAAATTGTCAAAGAATATTTATTATAAGTATAATCCGGAGACGGATAACTTTGAAAGGGTCTATCCGTCGTTGCGAATGCGTCTGGCATCATGGGGTCGGCTTTGGTCGATGGCAGTGGTGCTTGCGGCAGTCCTGTTCTTTGTCGTGTTCTATTGTTTTGATTCCCCGACAGAGGAGAACCTTCGTGCTGAAAATGCGGAACTGAAAGCTCAGTATGGGATATTGAACAGGCGTCTTGACAATACGCTAAAAGTGATGGATCGGATAAAGGATAGGGATGATAACTTTTACCGAGTCATGATGCAGATGGATCCGATGAGTCCGTTGCAGCGTCATTCCGGTCTTGACAATGAGGCGCGCTACCGGGAATTGCAGCAGCTTTCGGATGCCGGTCTGGTCACATACCTTACCCAACGGATGGATCTTCTGGAGCGACAGCTTTTTGCACAGGTGCAGAGTTTTGATCAGCTTCGAGATGCAGTCGGGAAGCAGAAGGATAAACTGTCGCATATCCCGTCGGTGCTCCCGATAAAAGTGGAGGATTACACAATGTCGTCGGGTTATGGCTATCGCAGGGATCCTATCTATGGTTCTTCAAAATTTCATGAAGGTCTTGATTTCTCCGCGTCGATAGGGACGCCGGTATATGCTACGGCAGATGGGGAAATAACGGTGGCAAAGCGGGAGGCCGGATATGGCAATTGTATTGACATAGACCATGGCTATAACTATCTCACACGTTATGCGCATCTGAGTGAAATACTTGTGAAGGAGGGTAGTCAGGTGAAACGCGGACAGATGATCGGCAAGGTCGGCTCTACAGGAAAATCCACGGGACCACATCTTCATTATGAAGTGAGATTCAAGGGTGAGGCACAGAATCCGGTGAACTATTATTTTATGGATCTTACTCCAGAGGAGTACGTGGAAATGATACAGATGGCGGATAATGCCGGACACGTGATGGATTAATAGTATCTCATATTATATAAATAGAATTAAAAAGAAAGGTTGAATTTCTGATGGCTTCATCTGATCTGACAAAGAAATATTATAAGATAAAGGATGCCGCCGAATTGGTGGGTGTCTCGCAGTCAACATTGCGTTTTTGGGAAAGTGAATTTCCTGAAGTGCAACCGTATCGCAGCGCGACGAACATCAGGTATTATACTCCTGATAATATTGAGACGTTGCGTCTGATTTACTATCTGGTAAAGATAAGGGGGTTGAAATTGGATGCGGCAAAGGAACAGATACGACTGAACCGTTCCAATATCTCCAACCGGATGGATATAATCAGTAAGCTCCAGGACGTGCGAGACGAGCTGGAACTTATGCTGAATGCCCTTGAGAAACGTCGTTGAGGGTCGATTTTAAGGGTATAATGGAATGCAGCCTTAGAGATTGGAATTGTAGTATTCTGGATTTCCTGTCACTTCTTTCCCGATGAAAGGTGGGAGTGTTATTTCAGTGTCTTTTGTAGACAACTCCACTTCTGCCATGATAAGTCCCTGACGGGCACCGTGAAATTCGTCTACTTCCCAAGTTAAGTTGTCGTATTTTATCAAGTAGCGGGTCTTTTCAAGAATAGGAGGAACACACATTGTGAGAATCTCTAAGGCATCTGCCAATGGTATCTCATATTCAAATTCGTTTCTGACAATACCGATGTTTTTCCCTTTTATTGTCAGGAATCCTTTGTCATCAATTGTCCTTACTCTTATTGTCCTTTCCGGGATGCGGGAGAGGTAGCCCTGTCGGATGCTTATTGATTTGTATGCAATCTGCCGAAATGAGTCGTCATTAACGATAAATTTCCGTTCTATTTCAAGTGCCATATTTATAATATTTCTAAAACTTTTCTTTTAAATAACATTTTTGCTATATAAAAACGTTATGATATAGTGTCTATCCGTAAATATCAGTCAGAGATTGAAAATCGTGTGATTTAACAATCCTGCTGTAAGCCTTGGTAAGGTCTTCATAAGATAGACACAAAAGATGTCGTTAATATTGACACCTGGTTATGACAAAGGTATATAAATTAAGGAAATTTTCCAAATATATTGAAAAAATACTGACAATCGGTCTTGTGCGGGCAAATATGCCCAAGGTGTTGACTGTGGTATCGATATTCTCAGCTAACGTTCTTGCCATTCCGGCAGGAGCCAGAGGAGTGATATTTGGTCATGTCAAAGATTCAATCACAGGGGAATCACTCCCGTTTGCCAATATTAATTCTAAACAGAATCCCCGTCATAATTTCGTGGCGGATGAGAATGGTTCATTCCGGTTAGATTTGCCGTTGGGGGGAAGATGGGAGGTGTCGTATGCGGGTTATGATACAAAGATAATCCCTGACATATTGAAGGATACGGTTATAGAGATTAGGCTTTCACCAATGTCAGTGGAACTTGCAGAGGTTGTGATTCGTCCGCGTAAGGAGAAATATTCGAAGAAGAATAATCCTGCAGTTGATTTTGTCAATAGTATACGCCGTCAGTACGGATTGCATAATCCACTGAATGCACCGTATTACAGTTATGATAAGTATGAGAAGACTGTATTGGGACTCAATGATTTCCGTAGTGACTTTTCAAAGGGATTCTTGTCTAAGAAAGGAAAGGTGTTTGAGAATTATGTAGACACATCTTCCTGGACCGGTAAGAGAATCTTGGATCTGATGCTAAAGGAGAAGACTTCCACAAGAATAGCAAGCCGGGATGAGGGAGCTGATAAGGAGATTGTGCGAGGATATAGGAGTGCCGGTCTTGATGAGGTGCTTAATCAAGAGAACATGCAGATAATCTTGGAGGATGCAATAAGGGAGATTGATATATTTTCCAATAATGTGGTGATTCTTCAGAATCGTTTTGTAAGTCCTCTCTCAGCTATCGGTCCGGATTTTTATAAGTATTATCTCACGGATACGGTGTATGTGGAAGATGAGAAGTGTGTGGAGTTATCCTTTGCCCCACATAATCCACAGTCGATGGGTTTTAATGGAAAGATTTACGTGCCTGTCGACGACACGACGATGTTTGTAAAGAAAATCACGATGCGAACTCCGCAAGATATAAATCTTAATTATGTGGAAAATCTGTATATCAATCAGTCTTTTGAGAAAGATTCCATCGGGAATAGACATAAGACGTATGATGATATCTGTCTGGAGATGCAGATAGTGTCAGGCACACCCAAGATGTATGGACGAAAAACCACCGCCTACGATAATTTCAGCTATGCAAAGCGAGATGATCTGAAGGATTTTTATAAGAAACTTGGCAGGAATTTAGAGTTGGAGGAAGCAAGGACGCGTCCGGATGATTTTTGGCAGAGAGAGAGGATGGTGTCACTCTCGGCAGCGGAATCAAGAATGGGGGGTATGATGAAGGAGATGAGGAAGGTGCCGATATTGTATTGGGGGGAGAAGGTGCTGTCGCTGATGGAGAGCGGATACGTCAGAACGGGTAGACCAAGTAAATTTGACTTCGGACCACTTAACACTCTTGTCAGTTCAAATACGGTTGAAGGTGCGCGTTTTCGAGTAGGCGGCATGACAATGTCGCCGTTGAATCCGCATTTGTTTGCCAAGGGATATGTGGCGTATGGCACTAAAGACCGGAAATGGAAATATAAGGCAGATGTCGAATATTCTTTTGTGCCTAAAAAGAATCATTCGTATGAATGGCCACGACATGGTATTTATGGTTCGTATTCATACGATCTTGATATGCTCGGACAGCATTACCTCTTCACCAACTCTGACAATATGTTTCTTTCCTTAAAAAGGAAAAAGAGTATTCTTGTCACATACCGTCGTCTTGCGGAGTTGGGATATGTGCTTGAACTGCCGAATAATTTCTCTGTAGAGGCAGGTTTCAGATATGAGACACAGGAGTCAACCCGATGGGTGCCGTTTGATTTTGCAGATGGCAGACATGACAAGAGTTATAATCAGTCGGCATTCAGGCTTTCATTGAGATGGGCACCGGGTGAGAAATTCATTCAGGGAAGATCTCTACGACTCCCGGTAAACATGGATGCATGGGTTTTTCAATTGACGCATGAGTTTGGACCCAAAGGCATGTTTGGGTCAGCGTTTACGGTCAACAAGACAGAGCTATCGATACAAAAACGTCTTTGGCTTTCAGCATTTGGTTATACTGACTTGATTCTTAAAGCCGGCAAGATATGGAGTCAGGTGTATTATCCAGCTCTGATGTGGCCAAATGCTAATTTGTCGTATACTATCCAGCCTGAGAGTTATTCTCTTATGAATGCGATGGAATTTGCGAATGATCAGTATGCCTCAATAGATTTCACTTATTTTGGTAATGGCATATTATTTAATCATATCCCGTTGCTGAATAAGTTGAAGTTGCGCGAAGCGGTTACGTTCAAGGGTCTTGTCGGTGGATTAAATCGTAAGAATAATCCGGAGGATAATCCATCAATCTACAGATTTCCTGAATATGCGGATGCAAGAAAGATGTCATCCACACCCTATATGGAGATCGGGGTTGGTCTGGACAATATATTGACATTCCTGCGAGTGGATTATGTGTGGCGTCTTACTTACCGCGACACTCCGGATTGTGATAAAAGCGGAGTACGGGTATCGTTGCATTTCTCGTTCTGAGATTATCGGATGGTTTAATCGTGTCAAGTGGAAAATAGGGGATTGTGTCAATCCCCTATAATTGTAGCCACGATTTTTCTTGGTCCACCATAATCCCTAAATTCACAAAGATAAATTCCTTGCCAGGTTCCGAGGTTTAACCTTCCGTTAGAGATGGGGATTGTAAGTGATACCCCGATAATTGAGGATTTTGCATGAGCAGGCATATCGTCGTCACCCTCCATGGTGTGGAGGTAATAAGGTTCTCGCTCCTTGACTAATCGGTTGAAAATACTTTTCATATCAATCCTGACATCGGGATCGGCATTTTCATTTATAGAGAGGGCTGCAGACGTATGTTTTATGAATAGGTTAATAATGCCTGTCGTCGGTAGGTGAGGAATATGAGACAGAATCTCATTTGTGACGATATGGAATCCGGCATTCCGTTCTTTTAGAGAAAATTCAAATTGACTTACCATGATGATAAATTAAATATGAAGTTTTGTCAGGCATCTTATGCCGACGTATAGTTTATGTTAAAACGCAGTTATGATGAGGTGTATTATAAAATTGTCAATACATATTCCAAATAGAAAAGACCGATCCGAGCATCGGACCGGTCTTTGAAATCAAATAATTAGACCGAACGTTATTCAGTTAAGCATAAGTCCTTAATAAATAAGTTTTGCTTAGATCCTGATTTAAATTCATTACGTCAACTGTCAAAATGTTATAATACGTAATTGAAATGAATATAATTGTCGGATAAATATAAATCTTGTTGGGGTCGGTAATTATCTGAAGTCTTTCAATTGCTCACGCAGTCTTTTACGTGCGAAAAAGATACGACTTTTGATAGTGCCGAGCGGAAGATTCATTTTCTCGGCGATTTCGTTGTATTTGTATCCGGCGACATACATATTGAAGGGGATACGATAATCATCGGTAAATTCGTCAAGGGCAGCAGAGATTTCCTTTACAGCAAAGGAGCCTTCCGGAGTGTCAAGACCGGAGTCTTGGGAAATGTTGAGGTGATATAGATCTTCGGTCTGATCAATAACTGTAGCCTTTCTTACGGTCTGACGATAGTTATTGATGAAGATATTTCTCATTATAGTGAAAATCCACCCTTTGAAGTTGACATTATCAACGTATTTCTCTTCGTTGTCGAGAGCCTTCAGAGTGGTGTCCTGAAGAAGATCTCGAGCCTCTTCTTTGTCAGTGGTGAGTTGGTATGCAAAACTTAGGAGGTTGCCCTGTAGTCCCAGAAGTCTTTGTTTGAATGAGTCGTTTTTTTTCATTTTGACGGTTGTTTTAATTGATTTAACATTCATATAACATTCGTGAATGAGAAATTGTTTCAGAACTTTATAATAATTTTTGAAAAGATAAATATATTTTGTTGATTTATGACTATAAGTGATGGACAGTCTATAAAATATGAGTTGAGGCAGTTTAAAATGGAATGAGCAGGAAAATGATACTGGACTATTTATTTTGAAGATGGCATCGGAAACAAATGTTTGTTTATTCTGATAAAAAGATATAAATTTGCAGCCGAATTAGGAGTAATTCATAGAGATAATTTACATAATTGGGGTGTTCATTCCTTGTATGGTTATTGAATCCGGATAGACTTCATTCTACGAGATTCAGCTTGGATGATCTGAGATTATACCCTTGAACCTGATCCGGATAATACCGGCGTAGTGAAATTTTTATGAAAATTTACATTTTATCGGCGATGGCTATCTTGCCCATCAGCTTTGTTGCCAACGGACAAAATGTGTCGGTTGAACAGAATGATTCCTTGACATCAATGCTTGAGGAAGTGGAGATTGTGGCAAACCGGGCAAACTCAAAGACTCCGGTTGCGTATACCAACGTATCAAAGCGGGAATTGCTGAAGACGAATGATGGGAGGGATATGACCTATCTCTTGAAAATGACACCGTCTGTGACCACTACTTCTGATGCCGGTGCCGGAATGGGGTATACCTCCATGCGGATACGTGGTACGGATGGTTCGCGTATAAACGTCACAGCCAATGGTATTCCAATAAATAATCCTGAAAGTCATAATGTGTATTGGGTTAATATGCCGGATTTGGCATCGTCATTGCGGGATGTACAGATTCAGAGGGGAGCCGGCACGTCTACGAATGGCGCGGGCGCATTTGGCGCAAGCGTCAATATGGTTACAGATGCTCCTTCAGAGAATGCGTATGCGGAGGTGTCGGGTGCGTATGGTTCTTATAATACGAATAGGGAGACCATAAGGGTAGGTTCCGGACTTTTGGGCAATCATTGGAGTTTTGATGCGCGTATCAGCCATCTGGGTTCGGATGGATATATCGACAGGGCGTCAAGTGAGCTTTGGAGTTATTTCACGCAGGCTGCATATCGAGATGTTGACACGCAGTTGCGTTTCCTTGTATTCGGTGGTAAGGAGAAGACTTATATGGCATGGGATTATGCTTCTCTTGAAGAAATGGTAAAATATGGGCGCAGATATAATCCATGCGGTAAGTATACAGATAAGGATGGCAATACGGCATATTATGCCGATCAGAACGATAATTATATCCAGCATCATTTCCAGGCGTTGCTATCCAGACACCTCGGCGACTATTTCAGTCTGAATGCTGCTCTTCATTATACTAAGGATAATGGATATTATGACCAGTATAAGACAAACAGAACGCTTGTGGAGTATGGTCTGACTCCTTTCATTGATGCTTCGGGGACTGAGATTAAGAAGTCGGATCTCATACGTCTTAAATATAACGTGAATGATTTCTATGGAGCTCAGGTGTCGTTGAACTACAGACGGTCACGGTGGAATGCCGTGGCGGGAGTGGCTGTCACAAATTTCAAAGGACATCATTATGGCGAGATAAAGTGGGTGAGGAATTATATAGGGGAGATCGACCCACTCCAGAGATATTATGATAATATCGGAAGGAAAAGCGATATAAATACTTATGTCCGTACAAATTTTGATATAAATTCAGATTTGTCGGCTTTCGTGGATTTACAATATCGCCATATCCATTATACTATAAAGGGAGAATCAGATAATTATGATTGGAATATTGGAGCTCCGGCGGTGCTTGACGTGCATAGGATATGGAATTTCTTTAATCCTAAATTAGGATTGAACTATAGCAGTGGAAATCATCGTGCGTTTGCATCTTGGTCGGTGGTCCAGAAAGAACCTACCCGTGATAACTTTACGGATGGTGATCCCAATCATAGACCGGAATCGGAACGTCTGAATGATTTTGAGTTAGGCTATTCTTATAGCACTCCCGTATTTTCTGCCGGAGTGAATCTCTATTATATGCACTACACTGACCAATTGGTTGCTACTGGCGAATTATCTGATACGGGCAATCCGTTAAGTGTCAATGTGCCTGATTCATACAGAATGGGTGTGGAGTTTCAGACGGAGTATAAACCGTGTCATTGGTTTGACTGGCAGTTTAATCTCACGTTGTCGCGCAACCGTATAAAGAATTTTGTGGAGTATATATATGAGGATGAGTGGACCAATCCCATATCGTTTGATCGAGGCGACACACCGATATCATTCTCTCCGGATTTGTTGTTTAACAATTCATTCAATTTCACATACGGAAATGCAGAGGCTTCAATCAACAGCAGTTATGTAAGCAAACAGTATATGACAAATGCGCATAGCGAGGAAGCAAAACTTGATCCATATTTTTTGACGGATCTGCATCTCGGATATAGTTTCAAGAGGGTGTGGGGTATAAAGGAATTGAAAGTGGGCTTCTCTATCTACAATATATTCAATAAGAAATATTTCAATAATGGTTATGCCGGAGCAGGCTATTATATGGATGGTGGAGAGAAGGTGATTTACCGGTATGCAGGCTATGCCGCACAGGCACCCACTCACGTGATGGCAAATTTGGTTTTTAAGTTCTGATTATATGGATTTCGGAAGTATAAGAGAAATATTAGGCTTTGCAGTAGGCATACTTTATCTTTGGTGGGAATATCAGGCAGACGCAAAAGTGTGGCTTGCGTCAGTTGTCATGCCAATGATTTCAATGTGGATATATTATTCCAAAGGATTGTATGCGGATTTTGCCATAAATATCTACTATCTTATAATTGCGGTGTATGGCTTTATTTCCTGGACAAGGGGGGCGAAGAAAAAAAAGTCGGGGGAGGCGTTGGATGAGAGTCAGGATAATAAGCAGACAGGACGTGAGATTACGCATACACCGGTAAGAGTGTGGTGTGGTGTAGCAATTGTCGCCATTATTTTATGGTATGCTATATGGTGGATGCTTGTGAGTCTGACCGATTCAACGGTGCCTGTGGCAGATTCGTTCACGACGGCTTTGTCGATTGTCGGGCTATGGATGATGGCGCGTAAATATGCGGAGCAGTGGCTGATATGGTTTGTCGTAGACATAGTGTGCAGTGGATTGTATTATTATAAGGGACTTCCGTTCTATTGCTTGTTGTATGCCATTTACACGGTGATAGCTATTCTTGGCTATCGGAAATGGCTTCGTATGATGAGATAATAATATCTGTCTCTTTCATTATTGGAAACAACTTCATTGGATAAAGAATCAGTTGGCACATCATCATTTGTGTCAACTGATTTTTTTCGTTAATTTTGCAGTGAGTAATTGAAGTTTTGTCTGAACTTCATCTCCCTAAAAAATAACTTGTGACGTCAGCCTACGCACAAATAACATCGACAGAAATGAAATTTGAAGATATATTGACTAATGATGATTTGCTTGATGCACTATATGATATGCATTTTGATGAATGTACTCCTATTCAGGAATTATCAATTCCCCCCGTGCTTGCCGGTCATGACCTTCTTGCAGTGGCACAGACAGGCACAGGTAAGACCGCAGCATATCTTCTCCCGGTGATAGAGCGACTTGTGAATGATAATTATTCTCAGGATAATGTGAATTGTGTGGTCATGGCACCGACGCGGGAACTTGCCCAGCAAATTGACCGTCAGATGCAAGGATTCTCATATTTCATGCCTGTCAGCAGCATGGCTATTTATGGAGGTACGGACGGACGCACGTATGAGCAACAGAGAAAAGGACTGAAAATGGGTGCCGATGTTGTGATTGCGACTCCGGGTCGTCTTCTCGCGCATCTCAGCATGGGGTATGTAGATTTGTCGAAAGTGTCATTTTTCATCCTGGATGAGGCCGACCGTATGCTTGATATGGGATTTCTGGATGATATAATGCAAATTATAGGACATCTTCCTAAAGATAGACAGACATTGCTGTTTTCGGCAACTATGCCTCCTAAGATCCAGCAATTGGCAGCCCAGATACTTAATAATCCGGTAGAGGTGAAGATTGCCGTGTCTAAACCTGCGGAGAAGATATGTCAACGGGCGGTGGTGTGCTATGAGACACAGAAACTGCCGATTCTTGAGAAATTCTTTAAGGAGACACCACCACGTAGGGTCATTGTCTTTTCATCGTCAAAACATAAGGTGAAAGATCTTGCGAAATCCCTGCGTAAGCTGCATTTGAAAGTGGGAGAGATGCATTCTGATCTTGACCAGCAAGTAAGAGAGGATGTTATGCTTGATTTCAAGGCGGGTAAGATTAATGTGGTGGTTGCCACGGATATCATTTCCCGTGGTATAGATATAGATAATATAGAGACAGTCATCAATTATGATGTGCCGAATGAAGCGGAGGATTACGTGCATCGTATCGGACGCACGGCGCGGGCTGACCGAGAAGGGAGTGCATATACGTTTATAAGCGAGAAGGAGAGAGGTAAATTTAGAAATATTGAACGCCTTCTGGAGCGAGAGGTTGAGAAATTGCCGGTGCCTGAGGAGTTGGGCGCTGCACCTTCCTATGATAAACGTGATGAGGATAAAGGTAGTAGAAAAAGAAAGGGGAATTGGCACGGGACAAAGGGACGTGGCAGGAATGGTAATAAAAAAGGGACAATAAAAAAGGACGGGAAGTCCCGTCCTTCAAAATCATCGGATAATACATCTACTACTGCCCAATAGAGTTGTCCATTCTCCTTGCATTTATTCTTGACTGGTGTCTCATAAGTTGCCAAGAGTTGATGATATTTTGCCAAGCTACGTAGGCTGCCGGGGCAAGCGATGCCAATGGATTCAGGTATGCGAGAGCTAACCAGACGGCGAGAACCGTGTTTTTTTGTCCGAGGCCTTGTCCTCCTGCCACCTTGTCGCCGAATTTTCCGCCGATGACTCTTCCCAACTTGAATTGTAGCAGGCATGCGACAAGCGCACCAAATGCCAGCAGGCATATTGTGCCGGTAGAGTCAGGAGTCCAATTCTTTATCGCGAAGCTTACGCAGCTGCCCACGACGATGAATATGGCAATCGCCCATAGATAGAATGACAATTGTTGCATTCTAACGATTTTTGAATGGATATCAGGCGCGGAATATCGCAGAATCAACGCAATGGCAAGGGGCATCAGTATAAGAGGGAACACTTGAGATAGGATTAGCTTGAACGAATCAAAGAATGATATCTCTGAGTGTTCGCCTATTGCCGCAAATATAATCGGACCGGTCACAGCTACCAGAGCATTACACATCAGACTGTATGTGGCAACTTTTGAGATGCTTCCGCCCAACATTGAGGTGATGACCGGAGCCGCGGTGGCTGTCGGGATAAAGAAGCAGATGAACACCCCTTCAGCAAGCGTGCGATTCCAGAAAAAGGTGAGTCCGTATGCCACGGCAGCCAATATTATCTGTGCGAACAGTAGGGTGATTTCAAATCGGTTAGGTCTGAAGTCTCTTATCTCCAATTTGCAATAGGTGATGAACAGCATTGTGAAGATAAGGTAAGGAGAGAGGAAAGTGAGATATTGCATCCAAGGCGAGAAAACCGCGCCTCCCACCATTGCGATGGGAAGCATGAGGGTCTTCATGTGCGATTTTTTGATGGTGAGTTTCATCTGTCAGATATGTTGAATCAGATCTTTTAAGATGGTAAATGTCTTTTCCGGAGCCTTTACCCAGAAATCCTTATACTGGCTGATGTTCTCACCTTCTCCCGGAGTGTCGCTGACCACTCTTATTATATTGAATGGCGTTGATGTCATGTGGCATACGTGGGCGATGGCTGCTGATTCCATATCGACAGCCTTTACGTCGGGGAAGTGGGAGCGGATGAATGCAATCTCTTCAGATGAAGAGATGAATTTGTCGCCACTACAGATAAGTCCGAATACCACATGTCTATCCAATCCGGAGTCGCGGATTAAATTTATTGTTTCTGTGTAAGGTGTGAAAAACAGAGGGTTGTTGTCTGCCTGTCCGTAGGTGGTACCGGGACCACACCATACATCGTCGTATGCCACATTGTCAGCCACCAATACTGATCCTATCGGAAGCCCTGCTCCGCCAGCCACACCACTGTTGAGAATCAAGTCGGGGTGTAAAGTGTTAATAAGCAATAATGTATTGACGGCGGCGTTGACCTTCCCTATCCCACATTTCCCGACATATATGGTGTGTCCATTTATTGATCCCCGGATAATAGGTAAGTTGCCGTTTACATTTTCGCATTTAGCATTCTCAAGGATGTTTTTGATAAGCTGCACTTCCTTGTCCATTGCAGCTAAGATAAGAATACGCATATAGTGTTTTTATGAACAATGTTGTTAGATTAAAGCCACAGCAGAATTGTATTTTGCCATATTAGAGGCTTTCTTTATTGCCTTCCAGGCTTTTCTTCCGATTTCCTCTTCAGCATATTCCCAGAAAGGTTTTATTTTTGAGATAATTTGGCTATCGCCGCATAGAGTGTCGGAATAATAGTCGAGCAATAGACGATGGAATTTCAGCATCTCTTCCACTCTGTCGGCTTTATCCCATTCCTTACCGGATAGATATTCCTTAATAAGAGAGGGACGGGCAAGCAGACCTCTACCAATCATTATTCCGTTAATTCCATTGAAATCATTTAAGACTTTATCAATATCCTGAGGGGTATGTATCTCTCCATTGAATACAACCGGATTCTTGCTTTGGTCAAGAATTTCCTTGAAGCTGTCGAGAATGAGCTGTCCTCCATATTGCTGTTTGGCTACTCTCGGATGAACTGCAATGTGGGATACCTCCACTTTATTTAATTCAGGAATCAGATTCTTCCATTCATCGGCATCTGAAAAGCCAAGACGTATTTTTACTGAGAATGTTATCCCTGGATTATTCGCAATAATTTCGGCAACGTCATGAGCCAGATCCTTATTGGCGACAGTGGCGGCTCCTCTGCCATGTCCTGTCTGTAGAGGGAACGGACATCCCATGTTCAGGTCAATTTCAGAAGCACCGTTCTCAATCATTAATCTGACAAGAGCGGAAAGCTCATCCTTATCGCGGAAAATGATTTGAGGAATCAGTTTTTGATTATCATTCAGACCGCTTGTGAAATCTTTCAGGTCGCGAGGGCGCAATGCGCCATGTTCCAACCGGATGAAAGGGGTATAGTATATAGACTCAGAGCCGTATGTAAAGGCATGGAAATGTCGGTAGGGTGCATCGGTATGACCTTGTACCGGAGCGAAATGATAGAACATAATAGATTATTTGTTGGGAAGAAAAACGAAGCATACCGCACCAATCAGGCAGAAGAAGGCAGCAATGTGGTTCCATTGCAATTTTTCTCCGGAAAAGAAGAACATGGCTACCACTGTAAAAACAGTGAGAGTGATTACTTCCTGCATTACCTTAAGTTGGAAGAGAGAGAAGGGTCCACCGTTTCCGTTATAACCCATGCGGTTTGCAGGAACCATGAAACAATATTCAGCAAGGGCTATAGCCCATGAGAAGAGTATTACCACGAAAAGCGGCCAATTTTTAGAAATGCCTGAAGATTGTAGCTTCAGATGTCCATACCAGGCGAATGTCATAAATATATTAGATATGACAAGCAGAAGGATGGTGATTAAGGATGTTTTCATTATTGTTAAAATCATTGATTCAAAACGATGCAAAATTACAAAAATTTCTTGGTTGGATATTGAAAAAAGTGAGTATAGGTGCATTTCAATTGTCAGATAAAGTCATTCAATCTTGGTTGTGAATTGTTTTTTAAGTAATTTTGCAAAGAAATAATAGGTGAGGCGTAATGCTTCGCAAATATATGATACAATCATAACGGAATAAAATTCCGAGCGTAAAACAAAAAGATAATGAATATCCGCGAAATTACAGAAGATGTTTTTTATGTTGGAGTCAACGACCGAACAACCGACAGATTTGAAAACTTGTGGCCATTGCCTTACGGCGTCAGCTATAATTCATATATCGTTAAGGGGAGCGAAAAGATTGCTCTTATTGATACGGTTGAGATAGGCACAATACGCGATTACATAAGAGCAATAGAATCGCAGATCGGAGATGCGCAGATTGATTATCTGGTGATCAATCACATGGAGCCTGATCATTCCGGAGGCATACCGTCGATACTTGAACATTATCCCATGGCAAAACTTGTGGGCAACCGTCAGACAATATCTATGGTCAAGGGATATTATCATATTGAGGATGACCGTTTCATAGAGGTGGGAGATGGCGCAGAACTGAATCTCGGCAATAAGAATCTGAAATTCTATTTGACTCCGATGGTGCATTGGCCTGAAACCATGATGACCTATGTAGAGGAGGATTGCATATTGTTTACCGGAGATGCTCTCGGCACCTTCGGAGCATTGAATGGAGGCGTCATCGATACAGAGATGAATACGGATTGGTATTGGGATGAGATGTATCGCTATTATTCCAATATCGTAGGTAAATACGGACGTTTTGTGCAGAAGGCTTTGGCAAAGGTGTCAGGTCTTGATATAAAGTATGTGTGCTCCACGCATGGACCTATATGGCATGAAAACATCGGGAAGGCTCTTGATATCTATAATCGCCTGAGCCAATATGAAAGTGAGCCGGGTGTCACAATCATATATGGGTCGATGTATGGAAATACAGCAGAGGTGGCAGAGGAAATCGGCAGACAGCTTGCAGCGAGAGGCGTCAAGAATATAAAGATACATAATGCGTCGAAATCAAATATGAGCTATATGATTTCAGATGCATTCCGTTATGAGGGTCTGATTGTAGGTTCTCCTACATATTCCATGCAGATTTTCCCACCGGTGGAGCAATTTCTGATAGCAATGTCTACAAGGGAGATTAAGAATAAAGTGTTTGCTACATTCAGTTCCTTCACTTGGGCATCGGCGGCTTCAGGCAAGATGAAGGAATATGCGGAAAAGATGAAATTGGATATTGTTGACAGTCTGGATATGAAGCAGTCGGCTACTCAGTCTACATTTGAAGATGCAGCACGGTTGGCAGAGAATGTTGTTGCAGTATTAACGAAGAGATGAAGGATGAGATTTTGACAGAGGCACATCCTCTTGAGCCGTTTTTTCCGGAAAACAGCAAACTGCTTATGTGTGGGACATTTCCACCGAAACAGAATAGATGGTCAATGCATTTTTATTATCCGAATTATATCAACGACATGTGGCGAATATTCGGGTTGATATATTTTGGAAGTAAGGATGCATTAGTGGATGATGCCCACAAGACATTTCATCTTGATAAAATCAAAAGCCTGCTTCGAGAAAAAGGGATAGCATTGAGCGATACCGGCAAGGAAGTGGTCAGGATAAAGGATAATGCGTCCGACAAATGGCTTCAGATCAATAAGCCGATAGATCTGTCGTCAACACTTGTCTCATTGCCGGAATGTGTCGCTATTGCCACTACGGGTGAGAAGGCCGCTGGTGTTGTGGCTGGTCTTACCGGGACAACAGTGCCCAAGGTCGGAGAATGGGTTGAATGTAGAATTGAAGTTGAAGGCAAAGAACGAGTCTTTCGTCATTGGCGTATGCCCTCGTCATCCCGTGCTTATCCAATGAAACTTGAGATAAAGGCCCGGTATTACAGGCGTATGCTGGAATCTACGGGACTTATTTGAATAACCTATTTAAATTGAACATGATGCTTGATTTAATACCTCTGGCAATATTTGATGCCAGCCAGTTTTTTCAATGGTTTGTAGAGAACGCAAATTATCTTTTTGTGTTTCTCTTCATGGTAGTGGAGAGTTCATTCATCCCTTTCCCATCGGAAGTTGTTGTGCCACCGGCAGCTTATCTTGCCTGCACTAATACGGGGGCCGGGTCGGATATGAATATCTTTATGGTGGTATGTTTTGCTACTTTGGGAGCTCTTGTTGGCGCATTCATAAATTACTACATCGCATTATGGATAGGGCGTCCTGTGGTGTATGCATTTGCAGACAGTCGCTTCGGCCACATGCTGATGATTAATCGTCAGAAAGTGGATAAGGCAGAGGCATATTTTGATAAACATGGGGCAATATCCACATTTATCGGACGTCTTATTCCTGCAATCCGTCAGTTGATCTCAATTCCTGCCGGTCTTTCCCGAATGAATATAGGGCAGTTTGCCATATTTACAGGTCTTGGTGCATTGGTATGGAATGGAATATTGGCAGCTCTCGGCTATTGGTTGTCGACGACAGTATCACCTGATCAGCTTTTCGAAAAGGTGGAGGAGTATAACAAATATCTGACATGGTTTGGGTATGGTATAGCATTGGTATGTCTGATATTCATACTTTGGAATGCATTCAAACCCAAACATAAGGAAAGTCTTTAAGCAATCAACACATACTTATAATCTAACATGGAAGTATCCCCTTCGTTATTAGCTGCGGATTTCTTGAATCTGCGGAAAGAGGTAGAGATGATAAATGATTCTCATGCCGATTATTTACACCTTGACGTGATGGACGGAGTTTTCGTTCCAAACATATCATTCGGTTTTTCAGTGCTTGACGCTGTAGGAAAGATATGCAGCAAGCCCATGGACGTACATTTGATGATTGTTGAGCCGGATAAATGGGTGGCGCAAGTAAGGGATTGTGGTGCGTATCTGATGAACGTGCATGTCGAGAGTTGCAAGCATCTTCATAGTACGATTCAGCATATCCATCAAGCCGGGATGAAAGCAGGCGTCACATTGAATCCATCGACACCGGTGGTTATGTTGAACGATATAATCCAAGATTTGGATCTGGTATTATTGATGTCGGTTAATCCCGGATTTGGCGGACAACCATTTATCCGTCATACGCTGGAAAAGACACGCAGATTACGTAGGCTAATAGAGGAAAGCGGAAGCCATGCCAAGATTCAGATAGATGGAGGAGTGAATGATCGGACAGGAGCTGAGCTTGCCGAGGCAGGTGCCGACATATTGGTTGCCGGCAGTTACGTGTTTGGATCATCCAATCCTCATGAACGGATAGACATTCTGAAAAATTTGTGAGGAAACAGATATTTAGGATAAAAAAATCACACATCTCCAGATTTATTCTTATGGAGATGTGTGATTTTTTTATCTGTGATTCTTAGATGATTATGATATGGTATAAAAATTTTTTCAAAATATTTCTTGAAATATTTTGAAAAGTAGATAGAATATTATAAATTTGCAAAAGAAAAGAGGGGCATTAGCTCATCTGGCTAGAGCGTTTGACTGGCAGTCAAGAGGTGGTCGGTTCGAGTCCGATATGCTCCACTAAATTTTAACTGATTGGGAATCAATATTTAGTTGGTTCCCAATTTTATTATGTAAGAGTTCATAATTGGTGGGAATGGTATTATTTACTTACTACCTTTATTGAAAAGAAAAGCGCAGATGAAAGATATTCCACATACCATAGATCTGGATAACGAGGAATTTCAGCAGATGTATAAATTGCTGACCACCACGAATGCCAATGTATTCCTTACGGGTAAAGCCGGTTCCGGGAAATCTACCTTTCTTCGGTATATCTGTAATAATATTAAGAAGAAATATGTGGTATTGGCTCCTACCGGAGTAGCGGCAGTGAATGTAGGTGGAGTTACGATCCATTCATTCTTTCAGATGCCATTGCGACCGGTTCCTCCGGATGATGATGATTATTCAATCATGGCTCTTAAGAAAAGCAGAAGATATTCTAAAAATAAGATAAAGCTTATCAAAGAGTTGGAACTGATTATAATTGACGAGGTATCGATGGTGCGTCCGGATATGATTGATTTCATAGATCGTGTGTTGCGTGCAATTACAGGACGTAGAGGTAAACCATTTGGAGGTATTCAGCTTCTTCTCGTCGGTGATATTTTCCAACTTGAGCCGGTTGTCACGAATGAATCAAGGCAGATATTGTCAAAATATTATCAAGATTATTTCTTTTTTAATGCGCGGGCGTATGATTCTGCTAATCTGGTATCGGTGGAATTGAAGAAAATATATCGTCAGACTGACCGTAAATTCATAAGTATGCTTGATCGTCTTCGTCTAAGTCAAACCACAAAGGAAGATCTTGCGATACTTAATTCAAGGATTATGTCCACTGCTTCTGATGATGGTGGGGATTTTGGTATAACGCTGACTACACGACGGGATGTGGCTTCTTCCATAAATTATGATAAGATGGCTGCTCTCAGTGGGGAGGAGTATATCTTTAAGGGGGAAATAAAGGATGAGTTTCCTGAAAAGATACTCCCCACGGATCTTGAACTGGTATTGAAAAAAGGTGCACAAGTGATGCTTATCCGAAATGATCGCGATCATAGATGGGTGAACGGTACTATAGCAATGGTCAAAGATATATCTGAGGATAAGATTCAGGTAGAGCTTGAAAATCATAGAGTGGAGACTGTGGAAAAAGAGGAATGGCAGAATATTAATTATATTTATGACGAGAAGGAGAGAAAAGTAAAAGAGGAGGTTATTGGCACCTTTTCTCAATATCCCTTACGTGCGGCATGGGCACTTACGATACATAAAAGCCAGGGTCTAACATTCGGAAATGTCACTATTGATATGACGGGGGGAGCATTTACGGCAGGTCAGACCTACGTGGCTTTGAGTCGTTGCAGGAGTTTGGAAGGCGTGCGTTTTATCAATCCGTTGCAACGTAGTGATATAATAGTAAGTAGAGGTGCTTCTGAATTCAGCTATAACTATAATGATCACCGTGTCATAGAGCGCGTATTGAGGGAAGCAGAGTCCGCCAGATTATCAAAATCGGCAGCTGATGCCTTTTCACGAGGAGATTTCTATGATGTAGTTGAGATGTTGTGGGAGGCTGATACCCTGACGCATATTTTTGAAAAAAGAAGCGTGAGAAGAATGATTGCCGGTTTTCTTTCAGTAATAACTAAATTACGGAAAGAATTGCAGTCGAAGAATAGGCTTCTGAAGGAGATTTCAAAGGAGTTTACAGAGCTTGGTGAAGAATGTATGCGAGAAAAGAATGATTATGAAATGGCATTGCAACATTTCAGCAAGGCATATAAGTTGGATAACGATAATAGACAATCTCATTTCGGGATGGCATTGTGTATGCTGAAGATAGGGAAAAGGAAGAACGGGTTGAAAATTTTGGAAGAATTTATCAAGACTCCATGTAAATATACCTATAATGTGCGGATATTAAGAGGGGATATGTGTGTGGAAGAGGAGGATTATGCAAATGCTGTCATACATTATAATGCAGCTATGAAGCTTAATAAGAATAGTGACGAACCGATATTTAAGCTAATAGATGTATATGAAAAATGTGGCATGGATGATATGGCAGAGAATTATAGAAAATGTATTGAAAACTAATTTGTTTAACCAATTGGATAATAATGAGGTTGTCTAAACTTCATTATTGTAATAAAAATAAGAAAGTAATATTTATGTTAGAAATGTTAGCAGAATACAGGCTTGAAGGTCTTGTGATTGGGTTATGCACGTTCCTTATAATAGGATTGTATCATCCATTAGTTATAAAAGGAGAGTATTATTTTGGAGAGAAAGTGAAATGGTGGTTTCTTGTTGCCGGAATAATATTCCTGATAGGCTCCATCGCGGTTGAGAATACTTTTACGTCGGCTTTATTGGGAGTGGCATCCTTCAGTTCTTTTTGGAGTATAAAGGAGGTGTCGGAACAGGTTGAGCGCGTGCGAAAGGGTTGGTTTCCTTCAAATCCTGCCCGTCAGAGTAAATCGGGAAATAAAGAATAGAATCTGTCAGGATTTAAACAGGACCGTAAGGTAGGTAGAGACAGTATATTGCATTCTTTATTTTGAGGATTCTGAAGAATACAATATACTGTCTACTATTTATTTGCTTAGTCTATGAAACGGGATTTTAGACCATCGTAGAAATCAATACGTCGGTCACGAAGGAATGGCCACCAGTGCCGGACGTTTTCAGTTCTTAATTTGTCAATTCCTAAAATGAACTCCTCGGGAGTGTTTTCAGATGCCATTGCTAAAATCTCCCCCTGTGGTCCGGCAATGAAACTTGAGCCCCAGAAATCAATGCCGGAAGTCTGACCTGAAGGATCTTCCTCAAAGCCGCATCTATTGACACTGACAACGGGAATACCGTTTGCCACAGCGTGCGATCTCTGAATAGTAATCCAGGCATCGCGTTGCCGATCCTTTTCATCTTGTGCATCATCCGGATTCCAGCCAATGGCAGTAGGGTATATCAGTAGTTCTGCTCCTTTTAATGCCATGATTCTGGCAGCTTCGGGATACCATTGGTCCCAACATACAAGCACTCCTAATTTACCTACAGACGTATCTATTGGTTCAAAACCGAGATCACCCGGAGCGAAATAAAATTTTTCATAAAATCCGGGGTCATCCGGGATATGCATCTTTCGATATTTTCCCGCTATCGAACCATCGGAGTCAAAAACAATAGCCGTGTTGTGGTAAAGTCCGGGAGCTCTTCTTTCAAAAGCACTTGTCACCAGCACCACATTGTTCTCCGCAGCAGCATCCGAATAGAAGTTGGCGAAGTCTTCAAGTCGGGATGCATATCGGAAATTGTCAACATCCTCGCATTGACAGAAATAAAGAGAGTCGTGCAGTTCGGAAAGCACGATAATTTGTGCCCCATCAGAAGCAAGACTTTCGATAGCGGCAAGATTACGCTGTCGGTTGGTGTTTACGTCAACAGAAAATGAGTGCTGAATGATCCCTACCTTAAGAGTATTATCAGAAGAGGGTATAATATCTTGGTTGTCAATATCCTCTTGTCCTGTAGGGAAGGAATAATTATTGTTTATCATAGATTGAGGGGTTAAATAGATTTTTGGGAATCTGCATGGTGGCACAATGCAATGAACCATGTTGCTTTATAAGGGTGGTGCAGTCAATACCAACGACTTTATGATCCGGGAATGCTATTTTGATTGTCTGCATTGCCAGAAAATCGTTTTGCGGTTGTTGATATGTAGGCATAAATACAACATTATTCGTGACAAGGTAGTTTGCATAAGTGGCAGGTAGACGTAATCCTGATTCATCAAAGATAGCGTCGGGCAATGGAAGTTCCACCAGGTTGAAAGGTTCGCCTGTGGCGTTGCGGAACATGGTAAGCTGAGCCCTCATCTGTAGCAATTCCTCAAATTGAGGATCGTCGATGTTTCGGCATCCGGTAAACAGAATTATATTTTCCGGAGCCAATCGGGCGAGCGTGTCGATGTGGGAGTCGGTGTCATCGCCTTCAAGAGCACCATAATCTAAGAATAAGACATGATCTACACCAAGACGCAGGCGGAGTTGTCTCTCCACCTCAGTTTTTGATAAGCCGCCGTTCCTGTTGGGGGAACACAGGCATAAGGATGTGGTCAAAAGAGAGCCTTCTCCGTCAGTTTCAATTGATCCGCCCTCAAGAATGAAATCCCTTTCATTGCGGTAGGTATTGTCGTCTATAACTGAAGTTTTGTTCAGACGGCTCACTGCAAGGTTGTCTTTATCGGATGCAAATTTCAGACCCCACCCATTAAATCCGAAATCCAACGCTCGCAGACGATCATCCTTTATTACTGATATTGGTCCGTAGTCACGTGTCCAGGTATCGTTATAATCTGTTTCAATATATCTTATGAGGTCTTGATCGCATGATTGAAGAATGTCGTGAGCTTCATTTGCATCATGACATAGCAACACCACACAGACGCCCTCATCAGTGAATGTCTTTATTATCCTTTGATATTGAGACTGAGCCTCTTCAAGGATATATTCCCAATCTGTATTTGCAGTTGGAAGAGCCATCAGCACAGATTCTTGTGGAGCCCATTCGGGAAGGAAAATTCTCATGTTGTAAATTCTTATAAAGTGAAGTAGAGGAGTACATATCGTCAGGATGCAAATTTAAATAAAAAAGTAATCACTGTCATAATATTGAGGGGAATTTTTGTTAAATTTGCATTATGAAAGATATATTCATCTGATAAGTTGCATAAAATTTTAGAATGACTTCAATAAAATGATGCAATAAAATCAGTAATTGTAGTTGTCAAAAATAAAAAAGAATAATTATGGATAATATCAAATCTAAACATGACACATCAAAAGAATTTGCTGCCATGACGGCCTTGTGTCGCGACATATTTATAAAAAAGATGTCGGATTACGGTATGTCGTGGAGAGTCATGCGCCCATCAAGTCTTACGGATCAGATCTATATCAAGGCCAGGAGGATCAGATCTATTGAGGAGAAAGGGATGGCATCCGCCAGAGTTAACGAGGGTATAGAACCGGAGTTTATAGGGATTGTAAATTATTGTGCGATTGCACTCATTCAACTCAGAATCGGTCCGGGCGATTATATCAGTCAGGAGAAGGCCACAGAGTTATATGATAAGGCAATATCGGATTCCACTTCATTGATGCTTAACAAGAATCATGACTATGACGAGGCTTGGCGTCACATGAGAGTGTCAAGTTTTACAGATATAATATTGCAGAAATTATTACGTACCCGAGAGATAGAGGATCATAATGGACAGACAATAATAAGTGAAGGTGTGGATGCAAATTATATGGATATGATTAATTATGCCATGTTTGCCCTCATAAAATTGAATTATGAAGATTGAGATGACAAAATATGTCTCGCCTCTGACATGGATTATTCGTATTGTTGTCGGAGGCGTCTTTATTTTTTCCGGGTTTGCAAAAGGGATAGATCCATACGGCACCTTATATAAGGTGGAGGATTATTTGTCGGTGTTGTCATTATCGGTATGGCCTAATTTGGTGCTTGTAGGAGTCTTCGGCTTGTGTGCATTGGAATTTCTAGCCGGAGTATTTTTGCTTACGGGATGCTTCCGTAGGTCTTCAGTGATAATTGCCGGTGGCATAATGGCATTTATGTTACCGTTGACATTATGGATAGCGGTGAGTAATCCGGTTGCGGATTGCGGATGTTTTGGAGATGCATTTCTTTTGTCAAACTGGGCGACTTTTTGGAAAAATGTAGGTCTGTCGGTAGGTCTGATATGGTTGTGGAGATATAATCGTAAGATTATCTGCTTGATTACGCCGGCTCTTCAATGGATCTGTATTGTGGGATCGTGTATCTTTATTGTTACGATAGAATTGTTTGGCTACATGGTTCAGCCGCTAATTGATTTCCGACCCTACAAGATAGGTGAGCGTATTGTTGATTCGGAAGAATCCTTTGAAGAGGGACCACAATATTTGTTTGTGTATGAAAAAGATGGTATAAGGAAGAAATTTAAGGAAACAGATTCTCTTCCCGAAGAGAATGATGGATGGATATTTGTGGATCGGGAGGAGATATTGTCCGAAGGGGGAAAGAATGATAAAGGTCAGGATGAAGGGAAATCATTCAGAGCCTGGAGTAAAAACGGAGAGGATGATGAGACAGACGAGGCTGTCGTGGCAGATGGAAATGAGCTTATCGTAATGATTCCGGAACTTGGGGCGGTTTCTCCTGCAACCACATGGAAATTGAATTCATTGTATGAATGGTCGCAACAAAATGATATAACCATGGTCGGAATAGTGTCGGGCAGCTCCTTGGAAATTTCCACATGGGAGGATCTTTCCATGGCGAGTTATCCTATTTTCACGGCTGATGATACGCATATAAAGGAGGTGGTCAGAGGTAACCCGGGAATTGTGTATTTGATAGATGGAGTCATACAATGGAAGATGACATTGAATGCCATTAACATTGATGACTTCCTTTCACCTGACACGTCGTATGAGGCTGAAAATTTTTCATTTGATAATAAAAGTATATTACGCAATTGTGTGTCAGTATATCTTATATTTATCGGATTGTTGATCACACTCTCTCTTACGCCCCAATTGCGTAATCTATATATAAACAAGGGGCGAAAGAAAAAGTGCGGATCTGAACAGGATGGAAAGGGGTTGATTAATGATTCCGGAGATTAAGAGAATCCGAATGATAAGGGGGTATGACAGTGAGTTTATTCATGATGATATGGCTCACCTCTTAGAATGGTCATTGCGCGATATACTTGTTCGGTGAAGAAGAGCCGAATCATTTCATGAGTGAATGTCATTTTTGAAAGCGATATTTTAGAATCGGCTCTTTGGTATACCATTTTTGAGAATCCATAAGGACCCCCGACGACAAATACGGCACGCTTTCTTCCTGATGCCATTAGTTTCTGAATGTGATTCGCAAATTCGGTTGAAGTAAATTCCTTACCATGCTCATCAAGGAGTATGCATATATCAGAAGGGGAGAGTGAGGCAATTATAGCTTCACCCTCCTTTTCTTTTTGCATGTCAGTAGACAACCCTTTCGTTGTCTTAATGTCGGGGATACATTCAATTTTGTATGGTATGTAACGCCGGAGTCTTTTGACAAAATCCTCAATGCCGGCAATAACATAAGATTGCGTGGTTTTACCCACTGTCAAGAGTACGATTTCCATTTTTTTTTATTAACTTAGCACAAAATTAGTAAAAACAACTATGGAAACAAAAGAAGAGTTAATCAATCAATTGCTTGAACTTGCATTTGCCGAAGATATAGGCGATGGAGATCATACAACTTTGTCAACAATACCGGCAGACGCAATGGGACGTTCGCGTCTGATTATCAAGGAATCCGGAGTCCTTGCCGGAGTGGAAGAGGCTGAGAAGGTGCTTCACAAAGTGGATCCGTCAATAAAAATGACAGTGATGATCAAGGATGGAGCACGCGTGAATCCCGGAGATATAGCTTTTACAGCTGAAGGTCCGGTAAGGTCGTTGCTTGTAGCAGAGCGAACTATGCTTAACATCATGCAGCGTATGAGTGGCGTTGCAACTATGACACGCAGGTATCAGGATGAACTTGAAGGATTGCATACAAAGGTGCTTGATACTCGAAAGACAACTCCCGGCATGCGTATCATGGAGAAGGAGGCTGTAAAGATTGGTGGTGGCACTAATCACAGAATCGGTCTGTTTGATATGATTCTCATCAAGGATAATCATATAGATTTTGCCGGAGGAATCGAAAAGGCGATAGAACGTGCGCGAGCATATTGCAAGGAAAATGGGAAGGATTTCAAGATAGAGGTAGAGGTAAGGTCGCTTGATGATATACGCCGTGTAATGGCCATTGGTGGAGTGGATCGTATCATGTTCGATAATTTTACCCCGGAATTGACCAAGGAGGCAGTTGCATTGGTGAACGGCACAATGGAGACGGAATCATCAGGAGGTATAACGCTTGATAATCTACGCAAATATGGTGAGGCTGGAGTTGATTTTATATCAGTCGGTGCACTCACGCATAGTGTGAAGGGTCTGGATATGTCGTTTAAGGCATATTGATAAAATATTTTGCGATGAGCAGGGATACTAAAGAGCGGGATCGTGCATTCGGGATATTTGCGGAAGATAAAGCCGTAGAATATTACATCTCTCAAGGATATGCGATACGTGAACGTAATTGGCGTTTTCATCATATTGAAATCGATATAATAGCCCAAACGGGTAATGTGGTGGTCTTTGTTGAAGTTAAGGGCAGAAGCGGTCGGGATATGGCGGCTGTTGATGCTGTAACAGTATCCAAGATGAAGAACATGACACGAGGTGCTGATGCTTACCTCAAAAGACTTAATGGGGATTATGAATATCGGTATGATATATTTGCACTCACCGGTGATTTTGATGATTATGAGGTGGAAGTGTTTGAAGATGCTTTTGTATCCCCGTTGCTAAGATAAATGTAATGGAGTTTAGATAGCTTCAATAAAAAATCTCGTGGATTAATCCACGAGATTTTTTATTGAAGGCTGATTGCAGGATCATATATTTTCGCTTTCGAGAGGGGTCTCTACAGGGGCAGTCTTTGCAGAATTCTTTTCTTTGATGAAGAATACGCATACAGAACCGATTATGATTGATATGCCAGCCACAACAATCATAAGGTATTCCGGAGCGATTTCACCCGGATTGCTGAGAGAACTTAGTATCCATCCGCCGGCAAGAGCTGCAATTATCTGCGGCACACAGATTGTGCAGTTGAAAAGACCAAGGTATGCACCGATATTTCCACCTGTCAGAGAATTTGTCAGTATGGTGAAAGGCCAAGCCAACATGGCAGCCCAACCACAGCCAATAAGAATAAATGCGATAAAGAGGAGGTACTGGTTGGAAATGAAAGCCAACATTATGAATCCTATGCCGGCAAGCAACAGACTCAAAGAATAAGATAACTTACGGCTTCTGAATTTGGGAAGGAGTATTGCCCATACGACGGAACCTAAAGCCTGTATCGCATATAGAAGACCAACCCAGTTGCCTGCGTCATTATATTGAGGCGTTGCCGAATTGAGCACTGTATTTGTAGCGAAGCTGCATTTTGCTGCATCCGAGATTTGATGTGTCGTGGCATCCTCTATCGAAAGTTTTCCGTCAGCACCTTGCACTACGATTGCTGCTTCAGTGAGATTAAATGGTCCCTGTATTCTTGATAGATAATCTACAACAGATACGTCGGAGCAGTTTTCAATAGCTTTACCATCAACGTTAAGAGATTTGACATTGCTGATTTGATTACCGAATTTAGCTTTTGCTATTCCTGATTCATCGTTGGTGATTTTGTGATCTTTTACGATAGTATCGTTGCCATTTATCACTACAGTAGAAGCCGGATAGAATGCACCATCTGCCTTAATACCTTCTACAAGAGCATGTCCGTGGCTTACGATTAGGACGGAGTCACCGATGAGAAGATTTTTTGAGGCGTATGTCTTGTCGCCATCCTTAATGCCGACAATATTCTCTGTAGCAGGCGTGTCGAATGCATTGAGGGCTACGGTATTTGTTGTGTATGTCCATAAGAATAGGAATGCAAACCAACAGAAGAATTGCACCAGACCGACAGACCAGAATGTGGAGGGTGCATTTTTAAGAAGGGAAATGACCCCAGGAGTCTTCTCTTTAGCTGCATTCTCACCACCATTATATTCATTGTAGACATGAGGAGGCCATTCCTTGATTTTTAACAATGAATATACGACGCATATCAATAGAATAGCTGCCCCGATATAGAAAGACCATATTACAGTGGGAGGAACGACACCGGAAGGAGCCGTGTTTTTCATTCCAATCCATCCGAGACAGATCGGGAAGATGTATCCGACTACAGAACCGGCATTGCATAAGAAACTTTGTATGGAATATGCCAGACCTTTCTGTTTCTCGTTGACCATATCGCCAACGAGCATCTTAAATGGCTGCATTGCCATGTTGATTGACGTGTCGAGGAGCATCAGGGCAATAAGACCAAAAAGGATAGCACTTGCTACAGTAAACTGGAAACTTCCGGCGTTAGGAAGAAGACACATGACAACTACGGCAATTGTGGCTCCGAAGATTAGATAGGGAAGACGTCGTCCAAACCTATTCCATGTCCTGTCGCTCATCATTCCCACTATAGGTTGCACCAATAGACCCATAAGAGGGGGAAGAATCCAGAAATAACTCAGATCGTGTGGGTCGGCACCAATCGTTGTGAATATTCTTGAGACGTTTGCACTTTGCAGGGCGTAGGCAATCTGTACGCCAAAAAATCCGAAACTGAGATTCCACAGCTTCCAGAAACTTAAATCAGGTTTAATTTTCATTATAATAATTTTTATTTATTTTCTGATTTGGTCATAAAGCCAAGCAATCTCTTGTGCCCAGATGCTGTCGTCCGGAGTCTCAAGGATTAATGGTATTCCATCAAGGTTTGGATCATTTACGAGCCGGGAAAAGAATTCATTCCCAAGAGTGCCTTTCCCGATAGATTCGTGACGGTCGATTCTTGATCCGAGTTCTCTTTTATCATCATTGAGATGCATTCCACGCAGATATTTCATCCCAATGATGTTGTCGAATTGTTTCCAGGTATCGATATATCCAGCTTCTGTTGCGAGATCATATCCAGCGGAATATGCGTGACAGGTGTCGACACATACACCAATTCTTGATTTGTCTTCAATCTTATCGATGATGTGGGCAAGTTGCTCAAAAGAATGCCCCATATTAGATCCCTGTCCTGCCACATTTTCAAGCACGGCAGTCACACCATTCGTCTTGTCAAGTGTGATGTTTATTGATTCTGCTATCCTGTCAAGACATTTGTCATGGTCTATTTGGTTGAGATGACTTCCGGGATGGAAATTAATCATCGTCAGTCCTAACAATTGGCAACGGTTCATCTCATCAAGAAATGATTTTCTTGAAAGTTCGAGTTTTGCACTATCCGGCGAACCGAGATTAATTAGAAAATTATCATGTGGTAAGATTACGTCGGGGGAAAATCCCAACTTGTCGCAATTCTCTTTAAATTTGTCTGCCTCTTTTGGGGAAATCTCTTTCGAGACCCAACGAGAGCTACTTCCTGTGAATAGGGCGAATGCCTTTGCTCCTATTGTGTGAGCCTTTACAGGAGCATTTGACACACCTCCCGTTATACTTACGTGGGCACCTATATATTTCATGTGAAGAATTTATTTATAGTTAACGTACAAAATTAACAAAATTCTTATTTGTTTCCAAAAAATAACATTATCTTTGCCTTTAAAATAATTAAAAATAATAAAATTACGTGAGAATGGAGTTGTCTAAAACAAAAGCCGCCGTATATGCATCGTTATCGTCAAAAAAAATGAGGAGAAAGCATGGGCTTTTTTTGGCAGAAGGAGAGAAATGTGTGGTTGATACTTTAGGCGCGTTTGAACTGGAGAGCATAGTGGCTACACGTGATTGGATAGCAACGCATCTTGATCTATGTCGGGATTGGGAGAATAGGGTGCTGGAAGCATCAGATACATTATTAAAGAAGATATCAACGCTATCTAATGCTTCTGAAGTAATAGCTGTCTTTCATATTCCGGAACAGAATAAGATATTGGAGAATTTTAATGACGAATTGATATTGCTGCTGGATGGTATTCAAGATCCGGGCAATCTTGGCACAATCGTGCGCACTGCCGACTGGTTTGGGGTGGATAAGGTGATTGCTTCGGAAGATACGGTGGATATATATAATCCGAAAGCGATACAAGCCACAATGGGATCGTTGAAAAGAGTGAAAGTGTGTTATGCGGATTTATGCAGTGTTATTAATTGTCATCAGTCATTCCCGGTTTATGGAATGATGCTTGAAGGGAACGATATATTTAAGACTACGCTTGGGCAAGCCGGTTTTATTGTTATGGGAAATGAGGGGAATGGATTGTCGGAGGATGTAAGAAGTCTGGTTGATCATCCGTTGCTGATACCTCCATATAGAGATGACTCCCATGGGGAATCGTTGAATGTGGCAATTGCAACTGCGATAACGTTGTCAACGTTCAGAAATCATTAGGATAAATAGCATGATGATTTCCTTTATCATGATCTTTTATGATTAATGGAGAGAAGATATGTGTGGAAATAATATAAAGCATTAATATCAATGGCGAAGGTAAAGAATGTGTTTTTCTGTCAGTCTTGCGGATACGAATCTCCTAAATGGCTTGGCAGGTGTCCCGGATGCGGAGAATGGAATTCATTTGCAGAGGAAAAAATAACGGTGTCAAAGAAGACTGATTTGAAGCTTGGCAGTAGTAAAATCCAACGTCCTGTAAAACTGTCAGAGATAGAGACACTTGATGAACCTCGTATAATTATGCCCTCAAGCGAATTGAATCGAGTCCTTGGAGGGGGACTTGTTGCAGGCAGTCTTACTTTGATTGGTGGTGAGCCGGGCATAGGAAAATCGACGCTGTTGCTTCAAAATATTCTGTCGATACGTAATAAGAGAATACTATATGTGTCGGGAGAAGAGAGTGCAACCCAGCTTAAATTGCGTGCGGATCGGCTTGGAAAAGTATCGGATAATACATATATTTTGTGTGAAACAAGACTTGATAATATATTTACCCAAATTGAAAATGTGGTTCCGGAGATAGTCGTGGTCGATTCAATCCAGACGATTGCATCAGATCAGATTGAATCAGCCTCTGGCAGTGTCAGTCAGGTAAGGGAATGTGCTGCGGCACTTCTCCGATATGCTAAGGAATCAGGTGTGCCGGTTATTCTTGTAGGTCATATCAATAAGGATGGGGCAATTGCAGGTCCGAAAGTGTTGGAGCATATAGTGGACACCGTGCTTCAGTTTGAAGGTGATCGCCAATATCTATATCGTATTCTACGCTCAATAAAAAACCGCTTCGGCTCTACATCGGAGATAGGGATTTATGAAATGGTACAGAAGGGATTGAGAGAGGTGAAGAATCCATCGGAAATGCTTCTTTCAGAAAATCGTGAGGAAGAGATGAGCGGCATAGCAATAGGGGTGACAATAGAGGGAGTCAGACCATTTATGGTGGAAGTACAGGCATTGGTGTCTACGGCGGCGTATGGCACGCCTCAACGTTCAGTCACGGGTTATGATCAGCGTCGTCTGAATATGATTCTTGCGGTATTAGAGAAACGTGCCCGATTCAAATTGGGACAGAAAGACGTATTCCTGAATATGGCGGGGGGATTGAAAGTGGTTGACCCTGCGATAGACATGGCTGTTGTCGCAGCGATAATGTCGTCTAATTTTGACATATCCGTGTCAAGAAAAACATGTTTTATAGGAGAGGTCGGTCTTTCCGGGGAAATCAGGACAGTTACGCGAATAGATCAACGTGTGGCAGAAGTGGAGAAACTTGGGTTTGATGCTGTGGTTATTCCTAAAGATAATTTAAAAGGAGTAAAGGATAAGTTTAAGATAAAGGTAGTGGAGGTTGGAAAGATAGAGGAATTGTTGCGGTATCTGTTTGAATAGTGACAACTCTCACTCTATCCTGAATATGGGGTATCTAAGCAGAATACAGTTTGAACCTATCACGAGTAAGGGATGTTATTTATACAAAAGTTGGATCATACAACTTAATTAATCCACACGTTTAAAAACATTCCACTATGAATTTCATTGCATCAAAAAGGACATTAATTGGAGGTCTGGCTTTAGGAGCGTTAGCTGTAGGCATTTATGTGCCTCAAATCCAGGCAGCCGCTCAATATGCGGAATTAGCAGGCAACGTAGGAATCCTGTCGATTGATAGTTTGGATTCCGGTAATGGTGTGCCATTAGCGGTGTCAGAATCAGGACCAGAACCAGAACCCTTGGTGTCTAAAGCAAAGAAAAGGGATAGGTCAATAATAGAATCTACGCATGTTATATCTTCCGGTGACGCTAATGTGGCAAAGGATTCCGTTGAGAAGATGCTGAATATGTTTTATGTCAACCAATTCAGACATTTTCAGGATCCACGTGCTCCATATTTTATGTTTATGAGTAAGAGTAATAATCTTGCAATGGGAATTGGAGGAGTTGTGCGTATCAGAGGATATTATGATTGGAATGGTTCGATTCCAATCAGTGGTTTTTCACCATATTTTATACAGATCCCCAAAGATCCGACGTCAATGAGAAGACTTGCCGCTACACCGGCAGGCACCGGATTGTTTTTTACAATATTAGGTAAAAACAGTGTTTTCGGTAATTTCATGGGATTCTTTCAGGCAGACTTTTCCGGTTATAATAACAGGGACTTTAAATTGAAGAAGGCGTACATCACTATGGGCGACTGGACAGCCGGATATGCCACCACCACGTTTGAGGATACACAAGCGGAGCCGTCTACAATAGATGCAGCAGGACCAAATGGGATTAATAGTAGGACAAGTGTGCTTGTAAGATACATGCATACATTTAAGAACCGTTGGAGTGTCGCAGGATCGTTAGAATTTCCGTCAAGTTCGATATCAGCAGATGGAACTACCACCAAGGCCTGTAGTGATTACGTGCCTGATGTGGCAGCATTTGCACAATATCAATGGGATGGGGGTGAGAGCCATGTGAGATTGTCAGGGCTTGGTAGAATTTTATCATACCGGGATCTGATTGTTGGTAAAAATTATAATATATTTGGCTGGGGAGCCCAATTGTCGACAATAATAAAAGTAAACAACAGCCTAAATCTTTATGGAATAGCGTCTTTAGGGAAAGGACATGCATCCTATACCACAGATCTTGCCGGTGGAAGTTTTGATCTCATCGCAGATCCGGATAAGAAAGGGAAATTGTATGCTCCGATGGCTACAGGGTTTGTGCTTGGTGCAAAATATTATTTCACTCATAAATTGTTTGCAGATGTGGCACTTTCAGAACAACGTTATTATCCGAAACATAATCCCGGCGACGGACAATATAAGTATGGACTGTATGGCGCATTTAATCTATATTGGGACATTACTCCAAGATTTGAGGTAGGTATGGAGTATCTATCGGGCAAAAGGATGAATTTCAATGGGACAAATGGGAGTGCCAACAGGATAACGGCTATGATGATGTTGAGCTTCTAATATTGAAGTCATAACTCTGAAATTTTTAAATTTTTGAAATAAGACTAAAAGACTTCATTATCCGGAAAATGAGGTCAGGATATAATCATCTACATATAAATAGGTATTTTAGGGGCAGAAATTTGCATTTCTGCCCCTATATTTTTAAATTTGCAATGGAGTTTTCAATAAATTGATCCCGGCAGACTTCAAGATATTTATTCCAATGGGCGCCATACATGGTGTCTTATCTTGTAAGATGCCGATTAACATGAAGAATTTCATAAGAATGTGCAACCGATGTCTTGAAAATCATAAGGAGGAAGAGGAAAAATTCATCTCATTTTTGCGTTTGAGACGGTTACGTAAAACACCGGAACGTTTTGAGATATTACGTTGTGTGCTTTATTACAACGACCATTTTGACGTGGATTGCCTTTATAAGGCTCTTGAGAGCAGTGGGTATCATGTCAGTCGTGCTACAATATACAGTACGTTGGAATTACTGTGTTCGGCAGGAATTGTCAGACGTTTGCTTTTTGATACTCATCAGGCGAGATATGAAAGAGCAAGCCAGACCCACAGTCATTTGGTTTGTACGGAGTGTGGAGAGATTCGAGAAGTGGATTTGGAAGATATCGACGGTGCATTAGCAAATATGAAGTTTAGCGATTTCCGTGCAGCTTATGTCTCTACATGTATATATGGAGTATGTGAGAAGTGTAGAAAAAAGAGTCAGAAGTCATCTATTCATAAAATAGAATGAGATAGGTTACGTTACATGAATAGAGGTAACTTGACATATAGTACCTACATCATAAATCTTAAATTATTACCATGGCAAAAGTGAAACCATTTCGTGGAGTGCGTCCACCCCGCGAGCTTGTAGAAGAAGTTGTTTCGCGTCCGTATGACGTGCTGAACAGTGACGAAGCCCGTAAAGAGGCAGGGGATAATGAGAAATCGTTATACCATATCATCAAACCGGAGATAGATTTCGAACCGGGCACAGATGAGCATGATCCCAAAGTATATGACAAGGCAGTCGAGAATTTTAATAAATTTCAAAGGGAGGGCTGGCTTGTTCAGGATTCCAAGGAGAATTATTATATTTATGCCCAGACAATGGATGGCCGTACACAGTATGGATTTGTAGTGGGAGCCTGGGTCAATGATTATATGGAGGGAAGGATAAAGAAGCATGAACTTACTCGTCGGGATAAGGAAGAAGACCGAATGAAGCATGTCAGAATAAATAATGCTAATATAGAGCCGGTGTTTTTCGCATTTCCTGATAATGATGCTCTTGAACAGATAATTCGGGAAGTGACTGCCAGGGAGCCGGAATATGATTTTATTGCTCCGGATGGCTTTGGTCATTCATTGTGGGTGATAGAGGATGAGGATACCATTTCAAAAGTAACAGAAGAATTTGCAAAGATTCCTAATCTCTATATTGCGGATGGTCATCATAGATCGGCAGCGGCAGCTCTTGTCGGAGCCGAGAAAGCGGCTAATAATCCGTCGCATAAAGGGGATGAGGAGTATAATTATTTCTTGGCAGTGGCTTTCCCTGCTTCACATCTTCGTATTATAGACTATAATAGAGTTGTGAAGGATCTTAACGGATTGACAGTTGATGAATTCCTTGATAAACTGCGTGAGAATTTTGAAGTTGAGGAGAAGGGTGAGAATATCTATTCTCCTGCTGGTTTGCACAATTTTTCTCTGTATGTGGATGGTAAATGGTATTCTTTGACAGCAAAGGAGGGGACATACGACGATAATGATCCAATCGGTATTCTTGACGTGACGGTATCTTCCAATCTTATACTTCGCGATATATTAGGAATTACTGATTTACGCACAGATAAGCGTATAGATTTTGTCGGCGGAATCAGAGGACTCGGCGAGCTAAAGAGGCGAGTAGACAGTGGCGAAATGAAAATGGCATTAGCATTGTACCCAGTGACGATGGGACAGCTTATAGACATAGCAGACAGTGGTAATATAATGCCGCCTAAGACAACTTGGTTTGAACCGAAGTTGAGATCCGGTCTTGTAATTCACAAACTTGATTAAAACTTAAATAAGTTGTAGGCATACGTGTTACAGAAATTTAGAAGGCGAAGGAATCATGATGACTCCTTCGCTTTTTTATATGTAAATACTCAACATTATTGTTTGTCGGATGTTATAAGATAAAGTCCATTCAGATACATTGATCAATGTTGAGGTAAATACTCATTGGATATATAAAATGACTCATAATTAAAAAGTGATAAAGAGTCATAAAATAAGAAGTTTAACAATTTAATAAATTAACAAGAAAGAAGGAGATAAAAAATGAAAAAGCTATTCTATCTGTTATTCCTGTTGCCTTTGGCATTCTTTGCATCGTGCAGTGATGATGATGATCTCGCTCAGGTTGATTTTTCTGTGACGTTGAGTGGGGTAAGTCAGGTTGACAGTAAATTTTATACGGTAGTAGGTGATACAGTATCGGTTGACGGAGTATCAGTTAAATCTCTTACGGATAAGGCAGCTACCGTCACTGGGGTAAGATATCATTTGGATGGATACCCTATATGGGCAAGTATAGAGGAGGGTAAATTCAATTTCTCCTTTACAACAAAGGATATGAAGCCCGGAACTCATACATTTACAGTAACTTCTACAGTGCTACAGGTGGATAAGAGCATTACAAGTGCTGTTGTGAATATTCCGTTAGTTGTCGTAGAGGATGAAGAGAAATTACCGGAGGGAGCACCTGAAATAGGCACGTTCACTACTACGGTGCGGCTGAGCTCGAAGTAAATGAAATTTAATTATCCTAAAGAAGGAAGGTCTGCATCTTAATAATGAGGATGCAGACCTTTCTTTGTAAAATATTGAGATCTCAATTTATTTATTGTGTAATTTGCGCTTTGGGGTTATCATGATTGATATTGCCAGACATAGAATGAGAATTTGCGGATAGAAAAGATATTGCCAAGGAGCTATCGGGGATATACCTGCAAGTGATGCCGCCATTAGCGTCTGTGCGCCATAAGGGATTATAGCCTGTACGATGCAAGATCCGGTATCAAGTAATGAAGCGGTCTTGCGAGGTGGGATATTATATGTATCTGCGATTTTTTTCGCAAGAGAGCCTACAGTCAGAATAGCAACCGTATTGTTTGCGGTACATAAATTGACAATTCCTACGAGTAGGGATATGCTTAGTTGAGCGCCTCTGGAGGTTGAAATATTCCTGCCAAGAATTTTAAGAATAAAATCGATACCCCCTGCGCTTTTAATCATGCCCAACATTCCGGCAGCTAATAAGGTTATCATTACGAGAGGTCCAACTGAATCGATACCTTCTCCAGCAATAGAGAAGATATCAAGTATTGATATCCCTTCCAATATTGCTGCTATCATGGCAGAGATGATTCCTATAAGTAGAACCACTGTCACAGTTATGCCATATAATGCACAGGCTATTACGATTAAGTAAGGAATCACGAGCCACAAACTCCTTCCGGATGGTTGTGGGGCGGATTCGAGTGTCGGAGAAAAGAGACAATATAGGAATAAGGCTATTGCTGCAGCAGGCAAAACAATCCGTATATTTGCTAAAAACTTATCTTTCATATCACAACCTTGTGTCCTTGTGGCAGCAATAGTTGTGTCAGAGATGAATGAGAGATTGTCTCCAAAGAATGCGCCTCCAAGTAGAATGGCAACAAAGAAAGGGACCGGGGCACCTGCACCTTCAGCCATATTCACCGCGAGAGGTGTCAATGCAACCACGGTTCCTACAGATGTGCCTATAGCCATGGAAATAAAGCATGTGGCGATAAAAAGACCTGGAACAATCATATAAGATGGAAGTATGATGAGAGCCAGATCAACGGTGGCTTCAACTGCTCCACTTTGTTTAGCGATTGCTGCAAAAGCTCCGGCTAAAATGAAGATCCACACCATGTATAGCACATTTGAGGATCCGGCTTCTTTTGAAAAGATTTCTATTTTTTGCGAAATACTTTTTCCTTTCAATGTGAATGCTGCCCATATAGATGCTATCATCAAGGCTACACTTATAGGCATCTTATAGAAATCGCCAAATATAAGAGAAGTAACAAGATAGACGATAAGAAACACAATGATGGGGGATATTGCCAAAAGTTCCCTTGAATAAGATATATCAACTTTTATACCAGACATTGATAGATGGTTTTATGATATGGTAATGTATTTTTGATTGTCAGTGTTATAATTTTATGATATAAACGTTTGATTATAAATAAAATTACTTAGGAATGAATGTTTGTGCGTAATTAATTGGTAATTAGGTGCGTATAAATTTTTTCATTTTATGTAAGATCTGGATATAATATAAAAAATCTCGGAAGTGGGATTCCTTCCGAGATTTAGATTCCTGATTTGATGAAAAACAGGATCTTATATTAACTGAGAAATAAATTATTTATTTACTTGGAATTTATTCCAACCATCTTTGAGATATGCAATCGATTGTTCGGCAGCAGCAACCCCGGCATTAAAGTTGGCTTCAGCTGTCTGTGCTCCCATTTTCTTTGGTGTGAAGAATACGCGAGATGCAAATAGCTTCTCAAATTCCTCGGCAGCAGCCGGCTTGATGTCGCTTACATAACGAAGATCAGGACGCTCTTCCAAAGCTTTCTTTAAACCTTCTTCATCAATTACTTCCTTACGCGCAGTATTTACCAGCACACCGTTTTTGGGCATTTTCATCACAAGATCATACCCAATGGAATTTCTTGTCTGAGGAGTGGCGGGAATATGAAGCGAAACAAAATCGTTCTGAGAGAAGAGTTCATTTACATCATGCACCGGAGTGACACCTTCAGCCTCCATCACCTCGTCAGAGACAAACACGTCGAGAGCCTGTATCTTCATGCCGAATCCTTTGGCAATACGTGCTACATTTCTGCCAACTTGTCCGAAGGCATATATACCAAGAGATTTCCCTTTCAGTTCGGAGCCGGATGTGCCGTTATATTGGTTTCTACACATCATGACAATCATACCGAATACAAGTTCTGCCACAGCATTTGAGTTTTGTCCCGGGGTGTTCATTACGCAAATACCATGGTTTGTGGCTGCTTGAAGGTCAATATTGTCGTAGCCTGCACCGGCTCTTACGATCACTTTAAGTTTTGGTGCAGCCTCCATTACCTCAGCATCAATCACATCGCTACGGACGATTAATCCTTCAGCATCTTTAACTGCATTTAGAAGATCAGCTCTGGTCCCTCTTTCCACCAGTTCCATATCATTTCCAGATGCATTGATTACGTCTGCAATCGCCTTAACGGCTGCCGGAGCAAAAGGTTTTTCTGTGAATACAAGAATTTTCATAATAAAGGATGTTTGACAGACAGAAAGTAATACTACCTTCTGTCTGCTTTTGTTAGATTATGTTCCTGTTAGGGGAAATTAGTGTTTCGCTTCGAATTCTTTCATTGCAGCGACAAGAGCATTCACGCTCTCCATTGGTAGCGCATTGTAGAGAGAAGCACGGAATCCACCGACGTCACGATGACCTTTTATGCCTACCATGCCTTTTTCAGTAGCGAAATCAATGAATTCTTTTTCCAATTCTTTATATTCCGGTTTCATCACGAAGCAAACGTTCATAATAGAACGGTCTTCATGATTAGGAACAGTGGCGACAAACATCTTACTGCCATCAATTGCATTGTAAAGGGTCTCTGCCTTTGCAATATCCATTTTCTCTATTTCGCGAATACCACCGAGTTGTTTGTAGTATTTTAGAGTCTGTAATGCAGAGAAAATCGGGAGAACCGGCGGCGTATTGAACATGGAACCCTTCTTTACATGGGTGCGATAATCAAGCATTGTCGGTATTGGGCGATCCACATGACCGAGGGCATCGTCTTTGACGATAACGAAAGTGACACCGGAAGGTGCAAGATTTTTCTGTGCGCCTCCATAGATAAGGTCATATTTGGATATATCAACAGGACGGCTGAATATGTCGGAACTCATATCTGCTATAAGACGAGCCCCAACTTCAGGATCTTTACGCAACTCAGTTCCGTAGATAGTGTTGTTTGAAGTGTAGTGGAAATAATCCACGTCTGCAGGCACTACAAAGTCTTTTGGAATATAGGTGTAGTTTTTGTCTTTGGAAGAAGCAACGATGTCAACGTCTCCAAATAATTTTGCCTCTTTGATTGCTTTGCTTGCCCATACACCTGTGTCAAGATAGGCAGCTTTTTTTGAAAGCATATTCATCGGCACCATTGCGAACTGAAGACTTGCGCCGCCACCGAGGAACAGGACACTATATCCTTCCGGAATTTCGAGCAACTCCTTGAAGAGAGCTACCGTTTCATCCATCACCGCTTGAAATTGCTTGCTACGGTGAGAAATCTCAAGAATGGATAATCCCATATCCGCGAAGTTGTGAACTGCCTTAGCAGTTTCTTCAATGGTGAACTGGCTCATTATACTGGGGCCTGCGTAGAAATTGTGTTTTTTCATGAAATCTAAAGTTTTAGTACGAATACGTGGCAAATTTAATTGTTTTATTAATATCTTCAAAATAAAACAATGAAATAATGAAAAAATTCTTTAATTATTTTTCAAATATAGCAGTCAACTGTTTTCGGAACGTAATTTTTCAATATTTTCCCACATTCGGGCTTCCTGAGGATTATCGCATGGTATCCAGAATCTGGATTCGATTAGCTGGTCAGGAAGATATTGTTGTTTTACGAAATTCCCCTTATAGTCGTGTGCATATTTGTAGCCTTCATGATAGCCGAGGTCTTTCATGAGTTTTGTGGGAGCATTTCTCAAATGCAAAGGGACGGGGAGATTCCCGGTTTGAGCTACAGCCTCCATTGCCGCCCCAATAGCTTTATATGCAGAATTGCTCTTTGGCGAATTGGCAAGGTAGATTGTGCATTCTGCCAAGATGATCCTCCCTTCAGGCCATCCGATCTTGTGGATTGAATCAAATGTCGCGTTGGCAAGCAACAAGGCATTGGGATTAGCGAGTCCAATATCTTCCGCTGCAAGAATGACAAGGCGTCGGGCTATAAACTTTGGGTCTTCTCCCCCTGCTACCATTCGTGCAAGCCAGTATATGGCTGCATCGGCATCGCTTCCTCTGATTGATTTTATGAATGCAGAAATGATATCATAGTGCATCTCACCATCTCGATCATATTCAGCCGGATTTTCTTGAAGCCGTTCAGTGACGAGATTGTCGGTGATAGTTATTTTTTCATTTTTGGGAGTGGATTGTTCAATTAAATCAAGTATATTTAACAACTTTCGGGCGTCTCCTCCGGAAAAACGGAACAGGGCCTTTTTCTCAATCACTTCAATATCTCTTGAGGAAAGGATAGTGTCTTTGTGTAACGCACGATCAAGTAATGTCTCAAGATCAGAGTTGTCCAAAGGCTTGAGAGTGTAGACCTGGCTTCTTGAAAGAAGAGGGCGGATTACTTCGAATGATGGATTTTCTGTAGTGGCACCGATAAGAGTGACTATGCCTTGTTCCACGGCTCCAAGTAATGAATCTTGCTGTGATTTGCTGAACCGATGTATTTCATCAATGAAAAGAATAGGGCGGACCGTTGTAAACATGCTTCTCATTTCAGCTTTACAGCGATCAATCACGTCTCTTACATCTTTCACTCCGGATGTCACGGCACTGAGAGTGTAGAAGGCCGCTTCTGTGGTTTTTGCAATGATTTTTGCAAGAGTGGTTTTTCCTACGCCCGGAGGTCCCCATAGAATGAATGAATTGATTCTTCCGGAATCAATCATTTTCCTGATTATGCCATTGTCTCCCACAAGGTGCTGTTGCCCGATATAATCATCCAGAGATGTAGGGCGAAGCCTTTCTGCCAGAGGTATATTATTATTCATTTCGTTGCGAGGCAATTTTGACGAGCTCTTCAATATTAAGCTCTGTTAGGGAATCAATGACAATATCGGAATAAGGGGCAAGCGTCTCTTTAGGAAGAGTGCCGGCGACTCCGATGACGAATGCTCCGGAAGCCTTGCCTGCTTTTACTCCTTGAAGAGAATCTTCAAATACGACGCAGTTTCGGATGTCTCGATCTATTTTTTCCGCACCAAGAAGATAGCCCTCCGGATCCGGTTTTGATTTGGATATTTGGTCTGCTGTCACGATATAATCAAATAGCCCTCTCAATTCCGGGATTTCCTCATCAAGATGAGCCATTTTATCATCGTTGCTGCTGGTGACAAGAGCTATGGGCTGTTTTAATTCTTTAAGTCTTTTTAATAGGTATTCTGCTCCGGGGGTATAATCGTATTTCATTAGTTTCTCAAGTTCATAAAGACGTTTTACTACCTTGACTCTGATTTCCGGATCTGGATAATGATCATCAAGAATTTTATCCAGGGTGCAACCCTTGATTATTTTTTCCAATGATGGGGTGCCACTTGGATATTCGCAGTTTACTTGTGACCATATTTTTGAATATTCCTTTTCGCTGTCAATGAGCACACCGTCTAAATCAAATAAAAAACCGGCATTGGTTATATCTCTCATATTATTAAAAATTAAAGTGATGAAAATCTGAAGTTATTCCTTTGATTTTAAATAATTTAAAATCAAGTATCATCAAAGGCTTATCGGTTTGCCCATGAAATTGACATATATCCATCTTTGAAAAGATGTCATTGTAATATTGTGTGACGAACAACTTCATCTGCAAATTTAGTGAAAAATCTTCAATTTGAAACATAATACGTGATCTTTATATTCAAAGTCTGTAGATGAGATTTAGGCAACTTCATTACGAAAATTATAAAAAAACGATATTAACTTATACAAAATATTTTTAAATCCAATATAATAAATTATATTTGCAGTTTGAAAAAAGTGTATGAAATGATAACAGATGTTTCCTTTAGGGTTTCTCCCAAAATCGCGGCAGTACCTTCTTTGCTGAAAAAGAGGGTGGCAACGGATTGTGGAATAAAGGAGAATGACATAAATGATTTGAAAATCATAAAGCGATCAATTGACGCTCGTCAGCGTAATGTGGCGATTAACCTTACGGTAAGAATCGCTACAGGCGATGACTTGAAAGTTAAGGCTCAATATGAGCCGGTAGTTTTTAAAAAGTTACCGGAGGATGCTCCTCAGATTGTGATAGTAGGAGCTGGTCCGGCAGGATTGTTTGCAGCATTAAAGGCAATTGAGTTGGGTATCCGTCCGATTTTGCTTGAGAGAGGAAGCGATGTTGATACACGAAGGATAGAGCTTGCTAAAATAAGCCGGGAAGGAAAGGTTGACAATGAATCTAATTATTGTTTTGGGGAAGGAGGTGCCGGTGCGTATAGCGACGGTAAATTATATACCCGCAGCAAGAAAAGGGGAAATGTGAGAGAGATACTTCAATTGCTGCATCAACATGGAGCTTCGGAAGATATTCTTGTGGACGCTCATCCTCATATCGGGAGTGATAAACTTCCGGATGTCATAAAGAATATCCGCAATACGATATTGAAATGTGGAGGAGAGGTGAGATTTCGGGAGAAGGTCACCGGATTGATTCTTGAAGATAATGTAGTCAGAGGTGTGCGGACAAATTCAGGAGAAGTTAGGGGTGCAGTCATCATGGCAACCGGACATTCAGCAAGGGATGTATACCGCTTTCTACATAAAGAAAATATTGCGCTTGAAGCAAAAGGTCTTGCGATTGGGGTCAGACTTGAACATCCCCAAACATTGATAGACTGTTTGCAATATCATTCAAAAGATGGTAGAGGGGAATATTTGCCGGCAGCGGAATATAGTTTCGTGACTCAGGTTGATGGAAGAGGTGTGTATTCATTTTGTATGTGCCCCGGTGGTGTTGTTGTCCCTGCTATGTCGGGAGATCGTCAGTCTGTAGTCAATGGAATGTCGGCTTCTGCAAGAGCCAGCCAATGGGCAAATTCTGGCATGGTGGTGGAACTTCATCCGGGAGATATATCAGGATTTGAATCAGAAGGACCACTTGAGATGATGGCATTACAAGAGAATCTTGAAAAAAGATTTTTTGAGGCATCAGGAAATTCAATAAATGCTCCGGCTCAAAGAATGACAGATTTTATATCCGGAAAAGATTCGAAGAGCCTTCCTCGCAGTTCTTATCCTGCCGGAGTGCATGCCGCGCGTCTGGATCTACTGTTGCCAACAGAAATTTCAAGTAGATTGAAGGAGGGATTTAAAATCTTTGACCGTAAATGTCATGGGTTTATTTCCCATGATGGATTGATGGTGGGGTTGGAATCACGGACATCGAGTCCGGTCAGAATCCCAAGGGATAAAGAAACTTTAAACCATATATCGGTAGAGGATCTCTATCCGGCGGGAGAAGGGGCAGGATATGCAGGCGGTATAGTATCGGCTGCAATAGATGGTCAAAATTGTGTGGAGGCTTATCATGCAAAAATTAATCGAAAAGAATAATGGCACTAATAATAAATATTGAAACATCGTCTATGACATGTAGCGTGGCTTTGACAAAGGATGGAGTGGTGGAGTTCCAATTGGAGGATACCGAAGGGATGAATCATGCGGTGAAACTTGCTCCATTTGTTGAACGCTGCATGGATGAAGTTAATAGAAAAGGGGAAAAACTCGATGCAGTGGCTGTCAGTCTTGGACCGGGATCTTATACCGGGCTTAGAATAGGGTTATCTCTCGCAAAAGGTTTGGCATTTAGTCTTGGTGTCCCGTTGATAGGAATATCTACATTACAGATAATGGCAGTCAAGGCGATGTTCCGAAATCTTGAATGGCAAGGTGACGAAATATTGGTGCCAATGGTAGATGCCAGGCGGATGGAGGTCTTTGCCGGAGCAATAGATTTCAGGCTTTCAAATATTATAGAGGAAGGTCCTGTGATTCTTGACGAAGGTTCGTTTGAAAATCTTTATCCCTATCGTAAAGTGGTGTTTTTTGGTGACGGCGCTGCTAAATTCAAAGGTGTCTATGGAGGACAGAATGGTGAATGGTTGGAAAATATTAATCCTCATGCGCGTGATATGATGGCATTGGCTGAGAAATATTTCCAGGAGAACCGTTTTATTGATGTCGCTTATTCCACTCCCAATTATCTAAAGGAATATCAGACAACAATTCCTAAAAATAGAGTGTTGAATAAGTAGGTGTCAAAACGTCAGATATTAATTGCAAACCAAGGATATCATTAAATATTTTATTGATGTATATCCAATAATCAGATGAATATGAAAATAATACCATATAATACCAATGAGTCGCAATTGCTCATGCCTGAGTATGGCAGAAACATACAACGGATGATTGATTATTGTGTGGCGATAGAGGATAAGGAGGAGCGTACAAGGTGTGCGGTTGCAATCTCTGAAGTCATGGCTACTCTTTTCCCATCAATGCTTGGAGATAAAGGGGATAAACAGAAGATTTGGGATCACATTAATGTAATGTCAAGATTTAAGCTTGACATAGAATTCCCCTGTGAGGTGATTGGTAAAGATCAATTAAGTCCGGAACGTAAAAAAATACCATACGGAGGGGAGGTGAATAGATTCAGACATTATGGCAGAAATATCCAGTTGATGATACAGGAAGTTGCCGTAATGGATAACTGTGTGGAAAAAGATCAGTTGATTTTCCTGATAGCAAATCAGATGAAGAAACTTCTTGTCATGCAAAATCCTGAATTGGCAAATGATGCACGTGTATTTATGGATATAGCAGAAATTTCTGATGGTAAGATTCAGATAGATCCGGAAAATTATCGTCTGAATGAATACCTTGATGTGACACAACAGGCGAGTGGTAAAAAAGCGAAAAAGAAAAAGTAAAGCATCATATTCATGAGTTCACTAATTGTTGAGGGAGGTCATAGGTTGCAAGGCAATATATCTCCACAAGGAGCCAAGAATGAGGCATTGGAAGTGATTTGTGCTACATTATTGACACCTGAAAGGGTGGTTATCAGTAATCTCCCTGATATCGCGGATGTAAGAAACTTAATATCCCTGATAGAGGAAATGGGAGTGGAGACAGAGCATATAGATAATAATACGGTAAGTTTCAGTGCAAAAGAAATAGATACCGAATATCTTTATTCTGAGCAATTTCGCAAGAAGGCTCAGTCTTTGAGGGGCTCAGTCATGATAGTCGGACCATTGCTTGCAAGATTTGGTAAGGCAATACTTCCTAAGCCGGGTGGAGATAAAATCGGTCGTCGTCGCCTTGATACCCATTTCTGGGGTTGGCAGAAACTTGGGGCGGAATTTGAATATGATGAATTAGGAAAGTATTATAATATTACTGCTCCCAACGGTCTAAAGGGATGTTACATGTTGCTTGATGAGGCATCGGTTACAGGCACTGCCAATATCATAATGGCAGCAGTGCTTGCCTCCGGAGTCACAACAATTTATAATGCGGCATGCGAACCATATATTCAGCAATTGTGTAAGATGCTCGTAAGAATGGGTGCTAAAATAACTGGTATCGGTTCGAATTTGCTTACAATCTGTGGGGTGGATTATCTTGGTGGGACTGATCATAAAATGCTTCCCGATATGATAGAGGTGGGCAGCTTTATAGGAGTGGCGGCCATGACCGGTTCGGATATTGTGTTGGAGAATGTGGGTATAGATGATTTGGGAATAATGCCGGAATGTTTTCGTCGTCTTGGAGTGAATATGGAGGTTGAGGGGGATAACATTCATGTCAGACAAGACGAGATTTATGCCATAGATTCGTTTATGGATGGATCTATAATGACATTTTCTGATGCTCCATGGCCCGGTTTGTCTCCTGATTTGTTAAGTATATTTCTTGTGGTTGCCACCCAGGCTAAGGGGAGTGTGCTTATTCATCAAAAGATGTTTGAGAGTCGCTTGTTCTTTGTGGATAAATTGATAGATATGGGAGCAAAGATAATATTGTGTGATCCACACCGTGCTGCTGTAATCGGAGCCGGTAAGTTTCATTGTTTACATTCTACCAATATGGTCTCACCTGATATTCGTGCCGGAATAGCGATGCTCATAGCGGCGTTGGGAGCAAGGGGTACGAGCCGGATACAAAATATCAATCAGATAGACCGTGGTTATGAAAGAATAGATGAACGCTTGAATAAGCTTGGAGCCCATATTATAAGAAGTGAGGAATGATAGAAGAGAAGGATATAAAGGCAATAGGTAAATTCCAGAAGACACATGCACTCAAAGGAGAATTGAATGCAATTTTGGATATTGATTCAGAATATGTGTCAGAAGGTAATGCTGTAGTGGTAGATATTGATGGAATATTTGTACCGTTTTTTGCTTCGTCGGTGAGACCTAAAGGTTCTACATCATATCTGATAAAACTTGAAGGTATTGATTCGGAATACGATGCAAAGGATTTTGTGAATAAAACAATCTATGGTATTAAATCAGAATTGGTATCTTTCCTGGAATTGGATGGAGACGATGTCTATGAGGAGGATGATTTCAGTGGCTATGGTGTATTTGATGATTCATCCAAAGAGATGATAGGCGTTGTGTCGAGGGTTGACTCATCTACGGAGAATCTTCTATTTGTAGTTGATACCCCTGAAGGAGATGAGGTTTTTATCCCTGTTGTGGATGACTTTATACAAGAAATCAATGATGAGGATAAAGTTATAAAAATGAGTTTGCCGGATGGCTTGATTGACCTTAATAAAAAGAATAAAGACAAATGACAACTAAGTCGGGAGTCGAAATTATATTTATTAAAAATAGCAAGAAATATGGAAAATAATCAATATTCATTTAATGAGGATAATGCCGTAAAATTCATTCGTGCGGAACTTCCTGAATCTATAAGGGAGAAATATGACGATGATGAAATATTGAGCATAGTAGATATAATTTGGGACTATTATGAGGATAATGGATATCTTTCGTTAAACTCTATAGAGACAGAAGAGGAGCAGCTTGATGTGGACGATCTCGTTAAATACGTGAAAAAAGAGGTGAAGAATGATCAAGAATTGATTATGGATTCAAAAGACGTGGAACTTATCGTAAAGGCAGAATTGGATTATGAAGAATCGCTTGAAGATTTTATTTAATAGTATTGCAGGGTGTTGCCTGATTATGTTGTCTCCGGTAACAATTAATGGTAAGCAGCCTAAGCCACAGGACTCTACTGTGTCGGCAACTGCCCGATTTAGTGATCTTGATAGTATGGATTTTATTGAGATGCTGAATTCTGTAGATGTTGGTAAAACTTCAGAATTGATTCAGAAGTTCCAGACAAAGGAGGGTAAGACTCGTCTGCTTAATGGGAAGTATACTCCAAAAGGTGAATGTACGGTAGAGGCATTCCGAAACAAGGAAGTGCTGTTAGTCACGATTCCTGCTCATTTGCTATTTGCTCCTAATATGACAGAACTGCGTCGTGATGCGGGAGATTATCTTGCTCCGATAAGACGGTATCTGAAGGATCCGGATATGTATAGGGTAATGCTTGTCATGCATACTGATAACACCGGATCAGATTTGTATAGAGAACAGCTTACGACAGATAGGGTAAATGCAGTCTTTGATTGGTTTGATGAGAGTGGAGCAGATACTCGCTATTTATTTTCATATTCATTAGGAGATGACATGCCCTTGAAGTCGAATGATTCAATGGATAATAGGGATAAGAATCGTAGATTGGAGATTTATCTTGTGCCGGGAGAAAAGATGGTTCAACAGGCACAAAAGGGTAGGATTGCGTTCTGATCTGATTTTATGATCACTAAATCGAATAATTAATGGAGAATGGCAAGATTGTTCTGATTACCGGAGGGCAAAGATCAGGAAAAAGTAGATTTGCTGAGAGTTATGTCTTGGCAAATTCAAAAAATCCAGTGTATCTTGCCACAGCGGAGATCTCAGATCAGGAGATGGTCTTGAGAGTGGAAAAACATCGAAAAAGAAGAGGCGACAATTGGGATACGATTGAGTCTCCACTTCATTTTGATGCTGATTTCACGAATAAGACCGTGTTGCTTGATTGTCTGACAATGTTTGCGACAAATCATTTCTTCGCATGTGGAGAAAAATCGGAAATTGCGTATGATTCAGTAAAAATGGAACTTGATAGACTATTTCATCATGTAGGCTCGACAATAGTGGTCGTGAGTAATGAAATAGGACTGGGTGGTATATCTGCGAATAAAATGCAACGTGATTTTTCTGATCTTCAGGGTGAACTTAATCAGTATGTGGCATCTGTCGCAGACGAGGTATACATGATAGTCTCCGGAATTCCATTAAGACTTAAATAAAAAATAATCAGACATCAAGCAAAAACATCAATATTTTGGTAATGAAAGAATTTAAGATCGATTCTCCTGATAAAGGGATTGAGAATGATATAATTGAAAAAATCAATTTCCTTACAAAGCCTAAGGGTTCATTAGGCTTCTTGGAGGAATTAGCATTAAGGGTGTCTTTAATTCAGCAAACATTGTCGCCATGTCTGAAGAATCCGTATAACGTTTTGTTTGGAGGAGATCATGGAGTAATAGAGGAGGGTATAAGTCTTTCTCCGAAGGAGGTGACATACCAGCAGATGATTCATTTCGCTACAGGTACATCCGGAATCAATTTTTTGTGTAATCAGCATGGTTTTAAATTGATGTTAGTTGATGCCGGAGTTGATTTTGATTTCCCTGAAGAATTGGGAATTTTATGTAAGAAAATATCCCGAGGTACCCGTAATTATTTGCATGAGGATGCAATGTCTATTGATGAGATGAATGAAGCGATAGAGGCGGGTGCAGATGTAGTTAGAAAAATATATGCTGAGGGTTGCAACGTTGTAAGTTTTGGAGAAATGGGTAGTGGCAATACATCTTCTTCGTCATTATGGATGTCAATTTTCGGAGATGTTGATTTGGAGAGGTGTGTAGGGGCAGGAGCTGGACTTGATTCCTCCGGAGTCAGACATAAACTTAATGTCCTCAAGAAATCACTTGACCGTTATGATAAGCAGTATTTGCGAAGTAATCCCGAAAAAGCTATTTGCGCATACGGAGGGTTTGAGATGGTGATGGCAATCGGAGCTATGCTTCAGGCTGCTGAACTTAAAATGGTTATTTTGTTGGATGGGTTCATAATGTCGGCATGTCTGTTGGCTGCCTCAATGTTTTATCCGGAAGTAAAAGAATATGTCATATATGGTCATGTCGGAGATGAGTCCGGTCATAAGAAATTGTTGGAAATACTTGGTGGCCGTCCGGTCTTACACCTGTCAATGCGTCTTGGTGAAGGCACCGGTGCAGTCTGTGCCTATCCGATAGTTGATTCTGCGGTGAGAATGATAAATGAAATGGATAGTTTTAAAAAGGTAAGTGTCACAAAATATTTTACATGAACAGGCTCGCGGAACAGGCAATAGCATCATTAACGATGTTTACAAAAATCCCATTTTGGAGGATTTTTCCCAATCTGTCTTCTGAATCTTATAGGAATGTGGTCACTTGGTGGCCATTTTGCGGCTGGATTACAGGACTTATATGTGGAGGAATATATGTATTGCTTTGCCAGATGCTTCCACCGTTGCCTTCTGCAATTTTGGCTGTTGGTTGCCGCATGATGGCTACAGGCGGATACCATGAAGATGGATTGGCAGATTTCTTTGATGGGTTTGGAGGCGGACGTGATAGGGAAAAGATTCTTTCGATAATGAAAGATTCTCATGTGGGCACATACGGTGTGATCTCGCTGATTGTAATGTTTTGCCTTATTGTGTCTCTGTTATCATCATTGCCTGTTGAAGGTGGTGTCTGCATGATTTTAGGCGCGGACCCATGGGGAAAATTTTGTTCAGGTAGAATGCTATCATTTTTGGAGTATGCAAGGAGAAATGTGTCAAAAAATGCAGTGTCATATAATCGTCCGGGTGTAATGGATACTGTATTGGCATTTGTATTGGGTGTTATGCCTATGGTTGTTATGTCAGTTGTTTTTATGGAATTATCATATATATTCCTTTTTGCTTCGTTGGGCGCATTTGCCGTATCCTTTCTTCTGATGTTATACTTGAAAAAGAAGATAGGAGGATATACGGGAGATTGTTGTGGGGCTGTCTATATAATGACGGAATTGGTGTTTTGTATAATTTTTGTGGCGATGTATATATGAAATTAACGTTGATTCGGCACACTACTCCTGATGTGCCAAAGGGGACTATATATGGGAAGACAGATGTGTTGTTGAAAAGTACATTTGAAGCCGAGGCGGAGATCGTCAGGATGAATATTGGAGATAATAAATTTGATAGGGTGTTTACAAGTCCACTTACGCGTTGTCGTCGATTGGCAGAATTTTGTGGTTTTGGATATGCGGATGTTGATGATAATCTTGCCGAGATGGATTTCGGTGATTGGGAAATGAAATCTTATGCAGAAATTGAAGAGCATCAGCTTGAAGAATACTTCAATGATTGGAGACATAAGGTCACTCCAGGAGGAGAGTCATTTGAGGATCATCAAAGGCGGGTGAGAGTATTTATAAATGAATGTATCCGAGATGGGTATAAGTCAGTCCTGTGTTTTACACATGGAGGGACGATACTTCATGCCATGATTTTGGCAGGAAGTATCGATGATGAAAGACCGTTTGATCATATCCCGGCATTTGGCAGTATGGTGAATATTGAAGTGACTGAGCCTCTCATATAGAAGTTGTATGATTGCAGATATATTCAATTATATCAGAAATGTCGTCAAATGTATAGTAGCCTATATGATATGAGCCATTATGAATTTCAATTATCATATTGTTTGTATCCCTTCAATTTCCGGATTTGTTGATCGCTCATAGGAGACAAATAAGTTATTACAATCAGCAAGTCAGATCATATTGCATAAGAAACTTACGAATTATCATATTACAGAGGAATTGAGACGATAAATATTATTATTACATGACATGAATCCTTCATTGCAAAGAAAAGATATGGCAGAAGAGATTAAAGCAGTATCCTTTCCACATTGTTGTAATATGATTGTAAGAGTTGTGCCATCAGGTTTTGTTTTCATAAAAGAGAGAATATTATTTATAATCTCTGTCTGATTATTGGAATCAGACTTTAATTTCTTTCTTTTATCCCTACATATATCACATTTGCTGCAATTTCCGGAATCGGATTCTCCAAAATATGCTAACATACGTTGCACCCGACAATCCTTTTTTGAAAAAGTGTAATCAAGCATGGCTTCAATTCTGGCAGACATTGCATTTTTCCGAGATTCATAAATATTTTTCCCAATTAATAATGAAGATGTTTCTTCTCGTGCTGTTGGAAAATATATCATAGGTATGCCGGAATGAGGAATATAGCTTATGATTTTCATCCTTGATAATTCAAGCATAGCCTCGTAGATTTCATTTTTAGAAAGCTGAGTACAGGAAGCGATGTCTGATTCCACAATATATACATAGTCAGAGAAGACTCCTGTATATTTCCTTAGTGTGGCTGTCAGAGTCTTTTCTGCATTTATTGACCATTCATGGATATCGTATAGCTCTTCTCTCGGACATAACATTTTGAATCGAGACCTGCTGTCAATTTCCTCAATGAAGTGTAAATATCCGGCTTGAGATAGTAGGCGAATACTTGCCCGGCATTGTTTTTCCTGAATCTCAAATAAATTACAAAATTTAGTGATGTCAAACTCTCTTACAGAATCATAACCTTCACCTATTGAGACATGCAGGAAATTACAGATGCGTTCATAAGTCTTTTTTACAATTTTTCTTTCGGGAAAGGCTTCAGTAATTCTTCGGCGCATCACTCCGGGATCTGTCTTCGTTGCGAGAAGTACAGCAAAGGAGGCGAGTCCGTCCCTACCGGCTCTACCGGCTTCTTGATAATATTCTTCAAGAGATGGCGGTATATCGTAATGGATCACGACCCTTACATCCGGCTTGTCAATTCCCATACCAAATGCGTTTGTCGCGACCATAACCCTTACGGCATTTGATTGCCATGCATTCTGACGTTGCTCTTTTACTTTGAAATCAAGCCCGGCATGGTAATATGTTGACGATATATCGGCTGATGACAGAAAATCGGAAATTTCCCGGCATCTTTTCCGACTTCGTACATACACGATAGAGGATCCGGATGTTCTGGAGAGAATATGTAAAATATCATGTATTTTTGTGTCAGAATATCTGACAATATAACTTATGTTGTCTCTTGAAAAGCTCTTCTTGAATATATTGGTTTTCTTGAAGTCTAACTGCAACATTATATCATCTACGACTTCCGGAGTAGCTGTGGCAGTAAGTGCAAGAACCGGAACGTTTGGCTTTAACAGGCGTAAGGATTTTATCCTTAGATATGATGGTCTGAAGTCATATCCCCATTGAGATATGCAATGTGCCTCATCTACAACGATAAGCCTTACGTCTATTTGACGTAGTTCCAGCATAAATCTTTCGTTTTGTAATCGTTCCGGAGCAATGTATAGAAATTTTGCTTTCCCATACATTAATTTTTCCCAAGCATAACGTACTTCTTTCCCAGACATTCCCGAATGGAAACATACAGCTTTTATACCGTGCCTTTTCAGATTATCTACTTGGTCTTTCATTAATGATATCAAGGGAGTCACAACAACAGTTACTCCGGATTCAAAAAAAAGTCCCGGCACTTGAAAAGTAATGGATTTACCTCCTCCAGTGGGCATTAATCCAAGGGTGTCGTCCCCCTTTAACACTGAATTTATGATATCTTCCTGAAGAGGTCTGAAGCTATCATATCCCCAATATCTCTTGAGAATTTCGTGGGTTGTCATATTTTACGAAGAAGGTAATCATTGAAATCTAATAAATACAAAACGTTATTCTGTTGATGGTCTGATATCTTTAATCATCAATTGAATGGAGTCAAGGCTGCCGGAATGTTTAGACTGCTCGATTGTATAGCAGATATCAATAGGTTTGTGGGCATGTATGTGCTCAAAATATGGTGCCATATTAAAAGCAATTGCATTTATTACTCTGCTTGTGCTGTCATCTTCCAACTCCAATTTGATATGTTCAAGATTTTTACCTACCAATTTGCTCGTGCCGAAATCAAAAACATTTCTTGTACAGAATATCGGATTTTGATTTCCGGGACCGAAGGGATTGAATTTTTTCAAGTATGCCACTAATTCAGGAGTTATGTCTGCAAATTCAATTGTGGCATCAATATCAATCATTGGCGACAATTGATTTGGCTGAATGTGAGTAGCAACATATTCTTCAAATCTTCTTTGGAATTCCGGAATATTTTCCTCTTTGAGCGAAAGACCTACGGCGTAGGTGTGACCACCGAAGTTTTCAAGAAGATCACGAGTGGAATTTACTGCGGAATAGATATCAAAACCTTGTACGGATCTTGAAGATCCGGTGGCAATCCCGTTGGAGAATGTCAATACAACAGATGGCTTGTAATATAGTTCAGTCAATCGGGAGGCTACAATGCCAATGATGCCTTTGTGCCAATCCTTATTGTATACGACAATTGAACGCTTTCCATGTATTATGCCTACATTCCGTTCAATCAGGTCGTTTGCCTCGTCTGTGATTTTTTTGTCAAGTTCCTTTCTGTCGCGGTTGTATTGATCAATATCCTTCCCTTTCTCATAAGCATCATGCAGGTCACGACAGACAAGCAGATCGACTGCCTCAATACCACTCTGCATTCTTCCGGAAGCATTAATCCGTGGACCAATTTTGAATATCACGTCACTGATGGTAATATCTTTATTGGTAAGTTTGCACAGGCGTATAATACTTCTTAATCCAAGATTGGGATTTGAGTTGAGTCTACGTAAACCATGATATGCCATGACTCTATTTTCTCCAACAATGGGCACAATGTCGGCGGCAATGCTGACAGCAACAAGATCAAGGAGTGATTCTAATTCATTATGATTGGAAAGCCCATTGCTCAATGCAAAAGCTTGCATGAACTTAAATCCAACACCGCATCCCGATAGGTGAGGGCAGGGATAAGTGGTGTTTGGCATCTTGGGATTGAGTATTGCCACAGCAGGAGGAAGAATGTCATCAGGAACATGATGATCACATATAATGAAGTCGATACCTTTTTCTTTTGCGTATGCGATTTCATCAATTGCTTTTATTCCACAATCCAGCACGATTACGAGCTTAACATCATTTTCTGCTGCGTAATCAATACTCTTTAAAGAGATTCCATATCCCTCCTCATATCTGGTAGGAATGTAGTATTCAATATTGCTATAATAATTCTGGAGATACTTATAGACTAATGCTACTGCAGTAGTTCCGTCGACATCATAGTCTCCGTAGATCATTATTCGTTCTTTAGCCCCCATGGCCTTATTAAGACGATTAACAGCCTTGTCCATGTCCGGCATCAGGAATGGATCATGTAGATCCGCGATGGATGGGGTGAAGAATGCTTGTGCACCTCGAGGTGTATTGACTCCTCGCCTGATAAGCAATTCTGCAATAGGTGCTGCCCCCCCGCATTGAGGGAGCATCTCGTCAGCTGCAGATTTTTGCTGAAGGGAGAGTGGTTGGTAATTCCATTTTGTTATCATTGCAGACGAAAAAACTTGTAGTTGCGCAGTACGCACCGCACAACTGAGAGGTTAATCAAATAATTACGCAAATGTGCGTCACCACGAGGATTTGAGTTGGATGCAAATATACGAAAAAATTGCGGTATGAGCAAATATAAATGGTGTAAGGGGGAGTGCTCTTAAGTATTTTTTATAATTTTGTAGTTTGGAATTGGTCAGACAGGGCATTTGATGCTGCTGATGTAGGTTAAGTCCGGAATCAAGAAATTGAGTGTCGGGTTGTCTGTTAATATGAAAGTAATGTATGGAAAAAGAAATAACTATAAATGGAATCAGGCTCTTTTATGAAGAGTCGGGTAAGGATGGGGGTGTGCCCGTCGTTTTGATGCATGGATGGGGTTGCGACCATACGACAGTAAAAAGCATTGCGTCTATACTTGAGCCGGGCATGAAGGTGTATAATATTGATCTTCCCGGTCATGGTAAAAGCCAAGAACCAACTGAAGTGTGGGGAATTGAAGAGTTTACACGAACAGTTGAGCAATTTATTGCTCAACTAAATATTTGTCGACCTGTATTAATAGGGCATTCTTTCGGGGGACGTATTGCTATTCTATTATCTTCAAGAAATGATGTGTCGAAGGTTGTGCTCGTGGATGCAGCGGGAATTAAGCCTAAGCGCAGTTTGAGATATTACTATAAGGTTTATACGTTTAAACTCTTAAAGAAGATTGCGCCAATGATACTTGGGAAGAATAAGGGGAATGCATTGATAGATAGCATCAGATCCCAAAGAGGATCTGCAGATTATCGAAATTCATCTCCAGTCATGCGAGGCGTGATGAGCAAATGTGTGAATGAAGATCTGAAATATGTCATGCCAAAGATAAAGGCACCTACTCTATTGATATGGGGGGAAGATGATACTGCCACTCCACTTTCAGATGCCAAGACAATGGAGCGGTTGATTCCGGATTCCGGATTGGTTAGTTTCCAGGCTTGTGGGCATTATAGCTTCCTGGATAATCCTTATGGGTTTAAGTCAGTGATTAGGGAGTTTTTTAAAGAAGAGCTGAAATAGGATATATGTCCTTTAAATTCCTGCTTAAAAATCGGTCGTTTAATTTGTAAATTCAAATAAAATATAAGATATGAGTCTATTTTTAATAGTTATTTATGTGGTATGTGGTGCTTATATGGTATTGAACTTTAAGCATGATATCCACATGTTGCAGCAGAATAGTTACAGGATTAAGAGGTATTGGAAATACTTGAAGCAAGATATAGGAAGCACCTGGCGAATGGTGGATGTGGCTTTGTTGTTTCTTGTGTTTTCAACATTGCTTGATTTGAGGCTCGCAATGCTGATTGCTTCGATTGTAATGGTAGTTAAATGTTTTATGATTTTCAAGAAAAAACATAAAAAGCCGTTGGTGTTTACTAATAGGGTCTGGCGTATATATACAGTATCGGCATTGATTTCCTTATTGATATTTATTGGATTAGTCATTTCTACCTATAAAGAGAACATTGTGTTTGGTTTGTATCCGCCGCAAGCTATTGCAATAGGAAGCGTTCTGCTTATGGCAATATTTTCGTGGGCGATTGTCATGTTGGCAGTAGTTGTGCTTATGCCTGTGGAAAGGATGATCAATAGGCGATACTGGAATGAGGCTTATTCGATACTGCAATCTATGCCAAATTTAAAGATAATAGGAATTACCGGGTCTTATGGTAAGACAAGTACTAAGCATTATCTTTACCGAATTTTATCGGAAGAGTATGATGTCTTGATGACACCTGGATCATTCAACACGCCTATGGGGGTAATACGTACTGTAAGGGAAATGATGAAGCCATACAATACCATTTTTATATGTGAGATGGGAGCAAAGCAGAAAGGTGATATAAAGGAGATCTGTGATTTGGTTCATCCGGATATGGGTATTATTACGGCAGTGGGTCCAATGCATCTCGAGTCTTTCAAAAGTATAGAGAATGTGCAATCCACTAAGTTTGAACTTGTGGATTCCTTACCGGCGGATGGCTTTGCTGTAGTTAATAATGATTTTGAATATTGTGCCAATAGAGATGTGAGGAATGTGGAATGTGTCCGCTATTGTGTGGCAAATGAAAATAGAAAAGATTGTCAATATAGTGCGGAGTCGATAAAATATACTGTAAACGGAACTTCATTTGCAATACGTAAACCGGATGGCGGGGTGATTGAATTGTCGACGCGTCTTGTCGGAGAATGTAATATATCAAATCTTATTGCGGCTGTCATAGTGGCATTGCGTTTGGGAATGAGTGAGGAAAAAATACGACGTGGTGTTTCTGGAATAGAACAGGTGGAGCACAGGTTGAGCATGAAGCAAACAGCCGGTGGCGTTACTATAATTGATGACGCCTTTAATTCAAATCCTACCGGTTCGAAAATGGCGTTGGATGTCTTGTCTGAATTTAAGACAGGGAAACGTATTGTAGTCACCCCGGGAATGATTGAATTGGGAAGTCGGCAGAATGAACTTAATGAAGCATTCGGAGAGAAAATCGCTAAAAGTTGCGATGTTGCGATTATCGTTGGGCAATATAATCGTGATGCAATTCTCTCCGGTATAAATAAGGCTGGATTCAAAAAGGAGAATCTACATGTGGTGGACAGCTTCAATGATGCTCAGCTGGTGTTATCCACGTTGTTGAGGTCTGGAGATATAGTCTTGTATGAGAATGATTTGCCAGATACATTTAAGTAGGCATCAAAAGTGGAGATTGAAAATTGAGATGATATGTCTTATTGAGTTATATTGAAGATTATGAATGTATTGCTTAATATAATATGGATAATCTTCGGCGGATTGATGATCGCTGTTGAATATCTTGTGTCAAGTGTGGCTATGATGTTGACAATTATTGGCATTCCATTTGGATTGCAGACGATAAAGTTGAGTCTGTTGGCATTATTGCCGTTTGGCACTTCAGTTGAGCCTACGTCGCCATCGTCCGGAGGATGTCTTAATTCGATTCTGAATTTTATATGGTGGTTTGTAGGTGGGATTCCGATAGCATTAACTCATCTGCTATGGGGGGTAGTATTTTGTATTACTATTGTAGGTGTGCCATTTGGAATGCAACACTTCAAATTAATGCGTCTTGCAATGTTCCCGTTTGGGAAAACATTGGTCTGATATTGAAGTTGTCTGAACTATATTGTATTTTAAGTGAATAATAGGGGGAGGCGATATGATGTCGTCTCTCCTTATTATGCAGTATTTGGAGCTAATAAGATAAAATAAAAACTGCAAATCGCAATTTGCGATTTGCAGTTTCAGGTGTCCAAGATGAGACTCGAACTCACACAGCCTACCGGCCACTACCCCCTCAAAGTAGCGCGTCTACCAATTCCGCCACCTGGACAAATACTGAGAGTTGTGCAACTTAAAAAGAATGGGTCCTTTCTGAATTGCGATGCAAAATTACAACATTATTTTGAATTGTGCAAATGAATTGAGGATATTTTTATATTTTTGCAATATAAATTTTGATAAAAAAGATATTGTTATGATTAACAGAGTGAAACGTATATTAGGGGTAATGATGTTGTCATTGCTCTGTGTTGATATTGTTTTGGCGATTGAGCCGACATGGGAAGTAAATATGGGTTCTGTATTTGATAATAGAGAGGGGGATACAAAAATGAATAATGCAAAGACCTTCTTTTTTGTTACGCTTGCGCCTGAAATAGGTTTGAAGTTTTCTGATAAGGATAGGATTTCCGGAGGCGCAGTGTGGACTCAACCACTTGAAAATACAGTGAAAAATGGAAAGATTATACCATTGTTGTATTATCGGCATGAATCTGACACATGGAAATTTTCTATGGGAATGTTTCCACGGACGCAATTGCATCAGCGATTGCCTGGATTTCTATGGAATGATTCGTTGGAGTATTTCCAAAAAAGCATCCGGGGGGCTCTTGTGCAATATAATCATGATAAAGGATTCTTTGATGCATATATAGACTGGAGAGGTATTCAGTCGGAGATTACGCGAGAGGCGTTTAATATAGTGTTTCATGGGGAGTGTAAACCCAAGGGGGATGTGTTTATTATAGGAGGGCATTTGATGATGAATCACCTTGCCCGACGAAAAAATTCTCCGGATGATGAACGTGTGGTTGATAATTTTCTTGTAAATACATATTTGGGTATGGAGTTAGATAAATACGTGCCTTTGGATAAATTTAACGTAAAGGCAGGAGCTGTAATGACTATAGAGAGGAATAGGGCGGATGAAATAGGCTGGCGCACTCCCGGAGGTTTTTGGATGGATCTGTTGGCAGAATGGAAATTCTTAGGCTTAAGAAATTCTCTTTATATTGGAGGAAAGCTATTCCCGGAGTATGGAGAACTTGGCAGTGTATTGTATCAAGGTGAGCCATTCTATATGTCTTCTTTCTACAATAGGACTGATATATATGCAAAAATTTTTTCAAATAAGAATCTTAATCTGGAAGCTCAATTGAATTTCAATTTCGCAAAGAATAATTTTATTTTTTATCAGCGATTGATACTTGAGGTCCAGGTCGGGAATATCACTTCATATTCGAAGAGATGATGACCTGTGAGATAAAAAGACTAAGGCTATCTGTGGATTTTATGAGAATTTTGATGAATTAGGATTATAAAATTATAAAAAAAATAAGAAATTATTGGATTTAGAATCAATGAGATATTAAGATAGATATAAAAATATTAAATAAAAAGTTTGCACAGATGAAAAAAAGGTAGTAACTTTGCAACGCAAAAAGGGAGAATGATACTCTTGAAAGTTGCAAAATAAATATGCGAAAATAGCTCAGTTGGTAGAGCACGACCTTGCCAAGGTCGGGGTCGCGGGTTCGAGTCCCGTTTTTCGCTCCAAGAACATTGAAATAATAATTGATCGGAATTTTCTGAACGCAATGCGAAAATAGCTCAGTTGGTAGAGCACGACCTTGCCAAGGTCGGGGTCGCGGGTTCGAGTCCCGTTTTTCGCTCCACTCCGATCAATGTATGTCCAGGTGGCGGAATTGGTAGACGCGCTACTTTGAGGGGGTAGTGGCCGGTAGGCTGTGTGAGTTCGAGTCTCATCTTGGACACTTAAATATGCGAAAATAGCTCAGTTGGTAGAGCACGACCTTGCCAAGGTCGGGGTCGCGGGTTCGAGTCCCGTTTTTCGCTCCAAGAACATTGAAATAATAATTGATCGGAATTTTCTGAACGCAATGCGAAAATAGCTCAGTTGGTAGAGCACGACCTTGCCAAGGTCGGGGTCGCGGGTTCGAGTCCCGTTTTTCGCTCCACTCCGATCAATGTATGTCCAGGTGGCGGAATTGGTAGACGCGCTACTTTGAGGGGGTAGTGGCCGGTAGGCTGTGTGAGTTCGAGTCTCATCTTGGACACTTAAGTGGAGATAAATTTTTAATTTGTCTCCACTTTTTTGTGTAAAATTATTAATAGTTATGCCTAACATAATGTATCATGAGTAAACGTTTTGGTATATTTTCAGTTGTTGGAATGCTTTCAACTCTGTATGTATTGCCTGTCGCCGGTAACGATGTTGTCTTTAATAAAGATTGGAGCTTCTCTCTTCATTCAGACTCCACATGCATATCTCCCTCATACGATGACCATGAGTGGCGTAAACTTAACATACCACACGATTGGAGCATAGAATTACCTTTTGATAAAAATGCTTTGCCTGGAAATGATGGCGGATATCTTGAAGGTGGAATCGGATGGTATCGAAAATCCTTTTTTATAAAGGACGTGGAGAAGAATAAGAGATATCAGCTGTATGTGGGTGGTGCTTACATGAATTCAGATGTGTATTTGAATGGTGAGAAAGTTGGGGGACACAGATATGGCTATAGTCCATATTTTGTGGATATTTCGAAATATTTAAAATCGGGAAAGAATGTGGTAGTTATCAGGGTGGATAATTCCAAACAAAAAAATTGCCGTTGGTATTCCGGTTCGGGTCTGTATAGAGATGTGCAATTTATTCAGCAAGAGAATCTGCATATATCTAATTGGGGCGTATTTTTCACTACGCCGGATCTTTCTACGCTTTATATGGAGTTGTCGTTGGATAATGATGGTGATGAACCGCGCTCAGTTGATGTTTCTTTGAGCATTTTGGGACATGAAAAATTATCATCAGTGACGGTGCCATCTAATACGAAGGGTTTTATAGTTAAGCAATCAATAGACGTCCCTGAGGCTAAATCGTGGTCGCCAGATTCTCCGATGTTGTATGAAGCTAATGTTTGTGTTCGGGAAAATGGGAAGACGTTGGATTCTATTATAAAAAATATTGGGTTTCGCACGGTTGAATGGAATGCAGCAGAGGGATTGAAATTGAATGGAGAGAAAATACTGCTTAATGGAGGTTGTGTGCATCATGACAATGGAATCCTTGGCGCGGCTGCCTATCCTGCAGCAGAACGTAGGAGGGTAAGATTGTTGAAGGATGCTGGTTTTAATGCAGTGCGTACATCGCATAATCTTTCTTCAGAAGAATTTCTTGATGCATGTGATGAATATGGACTCCTTGTGATCGATGAATCATTTGATGGTTGGCGAGATGCTAAGAATGATCATGATTATCATATATTATTTGATGAGCATTGGCAGTCTGATCTGGATGCTATGCTGCTTAGAGACCGCAATCATCCTTCTGTGTTTTGCTGGAGTATTGGGAATGAAGTGATAGAACGAGATAAAATTGAAGTCGTGACCACGGCAAATATGTTGGCATCTCGTTGTAGAGAATTGGATCCCTTGCGTCCAGTGACATCTGCATTAGCTTGTTGGGGAAAGGATTGGAAGACGTATGATCCACTTGCAGACGTTCATGATATAGTTGGGTACAATTATATGATTCATGAATCAGAGAAAGATCATTTGCGTAATCCTGAGAGAGTGATGGTGCAGACAGAATCTTTTCCAAAGGATGCCTGGAGTAATTATAAAAAATGTGTTGAGAATCCTTATATCGTGGGGGATTTTGTGTGGACTGCCATAGATTATATAGGAGAATCAGGAATAGGGAGACATTATTATGAAGGAGATGTGCCCGGTGAACATTTTGAACGCCCGCTTTATCCATGGCATGCTTCCCATTGTGGTGATATTGATTTGACCGGATATCGAAAACCTATCAGCCATTATCGTTCTATGTTGTGGAATGAAGATGGCGAACAATTATATTTGGCTGTGAAAGAGCCTGACGGATATGTGGGAAAAATAAAAACCACGATGTGGGGGAATTGGCCTACATACGAGTCGTGGAATTGGCCCGGATATGAGGGTAAGCCTATAGAGGTGGAAGTTTATTCTCATTATCCAAAAGTTAGGCTGTATCTGAATGATGATAAAATTGCAGAAAAGGGAGTGGAGTGCATGAAGGCGACTTTTGAGTTACCTTATAAGGAAGGCGTATTGAGAGCGGAAGGCATAGGAGCGGATGGGATTGTAAAAGAGACTAAAGTGCTTACTACTGCCGGGAAGCCGTATGGTATAAGGTTGACGGTTGATTCTGAAGATGCGTCATCAGATACTCCTTCTATGGCATTTGTCTCAATTGAGATTGTTGATAAGAATGGAAATGTGGTGCCCACTGCTGATAATGAATTGAATGTTTCTGTGATAGGGGGTGGCGAACTCATTGCATTAGGAAATGCAGATATAAAGGATGATGATCCCTATTACGATTCTACACATAAAGCGTGGCATGGACGGGCTTTAGGTGTGCTGAAAAATAATGGTAGGAAGGGTAATGCCAAGATAACTGTCAGCTCTCCTGGATTAAAGACATCTGCATTAAAAATATCATTCGGAAGATAATTGGAAAAGATAACTTCAAATTCTGTTATTTTTTTTATTTGCGATTGATTAGTCTAAAACATTGTTAAATATTGGCTGCATTCATTTGAAATGATTTCAGACGAATGCAGCCAATATTTTGTTTTGACATTGAAAAATATTTACTTAATTTTGTGAAATAATATGAAAAAGAAATGAGCATAATAGTTAAATATAGAGGAGTGGAGATAGAAAGAGGAGATAAGAATGTGCTTAAAGGTGTCACATTTTCTCTTTCAAAGGGAGAATTCTACTATCTTGTCGGTAGAGTAGGAAGTGGGAAAAGTAGTCTTATGAAAACGATGTATGCTGATGTGCCCTTATATTCGGGCGATTGCGCAGAGATAATGGGGTTTGATTTACTTTCCATAAAAAAATCGCAGATTCCCTATCTTCGCAGAAAAATAGGGATAGTTTTTCAGGATTTCCAATTATTGCAAGACCGATCGGTAAGTGGAAATCTGAAATTTGTGTTGAAGGCTACCGGGTGGAATAATAAAAATGATATTGACAGTCGGATTGATGAGGTTTTGTCAATGGTTGGTATGGCAAATAAAAGCTATAAGATGCCACATGAACTCAGTGGTGGGGAACAGCAACGAATTGTAATAGCGAGAGCATTGCTTAATAAACCTGATCTTATACTTGCCGATGAGCCTACCGGAAACTTGGATCCTCAAACCGGCTATCAGATTGCTGCGTTGCTTCATCAACTTTCGAATGCAGGACATTGCGTGGTAATGGCTACGCATAATCTTCAGTTAGCATCGGATTTTCCCGGAAAATTAATGAGATGTGAGGGAAAACAGCTGATTGTGGAGTAACTATTATAAAAAATGTAAATTAATAACGGAAAAATTTCTTCAATTTAAAAGTATTGGTTAAATTTGCAACGGAAGCGATGCATAAGCATGCATCGTAAATGATGCATGCCTTGAATTTAATACCTTCTTGTGATATTTCAAGAATCCAATAGGATTGAGTTTAAGAACACGTTTCCATGATTAAAAAGATAAGATCTTATACATCTATATCATTAACGAGCTATAAAACTTATGGCAAACACCGAAAAATTATTTGACATGTTTTCTCCCACCTCAACAGAGGCTTGGAAAGAGAAGATAACTGTCGACCTCAAGGGCGCCGATTTCAACAAGAAACTTGTTTGGCGTACAAATGAGGGCTTTAATGTGCAGCCTTTTTATCGTCGCGAGGATCTTGAGCATCTCGCACACATGGGAACTCTTCCAGGTCAGTTCCCTTATGTCAGAGGCACACGTGACAATAACGACTGGCTTATTCGACAGCAGATTTCAGGAGAAACTCCTGAAGCGATTAACCGAGAGGCATTGCATGCCATTGACAGAGGGGTTGATTCGATAGGAATCAAGCTTGAACGTGACACCACAATGGCGGATCTTGAGGTTATACTTGCAGGTATTGACCTTAATAAGGTGGAACTGAATATCGGATGCTGTAATGGTAAGGCTGTTGCAATAGCAGGGATATTGGTTGAATATATAAAGAAGCATGGTCTTGAAGATAGCTTCCGCGGATCAATTAACTTTGATCCGTTTAAACGTCTTCTCCGTCATGGCATTTCTTTCCCAAAGGATATAAAAGAAGAGGCGTTGAAGCTGTATGATGTCGTAAAAGACATTAAGAATATACGTTGCTTTGTCGTTGATAGCTGCATGCTAAATAATGCTGGCGCATATATCACTCAAGAGTTGGGATATGCCCTTGCTTGGGGTGCTGAATGGATGACAATCCTTACTGAGGCAGGAATGCCGGCATGTGATGCGGCTGGAAGAATCAAATTTAATATGGGCATTTCTTCTAATTATTTTATGGAACTTGCAAAATTCCGTGCAGGACGTATGTTGTGGGCGGAAATTGTCAAGGCATACGGTGCAGAAGAGGAATGTTGCAAAATGATGGTACACGCAGTGACCAGCCAGTTTAATCAGACAATCTATGATGCTCACGTAAATCTTCTTCGCTCACAGACTGAGACTATGAGTGCAGCATTGGCAGGTGTAGATTCAATAGAGACTCTTCCATTTGATTTGCAATATAAACGTCCTGATGAGTTCAGCGAACGTATTGCACGCAATCAGCAGCTGCTTCTTCGTGAGGAGAGCCATTTGAATAAAGTGGTTGATCCTGCGGGCGGATCTTACTATGTGGAGACTTTGACAGCCTCAATAGCTGAAGTTGCATGGAATTTATTCAGTGAAGTGGAGGAGCAAGGTGGATTCCTTGCATTGCTTGAAACCGGAGAAATCCAGAAGAAGGTAAATGAATCCGGAGTTAAACGTCATACAGATGTGGCTCGACGAAAAGAGATTCTTCTTGGAACAAACCAATATCCTAATTTCAATGAGACTGCTCTTGGTAAATTGGAGAAATCCGGAGAAATCTGTGGTTGCGGATGTAATGCAGCTGTAGAGGATGGTGCGGTAGAGTCATTGATTTTTGATCGTGCAGCAAGTCAGTTCGAACAGCTCAGACTTGATACAGAACGCAGTGGAAAGCGTCCTAAAGTGTTTATGCTCACGATTGGAAATCTTGCTATGCGTCTTGCTCGTGCGCAGTTCTCTGCAAACTTCTTCGGTTGTGCCGGATATGAAATAATTGACAATATCGGATTCAATACTGTAAAAGAGGGTGTTGATGCAGCGATTGAGAAGGGCGCGGATATTGTCGTCCTTTGTTCAAGTGATGACGAATATGCGGAGTTGGCACCTGAGGCCTACAAGGAGCTTGATGGACGTGCGATGTTTGTAGTTGCCGGAGCTCCGGCATGTATGGAAGATCTCAAGGCTGTTGGCATTGAAGAATTTATCCATGTTCGTGTGAATGTGCTTGACACACTTGTTAAGTTTAACGCAAAACTCCTCAACTGACATGAGACCCAATTTCAAAGAAATAGATATTAAAGCAGCGATTGCTGAACGCACGTCTGCCCCCGCGTCGGTTAATAAGGAAGCCGATTGGATTACAGCCGAGCTTATCCCGGTAAAACCGATATATACAGAAGAAGATCTCAACGGATTAGAGCATCTTGACTTCGTTTCCGGTATCCCTCCATTTTTGAGAGGTCCGTATAGTGCGATGTATCCCCTTCGTCCTTGGACAATACGCCAATATGCAGGATTCTCGACTGCTGCCGAGTCGAATGCATTCTATCGCCGTAATCTTGCTTCCGGTCAAAAAGGACTTTCTGTTGCATTCGACCTTCCTACTCACCGTGGTTATGATGCAAATCATGAGCGTGTGGTTGGAGATGTGGGTAAGGCTGGTGTTTCAATCTGTTCGCTTGAAGATATGAAGGTATTGTTCGATGGTATTCCATTGAATAAGATGTCTGTCTCAATGACGATGAATGGTGCTGTGCTTCCTGTGCTTGCGTTCTATATCAATGCGGGTCTTGAGCAGGGTGCGAAGCTTGATGAAATGGCAGGTACGATTCAGAATGATATTCTGAAGGAGTTTATGGTGCGTAACACCTATATCTATCCGCCGTCGTTCTCAATGAAGATCATAGCCGATATCTTTGAATATACTTCAAAGAATATGCCTAAGTTCAATTCAATTTCAATTTCCGGCTACCACATGCAAGAGGCAGGAGCAACAGCAGACATTGAGTTGGCATATACTTTGGCAGATGGTCTGGAGTATCTGAAGGCAGGAGTAAATGCAGGAATGGATATTGACTCTTTTGCACCTCGTTTGTCATTTTTCTGGGCAATTTCGATGAACTATTTTATGGAGATTGCAAAGATGAGAGCGGCGCGTATGCTTTGGGCTAAGATTGTAAAACAATTTAACCCGAAGAATCCGAAATCACTTGCATTGCGTACGCATAGTCAAACTTCTGGCTGGAGCCTTACGGAACAGGATCCGTTTAATAATGTTGGACGTACTTGTGTGGAAGCAATGGGAGCTGTACTTGGTCATACTCAATCACTACATACCAATGCACTTGACGAGGCGATAGCTCTTCCTACAGATTTCTCTGCACGTATTGCACGTAATACTCAGATTTATATTCAGGAGGAGACATACGTCACCAAACAGGTGGATCCTTGGGGCGGTAGCTATTATGTGGAAGCTCTGACAAATGAGATCGCACATAAGGCTTGGGAGCATATTCAAGAGATCGAAAAGTTGGGTGGAATGGCAAAAGCTATTGAGACCGGTCTTCCGAAAATGAGGATTGAAGAGGCAGCTGCCCGCACTCAGGCTCGTATTGATTCCGGAAAGCAGACAATTGTCGGTATCAATAAATATCGTCTTGATCATGAGGATCCGATAGATATCCTTGAGGTGGACAATACTGAAGTGCGTAAAGAACAGTGTGCCCGAATTGAGGATCTTAAGGCTCATAGAGATGAAGAGGCAGTAAAGAAGGCCTTGGTGGCTATAACTGAATGTGTGAAGGATCCATCAAAGGGTAATCTTCTTGATTTGGCTGTAAAGGCTGCCGGATTGCGTGCTACACTTGGTGAGATTTCAGATGCCTGTGAGGCAGTTGTAGGTCGATATAAGGCTGTAATTAAAACCATATCTGGAGTGTATAGTAGTGAAGAGAAGGGTGATCCTGAATTTGAGGAAGCCCGTAGAGTCGTTGCTGATTTTGCAAAGAAGGAAGGTCGTCAACCTCGTATAATGATTGCCAAGATGGGGCAAGATGGTCATGACCGAGGTGCAAAAGTTGTGGCAACAGGATATGCAGACTGTGGATTTGATGTGGATATGGGACCATTGTTCCAAACTCCGGAAGAAGCAGCCCGTCAGGCTGTAGAGAATGATGTGCATATTCTTGGTGTCTCTTCTCTTGCCGCAGGACATAAGACCCTGATTCCTCAAGTTATAGCAGAATTGGAGAAATTGGGCCGTCCTGATATTATGGTTACTGCAGGTGGCGTTATTCCGGCTCAGGATTATGACTTCTTGTATAAGGCTGGAGTTGCCGCTATTTTCGGTCCCGGCACGCGTATTCCGAAGAGTGCGATTGAGATGATTCGTCTTCTGAATGAAGATCGTGCTGCTGAATGATACAAATGCAATTGAAAAATAAAAATGAGGTCTCTCTTAGAGGGACCTTATTTTTATTTATTATGATTACTGAAAATAATTTTGTGTATATTTTAGAATTAGCTAACTTTGTAGTTAGATATGAAAGAAGAAGATACCAATAATATATACGTTTATTCAGAAGAATCAGACGATAAATTTGTGGATAAGCAAGGATCAGATGCACCAATTGATAACTCCGGTCCGAATTATGCGCAAGTGGATCGTAATTCAGTTGAATATAATATTGAAGATGACTCCCTGGAGAATATGGTCTCATTTTCGGTAGTATTCCGCTTGATGCTTAAGGTCATGTTAAGCCCTATAGAGGGATGGAAATCAGTAAGACGTGCTAAGATTACATCAGAGATGGCTCAGCGAGGATGTTTCTATCCTTTATTAGCAGTGTTGGCGTTAAGTAAATTTGTTGTGATGGCATATTATCCATCTCTTTCATTAGCTAATGCGATGATTGATGCCGTGAGTTCATTTGTTTCGTTTTTCTTTGGATATTTCTGCATCTTGATTATTTCAAAGATAGTAATGCCTAAAGCGGAATATTTTCAAACAAATGATTTTGGGAAGGTCTTGATTGTAATCAGTCTCTCTACATTATCATTATTCGGGACATTGACCGTGTTATTGCCAATGTTGTGGTCATTTATGATATTTATACCTCTTTGGACTATATATATCATCAGTAGAGGTGCTAAATTCCTTAAATTTCCGGAGAACATCCAAATGACATATACGTTTATCTTATGTCTTTTGATTGTTGGTATTCCATCAGTACTTTCTTGGTGTATAGGATTCTTATTGCCAAAACAATTTTAAATAGAAAGAATATGAAATCAGATCAGATAAATATAAAGAATAGGAAAGCCCGTTTTGATTATGAAATAGGCGATACGTATACGGCAGGCATGGTGCTTACCGGTACTGAAATAAAATCAATCCGAGATGGTAAGGCCAATCTGACGGATAGTTATTGTATAGTTGACCATGGAGAGGTTTGGGTAAAAGGGATGCATATCTCAGAATATAAATATGGATCATACAATAATCATGTGGTTAGACGTGATAGGAAATTATTGTTGTCAAAAAAGGAGATTGAAAAAATATCGAAGCAATCGTCTGATGCCGGATTTACAATTGTTCCACTTCGAATATTCATAAGTGATAAAGGATACGCTAAAATTATTATAGGTATAGGACGAGGTAAGAAACAGTATGATAAGCGTCAGTCAATAAAAGAGCGAGAGGATAAGAGAAATATTGACAGATTGTTTAAGAAATAAATTTATGATTGTCGGGAGTCTTTGATAATTTAGATAAATTCATTGTATCTGTTTCCGAGATATAAATCGTAATAAGAAAATAATACAGATGGTAAACCCTCGAAAAATTGAGTTATTAGCACCGGCTGCCAATAAACATATAGCAAAGCAAGCAATTCTGCATGGTGCAGATGCGGTTTATTTGGGAGCAACAAGTCATGGTGCAAGAAAGGCTGCTTCAAATAGTATTGAAGATATTGCGGAGGTAGTGGATTTTGCTCATCAATATAGGGCAAAGGTTTACGTCACAGTAAATACGATAATCTATGATAGGGAATTGAAGCAGGTAGAGACTCTTTGTAGAGATTTATACAAAGCACGTGTTGATGCATTGATTGTTCAGGATATGGCTATGCTCCGTTTGGATTTACCTCCGATAGCTTTACATGCCAGCACACAATGTGATATAAGGACTCCTGAAAAGGCTCGCTTTTTACAAGAAGTTGGTTTCTCCCAGTTGGTACTTGCAAGAGAATTGACAATTCCGGAGATACAATCGATTGTTAAAAGTGTGGATATCCCGGTGGAATGTTTTATACATGGGGCTCTTTGTGTGAGCTATTCCGGCAGATGTCATGCGAGTTGTGTGGCTACAGGCAGGAGTGCGAATCGGGGAGAATGCGCACAAATTTGCCGCTTGCCTTATTTGTTGAGAGATAATGCTGGAAGGATAATCTCTGAAGATAAACATTTGTTGTCGCTAAGAGATTTTAATGCATCGCATATAATTGATAGACTTATTGAGAATGGTGTGTCTTCTTTTAAAATAGAGGGGCGTCTTAAAGAGGAAGACTATGTAAAGAATGTGGTCTCTTTTTACAATAAAAGAATTAACGAGTTAATAAAATCAAGACCTAATGAATATATCAGAAGTTCAAGTGGAACGTCTGTGTGTTCATTTGATCCTAAATTGGACAAGAGTTTTAATCGGGGATTTACCACTTATTTTCTTGAGTCCCGTAGACCAGCCTCTATTGCATCATTATTGACTCCTAAATCAATGGGGGAAGTGGTAAATGTAAGTGATTTAAATAATGGAGATGGAATAAGTTTCTTTGATCATAATAATTGCTATAATGGGGTAAACATAAATAGGGTAGAGAATGGCAAGATTATTACAAATAAAAAAATTAATATTCCCAAAGGAGCAATAATACATCGTACAAGTGATATTGAATGGCAAAAATTGATGCGAAAAGATTCTGCGATAAGGAAAATAACATTAAAAATAGATGTGGATCCAACTGGCATCACTGCACGTGATGAAAGAGGTGTGGAAATAAGATTGCCGTTAGATGTGAAGCAAGATATTGCGATAAAGCCAATGGATATTGAAAGAGAGTTTGCAAAATTAGGTAATACTGTCTATTCATTAGTATCATTTAAATCAACTCTTGGTGCAGATATATTTATTCCTCGTTCGGAAATTTCTAAACTTAGGCGGAAGATGGTATATATGCTTGATATGGCAAATCTGGCGACATATCATTTTGATATGCGTCGTGCGGAAAATAGAGAATTTAAGTTCCCTGCTAAAATACTTGATTATCGAGATAATGTGGCAAATTCCATAGCAGCAGCGTTTTATAAGGAACATGGAGTGACAGAGATAGAATATGCAATAGAGGAGCGTAAAAAAGAATTGGAAAAGGGCACAGTTGTCATGACAACGAGATATTGTATCTTGAGAGAACTCGGACTATGTAAGCGAAATAAGCCGCATGGAAATTTTCAATTGAAGAGGGGAGAACAGTCAAATATAAAGTATGAAGAACCGTTGACTTTGATAAATGGCAAGATTTCTTGGAATCTTAGATTTAATTGCAATATCTGTGAAATGGAAGTATTGTCAAGATAATACTTCCATAATAAGAATGTATGAGATTATTTCATGTCCACTGGTAGGATCCATTTAGAGATCCTATCAGTGGTCTTTTTCGTTGGGTGCTTCAGGCTGGTTTATTATAACTGAATCATTGGCGACAGTGGGATGTGAGATTATGGAATCTTTAACGTGCATCATCTTGGTAAACATTTTATTCAGTTTTATCAATGAGTCATTTTCCTCCTCATTTAATTCAAGATCAGTATCAGGCGGAAACTCATAGTTTAGAGATGTTATTCTGTTGTTGAAATTCAGAGCGATTCGCTGAATTTCGGTAGAATCAGATGCATTACTTAAGCTGTCGATATACATTTTGGTTAAGACTGCACTCCGCTCAAATAATTGTCGTGCGAAGTCATGTCTGTTATTTTCAGTTTTATTTGTGCAGCCAATAGAGAATATTGGTATAATTGCTATTGGAATCAATATGGAAGATGAGTGTATGTTTGTAGATTTTATCATCTGTGAATGTTTTAAATCAGTTAGAATCTATCCCTTTCAGACTCAAATTTTATTGCGTCTGAAGGAATTGAGTGAATATTGTTGAAATGAATCTGCTTATAAAGCATATAGGCTTTATCTTATTTGGAAGAATGTATTAATTTAGGTTTTAGGAAAAGAGCGGTATGTGATTCCTTACATTCTGCAATATCTTCCGGGGTCCCTTGGGCGACGATGTCACCACCTTTTTCTCCCCCTTCCGGACCTATATCAATGATCCAATCGGCAGATTTTATGATATCAAGATTATGTTCTATAATTATCACTGTATGTCCTTTCTCAATAAGAGCATTCAGAGATTTTAATAGGGTTGCAATGTCATGGAAATGAAGACCTGTTGTTGGTTCATCAAAAATGAATAGGGTATGGTCTGTTTTTTCTTGCGATATGAAATAAGCCAGTTTTACTCTTTGGCTTTCTCCTCCTGAAAGCGTAGAGGAGCTTTGTCCAAGTTTCACATATCCTAATCCTACATCCTGAAGGGGCTTTAAACGACGGATAATTCTCTTCTCAATCGTTCCGGGGTTTATTTCAAGGAATTCTATAGCCTGATTCACAGTCATGTCAAGAAAATCATAGATATTTTTTCCACGATATTCTACATCAAGAACCTCTTTTTTGAATCGTTTGCCATGACAAACCTCACATTCTACTTGAATATCAGCCATAAACTGCATTGGGATGGTAATTGTACCTTCCCCTTTGCATTCTTCGCACCTACCACCTTCCGAATTGAAAGAAAAATAGGATGGAGAGAATCCCATTTGCTTTGAAAGTGGCTGTTCGGAGAATAGCTTTCTAATTTCATCAAAGGCTTTCAGATATGTCGCCGGATTGGATCTTGTAGATGTCCCTATAGGATTTTGGTCAACGAATTCAATTGCTTTAATCTCGTTTAGATTTCCCGTCAGTTTATTATGGGCACCGGGAGCATCTACCGTATTCCCGAGATATCTTGCCAAGGCTTTATATAAAATCTCTTTTACAAGGGTAGATTTCCCGGAACCGCTGACACCGGTCACAACTGTCATTATTCCTAAAGGAAATTTCACATCAATGTTTTTTAGGTTATTCTCCTGAGCCTTCACGACCTCTATATATTTCTTCCAAGGGCGTCGTATAGGAGAATAATCAATCTGTCGAATACCTCGTAGGTATTCGACGGTATATGAGTCAGTTTCCTCATTTTTATCAATTGCATCCTTTAAATTGCCTTGATATATGAGATTTCCTCCGAGTCTGCCTGCATCTTTGCCAATATCCACAATATAGTCGGATGCCAACATTATTTCCTCATCATGTTCAACAACAATTACTGTATTTCCTATCTGTTGCAGCTTACGCAATACAGTAATTAATCTATTGGTATCACGGGAATGTAATCCTATACTTGGTTCATCAAGTATATAAATTGATCCGACAAGAGATGAGCCAAGCGAGGTAGCCAGATTAATACGTTGACTTTCGCCTCCGGATAGGGTAGAAGAGAGTCTGTCAAGAGTGAGGTATCCTAATCCCACTTCATCTAAAAACTCAAGACGGTTGTTAATTTCAGTCAACAGTCGTTTAGCAATTATGCGTTCCGTCTCGGAAATTTTTAAATTATTGAATATATTGCGAAGTTCCGATATTGGAATCTTGACAATCTCGGTGATTGAATAGCCTCCTATTTTGACATATTCCACATCTTTTTTTAATCTTGAACCTCCACACTCCGGACAAGTGGTTTTTCCTCGATATCGTGCTTTAAGAACACGATATTGTATTTTATATTGGTTTTCATCAACCCATTTAAAAAATCCGTTTATACCCTCCCAGGAAGAATTGCCATTCCATAAGAAATTTCGTTGAGATGAAGTCAATTCTGCATAAGGAGTATGGATTGGGAAATTGAAATGAGGAGCCAAATGGATAAGATGTTTTTTCCATTCACTCATTTTCTCTCCTTTCCAACAGCAGACTGCATCTTGATATACGGATAATGTTTTATCCGGTATTACAAGATCTTCACTTATACCCAATATTTTTCCAAATCCTTCACAGGTAGGACAAGCTCCATAAGGATTATTGAAATTGAACATTAGATCATTGGGTTCCCTGAAATCAATTCCATCTGCAGAGAATTTTTTTGAAAACATGTGTTCATGTATCCCATCATTACCCCATACCTTTATTATACACTCCTCATGCCCTTCATAATATGCTGTTTCTACAGAATCTGTAAGACGAGATATTTCATCTTTGTTGTATGATACGGCAAGTCGGTCAATAAGCAACCGGAAATTATGGGATATATCGTCTGCTTTATTGGCAAGAATATCTTCGATCTCGAGAAAAGATCCATTTTGTTCTATTCGGGAATATCCTTGTTTAAGATAAATTTCAAGTTGTTGACGTAATGTCCGATCAGCTGGGATATTTATATCTATGAGTACTGCCATTCTTGTCCCTTCAGGATAAGAATACATCATTGATACGATATCTTCTATGGTATGCTTTTTTACTTCGAGATTAGATATTGGAGAGTATGTATGACCGATCCTTGCAAATAATATTCTAAGATAGTCATATATTTCTGTAGAAGTGCCTACAGTGCTTCGTGGATTACGGGTATTGACTTTTTGTTCAATGGCTATTGCCGGAGGAAGTCCTTTGATATAATCGCATTCTGGTTTAGCTAATCGGCCAAGAAATTGCCTGGCATAGGATGATAAACTTTCTACATATCTTCGTTGTCCTTCTGCATATATTGTATCGAAGGCAAGAGATGATTTGCCGGATCCGCTCACTCCTGTGATCACAGTAAAACTGTTAAGAGGAAGCGAGAGATCTATATTTTTAAGATTATTGACTCTTGCACCTTTAATTTCAATAGACTTTTCACTCATGTCTAAAAATTTGCTCAAATTTAATATGAATCCATAAAATTAACGTTGTATCTATAGGAATGTTATGTTTGAGAGATTGATAAATCCGGTGTTTAAATAAAGATAACAAAAAAAGCGTTCTTTTGAACGCTTTTTTTGTTGCCTTGGAAAGACTCGAACTCTCACAAACGGAACCAGAATCCGGTGTGCTACCATTACACCACAAGGCATCGTATATTTACTATGTTATTGTTGCCTTGGAAAGACTCGAACTCTCACAAACGGAACCAGAATCCGGTGTGCTACCATTACACCACAAGGCATCGTGTATTTACTATGTTATTGTTGCCTTGGAAAGACTCGAACTCTCACAAACGGAACCAGAATCCGGTGTGCTACCATTACACCACAAGGCATCATGTATTTACTGTGTTATTGTTGCCTTGGAAAGACTCGAACTCTCACAAACGGAACCAGAATCCGGTGTGCTACCATTACACCACAAGGCATCATAAATCCTAATTATGGAATCTCTTTCCCAATTTTATAGGATTGTTCTGTTTTGACGGTGCAAAATTACATCATTATTTTTAATTATCAAAATATTTTATGCTAAAATTTAACGGATTTTAAGCCACAAGATATATGATTGTTATGATGAAACATTGCAATGCGGTAATAATCACGATATAAAGATTAATCTGGAAATTTTATGATCATATAAAATTTTATTAGATGAAGTCTTATTTCAAAAGATTAAAATTAAGCTTAAACAATTTCAATATGATACTTTTTAGTTGTGTTGCTGTCCGATAAAATTTTTATATCTTTTAAAATTTTATCGGACAGCAACACAACTATTATGATTAGTCTGAAGGAATAAGAGGTTTAAGAAGTAGCTCTATACGCTCTTCGTCAGATAGTGTCCCATTTAGATTTGGGATAGAGAGACCATAGAAACGCTTTTCTCTGTTTATCGCATCAGGATCGAAAAAATTTATTTTATCTGTAGAGATTATCTCTTGTAGAATAATCTCATGATCATTCTCACAAAGCAATTCTCCGGTATTAGAGAAGTTTGAGGACATTGGTATTTCAGATATTTTATCAATACGATAAAATATCTCTCTATGACCGTGATATTGTTTTATTATAGATAAAAGATAATCGTTTTGCTGTCCGATATTTATACTATGTATTGAAGAGTCGGCACGTAGATACTGTTTCTCATTTGTGGTAAGCTCTGAAATTGTCTTCATAGGTATAATGGATGTGTGGTTATCCTTATAACAAATAATAAGAACACCATCACATTCTTGATGCTTTACCACAATTGCAGCAGAACAACGGGGGTCGCCATCATAGTATAGATCGTCTTCAGATCGGGAGAATGAACAATTGTCAGAGAAATATAAATAATAACTTGGAGTTACAAAATTATCCTCGTAATAATGTAAGATGTTTTGTCTGCATTTGCTGAGTAGTGGTTTTGCAGTTCTATCAGGAATCTCTTTTGCATCAATATTATTTGTTGACGGTTGTTCTAAAGTTGAAATAATATCCTCGTCTGAATTATCTGTTGATAAGTTTCCATTATCAGACTCAATATCTTGATTGTCGCTATCAATAGATTGTTCCACAATATTCATTAAGATACGATAATTGTGACTCCTGTTTTTTATAAATTCAGTACGTTCCTCATTTAGTCTTGGTTTAGTTGTGGAGCTTGCCCTTACATAGATTATACCATCCAATTCTACCGGATATTCAGTGGGACGTATATTTACTTGAATGACTCCTTTTTTTGCTTCAGGATCAATGCTTATTTCACAGTGATCCTTCGCATGGGCAGGTATTTTTCTATCAAGATTATTTTGAAGTTCTACTACCATAGCGTCAAGAGTGGCTTTTTGTCCTCGTCTGAGTCTGTATTGAAGATCATCTTGTAATCCACATTCATATCCTTGATCATTTACGCCAATATACAGTGTGCCTCCCCGGGCATTCATAAATCCACATATTATGTGAAGAATCTCATGCATCTGAACATTGGTGTCAGGGTGAACGCCACTTCGAGAAGAATATATCATACTACTTTTAAATTCAACAGTTTGAGATTCATCCCCATAATATTTTGAAGTGCGGTTGAGACTGTTTACATTAAGAAGAGTTGTGATGTTCTTGATAATGTCGTGACGCGTTTTTTCCAGTTCCTGCGGCAGCATATTGTACGCGAGAACCATGGATGCGAGTTTTCCCTCAGTTTCGTTTCGTGGATTTTTAGATACCTCCCATAACCAGGTTGAATTTTTATTGGTATCAAGATCTGCAACAATTTTAAGACGCGAGAATAAACGTTCAAGCATTGGAACCGTACAGATCTTAGGATTGATTTTTTCAAGATCTGAGTATGAAATTTTTTGGTTTTTCCCAAAGTCATGCAGAAGAAGCAGTAATTCCATGTGCATTGTTAATTCTTCAAGTAATGTTGGCTCTTCCGCTAATTTACACAAGATAGATGCAAATCCCAATAAATTGAATGCCTTTAGGTATTCTGTTTCAGTATATGCTCTCCGTTGGTATATGTATATCAGTTCAAGGAGTTCATCCCGAGTCATAACTTCTTCCATTTCTCTGACCTCGTATGCGTCAGATTCAATACTGTTGGGATCTTCCCCAAATGATTGCATTAGATTATAAAGACAAAGGGATTTCCTTATTACCGGAGGAATATCTTCTTGACAAGGGGAAAGTTCTCCAATGAAAAATTGTGTGAGAGTGTTGGAATGATCTTGTTCAACGTATCGAACTCTTACCAGTTTCCCTTCAGACAGATGATCATTAGATGAATCTCGTTCAATCTTGAATGTGGATCCAAGTTCTGTGAGACAGAGCCAGACGTTATTAATCCTGTCAAAATGCGTGATTATGCCAATGAGGTCTTTGTCTGGTGTGGCGGTTTCCAAAAGAAAATTGTCAATCTGGTTCTTCATACTGAATGACAGAACATCATTTTTTTTGGATACGGTTGCAGTAAACATCAGAGGTTGTCCATCTCTATTATGAGCAAAGTTAAGGCTCCCATCATAATTACCTGGTCTATCTTTGGCAGAAAGCCAACCAATCATATTTTGAGTGTCGCATATCATCCAACCATCCCCCTTATAAATGTCGTCGCAAATTGTGCAATGAAATTGTAATCGTTGTCTTTCCGGTCCGGAATTTAGAAAAATGACGTTGTCGATAATAACCTTTACTTCTTCTCCATCATACGGTTCGGTTTTCTCTTTAGGAGTGTATTCTCTTGTGTCAGATTGATTTTCTCCAAAAATAGACCATGAAATATCTTCCCAAAGTTGTTTGAAAACTTTCAGATCTTTACTTTTACGAAGATTTTTTGAAGGAATAGGTTCGGTCAAGGATATTTTGGTAGAAAGCCAATCAAATAATTCATTTGGAATTACTGTGGATTCTTCGTCAGCTTTATTTGCGATAATCTGTATGCTGCCGGATTTGAGATGTAATTCTGCTTTTGATGAATAGTAAATCTTTGACACTACCTTTCTCTCTTCAAGATTTGGTGAAGGATGGGAGGATTTCAGAAATAGAAGGGTGGGGCAATCTGTTTCCGCCCAACCGAATTCATTTGGTATTTCTAATCCGAGAAGTGCCTCAATGCTTTTATTTAAAAGAATATTTATATTGTCTGGAACAAGATAAGATATGTAGCGGTATAACATTGATCTATTAAGATTAGATTCAATATTATCTGCTTCAATAGCCAGAAGCCTCTGCACGGCAATTGCTATAATTATTCGTACAATTATTTTATTTCCATCACTTGTGTCGTTTGCGGGGAGCTGGTTAATCTTTGTTGAATTTTCTGTTATGAAAATTTGTAGTTGTTCTACAAGTGCAGTTCTGAATGGTTCGTTTTTCCAATTTGAGATGTCCCAGTTGTGCAATGCTTCAAATAGTTCACCCATTCGAGTGTTGATTAATTCCGGACGAAGCTTGAGTATCGTCATTAATATCTTAAATTGTCTTGCCGGATTATATAGGTAGCCAGCATCCTTAAGATGCAGAAATACATTGTCGATAAAGCTCTCATCATTTTGATTTAATATTTTTGCTGCCGCTTCGAGATGCTGTTCAAATAATTCAATATGATTAGATAGTCTTATTTGTAACAATGTGCGTTGATCTTGATTGCAGTTCCTAAGATAGTCTGAGCCTTCCAATATGTATAAAGCTATCTCTTTTTCCAATTGAATTAGTTTGGAAATTTTTGAAAGAGATTTCAAGTTGTCTTTACAAGATATTAACCAATCAGTTATCATGGTTGTTGAACTTTTCAAGATTTCTAAAATCCAAGAAGGATCTCCGATATCATGTAAACTTAGAGAATGATGGAATTGTGGAATCCTTTTTAGAATATTCAGGAAAGTATTGTAATAGTGCGGATTAATCCCTAAAATATTTAGCCAAGATGGAAGATCATAAAAATCTAAAGATAATGCAACTGATAATTTACCAACATATTTTAGTGATATATTGACTCCATTAATATGTAATATTCTGCATTTTACGTTATTACCTTGAGATAATGTGCTTGGCGCATTGTATAATTTAAAACAGAGTCCATTTGAATCCTCAAGTTCGAAATATTGATCATAATCGAATTTGACAGATTTTATGGTAAAATTATATTCTTTGCCTTCTGTGTAAAATCTGCTGATTATCGATGCCATGTCTTGTCTTAATGTGATAGGGTATGTGGATTTGACATAGCAGCGAATATAGTCGGGTAGAGGTTGATTTATTTGAAATTTAAATTTTCTAATAGAAAATTCCATATTATCATCAGTGCGGACTTTATAATATTTTTTTCCTGATGATTCTTTTACAATGTCGAAATTGTATGTATTTCCTTGGATGATGTCTGTAGATCTCATGAGTTTGATTTTAGTTAATGTTTTATACAACCACATGTGGCGTGTTTGTCAGAATGCATTATAATTTTTTTTCACAAGAAAATGTCGAGTGAATATCTAACAATGTACAAAAGTAACATAAATTTTTCAAAAAGAAAAGATTATTTATCGTTTATCGAAATCTTAATCTGCAATTTGTATATTGAGATTCCAACATTAATTTGTCTGATAGACTATAATATTGAAATCTCAATGAATAAAAACAAGTATAGGGTATTCCTCAAAAAATACTATTTAACATAATATAGATTATATAAATATATGAAATCCCTCAAAAAGACATAGATCTAAAGAATTTAATTAAATTTTATAACTAAGATCTCTTGTTTATAGATACAAAAATAACGCTAAGATTTATAATCTCGGCGTTATTTTAAAACCTTTTATAGTTAAATTGTCAATTTATTATTTATGACTTTATATCCATTGAGTTGTATAAGATTTTATTATATGAATTTAAATATTTAATTCTTTCTTTAAAAATTGTGCGGTATGTGTGTTTGTTTGGGCAATATCCTCCGGAGTTCCTGAAGCTATGATACGACCTCCATCTCTTCCTCCTTCTGGACCCATATCAATTACATAGTCCGCACATTTAATAATATCGAGATTATGCTCAATTACAATCATCGTATTGCCTTTATCCACTAAGCGGTTGATAACTTTCAACAGCACTCTTATATCTTCAAAATGCAATCCGGTGGTAGGTTCATCAAGAATAAAAAGGGTCTTACCGGTATCTTTCTTTGATAATTCGGTCGCTAATTTTACGCGTTGATTTTCTCCTCCGCTTAGTGTACTTGAAGGCTGTCCTAATTTTAAATATCCAAGACCAACATCTTGTAAGACTTTTATTTTTTTGAGGATATTTGGAATATTCTCAAAAAAATCTACGGCTTGATTAACAGTCATATCTAAAACATCCGAAATGGATTTTCCTTTAAATCTAACTTCCAATGTTTCTCTGTTATATCTTTTCCCATGACATGTCTCACATGGAACGAGTACATCCGGTAAGAAATTCATCTCAATAGTACGATATCCGTTACCTTTACAGGTTTCACATCTTCCTCCTGCAACATTGAACGAGAATCTACCAGCCTTATATCCTCTGAGTTTTGAATCAGGAAGATCCACGAATAGTTTCCTTATATCAGAAAATACTCCGGTATATGTAGCCGGATTGGATCGTGGAGATCTGCCTAATGGAGTTTGATCTACTGTGACAATTTTATCGATATTATCAATACCTGTTATTTCCTTATATGGCAAAGGTTCATTTAAGGAACGATAAAACTTTTTACTCAAAATCGGTTGAAGAGTCCCGTTTATTAGAGAGGATTTACCACTGCCACTAACTCCGGTGACACATACAAATAATCCTAATGGAAGATGCAGATGAACATTTTTGAGATTATGTCCTGAAGCATTATAAATATCTATGAATTTACCATTCCCAATACGTCGTTTATTAGGAATCGGAATAGTTCTTTCTCCATTTAAATAGCTTGCAGTGAGTGTATGATTGTTCATTAATTCGGATACAGCCCCTTGAAACACAACATTCCCTCCATGTCGTCCTGCTCCAGGACCTATATCAATGATGTAATCAGCTTCAGTCATAATGTCTTTATCATGTTCGACAACTATAACTGAATTTCCGGAATCTCTTAGCTGTTTTAGACTATTTATAAGACGTATATTATCTCGTTGGTGAAGACCAATAGACGGCTCGTCAAGAATATATAGCACATTAATCAACTGGGTACCTATTTGCGTTGCTAACCTTATACGCTGGCTTTCCCCTCCGCTTAATGAAGCGCTACTTCGATTTAGAGACAGATAATCAAGTCCCACATCAAGCAAAAATCTAAGACGGCTGTTTATTTCCTTTAGTATCTCTATGGCAACGACTCTCTTTGCCGGATCTATTTTTTCTTCAAGATCTTTTGTCCATTCATAAAGCTCGGAAATATCCATTCTTGCAACATCTCCGATACTTTTATTATCAATATAGTAATGAAGTGCAATTTTGTTTAACCTATCCCCTTTGCATTCAGGGCAAATTTTCTTAGAAAAAAATTGAGCTTCTAATTTATTTGTATTTCCGGTTTGCTCATCAAGTGCTATTGCTTCGATAAACTTTATTAGGCCTTCGTAAGAATCTGCATAGTATGATGTGGATAACGTCGCATTCTGAATATCAAGTTTATGATCGGTTCCATTCAGAATATCATTTTTTGCGTCTTCAGGAAGATCTATCCAAGGAGTCTTTATGTTAGAATCATATAGTCTGCATATTGCTTCCAATTGCCAAAATATAAGTGAATTTTTATATTTCCCAAGAGGTGTAATTGCTCCATCATAAATGGATAAATTCTTATTAGGAATTATTTTATTCTCATCAATAATATTTATTACTCCAAGCCCCCTACATTTTGGGCAATATCCATGTGGAGAATTAAATGAGAAATTATGAGGGGCAGCCTCCGGATATGATAGTCCATTTTCAGAATCCATTAAAAGTTGACTGTAATATCGCACGGTATTGCTATCCATGTCAAGTATCATTAATTCTTTATCACCTTGCTTTAATGCTTCATCTATGGATGCGCGTAGACGCTGAATGTTATTTGTCTTTAAACGTAGACGATCAATTACTATTTCAATTGAATGGTTTTTATATCGATCAAGCTTCATTCCATAAGATAATTCTTTTATGGTTCCGTCTATCCTGACATAAAGATATCCTTTCTTCCTTAATGTTTCAAATAATTCTTTGTAATGGCCTTTTCTATTTTTTACTATTGGTGCTAAAATCTGAATTTTTCTATCATCATAATTATCTAATAGTAATGATACAATTTTATCTTTAGAATACTTAACCATAGGTTTGCCTGAAATATAACTTCTTGCTTCGCCTAAACGGGCAAAAAGTAGACGAAAGAAGTCATATATCTCTGTTGTTGTACCTATTGTACTACGTGGATTTTTATTTACGGTCTTTTGTTCAATACTAATTACCGGATTGAGTCCTGTAATTTTGTCGACATCCGGACGTTCTAATGAGCCGAGCATATTACGTGCATACGAGGAAAATGTCTCGATATAGCGTCTCTGTCCTTCTGCAAATATTGTATCAAAAGCTAATGATGATTTTCCACATCCACTTAATCCAGTTATAACGCATAAGGAATTATGTGGGATTGTGACATCAATGTTTTTTAGATTGTGAACTCTTGCGCCATAAACCTCAAGAGAATCTGTCGCTGTAATATTATTCATTGTCGATTTTTATTATATATGAATTTAGATTATTTGGATTTTAGAATATGTTACCATTACTACTATTATGGTATGATAGGTTTAGTAGAATTGGTTTGATGTGTTATTATATTTATGTCGCCACTTTTTTTATAATTCTTTCCGTCAGCTCCCGTTGCAGTTACAACGTAGAAAAATACACCGGATCCGAGATATTTACCATTATACTTTCCATCCCATCCATCTGCTGGATTTTCAAAATAGAATATTTCATGACCATATCTATCGTATATCCAACACTTGAAGTCAATTAAAGAGCGATAACTTACTTTCCAGACATCATTCACCCCATCTCCATCAGGCGTAAAGATATTTGGAATCTTCAATTCAGATGAACCAATTTCCACTGTATAAGTATTACCAAATGACTCGCAACTTCCATCTGCATTACTTGCGATACATCGAATGTAAGTAGTACCATCATCCATAAATGTGTAGGTGAGATCCGGCTCAGTTATGCGATATTTTATATCATTAAAATCAGGATCTGTTGCCATTTGCCATTCTATATGTCTGACTGCATCACTGACGTAAGACATAAATTCAATTTCGCATGGAGCTGAGCCGCCAAGATTCCCTCCTTCTTCTTTAATTAGATTTCCAATTTTGTCGTCATCTGTATTTTGTTCTGCAAATGTTCTGATGTCGATTGAATACGGAGAATATGGCATACTTTCAAAATGATACTCTTCTCCCCATTCTTTGAGAAACGTATCTCCGGAAATTCTGTATGTAGTTGAACAATATATTGGAGGAGAGAGTAATATTAAATGATTTATATAGGGGAGTTGTTTTGTTATAATACGTTGATTATATCGCATATTTTCATTATCCCATTCTAAATTATTATATGAGCACTCAATACCTCTGTCTAATGTTTCTCGTTTGCCATTTATAGTATAATAATAAATGGCAGGAGCATCCCCTTCAATATCTAATATTGTTGTATTACATTCTTGATTTTCCGACAGAATGATATTACTTATGTCAATAGTATATTTGCTATAATCAATTATCCAGAATATGTAGTTTTTATTGCCATCATTAATGATATACCCCATGTCAGGAACTACATTATGTAGCGTAGATTTTTTACCATCAATATGTATATTTTTTAACTGTTGAGCGTAGGCTCCTCCAAGATTAGAATAAGAATACCATTCGACAGGAGATATCGCCTCTGATTCAAAGGTCATGGATACTTCATCGGAAATGTTGCTTAAAACATATATCTTATCAATTCCGGTTGATTTATCTGGAGAAATGGATATCACTTTTTTATTGCAATTATCAAAGGATATATTATATGCCGCTGCGTTGAACGAAAATAGGATACATCCAAAGATTATTTTAAGATTATGTGTGCGTGAGTGCATAATAAATATAGCCTTTGTGTTCTCTCAATAATTTATTTAAATATTGAGAATTTGGGAATGGTATACATCAAAGCAGAAATGTAAATCAAAGTTTGCCATTACTTACCTTATATATTTAAACGACTGATAAAATTAAAAATTGCCAAAAGGTGATATTTATATCAGTTCATTCCCCATGTATTCATGATTTTTTAGAGGATTTTATCATAGAATATTAAAATTTGAGATATTTTATCTAAATCATGAAATAATTTATAGTTTTTATTTAGGAGGTAAACCTCTTATTATCTACATTTTGGAATATATTCTGTTAAAATTAAGGGGGATTTCCTTAGAATTTTTAGATAATAGTTGTGGGAGTGATTGGATTTCTTAAAATTTTCGGGGATTTTGATTATAATCTTTCTTGATTTTTTTTGATTAGTACTAAGACCTCTCTCTCAAATCACATTTCTCTTTAATCTGAATTGTAAATATGGGGGGTGTTTGGATTGTATTAATGGACAGCCTAAATATAAGTTATTATTGGAACTTATATGGTTTTAGAAGATAATGTCACTTCTCAGGATAGAAGGTTTCAAAGGTAGAGTCATCATAGTATATTGTGATTTGAGTAACTTTTCTTGTTTTCTTTGTATTCTTCGCCAAATCTGATAATAGGACAGAGTTTTTTATTTGAGCTATAACATCATCATTTACGACGTCTTGGATTACAGCATGATCTGTATTTGTGGAGAGTTCTTTGCATTTTCCAGATATGTCTTGTATTGTTTGATTTTCTATAATCTCAGAATTATCCGATATGCCGATGTTGTCATTATTGCATATATTTATTGGATCTGTATAGTTCTGACAATAAATTTGCTTGTTCTGATCATCTTCTTCATTAGGGGTATTGCGATTAGATGAATCACTATTCCACATACAGCCTTCTCCAAACATTAGCCATAATATTGATAGATTTGGATATGTATTGTGAATCTGTGCTATAATTACATCACTTACCTTCTTATTTCTCCCTGTTAGTAATTGTGATAGTGTAGGACGAGATATATTACACTCATCTGCAAATTGAGAATTTGAGATTCTTAAATTTTCGATAAGGAGTTTTAGACGAAGTGCAATATTTTGATCAGACATGATTGTTTACATTTATGAAATATTTATTTGCAAATTTAATGATATTTTTTTAGAATTGCAAATATAAATTCGTTAACACTGTTGTTTGCAATTGCATTTTATGCGTTTGTTTAAATGTTAATTATTTTGATGAATAGGATATATAATTTATATCTTTACTGTATTGTTTAAGTGTTATTTATTTAATCTTATGGATATATTGCATTGTTTTTATATGCCATGTGTTGTTTCTCTTTAATATTTGTATATTATATTGATTGTAGTATTAGATATATTTTGTAATTTATTGATATATATTGATATAATATTAATGTGAATATGTGTTAAATAAATATATATTGCTTATGTAAATTAAATTTGTAAATGTTATATTTGTTGTTATTTGTGAATGGTGTATCTGTGTATTGTTAATTGTGATTGTTATTTGTTATTTTGTTGTAACAAATAATGATTGTAATTTTTGTAAATTTGCAATTGTTGTTATTGAATCGTAAATCATACCACTCCCCTACCCCACTCAAACGAAGATAATTGCCATATTGACCAATTTGAATTATCAGTAGACTCCCTATGATTGGAATATAGAATATGAACACGAAAAAATTGTAAAATTTTCGTACAAATACTATGGAAGCATATTTTATTTGAATCTCATTGGCGTTAAATTGGTATATGAAGTATTTATTTTTATGGCAATCAGTGCAATAATGTGAATTTAAAATTCTATGTACATGATCTTGTTTTAGATTTTCCACGATGAGATTGCGTTATTATATCTGATTAATAAAATATGCAGACAATGGCTTCGTTGAAGTTATTGCCTGCATTCAAATTATATTGTTAAAATATTAAGATTGCTAATCAAGTAATAAAGACATATTAATTGGTAATCTTGGGATATTGATTTTATCCGGGACGTTCGACTCTTCTTCCCTAAATATCAATTCTGATAATTGTGGAATACTTACCACCTTATTTCTGTTGGATATAATCTGGTCAGATCTAATATTATGGTTAATGAATAGCTTACCATACGATATCTCATATTTTGTTATTCCAATTTGATCTTTTATGAGAATTGATAATTTCAGATCATCTCTATAACCCGTCATAAATTTTAAAATCTGAGAGACATCAAGAACCCGAATCATTCCGTACTTTGTAAGTTGCTTTTTAAATTGGATTATGATGCCAGCTGCTTTTGATAATTTATTTTCTGGATCTAAAGTATTATTATTTGGTTCAAAAACATTATTTACACAAGATTCTTCCGGATACAGAAATAAAGTGATTTTTGAATTATGATATTTGGATTTTATATGATTGAGCAATTTATAAAAAGACGGTATATCATCGTAATATATTTTATTAATTACGATATTTTTATTAGGATCAATAGATATAAAAGCTATGCCTGTTAAAACATCTTCATTAATATATGAAATAAATATTTCACCATTGGATATTTTATTTTCATCAATAATAATACCTATATCTTTTGGGGAATGTAGAATTGAAATATATGTAGATATATGTTGTTCAATATTTACAATTTTGTCAATTATATATTGTCTAATTTTTTCATTAGATGAGTCATATTTAACGACATTAATCAATTGGTATCTCTGTTGAAGATTTCCTATGTAATTATCTAAGCTATTGTATATTTTATTAAGGGATATAAGATTAAAATTAGATGTAAATAGATATTCTAATTTAGCTCTGTAGAATGATGTATTATATAGATTATTGGTATAATATTTAAATAGATTTTCATTTGCCGGAATCAGAAAAGTAAATGCAAATCCTAATTTTTTTGCCTTAATATTTATTCTGCTAATCAGTGTTTTCATAATGCCTGTATTCCTATATTTCTTATTTGTGGAAAGTCCGCATAGATATAGACCTTTCATCTTGTATTTCCCCCATACAAAATTATATGGAATTCCTAATAGGGCGGATATAATTTCTCCATTTATTTCATGCCATTCTATAAATTTTTTATTGAAATAATTATCAAAGATTAAAGATATATAATCCGATGAATCCTGAAAATTTATTTTCCATAAATTCATCATTTGCTTTTTTATTTGTAGATCGGTCATGATTATATTATTCTGAAATTAAAAAAATGTGTGGGTATGTTTTAATAATAAATATAGATGAATATAAGATTTGAATTCTTATATTCAATCTAATATTTTTAAGAATAAGATTATTATATCTAATAGAGTATTTGTATGATTATAGCTCATCGTATAATCAATTATGCCGGAATATTTATTCATATCAGATTAAAATAATTTTATGAAGATATATCATAAATAATAACAATAAGGATTAAAAGATGTTTAATGTATCCATATATAGTTTTAGATATTAGTTTGCGAATTTCAATAGTTTTGATTAATTTTGTATTATAAAAATTAAATTATTATGATAACAAGAAATATATTAACCTCTGGCTTACTCTGCCTTTCATCTATCTCTTCTTTTGGATGGGGACAGAAGGGTCATGACACAACTGCATTTATAGCTGAATGTCATTTGACACCTACTACATTGGATAAGGTGATGGATCTGTTGGATGGAAAATCTCCGGTATATTATGCCAATTGGCTTGATAATGCTTCTCATACACCGGAATATGCATATTCTAAAACGTGGCATTATAAAAATATTGATGCAGATCAAACTTTTGATAGTGCTCCTCTTCATGAAGATGGAGATATTGTCAGAGCAATATACATGCAAGTAGATGTTCTTAAAGATTCAAATGCATCTCGGGAAAATAAGCAGTTAGCATTAAAAATATTGATTCATTTATTGGGTGATATACATCAGCCGATGCATCTTGGTCATGCTTCAGATCTTGGTGGAAATAGATGGCTTGTAAAATATTTTGGGAAAGATACAAATCTCCATTCAGTTTGGGATAGTTCACTCCCGGAATCTGCTCATAAATGGAGTTATACTGAATGGCAAAATCAAATTGATAGGGCCACACCAGAAATGACGTTAGACATATTAGATGTAACTACGCCTGAGGGTTGGGCGTCAGAGACGTTTGAAATAGGAAAAGATGTCTATAATAATACGCCGGAAGGTACTAAAATAAGCTATGATTATATTGCTGAATGGACTCCGATTGTTGAGAAGCAATTCTTGAGAGGCGGATTACGCTTGGCGGATCTGTTGAATAGTATTTTTGATCCTGTATATTCTGGGAAAAATACAATAGTAACCAAATAATAATCTGATTTAATTGACAAATATAAATTTAATAGGGAAGCAATTTCCATCTCTAAATCTCCCCCCGACTGAGCTCCGGCTTTGTCGGGGAGATAATCATATTAAGGTATATGATAGGTTACGAAAAAAATATGTTACGCTTACGCCGGAAGAATATGTTAGGCAGCATTTTGTTGATTGGTTGATAAAATACAAGAATTATCCTTCATCAATTGTTTCAAATGAAGTTGGTATAGTTTTAAATGGCACAAAAAAAAGGTGTGATACCATAATATTTATGACAGATGGTTCTCCTCTTATGATAGTTGAATATAAGGCACCGGATATAGAAATCTCTCAATGTGTATTTGATCAGATTGTAAGATATAACATGACTCTTAAAGCAAGATTTCTTGCTGTATCAAATGGAATAAATCATTACTGTTGTGAGATTGATTATGTTAACGGTTCATATAGATTCATGAGAGACATTCCTACTTATAATGAAATTAAAAATATCTCTATCAAATAATCTTTACGATGGGACAAGAGCCAAATTATAATTATCTGGATCTACTAAATCCTCAGCAGCGTGCGGCAGTTTTATATAATGAAGGACCGGCTTTGGTTATTGCCGGAGCCGGATCTGGTAAAACAAGGGTTCTGACATATAAAATAGTCAATCTTATAAGTTGTGGTTATGAGCCATATCGGATAATGGCCTTGACTTTTACGAATAAGGCTGCACGTGAGATGAAAGAACGGATCACAGCCATATTGGGGGATAAAGTTGCATCAAAATTATGGATGGGAACATTCCACTCTATTTTTCTCAGAATTCTTCGTCGTCATTCTGAAGAAATCGGTTTTACTCCAGGCTTTACAATATATGATTCAGCTGATTCGAAATCTTTACTTAAAATGATAGTAAAAGACCTCGCACTGGATGAGAAAATATATAAACCTTCTGTTTTAGCATCAGTGATTTCTAATGCAAAGAATGCTATGATTACCCCGACAGAATATCTACTTGATAGAGATAATTATGAGAATGATAAAAAATCAAGGCGTCCTTTAATTGGACAGATATATAAAATATACCAAGAAAGATGTAAACTTGCAAATGCAATGGACTTTGATGATATTCTTGTGTATATGAATATTCTTATGAGGGATTATCCGGATGTGTGTAGACATTATCAAGAATTTTTTAAGTATGTACTTGTTGATGAATATCAAGATACTAACTTTTCTCAACATCTGATAGTATCGCAACTTGTTGGCGATAGGCAAAATTTATGTGTAGTCGGAGATGATGCACAAAGTATATACTCCTTCAGAGGGGCAGATATAAATAATATACTTTATTTAGAAAATAGGTATCCCAAATTAAAGATTTTTAAGTTGGAGAGGAATTATCGATCCACTCAGAATATTATAAATGCAGCGGAAAGTCTGATTGATAAAAATATGCGTCAGATGAAGAAACATGTTTATAGTGAGAATGAGCCTGGAGAGTTGATCAATGTTGTCAGGACTTATAGTGATATGGAGGAGGCGTTCATGGTTGCGAATATGATAAATCAATCGAAACTTACCCATCATGATTCCTATGATGAATATGCAATATTGTATCGAACAAATGCTCAATCAAGGATTTTAGAAGAATCTTTAAGAAAGAGGAATATGCCATATCGGATATATGGAGGGCTGTCATTTTATCAGCGAAAGGAGGTCAAAGATATGATTGCCTATTTTCGTCTGAGTGTTAATCCTGACGATGACGAAGCTTTGCGCCGAATAATCAATTATCCAACGAGAGGAATTGGTGAGACCACCTTAAAGAAATTGTATTCTGCAGCATCTTCAGAGACTAAAAGCCTATGGCAAGTGATTACTTCTTCTGATCTAAAAAATATCGGATTGAATTCCGGAATTATTGCCAAATTGAATAGTTTTAAAGATCTGATTCAAGAATTTATTGATGACAATATATCTGGTTCGAATGCTTATGCTCTTGGGCAATTGATATATAATCGCACGGGAATATTGACACTTATTGCGCATGATTCAACGCCTGAGAGTATCAGTAAGCAGGAAAATTTAAAGGAGATCCTATCCGGACTTAAGGAATTTGTTGATTTAAGAGAACAGACAGGTGGTGGGGAAACAGATATGAAGACATTTTTATCTGAGGTTATGTTGGCTACGGATCAAGATGAAAATGATACTGATGACCTGCCTAAAATATCTTTGATGACAGTACATTCAGCAAAAGGATTGGAGTTTAAACATGTTTATGTTGTTGGTGTGGAAGAAGATTTGTTCCCATCTTCAATGAGCTTGGATTCATTTTCTCAGATTGAAGAGGAAAGACGTCTACTATATGTGGCGATAACTCGAGCGAAAGAATCGTGTGTTCTTACTTATGCGGGAAGTAGGTTTCGCAATGGACAGACTGTAATGACAAGCCCTTCCAGATTCTTAGGAGATATTGACAGACGCTTTATACATATTCAAGTCTCAAAAAATGTATCTATGGATAATTCTAAATTTGAGAATCCTCTTCTCAGATATAATACATCAAGAAGTGGATATGCATCAAAGCCGTCTCTCGGTCTATCAAAAATCCCGATACCTAAGAATAACAGTAAAAATCCGACATTAAACGTTATTCCGCAACATATTGCTCAAGAGTTATCGATAGGGATGTCAATTCTTCATGATCGGTTCGGCGCCGGCAAAATAGTTAAAATTGATTCTCTTTCAGGAGAAGATATGATTACGGTTGATTTTGGCGTAATTGGAATTAAAAATTTATTGTTGAAATTTGTGAAATTCAAAATACTATAATTGTTATTTGTGGAAATTTTAAAGATATGGTAATTTAATGTTATTATATCTTAAAACTTTGAGCTGTAAATATTTATTGTGGTATAGTTCATTTTAGATCATTGATGTATAACTTATAAGATAATAATTTGTAATATGACAATAAAGACTCCATATTATATAGTATATGAAGAGCGTCTTAGAAAAAACCTTTCTCTGATTAAACGTGTAAGTGAGGAAGCGGATGTCAAGATAATAATGGCGTTTAAAGCAAATGCATTATGGAAAACATTCCCAATCATTGCAGAGTATGTTGATTCTTCAACAGCAAGTTCTGTAAATGAAATGCAGCTATCGCTTGATTGCCTTGGCAATGATGTCCATGCATATTGCCCTGTTTATACAGATGATTCGTTCCCGAAATTCTTACAAGGCAGCTCGCATATTACTTTCAATTCATTGAGCCAGTTCAAAAAATATTATCCTAAGGTTAAGGATTATAATGCCGGAAGAGAAGATAATCTGGTGACGTGTGGAATCAGAGTTAATCCTCATTGTAGTGTTATTGATACGGATATATATAATCCATGTGTTCCTGGAAGTCGATTTGGGATAAATGCAAAAGATTTACCGGAGGATCTTCCAGAAGGTCTGGAAGGCTTTCATTTCCATGCATTATGTGAATCTTCAAGCTATGACTTGGAGAAAGTTCTGATTGCGTTAAAAAGAGACTTTGGTAAATGGCTCCCAAAGCTGAAGTGGCTAAATATGGGTGGGGGGCATTTGATGACAAGAAAGGATTATGATGTGGAACATTTGATTTCTTTATTAAATGATCTCCATAAAGAATATCCTAATCTGAGTCTGATAATGGAACCAGGGAGCGCGTTCACTTGGCAAACAGGTGACTTGGTGACAGAAGTCTTAGATGTGGTAGAAGATAGTGGAATAAAGACCGCTATAATTGATGCATCATTTGCATGTCACATGCCGGATTGCTTGGAGATGCCTTATAAACCTAATATTGAAGAGGCTTTAGATGATAATTCTGATGGCATATCATATCGTCTTGGTGGAAATTCTTGTTTAAGTGGGGATTTTGTAGGAGATTGGAAATTCAAGAATCCGCTTGCTTGTGGAGATCGCCTGACATTGTTGGATATGAACCATTATACAACGGTAAAGACAAATATGTTTAATGGTATACAGCATCCATCAATATGGCTCCAACCTATTTCAGGAGAACCGGTTTGTCTCAGGGAATTTTCGTATGAGGACTATAAGTCACGTATGGATTAAATAATATTCTCTCCTGACTTCGTCACTTTTTGAGGGTTAAAAATAAATATCATTGATAATTAGAGATATAGGTTTTAGAATTGGGTGATTTGGGTGACGCAACGGCGAAAATTCGCTATCTTTGCGCATGTTTGTGCGCAAAAAGAAGAATAGATCAGGCTCAACCAGCATCGTTATCGTTGATAAGCGCGGCGGTAGGTTTAAGGAGCTTCACACCGTTGGCATTGCCAATGGCGACGGTGACATCGCGGCCTTGATGGACAAGGGACGCAAGTGGATTGATGAGTATAATGGTGTACGTCGCATAGACTTTGAGGGTATTGACAGAAAGACGGCAGAGATTTCCGATGCCGAGCATTTCCTTAACAATATTGATTCCGTGCTGCTCAACGGAGCGAAGATGATTCTTGATAAGGTATATGATTCAATAGGTTTCAACTGTATAACGGACAATATATTGAGACAACTGGTCATAGCACGCCTATGCCAGCCCATGAGCAAGATGGCAACTGTCGAATATCTCAAAAGTCACTTTGACGAGGACGTTAATCTGAGCAAAATCTACCGCTATCTGGACAAGCTCTACAACACTCAGCAGGATACGGTGCAGCGCATAAGTGTCGAGCATACTTTCAAAGTGATTGGAGGCAGGGTGGAGATGCTGTTCTATGACGTGACATCGCTGTATTTCGAGAGTTTCAGAGAAGACGTGTTGCGCTCGCCAGGTTTTTCAAAAGATGGCAAGACAGCGGAAACCCAGATTATCCTCGGGCTGCTGGTCTGCGAAAATGGCTACCCATTGGCATATTCCCTATTCAATGGAGCGCAGTACGAGAGTTACACCATGATTCCTGTCATTGATGATTTTAAACAGCGCTTTGGCATAGATGATTTCATAGTGGTGGCTGATTCCGGCTTCATGATTAAGCGCAATATTGAACTTTTGCGTAGCGGCGGATATGATTTCATCGTTGGAGCGAGAATAAAGAAAAGCGCACCCCAAATAAAGGAATGGATCCTGTCGCTTCCACATGAGGACGGGCTCTGTCATGAAACCACTCTTGAAAACGGAGACCGCCTCATAGTCACATACAGCTCCAGGCGGGCTGCCAAGGATGAATTCAACCGTCGCAAAGGAGTGGAACGGCTCCGCAAGTCATTTGCCTCAGGCAAAATAACCAAAGACAAAATCAACAAGCGGGGCTACAACAAGTTCCTGAAGATAGACAACGATGTGGCCGTATCCATCAATGAGGACAAAATAGCAGAAGATGCAAAATGGGACGGCATGAAAGGATATGTCACCAACACCTCCTTGACCGCACCTGATGTTGTGGCACAGTATCGCGGACTTTGGGTGGTGGAGCGGGCATTCAGAGTCTCAAAGGGGACAATCGAGACGCGCCCCATCTTTCACTTCACTGAAAAGAGAATAGAGGCTCATGTATGCCTATGTTTTGTCGCTTTTAAGGTTTACAAAGAATTGGAGAGAATACTGCATACTCTGGGTATGGGTCTCAGCGTCGATTCAGTACTGAAAATCGCTAAAACGATCTCAACGATTCGGCTAAAGTTGCCCATTAACGACAAAATCATGACTCGGACCATGATTCTAACGCCTGAGCACCGCTCTCTACAACCGCTGTTGGACTATTTAGGCGTTTAGGGTGACGCAATGACGAAGTCAGGAAATTGGTATGTATGGGCAAAAAAAAGAGCCGCAGAAACAGGTTCTACGGCTCCTTTTAATATATTTTTTCCTTATATACCCATAAGATTTGATGCTTTTGGGATAAAAACACCCCATTTCAGAGGCCTATATCACCTTTATTTATGAATTTTGTTAACATTCATTTAGAAATTGACGCTGACACCCCAAGGCTTCCTCCCATTTTCTCGGCGAGTGCTGCCATATCCTTACTTATTTTTTGATTGGTAATTCGGGCGTATATCTGCATAGTCTGAATATTGGTATGACCCAGCATCTTCGATACTGATTCGATGGGTACACCATGTGAGAGTGTAACGGTTGTGGCGAAGGTGTGACGGGCAAGGTGGAACGTGATGTTCTTCTCAATGCCGCATACAACGGCTATTTCCTTCAGATAGGCATTCATCTTCTGGTTGCTCAACACGGGGAACAGAAGACTGTCCTTAGCCTGCCCCTCGTATTTCTTGATCAGTTCCTGTGGGATTGCGAGTAAGGGCACATTCACCGGGGTACCCGTCTTGTGCCTGTGAGTCATTATCCATTGATTGCCGTCAAAGGAAGTTTGGATATGTTCTTTCTTCAACTCTTTTATGTCTATATACGCCAATCCGGTGTAGCATGAGAAGATGAATATGTCGCGCACCTGCTCCAGCCGCTTTGTCGGAAACTCTTTCTCAGCAATAGTGGCAATCTCTTTTTCGGTGAGATAGCCTCTATCTACTCTCTTGATGCGGATTCTGTAGTTGGCAAACGGATCAGCAATAATCCAACCGTTGTTTTTGGCTTTTATGATAATCGCCTTGAATGTTTGGATGAACTTGGCTGTGGTATTCTCATTACATCCGCTTACTGTACGCAGATATGTCTCCAAGTCCACAATGAATTTGTGGTTAACATCGCGCAGTGGCATATCCGTAAGATGATACTTGAACTTGATGAATTCCTTTACTCTGCGTAATGCGCGGTCATATTTCTGGACGGTTGCAGGGGTCTTGCTTATTCCTATAAGGGCACGACATTCCTCTATGTGTTCCGTAAATAACCCTATGAGCGTCTGGTTTTCCGGAACAATCCCCATAAAGGCATTACGGAGTTTCTCGGCTGTGACAGTTTCATATCTTGACATATCGAAGTACATCTGACGAATTGATGACTCCATATCAGACATAAGTCCATTCAATTCAGTGGCAACTTTTGATTTGCCGCTGACCTTGCCTTGCTTGGTGTCCCACAGTTTGGGATTGACATTCAGTTTAGAACTGAAATTAGTGTTCTCTCCGTTGATGGTGATTCTTGTCATGATGCAGCACGTTCCGTCTGCATAGACATGGTTTCTTCGCAGGAAGAAACGGATTTTGAGGGTGCTTTTACTCATACGTCTTTTTGATTTGTTTGGGATTTTTTGTGGCGATCCCCAACAGGAATGAGCAAAAAGGCGTTAAGGATATTTAACTATCCCGATATTTGTCTCCGTAGGCTCATATCCAATTGGTAATCGAACGCAAAGTTAATTGATTACTCTGAGGTATGAGTAGACAAATCATTGCCAAATGACGACAAATCAGTTTGTTATACTGAAAAACCTAACAATTTGAGGTTTGCCGATTTTTCTGTTAGGTTTTTGTTAGGCAACTCTGTCTAACAATGGCCTAACAGTGTCAAATCTTGGCATTGCATCCAAAAGAAAATCCCCTGTAAATCAAGGATTTACAGGGGATTGGGATTGTTCCAAGCGGAGAGAGAGGGATTCGAACCCTCGGTACCCGTAAGAGTACAACGGTTTTCGAGACCGTCCCGATCGACCACTCCGGCATCTTTCCCTGTGGTTCTTATTGCTACTGCAAAATTACAAATTATTTTTTATATTTGGTCTTTTTTTCGTGATTTTTTTAATTTAAATTTTCATTTGGTGTTTAATCCGGCTTTCTTGGCTTGTGAATGTTGATGCTCTCGTGGGATGTGGTATTGTCTGCCATCTTTGATTAGATATGAACCCGTCTGATGAAAGTTGAATGGGATGCCAGATTCCCGGCACTGCGCCTGCATGTCGAGCACCCATCGGAAATCTAATGGACGAGCATATTTGCCGGATTCTCCGCCTACAGATACTTCCTCTATAAGCGAAGGATTCAGGTATTTCCTCAAATTAACCTGCTCCAACATGGGTGCGACTATGACCATTCGATGTTTGATTGGCAGAGAGAGGAATATCGGAATTCTGTAGTCAGCTCGATCCTGATTCTCCACAGTGCATCCGATACCTACATGATCATATCCGTCACCCCAATCCGAAGGCAGACATTGCGCAAGCCTGTCAATGCGTTTCGTGAAGAAAAAGAACCTGCAATCAGTGCGTTGGCGGATCATATCCCATATTTCTTCCCGCCATTCATCAGCTTCCTCTATCAGCAAATCAGAGGTGAAACACAATGCAAACTCCGTACCTGCCGGGTATTTCCAATTCTTCTTTCGGTCTCGTTTCATCGGCAGATTAAAAGATGATGTCTTGCGGACCTCATTGGTAGGTGTAGACGTACCGAATGCGGCATCTTCACGATAAACGTAACAATGCCTGCATCCGGCACTTATTTTGTGGCAACCGTGCCACGGATTCCACATCAGCATAAATCTATCTGATGAAATTGGTCCATACATGTTCCTCTGTTGCCCTCCTTGTGAGGACTGCCATTGATAAGAAGTACTTTCATATTAATCAAATTTTAAGAGATACTTTACATCACAAATTTAATACTAATTGCCATATAATACAATTGAAGTTGTCTAAACTTCAGTGGAATTTACTTTATCATGTGCTGATAAATCACCCTCTATATTGATTATTAACAATATTATGAATAAATTTGCAGTGCAAAAATTGAAAACATTCCAAAAATAAATCTATTATGACCTATCTTATTTTCGGCATTGTCGCTGCTTTCCTTTATTGTATAGCTTCATTGACCGGGTTAACCTACAACACAATCAACATCTTAGTCTACTACCTCTTGATTCCACTTTCATGGACCTTCATGGGTGATAGTATACTTCGCTTTCGTATTCCATGGCTCACTATCGCCTATGCTTTACTTTGGATAGGAATATTTGTTCTCACTTACGGACATTTCCAAACGTGGTGTGACTGGGCATTTATGAAGTCGGTTGACTTCCTCCTATGGTTCAAGCATATAGGTTGGAACTACTATGTAGCCTCCGTATATATCTGCGTATGGCTCCCGCTCATCATATATGCTGTATTGTCAGGCATATTAATATGGATGAACCCCAATGCCTGCAATTGGAAGCCTTGGGTTATTGGTATCGCAACTATAATTATCGTCGGATGGATGATTGAATTTTCCGTGATGAAATTCGGAGTCAAATTGGAACCCACCTATAAGCAAACAGATAATACATACACACTCTCATCAAAGGAATCGCGTCAGATAGAGAAAGATACCAATGGAATGAATGAGGATGATATTGCAAAATATGCAGTAAAATACACTGTACGTAAACTTGACTTTTCTTTCGGAGAATCTGAAAATATCGATAAAAATATGGGAAACTGCAAAGATTATGCAGCCTTATGCGTGGCTGTTGACAACCACGCATATAATGCCAATGGGCTGAAAGCTCGTGCCTCTCACTCTGTCGGCACTATAAAACTGTTTGGAGCTGAAATGGGCAAGACAGTTTCCCGATGGTTGGGTTCACAATCATTAGCCGAACTTTTCAGAGACCATGACTTCGTAACCATCACGACATCATCAAAAACGTACCATCTTGACCCATCTGTCAAAGAGTTTACGGGCTATGATCTCAAAACCATAGAAAAATAATCCGAAAAAACAATTGCAGAAAATGAATATAGAGGATGTAAGGGAATATTGCCTGACAAAACCGTTTGCGACGGAAGATATGCCATTCGGTCCGGAGTATGTGACGTTTCGTGTCGGAGGCAAGATATTCTGTTGCCTTGCTTTAGCAAAAGGCAATGTGGTGCAGTTGAAATGGGATCCTGCGGAATTTGACGAAATCTTAGCCGCACATTCATTTGTGCATCAGGCGTGGCATTGGCATAAACGCCACATGATCCAATTTGATTTTGATGAAGCACCAATACCGGAATCTGTCGCAACAGACCTGATTGACCGTGCATACAATCACGTCTACAGCAAGCTACCACGCAAAGTGAAGTTAGAACTACAGTGATGATTCAAATAACGTAGACTCGTACCGGCTATTCAACCTTTGAGTTTTACATGGTGTTATAATTTTAATTGATTAGATTAGGTTGTCGGAACTTAGTCTACAACTTAATATTCGTAAAATTAAAAATACTATGGATTACAAAATGTTCTGTTATCAATGTCAGGAAACTGCCGGTGGAAAAGGGTGTACTATCCGTGGAGTATGCGGAAAAGAGCCCACTACAAGCGGATTGATGGATCTTCTTATTTACGCGCTGCGCGGAATAGCTATCGTAAATCGTGAGCTGAGACGCACAGGCGCACCCGTCAGGGAGGCAAGCCGACTGATATGCGACAGTCTTTTCGCCACTATCACAAATGCGAATTTCGACAATGACGCACTTAGTGAATTCATTCGTAAGGCTTTTGATATGAAAGACTTCGTCTGTGGAACCGCAAAAAAACGAGAAATCCCCCTCCCCGAAATGCCGGAAGTTGAATTTAAGGCAAAGCCGGAAGATTGGGAGAAATATCAGCCCATCACCTCAGTACTTGCCGAACCTAATGCCGATCTGCGCGGGTTGAAGCAACTTGCCATATTCGGATGTAAAGGTATGTCAGCGTATGCCGACCATGCCCGCAACCTCGGACATGAGGATGAGGACGTGTATGCTATAATTGAGAATGCATTGGCTGAGATCAGCCGTGCCGACATATCTGCCGACGAACTGGTGTCGCTTGACCTCAATGTCGGCGATGGAGGCGTGAAAGTGATGGATCTTCTTGATCGTGCAAATACCGGAACGTATGGCAATCCTGAGATTACGAAGGTCGAGATAGGCGTGCGCAAAAATCCAGGTATCCTGATTACCGGGCATGACCTGCATGACCTTGAAATGCTTCTGGAGCAGACGAAGGGAACGGGCGTAGATGTCTACACCCACAGTGAGATGCTTCCTGCCCATTACTATCCATTCTTCAAGAAATATCCACACTTCGCCGGAAACTATGGCAATGTGTGGTGGAAACAGAAAGAGGAATTTGCCACATTCAACGGACCTATACTATTCACTACCAATTGTCTTGTACCCCCGACAAAAGATGCAGTTTACGCCGATAAGGTCTACACCACAGGAGTGGTAGGCTATCCCGGGTTCCCACATATCCCGACAAAGGATGACGGTACGAAAGATTTCTCAATCGTGATTGAACACGCCAAGAAATGTCAGGCCCCCACGCAGATTGAATCAGGAGAAATTATAGGCGGTTTTGCACATCATCAAGTGGCAGAGCTCGCCGACAAGGTAGTGGAAGCAGTGAAGAGCGGTGCAATCCGCAAGTTTGTAGTCATGGCAGGTTGCGACGGACGGTTCCCATCCAGGAAATATTATACCGAGTTTGCTGAGAAACTTCCGAAGGATATCGTCATTCTCACAGCAGGATGTGCAAAATACCGCTACAACAAACTTCCGCTTGGAGATATCAACGGCATACCGAGAGTGCTCGATGCCGGTCAGTGTAACGACAGTTATTCACTCGTGCGCATCGCGCTGATGCTTGCCAAAGCCTTCGGAGTGAAAAGCGTCAATGATCTGCCAATCGCCTACAACATCGCATGGTATGAACAGAAAGCAGTCATCGTACTTCTCGCATTACTCAGTCTCGGCGTGCAGAACATACATACCGGTCCGACATTACCGGCATTCTTCACTCCCGATATCCTGAAAGTGCTTCAGGAGAAGTTCCACATAGCAACCATCACCAACGTGGATGACGACATCAAATTGCTGATCGGCTAAAACTCCATTGCATAAATGGGGATCTTAACAATGAAGTCGTCTGCGCTTATTCCTAAAGAATTTGGTCATGACAGATATTGTATTAAAAAGAGCATACGATAAGCCGGCGGAAGATGACGGCTATCGTGTGCTTGTAGATAAACTTTGGCCCCGAGGACTATCGCATGAGCGTCTCCCCTACGATCTTTGGGCAAAAGATCTGGCTCCAAGCCAGCAATTGCGCGACTGGTTTCATGCTGATCGTGAAGGACGTTGGACGGAATTCGCCCAAAAGTATACTGCCGAGTTGGAGAAATCCCCGGCTATGAGACAATTCATCTCTGAAATCGCAGATAAGCAGAAAGTGACATTGCTCTACGGTTCGCACGACGAAGTGCATAATCAGGCTCCAATCATAAAAGAGGTAGCTGATAAAATGCTCTCGCAAAAATAATATTGAAGAGCCACCGGCAATTTGTTTTGCCGTGGGCTCTTCTTAAATAATTCAATTGAAATTCATTCAAACCTCGCATCAATACTTAATTTTTTGTACATTTGCATTAATGAAACTGATCTAACTATCGAAATCATCTAATCTTTATTTCTAACCACCGATATGAGACGCTTATTCCTCTTAATGCTTATATGCATCATCGCAATCTCCGGTATTGCCCAGCCTCGTCTTGAAAGACACGGCACCGCCACACGAATCGTGACAAACGACAGTCCCATGCTAATGATTGGCGGGGAACTTGGAAATTCCTCGGCATCAACACGCAGTGACTTGAAACGGATTTTCCCTCACCTTAAACGTCTCGGTCTGAATACCGTGCTTGCTCCCGTGTCGTGGGAACTGATTGAGCCGCATGAGGGGGAATTCGACATGTCCACACTCGACGATATACTGACTGAAGCCCGCGACAACGACCTGAAAGTGGTGCTGTTGTGGTTTGGAGCCTGGAAAAATAGCATGAGCTGCTATACTCCGGAATGGTTCAAGCGCGATATAAAGCGGTTTCCCCGTGCGCATACCGACTCAGGCAAGCCATTGGAAGAGGCAAGCGCATTGAGCAGCAACGTCATGGAAGCCGACAAGAAAGCATTCTGCAAAATAATGGAGCATCTGCGCGACCATGACAGTCAACAGACTGTCGTGATGGTGCAGGTGGAGAATGAGATAGGTATGATTGAAGTGCCGCGAGATTATTCTGATGATGCCAATAAGATGTATGCCGGGATTGTACCGACACAACTGACCGATTATCTGCAAAAAAACTCCAAAAGTCTGCATCCCTACATTGCAGAAAAGATCAAAGGGCATGAGAAAGAGGAGACGTGGCGAGCTCTGTTTGGCGATGATATGTATGGTGAGGAGATTTTCCAGACATGGACTTACGCCACATACGTGCAGGAGATTGCCAGGGCAGGACGCGAGATTTACGACATTCCCATGTACGTAAATGTCGCGCTCAACAGTCGCGGAAGAAAGCCCGGCGAATACCCTTCCGGCGGACCATTGGCTCACCTCATCGACATCTGGCATTGCGGTGCGCCTGCCATAGACGTGCTTGGGGTGGATATCTACGACAAGGGATTGACCGACTGGCTTGCAAAATATGACTTGCCAAACAATCCTCTGTTTGTGCCGGAAATTCGTTTGGAAGACAAAGATGCGATGTATGCCATCTACGCCTTCGGACATCATGATGCCATGGGATTCTGTCCTTTCAGTATTGAGGACTATCCACTAACATCCTCAGCCTCGGCCAACGACTGGCGAGATATGGATCTCAGTCAGGATGACCAGCTCAATGCGTTCTCATCGGTGGGTCAATCGCTATCACCATTAGCCGCATCCTATCATCTTTTGAGACAAGCTGAACCTCTTCTGCTCGATAAGCAGGGCACCGACGATATGGATGCAGTGCTTATTGACAACGAGCATCGGGAAAGGGAGATTATCACTTCCGATGGCATACGTTTCACAATAAAACATAGTTATTCCCTCGGATGGGAACCAGGGGCAAAAGCCGAGGTATGGCCCGAAGCCGCCTGCCTGATAGTGAGATTGGACAGTAACGAATATCTGATATTGGGGAGTGGTGTAGTCGTGACGTTCTCCCCGGCAAAATCAGGAGCAGGCGGTTGGCAGAAAGGTGACGACCGTATCGGAATTGCAAAATGTGAGGAGGTAGAGATGATTGACGTAAATTTCAATATTGTCAGGCACCTCAACGGCGATCAGACGCATCAAGGACGCCACGTGCGCATTCCTGCCGGACAATTCGCCATGCAGCGCGTGCGTCTTTACGAATATCGCTGACGGATTATTTCTTTCCGTACTTACGTTCGAATATCTCGATATGCTCCTCTCCCCATCTTAGCATTGAGTCTATTATGGGAAGCAGGGATACCCCTAATTCTGTTATCTTGTATTCCGAGCGGGGTGGCAATTCCGGATATATCGTCTTAGAGACCAAACCATCCTCCACCATTTCCTTTAGCTGAATGTCAAGCACCCGTGGTGCAGCTTCGGGAAGGCTCTTGTGTATCTCGCTCGGACGCATTGCCTCTCCCGACCGTATCTCGTCAAGGATGCACGATTTCCATTTCGATTCTATAAGACTCATTGTCAGACGTAACGGACAATCAAGGTCAACAGGTATTTTCTTTTCGTATGCCATGTGTCTTTTTTTTCTACAAAGTTAATGAATATTACTGATACTGACCATACCGAAAAATTTTTCGGTATATGAATAATTTTTCGGTACTTGATTTAATAGATATACCATACTAACTTTGCAGTCAGAAACAACTACTGTAATAACTTCTATCAGAGTTGTCTGAATCATATTGTTTAATCTTCATTAAAAAATACAGAATATGAGAAGCGAGATAAAGGAATATGCAGCCGTACAGGAAGCAGCGGAGAAATTCGTAAAGAGTGTTGCCGAAGGCAATAGTGAGTATGCCAAGACATTGTTCACTGATGATGCTGTCCTGTTTGGCATCCTTGATGGAGTGTTAGAGCATGGCTCAATCGAACAGTTCTATCATAATGTCGACACTGTAGGAGCCGGCGACAATTTCAAAGCCCGCATTGACGTGCTTGCCGTAGAGGAGACCGTTGCCGTGGTGCGCGTGCTGGAAGAGGGCTGGGGAGGACGCATTGACTTCACCGACTTCCTGCTTCTATTGAAACTCAACGGCGAATGGAAATGTGTCGCAAAGGCGTATAACCAGAACTCCAACACCATCAAGAAATAACTGACACATTATCATTCCAAATGAAAGTATTGCTCATCAACGGTAGTCCTAACGAACACGGGTGCACCTATACGGCTCTGTCGGAGGTTATGACAACCTTACAATCGCATGATATCGAGACCGAACTTCTGTATCTCGGAAAGAAACCTATAGCGGGATGTATCGCCTGCATGAAGTGCTTTGAGACAGGGCATTGCTTTCGCGACGATGCCGTGAAGGATATCCAGATGCGTCTTCACGAATTTGATGCAATTATACTCGGTTCACCGGTATATTACGCCCAACCGACAGGTCAGATAGTTTCATTTTGTCAGCGTCTGTTCTTCTGTAAAGAAGGCGAGATGGCAGGGAAACTTGGTGCGGCAGTCGTGTCATGCCGACGCGGAGGCGCATCATCCACTTTCCAGCAGCTCAACATGTTCTTCACGATTGCCAATATGCCTATCGTTTCATCTCAATACTGGAACTCGGTGCATGGCTTCACTCCCGACGATGTGCGAAAGGATAAGGAAGGATTACAGACTATGCGTTCGCTCGGAGAGAACATGGCATGGATGCTTAAATCGCTCGCCGGTCATCCGCATCCGGAGTATGAACCTCGTTTAAGAACTCATTTCATTCAAGATAAATATTGAAATCATAATGAAACGTACATTTTCACTTATATCCGCCGGAGTCATGATGGCTATTGCAGTTTCATCATGCTGCGGCACCAAGACCGACGGCAGTACTGATTCTTGCACTAAAACTTGTGACAGCACAGAGTGCAACCCGACAGCCCGTTGCGCAACTCCGGAAGAAATAGCAGCCATACGTATCCCTCTTGATATGTATGTCAATGCAGCCATGCAGGGCGACAGTAAAGTGGCTGAACCGGCTTTTGCCAAAGGCGCGACAATCTCCCATGCAGAGAACGACACTCTGATTTGCGCTCCGATTAAAGAACTGTTTGCTTATTATGATGTTACAGGAAAACAACCGGCATCATACGAGATAGCCGATATAAGCGTGGCGGAAGATGTAGCAATGGTACGTATCGAGTCGAAATTCGGTGATGCTGAATACTCCGATATGTTTACGCTTGTAAAGGATGGCAGCGATTGGAAAATTGTAGCAAAAGCATTCCACGTGAAATAATCACAAGAATCACCATTCTGATTCCCGGTCTTTCCACAACCGAAAAAATGAGGATTCGGCATAAAGAAAAAAAACGCAGACTATCATATAGTTCTGCGTTTTTTCTGATTGACATATATAAGCCATATTTGGGGGAACATTCGTTTTTTTGCGACTACCATTCCTCCGGCATAATCATATTTTGATTACACGCTCTATCCCTACATCTCTTACAAAACGCTCGTCATGACTCACCACTATCAATGTACCTTGATAACTTCCTAATGCCTCCGCCAATACATCCATGCTCTGGATATCGATATTGTTGGTAGGTTCATCGGCAATGATTATATCAGGGGCATTATCCATAGCGAGCAATCCACATAATGCCAATTTCATCTTCTCTCCCCCACTGAGATTCCGGCACTTCTTATCCCACGTCGTAGCTGTAAACAAAAAGCGATGTAGTAGCATCTTAATCTCATGTTCCGGCTTACGGTGATTGCACGACTGCAATTGCTCATACACGGTCAACTCATTATCTATACATGAATACTCCTGATCAAGATATAAGCAATGAAGCGGCGTCATACGCCACATCTCCCCCTCCGTCACCTCCAGATCTCCGGTTATCAATTTTAGCAACGTGCTTTTCCCACATCCATTATTACCTTGCAGCCATATACGCTCGCCACTAAAAATTGACAAATTCAACGGTGACTGACCCCATATCTCCAACCCATCCTTATATGCGAATGTTATATCTTTCGCCTCTACCAGCAGTTTTCTATCAGGCAGTACCGACGAGCCAATGGTTATCTTCACGGCTGAATGTTCCGTTATAGTCGCACGTATTTCATGCATTTCCCTATTCATTGCCCCCAATTTCTCCTGCTGCACCTTATTCAGCCGAGATGTGGTGGTTTCAGATTTATCGCGTAGGTTTCCCATAACTATCCTTGCAACACCCTTTTTAGCATTTTGCTTCTCACCCCTTGTGGCATGCTTCTGCTGGCGTTCCATTGTTTTTCTTGCAGATTTCTCCGCTTTCGCCAATTCCTTCTGCCGATTCTCCAACTGGGCTACCCTTGATTCCGTTTCAGCATCAATCGTCGTCTTATACTCATCATAATTCATCGGGAAAAATCTCATTCCGGACTGCGACATCTCATAAGTAGACGTCAGCATATTAAGCAACATCCGGTCATGGCTCACAATCACAATCGTCTTATTGGTATTGCGAATGAAATCATACAGCAATCCCCTACCCTCAATGTCAAGATGATTTGTCGGCTCATCCATCAATACGACTGATGGGGTATGAATATCCAATCCAGCCAGAAATACTCTCGTCTTCTCTCCCCCACTGAGAGTTGACATAATCCTATCCGGCTCAATATAATCTATATGCCATCGGGCAAAAGCATCCGTTATGCGTTCCTGAATATCCCATTCATCATTAAGAACCAAGAAATCATCCTCAGTGCCCACTCCATCTAAAATCGCAGACATCGCCCTCAGTTTCTCCGACACTCCCAATATTTCCGCAACCGACATCCCATCATATTGCCCGAAATGCTGGGGAATCATATAAAGCGACTCACATGATATATTTCTCGAAGAAGGGGTAAGTGTACCTGCAATTATTTTCAAAAGGGTGGATTTCCCGATACCATTATTTCCAACAATGGCACATTTATCTCCAGAAGAAACGGAAAAACTTATATTCTGAAACAACACATCCCTGTCAGGATGCATATATGATAGATTATGAACTTGTAAACTCATGATTACTTGCAATCTTTACAATGAATTTGTTTAAACTGCTTCATTGAAACATCCATCGGTCGACTCAAAAAAACGACCAATAAAAAACTTAATTTAAATTCTCAAAAAAAATTACGACACCTGACCATACATCAAACAACGCATCTACAGAAGCATCCTAAACCCCTGAAGATTAACAATTAATAAAATTATGTATAGTCTTTTATTTTTCTTACATGATGATTGCAAATATAATTTACGGCAACAAAGGTAATACTATTTTGTCAAACAACAAAACTTAAAATGACAAGATTAATATAATTCCGTGAATCTTAAACTATAAAACCCAGGACGATAACTTACAAAACTTCTGTTATTTTATGGCTTCACAAACAAAATAATTAGCCATTTGTTTCCGTATATGTAACATTCTTTATATCTTTGCAACCCAAAAGAATAATCAAATGGAACTAAAACCAAAATTTGATGTGACGTATATGGAAACGGCTATCGTCTTTTTGGAATCTTTGCCTGATAAAGTCAAGGACAAGATTGCATACAACATATCCAAGAGCCGTTATTTCATGGACAAGGAACTGTTCAAAAAATTGAACGATGATATTTGGGAATTTCGTACCAAGTTTCAAGGTATCACATATCGTCTATTGGCTTTCTGGGACAAAGATACAGGCAATCTTGTCATAGCAACGCACGGTTTTGTCAAAAAGACGCAGAAGACTCCCGAAAAAGAGATTGATAGAGCGGAAGCTCTAAGAAAAGAATATTATAACAACAAAAAGAAATAAAATATGGATAAAATGAAACTATATACCCACGATGAGATGCTTGACCGCGTGGTCGGAGAAAGAGGCACAGCACGACGCGATGCCTTGGAAGCTGAATTACAATCCTATTTAATAGGCGAGGCAATAAAACAGGCGAGGAAAGAGAAGAAACTCACGCAAGAGCAACTCGGTAAGCTCATGGGTGTACAACGTGCACAGGTGTCAAGAATAGAGAACGGACACAACCTCACAGTCGGGACAATTGTCAGAGCATTTAAAGCTATGGGGGTACCAGCAGCTTTTTCATTCGGTGGTGTGTCGCTCTCTCTTTGCTGAGATAAAACTCCATTACACTTCCTACATTTTCTGCATTATCCGCATTTTCTTCAACTAAAAATGATGGAAATGCAGATAGTGCAATTTTTCATGTGAATTTCCATATTAATGTATTCTGCATAAGGAGTAAGTCAGCATTTTGGCGATGTGGGGATAGTCGGGAAGGTCCAGGCGGGCGAGTTTCGACAGACTTCCCACAATTATCAGCTTTGATTTTGCCCGCGAAAAGGCAACATTCATCTTGTTGGGATTATATAGAAAATCAGCCATCTCTTTCATATAGTCGATGTTGCCGCTGGTGAGAGAATAGATGATGACCTCACGCTCCTGCCCCTGCATCTTGTCGATGGTATCAGAAGTGATCTGATCCCTATCCACTTCCGATATAGCCGGATTATGACGGATCGCACGCCTGACAGCAGCAGCCTGTGCCCGGAACGGCGACAGCACAGCAATATCACTTGCAGGCAATCCGTGGGCAAGAAAACCGGCTATCGTATCGGCTATAAACGCCGCCTCCTTCTCCGATGCCTGTTCACCCTCATCATCTATCTCCTTCAATACGATAGGCGCATCAAAACTGTAAAGAGGATCACCGCATATAATCCGGTCAGACGCATCTCTCCTTATCGCCTTCAATTCGCCATCGTAAAACAGTTCCGACACAAAATCACATATCGGTCCGCACATACGGAAACTTGTGTCGAGCATGGTGCAGTTACCTTCAGAAATTAGCATCTGGAATGCCGACTTACACATGTCATCACTCACCCCCTCGGCAGAGACAATCGGCGGCAACTGCTTATGGTCGCCGGAAAATATCACCTTCCTCGCCTTTATCATCCCCATCAAAGCCAACGGGATAGTCATCTGCCCCGCCTCATCAATTATCAGAGTGTCACATTCCAATCCGCGTGCCCTGCTTGTGTAGAGGGAGTGCGGAGTCAGACCCACAAGCCAATTCTCGCCATTATCCTCAAAAAGATTATTCAGACGATGGGAATAGCGCAGGAAATTACGTATTCCCACCTCCATTCCATCTGAGTCCATACTTAATGTAGGGGCATTGTAGGATTGTCCAACCTTCAGCATATTTCCACATGAGGCGGGATGCAACTTCAGCAATTGCTCCATGGCATTATTTATCGCCAAGTGATTCGGTCCGATGACAATCACGTTGTGGCGATGATAATACATCTCCTCAAACATAATCATACCGAGCACAAACGATTTGCCGGTGCCCGGAGGTCCCTGTATCAGGTAATAATCCTTCGCCGACATACTCTTCAGTATTGCCTCCCTCTGTTTTGAGAGCAACGAAAGCCCGAAATCCACGATGGTCTCATCAAGCTGCCGCTCACATCCGTCGGCATTTTCAAATTCAGGTAACTTCCCACTGTTGAGAATAAGATTATTCCAGAAATATTCCGAGTCTGGCAGCGTAGCGACAAACGGACGGTAAACGTTGCTTCTGAGATCAACCTTATCCTTGTCAAGCACAAGCGGCTCATCATAGAATGACTCGATATCGGAAGGCACCTCCGATGGATACACCTCAAGCACGATCCTGTCGTCGCCGTCAAATCCATAAAGACGGCATTTAATACCAGCAATCGTATCCTCCTTATGAAGCACCAGACATTCCCCCTCCTTGAAATCAGAGAGGTTCACGCTGAAGGATACGCGAAAAAGCCGATAGTTATCCTCCGACATACCGGAGAACTCCCTGTCAAGAAATACTGAATCAATAGCCTTACGCCTACGTATACGGTCATTAAGCGGCAATCTCATCACCGCCTCCCATCTCTCAGCCGAAGCCTCCGCTTCAAGATCAAAGAAGTGTACTATATCCTGCTTACCTATCATCTCTTTTTCGCCTTGATTTCGCAAAATTAATGATTTCCGACAACACTGCAATCATACGCAACCGTTTTTTACTATATGACCATATCGGCAGATGCCCAAGTCTCCGGAAAAGTATTGTCCCGAAGAAATATATTTTGTGCTTTTTAAGAAATAATGATACGGCGGATATGATTTTACAATATATTGTATCTCAACATCTTATTTTGTATTATTCATATATAATACATTGGTTATTAGTAATTTATCCGAATTGTCCGATTATTCTTACAGGCGAGTGGGAGTATTTTTTATTCAAAAATCTTTTGTAACTTTGCAGCGGTTACGAGTGGCGGAGTTCCGCAATACGGAACCATCTTCAAATATGCAACTAACTTCATCCGCAAATAAAAAATGGTAGACGAATCACTTAAAAATTACATCGAGACGTCAATTTTCCCGTTATATGACGATCTTGACGTTGCTCACCAACGCGATCACGTTGAGATGGTGATCAAGCTGAGCTTGTCAATAGCTGAAAACCTCAATGTCAACATGGACATGGTGTATGCGACAGCTGCATATCATGACACCGGACTTGTCAAAGAAAATAAGAACCACAACATCACTTCCGGCAACATAGTCCGCGAAGACATGTGGCTACGCGATTGGTTTACGGAACAGCAGATCGAGACTATTGCTCAGGCTGTGGAAGACCACTACATGGCATCCGGCAACGAGCCGAGAAACATCTATGGAAAAATCATAGCAAAGGCAAACCCCATGGTCAACTGCCATGATAGGGTTCTATGTGGACTGTGACAATCGACGTGTCATTCCCATATATATTGTGAATACCATTCTCCACCATTGTGGCAATGTCATGAGCCTCTTCTACCATTATCCGGGGATTTACCTTGATATGAAGATCAACTATGACATTTGCCCCGCTTCGGCGGGTGCGAAGCCGGTGGAATGCGATGACTCCGGGGGTAGACATTATGGCATCGGAAATCTGATTCAGATCCTCTTCCGGCAATGATATCTCAAGCATCTCGCTGAGTGCCGGGCGTCCGATCTTTATCGCAACCACCATTATCAGCACTCCGACTATTATTGCCGACAGCGGATCGCATATCCTGCCCATATCCCCAAGAAACATGGCTCCGGCTACCCCGCCAAACGTAGCTATTGATGAGAAGGAATCGCTTCGGTGGTGCCACGCATTAGCCACAACCACGTCAGAGTGTATCTTCTGCCCCACCCGACGGGTATATCTGTAAAGCCACTCCTTTATTACGATTGATGCGCCGCAAATGACAAGTGCCAATAATCCGGGACGCGCTATCTCCTCGCCATCAATCACGGCTATTACTTTATGCACTGATTCAACTATTATCTTTATGGCAACGACAAGAAGCACTATCGACAGAAGGATGGTGGCAAGCGTCTCATATTTACCATGACCGTAAAGATGCTTGCTGTCTGGCTTCTTGCGGGCGATGCCTACCATCACCAATACTATAAGGTCACTGAGAAAATCAGAGAATGAATGCACTCCGTCAGCGATGAGTGCCCCGCTCCTTGACATGGCACCCCCTACCACTTTAGCTAATCCGAGGGCTGCATTCCACCAGAATCCGACCCATGTGACATGGCGTGCCTCCTTTACACATTCTTCAGGAGTAAGTTCCTTCGACATATTTATATTTTTTTGACAAAGTTAGTAATTTTTTATGAGACGGAGCCTTAAATGACTCCTATTTGAAATGAAGTTGTATAAACTTCAACATTTGGCAATTTAACAAAGTTGTAGTATCTTTGTTTTTCGTTTGAACAACAAACTGTATTCTAACAAAAATAATTTGATTATGGCGATTCTCAAAACCATCTGTGCCATCGCTGCTGTCGTAATGATCGGATGCGGTGGGAAATCTGATTCCAATGTGGAGGTGGTGCCCCCCCGGCAATATCAAAGTATGCTTGACAATGATCCCAATGCATACCTTGTAGATGCACGCAAGCCGGATGAATATGCAGCTGGCCATCTGAAGGGTGCACATCTTATAAATTGGCTCGATACGGATACCTTCAAGCAAAGTTTCGAAGATTTTGACAAATCGAAAACCATCTACATATATTGCCGTAGCGGAAGAAGAAGCAATGAGGCTGCCGTATGGCTTGCCGGAAACGGATATAGAGTAGTTGACTTGAAAGGTGGCATTCTGGAATGGAACGCCGAAGGCATGCCTACAGAATAGCCCTATTCCAAATCATAACACACAACCGATAATACCTTATATGAAACGCTTTCCTTATAAACTCAAATCATTATTGGTGGCATTGATATGCCTACCTAATGCCCTGACCGCAATTGCCGACAACGGTCATAACCTATGGCTAAATGACTCTGACCGACACACCTCCCCGCAAGTCTCGATTACCGGAAAAAGAAACGACTCTCCCACACTACGCATAGCTGAGAATGAATTGAAACGCATCGGCTGGGAGGGTGCGACCACGTTCGACACCGGGAAACGTGATATGCCGGAAGGGGCATACTCAATCATGCGTACCGGCGGAGGAGCCACCACAATATCCGCATCCTCACCCATAGGCGTGCTTTACGCCGTATATGAACTTGACCGCATGATGCGCTGTCAGCAGGATATTCTAAATATCAACGTGAAGGAATCGCCTGCCTACAGATACCGTGTGCTCAACCATTGGGATAATCCCGACGGCACAATCGAACGCGGCTATGCCGGATTCTCTATATGGAAATGGGACGAATTGCCGGATGTAGTCTCCCCCCGTTATGAGGAATATGCACGTGCGTGTGCCTCCGTAGGTATAAATGCCTCCGTTCTCAACAACGTGAATGCAAAACCGATAATCCTCTCTGATGAATATCTCTCCAAGATAAAGGTAATAGCCGATCAGTTCCGTCCTTACGGCGTGAAAGTATTCCTTTCTGTGAATTTCGCATCGCCTAAAGTATTGGGAGGATTAGCCACCGCCGACCCTTTCGACAAGGAAGTGAAAGCATGGTGGAAGGCAAAAGCGAAAGAGATCTATTCCCTTATTCCTGATTTCGGTGGATTCCTTGTGAAAGCCAACAGTGAGGGTGAGGCAGGACCTTGCGACTACGGGCGCACCCACGTTGACGGCGCCAACATGCTTGCCGACGCCCTGCGCCCTCATGGAGGCATTGTGATGTGGCGTGCATTCGTATATGCCCCCTCCAGCCCCGACCGCGTGATGCAGGCATACGATGAGTTCAAGCCATTTGACGGCAAGTTTAAGGACAACGTGATCATTCAGGTGAAGAACGGTCCGATAGATTTCCAACCACGCGAGCCATTCAGCCCCCTGTTCGGAAGTATGCCCAAGACAAATCTGATGGTGGAGTTCCAGATAACTCAGGAATATCTTGGTGCGTCAAACCATCTTTGCTATCTCGCTCCGCTATTCAAGGAGACTCTTGATGCCGACACCCACAGGATGCCTGCCAAGTCAACGATAAAGGAGATCACTGCGTCAAACGACCGTCTGTCGGCTATCGCCGGAGTCGCAAACATCGGAGATGACCCCAACTGGTGCGGACATCTGTTTGCCCAATCAAACTGGTATGCCTTCGGACGCCTTGCCTGGAATCCCGACATGAAAGCTGATGAAATAGCCGCTGAATGGCTAAAGCTCACGCTATCTGCCGACCCGGCATTCGTAAGCCCTATGACCCACCTCATGATGGAAAGCCGCGAAGCCGTGGTGAACTACATGATGCCCATGGGACTACACCATATCTTCGCACGCGACCATCACTACGGACCCGCTCCATGGTTTGAGATGCCCGACATGAGACGCGACTGGACTGCCACTTACTATCACCAGGCAGATGCCGACGGCATAGGATTTGACAGAACTATGGCGACAGGATCAGGCGCGACATCTCAATATGCCGAGCCTATACGCTTAATGTTTGAAAATAAGGCGACTTGTCCGGATAAGTATCTACTATGGTTTCATCATGTGGCATGGACCGACAAGACACAAAACGGTCTGACTCTATGGGAGGATATATGCCGCCATTATGACAAAGGTCTGCAACAAGCCCGACAATTCCAGATAGCTTGGGACAAAATGCGCCCATACGTCGATAGCGAGAAGTTTGCCCATGTAGGCGACAAACTGAAGATTCAGACTCACGATGCGCAATGGTGGAAAGATGCCTGTCTGCTATATTTCCAGAGCATCAACCATCTGCCATTCCCCGACGATATGGAACGTCCGGTATATGATCTTGACAGATTAAAGAAGGTGGATCTTCCCCTAAAACTGCATGGTTGCCCTACACGCGACATGTTGCCCTAACGTATTCAACAACGGCACCGTGGTCGGCGTGCTTGACATTGACAGCGAATTTCTATCCACGTTTGATGCTACCGATGCCGAATGGCTTGAAAAGATTGCCGCGCTCATCGCGATATGATATCATACAACTGGGGAATATCCACGTATTCCCTTATCCTATCAGCGAGTAGATCATATTGACGCTCCTTAAACTCTCGGTAATCCTCTGCTTCCGACTCGGCAGAATCCTTCATATACGGTCGAAGCAGATAATCGATCACCTCCTTATTATCCAAGATGCCATGCAGGTAGGTGCCGAAACATCTCTCTCCAACCATGCAACCCTCCGCAGATCCATCTTCCAATATATTGACGGCATGACATTCCCCCACCGGGAGCGTCGTGCCGGCATGTATTTCATACCCTTTGTTTATGCAATCCCCATTCATAAACCGGAAATTGATCTGACGTGTGGTCTTATCTGACGTGATCTCTGTTTTTACCGGAAGAATACCCAATCCGGGTAAAAATCGAATATCTCCCTCTACGTTATGCGGATCGCTCACCTCCACACCCATCATCTGATAACCTCCACATATCCCTATGACTGTCTTCCCTTCCTCGTATGCTTTCACCACTGCCTGTGCCATACCCGACTTACGGATATGGTATAAATCATCAATCGTGGATTTCGTGCCGGGAATAATCACTATGTCCGCTTCCGAGATATCCTCCGGATTGACGGCATAGTATAATCTCACATCAGGCATACGTTCCAACATATCAAAGTCGGTATAATTGGAAATATGCTTCAGAAGCACAACTGCAATCCTCACTTTCCCTTCCCCGTTTCCCGTCTTATTCTTAATCTTAAGAGCCACGGAATCCTCCTCCTCAATATAGACATCATCCATATATGGCACCACTCCTATGACCGGAACTCCACATATCTCCTCCATCAATCTCCTTCCGGACTTAAATAGGCTCATATCTCCCCGGAATTTATTGATTATTATCCCTTTTATCCGTCTTCTGTCCTCCTCCGACTGCAACATTATTGACCCGTAGGCACTCGCAAAGACTCCACCACGGTCAATATCCGCCACGAGTATCACTTTCGCATCGGCATAAGCCGCCATCGACATATTGACAATATCCCTTTTCCGCAGGTTAAGTTCAGAGATACTTCCCGCCCCCTCCATCACAATCGGGTTATACTGTTGCGACAAGCGGTCGTATGCCAAATGTGCCACATCGCGCAAGAAATCCTTACCGTCTGTCGAAAAATATGTCTTAGCATCCGTATTACCATACGGACGACCGTTTACAATCACCTGCGAACGCAACTCACCCGACGGCTTCAACAGAATCGGGTTCATGTCAGTGGTGCATTCCAATCCGGCTGCCTCCGCCTGAACAGCCTGCGCCCGTCCTATCTCCTTGCCGTCAGGCGTGGCATAAGAATTAAGTGCCATATTCTGTGCCTTAAAAGGTGCCGGAGCATAACCATCCTGACGAAATATACGGCACAGTCCTGTCGCAATCATACTTTTCCCAACGTCGCTACCAGTCCCGACAAACATGACCGATGATAATTTTTCCATTGTTACAATATATAATTCAGTCGTATTATTATGCTGTGATTACTTGATTTATGAGTTTAACGTAGTTTATGTGGATTTATTGACTTTCATACTTCGTCTCCTTCCTCGTCAATACGATTTACTTTCCAATAGCCGGACTTGTTACTGCCGATACGTTCAATGACAGCAAGTTTGCGAAGAGTGGCTATATGGTTGCGAACCATACGCCCACTTATTCCTAATGCTTCACCTATGAGGTCGGCACTTGCTCCGGGAGTATTGTTAAGAAGAGATGCTATATGCCAGGCTACCTCCGATACTTGTGGATATTGTGAACGGATTTTATTGGGAAATATATTAGGAATATTATTAGGAAATTTACCTTGAAGTTTAATAGGAACAAACTCTACTGCATTATTAACATTATCAGCTTCACCACGAGTTAGTGCAGCGAGGACTTCGCCGAGCATAAACTCAATGAATGGGGTTGACTCTCCGGCAGAAGTCGATGCTGCTATGGCATCATAATAGGCTTGTTGATTGGCGAGAGTTATTCTCTTCGGAGTCGTATTATATTGCAAAGATATATTAAAATTAGAGTTAATCTGACATTTCGCATGATTTTTTGAAGGTCTGATTGATTGTCTTAAAAAATCCTTTCACATTGCCGTTATTGTCGGATTTACCCAAATTTATTATTTTTGCAGTCTGAAACGTTTCAAATGAAGCATTATTGAAATTATTCAACCAGACAAGCATTGAAGTTTAGACAACTTCAGTATTTCACTTAAATGGTTTAAGGTTTAATGTTTATGGTTTATGATCATTAAATTTTGTATAATGAAAAGATTCGTGGATTTTCGTGAATCTTAAACCTTAAACTATAAACTTTAAACCACTGAAGTGCAGCTTGCGAAACTTCAGTCACTAATTATAAATCATGAATGTATCTGTATTGCATTTCAGCCCCACAGGGGGCACTCTGAAATGTGCAAAAATTATGGCATGTGCCCTGACAGAGACTCCGAATTTCATTGACCTTTCCAATCATGAATTTTCGGGAGCATCTTTCGGAGAGGATGATCTCGTGATCATTGCCGTTCCATCTTTCGGAGGAAGGGTCCCGCCCACTGCTGCCGAACGATTGAAACTTCTAACCGGAAACGGTGCAATAGCTGTACTGATGACAGTATATGGCAACCGCGAATTTGAGGATACTTTAGTGGAATTGGAAGACTTGACAAAAGAACGGGATTTCAATATCATAGCTGCCGTAGCTGCCGTGGCGCAGCACTCCATAGTCAATTCAATAGCCACCGACCGTCCCGACACAAAAGACAGCCTTATCCTTGCAATGTTTGCCAAGAAACTGAAAGAGAAAATCAGCAAGGAGAATCTCAAGTCACCGAAGATTCCCGGTAACCGTCCCTATCGCAAACTCGGATCATGGTTCAAACCCAAGACTTCCCGCTCATGCAACAAATGCGGACTATGCGCCAAAGAATGTCCCGTAGGGGCAATATCTATGGATTCTCCAAAGAAAGTGGATAAGAAATTGTGCATCGGTTGCATGAGATGCGTGAGTATATGTCCATCCCATTCAAAACATCTTTCATGGTTTATAATGTGGATGGCAAAACGCAAACTCACCAAACTATGCATTGAGAGAAAAGAACCGAGACTATATCTGTGAAGTTTTTTGAAAATTTTTTCTTTTTTCGTGCAAGGTTTTCAACTAATACGGATTTAGAAGGCAGAAGTTAGTAATCGTAAAAAAATAAGTTGTGAAAGTTTGGCGCATATTTCCGAGGGATTTCGGAGTAAGGAAGATGGAGCATAGCGGGCTATGCGACTGATTCCGCGCTCCGAAAGCACCGGAAAGATGCTGCCACAAGAAAAAATTTACATTTATAACTTTAACAAGTTATTTTTTGAAGATTACTTAATCAAAACTTCTACATCATGATCTGAAAACCATATAATTCTTTTTATGAAAAAAGCAAAACTTCTAATCTCTTCCATCCTCTTGATGGCATCATCCGTAGCATTCCAATCATGCAGCAGCGATGACAACGATTCCTGGGACATGTACCGTCCCACCGCTCTTGTGACAGTATGTCCCACTTCTGACGGCGGCTTCATAATGCAGCTCGACAACAACACCACCCTCTACCCTACAAATATGGATAAATCCCCATACGGCTCAAAAGAGGTAAGGGCTTTGGTGAACTATGATGAAGACAACCTGGAGAAAAGCGACCGTAAGGATGTGCATGTAAACTGGATTGACAGCATTCGCACAAAATTTCCGGAGATATACATTGACGAGACCAGCAACGATAAGTTTGGAAATGATCCCGTCGAGATTGTCAACGACTGGGTGACTGTAGCAGAAGACGGCTATCTCACCATGCGACTGAGAGCCCTCTGGGGAAACAACAGCAAACCTCACTCTTTCCACCTCGTGTCAGGAAAGAATCCGGAAGATCCGTTCGAGCTTGAACTACGCCACAACAACAACGGCGATATCGGCAATAATCTCGGGGATATTTTGATTGCTTTCAATCTGAATGAACTCCCACGCAACGGATCTGACAACGTGAAACTGAAGATCCATTGGAAATCGTTCCAAGGCGACAAATCTCATGAATTTGATCTCGCTCTTCGTCATATCACGATTGACGACATAAAGGATATTCTCCCTGCAAGTATGATAAAATAAGATAATCTCTTGGCAGATTGAGGGATACACCCTCATAATCGACTCTTATAGGTGGCGCACAAGAACGTGTGCCACCTATAAAACTTTCCACTACACTATGTCTACCACATCCTTAGATGAATCGGCTATGACCGAAGAGGATCTTCTCAACAACATACGATCCGGCAAGTCAATGGCAGAGAAACTGATATATCGCAGATATGTCAGACATCTCTCTGCTATATGCTGTCGCTATATTCTTGATGAGGATGACGTTAAGGATGTGCTTCAGGAAAGTTTCATAAAGATATTCGACTCTATCGGAGATTTTCAATTCCGTGGTGAAGGTTCAATCAAGGCATGGGTATCAAAGATTGTGGTAAATGAGTCTCTGAAATTTCTGCGTAATAACACACGAATCAAATTCTCGCCACTATCGGAAAGCTTCGATAAGGAAGACCCCGACTATCACGATCCGGATATCGAGGGGATACCCACCGACGTGATTTATAATCTGATCCGAAGACTGCCTGACGGATATAGGATGATTTTCAATCTATACGTGATAGAGGGGAAAAGCCACAAGGAGATTTCATCACTTCTCAATATCAAGGAGAGCACTTCTGCCTCCCAGCTTCATCGTGCAAAAGCTCAACTTGCCGAAAATATACGAAAATATCAACTTTCAATCCAAAAATCAGTATGAACGATCCATGGCTTAATGAGATAAAAAAACGGATGTCGGATCTTGAAATCGACGAACCTTCCGGTCTATGGCACTCTATTGAGAGTCGCAGGATGACGTCTGTGGAGAATAATGCCCGTACTCCAATATATCGCCGCATATTATTGAGAGCGGCGGTGGCTGCCGTGCTATTGGCAACTGTCGTCACCACCGGATTCTTCTTATTGAACGAAGATATCAGTCTCCCTAAAAAGAGTGTTATTGCAGACAATACCGGAAAAAGCAACGGGAATATCTCATCTGAAAATGTGACTGTAAACTCCGTTACAAAGAATATCATGACGGAGGAGAATTACCTAACAGAAGAAATTGCAATGACGAAGGGAAATATCGGAATCTCCACAAATACTGTAGATAAAACTACCGCCTCCATACTCCCTGCCGTATCCTCAGAACCCGGATTATCTGACATCATATCGCCCTGCGACAGCAATCAATCCGAAAATACCGATTCCATCGCAACTGAATCCATACTGAAGAATGACCTCCCTAATTATCCGGCATACGCATATTCCGGGCAAATATCCAGCCCGACGGATAACAAACATGGTGGGAACGGTATTCGTATCGGTCTTTTCGCTTCAGGCATAAGTTCATCCTCCGACAGCCGGACTGCCCAGATAAATGCCACCGATGCATCACTCGGATATGATGGTGCGGCATGGGAAGGCAGTCCCGTGCTCGGAATGCTCCTTTTCAACAAAGGGAACCGGACCACACGTAAGATTAAGCATCATCAGCCTGTCACTTTCGGTCTTTCTGTCAGCTACGGACTGACACATAACCTTGACATTGAAAGCGGCATCACCTACTCCCGTCTGTCATCCGATTCCAGAGACGGCAGCGAAAAATATTACTATGTCGGGAATCAGACACTAAACTATATCGGCGTCCCCTTAAACATAAAATACAAATTCTTAACATGGAATTTCATTGACGTTTACGCCTCTGCCGGCACCCAGTTGCAAAAATGCGTCTCCGGAAAGATCGAGAAACGATACGTCATTGAAAACGTCACACAATCCTCCGAAACAGAGGATATCAATATAAAGCCATTGCAATGGTCGGTTAATGCTGCTGTCGGCGTTCAATTCCGCATCAATGATTTCCTCGGAATATACGTGGAGCCGGGCGCCGGTTATTGGTTTGACAACAACTCTGACATCAGCACAATCTACAGCGACAAACCCATAAACTTTAACCTCAACGTCGGTGTACGCTTCAACGTCGGCAAATAAGTAATCGTAAAAAAATAAGTTGTGAAAGTTTGGCGCATATTTCCTTACTCCGAAAGCACCGGAAAGATGCTGCCACAAGAAAAAATTTACATTTATAACTTTAACAAGTTATTTTTTGAAGATTACTAAACCGCTGCATATCATGAACAGAATAATTACATCCATATATCATTCCCCTGCCGGAGATATGCTTCTCGGCTCGTATGACGGAAAACTCTGCCTCTGCGATTGGAATATCCCTACACGCCGCCCCGGCATAGATGGAAGGATAAGCCGTTATCTCAATACCGATTTCGTGGAGGGGAGATCCGACGTGATTGACCGCACCATAATCCAACTGGATGAATATTTCACCCGACAGCGCACTACGTTTGACATTCCCCTCCTCTTCTGCGGATCCGAATTTCAGTGCCGGGTGTGGAACGAACTCCTGAATATCCCATACGGAGACACCGCATCCTACAAGGAACTGGCACAGAAAATCAGTAATCCGGATGCAGTGAGAGCTGTGGCGTCTGCCAATGCCTCCAACGCAATATCCATACTTGTGCCATGTCATCGCGTGATAGGGAGCAACGGCAAACTCACCGGTTACGCCGGCGGACTGGAAGCCAAAAGATTACTCCTTGACCTGGAATCGAGGTTTATAGTTTATAGTTTATAGTTTATAGTTTATAGTTTATGGTTTAATATTCAATGAAATATACGAATCTTTTCATTATACAATCTGACCCTAACCTTAAACTTTAAACTTTAAACTCTAAACATTAAACATTAAACATTAAACCATACTCAGTTCACTTTCACCAATCTTATATCGAATATGAGAGTGGAATTACCCGGTATATCCGAATCCCCCCTACTCCCGTATCCCTGTGATGCAGGGATATACAGCATCCAGCGATCCCCCTCCTTCATCCTTGTCAACGCAATCTGCCATCCCGCTATCAACTCACGAAGACGGAATGAATCAGGATAAGGTTGCCCCATATTGTCATCAAACACCTTCCCGGAGATAAGGCTACCTGAATAATATACGCTCACCACATCCGAAAGAGTAGGCATCTTACCCTCCCCCGACTCCAGCACCTTATACAGCACCCCATTAGGAAGCCTGTTCACACCAGCCTTACCAGCCAAATCCTCCAGATACCTGCCATTCTCCTCAGCATATCTCCTCTTATCAAACTTTGCCATAACCACATTTAAATTTCACAACTGCAAAATCAACCCATATCCCACAATATCACCTACTCCCCTCCTTGACCAATTAGACCGCTTTGACAACTTAGACCACTAAGACCTCTTTGACTCATTAGACGTCTTAGCCACCAGAAGTCCAAGAAGTCCAAGAAGTCCTATAACTCCAAGAAGTCCTATCAGTCCAAAATGTCCAAGAAGTCTCAGAAATCCAAGAGCAGCTCTCCTATTTCCCTTAGACTTGTATTCACGCCACAAATATAATAAAAAGATTCTCAAACAAGAAACCTCCATAAAATAAATATTCAATCCGAATAACACCCTATCCCTTGATTCAAAGACAAAAGAAGATTATCAATGTGAATTTCCGAATGTCGGTTGATATTTCGGTCGTTATCACTGAACCAAGTTGATACCACCCTCCCTTGTTTCACCAACTTCAAATATTTCCTAAAGAATTATATATTTATATTTTGATGTAAAAAATCAATAAAAGCAGAATTTCCATCAAAATAATCAGGAACATTCTCCATTTTATCTGCCATAAGATAGAATCCTCCATTAGCATACTCACAAAGAGTTTTCATCAGTTCATTTACCCCACTATCAATTGATAAATCACCTCTATCAATAGCAAGAAGATCTATCTCTGTCTTGGCTATCAATGCAGCAAACACATACTTCTGAATAATCGGATAAGCTTTTCTATTTTTAAACCTATCCTCACTCACATTACCCCAACGTTTCATCTCCATACTGAAATGACGCTTCTTACCATCCAATGGTCTTCGCTCATTTGCATACAGACCTAAAAAGAACGCATAAATATACACCTCATAAGCTGCATTAAACGAACGTCCCTTTGACTCCACACTATCACTGGTTCCACCATGCCAGTATGAATATCTTTTTATAATCGGTTCAAGAAAACGTTCCTCAAAATTGGAATTCATACATTCCAACCAAATATCATATATATTGTCAATGGTATTTTTCATTTCTAATCAATAATATATTGGTGTCACAATAGTTTCAATTGATGATAAATCCTGCTTATCAAAACCAATCATTTTCTCAATACGATAAACCGGGATCTGGCGCACACTTAACAATTTTCGCAATCCCTTCTCGTCAATAATAAACCTCTCAGTGTCCTCATCTTTCACCAAAAAACTTTTAGTCACAACGATACATTGTTTATTCAGACGCTCATTCATCACTTGATAAAAAGTTTTATCTTTTCCTTCATCAAAAGAGGAAGTCGGTGCATCCAAAATCAGTGGATAGTCATTATCAAAATTATCTTTTGTAAGTTCAGAGATAGCAAACAAGACACTAAGATGCATTGTGGTGTATAAAGATGTATTAGGATTTTCAATAATCTTTCCAGATTTATCAATAAGTTTTACCCTAACTGCATTATCTCTAATATCTCGATAGATACGAATAATACCGGTAAAGTCATCCACATTCAATATAGATAAAAATTTATTGGCAGACTCTGCCAATCTACCCATAAATTCCTCAAGTCCTCTTTCCTCTGCATTCTCCAAAGCATTACTAAACAAACGGAAGAAATTATTAATCTTCAGAAATTCCTTTGCTGCTGAACTTACCGCACACTTTTTATATTCCTCAATATTCTGCCTTATACTTTCCTTAATTTGAGGAATAATCTTCGTAGTCAACCGATCTATCTCAACACTTATAGATTCTTTATCCGAAAACCAATGCTTTATATTACTCCAATTCCCTACCATACCTCCGATATCATTACCGGATTTTGACTGTGCCAGAATCTGAGCTATCTTAGTACGGATACTATCTGCCTGTTCATATTTTTTGGAAATATGATTCTGAATCTTCTCATTACCTAATTTGACGTTCTCAATCTCATATTTAATCTCAGATATATTCTTTCCATAATTATAGAGCTGAATACTGAGCTGATGAATATAATCAATACTCTTACCTATGAATAATATTGTATCCTCTTTACTTTCTTCTGAATTATCAATTATCTCTTTTTTAGGTGCAAGATGCTCCAATGCTTCCTGCAAGCGTGAAGCGATATGATTATAGGCATCCGACCCCTTAACAGCTTTAGACCCACACACCAAGCACACCTCCTTTTCAAGCATACTTTGCATCGTTTTGACATCTGGAATATACCAAGGCAACTGCACCAATTTAGCCTTAAACTCTTCTATTGTCTTCTGCTCTGCCTCAATCTTCGCTTGCCTGCGTATTTTTGCTTCCTTATCAAGATTAATAAGAGTCTGTTTCTGTTCTGATAATACAGTCATTTTTTCTGCAAAAGACTCCAATATCGGTTGGAAACCCTCAAGAATCCATAAATCATCCAATAAACTAACTGAATAATTCTCCCTAAGTTTAGACTTTTCCGTTTCAATATCAATTTCAACTTGCTTTAATGCATCTTGCATACTGTGGACCAACTCTATCGTATCAAAATCAGATTCTATTGATTCTATCTTCTGATTTGTATCTAAATAGTTTTTTTGCAAAGTCTCAAGACGCGCTTGGGCATCTTTCAATTTCTTCTCCAATTTGCTGCGTTCCTCCATAAGATTTGCCGCTTTCACTCCTGTCTGTTTATTCTTTTTCTGAGCATTTGATACAGCTATTTCTGAAGTCTTCTCCGCAAAACGACTAAATGCAATATAGGGATCCATCTCTTTAATATCTGAAAAGAGATTAATCAAATTCTGGAGAGTTGTCTTATCTTCAAAAATATTTAATGCACGTTCACCTTTAAATAAGGAATATTTCTTTATTACGGCAGGAAAAAGTGCCTCTCCTTGAAGTAAACTACTGACCGGTACAGACTTCCTGCCTATCGCCAATTTGACATAACCTAAATGTTGAACATTAGATATCGATATTGCACCATCATCTCCTTTAACCACATCAAAAGATCTCTCCACATACCGTTTCTGATTGGCATTATTCTGCATCTCTAAAGATACCTTTACTTCTCCTTTTTCCCCTGCGGCAAGATTCGCTAACATCTTTGCAGATATGCATGAACGCAAATAGACATTTGAGTCTATATTTTGTTCACCAAGAACAAATTCCAATGCGTCATAAAACGTGGTCTTTCCATCTCCATTTGATCCTAAGATAAGATTTAAACCTCGTTTGAATTCAAAGATCTTCTCTCCGTAATAACTGCGGAAGTTCCCTATCACTAATTTAGATATAATCATAGCTACTGTTATCTGGATTTTTCAAGCAATGTGATAATTTTTTTATAGACACTCTTCATATCAGCATCCTTTAGATTGACGGATCCCGTCTGATGTCGGATTCGCATATCAGACTTTTCCTGTTCTATAATTCTATCAAGATGTTTCAAGGCAGAAGCAATTGCCGCCACATAGGTATTGACACTACGAAGCCCCTGGGCAATATTAGTATACTGTTCAGGTCTACTTATGTTGTATTCCCTGACAATTTCTTCATCAGTGATAACCCTAGCAAATATATTATCTATCTTACTCATATAAAATCTCTATTCACTAAAATCATTATTTACAATTGCTTAATATTGATTCCACTTAAATATCTCTTAAACTCTGGATCAATATAATGACATTGCTCCTTTATTATCCCCCTTCTGTCAAGTGCCGGATTCAGACAATAAATCTCAAATTCATTGATATCGACATCTTCCAGAGTACGCCAATGTGGAAATAACAACTTGATGTAAGCCGTTGCTATTCTTTGAACTGCCTTTGCATCGCGCATATCTGTATTTGGTGCGATTTCAACCAACTGATCATATAATTGTGCATAACTATTTTGAGTTCTCAATTCATGTATTATTTCAGAAAAATATTCCACATTTAATGTCCATCCTTTGAATATCATACTTGTATTGATTCGTGGTAATTTCCAACCCTCAATAAAACAGTGAAATCGATCAAGGAGCGCTGATTCTCTGAATTCCTTAGGCAGATTATCAAAATATTTATTAGTTATTGGCTGTCGATCTTGAGATAATGGTATATTGCCCATAAGCATAAGCCCACATTCCGATGAAAATTCTTGATTATCAATTGTTGTCTTACCGCTCTCCAAATATGACTTCAAGGCTGCTTGAATTTCAAGGGGTTCTTGAAATTCTATAGTCTGAATCTCATCAAATGCAAGGAAATCATGATTTTTCATTATGCCATTCTGTTGTTTCTGCTTATCCCAAAACAATTTAGCACGAGTCACCTTTCCTCCACTGACCAACCATCCATATTTGGATAGGTTTCCAAACACATACGATTTACCAGTTCCTTTAGGAGCCAACTCAATAGCATTAAGTCGTGGTTCTACAAATATTAACAGACGTGTCAAGAATTCCAGTTTCTGCGTCAATCCATCAAATCCATCTGGATCATATTCCATTGCAGAGATTAGCACATCAATCCATTCTTCCGTACTGAATCTCTTTCGTGCATTAACCAAATAATTGATATCTACCGAGCTATATGGCTTAAACGGTTTATAATCGACCATTTCCACATGAAATTTCTTACCAACATCATCCGGCAAAAGACAAATCTTGATAATACCCCATTTTTCTCCATCCGATAGATCTGCTGCATGCGCACCACAAACATGATCCGGAATCTGACCCTCTGTTAATTTTATCCCCATATCTGGAATAGAGAAGCGTTTTACGTTTCTGACCAAATCAATATTAATGATAAAACGACAAAGCAATGTCAGATCCCTGCCTGATTTCAATGCGGTCTTTACCATAGAAGGATCTTTAGGTATAACCAGATCGAGAAAAGATGTCAAACCAACTACATTTACATCTCCATTAGAGTCAATATATCGTTTCAATAAAAAATCCTTTACAAAGGAAGGCAAATTGCGTCCGGTAAATAGCGAATTTGTCTTCTCCGGATTCTTATATATCGACATAGCCGTGAAGTTTTCTCTTATTTTTATGCACAGTTCTTCATTCATAACAACCCAAAATCTGCAAATAAATCATTTTCTTCAGTGCCGGTATTAACCTGAATTTTTTTTGTTTCTCCGATATTACCCACCCAAAGAGTGAAATCGAAATCTCCGGCTTTCAAATCAATAGGTTCACTATCAAATAGACTACCTTTGATATTTCTAACATTATAGTGTCTACCTCCATATTCTATATTAATACAATCTAATGGTGAAACACCTGTAATATTCAGATGAACCACTGGATCTACTCCTGATATTTCATCCTGCAAGAATATAGCTTTCCACGTCTTAGAATTAGCACAGGATGAAATTATCAATATCGGCACCAGGACTTCCTCTGGCGTACATCCGCCATGTGAGCCTAACCCGGATGATATCTTGTTCCCTAAAGATTTATGATTTAGAGCACACGCTATTTCCAATGAATCCAACAGATGATAATTATCATCCTTAGTAGCGATTCCTGAGGTTCTTACTGCATAACGTCCGCCATGACAATAATCAAAACCGACAAAATGAAGTCCCGACTGTTTTTGAGGAAGGTATGATAATCCATGATCTGATACTATTGCAATTTTCTTACCTGCATACAGATTTAGTATCTCATTTATCACTTTCCTCATCATTTCAAGTTCCGCCACGATATTAGATGGATAAGTATTGGTATTCTTATGCGCCAATTCGTCTATATCACCAATCTTCACAAACTCTGCACCACCATCCTGAAGTTTTTCAAGGTCTCGTTTATTGATTTCTGTAATTGTCGGAAGAAAAGCGTGAGCTATCTTCACATCATTAAGATATACATGGTCTTTCTCGCGTTCAGCAACGAGATGAGCGATAAATGGTATCCAATCTATTCCAAGACCATCAATCCAATAAAATATATCGATGTCCTCCCTACTTGACAGGATACTTCGTGTAGTCTTAAAACAATTATACCAACTCAGGAAGCTGGCTTCATTAGCATTATATTTCTTAATGTCAGCATCTACTACATCAGTATATTTATCTGCAATTTTTGCTTTCTTATAATGATCAATGTAATCAAGTGCCCAAATTTGCGATGCGTCAATAGTGCCAATTGAAGGAGCCATATATGAATAAAGTTCCGGATAGAATGCCTTAACATCATCCCTACTTATTTTATCTTCACCCAACCAAATAATCGCCAATTCTTTTTCTTTCACCGAAATCGGACTAAACAGCGATGACGCAAATATATATCCAGACTCCTGTGCCACATTCTCAAGTTTGGAAATCAGTTTATGCTGAACATTCTCCGGCAACACCACTGAACGCTTGGCTGCCTCCGACAGACAATAGCTACGAACATACATTTCTGACGAATCAGAAGGGAACTCAAGAGCAATCACTGAAAATAGCTCCCTATTCGAGAAATCGGATGCCTTTGCCACAACACGTCTCATGTAGTCATTTTCACCAAAACTTTTTTTCATAATGTTGGTAAGCAGCCATCTACTGAACCCATCATCATACTCAAACCATAATTTAATGAATGTCTTATAATTGCCTATTGTATTTACAGAAAAATAACCGGCAAACATATCATCAATATCAAAGTTTGTATTAAGATCTATCTCTTCCGCCAGACGATGCCAATATGCTTCATCTTGCGGTCGATACTCCAACCCTGACATTTTTAGGTTCAAACCTCGCGTAAGAAAATCGTAAACATTGTCACAAATACAATACGTAAATGCATTATCCGGCTGAGCATATTCCGCATTTGGATAAATTGCCTTAGACATACAGATAATCTCACGTTTGTTTTGGGAATCAACGTCCTTCCAATAATCAAGCCAATCAAGCATGTTGCTTTTGACAGTGTATTTCTCAGATAAATTTTTCACGCCATAGAGAGTGCCTGGAGTTACTATCAGATGATAAGCTGAATCTTCCGAATTTGATGGCATATACCATATAATGATTTGGCAATCATTATAGAACGCCGACATCTTACCCTCCAATCCAACTATTGGCAAATATATCCGCTGCTGTTTTTCCCACCCGACATCTGTCGTCTCGATAGTCTTTAAGGTATTTATAAAAGTGTCAAATTCCTTATGGCTATTATTATCATAGAAACGTGCTAATTCTGAAAATGGAGTGATTATCATATCTTTGCCATTAAGAGAATTGATAAACATCTCCATTTTTTGGGCCAGTTCTTGATGCCGGATTATCACGTCAGGATAATCCGGATCAAACCAATCTTGAATATATTTAACCTTAACTCCATTTTCCTGCACCATACTTTTAGTAAAGCGATAGGAATCAACGAAATTATCAAAAAGGACAAAGCGTATCGGATAACGCCTAAGAGTAGACGAATTAATCCCATCTGCCTGCTTGTCATTTCTGACAAAATCAAGCAATGTTGCCATATCTTTAAACTCAGTGTACATATTTCAATAATATACTAAGTATATGATCACTTTCAAATTCACATAACTTCTTAATTGCTTCCCTTAAAGACTCAGCATCAATATTTTCAATACGTCTCTTTGCCTCTTCTCTCAATTCGGAGCAATTATCAGCCGACAATGATCCATTTTGTACTATAGTTGAAATCTCCTTACTAGTTACATTATTGATTTCACTGTCAATGCTTCTGACGCTTCTGGCTGCACAACTAAAATTATTATTGTCCTGATTGCCATAACTTTCCTCAAAATCGTTTGATTGTCTGGAGTTCATGGATTTCTCCAATCGCCAATTCTTCACTTGATCTTTGACTTCCTTCTCTGACCAACGCCCAATCTCACTTTGAAGATGTTTCTTCAGATAGGCATACACCTCATCCGTCTCCTCATCCTGCACCTTAACGATATCATCTTGCTTTATATATGCAATAAATCCATCCTTAAAAATACGTGGAGCATCTACAAGAAACACACTGAATTCTATTTCAAGTTGCTTTATAGCTTTTGCTGTTGAACTTATCAACTCCTGATTGGCTAAACCATTAGGATCACACACCTTTACAATATTATCAATCAAAGATGCGATACTATCATCACATGCCGGATTATATTTCACAGACCAAAGCGGATACCCCTTCTGATTGGCATATTCAAGTATCGCCCAACGGGCATCAGTAAGACTGGTCACATCCTTATATCCGGGAAGAGTCCTCAGTTTGAATATATTGATAAAACGCCTGCATAAATCACCAGACTCCTTCGATTCAAACATTAGATTCAGTTTATTACTCCTCTTCCCTGTTTCCCATGATTTAAAAAGTTCCACCACATCATCTACTATATGGCGACTCTCACGAGGTTTTCCGCTTGTATCAAATATCTGCTTGACATAACGGCGCATAGCATACGCCACCATTGCCATGCCGGCATAGGATTGATAAAGTCCATAAGGAGACTTCGACAACGCCTCAAGTTGCTCCCCTAAATTAAATTCCTGATTCTTACGAATTTTTCCAAATACTCCTTCAATATAATCGCATACCAATTTCACAGGATGCTTAGAATCCACATCCTCCTTCAGTTCCATGTTCTGATCCACACTGTCTTGAAAAAGAATGTCCACATGCTTGCCCTGACCTTGTATCTTTGCCAATACCTCATCTTTTGTATTAAACTGCAGTATGGCATCGACAGTAGATTTCACAGACGACTTTTGCCAATTGGTTTTCGTAGATTTTGCCTTAATCATGAGCAAGGATTCAGGTCCGCAGGTAAATACGAGTGGGGCAATCGTATTGTTGACGGTTGATACCAATCTCAAGACAGAAGCGGTGTCCTCTTCCCCATTTATATAATATGTGAAACTGCCGCCCCTTATCCCTGCAATCCAATTCTTGACCAACTTTTTGGCATTATTAGAATAAGTTTCTTGTTGCTTATCCAATCCATGACGTTGTGCACACGTGGAATTTGCCATAAAGTCTATAAACCGATCATAATTCGGCTGCTCCAATGTCTTGTCAAACACAACAAAAAGAACATTCTTAAATCGGTCATTACGACATTCCCTATGAGCCATGGATTTAAGGAAATTCAATTCATCGAAATTTCTCGCCACAAGAACAGCAATATATAGTTCATACCCCTTGGATTGCCTCTTTCCATTCTCAATCTTAGTAATGAGTGTGTATTCATTACTTTGACGACTAAACACATCTAATTTGAATGGTCGGAAAATATTAGCCCAATTATTGTTGAATTCTAAAATCGCAGTGTCTGCAAACTTTGCCACCTGATCTGTAAATTTGAAGATACCGGTAGTCAACTCACTTTTTATTCTCTCAATCTCATCAGCCGGAAGAGCAGAGAACTGAATGGAAAAAATGCCACCAGGTAGACGCTGAATAATATTCTTTACATTAAAGAAATTAAGAATCTCATCAATCTGTGGCTCTATCTTTGTGCCGATAAATAAATTCTTTATATTGATTTCTGAAGGCACAACAGTGTCACTCCCGGCAATATTATTGAGGGCATTCAGCAAAAGTATACCTTTAAAAACGGCTGCATATTCATCACCCTCATGCTCAACTATCTTATGACATGAGTTATAACGTTCCAATACTGCGCCGAACTTCGTTTGATCCTCATTAAATGCACTCATCACATAATCCCACAAATAATCTGGTGTAATCGTAGAATAATTCTGATATGCATTTTCATCTTGGAAAAAATTCCTTACAGCATCGCAAGCCAAAAACTCAAAAACACTTCGGCTCGAACTTCCTGCTTCACGTGCATAATATGTAGCAAGATTTGCAGCAGAGGGATGCAAGGGATATAACTTCTGAAGGTCCTTCTTAGTCTCTTCTATCTGATTAGATGTGGATGAGAATATTTCGAGCAAATCGGCATGAGAATGAAAAAATTCATTCACCAATTTGGCATGCCGGTCGCTATCTACAATCTGAAACTTACGCGACATAATTTTAAAAGCAGAGACAGGCTCCATATTATACGTCACGTAATGATAACGACCGATTGTCTGTGAACGCTTCTCTTCATTAAGCAGATTCAATGCCGAGGGATGAGAAATAAACAAGAAATAACTGTCATTACGGTCGCTCATCATAGCTTCCGACACTTCCTGAAGTTTACCAAGCAAACTTTCTCCAATAGCCGATTTACATATATTTGTAAATTCATCCCAAATTATAAGAAGTCCGTCATACACACCACCTTCTCGTAATTTATTCTGAACTTCTATTATCCATTTTGCCAAGTTTTTATTTTCAAGCGGTATATTCAGACGTGATTCCCGCAAAGCATCGTTCACACAATCAAATACACCTACCGATGAATTAGACAATTCAAGACGCAGTTTTCTTAAATCTGGTGCCACCGACTGAAGTTTCGGACTTTTGCTCAGCAGTAACTCCCACATTTCCGGTTCTTGGTCTATGTGTTCCACATAACTGTCAAAATCAGTTTTCACAACGATTTCAATCCCTGCCTCTTTCAAAGCCGACTTAATCTCACTTTGAAGCTGCAAAGAAAGATCTGTCTCATACGAGATTCTTTGCTGACCATAAAGTTTTATCGGGAACAATCTTTTTTGTTGACGTAAGGATAAAAGATTGGTACGCAATACATCAAACTTTGGGTCACCATATTCTTCCTTAATATAATCCTGTATGCTCTCCACTGTGTCACAAAGCAAATGCTGCAACACAGCTCCAGCATGAGATTTTCCGGAGCCATAAGTACCGGCAATCCATATAGGCTTATGATTGTCAGAATCGTTATTAAATACCGCTTTTATTGTCTTATCAAGCAATCCGTTAAACTGTTCATTCGCAATAAAAGTCTTCCAATCATCAGGCTTCTCTTCCCGAATACTGTATACTGTCCGTGACTTACTAAGTGTGATTATATCGTTGTATTTCGTTGCCATTTTATTTATTTTTTAAATAAAAAGCTATTATCGTTTTTTTTATATCACTTCTAAAAACTGGATCTTGCAATAAAGCCCATAAATCTGCATCAAGAAACGAATAATCAAAATTGTCTCTTAGATATTTTCCTGATGGAGAATGAGCCTTCGGCGAACTTTTAAAAGGTATTCCTTTCCATTTTATATCATAAAACGTTTCACTTCTAAGATGTAAAAGTGGCAATAAGATAGGCGTTGGCTTATTATGAGGTTCGTTCATAATACAAATCCGCATATAAATATCTTCAAGATCTTTATTGGGATAGCATATCTTATTCTCTTCCAAAACTCCGTTTGATATAGCATCAATTATTGCAAGTACAAAATAAGGCTTTGCATTCTTAATACATCCGTGTGAATTACCTCGTTTTATTTTAGTTATCTCAACAAGATAGAAATTTCTTTTAAGTTGATTCATTATACTTGCAAGAGAGTTTTCAATACCATAACTGGAGAAAGATCGTCACGGAGTGTAATATTATCGAGCCCCATATTTAATTCAGCAACCAAAACTCTATTTACTTTAGAGTTTAAAGAACGTAATGTGTTTTCAAAATCATTCCTTAATAAATTAAACTCTTTTTGCGGACCACCTGCAGCATCCTGCTTATATAAGTCAAATATACGCAGAGAGAATATTTTACGAGATACCGCATATTTATAAAGAGAGTAAGCCAATGCCTCACAACTGATATCTTTATATGTCTCTCTTTTAAACGTATCTTTGGAGATTTCTTCATATTGTCTCAAAACAGAGCCGATTGGAGATTCTTTTAAAGTTCTTCTTAATTGATATACTGCATTATGAACTGTTTTTTCTTTATATGCCCCATATTGTTCTTTAATCATTCCTTCAAGTCCTTTTTGAGAACAATTAGTATCAATCGATATATTCTTTGTATACCAATTTACAATAAAAGAATTATATGAAAGATTAATCCATACTATTTCCCATATCAAATTCGGATAATTTACCATTATCTCTTGATTAGAGAGCAATTTAGCTAGTTCTGTAGCATTATTGTTTTCATCTATAATTTCAGCATCTCTAAGCCATGCTTTTAAAGATGGTATCTGATAATTCTCATTTAATCCATGATTGCTCATCCAATAAGCATCAAGATTGTTCAAATAATCATTAAGCCATTCCTCTCTTAATCCAAAATTTTTATAACGATCTATGTTACTTGTTTTTTTATTCATTTTAATTCCGGTTGTTAAGTATAATGAATTAGCCGCGATGCAACCTTTTTCATGAAAATTCAAACATCTATGACATTGAATACACTTAGCCTTATCCACATACACTTTTGGATATATATGAAGTGCACCAGTGGGACATTCAACCTCACATGTTTCACATTGGATACAATAAACGGCTTTAAAAAGCACACGTTTAATTAATCCCATGATAATAATATCTGTGATATTTTTAATTTCAAGCGTATACTTTCCTTTATTCTCTATCAAAGAAAATTTATATGTTTCATCTTTAATCCTTATTTCTCCTATTGTACTACTTCCATCTATACTTGTTGTATAGTTTCCCAGTGTTTGAAAAAATGTCAGTATCGGATATTTAGGATTCTGTATTACCGCAATAAGATTTGATTCATAATTTTTAAATTCTATAAACGAATCCTGATCAACCAAATTTCCACTTGCACGGCGTTTCCATCCTCCTTGGCTAATATATTCCTTAATATCCTTTACTCCTCCTTTTTTAGCGTAACTTTCTATTCTACTTAGAAAAGGCCTAACATTTTCCCTATAATGAATATTTGCAATTCTCTCATTCCATTCATTTGCAAATGGACAAACCAAACACCCAACACGAGTCATTCCTTGGCGATATGCTGGATTTATAGGCAATTTATATTTAAATAAATATAAGAAAATTTCAGAAGTGCTCCAATAAAGAATTGGTCGGACATTAATTACTGTATCATGTTTAACCCCCTTTCCAATTCTGTTATATCCGGAACGTCTCGTACTTTCTTCCGCACGCACGCCATCAAATGTCAGGACCCTTGCCTGCTTATTATTTTCAGTCTTCAACATCCTATATAATGGTCCTGTCTTCATGACAGCACAACACCAACGATGCGTATCACTTGGAGTACCAATCTTATCCCAATAGCTTAATACACTGGCATGATTTCTTGCTATTGAAAATTTCAATTCGGGGTACATTGACTGATAATACTCCGTAATTTCTTCATACAGATTTAACGATGGTGGCAACTCATAACCCGTATCACTATATATTACCTCAAAATCCTGAGGAGGAATCGCCCGCGTACAAAGGTCAAGCACCACCTGTGAATCCTTTCCTCCAGAAAATGAAGCCAGAAACTTATCTATTCTTGTGGTTTGATATACCTTCTTCCCTTCTTTCTTTGCTTGCTCCAAAGGCATCACATCAAAACTGTTACAATCCTCTTTTACAATTGCCATCTTTTGCTTTGCCTTCCTCTCAGCAACCTCCGCAAGTCGCTCAAAATCAAGAGAATTAGCTTTCGATTCCTTTGCTATTTTCTTAGCAGATGAATACATAAGATACGTATCTCTTATGAACTCAATTGCCTCACTCTCGATTACAAACATATAATCTCGATTACGCTCCAACATTGCTGCCACGTCAACAGGCTTCAACTTCATCTGATCACAGCCGTCACTAAATACAATTGTTGGAGAATCATATATATTTGCCCCTTGCGCTTCAAAAACCATTTCTCCACGGTAATAATATTGCTTATTACAAGCCCATAGCAACGGTGCCTCTGACTCAGGATATGACCATCCTAAGTCTTTCAATTTTAACAGATCAAGTTCCTCATAGAATACAGGACGTGGAGATACACTTAACGTCTCTTTCGTAATATGACGCTTTAGAATAACTCCACCACTTTTTTTATCCCATTCTATTTTAAACATTTCACTCGCAGTTAGTTAATAATACACTCTTCCGAAGAGATTTAAATGAATTGAAACACGCTTATTATTAGATAGATATAAATGCTAAATATTTTATTTGCTAAACAAGCCAATAATTAACAAATATAGATTGAATAAAAAATAGAATTTAATTGTGTGATTTTTAAGAAAAATTTTATAACTTTACACTTGATAAAGTATCTCTTCGGAAGAGATTTTGATAATTGCTAAACAAAAATTGCCTCAGACTATGACGTTATCTGAGGCATTGATGTCATTATATCCTTTGTGAGACCTTGCTGACTTACATAAAACAATACCGACAGAATCAAGGGTCAGGAAAATCTCCAAATCGTCAGTCGTAACTGACGATTTAATCGGACGATGAAGTTGTGCATACAATGATTCGTAATCAGTAGTTTAATCACCACTAATTTAGCACTTAATCACCTTCTCTCTACTCTCACTTGTTTCATCCGTTTCACTTGTTTCGCTTGTTTCGCTTGTTTCAGGTGAAACAGGTGAAACAAGTGAAACAAACGAAACAGGTTGAGTTTTACGGACGTCGGTTGACTTTTCGATCGTCATCACTGAACCGGGTTGACTACGGCAGTATGATGTCTGCACAAAGAAATAAAAGAATTAAAAGAAATCCATTTATTCTCAAATGAAGTTGCCTAAAATTAATTAAATCAAAAATAATTTCTTTTTTTTTCTTTCTTTTCTTTGTGTTACCTTACGATATAGCTAATAACGCTTCTTTGTGGAATGGATTCATCTGATTCAGGTGATTCATAGTGATTCATAGTGATTCAGGTGAATCGGGGCGTAGTCGGAAAATATCAAGGTCGGATAATGGGTGGGGATAGTTTCAAAATAACACTGCTGAAAGATCCCTTATGTCTAACTTTGCAGCATCAAATGGTGCGCTACGATGCGCTACGCGCAATGTGACAGGTAACAGGTAACAAGTGACAGGTGGTCTTCATCCCTATCAGAAGGAGTGAAGAGGGATGTCGTATATAAAAAGTAACCTTTTATATTCTAATTGCACCCACAATCATTACCTTGATATCAAGTCTATAGCACATCTTGATCTCAAACCAATAACTCACATTGATATCAAGTCTTTCTCCCCTTGATAGAAGTTCCTCTACGCGGCTATATTTTGACAGATGCCGTTCATCCGAATCATATATTACTGAGCAATTTCTTGACCTTATCAACCGCCATATTCGCAATCATGGCAATCTGTTCTATCGGTAAACCGGCTTTCATCATATTGACAATCATCTCAACTTTTCCTTCCTCTCGTCCTTCTGCCTTAGCGTAAGAGAGTTGACCGACTATATCTCGGTAGGCCTTCAGATCTGCATCATAATCCATCTTATCTTCGTCACTCAGATTCGCATAGGAGGCCACCGATGACAACCGGTGGAAAAGTCTATCCTTTTGTGTGAATGGCATTGTCTCCATAGTACTCATGTTGTTAAATATGTAAAACCACTGATCTATCTTCTCTCTACATTCCTCCGGTTTATTCTTACCGAATAACGGAAGCTGTATGAATATGTAACGTTGCTTGTCGCTGATCGGCTGGTGTGTCCGGAGGTCACACAACGCGGCATCTATCCTGAACTCATCCTTAAATTGTTCAAGACAGAAATTCATGAACGAGATGATGTATATCGGCTCAAACTCATACAGCCAGTCCGACCCTACCTCTCCCTGATCAACTATCGCCTTTGAAGCATAATATACCATTCGGTCAATGTAATAATTCTGGCTGCTGTTCTGCATCTCGACTGTGAAGCGTTTACCGTTTGTTGTCTGATAGTGGATGTCATAGATCACACCCCTCTCCCTCTTACGTCTCCGACTCTTCTCCTTGTCAAGATACTGAAGGTCGATAATCGTGTCAAATCCCGGCTCATCCTTCAACAGGTTGTTGAGGAAATCTATAAGGAAGTCCTTCGACTCCTCTCGTCCGAAGATATACTTGAAACCGAAATCGGTCATCGGATTGATATAGGTAGACATGGCATTCTGTTTTGGTTTCCACAAAAATAGACATTAAAATCCATTTGCGCAAACTTTTACCATAGTTTTTTAGCACTTAATCACCTTCTCTATTCTCTCTCTTGTTTCATCCGTTTCACTTGTTTCATCTGTTTCGCTTGTTTCACTTGTTTCAGGTGAAACAGGTGAAACAAGCGAAACAGCTTGAGTTTTCCGGATGTCGGTTGACTTTTCGATCGTTATAACTGAACCGGGTTGACTACAGCAGTGTAATGTTTTCTTTTTCTCTCTATTTTTTGAAAATCGATAAATTTCTTTTTATTCTTTCTTTTCTTTGTGATAACATCACCATGACAAAAGCTCATATCCAGCACACCCATGACGTGACGCTCCCTAATACGCTACATTATTGCCATGGCTTGTATAAGCCGGTTTGAGCCAATGAACAAATAATTTTGAGCCGAAGGACAAATAGGATTACAAATTTTTGATGTAATTTTGCACTCGGAATAAAACAAACAGATTATTGAAGTTATCTAATCTTCATTATACCGATCATGAAGCGATATATGCTTCTTTAATAATACCTATCATGGAGATAATCAGAAATAAAGAATTTGGAGGGGAACGCCCACTTTATTGCAAGCATGGTCTGCGTTTGGAGAATGTGACCATCCACGTCGGCGAATCCAGTATCAAGGAGGGTTCCGATATTGAAGCGGTGAATTGCACGTTTGAAGGGAAATATGTGTTTTGGGAAGTGAATAATTTCTCTGTCAAGAATTGTTATTTCGCTGAAAGCGCACGCTCAAGCCTCTGGTATTCCCGCAATTGCCGCATGATCGACTGCAAAGTGGATGCTCCCAAACTGTTCAGAAGGATGACAGGCATATACGTGGAGAACACTGACTTCCCCAACGGGGAGCAATTCCTATGGGACTGCAAGGATATCGTGCTCAAAAACGTGAGCATCGACAAGTGTGACTACGTGTTCATGCACTCCGAGAACATCAAGATAGAGAATTACCGTCAGGACGGAAACTATGGTTTCCAGTATGCCAAGAACGTGGAGATACACAACGCTGTGATAAATTCTAAGGATGCCTTCTGGGAGGCGGAGAATGTCACCATCTATGATTCAGAAATCAATGGCGAATATCTCGGCTGGTATGGTAAGAACCTTCGTTTCGTCCGCTGCCATCTCACAGGCGAACAGCTACTCTGCTACGTCAACGGGCTAATCCTTGAGGACTGTACATTTGGTGAGGATGCAAAACTTCTCTTTGAATACAGCTCCCTGAAAGCCACTGTGAAAGGGCACATCACAAGCGTGAAGAATCCAACCTCCGGTGAACTGACAGCTGACTCTATCGGTGAAATTATCATTGACGACAACATTAAATCCCCCGCAAATTGCAAAATTACAGTTTTGACGAAATAATTGACCGTCGCAAATCAAATTCTTATAAGTGGGACACCCCAACAGATGAGGAGACGCTCCCCATGTGGGTGGCAGACATGGATTTCAGGACTGCTCCATGCATAATTGAGTCGCTGAGACGTCGTGTTGAGCACGGCGTTTTCGGCTATACTAAGGTGCCTGCCGATTATTACAAGGCAATAGTCGACTGGTTTATGCGAAGGCATGACTGGGCAATAAATCCCGAACACATAATCTACACGTCGGGAGTGGTGCCGGCATTGTCTGCCATTATAAAAGGTTTGACTCGCCCCGGCGACAAGGTGATCGTACAGACCCCCGCCTACAACTGTTTCTTCTCCTCTATTAGAAACAACGGCTGCCTGCTCGCTGCCAACGAACTGACATATCACAGCGACGGGAGATATACCATCGACTTTGAGAATCTGGAACAACTTTCTCATGATGCCTCGCTCATGATACTCTGCAATCCTCATAATCCTGCCGGAAGGGTGTGGAAACGTGAGGAATTGGCTCGCATAGCCGAGATCTGCCGACGCAACAACGTGATTGTGGTGGCTGACGAGATTCATTGCGAACTGACATATCCCGGACATGACTACATCCCCTTTGCCTCCGTGGCTGAGGAAGTGGGGGTAGCGTATGTCGTGACAAACTCGCCAAGTAAGGCATTCAATACTGCCGGACTACAGATTGCAAATATCATCACTCCGGATGCCGCCATGAGATCAAGGATTGACCGTGCAATCAACGACAATGAGGTGTGCGATGTCAATCCGTTCGGTGTGGTCGGACTGATTGCCGCATACAACGACGGGGAGATATGGCTTGACGACCTGAAAGCATACCTGCATACCAACTATCTATATGCCCGAAACTTTTTCAGAGAGAAGCTACCCCGTTTCACGGTATCCCCGCTTGAAGGGACATACCTTCTATGGGTGAACTGTTCGCCTACCGGCTTGGATTCCGATGAGATATGCCGCAGGCTTGAAGAGGACGGGAAGGTGATGTTGTCGCCGGGTAGCATATACGGCAAAGGTGGAGAACATTTCATACGTATCAATCTCGCTTGTCCGAGGAAAATCCTTAAGGAGGGTCTTTCGCGGATAGAGAAAGTATTGTCGCAGCTTGTGCCATGAAAGTGAATGACACCCGCGACGGTCTTCTCGCAATGATACGCGACGGGAAACCGATGAGCCTGCGGCAACAGCTGCGACTCACAGCCGTATTAAGTTTCCCGGCTATCGTGGCGCAGTTATCCACTATCGTAATGCAATATATCGATGCAGCCATGGTGGGTTCGCTCGGTGCCGAATCATCCGCATCAATCGGACTTATGGCATCCTCCACTTGGCTATTCTGGGGACTCTGCTCTGCCGCCGCCACCGGATTCTCCGTGCAGGTTGCAAACAGAATCGGCGCAAACGACAAGAAGAGTGCCCAGGCTGTCTTGAAACAATCAATAGTTCCGTCGCTAATATTCAGCATCATACTATGCCTGATCGGAATAGCCATCTGCAATCATCTACCCCTCTGGCTGGGGGCGGAAGAGGAGATTGCCCGACCTGCCTCGGTATATTTCATGATATTTGTGGCGTCACTCCCGATGCTACAGATAAGTTTTCTTGCCGGGGCCATGCTGAGATGTTCGGGCAACACCCTTTTTCCCGGCATTGTCAACGTGGTGATGTGCGTGCTTGACGTCATATTCAACGCGTTTCTGATTTTCCCCACGCGAGAAATCTTCATCGGCGGCAGCAGCGTGACCCTCCCCGGTGCTGGGCTGGGGGTGGCAGGTGCCGCCCTCGGTACGGCACTTGCGGAAGTCGTGGCTGGCACGGTGATGATGGTGTATCTCTGGAGATGCAATAAGGAGCTGAACCTGAAGGGATGCACTGCAAGTTTCCGCACCTCAAAGGAGTGTCTTAAACGTGCATTCAAGATCAGCACTCCCCTATGTGGCGAGCATTTTCTACTCTGTGGCGCACAGGTGCTTATCACTGCGATTGTCGCGCCTTTGGGCACTGTGGCTATCGCGGCAAACGCTTTCGCCGTGACTGCCGAAAGTTTCTGCTATATGCCCGGATATGGCATTTGTGAGGCTGCCACCACTCTTGTGGGTCAGAGTCTGGGTGCCGCCAGGAAGAAGCTTGCCGTGAGTTTTGCAAGGATTACGGTCACATCCGGTATTGTCGTGATGACTGTGATGGGCATTGTGATGTATTTTGCCGCACCTCTGATGATGGGGGTGATAACTCCTGTGAAAGAGATCTGCGATGCCGGCGTGGAAGTGCTGCGCATTGAGGCGTATGCCGAACCGATGTTTGCCGCCTCCATCGTGGCATACGGTGTATTCATCGGTGCCGGCGACACCCTTATACCAGCCTGCATGAACCTCGGCAGTATATGGGTGGTGCGTATCAGTCTCGCCGCATTTCTTGCCCCCACAATGGGATTGCGTGGCGTGTGGATAGCAATGGCGATCGAGCTTTGCTTCCGTGGCATAATCTTCCTCTGGCGTCTTCGCACCGACTCATGGATGCACGTCAATAAAGACGTATTCGGTAAGTAATCTGACCATCAGAAATTTTTCTCACACAATTACGCTTATATGTGAAACAAATTTATTATATTTGCCGTTGAAAAATAAAGACCTTTTATGAACGAAGCTGAACTCATACTATTCGACCAGTCGGAAAATTGCACCGTCTATTCCATCCGCTTCCTTACTGACGAAGACAGTGAGGTTGAAAAATTCTATGCAAAATTCAAAGAGTCATCAAAATACAACGAAGACTTTGAGCGTATAATTAATGTCTTGATGGGGATGCTTGACAACGGTGCTCTTGAACGCTTTTTCAGATATGAAGGCAAAATGAGCGATAGAGTTGTCGCCCTTCCTGTCCTTAAATCAAAATTACGTTTGTATTGTCTTCGACTGTCTGACAAGATTATCGTTGTTGGCAACGGAGGAGTCAAAGACACTCGTACATATGAGGAAAGTGATGAATTAAGGGGTTACGTTCTCTCACTCCAGCAGTTAGACAAGTTGCTGAGAGAAGGAGTACATGACGGCACAATCGCAATCACAGAGAATAAGATAGAAACTGATAAAACTTTTGAATTATGAGAACCACCAAAATATCACTCAGAGAAATGGCGGCTGCATGCCGACCGGAAATCAAGGAAGAGGTGCGTCTCACCATGGGAGTTTCCAATCGTCTTGATGATTTGATGCATGAGAAAGGCATCTCAAAGATAGAACTGGCAAAGGCTCTTGACAAGCGACCCAGCGAAGTGACTCGGTGGCTCAGTGGTCAGCACAACTTCACGTTGCGCACAATCGCCCTCCTCTCAGCCTATTTCGGAACATCGCTTATTGACATAGCACGATAAACTATAATTCCGATAAGAGGTTATCATTGATGTGAAAGATTGGCGACATGACGTTAAAATTGAATATGGTTAATTATTAGTCAACCATATTCAATTTTAAATTTACTAATTTATAGAGGATTAGGCGCATTCAATTTCTCCACTAACTTGGTGGAGAAATTTATCGGAGTATCTGTCATATACTCCAACGATCCGTTGGAGTATTAATAACTACAAAATAAAATTAATAACGCGAGTTCGGGACATTCCTTATCCCAAACTCGCGTTATTAATAAACCATAAACCATTAGCCTATCGGCGTCATGTGGTAGCCGAGACGTTTCAGTTCAACTGCCACACCGAAATAGTAGAGCTGGTGGAGCGAACGTACATACGCATTGAATGCCTCCGGAGTGGCGGGTTCGAAATTCTCTTTTATCAACGCTTTATGCACGAGTGTGGCTGTATCCGCTACAAGTTTCGACACCTTCTCCTCTTCCTCCGGATTCAGTTTCAATATGTCGCGGCAGATATACTCATCCATATTGTCATAACCGCTACCTTTGGCAAGGACTGACGCATAGAGGTCTTCAAACTTCGAATACATCTCCCAATCCTCATCCCAGAATTTTGCAACCGCCATACCTATGAACATCATCCATCCGAGTGATACCGTAGGGTAATCTGCAAACTCCCTGACCCCGTCGGGAAGATACGACATGCATATCTTCTCCCATTTCTCCTCCATATCATGAGTCTCAGGAAGGACATTGTCAACTCCATCTTTCTGAAGCAGATAGACTGCTACAAGATCATGCAGCTGATTTTCAAACTTATCAAGATAATTAGTATCCATATATCTATAATTTTAATGAGTAATCATATCAAAGGGTATTGAGGCAATCCAATGTTTAGGCAACTTCAATACTCCAATGCAAAAATAAACCATTTATACGTATAAACAAAGTTTTGCATGGAGAGTTGAAGGATGAGAGGGAGAGTTTATGGGTTATAGTTGATAGTTGATAGTTTATGGTTGAGGGGTTATGGTTGAGAGTTGGGGATTAAAAGTAATTTTTTTAATTGAATCTTGAGATTACACACAATTTTACTAATTTTGCATAGAAGTAGTCTGACCATCGCAATGACGGTCAGATTACTTCATTATAATTCAGCTCAATTATAATTCAACTGAAGTTTCGCAAGCTGCACTTCAGTGGTTTAAAGTTTATAGTTTAAAGTTTAAGATTCACGAAAATCCACGAATCTTTTCATTATACAAAATTTAATGATCATAAACCATAAACATTAAACCTTAAACCATTTAAGTGAAGCAAGTTGGAAAACTTGCGAAACTTAAATAATTCAACTTACTTGCTATATGTCAGAAATAAAGAAATGGGACATCATTAAGTCGGAATATCTCATCCGACGACCATGGCTTACTGCAAGACGCGATTGTGTGAGATTGCCCGACGGCAGAATAAACGATGAGTTTTATGTGCTTGAATATCCGGATTGGGTCAACGTGATTGCCGTCACCACCGACGGCGATTTCGTAATGGTGGAGCAATACCGCCACGGACTCGGCGAGATACAGACGGAACTCTGCGCCGGAGTCGTCGAGGCGGGCGAACATCATCTCGATGCCGCAAAACGCGAATTGATGGAGGAGAGCGGTTTCGGTGGCGGCGAATGGAAGCTGCTGACAGTGTTGTCGGGCAACCCTTCCACCACAAACAATCTCACTTACTGCTATGTGGCTGAAGGCGTGTCGAGAATATCCACCCAGCATCTTGACTCCACGGAAGATGTAGCCGTCAGGATCATGACCCGTAAAGAGGTGGAGGATATGCTGCGGAAGGATCTGCTGAAACAATCGCTAATGGTAGCGCCGCTGATGAAATATCTCTATATGCCCGACCTTAGTGAATGAAACAGCAACTGAAGTATCACAACCTTACCATACAATAAATTTACCATAAATTATGATAAACGATATCCTCGCCCATAACCGCGAATTTATAGAAAACAAAGGTTATGAAAAATTCCTCACCGACAAATATCCGAATAAGAAGATAGCGATTGTCACTTGCATGGATACCCGCCTGGTGGAACTTCTACCCGCCGCCCTCGGCTTTAAGAATGGCGACGTCAAGATCATCAAGAATGCCGGAGGCACAATCACAAATCCCTTCGACAGCACAATGAGAAGTCTTCTGGTGGCAGTCTACGAACTCGGTGTCACTGAAATAATGATCATCGGGCACACATCATGCGGTGTGCAAGGCATGGACAGCCGTGAGATGCTACACATCATGAAGGAACGCGGTATTCCGGAAAGCAACATCAACTTGATGAAGCATTGCGGCATTGACCTCGATAACTGGCTCCATGGGTTTGACAGCACGGAGGATGCCATCAAGGAGACTGTAGACCTCGTAAGGAACCACCCTCTAATGGCAAAGGACATTGTGGTGAAAGGCTACATAATGGACTCCACCACCGGCGCACTGACACCATTATCTTGAATTGTTGATGGTTGATAGTTAATGGTTGATGGTTGATAGTTGATGATAAACCATAAACCATAAATCAATATCAGCAATTGCCCGATGATAACAGGTCGGCAACCTCTCCGGAGTATTGGCGACCGATGGGCAGTATCTGACCGTTTTTCAATTCCACTTCACGCTTGTTGAAACTGCGGACCTTCGACCGGCTTATTATATAGGAACGATGTATGCGGATGAAATCCTTCTCCGGCAACTGAGTTCCTATATTTTTTAATATCATCCGAGACACCGTGCAGACACCACCCTCGCGGAATATCTTCACGTATCCCTCCATCGCCTCCACATAGATGATCTCTTGCAAAGGGATGCTGACATTGTTGTATTCCTGCTTCACGACTATATGTCCGGATGAAATCTTATGATTCTCCGTCATCCCGAGCCGACGCAGTGCCTTGCTGAACGCGGTGCGGAAACGGGAAAAGGCAAACGGTTTGTGCAGATAGTCGACGGCATCAAGCTCAAATCCTTCCATAGCATAATTCAGATATGCAGTCGTGAATATGAAGCACGTCGATTCCGGAAGACGCACGGCAATCTCCAGTCCTGACATATTTTCCATCTCTATGTCAAGAAACACGATGTCCGGTTCCTCCTCCAGCACGCATGCAAGCCCTTTCTCCGAGTCGGCAAACATCTTTATCTCAATGCCTCCGATGCGGGCACAAAACTTCTCTATTACCTCAAGTGCCAATGGTTCATCATCAATAGCGACACATCTTATTGTCCTCTCCATCACTCCTGTAGTATTCAAATTGTAAATTTCGGGTAAGTTGTATTATCATTGATTAACTATTCTATCTCGTTTCAATCCTAAAACCATCCTCAGACTGTAGATCCCATCCTCCTCCTTCACTTCAAGCAAATGGTTGCGCGGATAAAGCACGCTCAGACGCCCCCGGCAATTCTCTATGCCTATAGGCACGTCACTGCGGAATTTATCTGCCTGACGCATTATCTTGTTGCTCGTGGCAAACTCAAGCCTGCCATTGCGCAAGTGAAGCCTTATGCTTATCACGCAGTCCTTGCTCGTGGATGACCCGTATTTGAAGGCATTCTCCACAAATGTGACCATCAGCATCGGAGGCACCGGCAAAAGACCGTCGTCAACATCACATTGCCATTCCACCTTCGTATGACTGTTGAGCCGGATCAGCTGAAGATCAATGTAATTGCGGATGTTCTCTATCTCCGAACGTATCGGGACTGTCTCCTTCTCAATCGCCACGTAGGTATATTTCAATATCTCCGTGAATTTTATGAAGGCATCCTCAGCCTTATCCGATGTGCCTATCACAAGACTGTAAAGGGAATTCAATGTATTGAATAGGAAATGCGGACTTATCTGTGCTTTAAACACAGCAAGCTCTGCCTTATCCCGTTCAGCCTCTATCCGCTTCTTCATAAGCATCTGTTCGTACAGGGTCTTGATAAACGATACACTCAGCGTGTATCCAAGCACCAGCGAGAACATAAGCCATAACGTGACCGACACTCCGAAATCACGCAACTCCGTCTGATAACGGCTCAGCACCGGCGTAACGAAATCCATCTCCGGTAACGGGTATAGCGACAACAGGTAGTTGCAACCCACCATACACGACAATGACAGGGCTATGACTCCCCATCGCTTCCGGAGGATCTGAACCGGTATATTGATCCACAATAAGAAAAAATAGCTGATATATAGAAAAAGGCATACCAGTGAGAAGAATATCGGCCATTGCGACATCCATGTGTGGGAAGGTCCCAGAAACACCAATAACGGCATGAATACGACACAGAAGAATATGTCGATTATTACCGATGTCTTACTCTCTATTGATTCCATTTTGCAAAATTAATACAGATATCTCTTTTTTACAACATCATGCACACTTTACTACAACATCATGCACACATCATGCACAACATGGGCTAACATTATGCACATTATGGGATAACATCATGCACACTATTTATTTTGTGCATGATGTCAAAGCATGATGTGCATGATGTATCTGCTTGATGTCTGTGCTTGATGTCAAAGCTACGTGTGCATGATGTATCGGTTTCACGTTTATTGACAAATTTGAGCTTTCTATTAACACATTCCAACTATATCTTGAATTATTGTTAATTTTGCGTTCGCAAATTTCTATTTATTATGAGGCTCATTACAATCATAATCATATTTATTCTTACTTTGCTACTTTCCTGTCGCAAAGAAGAGAGTAATATGGAAACGTCTCTTATGGAAGCCTCAAAACAAGAGCTTGCGGATGCCATTGAGGAAAGAGACCGCCTTATTGTGCTCGTAAAGGAGATTTCTGAAAACATTGAGGACGTAAAGGCAAATGAGAGTATATATCCATTCAGCAATAGCATTTATAATCAAAAAGATAGCAAGGATGGGATAATACTTGACCTGAACGCTATCCAAAAGACTCTTGCCCAGCGAAGAAGCAATATTTCCTCTTTGGAGAGGAATATTGAGATTTCCATATCGAAGTTCGACAGCTTGAAGAATGTAGTGAAGGCTTTGCGCTGGAGATTGGACTCGCAATCAACCACCGTGGCAAAACTAAAGAAAAATATTGCTTTGGATAAAGCCTCGATCGACTCTCTGAATAAGATAGTGGATTCTCTAAACTCGGAAATAAACGAGGCTCACAGACAATTGCAAATAGCTTCCTCTTCTTCATTGAATTTTGCCGACAGATTCAACACCTGTCATTTCGTAATTGCCGACAAGAAAGATCTGAAAAAGCATAAAATTATAGAATCGTCATTTCTCAGAAAAACAAAAGTGCTTGAAAATGATTTTGACATATCTTTTTTCACGAGTGCTGACAAAAGAACTCTAACCTGGATTGACCTTAAAGACCATGATGTCAAAATCCTTACAAAACATCCAAAAAATTCCTATGTGTTAACCAACGCGAACCGCAAAAGACTACTTCATATCACTAATCCGGAGCAATTCTGGAGCCTAACCAACTTTCTCGTAATTCAGACCAACTGAATTTTATCGGTTCGCAAGAAGAGAGGGATAATGCTTGTGCATTATCCCTCTCTTTACCATTAATAGACATCATGCACATCATGCTTTGACATTATGCACAATATAATTGATGTGCATGATGTCAAGGCTTGATGTGCTTGATGTATGTGATTATTCCGACAGTTCGCGCTTGATCTCATCAAGACGATCCATTGCTTCCGATGCGGGCACCGATAATTGGCGCGTAGACGTGACGACAGCTCCGGGGATGACAGATTCAAGCAACGTCTCCGCTGATGGAGTCTCCTTCAACTGTGAATATTCCTCAAAGGTGTAGCGCGTAAATTGGTAGCCCTTCCCTATTCCCTGACGATCGAGCCACCATCCGTCTACAAGCGGGACCGGTGCGGAACTCAGGCTTATATCCCCCGGGGCGGGATAATATGACAGCCTGCCATCCTTGCCAACCCTTACGGCAACATTATTGCTATAGTCGCCACTCATCTTGAATGCCGTAGCCTTTAGAACGAACGCCTGTGTGCCTCCACCTTTTACCTTAACGGTTTTCTCTATGGTATCAACACTTGCCGACGACATATCTCCTCCATCTTTTTTTATATTTTTATGGGAGCATCCTCCAATCATAAGAAGAATAAAAGCCCAAAATCCTACTTTTTTCATAGTTATTTCTTAAATTTTGTAAATTTTAATCCAATACAACCCCATTAACTTAAAATTATGTTAAAATTTAAAATATTTTTATGTTATATAGCATTGTTTTGAAAAATATTTTATAATTTTGCAGTGAGTTTTTCATGGTATTAGATTTTAAGGTTAACTGAAGATTGGTTGTCGTGAGACAATCAATTATTTTTTTATACCTACCCATACCATTTTCCCACATCACAATTTCACATAAACCCGCTTTTTCCACAACGGATAGCCGATAAGGAAGTTCATTGCCACATAGAGCAACGCATAGCATAATGAGACGAACTCTTTCATCGGGATGATGGAGCTGATGGTGTTGTAGAAAAATTCGCTCAATCCTATTCGTCCGAAGATTATCGCCATCAATTCGCTGCTGACATACAACAGCAATGCATTGCTACCGAACACCTTGAATATACGGCTGAACACTCCGTCGTAATGGTCTTTATCCACAAATTTCATTGTCAGTGCGAGAAGGAGTGCACAACTGCCCGACGTAACCAATGCGAAACTGGGGCTCCAGATATGCTTGTTGTATGGGTGGAAGAAATTCAGAAGGAAACCACAGACAATAAGCAGACTGCCTAATGTGAACACGGATACGATCTTATCGGATAATTCTTTCTCTCTACTGAATAATTTGGCACAATAGAAACCTAACAACGTGTTGACAAGTGCGCTTATGGTGCTCAGTAATCCTTCGGGGTCCACCGCCGACTTATGATACAGATGTGCATCTCCAAAAAGCGACTCATCCACTCGATACAGGATATTGTCAGACGACACTTCGCTATATCCGTTGCCCAACACCAATATGACGGTATAGATTACAAGCAGCAATACCGAGAGTGGCAACGTAAGTCCGGGACGTCCGCAAAGGGAGAAGAGAGCTACGAGGAAATAGCATAACGCGATTCTTTGCAATACCGCCCAGAAACGTAATTCCCATATCGACAGCCCATCCCCCCAGATTGCCATATCAAACCAGTTGATCGCAACGCCGATCAGAAGCAGAATAACCGACCTCTTGACAATCTTGCCGAATGTCTGCCCAGTGAACTTAAAACCTCTTTTCCCCAAGGAGAGATAGAGCGACACGCCCATTATGAAGAGGAAAAAGGGAAATACAAAATCGCTTACCGACAAGCCGTTCCATGAAGCATGCTGCAACATTGGGAATGATCCGCCATAACCGTTGTTGACCAATATCATGCCTGCCACGGTCAACCCTCTGACAATATCAAGGGATTGTAGTCTTGCTGTTTTCATTTCGATTTAATTAAATAGTCTATCACTTCTTTTGAGATCTCTATCGCATCCCCTTCCGGCGACGCGCTGTATTCATTCTTGCGTAAGGTCCACGGCTCCTCCATGGCATACCAATCAATCTGCGGACCCGTGGGGAGAGCCATCGCAAACAATTCCGTCGAGGTCTTGTTGCTGTTCGGACCCTCACCGAGTCCGGAGGCATCCGGACGGGAGTTGCGCTCCATCTGCTCCGCAAGCGCATTGAAATAATGCTCCCATCGGGGATAATAGAAGTCACGCAGGAGCCCGTTCCATTCCTTATTGGCATAATCTCTCAGACCACCGGCATCCGCACATTCCCGATTGCCCCACGTGGTGACCTGCACCCGCGCATTCCATTCATACAGATCCTTCTCCTCCTCGCTCTCACCTCTCGAACGTGCCTGTTCGGTCCAATTGCCGAGCCGGAATTCCTTACGGCTTCCCAATACTCTGTCTTGCAGGAGCAGCATCTCAAGAAATCTGTCGGCATTCTTCCGGAAATCATTTTTTGAGAATGAATTATAGTCGGCTATCGTGGCAAGATATTGGCGGCGTCCCTGATCGGCGAGTGCCTGACGCACGATATCGACAAGATCATACTCAAAATTATTGTTACCGCGATATTTGTCGGCAACCGACACCATCTTCACCGCAGCCTCCAAAGTAGACGCCGGGTCATAATAATTGCGCATCTTCGACCAGCTCTTCACCTGAAAGTTGTTGAGCGACGGACGACCGCAGAATATGCTCTCGTGAGGTCCCTGCTGATTGTTGCCGGCTGGACAATTATATATGGTGCTACCGAGAAGTTGCCACACATCTATCAGCACCGGATCTGACGTGCCGTAGCGTGCCTTCACGTAATCCTTCAGCCAGTCCTCCTTCGTGATACGCTCATTGCGCCACGGAAGCTCACTCATCAGCTCAAACATAATCGGATTATTGCCCGATCCCTCCATTGTGAAGCCGAAGCCCTTCAGATTGCGTGCAAGGGGATTCCCCTTTGTCTGATAGAAATTATCTATAAGCTGATCCATGCGTCCGTGAAGACCGACATTCGCCCCGAAATTCTCCAGCATACAGAACACCCAGTCATGGTCGCCATAGCCATTCTCCCTTTTCCATACGGATGGTATGCCCCACATCGGACGACATTCTGAGAAGAGATCAAGTATAAGCAGGTCGCCGGGACGCAATGCGGCAAGCATCTCCGGACGCGGGTTCTCGGTCCAACCCTGCACCACCCATACGGCTTCCGGATTCTCCCTCTTCATAGCAGCCATGAGCCTACGTCCTGACTCAGCATAATCTATGCCGGCATCATCCTTGCTCTCATGGAAGGGATCAAGCGAATAATATTTTGACTTACCGTAAAGTCGGGTCAATTCCTTATAATACAGGTCGGCAATCTCATCAAACCTCGGATCGGTAGCCGACAGGTTGGACGGGCGCTGATAACCGTTCCATTTCCCGCCGTCGGTCACGTCAAGACCGAGACGCGAAGAGGCATCATGCGGCATCATACCGCAGTATCCGGGCAAGACAGGCGTCATGCCAAGCTCCTTCATTCTCGAAAGGATCTTGCGCTGAAGTTTCTCCTGTGCCTCATACCATGAGAGGGGCATAGGACCACCCCACCCTTCAAGGTTATTCATAGCCCACCATGCCACGAATGCCGGACCGGAAATAAACTCGCCTATCTCCTTGTCGGTATATCCCAACTTCAGAAGCATGTTGCGCCATACGCTCTCCATTCCCACTATCGCCAACGGCATGTTGACGCCATGCAGTGCCATCCAGTCGATTTCACGCTCCCACTGCTCCCAATCCCAGAACGGCATTGAATAGGAGAACGTGCAATAATTGAAATCATATCTTTGCGTAAGATCGGTCTCACGTCGTTCGGGCGACGTGAGCTGAGGAAGTTTCTCCGGCAAACGAGCCGACATTCCGTTCCACGACAGATGTACGCCGGCATAATGCTTCAGATACCAGTTGAGACCCACCGCGATATTAACCCAACTGTTGCCCCTGACAATCACCTTTCCGTTGCGGCTGTCAAGCTCAAAGAAATCCTTGTCAGACTTCACCAGTTCGGTCTTAAACTTTTTTGATGCACCCTTGTCGATTCGCTCCAACAGCTGATCCACCGGATTGGCAAATACCGGCATGACCAGCAACATGAGCAATGCAGATAAAATTATTCGTTTCATGGTTAAACTTATTACTTCATGGTTATGACTATTTTCCTGACGCTGCTCCCCTCTCTTATTATATACAGACCGGGAACGGATGATATATCCTTCATCTGCCATCGTCTGCCGGAAAGGTCGTAGACCTCAACCTCAGCCGCACCCGTCTCCATATCATGGTCATCAGCATCAATTGACGTTATTCCTGATGATTCCGATATTTCTGCGCTGAAGCGCACGATACCATCCTCTATCCGGATTCCGGAAAGCTCGACTCCGAGCGATGCTCCGTCCCACTGACGTAATGACGGGATTGTGGCATAGCCGAAGCTGACGGTATTACTTGAACCGGGGAAGGGGAAACCTTTCAGGTATTGCAGCGTATTGTGGCGTCCATCTGTCGCGCCATTTGCCTTGACAAGCTCCACGTGCTGATGCTGCTTGTCGTTGTTTACCTTATTGCCGGAAAATACCAACGGGACATAATCCACGTGCCACGCAAGCATTCCGGCAGCCGGAAGAGCCTTATCCCACCCTTTTAGCTGACGGTTCTCCAGAAGATAATATTCCGAATCCTTTGATGTGCGGAGTATTATCGCTCTGTTGCTCTCTTCAATATTCTCAATCTCATTCTCACCCTCTTCAATCTCGGAAGGCACAAGCCAATCGAGCGCGTAGCGTTCGTAGGCGGAATAATTCGGAGGGGTCAATCCGTTGTCGTTATATGATCCGTAATCCATCACGGAGTATTCCCACGGAGTCAATGGCGTATCCCTCTTTGATGAGTATGTTGCAGTCGGATAAAGGTCGGGTAGTCCGAGCACATGACTGAACTCATGCACAAATGTGCCTATTCCATCCGGACGCCGCAGATCGTCATACGTCTCATTAGAATATGCAAAACGGTCAATACGGACTCCATCAAGCGTAAAGGGTCGCTTACCTGCCTGTGTAAGAGTCCAGTTGCAAGGCCATAGGCTGTCGCTTTCATTTGAATCCGCCTCTCCGAGACCGGCATAGAAGATATAGACGTTATCAACGTACCCATCGCCATCCCTGTCATATTCAGAGAAATCTATCTCTGCGTCAAGCTTCTTGCACGCCTCTATGACCATGTCGGCACCACGCCTATCCATTCCGGCGGCGTTGTTGCTTCCATAATATTCCATCGTATTGGAAAGTTCTATCGGTCCGAAAACGTCAAACGTGGGGATAAATATACCTCCGGAATTTTCCACGAACCAGTCACGTGCCGAGCCGTTGGAGCCAAACATATCGAAGCCAGGCTTATTGAGCATATCGTGGAAATATGAATATGTATCGACTTTGGAATCTTCACGGGTTTTTGAATTGAACTTCACATCCTGAAACTCCGCAAGTATCACAAGCCCTTTCTGTTCCCCCTTTCTTGGAAACGCATCGGAATAGAGTCCCATGCCACGGGTAGCACCACTTACCGTCAGTCCCCTCTCATATTCCTGATATTTATACGCCAATGCCTCCGATATTGCATCCGCGTCATACCCTTTCAGGTATTCCATCTCATCTACTTTCCGACAATGCGCATCATGCGCCACGACTCCGGAAGCGGTCAGAGAAGCATCCCTATCCACTTCGGCATATACGTACCCCAATGTCTCGTCATATTGAAGCAGGTAGCCATCCTCGGTAAACACGTCATTACAATGCGCGTTGCCTGTACGCACAACGCACAACGTACTCCCGTCCGGCTGCGACACGACAACCGACCGCCGCAAAGCCGGCTTCCCCCCGATCGGAATAGACAGAACCATCCCTATCCACAATATCACTATACAGAAAATAATCCTCATGAAATAAGTTTAGACAACTTAATTATCAAAAATTTACAAATACTCTACAAAATTAGGAAAAATAATGGAAGTTATGAAATATTAAAAAATATCAAACTAAAATGCCTCTGAATTATTGAAATTATCTAAATCTCATTTTCAAGCATCCATTTCCATGCCGGCAATATCTCAATTACCTTTCCAGACTCAAACTCAACGGTTTGCTCCTCATCATGAGTGACTATCACCATACGGCGCACCGGAACACGCTCCGCCAACTTTACAAGAACTTTCGTCTCCCTGTCAAAGGTATTCAAATCCCCCTGTACGGAATATGCCACTTGCACGGCATATCCCTCCTCCGGTATAATGAAATCCACTTCTATATTCTTATTGTAATAGAACAACCTATTACGGTAAATCCTATACAAATAAATAGCACATAGATTTTCCAACAACGCACCACGTCCCTTATTTTCAAATATACTCAAAAATCCATTATCTATAAAATAATGCTTTTTAATCGTTTCCCTCTCTGAAAATTTAGATGCGAAATTATCTAATGAGAACATTGCACAAGCATCCTGAGCATATCTTACGTATTCGCTCACAGTTGACACAGCAATCGACTCTCTTATACAGCATATAAGACTTACCTGCCTGACGGACTCCGACAAGCACATATCTACCTTTTGGTTCAAAATCAAACGGACGGTCATACATCTCTACCCCTTCTATGATTTCCTGACCCTCCTTTATGAGAATACAAAACAACTCCTTACTTGCCGACATGGTTTCTGACATTTATGTTAACATCGCAAAATTATAATCATTTATTCGCCATCAGCAAACAAATCACATCAATTTTATTCGCTGGTAGCAAACAAATCACACCATTTTTATTCGCTACCAACAAACAAATCGCACCATTTTTATTCGCCACCAGCAAACAAATCACATAACTTCTTAATCTTTGAATGGGATTCGGAACTTTTGTAGGATAAGTTTGAAGTTGTCTTGTGCTGTAAGGCAAGTGTCTAACAAATAACCTTTGATACGTGGCCAGTTGTGCAATCCGTTGTAATAGTACATCTTTAATTCATCGGTAATAATGAATGGTACATATCCCCATTTTATCAGTTCCCTAAACATTATTAGTCGCCCTACACGTCCATTACCATCCTGAAATGGATGTATGGCTTCAAATCGCTGATGAAAATCAACGATATCCTCAAAAGATGGATTCTTAAGGGCATTGTATTCCGTAAGCAATTTCTTGATTTCGGAATGTACATTTTCAGGAAGCGTGGTGTCGTTGCCTCCAACCTCATTTGGCAATTTTTTATATTCACCTACGCGAAACCAACTCTTGCGTTCATCAGAAGTTCCGGACTTCAAAAGGCGATGCAACTCCTTGATAAATTTCTCTGTAAGTTTACTGTCGGTATTATCTATAATGTAGTCAATAGCGCGAAAGTGGTTTGTTGTTTCCACTATATCATCTACATTCATAGGTTCGCCACTCACTCCAATTGTGTTTGTCTCAAATATATATCGTGTTTGGTCGTGAGTAAGTTTACTGCCTTCCATGTGGTTGGAATTATATGTGAGATCTATCTGTATCCGATGATAGATACCACCCTTTATCTTACCCTCCTTTTGTTCTCTCAATGCCCTGAGTAACGGATTCTCTTTCCTTTGTAATTTTCGTTTTGGCAATTCAGCATCAGCAGGGACATTCCAAGTCTTACCAACGAGCAATGCTCCGTCTATTTTATTAGAAGCACAGTAATTTCTGGCTGTCCTTTCAGACACTCCATTCAGTTCGGCCCATTCTTTTACAGAAATATATTCCATCTATCGGCAAGTTTTAATGATTTTTTCTCTGCAAAGGTAGCAAAACTTGCCGATATCGGCAAGTTCTGTTTCCTCCTACTCCAAATTCCAGCACTTAATATTATCGCTAATTATCAATAATACTACGGTTTTTATTGGATTTGCGACGATAATAAGCTAAATTTGTCGCAAAATTTGCGACGTTATCCTCTACATAATGGTGCATCAAGCATATCATCGCATATACATTCAGGAAAGATATATGATCAACATATATCGTCATTATATACCAATGGATAGTCCCTAATTCTTCTTATTAAGGAATTGGAGCCACACACGCTGTCCATCATCTGTTTCCAGATGGAAGATGTCGCGCAGTCTCTTTGCTTTCTCAAAACGTGTACCACCTTCAAGGTAAATCAAGACTTTCTCAAATTCACTGTCAGTAAGATGTTCACGTCCGATTTCAGCAAGAACTTTCTTATTATGTATTTCAAGCTGCTTCTTGAAATTAGATTTAAGGTTGGTCTCTTCATCAATCTGAACATACTCGTAGTTCATCTTTTGGAGGGCCTCGATAAGACCTTTTTCCAATGCAGCTTCACTTTGAATGGCCATAATTGTCGTATTATATTTGCAAAATTAGGAATTTTTTCATCATTAATGCAATTATTTAAGGATAAAAAATCCTTAATAAGAAGAATTGGTGTCAAAATGAATTCCAAGTATCTAATCAAATTACGGTTGAAGACAAACGGAAAAACCGCTATGATGTGACAATCCTAATAAATGGTCTGCCATTGGTACAGATTGAGTTGAAACGTCGTGGTGTTGAACTGAAACAGGCTTACAATCAGATTCAACGGTATCATAAGACATCATTTCATGGTCTATTCGACTACATCCAGATATTTGTGATTTCCAACGGTGTTAACACTCGTTACTTCGCCAACAACCCCAATCAAGGTTTCAAATTCACATTCAATTGGACAGATAAATCCAATAATCCGTTCAATGAATTGAGTCTATTTGCCACTGACTTTCTTGACAAGTGCACTCTTGGAAAGATGATCAGTAAATACGTTGTGATGCACGAAGGCGACAAGTCGCTCATGGTGCTTCGTCCATATCAATATTATGCCGTAGAAGAGATTATCGACAAGGTACAGAACACCAACCGCAACGGTTATATCTGGCATACCACAGGTGCCGGAAAGACCCTGACCTCTTTCAAGACCGCGCAACTCGTTGAGGAACTTGACGGAATTGACAAGGTTATGTTCGTAGTTGACCGCCACGATCTCGACACGCAGACACAATCTGAATACGATGCCTTTGAACCGGGGGCAGTTGACAGCACTTCTGATACAAGAGAACTCATACACCGTCTCCAAAGCGATTCAAAAATCATCATTACCACTATACAAAAGCTCAACGCTGCCGTATCCCGACCATGGTACAACAGTAAGATTCAAAAACTTAAGGATAGCCGTGTGGTGATGATATTTGACGAATGTCATCGCAGTCACTTTGGCGACAGTCACCGAAATATCGTCAATTTCTTCAATAATCTTCAAATTTTCGGATTCACCGGGACTCCGATATTTGCCGAAAATTCCTCTGATAAACATACCACCAAGGAAATCTTTGGAGAGTGTCTGCATAAGTATCTTATCAAGGATGCCATTGCCAACGAAAATGTGCTTGGATTCCTTGTGGAATACTATCACGGCAACACAGATGTGAACAATAGCAACGAGAACCGTATGCGCGAGATTGCCCAGTTCATTCTCAACAATTTTAATAAATCCACATACGATGGTGAGTTTGATGCGTTATTTGCCGTACAATCCGTTCCGATGCTCATTCAATATTACAAGATATTCAAGGAACTGAATCCCAAAATACGTATCGGAGCTATTTTCACTTACGCCTCAAATGAAAGTCAGGATGACGCAACCACCGGAATGTCGAGCGGCTCGTTTGTAAGCGACCGAGTAGACGGAGCAGACGATATGGAAGAGATTATCAACGACTATAACAAGATGTATGGCACATCCTTTTCGTTGCAGAACTTCCGGGCATATTATGATGACGTAAACCTGCGATTGAAAAAGAAAAAGCCGGATATGGAGTCACTTGACCTGTGTCTTGTTGTCGGAATGTTCCTAACTGGCTTCGACTCAAAGAAACTCAACACCCTATATCTTGATAAAAATATGGAATACCATGGTTTGTTGCAGGCCTTCAGCCGCACAAACCGTGTGCTCAACGAGCGCAAACGTTTTGGTAAAATCGTGTGCTTCCGCGACCTGAAGTCAAATGTCGATGCTGCAATAAAACTATTCAGCGAAGGTGGCGACGAAAATGTGCTACATGAGCCATTTGAAAATGTAAAGAAAGATTACATTGATCTGACCAAAGAGTTCCTGACCCATTATCCGGATTCGCGAGTAGTGGATTATCTACAAAGTGAGGAGGATAAACGTAATTTCATTCTGGCGTTCCGCGACATCATCCGCAAACATGCAGAGATTCAGATATACGAGGATTTCAATGAGGATGACTGCGATTTCCCAATGGACGAACAGCTTTACATGGATTTCCGAAGCAAATATCTTGACATTCATGATACATTCATGGATTCAAAGACAGTAAAGGACTCAACGCCATCGGATGACAATAGCGCCGAGACAACTCTTGACGATATTGATTTCTGTCTTGAATTGCTCCATAGCGACATTATTAATGTTGCCTACATCCTGAGTCTGATTGCCAATCTTAATCCAAATGCCGAAGACTATCCGGAGAAACGACAGGAAATCCTTAACACTATGATTAAGGATGCAGAATTACGTAGTAAAGCCCAACTTATCGACGGCTTTATTCTCCAGACCGTTGACAATGACAAGGAGGGTTTCATCAATAAGAAAGCAGATGGCAGCAACGATCTCGAAGAACGTCTTAACCAATACATTCGTCAGGAGAAAGGACGCGCCATTGAGAGTATCGCAATGGAAGAGGAAATACCTCTTGAGATTATCAAAAAGTATGTGTCGGAATACGACTATGTGAATAAGGAACAGACCGAAATTATTCAGGATGCTTTGAAAGGGAAAAAACTCGGATTAATAGAACGCCGTCGCACCCTCAAAAGAATAGTTGACCGACTCCGCAACATTATAAAAACTTTTAGCTGGAACTAATATGGAAATTCAACAAAAACTTCGCGCTCAGCTTTGGGCAGTTGCAAATAACTTGCGTGGTAATATGTCAGCCAACGAATTCATGTATTTCTCGCTTGGCTTCATTTTCTATAAATATCTCTCCGAAAAAATTGAAAAATATGTAGACCAAGCACTTGAAAATGACGGAATCACTTTCAAGCAGCTATGGGATAGCCAAGAGGAAGAGACTATTGAACTTCAGAATGAGGTAAAGAACCAATGTCTTGAAGATATCGGTTATTTCGTTGAGCCTCAATTCCTATTCTCTTCAATTATTGAAAGGATAAACCGTAAGGAGAATATTCTTCCGCAGTTGGAACGTTCGCTGAAACGAATTGAGGATTCCACTCTCGGACAGGAGAGTGAAGAGGATTTTGGTGGACTTTTCTCTGACATTGACCTTGCATCTCCCAAACTTGGTAAGACTTCCGATGATAAGAACAATCTTATCAGCAGCGTGCTTATCGCCCTTAATGGTATTGATTTCGGAGCTGATGAGGCTACCCAGATTGACATTCTTGGGGATGCCTACGAATATATGATTTCACAATTCGCTGCCGGAGCAGGTAAGAAAGCCGGTGAATTTTATACCCCACAGGAGGTCAGCCGGATATTGGCTGAAATTGTAACTCTCGGACATCCTCGTCTGCGCAACGTATATGACCCAACTTGCGGTTCCGGATCCCTGTTGATACGTGCTGCAAAAATAGGTCATGCTGTTGAAATTTTCGGTCAGGAGAAGAACCCGACAACATACAATCTCGCCCGCATGAACATGCTGCTACACGGTATAAAGTTCAGCAATTTCAAAATAGAGAATGGCGACACTCTTGAAGCTGACGCTTTCGGTGAACGTCAGTTTGATGCAGTGGTAGCAAACCCTCCCTTCTCTGCCGAATGGAGTGCTGCCGAGAAATTCAATAATGATGACCGCTTCAGCAAAGCCGGTCGCCTTGCACCTCGGAAGACTGCGGACTATGCCTTTATCCTTCACATGATATATCATCTCAATGACGGAGGCACAATGGCATGTGTAGCTCCTCATGGAGTGCTGTTCAGAGGTAATGCCGAGGGTGCAATACGTCGCTATCTTATAGAGAACAAGAACTATATAGATGCAATCATCGGACTGCCTGCCAATATCTTCTATGGCACATCTATCCCAACTTGCATCATGGTGATGAAGAAATGCCGCAAAGATGATGACAATATCCTTTTCATCGACGCAAGTAAGGAGTTTGAGAAGGTCAAGACCCAAAACAAACTCCGTGAAGAACATATCCGCAAGATTGTAGAGACATACCGCGACCGCAAGGAGATTGAGAAATACAGTCATTGTGCTACTCTTCAGGAGATTGCCGACAATGACTATAATCTCAACATACCCCGTTATGTTGACACTTTTGAGGAAGAGGAGCCAATCGACATAAAGGCAGTAATGGCAGAAATCAAGGAGTTGGAAGCCAAACGCGCAGAACTTGACAAAGAGATTGAGGGCTACCTCCGCGAACTTGGCATAGTTGAATAATTTTTTGCCTTCTATCAATCTCTAATCACATAACTTAAAAATCAGAAATAATTATGGCAAACAATAACCAACATACCAAACCCAATGTGCCCCCTTTGCGCTTCCCCGGCTTCTCCGTTGAGTGGGAAAGAGTTAAAGTCTCAGACTTATTGGATTTCTTCTCAACTAATTCCCTTTCATGGGATATGCTAAATTATGAGAATGGGAAGATTCTGAATCTACACTATGGACTTATTCACAAAGATCTTCCAACTATTGTTAATATGAAGGACGCGAATCTGCCCTTCATAAACAACGATAAGATTCCTAAGAATTATACCATTTGTGAAAATGGAGATGTTGCATTTGCTGATGCGTCTGAAGATACGAATGATGTTGGAAAAGCAATTGAATTTATAAATATTGATAGGGATATAGTTTGTGGTCTCCATACTATTCACGGGCGTGATAAGACAGATATTACTGTTGATGGATTTAAGGGTTATCTCTTTAGTTCAAAGGCATATCACAATCAGATTCGACGAATTGCCCAAGGTACAAAGATATATTCTATCAGTTCAAAGAACATGGATGAGATATATTTGGGCATACCATCAAAACGAGAACAAGAAAAGATATTCGCCTTGCTATATGCAATAGACAGACGCATCGCGACTCAAAACAAAATAATTGAGAAATTGCAATCCTTAATCAAGGGACTCAGAACCTTTATCTTTTCCGGTTTATTTGAATCTTATGCCAAACTTGGAGAAATTGCTAAACTATATCAACCACAGACAATATCTACGTCTGAATTACAATCAGAAGGCTATATTGTATATGGTGCAAACGGAATTATAGGACATTATCATTCATATAACCATGCACGCCCTCAGATATGCATCACTTGTAGAGGTAATACTTGTGGGCAAGTATCACTTACATCTCCATTCTCATGGATAACAGGAAATGCTATGGTTGTTAATATTGAAAATAAAGTTGAAATAAATCAGATATACTTATTCCATTTTCTTAAAAATTACAATTTTAATTCCATAATAACAGGATCTGGGCAACCTCAAATCGTAAGGACTCCTTTGGAACGGATTAAAGTACCAATCACAAACTTAACAGAACAGAAAAGAATTGCCAATACTCTTGATACAAACAATAAGAATCTAATAATTGAGTGTAATCTTAAAGAGTTATATGTCAGGCAGAAGCAATTTCTTTTACAAAAGTTGTTTATATGAACAGCTTTTGTAACAAGAATTTCTTTTGCATTACTAAAGACGTGTGAATTGATTTTTCTGTTTGAATTTTCTGGTTTATTGCTGAAAGTGTATTGGATATTGTGCGTATTTCTTTGATATCAACAGGGATTGGAATCTTATTTCCAAGAAATCGTTGATTTGAAATATTGATAGTATTTTTTGCGCCTTTCTGGATGAGTGGCGAAAGATAGTTATTTGTATTTAATGGATTTAAAAAATAATAGTGGAGATAGTTGCCAATTTCAAACGATAATGGTTTATATACTCCATATAGAGGAGACACTGCTACCGGTTCTTGACAATGACTTTGCTTAACTATACCATAAGGTTGATTTCCAGTTGGCGATTTTGTGTAAATAATATCTCCATACCTAACGACATGATAGCGAGATGTATCATTGGCAGCAAATGAGCGTCCCAAATATTCTACTTGATTGATGACTCCAGCCGTTACAGATACAGAATGTACCGGATAGGATTCTTTATTCTGCTCACATCTTTCAATAAGAATATTAGATAGAATAACCTTATGCCAAGAACTATTTGAAATACCTTCTTTAGTCAGCTTTTGTATAAGTCCCTTGATTAAGGATTGCAATTTCTCAATTATTTTGTTCTGAGTAGAAATTCGTTTATCTATGAGTGAAAGTAATTTTACAATTCTATTTTGTTCTTTCAATGATGGTGTACTTACTTTGACAGATTTTAAATGGTCAGGATAGAGATGTACTACTGAAACACCCTGTGTAACTCTTGCTATATCATATTTCCGTTTCCCATTTAATTGGTAACTCATAAAAGCTCCATTTTGCCCATTAAAACGGATAATATTTAAGTCTCCACCTAATAATATTCCATCCCTTGTAACACATCTGGCAGTTGCAATATCTTCAGCACTTTCTCCTGAACATGGGATGATAACATCATTGTGTTGACTGCGAGTTAGTTTTGTTGAGTTAATATCGGTTTTGCTAAAAACTTCATCTATAATCTCAGATTTATATTTGGTATATAGTTCTCCATAAAGTATGCACTCTTCTCCCTCTTTGGAAAGTTGTTCTTTGGAAATACCACTTCCTTTAACAATATTTGAAATTTCATTAATAGAATAGGTTTCCCATTCATCGGAGAAGCCGGGGAAGCGCAAAGGGGGCACATCAATATCTTATATAATTGAAATTGTTTAAGATAGGCATTTATTCCCATTGATTTTTTAATTGCATCATTATTTTTCTCTAATTTTCAGAACAACCAATAATATTAACATTATGACACATCTGACTATCAGAGAAATCGCGGACGCTTGGAAAAATGAGAAGCGTCCTTACGTCAAGCAGTCCACTTTTGCAGCTTATATGCTGACGCTTGAAAACCATCTGTTGCCATACTTCGGTGACATGACTGACCTGAGTGAACAAACTGTACAATCCTTCGTGCTTGGGAAGCTCAATGGCGGGTTGAGCATCAAGACCATCAAGGATATCCTTATTGTGCTGAAAATGATAATGAAGCACGGGGTAAAAAACAAATGGATGGAATATGCTGAATGGGACATCAAATATCCCACAACTGCGACCCCTCCCGCTATTGAGGTTCTGACGGTTGCCAACCACAAGAAAATACTCAACTATATCAAGGGCAACTTTTCATTCCAAGCTCTCGGCATTTATATTTGCCTTACAACCGGACTGCGTATAGGTGAAATTTGCGCACTTCGCTGGGAGGATATAAATGTACAATCCGGCACACTGCAAGTGAAACGCACAATTGAACGCATCTACATCATTGAAGGTGATCGGAAACATACTGAAGTAATAATCAATGATCCGAAAACTCCAAACTCAATACGTGAAATTCCGTTGAGTGCTGAAGCCCTATCACTAATCAAGCCTCTGATGAAAGTTGTGAACACCGGATTCTATGTCATTTCCAATGATCCAAAACCGATAGAGCCTCGTACATACCGTAATTATTATAAGAAACTTATGAAGTCGCTCGACATTCCTATCATCAAGTTTCACGGTCTTCGTCATTCATTCGCGACTCGCTGCATTGAAAGCAACTGCGACTACAAAACTGTCAGTGTAATTCTCGGACATTCAGACATCTCAACAACACTTAATCTATATGTCCATCCCAATATGGAGCAGAAGAAACGTTGTATCTCCAAAATGTTCAAATCTCTTGGTAAATAGGTTCTATAATTTGCAATATCGGTATATCTTGTAAACCTTTCGTATTTATAAGCTGATGCTTCTGTATCCGGGAGTGGGATACAGAAGCATCAGTCGTCGATCACGAAATATAAATTCGAGAAGAACCTCATCACGCTTTCAAAGACTTCAAAATACCCTAAAACTCTGAATTTTTCCATCTTTGAAATTAGTTTAGACTACTTCATTGTTATTGTAATATATTTGATATATATTTGCACTATAAAAGATTAGAATATGGATATTGCACTAAAACGGAATCAAAGTTTTCGTCTGCCGGTGGATCTGATTGAAAGACTGAAACTATTGGCAAAACAACAGAATCGTAGCCTTAACAATTATGTGGAGACACTATTGCTTGATGCTGCATATCTTGAACCAAATGCCGAGACAATTGAGGCAATGAAAGAAGCTGAAAGCGGAGCACTCCGACATGACCCCCCCCTTGATCTCTCATCCATAGAGGCAATGGAGAAATCCATGGGACTATGAAAAAATTAAAACCCTCCACTAAATATAAAAAGGACTATAAACGCTTTCGAAACAATCCCAAGAAAGTTCAGAAATTGTTTAAAGTGCTTTCTATGCTTCAAAATGAGATACCAATTCCGAAAGAGTATAATCCACACATGCTTACAGGGAATTATGCCAGACACATGGAATGTCATATTGATGGAGACTTCCTACTTATATGGTTTGATCCGGATACAGACGAAATTGATTTGGTAAGACTTGGCTCTCATTCTGACCTATTCGGCTAACTACACTTTTTTTCAACATAACACACCGATTGTATACGAAAGGAGTTTGTATCGGTTGTTTCGGGGTGAAACAACCGATACAACCGATACAAGTGATACAAGCGATACAACGGATATTGGGTCGGATGGTGGCGAGGAGGGTTGGTGGGGATAAGGTCAGTTTTGGTAGAGGGCTTTGATGGGGTTTTCGGAGGCGGAACGGTGGGCGCGGATGATGACGCAGATGAAAACTATGAGGTAGATCACCAACATGCTGAGGATTGTCAGCGGCACGCTCTGCGATATGTGCTGCGGATAGTTGGAGAGCCAACTTTCAGTGCTGATCCAGCCAAGAATAGCCCCACATGACATCGAGGGTAATGCTATCATTGTTATCTTCCTGATTAGCATCTTCATTATGTCGCTTGTGTCGGCACCGTTGACCTTGCGTATCGCTATCTCACGACGGCGGCTGTTGAGCATGTCGCTTACGTAGCCTATCAATCCGGCAAGCGTGATGACGAGCGCGATGATGCAACATGCCACGAGAGAATCCCGCAGGTTGCGGTCGCTTGTGTATGACTGGTTGACGAGAAGACGGTATGATTCCGCCATCAACTCTGCATCAGGCACCACCTTACGTATCGCCTGATTGACTGCTGCTATATTTTCAGATGAAATTTCACCAAGCCTGACAACAACATTACCCGGCAGCCATAACTCATTATTGGGATTGTCATGAAATATCACCTGCGGACGCTCATCAAATCCCTGAGCCGTACCAACCTTCATATCTTCAAAGACGCCTACCACCTTGAATCGATCGCTCTCGTTTTTGCTATGTTCGCTGAAAATAAATTCCCAGCCTATCGGCGAATCCTCAAGCGATGCAACAGTTCTCATCTTATCCACAAACGACCTACTCACCATTACGTTGCGTTCATTTGATTCTCCGGGATGGAAGCCGTTACCCTCTATCACCGGCACTCCCATCGTCTCAAACCATCCGTCGGTCACGAAATATAGATCCGTATAATTAAACAGTTCCTTATAATCTCCGGGGAGGGAAACATTATTGCCAGATTGCATACTTATCGGTAGACTGCACGCCATTGCTACCCCCTCCACCTGCGGCAGACGCGAGATCTCCGAGACTATCGCCTCACGCTGACTCTTTTCAAGCGTGGAAAGATTGGCATAAAGTAGATTATCCACCTCATATCCGAGGTCATAATCCATCATGTAGTTATACTGACGGGTGATATTCATGAGCATCACCGCCACGTAGGCAGCTCCGGCAAATTCCACAAACAGAAGGCTCTTCTTCCAGATGCCACGCGATGACCTCAACCTGCGGAATGCCCCGGTCACAGGAATACGCATGAAGAAGAAGGAGGGGACGCATACCGTAATCAACAGTATCACGCCGATGATTCCCAGAAGTATAGCGAGCGAAGCGGGGGTGAATAGAGCCTCATAGCTCACCTCTAAAATCCCCTCCACCATATCCTTAAACGCGAACGCCATGACGACTCCGAGCAGAAGCGCGAGAATGAGGTTCACAAGAGATTCCTCCGCCACTATGCCTACTATCCCACGTCCGGATATGCCATAGCATTTGCGCACCGCTATCTCCTTGACTCTCACTCCCAATGATGAGAGCACTATCAATATATAGTTGAGCACGGCAATCACAATCATGACCGCTGCCACAAGAAGCATCATATTGTTAAGGTTTCTCACCTTGGCATCCTCACGGTGGAGTTCAGCCATACGCATAAGACCGTAGCTGAGATCTAACCCCGATTCCTCAAGCTGACTCAAATCCACATGTTTCTCCTGCACCTTGCGCATCTTCGGCACCACCTCTGACGGGACGACATTCTCACGCAGTTTCACGAAACCCATGTAGCGGTCATTGCCAAGCCAGTTTTCCAACGACCATTTCGGGAAAGCATAGATAGACGTCAGAGCATCATAACGCAATGTGCTGTTCTCCGGACAATCCTCATACACACCCTCCACCGTAAGTTTCCAATCATCATACCCTTCAGGCACTATTGTCTTACCTATGGCAGACTCCACGCCTCCGAGTTTCTCCGCTACCGAGCGCGATACCATCAATCCCAATGGCTTACCAAGCACCTGACGCGGATCGCCAATAAGCACTTTCGTACTGAACACGTCAAACCAGAGTGAATCGGCAAGAATGAGATTCATTTTGATTTTATCCTCATCTCCAATCTTAAATTTCGTCTCCGGATCAAACATCAGCGTCATGCGCGTAGCTGCCTCCACTTCAGGAATCTCAGCCATCATGCCGGGGGCGACACCGCCACTTATCTGACCATACTCCTTATCCTCTCCGTCGGTAGTGCGCGTCACGTAGGTGCGCAACTGGTAGACGCGTTCATTATCCGGGAAGTAGGTATCATACGATGATTCAAAATGCACTTTCGCTATCAGCATCAAGCCCGCAGTGATGCCGAATGCGAGGCATATTATCTTCAGCAGATTGCTTCGTCCCTTACGGAACAGATTTCGGAATGGATTCATAATGTCTTTATTTTCGTTATTCGTTTCTATTTTCTGTCAAACTACCGTAGGCAGGCGATGCCCTCCTCATGAATACGTCTCTCTCCGAATCCATGAGGAGGATACATCCGCACATTTATTACGATAAGAGTTGTTTTCACACAAATGTTTCACAATTGACGTGCCAACTTCGCAATCATCTGTATATCAACATCAACAATCACACCACACATTTCTCAATGTCAAATAATCATACACTCCACCGTAAAAAATTCACACATATCACCATCAGCCTACACCAAGACGACATACCATAACTACGCCTTATAATAAGACTTCTTCTCATAAAAATGGTAGTGGAAATATTGTGATGTATCATATTTTTATCTAACTTTGTAATCGTCAGAAGGCTTACATCATGAAGCCGGAGAAACTTCCATGAAAGCCTCCTAATTACCCAAAACCTTCTATTTATGAACCGAATTCTAAAAACAGCACTCATGTCTGCAATGACCGGAATGGTGGTGGCTTCTTGCTCCAGCAACGCGAAACTGGAGTATCCGGAGGCTCCGACCGACAAGACCGTATCCGACAATTATTTCGGAACCACTGTCAACGATCCCTACCGCCCCCTTGAAAATGACACAGCGCCCGCCACTCTTGAATGGGTGAAAGCTGAGAACGCTCTTACAGAGTCTTATCTCTCAAAGATACCTTATCGCGAGCAAATACGCGCACGTCTCTCGGAACTCAACAACTACAAGAAGACCGGTCTCCCCTCCAAACATAAGGATGGGAAATACTACTTCTATGAGAACGACGGATTGCAGAACCAAAGCGTGCTGTATCGCACCGATTCCCTTAACGGAAAACCGGAGGTATTTCTCGATCCAAACACCCTGTCGGAAGATGGCACTGTCGCACTTCAAGGTCTGAGTTTCTCAAACGACGGAAAATATGCCGCCTACATAATCTCCCGAAGCGGATCAGACTGGAATGAGATTTTCGTGATGGACGCAAAGACCCTCCAGCCTCTCGACGACCATATCGAATGGGCAAAATTCACCGATGCCTCATGGGACGGCGACGGATTCTACTACAGTTCCTACCCGCGTCCGGAAAAAGGCAAGGAGTTCTCCAATGCCAATGAGAACCATCAGGTGTATTACCATAAAATAGGCACGCCGCAGAGTGAGGATCGTCTTGTGTATGAAGACAAGGCTAATCCACTGTATTTCCATTCCGTCTACGTGCCGGAGGATGAGAACTGGATGTTCCTGACCGCATCCGGTCAAGGTCTCGGCAACGCGCTGAAAGTGAAGAATCTGAAGAAAGGTGGCGACTGGAAAGTGATGGAGCCTTCGCAGGATTATGAGATGACCGTGATGGACGTGATGGGCGATAATGCCTATATACTGACCAACTGGAATGCCCCGAAGAACCGTCTCATGCTTGCTGACCTCAACAATCCGGCTAAGGAGAACTGGAAGGAGATCATTCCGGAACAGAAGGGAGTGATGAAAGGTATGCAGTTTGCCGGCGACAAGATGATCTTAACTATGGAGGAGGATGCTGCGGAACACGCCTATATATATAAGCCGTCGGGCGAACTCATCAGGGAAATGCAGTTCCCGACCTTCGGCACCGTGGGTATCTCCTCCGACAAGGATCACAATGAGGTGTACTACGCACTCACCTCTTTCGCCTACCCGTCATCCCGCTATTCCTACGATATGACCACGGGGGAAAGTAAATTCATCGGTGCTCCGGAGATAAAGGATTTCAATATGGATGATTACGTGACCGAACAGGTGTTCTACCCGTCGGCAGACGGCACAAAGATACCTATGTTCCTCACATATAAGAAAGGTCTGGAGAAGAACGGCAAGAACCCGGTATATCTCTATGGATATGGCGGCTTCAACGTATCGCTTACCCCCGGATTCTCCGCCAACCGACTGCTTTGGCTTGAAAACGGCGGTATCTACGCACAGGCAAACCTACGTGGAGGTTCTGAATATGGTGAGGAATGGCACCTTGCCGGCACAAAGATGAACAAGATGAACGTATTCAACGACTTCATCGGTGCGGCTGAATATCTCATCCAAGAAGGCTGGACCTCTCCGGAGGATATAGCCATTGTCGGCGGCAGCAACGGCGGTCTGCTCGTAGGTGCTACAGTCAACCTGCGTCCCGATCTCTTCAAGGTGGCAATTCCGGAAGTGGGCGTTATGGATATGATGCGCTATCATCTCTTCACGATCGGTTGGAACTGGGCTTCCGACTACGGCACGAGTGCTGACTCCAAGGAGATGGCGGATTATCTTCTCTCCTACTCCCCGCTGCACACTATAAAGAACGATGGCACACCCTACCCCGCCATACTCGTGACTACCGCTGACCATGACGACCGTGTGGTTCCGGCTCACTCATTCAAGTATGCAGCCACCCTTCAGGCTTCCGACACCGGGGATGCCCCTAAACTCATCCGCATCGACAGCAAGGCGGGTCACGGCGGTGGAAAACCGATGTCAAAAGTGATCGACGAATATACCGACGTGTATTCCTTCATATTCAACAATATCGGCATGACACCGAAAAAATGACACCGAAAAAAATTTCTTAGAATAATTTCAGGTCATAACGTGGAGTCTTCCGTCCAACAGGGCGGGGGACTCTTTGTTTAGTGAGCAATTTGTCGTTCAAAATAACTCTTTACCACATAGATTAACGCATATTTTATGTATTTCCGCCACTTTTAACGCATATTTTCCGTTTTCTTCATCAATTATAATGGTTTATAAATGATTTTTATTAATTTTGCAAAAAATTTTCTACAGGTATTTTCAACAGTGTCTTATCCGACACTTTAGATACGTCCGTTTATTCGATCTTTATTATGAAGGTAATGAAATTTGGTGGCACTTCAGTAGGAAGCGCACAAAGAATGAAGAACATGGTGGCTCTCGTCGCCGCAGAAGGGAATGTATTGGTGGTGCTCAGCGCAATGTCAGGCACGACCAATAGCCTTATAAGTATATCACAAAGCATCCACGATTCAGAGTTTGGCAATGCCCGAAAACAGATCGATGACCTTGAGACAAAATATAAGAACACCGCAGCTGAACTATTGTCGGATCCGGAACTTCTCGGCAAGGCGGATGCTTACATCAACAAGGTATTCTCTGACCTTCGCTCCTACGTAGACCGTCCGTTCTCTATCAAGGAGGAGAAAGAGGTGGTTGCATTCGGCGAGAAGCTCTCCACTAATCTTGTCGCGCTCTACATGAAGCAGCAGGGTCTTGACTCCGTGCTACTCGATGCCACTGAATTCATACGTATTGACCGTGACGGCGAGCCGGATCAGGCTTACATCAAGGAGAAGGCTAACGCTGTCATTGCAGCCGATCCCGACCATAAAATCTATCTGACACAAGGATTCATCTGCCGCAATATGGATGGCGAGATCGACAACCTCCAGCGTGGCGGAAGCGACTACTCCGCATCCTTGCTCGGTGCGGCTCTCAATGCAGAGGAGATACAGATCTGGACCGACATAGACGGAATGCACAACAACGACCCCCGTTTCGTAGAGGGCACAAGCCCTGTAAGTGAGCTTCATTTCGAGGAGGCTGCCGAGCTGGCATATTTCGGTGCGAAAATCCTTCACCCTACATGTGTGCAACCTGCCAAATTTGCAAATATTCCGGTAAGACTGCTCAACACCATGGAGCCGGAAGCTCCCGGAACAACCATATATAATGCTGCCCCGACCCACACCATAAAGGCTGTGGCGGCTAAAGATAACATCACTGCAATCAAAATCAAGAGTAGCCACATGCTTCTCGCCTACGGATTCCTCCGTAAGGTGTTTGAGATTTTCGAGAAGTATCACACTCCGATCGACATGATCACCACTTCAGAGGTAGGCGTCTCCGTCACTATCGACAACGAACGCTACATCAAGGAGATCGAGAAAGAACTTGCCATGTTTGGCGACGTCACTGTAGATCATGACATGGTGATCGTCTGCGTCGTGGGCGACCTCGAATGGCAGAACCGTGGTTTTGAGGCTGCTGTGGTCAATGCCCTTAAAGACATACCCGTCAGAATGATATCCTACGGCGGTAGCAACTACAATATCTCTCTGCTGATCAGGAAAGAGGATAAGATCAATGCCCTCAAACTGCTCAGCGAGAACCTATTCTGATTATAACTATTAATATTTTGAAGACATACTTCCCATTGGACAGGCTTCGCGCCGAGTCCACGCCATTTTATTACTATGATATGCAACTTCTTGATGAGACAATCAACTGCATCAAGAAATCGGCTGCATATCCCGGTTTCTACGTGCATTATGCCGTGAAGGCTAACGCAAATCCGGAAATACTGAAACGAATCGCCGCTGCCGGCATGGGTGCCGATACTGTGAGCATCGGCGAGATAAAGGCTGCTATCGATGCCGGATTCCCGGCTCCCAAAATCGTGTTCGCCGGAGTGGGCAAGACCGATGAGGAGATTGCCATCTCTCTTGAATATGGCATCGGTTGCTTCAATGCCGAATCCGAACCGGAGATCGATGCTATTGAGGAGATCGCCAAATCGCAAGGGAGAATCGCACCCGTGGCGTTGCGCGTGAACCCGGAAATCGACGCGCATACCCATCACTACATCACTACTGGGCTTGCTGAAAACAAATTCGGTATAGCTCTCTCGATGTTGGGCAGACTTATAGAGCGTTGCATCAATTCGGAATATATAGATTTCAAGGGATTGCATTTCCATATCGGTTCACAAATCACCGATCTCACCCCGTTCAAGATTCTTTGCGAGAGAATAAACGCCCTACAGGATGAATATGCCGACGTAGTGATACCCACAATCAACGTGGGGGGCGGATTAGGTATCGATTATGATAATCCGGATGAGAACCCGATTCCGGATTTCAAGCAATATTTCGACATTTTCCACGAGAATCTGAAACTCCGTCCGGGGCAACAGGTGCATTTCGAGTTGGGAAGATCCGTGGTGGCTCAATGTGGCTCACTCATCACCCGCGTGACATACGTCAAGGAGGGTGTCGGCAAGAAATTCGTGATTGTAGACGGTGGTATGACGGCACTCATACGTCCCGCACTATATCAGGCACACCACAAGATCGAGAACATCACCTCAACATCCCCGGAGATGGAACGCTACGACGTGGTTGGTCCGATATGCGAGTCATCCGACACGTTCGGTACAGACGAACTCCTCCCCACCACCCATCGTGGCGACCTCATAGCCCTACGTTCGGCAGGTGCATACGGCGAGATAATGGCATCCGGCTACAATTGCCGTCCGCTCCCCTCCTCCCTCTTCAGCCGATAACCCTTCCCTAAATCTTTAAAATTAAGCATTAACAAAAGTAGGCATTTTATAAGTTGTCGTTTGGAATAATTTGTTATAGTCTAATATTACAACAATCTTCAACCTATAAAAAGAACTTTTGTTAATGCTTATTTCTTATCAAGAGAAATTAACTTCTATTGTTATATTTCTCTATACTCATATTTTTTAATATCGATGAAATTGAATTTGCAATTTCAATTGCGTCCTGTTCAGAGTTTTCCCTTCCTAAAGTAATTCTAATTGTTCCTTTTGCAACATCATCATCTAAACCAATAGCCTTTAATACATGAGAAATCTGAGTATTATTACTATCACAAGCAGATCCCGTAGAAACAATTATTTTCTTTAAATCTAATCGGTGAAGAATCTGTTCACCACTAAATCCAGGAAATGACAAGCTGAGAAATCCAGGCAAATGATTAATTCCATTTCTTATAAAATTAACACCTTTTTTTAAAAGGCTATCCAATAAAATACACTCTATTTTTTTTAATTTTATCTGTGTATTCAAAAGATTGTCAACATTTTCTTTCAATGCAATAGCCATCCCAACAACAGCAGGAACATTTTCTGTCCCGGCTCTATTTCCTAATTCTTGACCTCCTCCATTTAATAGAGGATAAAGACTTACTGATCTTTTCTTATATAAAAAACCAACTCCTTTTGGTCCATTAAATTTGTGAGCAGATGCTGATAATAAATCTATATCCAAAGTTTTAACATCAATATGAGTATGCCCTACAGCTTGAACTGCATCAGTATGAAATATCAAGTTATTATCGTGTGCAAATTTTATTAAACTTTCAATTGGTTGTAAAGTACCAATTTCATTATTAACCATCATAATTGACATTATCCCATGCATATTTTGAATTTTATTCAAAATATTTGAAACATCAACAATTCCATTTTTATCAACATTAAGGAAATGTACACTCCCACCTAAAGATTTAACTTGTTCACATGGCTTTAAAATTGCATTATGCTCAATCATTGAAGTAACTACATCCCAATTTTGAAATATTGCATTTTTAATTACAAAATTATCACTTTCTGTTCCACCAGAAGTAAAAATAATTTCCTCCGTCTTTGCTCCAATACATTCTGCAATAATTTCCCTTGATACATTAACTGCTTTTTTTGCTTCTCTTGAAAAAGAATATAATTGAGATGGATTTGCATATATATCTTTATAGAAAGGAAGCATAGCATCCAATGCTGCCTCACTTAATTTTGAAGTTGCAGCATTATCAGCATATATATATTTTTTTACCATCACGAAAAAAATTTACAACCGGACTCCTTAAACTCTTCTATTTTATCCTGAATATCAGATATGGAGCATTCAAGATAAATAGCCAAACATTCCAAACAAAAGAATGTATCAATATTTTCACCTAACAACTTTTTATTTATTCCAATAGTATCTTTATCCAAAGACTTCTTTCCGCACATTATGCAGTTAACCTTTCTACTCATAGTCATTTCTAATTAAAAATTTCGGCAAACTCTTTCCCTTATATTGCGAATCAATCATACCTAATTGTTTAACAATAATCTCTCTCATTTTCACTGCTGGTCTCAGACAATATTTCATAAAATCTCGATGACTAATATCTCTTACGCTTCTTACATTTGGGAATAGAAGTTTCATATAAGCCGTTGTTATTCTTTTTATTGCCTCAGTATCCCTAGTATCAGCACCATTCATTTCATATTCCAATAACTCATCCACAATAACCCTATAAGAGGTATCATTTCTAAGCAAATGCATAATTGTAGTGAAATATTCTGAATTTAATGCCCACCCACATATTTTAAGACCTTCGTTCATTCTTGGTATTTCCCAACCCTTAATAAAACCATGAATACGATCAATCAATGCACTTTCTCTAAATACTTCAGGAAGAGATTCAAACATACAGGAATATTCATCCATATTTTCTTGAGGTATATTACCAAGCATAATAAAACCAGCATCAGCAACATCATTTTTATCCCCAATTTTAATGGTTCCTTGCTCCATATACCCTTGTAAAGTTAAAGTCATTTCTTTTGGATTATCAAATTCTATTTTCTGCACTTCGTCAAAGGCAATAAAATCATGATAAAACACCAGACCTTCTTCCCTTCGAGCAATGTCATAAAATAACTTTGCTCTTGTTGTTTTACCTGCTGATAAATACCCATATCTACTTAGATTTCCAAATAGATAAGACTTTCCTGTACCTTTAGGTGCCAGTTCTATAAGATTCAATCTTTTTTCAACAAATGTAAGAAGACGTTTTATCATTGCTAATTTTTGCTCTTCATTGTCATAACCTTTAGCATTATAATCAATTGCACCCAATAATAAATCAATCCATTCATGAACATTAAATTCATTACGAACATCCTTGAAAAATTCCAAGTCAATATCATACGGACAAAAATTTTTAAAACTAACAAGCTTAATTTTTCCTGGTATTTTATCTTCCGGATATCTATAACCCAATTCCACGACACCCCAAGATTCTTTGGCTTTTACTAAATCATCTTTGTATCGATTCCAGATAAAATCTTCTATCAATGTATCTTTTGTTGTAATGCCAAAATCTGGCAATGCAAAGTTTACTTCTTGATTTTTTATACTAATATCTATTGATATTCTTGTTAGCAATTTAACTTTTTCTCCTTCAAGAATAATTCTGTTTTTTATATTAATCCACTCATTCTTTGAAGGTATATACTCATGAATAAACTGAGTTAGCTCATCCATATCAAAATTACCATCCTCGTCCTCAAACATTTTAAGGAGCCAATCACGAAGGAATGATGGCAAACTTAAATCTTTAAAGAAATTACATTTCTGTAAATCTTTATAGACTACCATATCATCAAAATATTCTCTAATTTTAGATTCCATACTATTTTAATTCAAATTAAGCGAATAAATTTCTTTCATTAGAACCCTCTTTTTTTACTATAAACGATAATCCGCAAACTACAATATTATCGCCATCATATAGATCAAAAAGATAATTCCCTGATTTTTTTATATCTGGGATTACAAAATCATAATGATATTTCACATCAGATAATTTTGCAGAATAAAATTTACCATTGATTAAAATACGATACTGTTCAGACAAAGTAGAAATAAAAAGTTTTATCTCTGCTTTTTTCTTAAAACTAATAAATATAGTCTCATAGCCATCCAGTATATTACATTCAATTTTTTTATTTTTCTTAGTTACTTCTATTATTGGAATTGCCACTTCTTCTAATGTGGCACCTCCATGAACTTCTACACAAGCTTTCCTACCTCCTTTAAATCTGTCATAATTAGCAAGACACCAATAACCATTTTCGGATGTTGCAAATTTAGGGATTTCATCTGAATCTGTCATTAAACAACATCTACCCGAATGTATTCCTTTTTCTACCATTTCAATTGTATTTTCACTCTCATTTATTACAGCAAGCCGACTAGAACCATAATCCGAAATTAAAAACACTCTTTCAATATTCGGATTACTCAGATAAACAACAACTTGTTTAAGCATATTTTCAATTAAATCCAATTCAGATATCAAATGTATTGGAAGTTTATTTTTTGTATAATCAAATCTATTAACACCTCCATGTTTTAGTTCATCGAGATCCTTAATATCCAATACATCAACACCATGTTGCTTAAAAATTTCTTTAAAATCTTTATTGAAACATGTCAATGAAGGCAGTTCGCATCTTGCAACATTAATTTTTAAATTTAATCCCAATTGTGCGCATTTTACTTGAATAAAACTCAAGTATTCTACACCCATTGCATCAACAAAAAAAGTAATTGCTTTTGAAAAATTTAATGAATTAACAAAAAAAGAACGTGGGTTCAAGCAAGCATTATAATCTCGTTCAATTGCTTGTTTGTCAACGATATTCTTATGAGATTCACTAATCAAATTAATTATTTTCAAATACTTATAATTTAAAAAATATTCATCTAACAAACAATTATTAAAATTATATTTCTGCATATATGCTTTTAAATCCGGATAAATCAAATTTAAAATATCAATCAATCTTTCTCTTGATAAGACTCTTGAGTTTATGGCAATATGCTCAAATATATATTCCTTTTCAATCATGCTATTATCCGTAAGATAGAATAATGCATTATCCTTTTTAGAATATAATCTTTTACAAAAATCCACAATTTCCTCTGTATAATTAGAAAAATTCTTCAATATGGACTTACGTTGACAATACAAATTATTAAATAACATTCTATCCTTAATATCAAAATCAAGAATAGCATTAAATATTAACTTTGTAAAATCCTCTACACTTTTGGACTTCTCCACAACATATGATAAATAATCATTGGACGAAATACCAAAAGTTTTTATCGCTAGAAAAAATACCCATTTCTCATATTTTTCAGCATTTGCAAAATCTCTAACCCACAGGTGTAAATTCTGTTTACCTCCAAATTTCATATTAATAATATCATCCCATCCTCTTTCTGAAATATCTTCAAGAATATTTCCCCAAAATGCATCATTTTCTTCATCAATCCGTAATGTCGCAAAACGTGAATCTAATTTTACAACTCCTTCATAAGCAGAATTTCGTTCATGAATTTCAAAAATACTATCAGGAAATTCATGTCGCTTGTGTTTTGTTTCAATTAAAATTTCATTTAATCCAATCAGTTCAATCAATTTAGATATTTGATTTATTCCATAAGTATTAGTTTCATAAAACTTAGCTAAAGACTTATTAATTAATGTCAATTTTATCGGTTTGCAATCATCACACATCGCAATATAAGCTCCCCGATCAACAATCCGAGGATCTTGCAACTTAATATATTGATCACATGCAACCAAAATAATTATTACTTTATTTTGTGGTACGATTTCCAATATATTTCGCAACATCAAATTCATAATGTCACTTCCTAATAATTTCAGAAACGTAGATATTCCATATAAAAAAGTAATATCTTTATTTTTGGAAATTGAATTAAGTAATTTATCAAATAATGGCATAGAATCCACTGACGCAAAATCTCCCATATCAATAAATTTTATATTCCCAATTTCAAAATAATTTTTAAGTTCAACAAGATCGTCTGCCTTTGAAACATTAACAATACGCGGCATAATATCTGTAGAATTAAGATATTTTTCAATCTTTATTTTAACTTGTTCTAAAGTCATAACCAATTTATATAAATATGAATTACCTAACCCTATTTCATGTATTAAAATTTCATTTTTTTGAGAATTTTGCAATTATCTAAATTTTAATACCTCAATTGACATCTGCAAAACATTCAAAAACGACTTGTTAAAGTTTATCAAACAACGTTTTCCTCTGTATATTTTAATGCTTTTGGAGCAAGGAATTAGCAGTATAACAAGTACACTTCCTTTTCCTAACTCCAAAATCATTCATTATAGATATATGATAAACATCAACAATTTATTTTGCTGATAATAAAACTAAAAATTTCACTATCACTAACAATCAGCTGTTGATTATTTCAATTCCTACAGTCATATTATTTTTAATCATATCTTTCAAATATGATTTAACTTCATCTGCATTCATTTCGTCAATTTTAGAGAAAGCCTTTTGATAACCTCCTTCAGAGTATTTTTTCTCTGCCAAGCTATTAAGTTTTTGCTTAATAATCGTAATACTTGTCATCCAATCATAAGGAGAAGCAGATATATATTTTCTTAAATATGTCTTCACTTCTTCAATATTAGAAAGTATAGTAACCAATTGTCCAATAATATGTACTCGGAAAGCATTATTACGCTCATTGGAATCTGCAAGTATATTAAAAAATGTCGCATTTTCCAACTTAGTTATAGCTTCTTCAACCGATCTCATATCTGTTGGACGGTTCACCGTGGCAAATACTTTAATATATTCTCTCAATTGTGATTCAGACAGCATACATAAGATTGGCATACTATACCTTTCTGACCAATCTTTAGGAGAATCTGTGCCAGTTTTATCTTGCCATAATTGTCTCAACTTTTGTGATCCAAGTTGCTTTTTCAAATCCTCAATTATAGAAAACAACTGATTTAGATACAAAATTTTATCAAGTTTAAAACTTCCTATTGGCAACTTAGAGAAAATCTCATCAACTTCTATATCAGAGAAATCTGATAATTCAATTGCATATATTTCTCTAAAAAATTTACGTTGATTGTCACAAAAAGCAATAAAACTATCTCCATACTTTTTAATATACGAAAGAAATAATTGAAGTTTATCTGTATGCAAACTACCATTATTCATCAAATCAAGCAACATGGACAGGAACTGCTGCAATTCTCCCACTTCATTTTTGACAGCTGCAAATGGAAAGCGAAGTCTTTTACATTTTTCAATCCAATGTTCAAAAGTTTCTGATAATTTTTTTGTTTTACCGATATAAGGAGTTGAAGCAAGAATCACTTCATATTCCAATATCACTTCCGTAATTTTAGAATCAACAGTTTCTTTTTTCCAAACCCAAGCAGCGGCATCCGCATCAAATTTCTGGCGAACAACATTAATATATTGACCACCGTCTTCTATTTTTTCAGCTAACTCAGGAAGACGACCTTGTGCAAAAACTGATAAATATTCAATCATTCCTTTTTTGCAATTATCAATTGAAAATAATATTGCAAGGTCTGAATGAAGTTTCGGTTTTTCCATACATAATCTACCTATTTCAATAGCTATTTCATTATCTGACTTAACAGAATTTATATTATTAGCAAGGTCACAATATAATTTTATTACATGTGAAACAAAATCTTCTTCTGTATTTATATTAACAGAATCCAAAATCCTATCTAATGTCCATATTGGAAAAATCAAGTGTTTCATTTTAGATCTTATGTTATCACGTGCTTGTTCAATTGTAGAACACATTGATTTTGGGATATGGAAAGCTGAAGATGTGGCATCAACAAATGCCTTCTCTTCCTTGCTCATCGTAACAATATATTTATCCCTATACCTTGGAATTGGAGTAATATCATTTTTTATCACCTCCTCAATCATCTCTTGCATTTTAGAGACACTTAGCTCATCTCTATTTAAGCTATCACTCCAACTATATTTTCCATTCACATACTCTTTGAGGATAAACCCCATTATAAATGCAGTTAAGTTACATGGTAAAAACGCAAATGGAGAAGCCTGTAACAATTCATAAATACGCATAATTGATATTCTACCATCTTCATTCAACGTTCTCTCAATTAACTCTTTTACTTCTATTTTTATTTGAGAAATAAGTGTGCTTGGATTTTTTATCCAATAATTCTCATTTTTCCACGCACCTGCTAAAGCCACTTCAAGTTTAGTGTTATTACTTGGGGAATTATACAGATTTCTTGTTTTTTCATTAACACCACATTCAACACCAAGTTTTAACGAAGTCGACAACCACAAACTTGAAGTCACATTCATGTGTTCCAAACCCAAACGATATCGCTTAAGACAAATATGACGTAATTCCTCTATTAAGGAATCCAGATTAGCTAAAGTTGCACCATTTGGATTCTCTACATCGCAAATAACAATTCTGCCTTTTCCTATATTTGTCTTCCAATCAGAAATAATCTTATTAGCATAATTTTGATATGTAGTTGCCATGCTTTTATCTTTTCCCTGATAATATGCAGCTTGAGCAGAATTATCTACCCATTCATCAAATTTATTATCGGAAAATAAAGTTCGACTACAATCAATCACTATAACATTTGAATCAATGTTACGATTATACAAATCTATAATTTTTCGAGATATTGTGGTAGCCTCACTAGGATTTTTAGCAAATGTCGCAATTGCATAAATATGCCTATTATCAGATTCTGCCTTCGACTGAATTTGATTAAATTTTAAATCCAAATTAAATGCGGTTGCATTATCAATACGATAACGTAATTTCAGCATATTTGGAATTTCCAGAACATCATTAAATTGTTCTAATTCAATAATATCAGTTGTTCGTTTATTCAAAAACAACTTCTTCTTTTCATCAATCTGAGAAGAATCAAATTCGCCATTTAGGACAGCAAATATTTCATTATCACGTCCAATTTTCTTCTTAAATAATACCCTATCCCTCACAAGTTTTTCAGCACAACGGGCAGCCTCTCCATTTTCAAGATCAGATCCTTCAAATACCATATTGATATTTTCTTCATTAGGCAATAGAATCTCAACTGCATAATTTGTCTTAACCGCTAATGCTTGCAATAACAATACAGCTTTAAGAATCCTTTTTTCGGTATTATCAAGAGTGCCAGCCAATCTTGAATAATTATCCAAGATTAATCTAATATTAGGAGTCAAAGCATCCCTATCACTTTCATAAAAATAACTCCACAAAAAATCCACTGAAAGAAATGGATTTTCTGATTCTGGTCCAACATTATCAATAAACCATTGAAATGTCTTAATATCAGAATCTTCAATTCTATTTTTAATAAAATTAAACATACTTCTTTGATTAGAATTAAAAGATGCCGATATATGCTTAAGGATATATGCAGAATAAGGATGTATTGGTAATATTCCCCTCAATTCATTATCCTTAATTCCCACTTTATTCTTTATTTTTCTTCTTGAATCGCATGTACGAAATTGTAAATCTTCTACTATTTCATTCCATTCATCTTCCAATATCTCTTTTTTCTTAAGTGCAGCACCCATCAGTTGAAATGCTGTATTTTCCGGCAATTCAATCTGATTCGTAGGCTTAATGAACCTACCCATTGTTTTATTTCGTATAGACTCTTCAAGCAGACCTTCACTTTTATGAGTGACTGGAATAAAACAAAATTTATCAGTTTGACTTAATTCTATTATTTCTTGGAATCCCGTAAGTCTATTGCGATTGTTAATCAAATACTCAGTAAATTCATCCCAAATAAAAATTAATCCGGACAAGTTATTTTCTTCAATAACATGATGAATCCAATTACAGAGACCTTTGGGATCAAGAGAAAATGCCCTAATCTGTTTTTCATTTGCAACCTTGAAAATTTTCCTCATTAGTTCCTGTAGTGCAATTCCCTCAAAATCTTGAAGATTATTTATTATGGCATCCACATCACAACCAAAAAGGTCTGCATAACTTCCTTTGACATAAATTTCAAAACTTGCTTTATTTTCTGGATCAGAAAGGTATCTTATAACAGATGTTTTTAATGCATCTATACCTACATTATTTATACCTTCATCTTTCAATGCAGATTCAATACTTTCTTGGATAGCTAAGATTAAGTCATTGTCACTATTTATAGACGAAGAACCATATCTATGGACAACAATAATTTTTCCATTCTGCTTTGCAAGAATAAATTTCTTTTTCAAATCAGAATTCAGTGTGGCATATTCGTCAAAATATGCTTCTGTTTCCTCTAAATTCGCTTCCAATAGTTTCTTTAGAGTAATTACTGCATGTGACTTACCTGTCCCATAAGACCCCTCAACCCAAATATTTAATTTACTTGAACGGTTTAAGACATTTACTACATTTGTTATTAGCTTCACAAAAGAATCATGCGGAAAGAATTTTTTCCACAAATCTGGTTCTTTTTTAATTATATCACTATTAACCGCAGGAAAATAATCTGGGTCAATATCAAAATATTCACTATATTTATTCATGATTAAAATAGATTAAGAATATCATCTGACGACTTATCTTCACGAAGATTGATATTATCAAGATCAAGTGTAAAAGATACAGAAATAAATTCGGAATAATTGATTGAGAGTCCATTCAAAATATTTATCATTTCATCTCTTTTTAGTCCAAAAATTCTTGTTGGACTAATACCATCTCTATCTATTGAGTCATTAAGCAAATCAGTTAAAGTAAACTGATAATATCTATCACACGCTTCAGCAAATTTGTATAATCCATACAGAATAACCCTAGAATCAGGATCATTCCAAGCTATTCGTCGTATTGAATTCAGATGTCTCTTGTCATTTTTTAGATTCCAATCACATAGACCGAGTCCTAATTCTTTCCCTAAAATTTTGTTTGAAATGAAAATATTTTTAAATGCAGATACTACATGGGTTTGTACATTTTTTGTTTCATTTTCAAGCATACTCTTAATCATTTCTGGAGTATAGTCTATATCAAAAGATACAGATTTAACCCACCAATTAAACTGAGCTGAATATACCAAATTTTCAACAATCAGTCCCCATGCTACAGCATTGTCACATCCCAATTTGGCAATTAATTTTCCAAAAGGAGTTATTGATTTCTTTTCTACAATCAATGCATCTGACAAGAATGAATTTAATGCTTTTATTTTATTAGCACCTAATTCATGATTTTCCCAAAAATCTTCTTGTCTATTAAAAAATTGTTTTATCCATCCAAACTCAACACCTAAGTTTGCATATCTATTAACACTTCCCATTTTATTTTCTTTTTGAGGTAATCTATTGGAATTAGCCATTAGACATCCATCATCAATATCATGACATTTATGACACTTATAACATTTATCGTCAATGCTAACTCCATTTCTATCCATAATTATAAATCCATAAGGACAATTCGCCTGACAGACTTGACATTTTATACAATAAGCAGCCTTTCTTAAGGCAATTTTTAGCGATTTTTTTAATTTAATCTCATCCTTACTATTCCCAATTTTTATATTAAATATTTCTTGATTTTCAGATATAATAGAACTCAATATATAAGCATTTTCATTTACAAATAATCTCACCCTATTATTATCTAAAAAATCATATTTTGCTACTGTTTTAATCCATTCCTTCCAAGAAGAATTTATAGGGATAGCAATTTCTAAAACACCATTTTTTTCTGATTCTTGCATCAATAATTTTGAGTTAATAAGCTCTCTACCACTTCTTCTTGCCTTCCAACCAGCAATATTCATATACTCCAACTCACTATTTTTATCAACAAAATGTTTTGCACTTGTTTCTAAAATTATTTGATTAAATTTATGAGTTGAATTTCCATATAATTGTTCCTTTATATACATATTTTTATAACCTGCTAATGGACATACCAAGCATCCTGCTCTTGTATTACCACGCTTATATGCATTATTAAATAACAAGTTATATCTATATGTATAAAGGAATAACTCTGCTGTTCCCCATTCCAATATTGGATGGGAACTATATTGACCCCTAATTTTTTCGCCAAGACTCACTTCTTCGTATTCAGATCTTGACGCACTTTCTGCCGCCCGAATACCAGTAAATGCCATTCCTCTAAACTGATTATTCTGTAAAATTTTTCTTAGAAGAATAATTTGAGGTGTAGTCTTATGTACACTGCAACACCATCTTAACCGTTGTGCGGGAGGTCCAAATAATCTCCATGTATATTCCGGTGATTTTTCAGACTTTGCATGGAGAAATTCAATTTTATTATCATCACAATATTTTCGTACTTTATCAATTAGCTCATAAGTATCATCAAATTCCATTTGAGTATCTCCAAAAAGCACTTTAAAATCATTATGTGGCAATGCTCTTTGAACTAAATCAAAAACAAGTACACTATCTTTTCCTCCACTAAAAGCTACATAAAAAATATCAACTTTTTTTCGATATTTTAAAAAAGTATTATAAATTTTTTTAATTGTCTCGGCTTCCAATTTATCCAAAATATCCGTATTTTTAGAAACCATCAACGGAATATCAACTTGTTTTAATGGCATACCATTCTTCTCAGGTAAATCTATTATTATTATCTCAGGTTTTATAAATGGGGCACCACCCTTAGTTTGAGCCACAAGTCGCCCTCGATAATAATAACTATTACCTTCAGCCCACATAAAAGGAGCGGAATCATCCTTCTCATATTTCCAATACTTATCAAAACCTAATATATCAAGTTCCTTATAATATACAGGTCTTGGCTCCCTGCTCATTTGAGAAGGAGTACTGTTCAATATAATACCTCCAGATTCTGGATCCCAACAATACGAATACATTATATTTAAATATTTTGTCGCATAATTGCGGCGCGTTCAACAATTTGATCAATACTGCCAAATCTACTTCGGGCAATATATCCATCATTTTTTAAAACATCAATGATTTCATCAGATGAATATGATTTAGGAGCTTTAATTAAAATATCTAATATGATATCGCTTAAAGACAATATATTTGACTTTCTATTTACAATAGCACCTTTTACCATTGTTCGATGAAAACCATTATGAATAATTTTAAACTTATGACTATAACATGCCACATAATTCTCTAAAAGATAGCTATTCCATTGATATCCACATTTTGGGAAAGCTGAAAATTCATTAACAGATTCCGTAGGAATATATTCTTCGCCACAAATATCTGTCAATAGATTATCAATACCAATAATATCAAACGAAATATGTTCTTTTGATACAAATGTTGTGGCATTTATTCTTACTGCCAAAGAAAGCATAACATCCCAGTATAATGACGTTCCAAAATTAGACGTCAACTCTAACATTTCATTTATAGTAAATATGTCATGATTTCTAATATAATTCTGTACAATTCTTTCTACAGAAATATCCCGATCAATGAAACTTATGACATTACCGCTAAATTTATATCTCTTAGCCAATATTACTTTCAACGCATTTCTGATACCAATTTCACTTATCAAAAGATTCTGAGAAAAAATTGATTTTATATTATTATTTATATATGAGCATAAATCACTCCAACTCATATATTCCTCCTCTTTAATTGCCCTATCCAAAATATCATATATTTTAAATAGATCATTATCAGTTATCTCAAAATTATCTATATGAAAACGCTCCGAAGAACGAGAAGTAGATATAAGAATATTAGTATTGGAAGAAAATATCTGATGTATTTTATCCTCTGAAATATGATATAATCCCGTCTTTACAGCAGATTCAGAAACAGGACAACCTTGTGCTTTTACAAATGCAATAACTTCTTCTTCAACATTTGGCTCTACTCTACTATCAACACATACATATTCCTTCTTAAAAATCCATTTTGGAAAATAATAATTCATATATTCTTTCAACAAATCCTTATTTCCAATCTGTGAATCTAAAAATTCATCATGAAATTTCGATAGTATTACTGAATAATCTATATACTCTAATCCTCCATCAAATAATTCTGTAATATATTTTTGTAATGTATTCCGATAATTATCAGAAAGCATTAATTTTGGGAAATAGACCTTAATATTATAAACAATCCCATATTTTGATACTAAATCATCAATATTTTCAGGAATGACATCCAAATCCTCTCCGCTTATTTCTTTATAAAAACGCATGAGTTTTTTTCTTTCAATTATAGAACCCAATCTATAACCGACAGCAAATTTCGTATAAAGTACTTTTTCCAACATCGAAGTTGCATCCTCCTTGATGTTAGAAACACTTTGATTTTCCTTGTCTTCTTGCTTATCTATTTTTGTTATTAAACAAACTTTTTCATTCTCTTCAATTGTATGCTTATCTATATCTTCCGATATTTTTGATTTTACAATATTAATCCTTTTTACATTACTTTCTATATCATTGGAAACATGAGGAATTCTATCATGATTGAATTTTAAAATTACAATATGACTACTTGTAAAAGACCACTCCTTAAACCACTCTTTCAGTTTTTCTCTTAATGAAATATAATTGTAAATTCTTTTTTTAGCCAAATCTTGCTTAAATTCCAAATAAATAGTTTTAAATGATATTGAAACTGCTTTATTTTGTTGTTTTTCAATAACAAACCTATAAATTTTATCCTTTAATTCATTATGATTATCTAAATTTTGGAATTTATTCGTTTTTGCAAGTATGTTATTATATCCTAATATATTTTCTGATAAATCATTACATTTAGAAGGCTGTTTTTCTTCTATTGATATTAATTTATTTTTATCAAATTTACACTGAGGGAATACGACATTCAACATTTCCTTCAAATCATTATATCCACAAATACCAATTTCATTTAATTCCTTCTTATAATATATATATATATTTTCCAATGACACCACATTTTGATCAGCAAGAGTCAATGAAACCCTTTCCTTTATTCTCCACTTTAAGGAATTTGTCAATTTAGGATAATAATTTTTAACTTTATCTGCATTTTTATCATCAGTGTCAGAAAAAACAGACTCTTTATCATTTAAGTTTCTCTTTGAAGATATTGCATAATAATGTACATCATATTCATTCGAATATGATCTTTCAATCATAATATCAAATTTATAAAACTTCCAATTAGGGAAAGTACACTTTAATCTTTTTTTCAATTCATATACATTACCTATTCCTTGCCGAATCAAATCCTCTTTAAATGCGTAGTAAATATTTACAATTGGTATCGTATGTATATTTTGTATCTCCTTTTCCTTAATATAGTCAACAATCTTTGTACTTAATTCATAATCTATAGCTTTTTTATTTTCATTTTTATCACTATTCAATTCAATAACATAATAATCATCAGCAACATTTTCAGAATCAATTTTTTCATTAGGCTCAACAAGTTTTTTCGGCTCATTAATCTCGTCTTCACCATGATTATCAATTATCGTATTAGCATATTCATCTGAATATGGAGTTTTGTCTATATATATGATATTATAATCTATAAAAATCCATGATGGATATGTTTCTTGAAGCAATTGCTTTAATTCGGCAATATTACAAACATTTATATTCTTTAGATCAATTCTAAAACTATTAAATAATAATACTAATGGAAATTTATTATTGCCTTGATTAAAAAATTTATAAATATTATCCAACATTTTATCCCACATATCCATATATCTATAATTTGAATTAATTATAATCGGATATTTTCTTGTAGAACCTATCATTGAATCTTTTTTTATTATATTTTTCCTTTTATTATTTTGTAAATCATGCAGCATTTTTTTCAAATAACATTCCACTAAATCTACGTTAACAGTTCCATCACATATTGCGTCCAATTTTACAAATGGATATTTCCTTATGGCACACTCCAATAATTCTGCAAATACTTTTTTATCAGAATTATATAATGATGCAATATCCTTAAATAACAAAGTTTTGCACTTAATTCCTTTTTTTGCTCCAAATAGACAACAATTCATGGATTGTATCTGAAGAGCAATTCCATTTTCATTCCTATAAGTTTCACTAACCTTGATTCCCATTTTCTCCATCGAATAACGCAACCTTTTCGACAAAATCGAAATAGCATTTTTCATAGAAATCGCACCATTATATATCATAATACAATAGGCAAGGAGCAGTGCAATTTCATGCTTATTCCATGGAAGATTAATCGGTGCCATTGTTAATTAAAAACAATTTCTTAATCCGTCTGAATCCCTGGCATCGGAGTATATATATTCTTGAATATTTAGTTAAATTTAGATATTGCAATACAAGACATAAAAAATAGAAAACGTGGGATCCACTTTTTTGCTTGTCCCACCTGCTGAGGCCTTGGCGTTGCCTGTTATAGAAAGGACAAGCAACACAGAAGCCCACGTGTAGGTATATAGTTATTCCATAATTCTACTCCAGAATATATGGCAGCCTATAACCAGCCGTGAGCATCTTTGTTGCTTCAATCCATGTCTATAACCTTAACCGCCAAGTTTCAGCAGGCATGGGTCGAAGCGCAAAAGACGCTCCATTAAAATATGTCAGTTTCCCTCCCGCATTTCCCTTCAGTCTAATTTAATTGACCTTATCAGACTTCTGCGCGTAGAGAATTGTTTTGCAAATTTAATTCTTTATGTTGATTTTACAAAATGTATTTATTTTAATTTATAAATTTATTAAAAAATAACATTCTTTTCATTAATTCTTAATTTTGAATTAATTTTTGACAACAAATAACATTTACTTCCAAATATCTTGCCTGTGATATTTATCTGCCTATATTTGCTTTTTGAAGTTATTCGGACTTCATTTTTAGCTTACACAGAAGTTATACTAACTTATTATGAAGTGTCTTAATCTTTAATGCTTAACGGAGATATCCGTCACTTTGATTGTGCTGTTGTAGGAATTGATCGACCAGCAGTTTTTCTGTATGCCGTAGATACGCATCGTGTAGGCTACGTTGTCGTTGATGTAGACTGTGCATACTGAGTTATCTGTGTAGATTCTCACGTCATATACATTGTCTGTCGGATTGTTGAATACGTAGCCGTCTGCCCCATTGACGAATCCGATTCCTGCCGGACCCTCCTCCTCAAAATTGATCTTGTGGCGTCCTTCACCTTCGGGATTGATTATTACCGTATAGTATTTCTCTGAATCGCTGCCTCTACCGAAGGATATGCCGAATCTTACGTCTGAATTATCACTCTTCACCTTGAAGCTGATGTTGTTCTCGGAGGAAAGACGGTTGAAGAGTGCATATCCACCCTCACCAATGGTCAGATCTTCCGGGGTGCCGCTGACGTTGCCATCCTGTTTCATTATCTTCACATTCTCCTCTTTGGAAAGACGGTCGGCGATAGCATCCACCGCGCCTAATGTAAGAGTGCCATCCTCATGCTGTATCACACGATGCGCAACCAGTGCACCTGCCCAAGAGGGTTCTGCCGGGAATGCTCCGACATTGGTGTTGTCATTGCCGGGACGTGTGGGGCACCATCCCCAGATGTAACGGTTAACCCCGTCGGAAGCTGTCTTTCCTGCATAGAATGCTCTTGAATCAAGGAAGCCTTCGTGGGAGTCTGGCCAAAGACCGGCATCATTTGCTGTGGTTGCCTTCAACTCATCAAGTGTGCGCCCTTTGAAATACTGCACCCGTCGTATAGCCGCATGTTTCTCTGAATAGACGAGATACCACCAGTCACCCATCTTAAAGACATCTGGACACTCATAGAACCTATCCCACATCATTGTCATGAAGACACCGTTGCTTTCCCAGTCTTTCAAATCGGTGGAAACATACTCAGCAATCACGCCCTTGCCATTCTTCTGAGTAGACACAAGCATGTGGAACTTACCGTCGTCACCCTTGAAAACGAATGGGTCGCGGAAATCAGCAGTGCTATACTCACCCTCACCGGATAGGAAAAAGTTGCTGTCTTTCTCCCACGTCTTGAAGTCTTTTGATGTAGCCAGCATAACAGCCTCCACCAGTCGGGTGGCAGCCACGTTTACGGAATGCCCTGTATAGAATGTGTAATATGTGCCATCTGCCTCATTATATATTGTAGAGCCGGTGCCAAGCGCACCATCCTGCTCTGTCTGTGTGCCTGTGGGAATCAGTTCTCCAAGATTCGTATAGCTTGCTCCATCGGTAGTGGAGAGACACCAGAAGGGATGGAACGTGGCGGCATTGGGACGAAATTCCTGAAGGTAGAAGATCTTGAAATCCTTATTCACCGGGTCATAGAACGGCATCGGATCGCCCACATATCCCACTGCCGGATTATAGAATATGTCATAACCGGCGGCATCTGTCGGCTGGAAATATTCCGACGTGCCTTCCCAATCTTTATTGGCAGTCTCCACACTGTCATTACCGAATGCACTCAATGCCAAGACAGCGAACATCGGTATAATCATATTTTTGGGTTTCATAAGATTTATTGACAAAATATTATATTACAGATTTATCTTCTTGACTCTTTTGGAGTCTCTCCATACTCATCCTTATAGCATTTGGTGAAATATGCAGGCGATGTGAATCCCACCTCATAGCTTATCTCCCCTATGCTCTTTTCTGTGGTCATAAGCAATTTTCTACCACGCCGCATACGCTCCTTACGTATGATTTCAACAGGCGTGTAATTGCTGAGTGCCTTGATTTTTCTCGTAAATTGAGATTGACCCAATCCCATCTTCATTGCAATGCTCTCCACACTCAAATCGGGGTCAGACATCTCTTCATGTATTATCGACAGGAAGCGCGAATAGAACTCGCTCTCTATATCAATAGGTGTCTTTTTATCTGACAGCTCCCTATTTGGGGCGACATTCGGCTTCACAGAATATCTCGCCTCGCCAAGATGATCCATCACAAGCCTTCTGTTCTTGAGAAGGTTTGCACAACGCACAATCAGCATCTCCGCATTAAACGGTTTAGGGAGATATGCATCCGCACCGCTTTCATATCCTTTTATCCTCTGCTCCTCTCGGCTACACGCCGTCAGCATCAACACCGGAATATGAGACGTGGTTATCTCACTTTTCAGTTTTTCCACACACTGCATACCATCCATCTCCGGCATCATGACGTCGCAGATGATAAGATCCGGCACGTATTTTGCCGCCATCCTTAGACCCTCCTTACCGTTGCAGGCATACAGAAGACTGTATTTATCCTCAAGTATATCTCTGACAAGCTGCAATATATCCTTATTATCATCTATGACAAGGAGAAGCGGTTTATTCGGGTCAATAGTCTGATTCAGTTCCTCTTCCGGAATTATTGCCGTAAATCTATCGTCATATTGCTGTCTGTTATCAACATTATTATCAACGACATCAGTATGCCCGTCATTTCGGAATCCATCTCCATTATTGGCATGCCTTACCGGAAGCGTGACTATAAATCGGCTACCCTTTCCAAGCTCGCTTTCCACCGTCAGATCTCCCCCATGAAGTTCGATGAATCCTTTCGACAGGGCAAGTCCGATACCTGACCCTTTAGCGTTCACTTTATCCACCTGATAGAACCTGTCAAAAATATGCTTGCAGTCATCTTCCGATATTCCACAACCGGAATCCGCCACCGATAAAGTCATCACATCATCCTTAATATTCAGCGACACTTTGATCCTACCGTTATCAGGCGTATATTTGAAGGCATTTCCAATAAGATTAAACAACACTCTCTCCAATTTACCTTGGTCTACCGCCACATTATAGGATGCAGAAGTCAATCCTGCCTCAAATGAAAGACGTATGTCGCGTTTCCTCGATTCCTCCTTGAATGATTCCACACAATTACTTACCAACTGATATACATCCGTCTCACTCAGATTAAGCTCCATCTTGCCGTTCTCATATTTGCGGAAATCCAATATCTGGTCTATCAGATTTTTGAGAATCCTGACATTCTTGGCTGCAAGACGCATCATGTCACGATCTTTCGGGCGTAGATAATCTGCATTAGCCATCTTCTCCACCGGAGCCGAGATTAGCGTCAGCGGTGTACGCAAGTCATGAGAAACGTTGGTGAAGAACATCAGTTTTGAGTTGGTGGCTGCCTCAAGCCGCACATACAACTGCTCCTGTTTCTCCTTCTCCACTTCCAACTGACGATTCTTCTCCATCAGACGCGCCTGATGTCGGCGATGCTGCACGAAAATCCTTATGCCCATGAAGAGCAGGCCGCCAAGAAGCACCAGAATCACTATCATTGAATATAGCACCACAGTCTGCGCGGAATGTCGCTCCCAATATTCATCTATCGTGGCTTTCAATTTGTTTATCTTTTCCCCCTCGCTATTTATCAGTCGGTATTGGGCAAGCAATATGTCGGCGTTCGACCTGTCAACCGGTGACAACGGCACTATTGTGGTAAGACGCTCATATTTATCACCTTTCAACACTGCCATAGCGATACGGAATACCAGTTCCCCCTCCGTAGGATAAAGGAATGTGGCATCTATCACACCCTCCGACACTGCCTTGATTCCAATCTCCGGAGAACCGTCTATACCTATTATCGTTATATCATCCCTACCCATTGAGACAGCACTCTTGGAAGCTCCTATAGCCATACGGTCGTTGTGGGCATATATAAGATTGGTATGCGGATAGATTCTCAGCAGGGAATCCACAATATGGGCAGCCTCCGATTCTTTCCAGTTGCCTGATATCGACGTCAATACCTTTACGTTGGGATAAGATGAGAGAGTCTGCTGAAATCCTTCGTGACGCTTCTTTGTAGGTGTCATCGTTCTGACCCCCTCTATCTCTATCACGTTGATATTATCTTTCAGAATAGACCGGGCATATTCCGCTGCTGATTTCCCCAGCACATAATTGTCTACCTCCATGTGGGCCGTTACATCCAGATTGTCAATACCACGGTCATACGTCACAACCGGGATTCCCCGCTGCATAGCCTCCTTCACTATCGGGGCTATTGAATCACCCTCAGTAGGAGAAACCAGTATTATATCAAAATCATTATCAATGAAGTATCTCAAATCCGCCACCTGTTTTTGCGGACTGTCATCTGCCGAAAGAATCTCCATCTCCACATCATCATACATCAATGCCTCCCGACGTAGTTCGCCGTTCATCTTCATACGCCAGTCATCGTTGCTGCATTGCGACACGCCTATCTTATACTCTGCCTCACTCTTCTTTCCACAACCTGTGAGGAATAAGAATAGAATCAAAAATACAAGATACAATTTTCGCTGAATTAAGATTTCTTTCAATAAGTTATACATGATACGATTTATTGTTGATCTCCAATGCCACAAAGATAATGATTTTATATTATTTAAAGTAATTAGTTATTTACTTTTTGACAAAAACAGTCAAAAAAACGTGCCCACAGATTGTGGACACGTCGGATAATATACATTTCGTAAATAAGGACTTAGAATTATTTTGCTTTTTTACCTGTCAGTTTCAATATCTTCTTCGGCAGATCGGTGTTGTCGTTGAAGTTGGAGAAGTTGTTCGCACCGTAGCCGATAACGTAGAGAGGCACGGGATGACCTGTGTGGCTGCCTGTGGTCCAACCGAAACCGCTCTTCGTGTTGATCACCCCGCACACTGCCGCGCCAAACCTCCAAGCATCCTTGTTCATCATTGATATGGCATATTCCTCCTTCAACGCCTGAATCTCCTTGTCGCTCAATTTGATAACTGTGTCGAATCCGAATTTATCTTTCAGATATTCATACATGTTATCCCATGCCGGTATGTTGCCGGATGCGATGATCTCCTCGCAGTATTCCACGAATTTCTCCTTCGAGATCTTCTGACCGCGTGCCATCTCCGGACGTACACTGTAACCTGTGGACTGACATCCAACCGACATGCCACCCGTCTCATGGTCTGCTGTGACAATTATAAGAGTCTCCTTGGGATGCTTCTTATAGAAATCGTATGCAATCTTTAATGCATTGTCAAAGTTCTTCACCTCTCTAACTGAAGAGCCGCCATCGTTGCTATGACCGTTGTGGTCGATGCTTCCACCCTCAACCATCATGAAGAAACGGTTGGGATTCGTGCGCATCAGATGGTTAAGACATGCCTGAGTCAATTCAGGAAGGGTCAAGGCATTTTCAAGGGAGTCTATCGCCATGCCTATCTCATTATTCATCTTCTCATGGAACGGACTCAACACAAGCTGACGTTTAGCGTTCTTGTCAATGCCATCCATACCGTAGCTCACTGCCACGTTATTCTTCTTGAAATGATCCATAAGGTCGTTCTCCTTACCATTCTTATCACGTCTGCCACGCAAGGATGCACCGGCTGCAAACTGGTAGCCGGAGGCTGCAAGATCCTTTCCGATCTCATAAAACATGCCGCGATTGGGCACGTGGGTATAGAATGCTGCCGGAGTGGCGTCGTCAATAGCCACTGTTGTCACGAGACCGACACCATAGCCGTTGTCAAAGAGTGTCTTGGCTATGGAAGTGACGGCTACTGTATCGGCGTTCATGCCGAGCATGCCGTTCTTTGTCTTATGACCGGTAGACAACGCTGTGCCTGCCGCTGCAGAGTCTGTCACGCCGGAGCTTGCCGAGTGGGTGGTGATCATCGACACCACAGGGAAAGTGGTCATCAGAAGCGGTGTCTCGCTCTTAAGCACATCCTTATTAAACCACTGTGCGTTAGTGACCTCAGCTACACCCATTCCATCTCCAATGAAATAGAATATATACTTCAAATCCGCCGCATAGCTTGCCGAGGCTGTCAGCAAAATAACCCCTGCCGCAGCAATTGCTTTCTTTACGTTATAAAAGAGTTTCATGATGGTTTGTTATTATCTTTTCACATTTGAAATGCAAATTTAAACATTATTTTTTCAACTATGAAAAAATTTGGCTTTCTCTCATAAAAAAATAAGTGTATGACAAAAGTTTTATTGTCCTTTTGTCACACACTTATAGGGTCGAGCATAAGATTAAATGCTCAACGAACCAACACTTTTCTATTATCTACCAAATATATCCCATTCTCCAGACCATCAATCGCATTTGAGTGCAACACACCTTTCCTTATTAATTGTCCGGATATTGAATACACATCCACAATTTTTGACGGATTATAGGAGTCTGCATCTGGTAGCGACACGCCTCCATGAATACTGCCGGATTTCAATACCCACGCATCGATGGAGGAGGCATGCACCTCTCCACCCTCAGAGAAAACCTCAACACCATCAGCATCAGCTTCAGTCGGGAATACCCTGACGGATGTTGCCCAACGGTCATTAATGAAGACGTCAACAATGGATCCATCAATAAATACATTCATCTTCATCTCTGACCCTTCCGCAAGTCGCTCCGGAAGCACTGCCCTGTAGATTCCGTCATACACCCCATTGTCATTGACAAGGCGACGCAATTGAGTGAAGTCAATCACAAGTTCATTGCTTGACGGCACATATTTTATTGTTGCTTCTCCGGTAGCCCCCTTGAAGAATTTAAATCCAAAAGCAGAAGCTCCTACCTGAAACTGTCCGAGCATCTCCACCCGTCTGCCTGATACACCATCAAGTGGCATGACATCCGAAATCTTACAATCCTTAAATGAAACATTTGCATCCGAACGCATATCTTTCAAGCCTTCGTATGGTTTCTGCACAAGCACTCCTTCCGAATTAAGGCTCCACTCGCGTGGCAACGAATAGCAGTGTGCCCATCCAAGTTTCCAATTAGTAGACGACGGCAATTTATCCGGCACAATTCCCAGAGCTATCACCTTTTCGTCATGCTTATATATGGTGGGTGAAAGCAATCCGAAACCATCCTTGGAAATCAACTCAACATTCTTCGGAGTGGCAGAATTTGATGACGGCACAAAATGACCCTCCCCGTCTATCGAGCCTGTCCAATATAGGGTATGTACTCCGGTCAAGGTTTCAAGCGGTGTTGCTGTAAACAGCCAATTGCCATCAGACATCTCCGTAATATTCGGCATCTCCCAGAATTTGCCATCCTGACCTACGGATGTACCGGTGAAGAATAGGTCTCCTGTATTCGACCAATTACCTCCCTGATATTTATGAAGAGTCGTGGTTCCGACCCCATTCTTTGATGATCCTACGATAATATATGCGTTATCACCGTTTCTGAAGAAATACGGATCGCGGAAATCATCCGACAATCCTTGCGGACGCCCGCTTATTATCGGATTGCGCGGTGACTTCGTCCATTCTATTAAATCTTCCGACTTGGGAGCAGCCTGAGCAATAGTAGCCTTGGCATAATCCACTGCCGTATAGAGTATGTTAGGTTCTCCTCCGGTAATCTCATCATCTGCAAACACACATCCGCTCCAACATCCCTTTATATCGTAGCTCTCTCCCGGCGCGATAGCAATAGGTTCTTCCTGCCATTCACATAGATTTTCGCTTGTGATATGCCCCCAATGCAGACGTGCCATATACGGACCATCCGCATTCTTCTGGAAGAAAAGATGATACTTGCCATCGGAATACCACATGCCATGACACTCGTTGGTCCATCCCGCTGCCGGCATCCCATGGAAATGAGGACGCAACAAGTCTTCTGAAAAGCGGGATGCAGGGATATCAAGATTGGCAAGATTCTCCGGACGTTCGGAAGCAAATGACTCCACAGGCAATGCCTCGTTCCATATCTTGACATCATCTATCAAGCCATTGAACGACATCAGTTCAAACGGACCACTCTTCCGGCTGGCTTTTGATTGCCCCATATAGAGATTGCCACCAGCGAAGCCGAACGAACCTGTACATTTTGAGGAACCGACCTCCTCACCGTTATTATACAACACAGCTTTCTTTGCAGCACAGTCCACGACTGCTACAAGATGATTCCACTGATACACCGGCAACGGACTATCCACCTGTATATCCACAGGCCATCCACCTATGTAGGAACGGAAGGAGTATTTCCCATCAAACCCCACATAGAATCCGAAGCCGGTCTTATTCTCCTCATCAAGACAGCTGACTATTGCCGTCTGTTCTTTTGTGTCGGTGTCAATCTGGATTATCGGATAACATGGGAGTGCCACCCACGCCGACATGGTGAGTTGTGTGCTTCCCGCAGGGAATAATTCTCCAAGAACCGCTGTCACCTTTGAAGTGTAGCCATCGAAACGTAATGCCTCCCCTACCGCACCAGGAAGATTCTCCGGCACGAAATTCCCTTCAACTGTAGATTTCTGTCCGCTGACGACATCAGTAATCTCGCCGTCTTTCACGTCCATAGGGAAATGTGCCACTATATCAGCAGATACAGTAACCCCTGACAATAGCAACGACGGCAATATGATCTGTCTTATTTTCATAATATGATTCCTTTATTTTAAATAACCCCGGAAGCCACGCCATCCATCCGATACGGATGATTTGCTTCCGAGGTTGCAAATTTATGTCTATAACGATGTTTTATTCCTGATTATTTCAGGTAGTTCAAGATATTTGAAGTGAGTTTCTCCACATTATGCTGATAAGGATTGGTTCCGGAATTCTGATTCCATTCATAAGCCGCAAAACCATTGGCGATACATCTGCCGTGGTTGGCATTTGAATAGAATTCCACCAGACCGGCGACACAGTGGTCGCGTACATGACCCCAAGTTGCAAGCACAAGCGAACCGGTAGTTGCCTCAAAATTGGCGATTACGTCAGGATAGCTTCCGCGTCCATAGATATTGCAATCCCACAGGCAGTTGTGGTCTTCGCGTTGACCGGGACCGATAAGTGGCAGATTCTCATAGCCGTAGCCGTTAGGATCCTCAAGGGTCAAGCCATCATAGATAGCGTGTGCAGTACGATCATAGAAGCCTTGGTCTGAACCGTTGCGGAAATCCCATCCGAGATAAGGGTTGATGACCCACACATCGTCGCCGGAACCGCCGTCGCCATTGCCATAAACTGTCGGAGCCATATTATCGGGCACGATTCCCAACGGCACTGTCAACTGAGTCGCCATATTGGAAAGATACAGACTACCGCCGTTTGCAGAATATTCACGCAATGCTGCGATAACCTCATCCGACACTATATTTTCCGGAAGATTCTGCCATCCCAAAGGAAGACCCACGCGGTCGATCTCAATCCAGATTACCGGATAAAGGTCCGGTTCAAGGGTTGCGATCTGCGACGGTTGGATAAACTCTGCATTATCCTGTGAAGCGAACCATGATGCAGCAGCACGCTCGTCATCATCGGGAAGATCTTGCCATGTATTCGTGGTAAGAAGGTATGCCATCTTAGGCGCGATATACGGAACTGTCGCCTTCACGGTAGAGGGCACCGAAGGATAATATTCATCATATATCAGTTCTACCGTATAAGTCATCTCCACGTCCATCGGCTGTGCCTTCATCTCATAAGAGGTGGCATTCGCCGGGAGAACCACAGCGGCACTAACGTCGCCATCGCGATATATACGCACTCCGGTAATTCCAGAAGCTGAGGGAAGTGCCCATGAAAGTGTGACCGTTCTGCCTGAAATTGTATTAGTGAGCGAAGTCACGCCTGCAAGCTGCTCTTCCGGCAATGTTGCAGTCACTGTCACACCCTCGGATACGTATTTATCTCCGTAGCATAGCTTTACTGTAAAGTAGCCCTCCACTCCGAGAGGCTGACCCTTTACATCGTATGATGTGGCGTTTGCCTCAAGCATTATCGGGTTTCGGGTGTCGGCATTCTTGATGAACTGCACGCCTGTGATATTCTTATCGGAAGGGAGTTGCCAGCTCACGTTCACCGTGTGTCCGCTGACGGTTGCCTTCATATCCCTAACAGTGGGAAGATCGGGAGTTGCCTCATACCCTGTCGGCTCAAAATCACCACAAGAGGTAAATGTCATTCCCATTGCTAAGGTCATCACACTGAGACCATATATTATTTTTGTTGCCATTTCTGTTTCCTTAGTTTAGATTACGGTTATCAATTATAGAGATCGCCTGCATTGTCCTTCTGATTCAACGGTATCGGGAAATAAAGTTCATCCTCCGATAAGTTTGCAGTTGAATAATACGGCTGGAACGCAGTCTCAAACTGATAATATTTGTTGACGACATCCACGACATTACCCCAACGCAAAAGGTCAAACCAACGTAAGCCTTCCATCGCAAGCTCCACACGGCGTTCGTGGCGAACCGCCTTGCGTGCATAATCCTGATTCCATGCAGTAGCGGAATATTGACCGACAGCATAATTCGCTATCATCGGGTTGCAGTCAATCGGAGTGTAGGAAGCATCAACCGAACGGGCTGCCTTAGCACGCACCTGATTGATGAGATCGCGGGCTTCATCAAGATTCTTATTCTGCTCAATCAAAGACTCTGCCTTCATCAGAAGCACATCGGCATAGCGTATGATGATGTAGTTGAGTGATGACGCACCCCAAGGCACGATACCCGGTTTCACGTAGGGTGAATCAGGAGAGGGATAAGGCTTCTTGCCTGAATACTGACCGTAGAGGTCAAGATTGCGGCACCATTTCTCATTATATTGGTAAGAACGCCATGGCATACCTATACGTCCGAGTGTGAAATCAAGGCGAGGGTCAACATTGCCGGCATAGTCGGCGGTAGTCACGCTCTCTGAGTTCTGTGTGCCGTCAAGATAAGGGAGACCGTTCTCATCTGTGCGGAATGCGTTGACAAGATCCTGTGATGCAAGATAGAAGTCGTCGCCATTTCCATAGAGATTTCCTTCCGACCATGTGCAGTTAAGACAGTTATTGAAGTTGAACTGGTCAGGAGAATTTGCCGACGAGAACTGCACCGCCATAACTGATTCAAAACTGTTGTTGAACTCAGGTTTCGACATATCGAGGAAGTTGGTATACAACTGATATTGACCCGAAGTAATCACATAGTTTGAATATTCCTCTGCCTCTGCCCAATCGGATGTGAAGAGATCCACTCTCGCAAGTATGGCAGCCGCTACATTCCTGTTGAAACGTCCCACCTCTTCCTGCTTTTCCGGGAGATTATGGTAAGCCTGTCGCAAGTCTTCCTTTATAAAGCCTACAATCTCCTCTCGTGTGTACTCATCGGCACGACATTCCGACGGATTAGCCACTGTCTCATCAAAATACGGGAATTTCGCAAAGAGACGATACATGTCGAAATAGTAATAAGCACGTAAAGTCTTCATTTCTGCCACGTAAGCTGTCTTCACATCATCTGCAAGATTCCCGGCTGACAATATAGCCTTGATCGCAGTGTTGCAACGGGAAATGGAGAAATAATTGTTGCGCCATTTGAAATTGATGACATCGTTGTCGCTCTGCACATTGCCGATTTCAAGCTGATGCATGTAGCCTTCCATTGTAACACCGTCGCCACCTTTTAGCGCATCATCCGAACGGAGGTCGATGACCCAGTTGTTGATCGGACCGGCAAACGACTCATTGTTTCCGAAATAGTGGCACAATAATGTGGCATACGCCGAAGTCATCATGTCGATAGCCTCATCCTCCCCTATCTGTGAGGATGTGAACGAACCCTGTGGCTTTGTGTCAAGCATGCTGTCGCATGATGTCGCACCGATACCCATTGTGATGGCAGCCACGCTATATGCTGTCGTTTTGAGTATTTTCTTTATTGTTTTCATGTTGATGTCAATTTAAAGTTAGAACTGTACGTTTACACCGATTGTGTATGTGCGTGGACGTGGATAGCTACCGTTGTCGGTCAGTGAGCCATAAGTGCCGGGGAGAATCTCCGGATCCAGTCCTTTGTATTTGGTAAGTGTGAACACATTCTCTACCTGTCCGTAGATGTCGATGCCTTGGCTACCGATAACCTTGTAGACTGACTCCGGCAAAGAGTATGACAGTTTCAGATATTTCATCTTCATATAAGAGCCATTCTCGATGAAATACGTTGAGAAACGTGACTCATTGTTGTCATCCGTAAGAGAGAGTGCCGGGATGTCGCTGCCGGTGTTCTGGGGAGTCCATGCATTGAGAACGTCAACGCTGCGGTTAGTAGTGAGGTTGCCATAGTTCATGAAGTAGAGCTGGCGTTTCATGTGGTTGATGATATCCTGTCCGAAGTCGCCTGCAAAGAACATATCCAATGACAATGACTTGTAGCGGAATCCGAGATTAAGACCGAGTGAGATCTCCGGGTTCGGGTTGCCTATGATGCAACGGTCGTTGTCGTCTATCACTCCGTTGCCGTCAAGGTCTCGGTAGATCAAACGACCTGGAGCAGCACCGTTCTGTGTCGCATGGTTTGCCACTTCTGCTGTATTCTGGAAGATTCCGTCGCACACATAACCATAGTAGACACCCATTGCCTGACCGGGGATAAGACGAACGTCACCACCTATAAATTTCTGAACCGAGTTCAGATTGACAAGCTTATTCTTGTATTGCGAGATATTGAGAGATCCATTCCATGAGAAATCGCCGTAAGATGGACTGGTATATCCGAGAGAAACTTCCCAACCGGTATTCTTCATGTCGCCTGTATTGAGCCATATAGCCGCATTCTCTCCTGCCACGTCAAGTGCCGGCGGAATGGTAAGCATGTCGGTGGTCTTCTTTATATAGTAATCAGCCGTAAGATTGATTGCTCCGCTGAGAAATTGAAGGTCCACACCGATGTTGTTCTGCGTTGTAGTTTCCCATTTCAGATCCGGATTGCCGGAGGCGGCAAGGGTGATGCCGGGACGGGTCTGTGAGTTGGTGCCGGTTATATCATACGCACCGTTGCCGGTATTATAGATATATGTGGAATATGTCGGATAGAGCGGCGGGATATTGGCATTACCGTTCTGACCCCAAGAATAACGGATCTTAAGATCGGTCAATACTGTGTTGGCAGGCCAGAATGATTCTGCCGTCGGACGCCATGCAAGTGACGCTGCGGGGAACACGCCTGAACGATGACCCTTTGCAAATCGGGAGTTCTCGTCACGACGGATTGTGAACGATGCCAGATAACGGTCAGCATAATTGTAGTCAATCTTTCCGAATAATGAGAATACACTCCACTGGGTCTTACCGCCGCCATTGTTACGTGTGCCGGAGCCGGAACCTATCTGCATGAAATCAGAATCCTCAAACATGTAATCCTCACGTGAAGCGGAGAGATCCTTAAATGTGTAGCCGATAGCCTCGCTACCGATGAGAGCTGTCAGATGATGATTCTCTCCAAAAGTCTTGTTATAGTTTGCAGTGTTGGTCCATGTCCAAGTGTCGCCCTGACCATATACAGAACTCATACTGTTGACATCACCCGGATTCACACGACGTCCGAGAGTATTGTTGAAATATTGGCTATGCTCGATACCGATATTTGATTTCAATACGAGTCCTTCAATCGGTTTCACCTCGATAAATGCGTTGCCGAGTATTCGCCAGCTCTGAAGGTCATTGTCTTCTGCATTATTGATCAGCTGCACCGGGTTGGCAAGGTCTGACCCTATCAACTCCATCGGACGTGCCCAATCTCCGTTAAGTCCTCTTACCGGGAGTGCGGGATGCTGGCTCATTGCGGTGAAGGGTATGCCGCGGTCGCCTGCCACATCTACACCACGGTTTTTCCAGTTGGCTATAACCACATTCTCTCCTACAGACACGTATTTGCCGAAATCGAACCGTGTGTTGAGACGTGCGGAGTAACGACGATAGAATGAAGAGACGATGTTACCTGTCTGGTTGATGTAGTTCATTGAGAAGAGCACTGACGATTTCTCCGTATTGTTGGATACTGATGCCGTCAGATTGTTTGTCCATGCCGTCTGATAGACCTGATCCTGCCAGTCGGTGTTGGTGGTCGGATAGTTTTTATCTCCGTTGATAAATTCCACCAGTTTAGGAGTCTCACCACTACCATAAAGAGGTATCGAGGGTGTCATCCCTGCATTGCGTGAAGCAATCCAGTAAGCCTGTCCCCACTGGTCGGCATTCATCATATCATATCGTTTGGCTATTGTCTGCGCACTCAGTGCATAGCTGACGTTAACCGACAGACGATCACCTTTGCCATGTTTCGTTGTGATGATGACTACGCCATTCGCCGCACGCGAACCATATATAGAGGCAGAGGCGGCATCTTTAAGCACCTGCATTGTCTCAATATCGTTAGGGTTAATGCAGTTGAGATTGTCGGTCGGTACTCCGTCTATCACGTAGAGAGGATCGTTGCTTGAGTTGGCAGTAGACATACCGCGCACGCGGATTGAGCCTGTGCCACCCGGAGCCGCATCCGGAACTACATTTACACCGGGCAACTTGCCTGCCATGGAGCTCATGATATTGCCGGAATTTTCACTTAATGGATCTTTCATATCCATCACCGATACGGCTCCGGTAAGATCTGCCTTGCGCACCGTCTGGTAGCCTACCACCACCAATTCATCAAGAAGCCCGGAATCTTCATCAAGATAGATTGTCAGTTCCGGCTCTGCCTTGACCTCTACTGTCTGATAACCCACGTATGAGACTTTCAATACCGATCCTTTCGGAACGCTCATACTGAACTTGCCCTCTATATCTGTGGCAACACCTTTTTTGTTGACTTCACAAATGACGGTAGCCCCAATCAGCGGCTCATCATCAACACGTGAAATTACTGTCCCTTGCACATTGATTTCCTGTGCGTGAATCATGACCGCCGTAAGGAAGAACATGATCGCTGTAAGGATTCCTTTTTTCATGTTATGTTAGTTTTGGTTAATGTTTCTGCCGCAAAATTAACAAGCTTTTATTTTTATAAATATAATTTATGTTGACACATATATCAAAATTAACAGGAATCCTGTTTTTTTATATAATATACAACATTTGTTGTATCAAATTCCCGAATATTTTTAAAATTGAGCCACTTAAACAGTCTGTTATACTCCTATCACGATTTTTACCAGTCCGATTTTTTTATACTTTTAAAACAGATCCCGCAGGCTGCGGAGCATATTTTTGTGGGTTCCGGAATAAGAATTTCAACCATAAATTACGGTCCGAAACCATACGCATAACGGCGAAATATAAAAAAAACGCCTTTTATTTATAAAAAATAACTATCCTCTTTTATTTAATATCTTTAACAACATATCTTATATCCACCCCTATTCTTATTCTCTAATTTTGCATCGGGAATCAATCCCGACCTCATGAATTATTCCATGAACTAAATACAAAATTACAAAACCACAACACATGAAAAAATCAATCCTGACTGCATTGATGCTATTCCTCTTTACAATAGCAATGCAAGCGCAAAACATCAGTGTGCATGGGACGGTTATTTCAAAAACCGACAATGAGCCACTAATCGGAGCATCTGTATTCTGCAGTGCTACCAAGACAGGTACCGCCACCGACATCGACGGCAACTTTGAAATCTCTGTGCCGGAAGGCTCTGAACTTACCTTCAGTTATGTCGGCTACCAGTCTCAGACTTTAAAGGCCACCCCTGAGATGAATATTGTCCTCGGGGAGGATGAGCAGCTTCTTGACGAGCTTGTAGTAGTGGGTTATCAGACAGTGAAGAAAGCCGACCTTACCGGTTCGGTATCTGTCGTGAGCACGAAGAACCTTGAGACCAATGCCAACACCGACCCGATGCGTGCTCTCCAAGGTAGAGTGCCGGGTATGACCGTCACCGGCAACGGTTCGCCGAGTGGAACAGGTTCTGTCAGAATCCGTGGTATCGGTTCGTTCAATGCATCGCAAGACCCTCTCTTCGTGATTGACGGAGTGCCGACAACCGCTTCCCTCAACTCTCTCAACATGAATGATATCGAGAGTATGCAGGTGCTTAAAGACGCGGCTTCCGCTTCAATCTACGGCTCGCGTGCTGCAAACGGCGTCATCATCATCACCACTAAGAAAGGTAAACTCAACCAGGAGAAGAAAGTAAACGTAAACTTCTCAGCCAACCTGACTGCACAGTTCTATTCATCTCAATCAAAGATGAAACTCCTCAACACTCAGGGCTATGCCACCGCTATGGCTCAGGCTGCACTTAACGACGGTCTTGATCCTGTGGCGTATGCTTCAAGCTACGGTCTTAACCTGAATGCCTCTTCCGGATTCCCCATCAGCGTATATGACTACAGAACCGGCAACTACAACAACTACACCGTGCATGGTTATTACGACGGGTTCATCAATGCCAAGAGGACTATGGAAATGTCAAACACCGATTGGCTTGACGAAATCTCCCGCACCGGTTTCCTTCAGAGCTATGACGCTTCCGTATCCACTGCCACTGAAAGAGCCACTGCCCTGTTCTCTCTCGGATATAAGAAGAATGAAGGTATCCTGAAATATACGAACTTCGAGAATCTATCCGCCCGAATGAACACTTCTTTCAAGATTTCTCCGGTAGTGACTGTTGGTGAGAATTTCACTCTTACATATACCGACCAGGTGGATTGCCAGCCTCTTGAAAACGCATTGAAGATGCCGTCAATAGTGCCGGTATATGAGATCGACGGTAAAACTTATGCCGGTCCGGTAGGAAGTATGGCCGACCGTCAGAACCCTCTCCGTGAACTCGCTTTCAATAAGGATAATGCCCTCAACGTATGGCGTCTCTTCGGCAATGCCTATATCGACATCACTCCTATAAAGGGTCTTCTTCTCCGTTCAAACTTCGGTATGGACTATGATGCAGCCTTCATCCACTCCTACAATTATACGTTCAACAGCGATATCGTGAACAACGACACCAACTCAACCACACTATCGCAGGCCAACGACTCAAAATGGACATGGAGTAACACCGCAAACTACAACTTCACTCTCAACAACCAACACAATTTCACGGTGCTCGCCGGTATGGAGATGTTCCGCCAGAGCAGAATCGACTTCTCCGGCTACAATGAGAACTACGATATCGAGACTCCTGACTATATGTATCCGGATGCCTCTTCAGGCGTGGAGCGTTCAACAGGTAACAAGTCGGCATACGCTCTCGTATCTTTCTTCGGAAAAGTAGACTACAACTGGCGCGACCTTATCCTCGCTTCTTTCACGATCCGTCATGACGGTTCTTCACGATTCGGCAGCAACAACAGATATGGTACATTCCCCGCTGCCACTCTCGGCTACCGTCTGTCAGAGAATATCGACAAGAGCTGGCTCGACGATCTCAAGATCCGTCTGTCTTGGGGTAAGACCGGTAATCAGGCTATCTCCAACACTGCCCGCTATGCTCTTTATGTGGCTGATTACGGCAACGACCGTGTGACCTCCACCGCCTACGACCTTCTTCTCCAGCAGAGCGGTATATTCCCCTCCGGCTATCTTGCAAGCCAGACTGCAAACCCCAACCTTAAATGGGAAACCACGATACAGTATAATGCCGGCGCAGATTTCGGGCTGTTCCGCAACAAGCTCTATGGCTCTCTTGATTTCTACATCAAGGATGTGAAGGATATGCTTATCGCCCCCGCTTATCTGGGCGCAATGGGTGAAGGTGGCGCATCATGGCTGAATGGTCCCTCTCTGCGCAACTGGGGTATGGAAATGCTCGTAGGCTGGAGAGACGAACTCGCCTGCGGTCTTGGCTACAGCGCATCTCTTAACTTCGACTTCTTCCGCAACAAGGTGACTTACCTCCCCTCCACCACTACCGGCTCTTACGCCCACACCACTACAGAGAACCTCGTGCAGGCAAAACGCCCCTACGGTTCAATCGTAGGCTACGTGTTTGACGGTATTTTCCAGAATGAGGATGAAGTGCTCGCCTACGGTCAGGATAACGCCCGCGTGGGTGGCATGAGATATGCCGACCTTAACGGCGACGGAAAGATTACTGCCGACGACCAGACCTGGATCTACAATCCGGTGCCCGACCTCTCTTTTGGTCTCAATGTGGAACTCAACTATAAGAACTTTGATTTCCAGATGTTCTGGCAGGGTGTGCTCGGTCAGGATGTCTACAACAACCAGAAATTCCAGAACGACTTCTGGAGCGTTACCGACGCAGGCAGCAACAAGGGTGTGCGTGTACTTGACGGCTGGCTTCCTAAAGTAAATGCCTCCTCTACAATCCCTATGTTGACTACAAACAACAAGGGTGACGAGGGTCGCACATCAACCTACTTCGTGGAGAACGGATCATACGCTAAGCTCCGCACTCTACAGATCGGCTACAATCTGCCGTCAAAGGTGGCTGAAAAACTTCGCATGAGCCGTGCACGCTTCTACGTATCCGGTCAGAACCTGCTGACCATAAAGAGCAAGAGCCTCACTTGCACGGATCCGGAGAACCCCAACTGGGCATATCCTATCCCGACATCCGTCTCTTTCGGTCTTCAACTTGATTTCTAACCTCTCTAAATATTCCTCATAAATAATAATTCACATGAAAGCTATTAAGTTATATACATTATCTCTCCTTGCACTCGGACTTTCCGCCTGCAACGACTTCATCGACGTACCCCCTACAGGAGTTGTCGACGGCGATCTCGCCTACTCTCAGCCTGACAAAATGGTGAATGCCGCTTACGCTTCTCTTGGCGACTGCTGGTATACCTATCCGTTCAACCTTTGGCCATACGGCGACCTTTCAAGCGACGACTGCCTGAAAGGTGGCGGCGGAACAACCGACACCGGCTATCATCCCATGGAGATATGGTCAACCCTGACTTCCACTCCCGGTGAGCTTGATGAACTCTGGTATCGCCTTTACTGCAACATCTCACGATGCAACCGTGCGCTCGTGGCCCTTCAGCAGCATGGTGTGGAGAAACTCGGTGAGACCACTGCAAAACAGCGCGTTGGCGAGGTGCACTTCCTTAGAGGTCACAGCTACTTCAAACTCGTGACCATGTTCCGTCAGATTCCATGGATTGACGAGGAGGTATTCGTCAACAATACCCAGGAACAGACACGTAATGACCAGTTTACATACGAGGAGCTTTTCATGAAGGTTATCCATGAGTTTGAACTCGCCTATGAAGCCCTCCCGATGGAAGTGACCGACGGCGGCGGACGTGCCAACAAAGTGGCTGCCGCTTCCTATCTCGCAAAATGCTACCTCAACCTCGCATGGGGCAACGGTTATGAGGATGCCACCGGCGTAAATTTCATCAATGAAGACTACATGAAGAAAGTGGTGGAATATACCGAGGTGGTTAAGAACTCCAAGTATGGCTATCTTGCTGATTTCGGCGATATTTTCCTTCCGGAATATAAGAACAGCTCAGAGTCAGTGTTTGCCGTGCAGACTTCGCAATATACTGAAGACAATACCCGCTACGGACGTGCAAACTGGTCGATCATGCTTAACGGCTGCTGGGGTATGTGGTCTTGCGGTTGGGACTTCCACAAACCGTCGCAGGATCTCGTCAATGCCTACAAGACCCAAGATGGTCTGCCGATGTTTGACAGCTATGACGACAGCGACGCATATCCGGTCAACGGTGTTCAGTCAGCTCAGAAATGGGATCCGAGATTGTTCCATACTGTCGGCATGCCTTCATTCCCCTACAAATATGAAGACAGCTACATGATGACAATGCAGAATTCCAGAACTCCCAACACATACGGCTACTTCACTTCACTTAAGGAGGTGCCGCAGCGTAGTGCCGGAGAGACTTTCGAGGGTTCATGGCAGGCTTTCGCCACCAATGATTACGTATTCAGATATACCGACGTTATGCTGATGCGTGCAGAGGCTCTCATTGAGCTTGGTCAGCTGGAAGAGGCCCGCACAATCATCAACGACATCCGTCAGCGTGCCGCCAACTCAATCGACAAGCATATCGGTTATGCCAAGAATTACTGTGAGATCGCTCTCTACCCATCATCCGACTTCTCTGATAAGGATAAAGCCCGTGTACGCCTACGTTGGGAACGCCGTCTTGAAATGGCTATGGAGAGCAGCAGATACTTTGACCTCCGTCGTTGGGGTGTGGCTTCAACTGTCTTGAATGCATACTTCGAGAAAGAGAAGGATTCCACTTACGAGGGCACTGCATACGGACAATATTATCAGGATGCACACTACACTCCCGGAAAGAACGAGTTCTATCCTATCCCTTACAACCAGCTTTATTACGTGCCCGGATTGTACGTGCAGAACAAGGGATATAATTGATTAATCTTAACAATCTTAACAGTTTAAACAGAATGAAAACGATAAAATATATATTCGCATCCTTAGTTGTCGGCATCTCTCTTGCCGGATGTCAGGATAAAGATATCGACAAGTCCGCCCCTAAGCTTGCTCCGATTGAGGAAAGCGCAATAAGCGGAAACCTTCAGGGGAATGACTATGTGTGGACCTGGTCAGGCACTTCCGGATCAATGCAGGTGGCAATCTACAACGGTCAGACACTCACGTCAAATGAGATCGTGGAAGGCAACAGCTATTCTCATAAAAACATTGACACGAACATTGACTACACCTACGTATTCAAGCTCACCGATGGCACAAATTTCTCTTCCGGTGTCGTGAAGCATTATCTGCGTCCCGGCGCATCGAAGATTTCCGGCATATCAATGTCGCAATTGGAGAAAAGCGGTGGATATGACGCGAAAGTGGAATGGAATAAGAATGAGACCGCCACTTCCATCAATCTGACTGCCACCGACGGAGTTCGCAGTATCAGTGAGAATATCTCAGGCGACGCCACTTCCTATATCATCCCGAACGTGAATTACGGTGAGGAATGGAGCGTGACTCTCGTGGCTCAGAATGACGAGGGTTCATCTCTGCCGGTAAGCGGATCCCTGCGTATCGGTAAGACAGCAATCGGATTCCTAAGCATCTATCCTACTGAAGAGGAATTGATTGCCAACGGCGATGATGACGAGGCTTCTGCATGGCTTTGGACCAAGAATGAATATCCTACTGCCAAATATATCTATTTCGGCGACATAGCTGACGTGGAGGATATAGAGCCTTACCGAGTACTCTTCTGGATACGCGACCTTGAAGGCGTAGGTGAGGACGAGGTATGGAACATGCCTCAGGTGGTGCTTGATGCCACTTCCGTCATCTCCGAATGGTATGCCAACGGCGGCAATCTCCTCCTTTGGAGCCACGCTACCCCCTACATCGCCAATCTCGGCAGAATCGAGCCTGACATGCTCCGCACCAATGACCATGCTATCGGCACAGGCGTAGGCGGATGGAACCCCGACACATGGATGATGGCTGTGCAGCTCAACCCCGGCGGACGTTTCAACAAGGATTTCTCTTCCCATCCGATCTACAAGGGTCTTGAAGTGACTTCCAACGACCGTACAAAATTAATCGCATTCAAAGGTCCGGGCTGGACTGAAGACCACAACTGTCTATTCTTCAACATTCCGTCAGTATTGACCGGTATCGGAAATCAGGAGGAGGCTTGCTACAATTCTGTGACAAGCGCGTATGGCATATATCCTCTTGGCACATGGGATTCCCAGATCGATTGGGTATCACAGCTCAACGTATGGGAGGCTCAGCAAGGCAACACTGATTTCAAAGGCACTGTCCTCTGCATCGGTAACGGCGGTTGTGAATTCTCAATGAAGAATGCCGACGGCACTCCCGACGTATCAGCATATCCCTCCAACAATATCTATCAGGATAATGTGCTGAAACTTGCAAAGAACTCTATAGAATATCTTAAAACACGTTAATTATGAGAATATCCACATTCCTCAACGCCTTAGCAGTAGGAACGTTGCTACTCTCGTCATTCAGTTCTTGCGGGAAAGATGATGATTTGGAGATTCCTCCGTTTGAATCCGAAGTTCCCGGAGATAAACCTTCCGAGGACGAAGGCAGCAGCAGTGACTACATGGAACTCTACCGCCCGCAGATTCACTTCTCTCCAGCAAAGAACTGGATGAACGACCCTAACGGAATGGTATTCCTTGATGGCACCTACCACCTGTTTTTCCAGCATAACCCTCTCGGCAATGACTGGGGAAACATGAGCTGGGGACATGCCACAAGCTCCGATATGATCCATTGGGAGGAGCAACCTGTGGCTCTCAAGCGTGACGAACTCGGTGATATATTCTCAGGATGTGCCGTGGTTGACAAGAACAATACTGCCGGATTCGGTCAGAATGCAATGGTGGTTTTCTATACTTCGGCAGCCGAATTCCAACAGCAGTCAATGGCTTACAGTCTTGACAACGGTAAGACTTTCACCAGATATGAGGGGAACCCCGTAATCCCAAGCTCCTTAAAGGACTTCCGCGACCCGAAAGTGTTCTGGCACGAAGAGAGCGGCAAATGGGTGATGTGTCTTGCCAAAGGCTGGAACTATGGGATTGAGTTCTGGGGATCGGAAAACCTGAAGGATTGGAAATTCCTCAGCGAGTTCAAATCGCCGATCGAGAGATGCAACAAAGGGCAGTGGGAATGTCCGGATCTTCTCCGAATGTCGCTTGACGGTAAGGAAAGATGGGTATTGCTCGTGAGTGTCAATCCCGGTGGTCCGTGCGGCGGATCAGGCACCATGTATTTCGTGGGTGATTTCGACGGGGCAACCTTCTCTCCGGAATCGCTTGACTATCCTCAATGGATTGACTATGGTCCGGATAACTATGCCGGCGTGACTTGGAGCAATACAGGCGACCGCACATTGCTTATCGGATGGATGAACAACTGGAATTATGCCGGTGCCACTCCGACAAGCGTGTGGAGAAGCGCAATGACTCTCCCGCGTGAGCTGAAGCTTATTTCATACGAAGGGAGACCGTTACTCACCTCTACCGTAGTGGATGAAATCAACGGAATCGCCGATGGCTGGAACGATGTGGCAAGCGGTGTCAAGATGGGCGTTGACAAGGCTTATCATCTGAGACTCACGCTCCCGACTACTGAAAACGGCTCATTCACTCTCAGGAATAATGCCGGAGAGAAGGCTGAGTTCATCTTGAATGCCGGGGCGAAGAAACTCCTGATGAGACGCAACGCTTCTACGGGCAACGTATCCTTCAACAATACTTTCTCAATCCCTGCCATACAGGCTCCTTTGAATACAGAGAATGATTTCGTGACTTTTGACATATATGTCGACAGTTCTTCGATAGAGGTTTTCTCTGAGAATGGTGCAATGGCAATGACCGCGATTGTATTCCCCGGCAGTATCTATGATATTGTGGATTCAGGAAACTCGACAGACGTCAAGGTAAGGAATCTTAAGAGAATACATTGATTTCAAATTATTCCAAACCTCATATCTCCATATAACGGGAGTATGACACCTGAAAAAATGCGATATTCTGCTCAGAATATCGCATTTTTTCATATATGATACGCCACTCTTACATGATGGGGTGTCATTGCATTTTCGAACGCGTCTCGGAGGGTGTCTCTCCGTAGGATTCACGATAGCATTTCGTGAAATAGGCGGGAGTGGAGAAACCCACCTCATAGCCGATCTCGCTGATGTTCTTCTCTGTGCCTGTGATGAGTTGGCGAGCTTTCTTCAGTCGCAACCGACGCATAAGCTCCACGGGGGAATAATTGGTGAGCGACTTGATTTTTCTGTAGAACTGCGTGCGCTCAAGTCCCATCTTCGCTGCCACACTATCCACACTGAGATCCGCATTACCCATCTCTTCGTTAAATATCTCAAGGAAACGGGAATAGAAGGCATTATCCACTTCCGATGAGGTGACTGAAATCTTTTTCTTCTCTTCCGACACAACCTTATTGACCGTATGAACGGATTCTGCCGGATTTGTCCATAACTCCTTTATCAGTCTGCGGTTATTTATCAGGCTCGTGCATCTTGATCTGAGCACCTGTGAGGAGAATGGTTTCGACAGATAGCCGTCGGCTCCGCTGTCATACCCCTCCGCACGCTGCTCATCGAGCGAGCACGCCGTGAGCATAAGCACAGGTATATGCGACGTGGAGACCTCACCTTTCAGCCGGCGGCAACACTCCATTCCATCCATGCCGGGCATCATGACATCGCAGATGATTAGATCCGGCACGTATTTCGTGGCTCGCCTTATACCTTCCGCACCATTTGACGCCGTAATCACGTTATAATCCTTCTGCATCAGTTCCCTTATCATCTCGCGTATGTCGCGGTTATCATCTATGACGAGAAGCAACGGCTTGTCATCCTCAAATTTCACCTCTGCATCCTCTATCGTATCCAGCTCTGCCACAACGTCTGACGACTCTATGCTCTTCTCCACTGACTCTACCGTAGACGACACATGACGCATCGGGAGAGTAACTATGAAAACCGAACCTTTGTTGATCTCGCTCTCAACGCTGATCTCACCTCCATGCAGCTCCACAAATGCCTTTACCAACGAAAGACCAATGCCGGAACCACGTGGCTTAACCCTGTCTACCTGATAGAAACGGTCGAAGATTCTGTCGAGGTCGCGTTCGCTGATACCCTCGCCCGTATCCGCCACCTTCAGAACCACATTCCCATTCTTCTCCGACAGGCTAACGGTTATCGTGCCGTTATCCCTGGTGTATTTGAAGGCATTCGACACCAAATTAAAGAATATACGCTCCAATTTCTCCGCATCGACCGCTATAGCCAGAGGTCCGGAAGGCGCAGAATCCTCAAACGTAAGCCGCATATCCCTTTTCCGTGCAATTTGCCGGAATGACTCCATCCAATCCTCCACCGACTTGCGGATATCAATCTCCGTAAGGTGAAGCTCCAGCTTCCCATTCTCATATTTCCGGAAATCAAGAATCTGATTGATAAGACGGTAAAGAATCTTCACATTCTTATCGGCTATCTTCATCATCTTGTGTTGCTGCTCGGTCAGATTTGATGCTGACGAAAGCTGCTCCACCGGCTCCGCTATCAGGGTGAGCGGAGTGCGCAGGTCATGACTCACGTTTGTAAAGAAAGCAAGTTTCGACTGTGTTGCCTCTTCAAGCCTGGCATTCAGTTCCTTCTGTTTGTCTCTCTCCTCCTCAAGCAGACGGTTCTGCATCAGGAGTGTCGACTGGTGACGTCTATGAGTCCAGAATGTGCGCAAGAGAAGGAATATGAATCCGCATAGCAAGACGAGAATGACGATACACGCATAAAACAATATCGTCTGCGAGGAATGTTGGTCCCAATAATCATCTATCTGACGCTTCAGCAAGGTCATCTTGTCGGTCTCCGCTTCAAGAGTCTCATTCTGAAGGAGCAGGATGTCGGAATTAGTGCTGTCAACTGCTGATGATGCCGGAATCACAGTCTCTCGGTCATAATGCTCCCCTTTAAGAATGGCAAGGGCTGTTTGGATAAGCCTGTATCCCTCGGTGGGATATAGGAAAGTGGCATCAATCACTCCGTCAGCCACCGCCTGAATCCCTATCAACGGGGCTGCATCTATTCCTATTATGCGTATTGAATCACGTCCGAGACGCTTCGCCACTTCAGAGGCTCCGATTGCCATACGGTCGTTGTGCGCAAAAATCAGATCCACGTCGGGGTGCAGGCGCAACATTGAGTCAGCCACGTGCTCGGCGGTATCCTGATTCCAGTTCCCCGGTGCGCTCCCCAATATCTCACCTCCGTTAGCGCGGAACTTCTCCTCAAACCCCACATGGCGGTCTTCCGCAGGTGTCGAGCCGGGAAGCCCGAATATCTCTATCGCCGTGGGCGACTTGCCAAGAATATTGATGGCATAGTGTGCCGCCGACCTACCGAGATCATAATCGTTGACCCCTATCCTGGCAGTATAACTGTCGGAATTTATATTCCGGTCAAACACCACTACCGGTATACCCTTCCTATATATATCATCTATCACCGGGGTCAACGCTGCCGCTTCATTTGGAGAGACTATTATTATGTCGAAGTCATTATCTACGAAATAATGCAGGTCGGCTATCTGTTTCGCACTATTGTCATCGGCACTGCGTATCTCCACAGTGGCATCCTCATGAAGCATAATCTCACGCTGGATCTCATCGTTCATTTTCTTGCGCCAATCGTCCTGACTGCATTGCGATACGCCTATTCGGTATTTTTTATTGTCGGCACATGCACTCAAAGTCAATAAAGCAAGTGTGGTCAATAATATCTTATATAGAATTTTCATGATAACAAATTATGGTTTTATATTCCGCAAATTTAATAATTATCCTATAAAAAAGAAGGTATTTATTATTAAAAATTAGGCTATTCAACATTTTTTATACTTATCGCACGATTTATTATATCCTATATCTCAATTATATAGTAGTTTTGCAACTGAAATCGAAAACGCATTTCCCATCTCGCAGTTCTTTGATGAGTCTGCAAGTATGGATCAAAAGGTAAAAAAGATATACGGATTCATTGGTTCAAATTTTTTGTAAAATCTAATTAAAACTCTATGTATAGAATTAACCGACATCTCGCTGCCGCCATGATCTCAGGCGCTTCGATACTTCTCGCTCCCGGCGCATTTGCCGCTCAGGACGGGGTGAGGATAGACCATCTTGGAGTGAACAACACTCTTGTAAGAGTCAACACTGATAAGAATTTTATCGTGCTTCCGGTGCAGGAAAGCATTGACGATGCAAGAATCAACGTGCTTGTGGATGGTAAGATTGCAGAGACCATCTTCGTGCGTCTCGCAAATACGAAAACCGACTACAGCGTTCCCTTCGACCTCTCCAGATATAAAGGTCACGACGTGATTTTTGACATAGTTGCGCCTCACGGACGCAGCTCCGTCAGAGAGGCTGCCGACGCAGTATGCTGGGATGGAATATACCTTACCGACTCTTTCGATACCACCGACAGGGAGAAGAAATATCGTCCGGCATACCACCACACCCCTCTCTACGGATGGATGAACGACCCGAACGGTATGTTCTATAAGGATGGAGTATGGCATCTCTACTACCAGTATAACCCCTACGGTTCAAAATGGCAGAACATGACTTGGGGACATTCCTCATCTTCCGACCTCATCCACTGGAACCATGAGCCGATAGCTATCCGCCCCGACGGTCTCGGATCTATATTCAGTGGAAGCTGCGCCATCGACAAGGAGGGCACAGCCGGATTCGGAAAGGATGCCGTGATTGCCATGTTCACGTCTGCCGGCACAAGCCAGATGCAGAGTCTTGCCCACAGCTCCGACAATGGAGAATCCTTCATCGTATATCCCGGCAACCCCGTGATCACTCTCGAAAGCGAGGCCCGCGACCCCAACATGTTCTGGAATCCCGAGACCAAGGAATGGAATCTCGTGCTGGCTCACGCCCTTGACCATGAGATGCTGTTCTTCACCTCCCCCAATCTCAAGAACTGGACTCTCCAAAGCGCATTCGGCAAAGGCATAGGTGCACAGGATGGCGTATGGGAATGCCCTGATCTCTTCCAACTCCCCGTGGAAGGCTCCGACGAAAAGAAATGGGTGCTTCTCTGCAATCTTAACCCCGGCGGCATCTTCGGTGGTAGTGCGACTCAATACTTTGTAGGCGATTTCGACGGAAAGAAATTTACTGCCGACACCGACGCTTCCGGAAACGTAGTGACTAAATGGATGGATTTCGGCAAGGATCATTATGCCACCGTAAGCTGGAGCGATGCCCCCGACAACCGCCGCACCGTGATGGGATGGATGAGCAACTGGCAGTATGCAGCCGACGTCCCGACAAAACAGTTCAGAAGTGCCAACACGCTCCCTCGCGACATGAAGCTCTTCACCCAACCCGACGGGCAGATATATCTCGCTTCAGTGCCCTCTCCCGAGGTGGATGCCCTAAGAGGGAAACTCTCGGCTTCCGTATCAGGAAAGACTGTAGGCAAGAAAGGATTTGATGTGTCTCTCCCGGCTGCAAACGATGGCGTCTGCGAAATCTCAATGACTCTGGATGGGAAAAACTCCAACGATGCCACCATCACCCTGTCAAATAAGGCTGGCGACCAAGTAGTCATGATGTACGACCCGAAAGCCCACACTTTCTCTTTTGACAGGACAAAGAGCGGCGTGGTGGATTTCAGCGAGAACTTCCCCGCTGTAACCGTAGCCCCCACTTTCGAACAGAACGGAAAGGTTGCACTGAGAATCTTCATCGACAAATCGAGCATTGAAGTCTTCGGCAACGACGGTAAGTTTGCAATGACCAACCTCGTATTCCCGAATGAGCCTTACTCCCGACTCTCGATAAGCTCTCCAAACGGGAAGGTAAAGGTATCTGATCTGAAGATATATTCCATAAAATGATTTGGAAGCCGTAACCGCAATCTCTAATCTGACATCTAAAAATAAATAAATATAAAAATAAAATGACAGCCGATATAACTTCCGGAAAAAGGAGCTCACTGCTCCAATTCATTCCCGTGATGCTCTGTTTCTTCGCGATGGGCTTCGTGGATCTCGTGGGCACAGCTTCCAACTACGTGCAGAAAGATCTTGACCTGACCGACTCACAGGCAAACCTCTTCCCCTCGCTCGTGTTCTTCTGGTTTCTTCTATTCTCTGTGCCGACCGGCATCCTGATGAATAAGATAGGGCGTAAGAATACCGTTCTGATAAGTCTTGCAGTGACCACGGTGTCGCTCATAATCCCCATCTTCGGTGAGGGATACTACACAATGCTGATAGCATTCTCTTTGCTCGGAATCGGAAATGCCATCATGCAGACCTCGCTCAACCCACTCGTGACTAACCTTATCAGTGGCGACAAACTTGCCTCAACCCTTACCTTCGGACAGTTTGTCAAGGCAATTGCCTCGTTCCTCGCCCCGATTATCGCCGCTTGGGCTGCCACAACCTACATGCCTACCTTCGGACTCGGATGGAGAGCCTTGTTCGTGATATATGCCATCGTCAGCCTCCTCTCAATCTCGGCTCTTGCCGCCACTCCCATCGCTGAAGAACGTCCCGACAAGGCATCCGGCATCCTGGAATGTGTAAAGCTCCTCGGATCACCTTTCATCCTCCTTTGCTTCCTCGGTATAATGTGCCACGTGGGAATTGACGTGGGCACCAACACGATCGCCCCGAAAATCCTCATGGAACGTCTCGGATTCCCATTGGAGGATGCAAGTTTCGCCACCGGACTCTACTTCATATTCCGTACTGTAGGATGCTTCCTCGGTGCATTCATACTCCGCTACATGTCGCCGAAACTATTCTTCGCAATCAGCGCATTCATGATGCTCGCAGCCGTGGCAATACTCCTCTCATGCCACACCCTCCCGCTCATCTACACGGGCATCGCTCTCGTAGGATTCGGCAACTCCAACATCTTCTCAATCATATTCTCTCAGGCTCTCCTTGCCTCTCCCAAAGAGAAGAACGAAGTGTCAGGTCTTATGATTATGGGTCTGTTCGGCGGAACAATCTTCCCTCTCGCCATGGGATACGCCAGCGATTTCACCGGAAATCAGATCGGTGCGATAGCCGTAATGTGCATACCTGTGGTATATCTCCTCTACTTCATCACAAAAATCAAGAAAGCCTAAAAATACCTCTCTCCTCAACCATAAACTTTAAACAATAAACAATAAACCTAAATAATATGTCTGAAAAATTCGTAATCGGCATGGGAGAAGCTCTTTGGGACGTTCTCCCCGAAGGTAAGAAAATCGGTGGCGCACCCGCCAACTTCGCATATCACGTGTCTCAATTCGGTCTCCCCAGCTGCGTTGTTAGCGCAGTAGGCGACGATGCTCTCGGAAAGGAGATCCTTGAGAACCTCAGCACTAAAGGCATGAACATGCTCATCAACACTGTGCCTTATCCCACAGGCACCGTACAGGTAGAGATCGATGCAGCAGGTATCCCTCAATATGACATCAAAGAGAACGTGGCTTGGGACAATATCCCTTTCAATGAAGCTCTTGAAAACCTTGCAAAAGATACAAAGGCTGTCTGCTTCGGTTCTCTTGCACAGAGAAACGTGGTTTCACGCGAGACAATAGGTAAATTTCTTGACGCAATCCCCGCAGAAAACGATCCTCTCATCATCTTCGACATCAATCTCCGCCAAGGTTTCTTCACAAAAGAGACCATCTGCGAATCAATGCAGAGATGCAACATCCTGAAGATAAACGACGAAGAACTCGTCACCATCAGCCGTCTCTTCGGCTATCCCGGCATCGACCTTCAGGATAAATGCTGGATCCTGCTCGGCAAATACAACCTCAAGATGCTCATCCTCACCTGCGGCGTAAACGGCAGCTACGTATTCACACCCGGAAAGGTATCATTCCAGCCCACTCCATCCGTAGAGGTAGCCGACACAGTAGGAGCCGGCGACTCATTCACAGCTGCCTTCATCTCCAGCATCCTCAAAGGCAAGACAGTAGAAGAGGCACATCACCGCGCAGTCGAGACCTCCGCCTACGTCTGCACCCAAGCCGGCGCAATGCCCATCCTCCCCTCCTCCCTCACGCTCTAATCCGGCTTCAGAAAAGCAATAATGTCATTACCGTCATTATTGTCAATTTCGTCAATCATGACAATATTGACAATAATGACGGTAATGACATTTTTGTCCTTATTGACGATATTGATGATACCATCGCCCCCTACTAATCAATATTCCTTATGCCACTACATTTCGGATAATCAGAACAGCTCCAAAACTCCTTGCCATTCCGCACGCCCTTCTTAGCCATCCTACGAAACATCCGCTTACCACAAATAGGACATAACGGACTATTCGCCGCCTGTCCCCGTCTTGCCTCAAGTCTCGTCTGAGTCATTTTCTCCGTAAAACCACCATTCTGTTTAAAATATTTCAACTGCGACTCCATCATCCTCTGCAACATCCGATTCAGACGTTCGCACAACAGCAACAGACAATTAGCAGCCATACCAGCATCATCCCCCTCAATATAGTAATCAAACTTACTCTTCTGCACCAATATATGGCGAGCCACATCCGCCAATTGATCCGCACCATATTGCGGACGGTCAATTACCATCCACCACACTGACCCGGTATGCTCGCTATCCTTATCCCACACACTTAGATTCCGCGACATCAAGAAATTAAAATAATCCCCAAACAGCTCATCCACACTCGCCCTTGCCACATCCGTCAGTCTCATCTCCGTCTCTATCGAAGTATTATGTCGCGCACTCCCCTCCGCAATATTCGCGACAGCCGACCGTGCAGCCATAACCATCTGATCAAACAACCGACGACGCGGGTCATCATGAAAAGAGACAAACCTCCGGCAAAAACTCTGTGTCGCTAACTGCACGACATTTGCCAGCACCCACGCATCAAGCCGGAAATACGACTTTGAATAAGAAATCTCCACGCCCATACTCACCAAATTAAGAACCGATAAAATTAAAAACCGATACCCACTCCATCCAATCCAAATAATTCCGACAATAATGACATCATTGTCATTACCATCATTAATGACACCAATGTCACTAATGTCGTTATTGTCACTATTGTCACTATTGTCATCAATGTCATTAATGTCCCTATCGACAATAATGACAATACCGTCAATCCTCACATATCCCCCACAAAATTAACAAATCCCCCTCAAATCACAATATTCATTTAAGAGGATAGGGTTAATTGGGGTTGGAGGCGGTGTCTTTGAGGGCGGTGTGGAGGCGTTTGGCTTGGGGTCGGAAGGTGGCGTAGGTCATGGCTCCGCAGATGACGCCGCTAAGGAGGGGGACGGCTTTGGAGAGGATACGTCCACCGGATTTTGTGGTGACTTGTGTGCCGAGCCGCTTCGCTATCATCTCGGCGGATTGTGACACTATCTGTTTCTGGAGTAGTTTGCCTGCCACTCTTGTGGCTGTCTCTTCACTTATCCTTTTGCTTACTTCTACGGCTATCTTTTTTATGAGTTCGCGTGCTACTGCCACTTGGTTCATGACTCCGATGAAGGCGGTCAGCATCACTTCTCCGTCGGGTGTGAGACGTTCGTTGGCGTCGAGCATGTCAGGATAACCATAGAGATAGCCTAATTTCTGCCCTACCGACACTACGTGGTAGTAGTAGTTGGCAAGATCTGCCGGTATCGTGGCAAGCATTGCGAAGCCTCCGGGTATTCCGGAAGCGGCGGATATGGCTGTCACTTTCGTGGTGTGGCTGCTTATGATTGAGTTTGCCGCTGCATCAATCTCTTTCTCTGAGAGTACTTTCGATGGTTTCTCCTCTATACAAATACGCATCTCGTCAGCCGACAGGTGCGAGAACGTCTTCTGAAGGAACTGCACACGGTCTACTCTTGCGCCTGGCATCTTCAATATGCCGTTAAGAAATTTTATCCAAGTTGTATTCATTATTCCGCTCATTTATTTTAGAAGTCATTGAAGTTGTCTATTCTTCATTTTGTTGTTTCGATTCAGTACATAAAACAATTTTGTCATGCATTACGTTGCATCTTTACCTTGAAGATAGGTTAATCTATATTCTCGATAATCCATGAGTCCAAAGTACGGGTCACTGTGGAGAATACTGCCCCTATCAGCACTTTCTTACGAGGATCAATCATATATGGGTGCATGTAGCCTTTCTCCTTTATCTGGGATATTGCATTTTTAGCTGATCCATCTATTTTAAATTCAAATATATAGATATAATCAGAAGTCATCAATATCATATCGCATCTTCCTCCGGCAGAATGTATTTCTGTGCGGGCCTCATAGCCTAACATCCAAACCACAATCGCCATCATATTTTGAAAATGCACCTCTTTATCCGGTTCGGTCTCTGAAGTGGCTGATGCAAACAGACTCTTCAAGCGAACCATGAATGACTCCACATCTCCATGATTGACATCATTTATGAATTTCAAGGTATCGAAAACACCGTTCCTTACGTTTTTGGGGAAGAAATATCCGGCGAGGGAGTTCCAGAGGCTTTTGGAAACCTCTGTATTGGGATAGCCGAGAGTGTATCTTTCGGTGGTTTCATCATAACCTTTTATAGTGAGATAACCTGTCTGGTAGAGAAGCGGAACAATGTCTGTCGTAAGATTCGATATGTCGCTCAACTGGTCGGCACTTCTTTGCGCTCCATCAAATTCCGACAATTCAAAATGATATGTCGTTATCAACCGGATAAGGAATCCCGGTGTCGCTGTGGCAAACCAATAGTTGCGCAACCTCTGTTCGGCAAATGCATATAGCACGCTTATCGGATTGTAGATGTCTTCTCCTGATTCCGCGAAATGATACCCATCATATCTTGTCTTCAGGTCATCCCATATCTTCTGCACGCTATTGCCAGTATTTGCCGCCAGCACGTCGACCGACTCTCTGAAATATTCATACATCTCTTTCTGCGTTATGCCGCAAATGGCATTATACGCCGGACTAAGGGATATGTCGCGTAAGTTGTTCAATCCACTGAATATCGACACTTTATTAAATTTTGTAACTCCCGTCAGGAATACAAATCTTACAAACTCATCACTTGCCTTCAGCACTGAATAGAATCCTCTCAGTTCCTCCCTTACCGTATCATGCAGTTCTGATTTGTCAAGAGTGTCAAGCAATGGCTTGTCATATTCATCAATCAACACCACTACCTTTTTCCCTGACTGTAAAAATGCCTTTTCAATCAACGACATGAATCTTACAGAAATCGATCCCTTGCAATCGCAACCATATTCCCTCTCCCAACGAGACAGGTAATAATCTATCTTACCTCTCACTTTCTCGACACTATCATAATTCTCGGCACTTAGGTCAAAACGGAATACCGGATGCATTTCCCAGTCTGTCTCCAAGGCATCAATCTTCAATCCTACAAAAAGATTGCGGCGTCCTTTAAAATATGATTCCAGTGTAGATGTCAGCAGGCTCTTTCCGAACCGTCGCGGACGGCTCAGGAAGCAGTATTTTATGCCGGTTACCAACTCATATACCAGATCTGTCTTATCAACGTATAGGAATTTCCCCTCTATGATTTCCGCAAAAGAGGAACGGTCAACTGGATATTTTGCCGGCATTCGTAACATATATTCGTGATGTTTCTGATATTTTTACAAAGATAACGTTTATTTATTGATTGTTTATACCTTTTGATATGATTTTTCATCATTTTTAGGGATTGTAGGCACCGTTTATGATTGTTAATTTTGTAATGACATTATTTCAGGTCATAAATCCGGATTACGTTGTATCGTAGCCGTAAGCCTGAGTTATTTGTTATGATGAATGAATGATGTCTTTGTATTTATTTTTTAAAACAGCGTATTATTATGAATAATGAGATATGGATATGTGCTGCCGGGTTGGGTCTGTCTTCGCTATTGGGGTCGGCACTCGGTGCACTCATCAAGAATATACCACATAAGTGGAATGACATTTTCCTCGGTTATTGCGGTGGCATGATGCTGGCTGCGTCTATTGTGTGTCTTATAATACCCTCTGTGGAGATGCTTGATGGCGTGAGCCTGTGGCAGGCTCTGCTCGGAGTGATTGCCGGAGTGGCTATTATTTCGATGCTCGACCATTTCACCCCTCACCTTCACCGTCTCTCCGGACTGGAGGATATGGAGCATCACAGCACCAAGTCTGCCAATCGGGTACTGCTTTTCGTAATGGCTATTGCCATCCATAAATTTCCGGAAGGGGTAGCCACCGGCATATCGTTCGACGGTGGCGACAGCACCGGTTCCTACAGTCTTGCCATAGCGATAGCCTTACAGAATATTCCGGAAGGTATGGTGGTGGTGACGCCTCTTATCCTTGTCGGCATCAAGGGGCTGAGGGTGCTGCTTGTGTCACTCTCCGTAGCCCTGCTTGAGACTGTGGGTGTAATTGCCGGATATATGCTCGGAGAGATCTCATCCATGCTGCTCCCATTCCTGCTTGCCACTGCTGGAGGAGCGATGCTATACGTGATCAGCGATGAGATGATTCCGGAGACTCACGCCCACGGATTTGAGAAATTAGCCACATACGCACTTATTGCGGGAGTGATGACGATGCTGGCGATTGAAAAATTTGCGGAATAAAAATTTGCAGTTACTTATCTTGTTAAAAATATTTTATTATCTTTGCGACAGAAACGAGTTGAAGTTGTTTCGGCAACTCATATTACAATTTAATCTGACATGCAGAAACTCATATTTTTACACTTCATCCTTATCCTCTCTCTCCTGTCTACTGCAAATTGCAATGCCGCTTTCGAACGCGATGCCGACTACTATATCCATACCCTTGATTCACTGCTCACCCGACAGTCAGACTTGGAAAGGGATAAACTGATACGTATCGCCGATATTAATGATAAGAAACGGAATGCGTCTTCCGTGTTCGACAGATTTATGACCAATGGTCTTCTCGCTGAAGAGTATTCCACATACCGTGCCGACTCTGCCTTGAAATATATTGATATTTCTCTTGATCTTGCGGAGAAGAGCGGCAATGAGGAATGGACAGCAAGGACCCTTATCAGCAAGGCTAACCTCCTTACAAGCACAGGGCTGCTTAACGAGGCTTCAGAAGTGATGAACAGAATCAACCGCGAACGTCTGCCGGAAGAGTTACTGCCGGATTATTATGGGGAGATGATATATCTATATAGTCATCTCGGCAACTATGCCGGAGGCGATACAAATGAATATTACCGACGCGAACGCGCCTATAAGGATTCCATAATGTCTGTGATCACTCCCTCCCACCCCGACTATCTATGGTATAAGGGATGGGATATTCTCGGCACCGACAAGACTGACCCTTCATTGATTCCGGCTCTCAGGGAACGTCTCGCCTCTTCCAAGCTAAACTCCCGACGTGATGCAAAGGATGCCTATATCCTGTCGAAGCTATATGAATGGCAGGGCGACAAGGAGAATTTCAAGAAGTTTATGGTGATTTCATCCATCATTGACGTGAAAACCGCCAATGCCGAGATTGCATCGCTTGAAGAGCTTGCAAAGATTATGTTTGAGGAGAAGCAGATCGACCATGCCTATACGTTCATAAACTATAGCCTTAACCAAGCTCGTGATTTCCCTAACCGAGTGCGTATACTGTCGATAACAAAGACTATCGACAAGATAAATCTCGCATATCAGGAGCGCAACAGGATGCAGGAGAAACGGATCAGGATTTTCCTGACGTTGGTGTGCATTCTGGCAGTGATACTCATCGCCACCGTCACCATAATCATCATTCAGAACAAACGTCTGAAGAGACAACGCTCCAATCTTGACGAGGCAAACAAGAGGCTAAACCAGCATCTCGAGCAGCTCTCCACCGCTCAGTCGCAGCTTGCCGAAGCGAATGGAAAATTGCAGGAACTCAACCAAAGCCTGATCGCAAAGAATGATGAACTGAACGAGGCGAACTACGTCAAGGAGGAGTATATCGGATATATTTTCACGATATGCTCAAACTATATCCGCAAACTGGAGGAGTTCCGCAAGAGCATACACGTGAAGGCTGTCACCCGCAAATATAAGGCTATCGAGGAATGTACGTCTGATTCAAATTTCATGAAGGATGAGCTGAAGGATTTCTACAACAGCTTTGATTCCGTATTCCTCCACATATATCCGGATTTCGTCAAGGACTTCAATTCTCTCCTGCAACCCGACAAGCAGATCACGACGAAGGAGGGCGAGCTGCTCAACACAGAGTTGAGAATCTATGCCCTCGTCAGACTCGGAATTACCGACAGCGTGAAGATTGCAGAGTTTCTACACTGCTCTCCACAGACAGTCTACAACAACCGCTTCCGCGTGCGCAACAAGGCGATAATACCGAAGGAAAACTTCGCTGAGACTGTCAGGACGCTTGGAAAATTCATGGAACGACCCTCTTGAAATGCTCATCGACGGTTGCCATAAGCGTATCTCACACTTACTTTTTTAGATTATCCGACAACTATCATTACATTAATTATCACTATCTTACAAATAAACAGAGTTTACCTCACTCATTTACTCCGGCATACAACCCTAATCTTTTTATCATAATTTTGCACCATCGGAATTAGCAATGGATTCGGCATTACGCTGACCGACCGGGTCCATTCTAATTCCGATGGTCAATTCACTATAAACAGGAAAAACCATAAAACTCATTAACAAACCACAAATCATGAAAGCGAAGTTTAATCTTCTACCATTAGCTTTATTATTGGTCATGGTGTTCTCAAGTGGCTTCTCGGCATTTGCCGCCGACTTCAAGGCATCAGGAACCGTGACAGACAAAAGCGACGAACCGCTTATCGGAGTTACCGTCGGAGTAAAAGGGAATCCGGGTGTAGGCACCGTGACCGACATCGACGGCGGATTTACCCTCCAGGTGCCACAGGGCTCCACTCTCGTATTCTCATACGTAGGCTGCATTACAAAAGAGCTTGCCGCCGCTGCCGACATGAAAGTCGTGCTTGACGACGACAGCGAGAATCTTGAGGAAGTTGTGGTGATCGGCTACGGCACAGTGAAACGCAAAGACCTCACCACAGCCGTCTCCACAGTAGGCGGAAAGGATATCGACAACCGTCCGATCATCTCCGCAGCCCAGGCTCTTCAAGGTAAGGCTGCAGGTATCGCGGTTTCATCACCCAACGGCGCACCCGGCGGCGGCATGACAATCCGCGTCAGAGGCACCACGTCAATGAACGGCTCCAACGACCCTCTTTATGTAGTGGACGGAGTGCCCGTTGACAACATCAGCTTCCTCGCGCCCAACGACATCGAGAGCATGCAGATCCTAAAGGATGCTTCCGCCGCTGCAATCTACGGTTCGCGTGGTGCAAACGGTGTGATCCTCATCTCCACAAAACATGCATCATCAGGCAAGGCACAGGTATCCCTCAACATACAGGGCGGTTTCACACGCGTAGTGAAGAAAATCGACGTGCTCAACTATATGCAATATAAGGAGCTTCAGGATGAGATCGGACTAGTGGCTGTGCCCGACGGACTTTCCGACATGACCGACTGGCAGGACGAGACATTCCGCACCGGATCCACACAGAACTACAACGTCAGCATATCGCAAGCCACCGAAAAGCTCAAATACTTCTTCTCCGGCGGCTACCAGCGCGACGGCGGTATCATCAAAGCGTCATTCTATCAGCGATACAACTTCCGCATGAATGTGGAAAGCGAGCTCTATAAATGGCTTACAGCCAAAACCAATGTATCTTACTCTGACTATTCCTCAAACGGGGGCGGCGCAATGGGCACGGGGGCAAGCCGTGGCGGTGTAATCCTGTCCACTATCAACACCCCTACCTACGCCCCCATCTGGGATCCTGAAAAGCCGGAGCAGTACTACAACAATTTCTACGGCGTCAACCTCCAGCATCCGGTGGAGAACATCGCCCGCCAGAAATACAACCGCGACCGCGAGAACCGTATCATCGCATCAGGCGAACTTCTCTTCACGTTCATTCCCGGTCTGACTCTCCAGAGCAAATTCACTCTTGACCGCCGTAACGCGCTCAACACCACATTCCTTGATCCTGTCACCACCACTCGCGGACGCGAGCAGTATGGAGAAGGTAGCGACAACAGAAACCAGAACACCGTCCTCACTTGGGATAACATCCTCAACTGGAAACATGAGTTTGGCAAACATGGTCTTGACATCATGGCTGGTTCATCCTGGACAGACTCTGACTACCGCAACAGCTATATCAGCGGATCCCACTACCGCGACGACAAGATCCAGACTCTTAACGCAGCCAACAAGATCGGTCTCGGCGGTGCTGGTTCAGCAGCTTCAGAATGGGCGATCATGTCATATCTCGGACGCGTGGCATACAACTATGACTCACGCTACCTCCTCACTGCCAACATCCGTTACGACGGTTCTTCAAAACTTCATCCCGACCATCGCTGGAAAGCATTCCCGTCAGTTTCTGCCGCTTGGCGCGTGAATCAGGAGTCATTTATGGAGAACATCAACTGGATCAGCGATCTCAAGCTGCGTGGCGGCTGGGGTAAGACCGGCAACCAGGGTGGTATCGGCGACTACGCTTATCTCCAGAGATACAACATAAACCGTGTGCCCTGGTATGAGGAGGGTAAGGAGAATGCAGTGCCCACAATCACACAGGCAAACCTCCGCACAACCGACCTCACTTGGGAAACCACCACACAATGGGGTATCGGTGTAGACTTCTCGGTGCTCAACAGCCGACTGAACCTCGCTGCCGACTACTATTATAAGAAAACCACCGACATGCTTATGTGGGTGTCGCTTCCCGCCGGTGCTGCCGCTGCAAGCTCAATCCAGCGAAACGAAGGCGAGATGGTCAACAAAGGTTTCGAGTTCTCAATCACGTCACACAACTTCCAGGGTGATTTCACTTGGGACACAGAGTTCAACATGTCGTTCAACCGCAACAAACTCACCAAGCTCTCACTCCAGAAGATATATACAGATGCCAAGACGTCTGATTACGTCAACGAGAACGTTGTACGCAACGAGCCGGGACGTCCGCTCGGCGGATTCTACGGCTACATAAGCGACGGTGTTGACCCAGAAACCGGCGAGCTCATGTATCGCGACCTCAACGGCGACGAACGTATCTCATCTTCCGACCGTACATATATCGGCGACCCGAACCCCGACTTCACTTACGGCATGACCAACTCATTCTCTTGGAAAGGGTTCAACCTGAGCATCTTCCTTCAGGGTTCTTACGGCAACGACATCTTCAATGCTTCAAGAATGGAGACAGAGGGTATGTATGACGGCAAAAACCAGACCACACGCGTGCTCAACCGCTGGAGAATACCCGGACAGATCACCGACGTGCCTAAGGCAGGCTACGACATGAAGAACTCCACATATTTCGTGGAAGACGGCAGCTATCTGCGTATCAAGGATATCTCCCTGTCATACAACATCTCCGGCAAATGGATGGATAAGATCGGCATCTCCAAGATACAGCCTTACTTCACTGCATCCAACGTCTACACTTTCACCAAGTACAAGGGCTTCGACCCGGAGGTTAACCAGTGGGGCAACAGCGGTGCCGTTCAGGGAATCGACTGGGGCACATATCCTCAGTGCAGAAGCTATGTAATCGGTCTTAACGTAACCTTTTAATTTCGAATCTAAATGAAAAAGCTATATATTTCAGGCATCATTGCCGCTGCGGGCATGTTTACAGGATGCTCCACACAATATGATCCCGTGTCGGACTATTCCGACGTGACAGAAGGAATCACCGAAGACAAGGAGGAGATTGTCTTCCCCAACCGCGCCTCTGTAGAGAGCTACATGACCACCATGTATCAGGGCAAGCTCCGCGACCGTCAGGAACACTGGCATCTTGACAAACTCCTCATCGCGGAATGTCACTCCGACAACGCATACGCCGGAACCACCGGTGCCGAGGTACAGCCATACGAAGACAACTCCATCGAGGGATCTAACTCTGTAGTTGCCCGTGACTGGAACCGTTTCATGGAGGATGCCGCATACGCCACAAAACTTATCGTAAACATCGATAAGGTGGCTGACGGAAGCCTCAGCGACTCGGAGGTGAACACCTATAGGGCACAGGCGATGATCTACCGCGCCATGATCTGGTTTGACATGGTGAGAATGTGGGGAGATATACCGGTAATCAAGACAGTAGCCGGAAATATCACTGCCGACAATATCGAAGACTCCTACCATGCATATTTCCCTGCACAGAACACGGAATTGGAGGCTTATCAGGCTATCGAAGAGGATCTTCTTGAAGCCGTGAAATATGCTCCCGATGCAAAGGGCGACAAGACCATATTCTCCAAAGGATTGGCAAAGGCTCTTCTCTGCAAGGTGTATGCCGAGAAACCTCTCCGCGACTATTCCAAGGTGATCAAATATGCTGATGAACTTGCAGCCGACGGATACGACCTCATCGACGACTATACCCACCTCTACGGTGTGGATGGTGCGGTAAAGGATGGATTCACTGCAATGCCTCTCGAGCTCAACACGAAAGAGTCTATCTTTGAGGTGCAATACCCTTCCGGTTCAGGCAACTGGGAATCATGGATGTATGGACGTACCCTTGAAAATTGGGACTATTCCTTCACATGGGCAAAATGGGTGACTCCTTCACGCGACCTCATCAATGCATTCGATGCCGAGGGCGACAAGATCCGCAAAAACGAGAGCATCGTGTTCTACGAATGTGGATGGAGCAACTACTACCCCTCCGACAACTACGCATTCATGTACAAATGCCGTTCTGCCTACATCTCCAACATCAAATACCGTTATGCCGACATCCTTCTCCTGAAAGCTGAGGCATACATCATGGGTGAGAGCCAGAACCTCAGTGCAGCTGCCGACATCATTGACCGCATACGCGAACGTGCCGGACTCAACAAGCTTCCCCAGTCGGCACGCGCCAACAAGGAATCCATGCTTAATGCCTACCTGAAGGAGCGTCGTCTTGAGCTTGCCTTCGAGGGTGAACGCTGGTTTGACCTCGTGCGTCTCGACAAGGTGGAGGAAGTAATGAACGCAGTCTTCGCTAAGGATAGCGGACGCCATGCCCAGAAGACCCCCTTCACGCAGAACTCCTACCGTCTGCCCATCCCGCAGTCAGTGCTTGACTCCAACGACAATCTCGTGCAGAACCCCGGCTATTGATGAAGCCGCATTAACCTCAATATTTAAAATCATCGCAAAATCTGAAAAATCATGAATAATTATAAAATCCTCTTCGCCTCAGTCATCTCTCTCACTTCGCTCGGCATGTGCTCATGCGACAACAGCGTAAAAATAGGTCCTCAGCCCACTCCCGATCCGGCACCGGAGGAAGGCACTGACGTCAGAATGATCACCACGACCACCAACCGTGCGAAAGATCTCACCGAATCATGGCTCCCCTTCAGCAAGAAGGACAACATGTCGCCCTCCTGCATCACACTCCTCCCCGATCAGGAATATCAGACAATGGACGGCTTCGGTGTGGCTGTGACCGGCTCCACCTGCTTCAACCTCATGCAGATGAAGCCAGAAGACAGGAAGGCATTCCTCGAAATGACGTTTGACCCCATCAACGGCTACGGTTTCAGCTACGTCAGAATCTCAATCGGCTGCTCCGACTTCTCTCTCAGCGAATACACCTGCTGCGACAAGGAGGGTATCGAGAATTTCGCACTCACTGACGAGGAGACAAAATACGTGATACCTATCCTCAAGGAGATTCTCGCAGTTAACCCCAGCCTGAAGATAATGGGCACCCCCTGGACTCCCCCGAAATGGATGAAGGTGAAAGACCTTGAATCTCTCGAGAAGTTTGACAGTTGGACTTCCGGTCAGCTCAATCCCAAATATTATCAGGATTACGGCACGTATTTCGCAAAATGGGTGCAGGCTTTCGCCCAGAACGGAATCAAGATTTTCTCCGTCACTCCCCAGAACGAACCGCTCAACCGTGGCAACTCCGCATCCTGCTACATGAGCTGGGAGGAGGAACGCGACTTCGTGAAGAATGGTCTCGGTCCTGCTTTCAAGAAAGCAGGTCTTGACGTGAAGATCTACGCCTTCGACCATAACTACAACTACGACAACATCCCCTCGCAGAAGAGCTACCCCACCAATATCTATGCCGACGAGGAGGCTGCCGAATATCTTGACGGCGCAGCCTACCACAACTACGGCGGAGACAAGGAGGAGCTTATATCCGTGCATAACGCCACTCCGGGTATGGATCTCGTGTTCACCGAGACTTCAATCGGCACGTGGAACAACGGACGCGACCTCAACGCCCGTCTTCTCGACGACATGGAGCAGGTGGCTCTCGGCACTGTCAACCGCTGGTGCAAGGGCGTGATCGTGTGGAACCTCATGCTTGACGAAGACCGTGGTCCGTACCGTCCCGGCGGATGTGCAACCTGCTTCGGTGCAGTTGACATCAACAAGGACTACACCACCCTGACCAAGAACTCCCATTACTACATCATCGCCCACATGAGTAGCGTCGTGAAACCCGACGCAGTGCGCATCGGCACAAAGGGATTCTCCGCAAACGGTCTGACTTACTCCGCATTCAAGAATACCGACGGCTCATACGCCCTCGTGATGAGCAACAACAACTCAATGGCTATCAACGTGACGATAGAGGATGGCGAACACCACTTCTCCACTACAGTGCCCGCCAAGAGTGCAGTGTCGTATGCTTGGAACTAAGTAATTTAAGGTTTAATGTTTATGGTTTATGATCATTAAATTTTATATAATGAAAAGATTCGTGGATTTTTGTGAATCTTAAACCTTAAACTATAAACTTTAAACCACTGAAGTGCAGCTTGCGAAACTTCAGTAAGTAATCTTCAAAATCCTAACAAGAAAATCAGCATGAAAACTATAAAATATGCATTTCTCGCAATGGCTGGTATCGCCTCGCTGACAGCCTGCAACGACGATGATTGGAGTAAGGGTAATCCCACAATGGGCGTGAAGACCGATCTGGGGACAGCCTGCTTCGGCGACAGTCTACGCTTCACCATCAATGCCTCCGACTCGGAAGTGCCTCTATCCACACTCCGCGCACAGCTTTATTTCGGCGACGAGATGGTGAGCGAGAAGGTGATCCGTACAAAAAAGAATGGTGAGGATTACGAAGGGGCTGTCTACGTGCCATACTTGGCAAACATCCCCGACGGACGCGCAACACTCATTCTCACGCTCCAGAACATCAACTTCACCAAAAACAGCATGGAATATGAGGTGAAGATAACCCATCCCGACTACCCTTCCCTCACTTTCGTGGCTGAGGACGGCACAGAGTATAAGATGGAGAAACAGGAGAAATACGTGTATGCCTTCACCGAGCGACTCCCCCAGGAGCTGAAAGGCTTCATCAAGGCTCCCAAATATGGCGAGAACGGCAACGAACTCACATTCGGATATGCCAACAGCGCGATATCCGTAGGTGCTGAATCCGCTATCCCGTTCTCCAACTCAAATCCGGGGAAATACACCGTAAGTTTCAACACTTTCTCATTTGAGGGAAGTCCGTTCACCAAACTTATGTTTAACGACATGCAGTTTGAATCGACCGACGATACTCATGCTCAGGCAGACATCAAGCTCACACAGGGACAGACCATCACCCCCGCCGGATTCCCCAATTTCGCCGACTGGTGGATAGATCCCGACTTCTTCAAGAAGGAGGACAACGGCAATCTCACGTTCCTCCCGGCTTCCGGAAGCTACCGCGTGATTGCCGACCTTCAGAAGCAATATTTCCGCGTATATCTGCTCAACGGCAACGACCCTGCGAAACTCGCTGACGACGGCACTGGCGCAGTATGGGTAATCGGCAACAACGTCGGCAAACCATCCGTAGACTCCAGCGAAGTGGGTTGGACCACCGAGAACGCTCTCTGTATGGCTCCGATGGGCGACAAGAGATATCAGATCACTTTCGTAGGCGGACAGACAATCTCCACCGACGGAATCAACTTCAAGTTCTTCCATCAGATGGGCTGGGGAGGCGAATTTGGCGGCGACGCACTGACCTCCACAAGCGACATTGTGAAAGTGGGCGACGGAACCAGTGGCCACGACAACGGCAACCTCTATCTCGCTGAAGGGGAAACACTCTCCGCAAACCATGTGTATCGTTTCACAATCGACCTCTCTGCCGGAATCACTGCCGGCGTACTCTCCGTAGAGGATTGCGGCGAACAGGCTTTCGAGGAGAAACCGGTAAGCGTGGCGGGCACAAAGCTCACCACCTCCGACAACAGCTACTACGAAGGCACCGTGACTCTCTCCCAAGGCGACTATCTCAACGTGAACGGTCTTTCCGGTCTTGATGAATATTATGCCGACCCAGACTACTTCATCTTTGATGAGGATGCCAATGATTTCAAGGTGAACGTGATTAGCTCAGACTATAAGGTGAAGATCAACAAGGCTTCCAAGACAATCTCCGCAATCATGATGTATGGCGGCGAGGAGGCAACATTTGATAACGGCGGCGCAATATGGCTGATGGGATGGGGTGTCGCCTCTCCCAGCATGGACTCCCAGTTCGGCTGGAATCCCGGCGCAGCATACTGCATGGCTCAGATCGCTCCTAATGTATATCAGTTTACAGGCGTGGCAGGTCCGGAGAAAGGCTCTTCCGTAGGTATGCGTATCCGCACTGACTATCTAAGCTTCAAGTTCTTCCTTCAGGATGGCTGGGGCGGTGAGCTGAGCGGCGACAACGCACTCACGCTGACAGAAGGCGCAAGCTCTCTGTTGAAAGACTCCGGCAATCTCGAACTTGCCGACGGTGTGAACCTTGAAGAGGGTGCCACTTACCGCATCACCGTAGATCTTACGGCAGGCGTAGCAGCAGGCACAATCGATATGGTGAAGCTATAAGTATAATTTAGATCATGTTTTTTAAGGTAAAGTAGGTAAATTTGGATTGACCGACGGCATCGCCAGAATAATGACTTTGCCGTCGGTGTTATTTATTTTTTTCATATTCAAAACGAAGGTGAAAAATAATTGAACTTCAACAAATTTTACTATCTTTGCAACAGGAACCCAATAAACTCCGCCATTACCTTGGCAAACACAATCCACATTATCATGAAACTTTCCAAATTATTCATCTCATCCCTGATTATATGCAGTGCCGGCGTGATAAACGCATCAGTGCCCGTATATCTTGACGACAGCAAACCTCTTGAGGAGCGAGTGGAAGATGCACTTTCGCGCATGACCCTCCAGGAGAAAATCGACATAATCCATGCCCAATCGAAATTCAGTGCGCCGGGCGTGCCGCGTCTCGGTATCGCCGAACTATGGTGTACCGACGGTCCGATGGGCGTTCGTCCGGAAGTGCTCTGGGACGAATGGGAACAGGCGTCATGGACCAACGACTCCTGCACGGCATTCCCATCCCTCACATGCCTCGCTGCCACATGGAATCCAGAAATGGCAGCTCTCTACGGCAAAAGCATCGGTGAGGAGGCACGTTTCCGCAACAAGGCAGTGCTTCTCGGTCCGGGCATCAACATCTACCGCACCCCTCTCTGCGGACGTAACTTCGAATACATGGGTGAAGACCCCTTCCTATCCGGCAAGATGGCTACGGAATACGTCAAGGGTGTACAGTCAAACGGTGTGGCTGTCTGCGTGAAGCATTTCGCGCTCAACAACAACGAGATCAACCGCCACACGTCAAACCCGATAGTAGACGACCGCACACTCTACGAGATATATCTCCCCGCCTTCAAGATGGCGGCTACCGACGGCGACGCATGGAGCTTCATGGGCGGCTACAATCTATTCCGTGGCGAACATGCAAGCTATAACCCCATCCTCATGAACGACATTCTCAAAGGGGAATGGGGCTGGGATGGTGCCGTCATATCCGACTGGGGTGCCGTTCATGATACGGAGACAGCCGTGAAGGGTGGTCTCGACATGGAGTTCGGAAGCTGGACCAACGGTCTGACCAACGGTGTCTCCAACGCCTACGACAACTATTGGCTTGCCAATCCGTATCTCAACGGCATCAAATCGGGGAAATTCTCTGAAGATGAACTTAACGACAAGGTGCGTCGCGTGCTTCGACTCACTTTCCGCACGACTATGAACCGCAACCGTCCGTGGGGCTCGATGGGTAGCGACGAACACAAGGCTGCATGCCGTCAGATAGGCGGCGAGGGTATCGTGCTTCTGAAGAACAAGGGGAATATCCTTCCGTTGGATCCCGCGAAGGTAAAGAAGATAGCCGTGATCGGAGAGAATGCAATAAAGATGATGACTGTCGGCGGCGGCAGCTCCTCTCTCAAGGCTGCTTACGAGATAACTCCGCTCCAGGGTCTTAAAAACCGTCTCGGCAAGGATTTCGAGATTGTATACGAACGCGGATACGTGGGCGATACTCTCGGCGAATACAATGGCGTGAGGACAAACCAGGATCTCCGCGACTTCCGTTCTGTAGAGGAACTGAGGGAAGCGGCTGTCAACGCTGCAAGAAATGCGGATGTAGTGCTCTATTTCGGTGGTCTTAACAAGGCAGACCATAATGATGCGGAAGATTCCGACCGTCTCTCCATGAATCTCCCCTACGAGCAGAACGAACTCATCGAGGCTCTTGCAAAGGTCAACAAGAATCTTGTGGTAGTCAACATCAGCGGCACAGGCGTGGCAATGCCGTGGGTCAACAAGGTGCCCGCTATTCTTCAGGCGTGGTATCTCGGCAACGAGACAGGAAACACTATCGCCGACGTGATAAGCGGTGATGTCAATCCGAGCGGTAAACTCCCCTACACATACTACGCCAACCTGATGCAATGCGGTGCCCACAAGATGGGTGAATACCCCGGCACACCTGCAAAGGATAAGTTTGGCAACGACATCTTCGACATGCCCTATAATGAGGGTATCTATGTGGGCTACCGTTTCATCGACAAAAATAAACTGAAACCGACATTCCCCTTCGGTCATGGACTCAGCTACACCACCTTCACCTACGGCGACGCATCTGTCGACAAGAAGAAGGGTGGACTCAACGATGTGTTTACCGTCACGGTGCCCGTCACCAACTCCGGCGACCGTGCCGGCAGCGAGATCGTGGAACTTTATATCTCCGATCCGAAATCATCCGTTGACCGTCCGGTGAAGGAGTTGAAAGGTTTCAAGAAACTTGCGCTTGCTCCGGGCGAGACAAAGACCGCCACATTCACCATCTCAAAGGATGATCTCAGTTTCTTTGATGCCGACCGTCATGAATGGGTGTGCGAACCGGGAGCATTCGAGGTTCTCATCGGCGCATCATCAGCCGACATACGCACAAAAGCAGGATTCACAGTGGAATAATAATCGCAATTGACCGATTCCGTATCGGTTGATATTTAATGAAGTTGCCTGGACTTATTCCTGATTTATGGATAAGTTCAGGCAACTTCTTAAAAAATAAATACCCGAACACCTGACCACCGACAACCTTAACGGGCTGGAATTGGCTGTAAACGTAGGCAGCAATTGCAGCTACACTTCCCCTGAAAGCGGTCTGACGTGGGTGGCTGACCGTATATACACCCCCGGAAGCTGGGGACGCATCGGAGGAACTGGCAAGAACTCCAATTCATTCGACATCTCTGTCAACGGCAAGATGCTGCATCATCATTTTGCTCCGGCAGCACAGAATGGTCATAAATTCGCTCTCCGCAAGAAGTATATCATAAACTCCTCTTCCAACGACGGCATTATCGTGAATCTGAATGTCATAGAGGGTAAGAGATTATTAAATTCCATCAAACTCATAAAATTATGAAACGCAACATATTATTGCCGATTTTCGCGGCAGCCGTTCTTCAAATATCCGCTCAGACATGGGATAAGTCGCATCTTGACCGGGTGAAGGAGAATATCGGATCGCCATTCTATACTGAATACCTCTCTCTTCTCATCAAAGAGGCTGACGCTCTACTTGATGCCGTGCCGCTATCAGTGATGGACAAGACGAAGGTGGCGGCAAGCGGCGACCGACACGATTATCTCAGTCAGGCACGCTATTTCTGACCCGACTCCACAAAATCCGACGGTCTCCCCTACGTCAACCGCGACGGCATATCCAATCCGGAGATCAACAGCCTTGACCGCAACCGTCTCGGCGACACCGCCGCAAGGATAAAGGCCCTCTCCCTCGCCTATTTCTTCACCGGCGACGAACGGTATGCAAAGAAAGCCACCTCACTTATCCGCACTTGGTTTCTCGACAAGAAAACACGCATGAACCCCAATCTGAAGTATGCACAGATGATACCGGGGCGTTCATGGAATCATAATGCCGACAAATGGAAATTCCCTGTGATCATCGACAATATGATGAATCTGGAGATGCTGTTCCAAGCCTCTATCCTCACCGGCGATCCAATATATCGGGATATTGCCGTGAAACATGCCGACACTACCCTCGCCAACCATTTCCGCGATGATTATTCATCGTATCATGTTGTTGACTATGATCCTGCCACGGGTGATGTGAGGATGAAATGCACGGCACAGGGATATTCCGACGATTCATTCTGGAGCCGTGGTCAGGCGTGGGGCTTATATGGTTTTGCGCAATGCTATAAGTACACGGGCGACCATCGTTATCTCAACCGGAGTGAACGTATAGCCGATTTCATCATGTCGCTTCCCAACATGCCCTCCGACCATATCCCCTATTGGGACATGAAGGCTCCGGAGGTGAAGGATGTGCGCACGTCCGACCCTGTGGCGGGAGTGGCACGCGATGCTTCGGCAGCGGCGATAATGGCATCCGGTCTGTATATGCTCAGCGAATGGATGAGTCCGGAGAAGGCAACCCGTTACCGCAGCTATGCCGACTCTATCCTCGACACGTTGACCGCTTCCTACCGCATACCGCAAGGTGAGAAATACGGTTTCATACTTGACCACAGCATCGGTCATCACCCTGCCGGCAGTGAGATTGACGTACCTCTCAACTACGCCGACTACTATTATCTGGAAGCTCTCCTCCGTCAATCCCGCTGATCCACACAAAGGACTCTCGCGGGTATGTACCACAAAGAACACGGAGCACACGGAGATTTTTTTAATTCGCACGAGAGGGCGCACGAAGAAATAAAAGAAAAGAAAGAAAATTTTATTATTTCTTTTTATTCTTTTGTTTCTTCGTGCGATTTTTTTGTTTAATTTTGTGCGAAGGCTCTAATTTTAGGGTTGGAACGGCACTTTTAGGCTCTAATTTTAGGGTCTAAATGGTGTTTTTAGGCTCTAATTTTAGGATTTAGCGCATTATTTTATTAATTATCATCATCTTATGTATCTACGAAGAAAAATCGACAAATTCCTTGATGATTGGAAGAGAAATCCCAACCGAAAACCACTACTTGTAAACGGTGCCAGACAGGTGGGGAAATCCCCTATTACTGCACATTCCTTCTGAAACGCTACATGCAGCACGCCTGACCGACAACATTCCATCGTCACCACTAAAATACAGACTGCCGGAGCTTCACAGCCCCGGCAGTCGCCTTGCTTACAAATTTAAACTAATTATATTAATTACTTACTGACTTTCATTATAGATTCGCATAAACCTTACCTGTATTAATACCTTACCCAAAAGACCTTACATCAACAAACTTATAAAGTATGTATCGTAATCAGAAGGTATTGATTCAATTTATTGTGAGTACATACCTATCCAAACTTGAATCATACACAAATTTATTAAAGTTACACATTACACCTTCCCCATCTTGTTTTTGACCATTATTTGTTCTTATATAACCAATCTCAGAACATAGCATGGAAACAGTCACGTCCAAATAATAATACTCTCCATCTTCTCCATTTCGATTTCCTGGCCATGTGGTAAAAGCAGATGCATCAACTTGCCAAACGTGAATTTTATCTGCGGCAGATTTTTTCCATCTGAAACGTAACTTTTCACCAACAAAGAATTTTTGATCTGTCATTCCTTCCGGTTTGCCTGAATAAACATTACCATTTTTGTCAAGATAAGCACATCTAACCTTGTGATCATCCATCTCATTGAAAACCCGAATTAAAGTACCTAATTGCTTATCACCATAATTAGTATTCCAAATATTAATAATCTTGTCCTTTTCAGAAGATGGGATTTCAACTTCCAATCTATAATATCCTCTGACACCGGAAACATTTCCATTTTGTACCTCAGAATCAAAGCTCTTGTCAGATGTGTAAATTGAAAGTTGGTTACCTTTTTCTATAGGCCAATAAATACGGTATCTGGGAACAAAAGATGCGTAGCAATATACTGTTTTACTTTCAACATTACACTTCCACCAATATTCTGTTGCTGTAGGAATACCAACAATATCCTCATCGGTTCCTGATTCTCTCAAGTTTCCATCGACATCTCCTACAACTCTCCAACCAGTAGCATCATTGACTGAAATATCTGTTGAAACGGATGTTGTGTTGTTACTGCCTTTTGAGAAGGTATGAATTTTTCCGTCTTTATCGAGGTAGTTGAATATCACATAGAAGTCTTCTGCCGGGATGTTATCTGATTCGTATGAGAAGTTGAACCAGCCGTTTTTCATCGTGTTGTAATCACCGATATATTTGCCGGGCCAGTTTGTCACTGCCACACGAGTGCCATCTTTATTCTCGGTGTAAAGATAGACATGAGTTGCACCTGATACGTTGAATGATGTGCGATGCAGGTCTCCACTGTCGTCAATGTCGTTGATACATCTTACCGACATGGCGTAAGTCTGGACATTTCCATTTATATATGACGAGGCATTACCGGAGATACACAATGATTTCAACCATCGTCCTATCTCCTGTTTCTCTGTACCGGAAGATGCAGTCTGTGTCCAGTAATATCCGGCACGCGACTCACCATTATCAGAATTATTCTCCTTATAACGAGCTTTCGGGAAATAGACATTACCGACAGATGATCTGTAGCAAGCATTATAGTAACTTCCCACAGAATTTGTATCGAAGTTTGGTGAATTTCTCAACGCATTCCACACTTTCTGTTTCGGCACCCTGTAGCCAGGAGGAGAGACTCGGTCTTTTTGGTCTTCCGATGTATCATACATCTCCGGATCCTTATGCTCATTTTCAAGATATTTCGCTACTTTATAATACCCACCGGCTGCCTCCTTATTACCATAGTAAGCCGAACCATCACTTGATTCTATATATAATTCCGCAGACTTGGCACCGAGATTTCGGTCAAGCCAATAGCGCATACGGGTAGCACCCATAATTGGCACAACCTCATAGTAGTAATAATTCTGACTATCCTTATCGGCATCCACACGATGGATCTCACTGCTCTTGTGGAAGAATCCGGTATGATACAGATCTATCGTATATTTGGAGCTAAGGCGATTATTAACCGTTTCCCCGTTAGGCGTAATTGTCAATTCAAGAGAACCCACTCCATAAGTATAGTCATTATCTGCATTTCCGTCAGAGCCATCAGTCCCTAATGCATTACCGGGACGAGTGATTGTCACCGACCATGAGCCACCTTCAGATGCGTGGGTACCGGATGAGGCTCCCTCTATTTTAACATACTGCTTAATTGTATTATCCCCGGTCACATTAAGTGCCCAGTCATATTCCGCAGATGTCAAAGATGCCTCCGTAAACGTAATCGTATATTCATAATACCAACGAGCCTCCGCTTTAGAATCGACTGTTTTACCCGGTTCACCATACATCACCGGGAAATGAAGACCCTGATTACGTACTTTGCCATTATTGGCTTTCTCATCAGTGCCGAACAAGCTCACGCCATCTTCAACAGGATTTCCTGCTAAGAAATCCCAATATTGTTCAGTCTTAAACTGTTGATTCTTATCCGCATCATATATGGTAAGAGTTACCTTACATAAGTCTGTACCTTTAAACTCTCGTTTCCAAGTTACGGGGACTGTGCGGGTCAATCCCATCCAAGTCACGGTAATCTCCCCTTGGAGTGTGCCGAGATCTGATGTCTTATTAAACTTGACAGGGCATTTATAGACAGTACCCTTATTATTACAGTCATCTGAGTCCCCGCTTCCACCTACAACCGGGATACTGCCACCATCTTCTATTTCCAACATCTCAGAATCATTCACCTCTTCCCGCTCTCCGACAGACAGCCATTCCGAATCAGATGTAATGGTTAAATTTTTAACAGCTTCCTCTGCTTCATCCGCTTTGGAATATAGTTTGACATACAGATAACGCCATGTATCAGTATCACTATCAACGGAAACACCATTGGAATATACTATCTCATGAGTGACACCGAGTTCACGGATGCCATCCGAAATCATGTTGAAGATTGCCGGAGAATGGTCATGGATTTTGTATTCCAAGTAAGGAGACGGATTCTTAGATGCCTCTTCAGGAGTGGCATATCCGGGACCGTTCACACCCTTAATCATAACCTGATACCAATGATTCGGGTTTATATCCAAAATATTCACACTCTCACCATCTTCTGACTTAATATTGAAATCAAGTCGGTAGAAATAGCTTTTAGAATTATATTCAGCCTTGACAATTATAAAGGCCTTTTTCTTTTCATTATTTTTATTATCTGTCGGACGCAAATATTTACCATTTGAATCAGACAAATCGTCATCAAAACTACTAATGCTGGAGGGCGCGCCCAATATTGTTTCAGTTCCGGCAAGCAGACTGCCCAGCACTGCATCTCCATACACACAGAATGGATATTTCACAGATTCATCAATCTCCAAATTATCATTAATATCGGTGCATCCCGTCACAGTGATATAGGCAACATTTCTAATCAATGTCACATCTTTTGATATGAGCGTTTTCAGGTCTGACTTGGCACTCATGACAATCTTCCCATCTTCGCTAACCGCATTATACGCAATAAGTTCTTTCAAAGATGCAATCGTAGTGACACCCTTCTCAAATGTGCCGTCATAATTGGCAATGAAATAGAATTGCAGACCGGATTCTCCACGAAGATCCTTGTCGAGTTTAAACGATATACTATTATCATCTTTAAGCGAAGTATCGCTTTTCTTAAAATACTCCACCTGAGAAAGTGTAGAATTATCCTCACCACTCTTAAAGATAAGTACTGATACAGTTGAAAGCTCATCACCAATTTCCGCACGAGTTGCTACTTTTTCCAACTCCGGCACAGAGAAGGTCAGTTCCACTGTCCCATCCGTAGCAATCACGGAACCGGACTTAAATTCCAGGTCATCGCTGCAAGCAGCGAGACCAAGAACCATAAGCAATGATATTATTATATTCTTATACATAATCAATACAGAATCAAATAATAATTATACGTTTTATCTGAGGAAGCCGTTTTTCTATTGTTTACGATAGACATCCATGACGTCGGATATGAATTATTTCCATCAGGTTTGCAAGCGGTTACAAACCTATTCGTTTCTTTGGAATCAAGAGTGATATCATAATAGTATCTCACAGCTCCATCTATTTCCTCAGAACCTGAGTAATGACGTATCTCATAAGATCCTCCTTTACCATCATTATATTGGATATAGTCCCTATAATCAGGATTACTCTCATTATCCTTATACCAATAAATACGATAGATAATTGAACTTGAACGATCCTCCGGGTTAGAAGATGTAAACTGAGGTTTCCCTCCATTTCTTAAATCAAACCATCCCTCCTTATTTGGATAGTCAAACAAAGGGATGCCAGGATCCGGCATACCATCTGACCTAACTGTAGGATAGCGGTAATTGATTTGATATTCGTTAGAACCATGACCTTCATCCGGCTTGTAATTATGACCGTCGGCAAACATTATCAATGCCTTACCCGGTGTAGCTATACCGGTAAGTTCAAACGACCACCATTCATCTGATTCCTTCTTCATTTGAATGCCAGGCCATGTCATGTTGTAACCAGCACTTTTTAATCTATTATATTCACCATATTGCACAACATTACCTAAAATACAATGAGGACATTGCCCATCTTCATACGAAGTGACCTTCTTAAGTTTTTCGCGATGTTCCTCACAGAGATCCATATTGTCATAATAATGCTTACTGAAACCCTCTTGACCGGGAGCCCATTGAGTAGCAGGACCAGAGCCTATTTTGTCGTCAGTAAAATAATAGAACCCGTTTACATATCCGGTTGATCTGTCCGGATTATTATAACTCCCAACATTCCACCCTTTAAATGCGATTTTACCCGTGAAGGAATATTCCAATGCCGCAGTCTTACCTTCTGTATCAGCACCTACAGGTTTATTTGCAAGGGCACTCCCTGCCGGAAATTCAAGACATTGATATACGTAGATGTGAGGATTACCCCAGCCTGTCGGCGGACGGAAATGTATCGTATAATTCTGGATATTGTTTACGATATTAACTGTCACTTGCCGTGAAATAAGATAACCGTTTTCAGTCTTGCCTGACACATCAAATGTCAACTGACGTTTCTCTTTCCATAACTCCCAACCGCTGTTGATTCCGGCATAATGCAGATTCAACTTAGAGTTATTGCTTGTTATTGTAAGATTCTTGTTAGATTCAATCTCGACATTATTCCAATCCGTGAGCCACAATGCCTTCTGCGTATTACCATCTTCGGTGTAATTTGCATATTTCCAAGCATCCTCATTGCCGAGCGTGATTGTCACATTCCGGAGGTTGGTGTGGATATTTACAGAGATATCACCGCTATAGACACCTGACGCGATACGTTCACGGGCATCTATCGTGATTAACACAGGATCAACTTCAAGATAGGGATCCAATCGGAGTGGTTCCACATCAATCTTCTTGCGAAGATTGCCAGCCTTCAGATGGAAGTAATTGTATTGTGCGCGTTCGTCTTCTGACAACGATTGCGCATCCACCAATGGATTGACCGACACGATGAGCGTATCGGAGTAAGTAGTATTATCCAAAACATAAAGAGGTACCTCCGTTCCATCCTGCAATTTATATTTCGGAGAATAACCTTCATCAATCTCCACGCTTTCGGCATTTGACTCATACCATATCTTTGTCTTCTCGCCGGCTGTCACGGGGATTACGGTTTTGTCGAGGTGGAGGAAGTAGGGACCGTGGAGGGTGTAGACGATCTGTTGGAGCGTCCAAGGGGCGACGGAGAGGCGGATGTCGAAGTCGCCGGGGCTGGTAACCCTGGCTACGAGGTCGTAGTAGTGACCGCGAACGAGGGTGTTGTCGGGATCGGGGGCAGCGGTGCCGGTGGTTGTTGAGCCGTCAATCTCGCCGTCGGTTGTGCCGTTGGGGAGAGGGATATTGTAGTTGAATGTGCGGGAGGGGTCATTGCAGAGTTGGGCGAGGAAAGAGAGGGTCGTGCGTGAGGCATCCTCCTCGGAGATGTTTTCGGGGAGGTAGAGAATGCCTTGGACAGCTCGCTGATGCAGCTCCGGATTTTTGAGATCTTCGGCGGAGAGTTCAGCTCCGAGATTGTCTATGTCGATATCGGAGGAGGTGGTGGCTCTTGTGTCATTAATGTCATTAAGGACTTTAGGGACATTTGAGGATCCGGCAGCAGCGATAGTGGTGGAACCGGCTGCCGGGAAGTGATAATGATTCAGGCTTTCGATTGGGAAGCTTTTCTTCTCAGGAGTTATTTCTTCGGATTGGGTTGAGGGGCCGTAGATGGGGGTTTCGGCGGCGCAGTTGCTGACTGTCAGGTTTGTGAAGGTCAGCGGGGTGGAGAAGATATTGGAGAAACCGGTGTTGTCAGTGTTGTCAAAGAGGAGGGTGTAGCGCACTTTTGTGCAGAGGAAGGTGAGATCGATGTTTAGCTTGACGTTCTGACCTGCGCCTATTGTGACAGTTCCGGTTGTGGCATCCAGTTCGCCACCGGATTCCATGGTGACATCCTCAGCTTTACCTGCCATCGGAAGACCATCATTCAAATTCGGCTGCTTTTCGCTGTCAAATTTGATTGAAACGTTCTTTACCTGAATCTCTGTTGGTTCACCGGAAAGAGTTTCCGCTGTCGAAGTGACGTCATATCCCTTTACATTCGCAAGAATGTAAAAGCGGTATTTTCCCGGTTGAAGTTCGCGGGTGTATACCGTTGTTTCGTTGTGAGAGATACCATTGTTCTTGGTAAATTTCTGCGTTATATCCACATTCTCTACAAGCTCGGATGATTCATTATTATTATCATCCACCTTGTAGATATAGAGATTGGCGGAAGTGATCTTACCCTCTCCGGCGGCGATCTCCTTCTCGTTGGGAGTCGTGGTGGGGTCTCCGTCGGCACGCGTGGAGATGGTCAGCGGTCGCGGTATAGATATGGTCACGCCTGTCGCACCCTCGGGGAGCGGATCTCCGGGGGTGAAGTCATCGGCGCAACCCGAAAGGAGCATACCGACGAATGCACAAGCGGCTAATATTTTGTTTCCAAGATTCATGTTGGTTTTATTGGGGGGTGTTGTTATAATAGCTTACAGATCTATGTTAATTCTATGATAAATCCATTTCTTCACTTTCGAGGTGATCGTGATCTCGCTCTCCGTCGGTTCGTCGGGATCTTCCGGATTGTAAGGTCTCGGCAAACCGGAAATACTCTGGATGGAGAGCTTGTATATGTTGTTGCGAACCACTCCGAACTCCATCGGTTCCATCTTTGCCGGGTCGTTATTATCATTATGCTTGATGAAATGATAGTAGTATAGGTAGTATTTACCTTTCTCGGTGCCATCCTGAGCATCGGCATCGGTGGTAGGTGTTACTGTCAGTTCGCGTCCCTTAAACTTGAGGGTCAGCGGGTCGGTATGGTTCTTAAAAGTTTCGTTGTCAGTGTCCGGCACTCCGGTCAGTTCGGCACGGAATACGATAGCCGTGGTGTAGCCGCGTAATTGCTTCGTGGCATCGGCAATCGTGTTTTCCGACAGATAACGCCAGGGGGTGTAATTGTCGGTGCCGCCAGCGTTTGTGGGTTCTTTATATGGATATTTATTAGTATTGTCTGCTTTAAAGAGGTTTTCCCATCCGGCAGAATAGGCGTTTTCGGCATTACCCTGATTGATGAAATGATCGGGATTAGTAGCCACATCCGCGCCATTTCCTTGTTTCTTATCGTTGTCGGTATCAAGGAAATAGTTGGTGCTTGTCTCGCGACCGAGGAAGTCAAGGTATGGGGTTCCACTCTCAGGTTTCACCCAGATATGACGGAATGTATAGAAATTCTTGCTGACATTCACGGGGCACATGCCGACAATCTTGACGGTGTAGCCGCTCTCCCCTATCTTGTATTCGTGAGGATTCTTGCCGTCGGGGTCATCGTCGTTGCGCTCTTTGTCGCGGTAGTCGATGCGTGCCACTGAACGTTCGAGGGTTATAGATTTATTGTCATTATATCTATTCAAATCCAGAGAGGATGTGTCAGAGAGGAAATCGGCAAAAAATGTCTCAGTCCAAGCCTCATCTATAGTGAAGGTATATTCCTCGAAGTTTGACATTGGCAATCCATTGACAGTCGTGAGATATGGGGAATCAAGACCGCTGACTGTGGCAATGTAATTTTCCACGTCATAACCCAACATTGGTCTGGTAATAGTCTCATAGCCGGGATTCGCCACAACGTAAAGATTGAATGGCTTGTTTTGCATTTTATTACCGAACTCAAGAGCCTTTTTCAGCGGAACAACGGCAGTAAGTGTGTAGCCACCATCCTTTGAAGCCATCTTTACCACTTCTGCATGTATATTCGCTCCATCCCCTTTCAGAATGATCAATGCACTATGGATAGCGTTCTCGGCATCAGTGCCGCCTTCCTCTCCGTCGGAAGAGGTGTCAGGATCGGTTGTGCTACTGTTGCGGGTATTTGCGCGGGTGTCGGCGTCGTCGGGGAGCTGCACGTCGACGTTGATATAGACCATAGCATTCTCCGGTAGGCGTGAGCCGTCGGGATCGCTCACGTCGCTACCTGAGCACCCTGCTATGGTGAATGCAGGTACAGCCATTATTGCCATTATTAACTTTGAGAGATATTTCATTGCTACGGTCTCTTATTATAGTATGTTGTTGTTTTATGTTGTCGCCACGGTGCCTGAGCAGCCATGAGCCGCTGAGGGTCGGGGGATATTAAATGGGGTGGAGAGAGGGGTTAGAATTCTGTATCATTTATACGCACTTCCCAGTCGTTGATGACGATGCGCGTGGTGAGCCACGTGTCATTACGGTCATCGAGGAAGAATACGAATCGCCATGAGTTCTCGCGATCAAGATATTCCTGATCAGCCATAGGCTCGACAAGTCCGCTGTCGCTCTTGAAGAGGAGCATGTAGTTTACGAGCGGGATACGCAGCACCTCGCTGTTGTCGCTCTTGCGGGTCACGGTGAGAGTTGTGCGGACGGGCTTGTTGCGGACGATACGCGATGTGGTGAAATGTGCCATAGCTACGCTGACGTCGTTTGCGTTGTCGGCATCGTCATCGGCACGTGAGGATTCCTCGCCGGGTTGCGTTCCGGCATAGCGGGTTTCCGAGAGGAAGGGGAGGTAGGTAACTTCTCCATTTGGGAGGAGGTTGTTGTCGGAGTCGAAGAGAGTGTTGTCGTCAGTGATAGAGAAATTGAAATCCTCATGACTGATCGGAGAACCTGACACGTGCTGGAGAGCAACCTGCACGGTGTTGGTGTTGCGCATCATCTCCACGCGGGCTTCAATCGTCGTATTCTGCGAGACGGAGAAGCGGGCTGACCCATAGAAATGATTGTGAAGTTTTCTGAGATTGTCGTCGGAGAGGCAGTCGGGATGGAGAGCCACGGTGAGGTCGGCGAGTTCATTCGTATTTGAGAATGCTGTGGGATGTATGAAAGAGGCGTCGCGACATTCCATACCACCGTAAGCGATAGCCCTGTAGTTGCCTTCGGGTAGTTTCAGGGAGATACGGAAGTTCTCGTCGGCAAGGTTCTCGCGGGTGAGTTCCGTCTGCTTGGTGACGAAGTTACCCTCCTCGTCGTAAACAATCCACCTGGTTGTGGAATGCGTTTGCAAACTCCATATTATATTCGTAAACGAAACGGAGGTTTACGGCGGCATCGGGACACGGGTCAAGGTCCTCATTTATGATGCCGCAGGCGGAGGATAGCATCATCATGGAGGCGGCGGAAAAAGCCGCCCCCACGATGCTGTAGATATTTGTCTTAAATCCTTTCATCGAGAAAGTTTGTAAGATTCAGTTTGGTATTTTGTTTTAGAATTCGATGTCGTTCTTACGAACAGTCCATTTCTTAACCTGAACGTCAACTTTGATTTTCACGTCAGATTTCTCATCAGGATCATCCGGATCAACGGGATCTGGATCGTCCTTAGGATCAAGAGGATGTCCAAGTGCAGATATGCTGGTAACAGCTAATTTATAGACGTTGTTACGTACAACTGCAAATTCCATATTCCCCATTACACCTGGTTTTCCATTATCCCAGTGACGGTTCCAATAATAGTAATTGGTTGCCCAACCACCTTTTTGTTCATTATATCTTTTAGTAGATGACAAAAATTAAATTTATGCTGTTAAACACTTAATTTTTAGTCGATTAAATTTGCAAAAGTCCCTGAAAATTAGTAATTTAAAGGAAAAGTTTGGACGCTTTTTCTCATGAAAACTA
>RIAZ01000030.1 GCA_003762615.1 Muribaculaceae bacterium Isolate-037 (Harlan)
TGCGCCCCACCACTATCATCAGTTCACCGAGAAGCACAAGCCATATAAAGCCTATATCCTTATGCCTGATACCTATATCCACGATCGACTGCGTGAGGAAGGGCATTATCAGTTGCAGCAGACAGCCTAACAGCAGACCACAGAATATCTGAAAGAAATACCTCTTATATTGCCGCAGATACCCCATCATGAAACGGAAGGAACGTCGCTCCGGCTTCCCCTCCCTTATGCTGCCGAACCTATCGTTCGGTTCAAGGAACATGGCAATCCCTTTCTCAACGCCATTACTCTCTGTGGATATCCAATGCTGTTTCATTTCCTTGATATCACACCTGTATTTCCCTTTACCCGGATCCGCTATCCAGAAACGGGTATGCCTGTCACTTATCTTGTAAAGAACCACAAAATGATTCTGGTTCCAATGAAGGATGCAGGGCAACGGAACCTCATACAAATCGTCAAGAGACACTTTCCCGGCAACCGAATCCATACCCAATTCAATGCTCAGGTCATGAAGGGCCTTCAACGACACACCCTCCCTGGAAGCATGACATAGACTTTCCAACCAGGATATGGAAAGCCCTTTGTCATAATGCCGGCATATCATCGCCATGCATGCCACGCCACACTGCATGCCGTCATGCTGTCTGACCACGCGAAACCTGTCCATCATTTATGCAAAAGACCCGAATCGTTATCCCCATTGGAGAATTGTGGACGGGCCCTGTTCTTGTTCCTGCCGAACGAGATATTCCATGAAAACAGCAGTGAGACATAATTGGCGCCATCACGGATATCACATCCCCTCTCGGCGTAGACAGGTGCATCGCTGACGGTATACTCGCTCTCGCGGAAACCCTTCCCGAAAGGCATGAATCACTTGAGTCCCACCGACAGATCCGGCACAGGACGGAAATATGCCATGACATACCAGCATTCCGCCCTTGGACGGATCAGCTGCCCGTCGGCTATTTTCCCGGGATACTGATAGAAAGCGGAGAATGACCATCTGTCAAGGTTCAGCGCCAGCTGCGACATCCATTGGAACCTGTGTCCCTTCCAGCTGTATTGGGGATTCTTTCCGTTTACCTCCGCAAGGATCACACGATTCCAGAATGTAAGCTTGTTGTTGCCCAAAGGGCATATTGTCATGTCAAACTGCCCTGTAAGTGCCTCGTACCTGTCAAGGTTGACCACTGTCTCAAGCATATATCTGTCGGTTGCGGTATATTGGCTGCATATCATATCCGGCGAGTTGGTATAGCCCAGACGCAACGACGCATACGCGTAGCGGTTGTTGAAGTTACCCTGAAGGTAGAGAGAATGCTCCTTGTATGGACTGAGGAGGGAATTGCCATGATACACGAGACGCGTGTCGAGCCACTGTTCCGTCTCACTGAGCTGGGCTATGCTCGGGACACTGCCCGTATATGAGTATCCGCCTATCAGTTGGAAGGCCCATCGCGGACGCCACGTGAGCTGCAGGCGCGGTGACGGCAAAACCATGTCGTATGGCTTCTCCAGCAAGCTTGTGGAGATGTGGTATGCGGAAACCCCCATCACCGCATACCAACGCAGCTGTTTCCAGTTACCGATCCATGTGGCGTTCATCCCCAATGTGTTGGTGGTCTTGTAGAATGGGGTGACAGCGTCCACATAGCGGCTGTGCTTGTAGGAATCGAACACGGCGACCGACAGATAGCCGGCCTTATTTTTAGGCAACTCATACTGCACCTCTCCGAACACACCATCAAGGTTTGTGTCATATTCTGAATGCGAGTCCATGGCATCCGGCCTCCCGTCTTTTGCAAACTCCCGGTATGAGGAGGTGTACTTTGTATCAAAGTGCTGGTAGTTGACATTCCCAAGAATCACACCATACCGCTTGTTTTCACCAAGCTGCTTCTCGAAATAGTTCGCGACATTGTATTTGTTGTAGTTCGACTTCAGGAAATTGTGCGCATCATATTCACCGAGATTTGATGTGACAGACTGACGTACATTCTCATTCAGCCGGTTCCACGACGCACCAACCTGAAGATTATAGAGATAGTTCCCCTCCCTGTTGTTCTGAAAGGATAGGGACAGATTATTGTTGTCGTCATCGCTTTTGGAATCAAGGCCTCTCTTTACCTTCTCGTAATCCACACCGTCATGGCTGTATGACAGACGCTCGTTCTGCCTGTACTTGTCATAGTGGGCATTCCCTCCGGAATAGAGCAGCGAGAACCGAGACCGGCTGTAGTTGTAATAGAACGCCGCGGAGTTGTATCCTTTCAATGGATAGAATGCCTGGTCCACATCCATCCCGAAATTCCCTCCGTGAAGCTTGGATTTTGTGCGCACGTCAACCACCGTGGCAATACCTTGCGCGGCAAACCGGGCCGGTGGATTTCGGTAAAGCTCTATCCTGGAGATATCCTCCTTTGAGACCGTCTGCAGCTCCGACATGGTGGTCTCGACCCCGTTGAGCAGGAATCTCACATCACTGCCACCTTCATAGAATGCACCTCCCGATGGAAGCACCGTAAGATGGGGAATCTCGTTCAATGCCTGGTAGAAGTTGGGATAACGGTTCATATCTGCCATCGGGATACGGTAGGACAGGCGGTCGCCAAAATCCTTGACATTCTCGGGGGTTATGACAACCTCACTTAGAAGTGCGGCGGGTTTCAGTACGATTGTGTCGGATGGGTGTGCGCCTATCTCTATCAGTCTTGGGGAACAATTCTCGGCATCGACCATGATCTTTGCAAAACCGGAATCCGGCAGCGACAGGATACCCCTGTCATTTATCCTGACACTCCCCACGGAATCATTGTGTTCCCCGTAGAGCATGCAGGTTCCCGAAGTGACAGGGATGCCGGGGGGATTGATTATCACTGTAATGTCGCGGGCATAAAGTCCGGTTGAAATGAAAAGCGCGGCGAGAAGCATCGCTGCATGCTGCAGGTTATGGTTAATTCGCATTACTTTATTTATTAACGGGTTGAATTTTGCTTACAGTATCAGGTCACACTTCTCCGCCATAGGGCAGCGCGGATCAGGGAACGACAATGGCTTTCCTGTCTTCCTTATGTCCAGATAGCAGATTCTCTTGCCGTATCCTTGCCGGCATTCCGTGAACACCTTACATCCATAACAAGGAGAGTCTGAATTTATTGTATCCCGGCTTAGGGAATACAGGTCCGTTGCCTTGGGAGAGTTCCATATTTCACGTACTGAATTAACGTGAATATCTCCGAGAATAAAATCCTCATCCTCATACAGCATCTCGCAGACACTGCATTTGCCGTTGGCAAGTATCGACAGGCTTGTGGTGTTGGCAAGACAGATCTGGTTGGAGATGACAAAATCTTCCACTCTCTCCGTCCGCCTCAGGCAATAGCCCTCTTTCGTTATCTTGTTAAGTCCGACATAAAATTTCATGCCCTCCTGATGGATGAAGTCATATATGTCTTTCAAATCCGTATTGTAGACCTCCAATCCCTTATATTCAGACTGCTTGTAGGGCGAAAAGAACGCGGGGGTAAGGACCCATTCCCTGACTGAACCATATCCACAAAGGAAATCATAGAGGGACTTTACTGTACAGATGTTGGAATTATGACGGGTGAGTACACTTCTTATGAGAACTTTCATCTCCAATTTCTCAGCATTTAAAAGAAAATTCTTCACTTTATCTAAATAATTGTTCGGGGCAGCCACCATTTTTTTCAATATTTCCTCAGAACATGAATCCAACGAGAACTGAATCTCGTCATACCCCAACCCCTTAAGAGTGACGATGCTCTCCCGGCCTATAGGTGTCTTTGTCGACAGATATGGGAAATAGCCATATTCCCTAAGCTTTTTAAGAATTATCATCCAATCCTTACGGGCAAATACATCCCCACCTGTCAGGGTAATGTTGGTTACCCCACCTATATATAGCTCATCGATCAGACCAAGGATTGTATCTGTGTCCATCAGTGGGAGCAATGACCTGTTGGCATAGCAATAGGCACAGTCTGTCGTGCATTGTGTGGTGACCATCAGATTTACAGACAGAGGCATCTCCGGTCTTTTTATGACATAATCCGAGGCAATGTCAAATTCCGGTGATTCCCATACATTCACATCCACCTTGAGATCACTTCTGACCAATAGATCCGGAGGAAGGTTCACTGAATGGGTTTCATCAATCATAAAGTTCTTACATTCCGGATTTTCAGTCAATTGTGTGATGAAATTATTTACAGCATTCCTGGAGATACCAAGTTTACTTGAAATACGGGTCAGGGACTCCTCTGTTTCAAAATCCCCGATATGCGCCAGGATAAAACCCATGAACGAGAGGATGCAGAATGAGTCGAATGTTTGGCTGCTTCTGTCAATTACACGTGTGGACTGGATCAGGTATGAACAGTTCCTCTCATTACGTACTGCGTATTTGGGAGATAGATGTATGAACATATTGGAATTAAGTAATATAATTGAAGACAATCTAATCATTCCCCCGAAATGATTTAGTTCAGAAATGTTTCAAAATCGGCACACATGAGGACTATATAATCCGCATGTGTACCTTAAGAGGTAACAACTTATGTTGTCTGAGCAGCTCCTGAACCACTGCAATTACATGTGGGTCCTGTAACCGGTGTATCAGTATTAGTTGACGGTCTCTGTGCCGCTCCACTATCACAATTACAAACCCCCTCATCTGTGGATCCTTGAGCGGCACCGTTCTTACAATTGCATGTTCCAACAGCACCGCCTTTTATCTCTTCCATTTCTTGAAGAAGCAATTCCTCAATTTGCTTGATCTGCATAATCTTAATTTTTTAATCGTGAAACAATTAAATTATAAAACTCTAGACGATTTTGAGATTGATTATCAAAATTGCAATATTCCGGAGAAGATAGAACCGTCATCTGTTACGCATTGAACAGTGTATTCGCCGGAGAATGTCGGAATATCTATGTATGGTTCTTCCGATGTGACATAACAGGAGAACTCGCATGCCTCTTCCCGAAGGATATTTACTGTCATGCCATATATATTTTCAGGTATGGTGAACTCCATGTGCCCGATGCCATAGCGACATTCTATAAATATACGCGAAGGTGCTTTAGGTCGATCTCCCGGATTGCGTTCATGCAATATTTCAGTTTTTTTATTCGATGTACTGGCAGTGGAATCTGCAAATACATTGTATGAACAAGCGAGGAGAGATGTGAGAATAATCAGGTATTTGAATCTATTCATGGGAATAATTAGGTTTGGTTTGACAGCAAAGTTATAGTTATTTTGAGATAAATCCAAATTTTTAGCAGTAAAATAATTTGGTGCGCACTATTTTAACAAACTAAGTATCAGTGCATTGCAAACGCACCAAAATTAAAAATTTGGTGCACACGCAATACGTTGATACTCAATAGGGTCAAATCCATTAAAACCAAATGGATTTTATCAAATAGCTAAATATTTGGTTATAGGAACGACAGATAACGCTCCTTCTTATCATCATCGAGCCTCTTTAGTTTATCTTTAAGACGACGCCTGCGGTCATAAATAGCGTTGACCTTACTCTCTTTCAGCAATAGGGTGATGGCAACTGACGACAAGTTCAGGACCGAGAAAAGGAACAGGCAATAGTCTGCATCTTTCAAATCAGGCAAGTCGTTCCGAAAATCTGTCATCAGATTATCATGGATAAGATCCACCTGCTTCTCCAACTCCGAGATCTTATCCCCGGATATTGACAATTCCGAGATCAACGATGATAACCGTTCCGTCAATCCCCTTTTTGCATTATCCGAGCTTTCATTGATCAGGCCGCATAACTTATCAAGAAGCGTAAATTTAGAATCCATCAGATCCTTCAGAATGGTAATTTTAGCTATGCTATCCCCATCCCTCTGGTCAAGCATCTCCTGAAGCTGCACTGCAAACGATACCTTCTCCTCTATCTTTTTCTTTTGCCTTGAATATATGAGATATGCTCCACTCGAAATCATGAGAACCAACATCATACCCACAATAAGCGACATATAGAATAATCGGTTTGACAGCTCCAAGTCCTTCTCGGCATTACTATTGGTTAACGTGTAATAATCTGTCACCGACATAATCAACCCATTATCCTTATTATCCCTAAAATTTCTATTTAAGAGATATTTCTCTTTTTCAAGATTATCTAATGCCTTTTCTATTTCCCCTTCTGCTTTTAACACATTATATGCAGCATAATAATATATTATGCTGTCAACACACGAAAGCTGATTAAGCATTTCTCTTGCCATACCAACATTCCCTATCTGAGAATATGCAACCACCATAAATGCGGAATCCCTATAATCACTCCAGCCATTTTCACATAATATCCGGTAATGCTTCAATGCCTGTTGTGGCTTATCACTGCCGAAATAGGCGGTGGCAGCCGATTTCTGACTATTCTTATAGAGAATTGAATCCCTTGCGGCAAGCGCAATGTCGGCAACAGAATCCACTATCTCGCAGGCACGTTGATAGTTGCCGGAATTATGGTATGCCCGTTCAAGGTCAAGCAATGAGAAATTCAGATATGGCTGCACGCCGGATTTCCTGAAGTATTCATATTCCTTCTCCGCGTAGGCAACCTCCTCCTTTGAATAGAATGTCTCCGTATATACATCCGACACCCCACGAGCTGACATCCCTGCCCAGAAATAATCTCCCGACTCCTCCGCCAGCTCCATCGCCTTCATAAACGATATGACCGACATCGAGTAATTGCCGGAATTAAACTTCACCGCACCATGATAATAGTATGCCTTCACCAGACGCTCCACGTCATCCCTCAGCCGGTAATAATCAAGCGACTTTGAAATCAGTGAATCATTATCCGGATTCATGTAGTTCTTTTCAAGTGCCTGCGTATAGAGGAGTCCATAGAGAGCCTTGTCACAATCCTCTCTCAATCTGCCGGCATCAATCTCCTGCAATATCGACAATGCCGAGTCGGGACTCGCCTGCATGACGGCATCGGCGACGGCAAGACGATCCTTTACCTCCGGAGGTGTACAGCCGGGAAAAAACGTGAGTACGATCAACGCAATCAAGGAAATATATATCTGCTTCATCTGCTTATTCAAGTTTATGATGCAAAGTTAGCAAAAATCGCTCACATCACTCATATCCGGAATCACATCCGGATATAATAAAGACGGTCCGGACAATATTGCCCGGACCGCCGTAGATTCTGTCTTCTTGCAGGATGAGCGGCATCAGCGGAGAATCAGCATCGCGTCGCCGTAGGCTCCGAAATGATATTTCTCCTTCACTGCTATGTCGTAGGCCTTCATCACGAGATCGAAGCCTCCGAATGCCGACACCATCATCAGCATAGTGCTCAAAGGCATGTGGAAATTCGACACGAGTGAGTTGCAGACCGTGAAATCGTAGGGGGGGAAGATAAACTTGTTGGTCCAGCCCTCGTAGGTCATCAGATGACCGTTCATGCAGACAGCACTTGCCACGGCACGCAACACCGAGGTGCCGACGGCACAGATATTGGCGTTGCGGTCTTTCGCCGCATTAACCATCTCCACAAGTTCCTCGTTGACAAACATCTCCTCCGAGTCCATACGATGCTTCGTAAGATCCTCAACGTCGATATCCTTGAAATTGCCGCGACCGCTGTGCAGAGTGAGGAATCCGCGCTCCACACCCTTTATCTCAAGACGCTTCAGAAGCTCACGGCTGAAATGCAGACCGGCTGCCGGAGCCATGACCGCACCCTCATTCTTGGCGAAGATACATTGATAGCGGTCGGCATCCCAATCCTCCACCTTACGGGTGATATATTCCGGGAGCGGTGTCTCCCCAAGATTGTAGAGTGCCTGCTTGAACTCATCGTGCGGGCCATCATAAAGGAAGCGCAACGTGCGGCCGCGAGAGGTGGTGTTGTCGATCACCTCAGCCACCATCGAATCATCGTCGCCGAAATAAAGCTTGTTGCCTATGCGGATCTTCCTCGCAGGCTCCACAAGCACGTCCCAGAACTTGTTCTCAACATTCAGCTCACGCAGAAGAAACACCTCTATACGTGCTCCGGTCTTCTCCTTGTTGCCATAGAGACGTGCCGGAAACACCTTGGTGTCGTTGAAGATCATGACGTCGCCGTCATCAAAATAATTGAGAATATCCTTGAAAATATGATGAGAGATCTCTCCCGTGCGGGAGTCCACTACCATCAGACGGCATTCATCGCGGTTTTCCGACGGATATTGGGCTATCAGATTTTCAGGAAGTTTGAATTTAAACTGCGATAATTTCATATTTACATTAAGTTAGCGATCAGGCATTCTCTTGCTCTTCGCCTAATTCCACTGTTTGTCGGTTAATAATATCCTCTTTTTTCCACTCTTCGGGATAGGTCAGCGGTGTGGTGCCGATTGTCTCTATCGCGTCGGCGATGGTCAAACAATCCTCCACCCTCACATTCCCCACACGGGTGCGGCGCAGCCCGGTCAGATGTGCCCCGCTGCCAAGAGCCTCTCCGAGATCACGTGCGAGGGCGCGGATATAGGTGCCCTTGCTGCACACGATCCGCAACGTGATTTCCGGCATATCCATGCCAAGAAGCTCCATCTCTTTTATATACAACGGTTTTGCCTTCAGTTCCACCTCCTTCCCTTTGCGCGCGAGGTTATAGGCGCGCTTGCCATCTACCTTGACGGCGGAAAAGACCGGGGGCACCTGCATGATCTTCCCTATGAACGTGGGGATGATCTCCTCCACCCTCTCGCGGGTGATATGTTCCCACGGGTAGACGGCATCCACCTCTGTCTCCAGATCGAAACTCGGTGTGGTGGCTCCCAACCGTATGGTGGCGACGTATTCCTTGTCGCCGTTCTGAAGCTCGTCGATGCGCTTCGTGGCACGCCCCGTGCATACGATCAGCACTCCGGTGGCAAGCGGGTCGAGCGTGCCCGCATGTCCCACCTTAAACTTCTTCAGATGCAAACGCCTCTGGATCGCTCCCCTCACACGCTTCACAGCATCGAAGGAGGTCCAACCCAAAGGTTTGTCGATTCCTATTATTTCTCCTGTTATGAAATCCATTCTCTCTTTATGAAATCCATTCTCTACGGCGGCTTTCACCGCATTTCTTCTCTCAGGGGAGGCTATGATCACTGCCAGAGGAGACAGATGATGCCCATTATAACGCAATATACGGCAAACCACACCAGCTTACCCTTCTTCACAAGCTCAAGCATCCATTTGCAGGCGCAGCATCCCACCACGAATGAAGCCACAAAGCCGATGATGAGCGAGAGGGCTCCGACCGAGTTTTCACCCTGTGCTGCCGGATCGCCTATGATATCCTTAATGTCAAGAAGTGCCTCGCCGAGTATCGGGATGATGACCATCAGGAATGAGAATGATGCCACCTTATCTCGTTTGTCGCCGAGGATAATGCCTGTGGCTATCGTGGTGCCGCTTCGGCTAAGTCCGGGAAGCACCGCAACCGCCTGCGAACATCCGATGATGAACGCATCGAGCCAGCCTATGTCGCGACCTTTGGAGGCACCGTATTTGGAAATCTCCCTGACTCCGGTGAAATGCGCGAAGGAGAGAAGACAAGCCGTGACCAGAAGGCAGATACCCACCACGGTAAGACCACTCCCGAAGAATCCCTCAACATAATCCTTGAAGCAGAGTCCTACGATCGCCACCGGTATGCAGGAGAGGAGTATCTTGCAGACGTAGTAGAAATCCGCATCTCGCTTGAACGTGAAGAAACTTACACACAGCTTCCTGAACATCGGCCAAAGCACCACTATAGTGGAGCATACTGTCGCAGCATGCAGGATAAGGTCGAATTGAAGCACTTTGTCTGACGGGAGATCTATTCCCAGAATTTCGCGGAATATCTCAAGGTGTCCGCTGGAACTGATCGGAAGATATTCCGCCAGTCCCTGTACTATACCCAATATAAGGGCATCAAGCCATTCCATAATGTCTGTTTATTTATTTTTTTTAGGAGTGTAGACTATCGCGAATGCCATGAGCAGGAAGCCGAGGAACGAGAGTGCCGGACCCACGACGATGCGGCGCGTGCTGAAGATCTCGGGGTTAAAGCCATTCTCCACCGTGCTACCGCCCCCGCTCATGAGGATGAAGCCGAGCACTATCAACGCAAGACATCCCCCCATCATGTAGTAATTTTTCTTTGAGAAGGGTTTCTCATCTGCGGTCATTCTCTCAAGTCCCTGCGGGTCTTTCTTCTCTATATCAATATTCAATGCCATTTTCTGTTTTATATATTTGTTATGTTATGCTTATTATCGTGTCAGTTTGCAATATCCTCTGTCTTGGCTACCATGCCGGGAGTATCGGAAGGATCATTTGAACAGTTCATCATAATCCTTGCGTAGATAGCGTGATGTAGCCATCCATGCCGCCATGCCACACAACAGTATACCGGTGAGTGCCAATCCCGCCGCGACAATTCCAAACATCTGCCAGCTTATGCTCGCAGCAATCTCCCCGAACCCTGCCCCCGGCGCGGCTATGAGCGACAGCCCGAGCAGACATGAGGAGACCAGACCCGCCAACAGTCCGGAGATCATATTGTCGTTGACAAACGGACGGCGTATGAATCCATTCGTAGCCCCGACAAGCTGCATAGTGTGTATGGTGAAACGGCGGGCATATATGGCAAGATGCACCGTGTTGTTGATCAAGACGAATGATATTATCACGAGCACAAGGGCAATAGCACCCAACACTATGGAGAGACGCTCTATGTTGCGGTTCATGCTCTCTACCATAGCGGAATCCGGCAACACCACGGATTCAACTCCCGGCATCGCTGAAATCACCTTCCCGATGGAATCTATGCGAGCCGCAGAGGAATAGTCGGCATTCAGCGAGAATGTCACTTCCGGCGACAGGGGATTTACCCCGAACAATGCCTCAAGATCCTCCCCGGTGTCATCCTTCCAATGCTGCAATGCCTCTTTTTGGGAGATCATCCTCACGCTATGTGCGTAGGGCACCCCTTCAAAGACCTTGGCAGTCTCCGAAGCCAATGAGTCGGTCACGTTGTCTGCCATGACCACGCTGACCTCAAGCCGCTCACGCAATTTTCGCGTCTCTGTGGCGGCTCCTATCGAGATGAGCGAGATTATACCTATAATTACAAGTACGAGCGTCACGCTCACTACCGTGGTGAGATGTGCCGCCCAATATGAGATTTTTACCTCTTTATTATTTTTCATGAGTCCTGCTGAAGAACTGGAAACAATGATGCAATCTGACAATTGCCAGATCAGCCATCAGTTGAAGCCAATGCTGACAAAATCGCCTACAAAGATAACACTTTCAGACCCCATTTGTCAATTTTTTACCGCATTTTTTCTCAAAAAAGCACAACTATACCTATTTTACACCATCAATTCCCTGAATTTATCTTAAAAGAGGGCACCTCATCCGGTATTCATCCGGATAATGTGCTCTCTTAGGAATTTGTTGTGGCGGATTATTTCAGCTGCGCGAGCAGACCGTGCATCTTCTCCGCGATAAGCCCGTTTGCCGGGTTGCCGATGCTGCCGAGATGCGTGTGGTGCACCTCACGAGTCGGACGATAGGTGCCATCCTGCACCGAGAGACCCACCTGACGGTAGGCATCGCGGAAAGGCACACCCTGGAGCACAAGACGGTTGACGTCTTCCACCGTGAAGATATAATCATAACGGGGATCATCAAGTATCCCCTCCTTCACCTCTATATGTGCCAGCATGAAGTCTGCCATGTCAAGACATTCTATGAGCTGCGTGGTGGCGGGGAAGACGATATCCTTCATCAGCTGAAGGTCGCGGTTATAGCCGAGAGGGAGATTTGCTGTCAATATCGTCAGTTCGTTGGGCAACGACTGGAGTCGGTTGCATTTGCCTCGCATTATCTCAAACACGTCGGGATTCTTCTTGTGAGGCATGATGCTCGATCCGGTGGTCAGTTCATCAGGGAATTTCACAAACCCGAAATTATTGCACATCCACATGCAGACGTCCATCGCCAAGTGACCGAGTGTGGAGGCGACTGCCGCTATCGCCGACGCCACGGCACGCTCCGTCTTGCCACGGCTCATCTGTGCCGCCACGACGTTGTAGTGCGGATTGGCAAACCCGAGAAGCTCCGTCGTCATCTCCCTGTCGAGTGGGAAGGAGGAGCCGTAGCCGGCTGCCGATCCGAGCGGATTCTGGTTGGCAATGTTGTAGGCTGCCACGACCATCTGCATGTCGTCGGTCAACGATTCGGCATACGCGCCAAACCATAGTCCGAACGACGAGGGCATCGCCACCTGTAGATGTGTGTAGCCGGGCATCAGCTTGTCGCGGTGCTCCTCCGAAAGCGACTGCAAGCGGTTGAACAGACGCTCCACGCCGTCGGCTATGCGTCGCAACTCATCGCGGAAGAAGAGTTTCAGATCTACAAGCACCTGATCATTGCGGCTGCGTCCGGAATGTATCTTCTTCCCTATATCGCCCAGTTTGGCAGTCAGAAGGAACTCCACCTGTGAATGCACATCCTCCACGCCATCCTCTATCACAAATTCACCCCTCTCTATAGAGTCGGCAATCTCCTGAAGAGCAGGAAGGAGCTGATCAAGCTCACTCTTCTCAAGCAGCCCGATCGATTCAAGCATCCGGATATGAGCCATTGAGCCTTGCACGTCGTAGCGTGCAAGACGGAGGTCGAGCTCACGGTCAAGACCGACCGTGAAACTTTCTATCATTTTATCGGGTTCGAAACCCTTGTTCCATAGTTGCATCTTAATCTTTGTTTATGTTGAGTTGCATGATCAGCCTCGGATAAATATCCAGAGCCTCCTCTATTTCCGATATCAGCACGTATTCATCAGCCGTGTGTGAACGCGACGACTCGCCGGGTCCCATCTTCAGGGAATGTATGCCGTGCATCAGTGCCATGTCTGACGTGGTGGGTGAGACAAACGGCGTCCGCCCCAATGCCACAGCCGACTCCACGAGTGGATGATCCGACGGTATCACCGACGCATGCACGCGTGTGGAGCGTGGTGTCAGCCGGCTCCATCTCACCGCCTTGCGCAGCAGTTCAACGGTCTCCTCATTGGAATAAGCGTCGGTAGTGCGCACGTCTACCACATACGAACAGCTGTCGGGCACCACGTTATGCTGCGTACCGGCATTTATGACCGTGACGCTTACCTTTATCGGTCCCAGCGTCTCGCTGACTTTCGGAGTGGTGAAACGCCTGAGCAGGTCGATATCCTCCATGGCGCGATAAATGGCATTCTCCCCCTCATTACGTGCGGCATGACCCGATTTTCCGGGTGCCACGCCGTCAAATACGAGGAGTCCGCGTTCCGCTATTGCCGGCTGCATACCCGTAGGCTCACCCACGAGCACCATGTCAGGCGTGAGACCCCTCTCGGCAAGATACGGCAGGAAGGCTCTCATGCCGTTCTCCCCCATCACCTCCTCCGCCGCCGTGATTGCCAATATAAGGTTGACGGGGAGGTCGGGATTATCCTTCAGTTCGAGAAACGTTGAAGCCAACGCCACGCCCGAAGCCCCGGCATCGTTACTCCCCAAGCCGTAGAGACGGTCCCCCTCTATGTCGGGGGAATAGGGGTCGCGGGTGTAGGATGCTGACGGACGCACAGTGTCATGATGTGAGTTGAGCATCAGCGTGGGGCGCGAGGGATTGAAACCGGGCGCGACGACAAACACGTTGTTGTGCTGACGCTCCACGCTGTCTGCGCCATTCTCACGAAGCCATGCCTCCCATATATCGGCAGTGGCACTCTCCTCTCGCGATGGTGACGGCGTGGAAATCAATCTGCGGAGAAGCGTCAGGGCATTCTCCAGACGTGCGGCACGGTTCATTTCTCTTTTATTATTGTGCCTACCGAACCGCAGAGGGCATCCGACTTGCATATCCTCACCTCCGTCACCCCTTTCGCTGCGGAATCGAGTGCGTTCTGGAGCTTGGGAAGCATACCTTTCGCCACGATACCCTCCTCTTTAAGACGGGCGAAGGATTCGCGGGTCACAAGCGGGATGACGCTCGTCTCGTCGTCGAGATCGGTCATCACTCCGGCTTTCTCAAAGCAATAGGTAAGTCGTGTCGGTGCCACGCGTGAGGCTCCGAGTGCCACAGCCGCCGCCACTGAATCGGCGTTGCAGTTGAGCAGTGAGCCGTCGCCGTCATGACAGATTGCACAGAACACCGGCACGTAGCCACCGTTGAGAAGGGTGGCGATAAACTTATCCGACACCTTATCCGGATCTATATCCCCAACAAAACCGTAATCCACCGGTTTTGCGGGACGACGCACCGCCGGGATGACATTACCGTCAGCTCCGGTAAGGCCCACGGCATCACACCCGAATTTCTGCAAGAGCGCGACGATACGCTTGTTGATCAATCCGGCATAGACCATAGTCACTATGTTGAGTGTGGCACGGTCTGTGACGCGACGTCCCTCTATCATGGTGGTCGGCACCCCCATGCTCTCACTCATGCGTGTGGCCTCCTTACCGCCGCCATGCACGAGTATCTTATCACCCTCAAGCGAGGCAAACTCCCGGAGAAACTTCTCAAGTGCCTCCGGATTATCTATCACATTGCCCCCAATCTTTACGACGTTTATCATTTCAAAAGCGTGAATGGTTTACTGGTGGGTGATTGTATTTAGAGAGATTCAAGCAGACGTTTGATTACTGTCTGCGCGGAAATCTCGCGGTTAGCAGCCTCCGGAATGACGATGCTTCTGTCTGACTCGATCACGTCGTCAGTCACGATCATATTGCGTCTTACGGGTAGGCAGTGCATGAAGTAGGCATTGTTGGTCAGAGCCATCTTCTCTGCGTCGACGGTCCAGTCGCGGTCAGTGGAGAGCACCTTGCCATAGTTCGGGTCAGCGTAGGCAGACCAGTTCTTGGCATATACGAAGTCTGCACCCTCGAGAGCCTTGCGCTGGTCATACTCTATGCGGGCATTACCGGTGAAGGCAGGGTCAAGTTCATATCCATGAGGATGAGTGATGACAAACTCATAGTCGGTGGCATTCATCCATTCTGCAAAGGAGTTGGGCACTGCCTGCGGGAGTGCTCGCGGATGAGGTGCCCATGTCATGACCACTTTCGGACGCGGTTTTGTCTTGAACTCCTCGATAGTGATGAGATCGGCAAAGCTCTGGAGAGGATGGCGGGTGGCAGCCTCCATGCTGAACACCGGACGTCCGGAATACTTTATGAACTGCTCGATGACGCGCTCCTCATAATCCTCTTTCTTATCCTTAAGCCCGGCAAATGAGCGCACGCCGATTATATCGCAATATGAACCCATCACGGGGATTGCCTCCAGCAGGTGCTCTGCCTTGTCGCCGTCCATGATGACGCCGCGCTCAGTCTCCAGCTTCCACGCACCCTGATTCACGTCGAGAACCATCACGTTCATGCCGAGGTTCATCGCCGCCTTCTGGGTAGAGAGGCGGGTGCGGAGTGAGGAGTTGAAAAATATCATCAGGAGAGTCTTGTTGCGTCCGAGTTCGGTAAAGGCAAAACGGTCTTTCTTTATCTCCGCAGCCTCTGCCAAGGCTGCCTTCAGGTCGCCTATATCAGCTACACAAGTGAATTTTTTCATAATTGTTTCATTACATTGATAAAGGATTCAGCCTCTTCCATAGATATTGAGAGCGCGGGAAGAAGACGCACTGTGAACTGTCCGGCACCGCCGGTGAAGATATGATGCTCGAAAAGGAGTTTCTTGCGCAGTTCGCCGCCGGTGAAACCCTCCATCTCGAAGCCTATCATAAGACCCTTGCCTCTGACATCGGTCACTTTCGGCATCTTGCGGAGCTCCGAGATAAGGTACTCCCCTACCTTGGCTGCATTCTCCACAAGGTTCTCCTGATCCATCACGTCGAGCACGGCAATAGCAGCAGCACACGCGAGATGATTGCCACCGAAAGTGGTGCCGAGCATACCCTTCTTAGCGGGTATCGACGGGGAGATGAGTACTGCCGCTGCCGGGAAGCCGTTGGCAATACCCTTCGCGCAAGTGATTATGTCGGGGCGTATCCCGGCATACTGATGAGCGAAGAATTTACCCGACCTGCCGTAGCCTGACTGTATCTCATCAAGGATAAGGAGCGTGCCGGTCTTCTTACACTCTTCAGCGAGGAAGCGCAGGAAGTCGGGAGTAGGCTCATGTATGCCTGCCACGCCCTGTATACCTTCGATTATGACGGCGGCATACTCATGGGTGGCAAGCACCGTCCGCACGGCATCGACATCGTTGAGAGCCACAAACGTCACGTTGTTCGTCTCGTTGAAGCGCGAACGTATGCCGGGATTGTCGGTAGCTGCCACAGCGCCGGATGTGCGTCCGTGGAATGCCTTGCCGAATGCAAGGATATTCTCACGCCCAGTGGTGAACGACGCAAGTTTTATGGCATTCTCGTTGGCCTCCGCGCCTGAGTTGCAGAGGAACAGTGAATAATCCTCATATCCGGAGAGCTTGCCAAGTTTGTCGGCGAGTTTCCACTGAAGGGAGTTCTGCACCGAGTTGGAATAGAAACCCAGTCTCTCCACCTGTTCAGAGAGAGCTTTCACGTAATGTGGATGGGAATGTCCTATTGAGATGACGGCATGTCCGCCATACAGGTCAAGATAGTCGGTGCCGTCCTCGGTGAAGACGTGCGAACCCTTACCTCTGACCGGCTCTATATCATAGAGTGAATAAACGTCAAAAAGATTCATCGGCAATATTGTTGACAATGTGTTGAATATATGCGGTTGCCCGCGATTTTAGAACGCTGACGGCTTGAGACGCAAACCTGTGCGCTGATCCAGTCCGAGCATTATGTTCATGTTCTGGACTGCCTGACCCGACGCGCCTTTCAGTAGATTATCCTCAGCACATGTCACCAGCAACTTCCCTTCATGCTTCTCCACATGAATCACTGCCTTGTTGGTATTGACTGCCTGCTTAAGATCGATCGGATTATCGTTGACCACCGCAAAGGGGGCATCAGCATAATAATCCTTGTAGAGTTTCGTCACCTCCTCTTCCGAGAGGGGGCAATCAAGCGTGGTGACGGCGAATATGCCACGTGCGAAGTCGCCACGCATCGGTATGAAGTTTATGCGCGACTTATTCCCCGGCTGCAACCGGGCGAGAGTCATTCCTATCTCTTTGAGGTGCTGATGAGTGAAGGGTTTGTAGACCGACACATTATCATTTCTCCAGCTGAAATGAGTGGTAGCTCCCGGCTTCACGCCCGCACCTGTAGAGCCTGTCAAGGCAGTGATGTTGATTTCCCCGTCAGGAAGGAGTCCGGCTGCGGCAAGCGGCACAAGTGAGAGCTGCAACGCCGTGGCGAAACATCCGGGATTGGCTACCGAGCGGCTACCGGCTATCCTGCCGAGATTCACCTCCGGGAGTCCGTAGACGTATCCGTTGCTCTCATCGCGGAAATCCTGTGCCAGATCAATCACCATCAATCCCTCCGGACGCTCATTCTCTTCCCAGAACTTGCGGCTGTGACCGTGGGCGGAACAGAGAAACAGTATATCTACCTCATTCAGCGGATGAGTCTCCGAAAACACAAGGTCGGTCTCACCGAGAAGTCCCCCGTGAACTGCTGTCACCGGTTGCCCGGCGTTACTCGTGGAATGCACAAATCCTATCTCCACCTCAGGGTGGTTGATAAGAATACGAAGGAGCTCGCCGGCAGTGTAGCCGGCGCCTCCTATTATACCTATTTTTTTCTTCACTTACTCAGCCTTTCCGTTTTTAACCTGATTGTTATGATAGATCTTCATCTGATTGCCGAGAATCTTGGTGAATCCCTTCACGTCGTCGGCAGTCCATGCCTTGTTGACCTCGCCATACTCCCCGAAATCAGTCTTCATCAGGTCAAACGGAGAATCCACACCTACAAGCGTATATGACAACGGGCGTAATGTCAGTTCAACCGTGCCGGTCACGTTGCGCTGTGAGCTTTCAAGCATCTTCTCGATGTCGCGCATCACAGGCTCCAGATACTGAGCCTCATGCAGGAACATTCCGTACCATGTGCCTACCTGGTCTTTCCAATACTGCTGCCATTTGGTGAGGGTGTGCTTCTCAAGCATCTTGTGGGCGGCGATGATCAGAATCGGACCTGCTGCCTCAAAGCCCACACGACCCTTTATGCCGATGATGGTGTCGCCGATATGCATATCGCGTCCGATTCCGAAACGCGATCCGATGCGCTCCACTTCACGGATAGCCTCAACCTTGTCAGTATACTCCTTGCCGTTGACAGCCGAGATCTCACCCTCCTTGAAAGAGATGGTCAGTTTCTCCGGCTCCGTGGCAGTCACCTGTGAAGGATAAGCCTCATCGGGAAGAGTCTGCTCGGAATGTAGAGTCTCCTTGCCACCTATCGACGTGCCCCAAAGACCCTTGTTGATGGAATATTCCAATTTTTTGAAGTCTGCCTCATAACCATGCTTCTTCAGATAGTCAATCTCATACTCTCTGGTAAGGGTGAGGTCGCGGGTCGGGGTGATTATTTCAATCTCCGGCGCAAGAATCTGGAAAGTAAGATCGAAACGCACCTGGTCGTTGCCGGCTCCTGTAGAACCGTGGGCAATGGCATCTGCACCGATTTTCTTGGCATATTCTATTGTCGCGATTGCCTGGAAGATACGCTCGGAACTTACGGATATAGGATAAGTGCCGTTGCGGAGCACGTTGCCCGCAACCATATATTTTATACTCTTGTCGTAGTAATCCTGAGTGATGTCGAGAGTGGCATGAGAGGCGGCTCCGAGACGTTTCGACTTTTCGGCTATCACCTTCAACTCCTCTTCAGAGAAACCGCCGGTGTTGGCGATTGCCGTGTGCACCTCATACCCGAGATCTTCTGAAAGATATTTCACTGCAAATGAGGTATCAAGACCTCCACTGAAGGCGAGAAGCACCTTCTTTTTCTTATTTTCTGTCATATTTCTGTTGATTTCGATTTCTAAAAAAATATCCCAATGACAATTGTGCAGGCGATATTGATCAATATCGTCTGCCAATAGATAGTCATCGCTCCGCTTTCTTAAGATGAAGCATCCTGTTGATACTGTTCTTGAATTTCATCAGATAAGGGTTGGGACGGTCTTTCTCTGCAAGAGGCTGCTGCGGGTCATAAAGCATACCCGTGCACAGACACATTCTTCGCTTGTTGCGCTGAAGGATGTCGTAATTCACACAGCCCTCGCACCCATGCCAGAACTCTTCATCGTCAGTTAGTTCGGAGAATGTCACCGGTTTGTAGCCCATTTTTGAATTCAATTTCATTACGGGCAGTGAAGTCGTGATGGAAAAGAGTTTGGCAAACGGAAATCGAAGTCGAGCCAGCTCGAAAGTTTTCGCCTTGATGGCGCCGGCAAGGCCAAGATGGCGGTATTCTGGATCGACAATCAATCCGGATGTCGCGACAAAATCACCATGACCCCAGCTCTCAATATAGCTGAACCCTACCAATCGGTCGCCATGCAATGCGACGACGCTCTTGCCACCCGTAATCTTCTTGGCGATATATTCCGGGCTACGCTTGGCTATGCCGGTGCCACGCTGTAGTGCTGACTCATATATAAGTCGCACTATGGTCTCGGCATACTTCGCCTGTTCGGGTTCGGCAAACTTGACAGTGATGTCTTTAATGTCCATTTTCGTAAAGTTTCCGAATAAGATTGTGAATAATTATGAACCCTATAATCTGTTTGATATCCTGTAGAATCAAATTGATTGTATGAGTTACCTGTAAAAAAGTTGACAAAATTACAAATAATATTTCACATTATAATTATCAATGTACTTATTTTTGTATTTCAATTGCTATTTTAGTCATTATTTCACTATTTTAATTACCACAATTTCATTTTGCACCCATTTCTTTGACCATATTTTATAAGCAATATTCATTTTTATTGATTAGGCTCAAAACCAAATGACTCCGCGCTATGTTTATTCTTATAACGAAAGGTTTGTTTTTCTTTTAATTTTCCATATCATGAGAGTTGGGCTATTTATCCCCTGTTATGTTGACGCCGTCTTCCCCAAGGTTGGAGACGCCTGTTTCCGCCTACTGCGGCATTTAGGGGTGGATGTGACCTATCCTAAAGGTCAGACTTGTTGCGGGCAACCTATGGCGAACGCAGGTTTTGCAAAGGATTCCGCTCTCCTTGCCAAAAGATACGATGATATGTTTAAGGGTTTCGACTATGTGGTAGCCCCATCCGTATCATGCACGGCATTCATACGATTGCAATACCCCCATATTATGAAAGAGTCCGGACATGAATGCCACATCGCCCGAAAGACTATGGATATGGTGGAATTTCTTCATGACGTGCTCAAGGTGGACCGTACTCTCGGCAGATTCCCCCACAAGGTCAGTCTACATAATTCCTGCCATGGCGCAAGAGAACTCAATCTGTCGGCACCTTCCGAGAAGATGGAGCCGAGATTCAACAAAATAAAGGACCTGCTCGCTTTGGTAAGCGACATTGAGGTGGTCGAGCCGGAAAGATATGACGAATGTTGTGGGTTTGGCGGAATGTTCAGCATCGAGGAGCTTGCCGTAAGCAAGCAGATGGGCGAGCGCAAACTGGCACGACATGCCGCCACTGGTGCTAAATTCATAACAGGTGCCGACTGTTCCTGCCTGATGCACATGGCAGGAATCAATGCAAAGGAGGGGAAGTTCCCCGAAATCGAGTTCCGCCACGTGATTGAGATCCTGGCTGAAGGTCTTTAAATATTCCATCCTCTAATACAATCCACCATGAGCACATCCCACAGCAAGGCTGCTAAAAAATTCCTCGAGAACCAAGGGTATGCCGATTGGCATGACAATACGTTCTGGGGACTGCGTGTAAAACGCGACAAGATGGCTTTCTCCGTCCCCGAATGGGAGCAATTGCGCACGAAAGCATCCGAGATAAAACGACACACTCTCATGAATATAGATATCTATCTGCAAAAGTTTGCCGATGCAGCAGAGAAGAACGGCGTCACCGTGCATTGGGCAAAGGATGCCACAGAATTCAACGAGATCGTCTATCAGATTCTGAAAGACAACAATGCCCGCAAGATGGTGAAGTCAAAATCCATGCTCACCGAGGAATGTGGCATGAACGAGTATCTCGAAGAGAGAGGTATGGAAATCGTGGAGACAGACCTCGGCGAGAGGATACTTCAGCTTGCCCATCAGCGACCGAGCCATATCGTGGTGCCTGCCACCCACCTCACCCATGATGACGTAGGCGAGCTTTTCGAAAAGGAACTACACTCGAAGAAGGGTGATCACGACCCTACATATCTGACCCACGTGGCGCGTCTGAGCCTGCGTGACGAATTTCTGACTGCCGACGCCGGAATGACAGGCGCAAACTTCGGTATAGCAGAGACGGGCGACATCGTGGTATGCACCAACGAGGGTAATGCCGACATGTCGACCTCAATACCCAAATTGCAGATAGCGGCTATCGGTCTGGAGAAGATTATCCCCGACTACGAATGTCTTTCCGTTTTCATCCGACTCCTGGCACGCTCAGCCACAGGACAGCCGTCGACCACCTACACCAGTCATTTCCGCAAACCGCGTCCCGGTGGGAAGATGCACATCGTCATCGTCGACAACGGACGCAGCAAATGGCTTGCCGATGAGAAGCATTGGGAGACGCTGAAATGCATGAGATGCGGCGCATGTATGAACACGTGCCCCGTCTACCGCTGGTCGGGAGGCTACTCTTACAGTTTCTTCATCCCCGGTCCGCTCGGAATTAATTTGGGCATGCTGCACGACGAGAAGAGGTATTCTGGCAACGTCAGTGCATGCACTCTATGCCTGAGTTGCCAATGCGTATGCCCGGTGAAGATAAACCTCGGCGAACAGATCTACGAATGGCGACAGCAACTTGACAGCATTGGCGAGGCTAATCCGCAGAAAAAGATGATGTGCAAGGGGATGAATCTCGTGCTTGACAACAAGGGTATGTATAATGCCGCCACGGCATCTGCCCATCTGCTCAATTATCTCCCGTCGTTTGTCATCAACAACGGACTGAATCCTTGGGCTTACGCACATAAGATGATGAAATTCCCTAAGCAACCTTTCCATAAGGAGTTTAAAGGCAAGGATGAGAGTGACAAATAAAAAGGGATAAATAAGCATTAACCACAACAAAGAGAAAATCATGAGTACAAGCAACGATATAATAGGCAAATGCCGGGCAAGTATAAAGACTCGCCTGCCGAGACCTCGACTCAGCGACATCGACGCCACGGAATATATCGAGCCGCTGGAGGAATTTATCCGTCAGGCTCAGGATGCAGGATGCCGCATAGTGCAGGTAGACAATGCAGCCGAAACAGACCGCATCATCAAGGAGACTTATCCCGATGCCAAAAGAATCGCATCCGCTCTCCCTATCGTGAAGTGCGCGAATCTGAATCCCGACACCATCCCCGACCCGCATGAGCTTAACGATACCGATGTAGGTGTAGTCGAAGGGAAGTTCGGTGTGGCGGAGAATGGTGCGATATGGATCACCCAGGACGTGGTGGAACGCGATGTGTATTTCATATCGGAAAACCTCGTGATTCTTCTGCAAAAGGATCAGATCGTGAGCAATATGCACCAGGCGTACGGGTTGGTGACATTTAACAACTATGGCTACGGACTTTTCATGGCAGGTCCGTCGAAGACTGCCGACATCGCTCAGGTGCTCGTCATGGGCGCACAGGCGGCGAGAAGCGTAACCGTGGTGCTCTACAATCATCCGGCAACGCCGATTGAATCATGAGATAACCTTAGTCAGCACCACCATAAACCTTAAAGCTTATGAATGCACTTATCGCCATCATACCCGTATTGCTCCTTTTCATCCTGATGCTCGGCTTCAAGGTGTCGGGATATAAGAGCGCGCTAATCACTCTCATTGTCACCGCCTGCATAGCCCTCTGGATTGCTCCGGCGACGGGGATGGTGCCTGAGAAATTCGCAGATGATTCGATCTATTCCCTCGTGGGGTGGAGTTTCGTGGAAGGTGTGTTGAAAGCAATATTCCCTATTCTTCTCATAATCCTAATGGCTATCTACAGCTACAACGTGCTTGTGGAATCGAAAGCCATTGAAGTGATCAAACGGCAATTCACTACACTGACCTCCGATAAGGGTGTGCTTGTGCTCCTCATGGTGTGGGGATTCGGCGGACTGCTTGAAGGCATGGCGGGATTCGGCACAGCGGTAGCAATACCGGCTGCCATACTTATCGGACTTGGTTTCAAGCCTATGTTCTCCGCGCTCGTTTCCCTTATCGGCAACACTGTCGCCACGGGATTCGGGGCGGTAGGTGTACCCGTCATAACGCTCTGCAACGAAATCACGCCCGGGGGCGCAGCGGGTATGGAGACACTGTGTGAGGTGTCGGCTTTCGCTATCATCCAGCTTGCCCCGCTATTCATACTCGTGCCGTTCGTAATCCTCATGCTGACCGACAGGAAGGCATGGATGAAAAACGTCACCCTCGCCATCTGGACAGGCGGCATATCATTGGGAGTGCAGCTGACGTGTGCCACTTTCCTCGGTGCGGAGACGCCTGCCATAATCGGGTCGATTGCCGCCATCGCAGCGATAATAATCTATGACCGTCTGTTCATCCGCAAACGCGACAAGTCACGACCGACATCCAATTTCTCCGCCGGAGAGACGCTGAAGGCATGGAGCGTATATCTCTTTATCCTTGCGCTCATACTGATAAGCGGTGCGCTATGCCCTCCGGTCAACAATTTCCTGAAGGGTCATCTCGTATCGGCTATACCACTCCCTATCATCGGATCCACTTTCAAGTTCGGATGGATAAGCAATGCCGCTCTCATGCTCTTTATAGGCAGTGTGGCAGGCGGGGTGATACAGGGATTGACAGTCCGTCAGCTTACCGTGGTCATGGCGCGCACGCTCGTCAACCTGCGTTTTACCGCCCTGACTATAATATGCCTCATATCGTTGGCATCAATCATGAACTATAGCGGCATGATCGCTGCCATAGCTGCCGGACTGGTGGCTATCTCCGGTTCTTTCTATCCGTTATTCGCTCCCCTTATCGGCGCGATCGGCACATTCGTGACAGGAAGCGACACATCTGCCAACATTCTCTTCGGTAAGTTGCAGTCCAACGTTGCCCATCAGCTTGGCATGAACGGGCAATTGTCGGTAACAGGATTCACCGGCTCACAGGCAGATTGGCTTGCCGCCGCCAACACGGCAGGCGCAACGGGCGGAAAGATGATTTCGCCGCAAAGCATAGCGATAGCCACTGCTGCCTGCGACATGAAGGGTGCCGACGATGCAATACTCCGCAAGGCAATCCCATACGCAGCATGCTATATCCTAATATGCGGTCTTATCGTATATCTCTCACTCTGTTAAACTATAGTATGGCCATCTCTCGGCAGATAGCAAGAAATAGAGACTGAAATAATCCCCATATCCCGGCTGACCGGAATATGGGGATTATCCGTTTCCTTTATGATTACGTAGCTATGACTATTTCATTTCTTCATACGCCGCAGATAACGGTCAACCGCTATCAGACGGTCTGACAGGATCTGTTCCGGCTCAACATAAAAATGCTTGCCCTCGTCATAGAGCTTACGCATCTTTCGGAAGTCATTATGCGCACGTATCACTGACCATGCATTCCTGAAGTCAAGTTTCAGCACAAACATGCCGAATGCAAGGGTATCCATCAGCCTACGTTTCAGCAATATCTTGCCCCTCTTCTCCGGCGACAGGTTCTTATATAGGAGAAGAAGATTATTACGGAAATTAAGGTAGGTTTTCTTGGGATTTCCCTGATTGAGAGATGCACCCCCCACATGATATACCTCGGAAAAGCTCGTGGCGACCACACGGAAACCCCGAGCGATCATGCGGCAGCAAAGGTCAATCTCCTCCATGTGGGCGAAAAAATGCGGGTCAAGCCGTCCGGCACGCCTAAACATATCGGTGCGCACAAGCAACGCGGCTCCGGAAGCCCACACCACGTCTTTCACCTCCCCGTCATATTGTCCCTCATCCTTCTCCACGCAATCAAACAGGCGTCCGCGACAATATGGATAACCCAGACGGTCAAGGAAACCGCCTGCCGCACCCGCATACTCAAACCGCGACTTATCTCTATATGACTTTATCTTCGGCTGCAAGGCTCCGACTTCCGGATTCTCCTCCATAAACCGGAACAATGGCTGCCACCAGCCCTCCGTGACCTCCACATCGCTATTGAGCAACAGCGAATAGGGATAGTCGAGGATTTCTATAGCACGGTTATAGCCCTCGGCAAATCCAAGGTTCTTGCGGTATTCTATCAGCATCACCTCCGGATGATGTTCTTTTATCCATTCCACCGATCCGTCGGTTGAGCCATTGTCTGCCACCACAAGATCCACATCCTCCCCTTGTGTATATTTGGAGGCTGTGGGAAGGAACTGTTTCAACAGCTCCTTTCCGTTCCAATTAAGTATTATTACTGCGACGCGTGACACTGCTATATACTTTTTTTAATTAAATCATCCTATCAAATCATAATCTCCGGGTCAAACTCCCCTGTCATCAGTTCCGGTTCCTCGGGATGAATCCCTACGAGACGCACCGGCACGACCCTATTTATCAACTCCCGTCTCAACGGAGCCTCCACACGAAGATAATTATCTGTCAATCCGTGCATCATCCCTTCACCGGAAGGTTGCTCCCATAGCACAGGGCGGACAGTGCCGCAATGCTTTTTCATGAAACTATCCATCTTCCTGTCAGAGAGATTAGTGAGCAGCCCCACCCTACGGTGCTTCTCCTCCTGGCTCACAACGTCGCCGAGCAGCAATGCCTTCGTGCCGGGACGTTCCGAATAAGGGAAGACGTGATAGCGAGTAACGTCGAGACTGTCAGCAAATGCCAGGCTCTTCTCCCATTCCTCCGGCGTCTCACCCCTTGCTCCGGCAATTATGTCAACTCCGATGAATGCATCAGGAATCATCTCGCGTATCACCTTCACACGCGATGCAAACAACGACGTGTCGTAGCGGCGGTTCATCAGCTTCAGCACTGCATCCGAACCCGACTGGAGAGGGATGTGGAAATGCGGCATGAATGCACGCGACTCCTCCGCAATCCAGCGGATAATCTCCTCAGTCAGCAGATTCGGCTCTATCGACGATATACGGTAACGTTCTATACCCTCCACCTCATCGAGCGCACGCAGCAATGAGAATAGATCCTGACCATTGTCCTTGCCATACTCGCCTACATTCACTCCGGTCAGCACTATCTCCCGTCCGCCCGAGGCGGCTGCCTCGCGTGCCATAGCCACAAGGTCAGACGTCACGCCCGAACGCGAACGTCCGCGTGCGAACGGTATGGTGCAATACGTGCAGAAATAATCGCAACCATCCTGCACCTTCAGGAAAAAGCGTGTGCGGTCGCCCCGTTCGCAGGAGGGACGGAACTCCTTTATTGAGAGGGAGGGCGTCACCTCCACCTGTTTCTTATGATCCGACAGCCAACGGTCGATATAATCCGCCATACGCAGCTTCTCGTTCGACCCAAGCACAATATCCACACCCGGCAATGCCGCCACCTCTTCCGGTTTGAGCTGCGCATAGCATCCCGTCACCACAATCGTAGTCTCAGGATAACGCGTGGCAAGCGAGCGGATAAGACGCCGCCCCTTCTTGTCTGCCATCTCCGTCACCGAACAGGTGTTGACAATACATAAATCCGGAGTCTCCCCCTTAGCCGCACGAGTAATACCCTTCGACGAGAGAATCTTTCCGATAGTGGAGGTTTCGGAAAAATTCAGCTTACATCCAAGCGTAAAATAAGCCGCCTTTAAAGAATCTGTTTGATCTGTCATAAAATTACTAACATCTGCTTCGAATACAAAATTACGAATATTTTTTGATTTCCACCAACTGCCGCCCCTACAACGAACACGATTTGCTCTAATATATCATAGATTTATCTTAAATTACAACTTAAATTTATTTCCACGCACCAACAATCCTCTTGTTTTGATGATTTTATTTTAGTAGCTTTGTATAAAAATTGATTTATTATGGAAAAGAATATACGACCTCTAATTCTCGTTAGCAACGACGACAGTATTGAAGCTAATGGCGTGCATGCTCTTATTGACGTGCTGGTCAATTTTGGCGATGTGGTGGCTGTATGCCCGGCACATCCTCAGTCGGGACAGTCCATGGCGTTGACCGTGGCAACTCCGTTGCGCATTACGAGAGTTGAAGACTATAAGGATGCCAAGATGTATAAGGTCAACGGTACGCCGGTAGACTGCATAAAATTGGCTATGCACACCGTATTGGACCGTAAGCCCGATCTTGTGGTGTCGGGCATAAATCATGGATCCAACGCATCAATCAATGTGATCTATTCCGGCACTATGGGTGCGGCGTTCGAAGGTTGCGCCTTCGGTATCCCGGCGATAGGATTCTCCCTCACGGATCATTCGCCGAATGCGGATTTCACCCCCTGCCTCCCCTTCATACATAAGATTGTAAAGAGTGTGCTCGACAATGGTCTGCCACAGGGAGTGGCTCTCAACGTCAATATCCCGAACTCCATACCTCACCCCACGGAAATGCGCGTCACAAAAGGATGCAAGGCAAACTGGAGCGACGAATATCGAAAATATACCGACCCTTGGGGAGGGACGTTCTATATGCTCACCGGAAAGTTTGTCAATGAAGAGCCTGACAACACCGACACTGATGAATGGTGCCTTTCTCATGGCATTGTTTCCGTTGTGCCAGTGGCACTTGACAGGACAGCACCATCCGATATTGACACGATTTTGAACATTTTAACATAAATAAACTAAATATCGTATATTTTAACTTAATTTTACCCAATTATTATTTATGAATCCTACGATTTTATTACTAACTTTGCGACATAAATCCCAATGGATTAAACTCTCCCCAAAATTTGACATAGACCAATGATAAGAAATACCTCATTCGTATTTCAAATCATATACACATTCAATCGTTTCATTGACAATTTTATTGTTGCATTAGTAAAGTTATGGATTAATAGTTAAAATTAGGATTAGGACTAACAATGCCCTCCGATGTGATTCGGGGTGCATTGGAAAATGGGGAGCGTAGTGATACACGCCCCTTTTTTATTACCCATTTCCATTGTCTTTCTTATTGTCATTTTTCATTTGCTTTATTGGATTAGAATTGGTAATTTTGAATCAAATTTTAAATTTACTTTTTCTCTCCGGTAGCTACTTGATATCTTATGAATGCATATTTATCTGAAATAGCCTGTGCCTTAGGTCTGGAATCGGATGCCAAAACGCCTATCGACACTCTGCTGACCGACTCCAGAAGCCTATCTCATCCCGAAACCTCACTCTTTTTCGCCATAAACACCCCGGGCGGCAACAACGGGCATGATTATATGCGTCAGCTTTACGACATGGGCGTTCGGGCGTTTGTCGCTCAATATGTGCCTGAAGACATGAAGGATTGCAAGGATGCTTCCATTCTGATTACGGAGGATTCTGTTGCGGCTCTTCATACAGTGGCAGCTATTGCACGAAAAACCACGGCTCATAGGGTGGCCATCACGGGCAGTCGTGGGAAAACAACCCTTAAGGAGTGGATATTCCAGCTTATGGAGCCTATTGCGGAAATTGCACGTTCGCCAAGAAGCTACAATTCAAGAATCGGTGTGCCTCTGTCAATGTGGGAAATCGAGGATTCCACGGCAATTGCCCTTATTGAGACGGGCATATCCCGTAAGGGGGAGATGAAGCCGCTTGCCGACTGCATCATGCCGGAGACCGTGATATTCACAAATATCGGCGACGCTCATTCCGACGGATTTGAGTCGATGGAGGAGAAGGCACAGGAGAAGGCTATCCTCGCGGAGAGGGAATGTGTGAAGAATATCATCTACAATGCCGATTCGAAGCTACTCAATGATGCAATCGCTCCCGTGGCAAAAGGGAAAAACGTCATAGGATGGTCACGCTCTGACCGTAATGCACCATTATTTATCGAAGTCGGCGCATTTACTTCCAACGCATTGAATGAACTGAAATATACGTATAATGGGGAAACTCATTCGCTACGCGCTCCTATAAGCAATGAGACAGATGTGGAGAATGTCGCCGGAGCCCTTGCTTTCATGCTGCTGTGCGGAGTGGACCACGACACAATCTCTCAGCGTTTCGCACTTCTGCATAAAATCGGTACAAGGCTCAACGTCAGCGAGGGGGTCAACGATTGTTCGCTCATTCTTGATTCCTACACCAGCGACTTCTCATCGCTCATGCCGGCAATCAATTTCATGATGCGCCGCAAGATGCCGTCGCAGAATCCTGTGCTTATCATGAGCGACATCCGCCATGAGACAGCTCCCGGCAAAGACCTCTACAAGACAATCGCCGATGCGGTGGTGGATTCCGGAATATCCCGCTTCATCGGAGTCGGGAAGGAGATGTGCCGCCATTCATCGATGTTTCCCGAAGGTTCACTCTTTTTTGAAGACACTGCCAAGTTGCTGGAATCTATGTCGCCATCCGATTTTATCAATGAGATTATTCTTCTGAAGGGTGCCCCGGAATTTGAGTTCAACCGTATCAACGAACTTCTGGAGGCGAGGAAGCATGAGACAGTGCTTGAAGTAAATCTTGACTCCATCGTCAGAAACTATAATTATTTCCGGAGTCATCTTCCTGCCGGAACGGGAATCGTAGCTATGGTTAAGGCTTCCGGATATGGCGCAGGAAGCTATGAGATAGCAAAGACCATGCAGGACTGCGGTGCGGCTTATCTTGCCGTAGCAGTGCTTGATGAAGGTATTGACCTTAGGAGAAACGGAATCACGATGCCTATTATGGTGATGAATCCGAAGGTGGTCAACTATCGGTCGATGTTTGCGAATCATCTTGAACCGGAGATATACAGCTTCGAGATGCTCAATGATGTGATTCGTGAGGCTAAGAAGAATGGGATAAAGGATTACCCGATACACCTGAAACTGGAAACCGGAATGCACCGCACGGGCTTTATATCGGAAGAGCTTGATGAAGTGATACGTATCATCCTGTCGCAAGATTCAGTCAGATTGTCGTCGATGTTCTCTCATCTCGCCACGTCTGACTGTGTGGATATGGATGACTACACTCTGTTGCAGCTTGACCGGTTCAGGAAGATGACCGACCATATTCTGGAGAAAATGCCATATTACGTGAAACGCCATGTGCTTAACAGTGCGGGGATATTGCGATTCCCGGAGCATCATTACGACATGGCGCGTCTTGGCATTGGATTGTATGGGGCAAACACGTTGCCGGAGAGTATTGAGAAACCGCTCGACGTGGTGTCAACGTTAAGGACCGTAATCACGGCTATCCGCGAACTGGAAGCAGGAGAGACTATCGGCTACGGACGGAAAGGCGTGCTCACACGGAAGTCACGTATAGCCACTATCCCTATCGGGTATGCCGACGGTATGAACCGACATTTTGGGAGAGGCAACATCTGCGTAAAGATTAATGGTCAGGATGCTCCTACAATAGGTAATATCTGTATGGATGCCTGCATGATTGACGTGACGGGCATTGACTGCAAAGTGGGTGATGCGGTGGAGATTTTCGGTCCGAACGCATCTGTGCAACGTCTTGCCGACTTGCTCGACACAATCCCATACGAGATTCTGACTTCTGTATCACCACGCGTGAAACGCATATACTACAGAGAATAAGTAAAGTTTATGGTTTATAGGTTATGGTTTAGGATTCACAGAAATCTTCGAATCTTTTCATTGTGCAAAATTTAAATGACCATAATCTATAAACCATAAACTATAAACCACAAACCACTGAAGCGCTGCTTGCAAAACTTCAGTGGTTTATTTTATTCAGGTTTTGAGGAGAGGGCTTCAAGACATTTCTTCACCTCCTGATCTGTGGTGAAAAGTTTCTCCTTGCAGTATTTCAGAAGTTCGAGTGCACGCGAAGTGTAGCCGGCAAGATTGTCGATGTCGCAATCATCACGCTGCATCTTCGCCACTATATTTTCAAGTTCGGCAATTGCGTTGCCGTAGGATAGCTGGTCATTCATATCTCAAATTTTTATGTAGTATTGAAATTGTCTTAACCTTTTCGTCTAAACCACTTCCGACTCCACCTCTCCGTGATACAATCGGGTAGTGATCCGTTCACCTTTTTTCAGGGATGACGCATCCGTCACAGCCTTACCATTGACACGAGTGATGGAATATCCGCGTTTCAGCGTATTGTCGGGACTTAATGCACCTATCATCCCTGCAAGACTGTCAAGACGCGCCACGTTACGTTTCATCGCCGTATCTGCTGCCGTAATCAATCTTCCTGTCAACTCGTCAAGACGTTCTGACGCACGCTGGCTTCCACGCGATGCCAATGCCGACAGCAATCTGCCTGTCATATCCAATTTCGCCCCTGCCTGAGAGATTCGGGAAGAGACTAACACAGGGATACGGGAAATCTCACGTTCGAGTAATGAGCGTGCCGATGAGAGACGCACATCCACAAGTGCCGGAATCAACGCCTCGCAATTCGTGAGGCGCCTCATCTCTCCCGAGAGCCGATCGGTAGTGTATCTCGACACGAAATCCACCAGAGAGAGTGCCCGTTCGTAGGAGGCGCGCACAGAATCAACGAAAAACGCTGCCACTGCTGTAGGTGTCTTCTGACGGGTATGGGCGATCTCGTCAAGCACCGTGCGGTCGCGCTCATGACCGATACCTACGACAACGGGGATAGGGAATGTGGCGACTGCCCTCGCAAGTTCGTAATCATCGAAACCATTCAGGTCGGTGGTGGCTCCACCTCCTCGCAGGATTGCGACACAATCCCACTTGTCAAGATTCTGAGCTACCTTATACAACGCCTCCCTTACGGATAATGACGTGCGGTCGCCCTGCATCACTGCCGGGAACAATACGGGATAGAATACGAAACCTTCCAGATTCGCCACAAGATGATTCATGAAATCTCCATATCCGGCGGCTCCGGCTGCGGAAATCACAGCAATACGCTGCGGTGCCTCCGGCATCCTACGCATCTTATTCTGACCGAGCACCCCTTCCCTATTCAATCTGTCGAGAATCTCCCTGCGTAAGCGTTCCATGTCGCCGAGGGTATAGTTCGGGTCAATGTCGTTGACCGAGAATGAGAGACCATAGACGGCATGATGATTTGCCGACCCGTTAAGCATCACTTTCAATCCGGTCATTATGTCGCGCCCGGTGGCTGCATAAAATTTCTGACGAATCATGCTGAATGTAGACTGCCATATCGTGGCACGCATCTTCGCCACAGTCTGACCCGACTGATTCTTCTCCACAAGCTCCATGTAGCAATGTCCGCCACTGACTCGCACGTCGCTCAGTTCTGCCACTACCCATGCCCGTTGGAGCAGAGGATTGCGGCGCACGGCGTCGCCGATAGCCATCGTGAATTGCGTCAGCGTCATCGCAGCCGGAGCCATCCCAAACAATCCCTGATCGCCCATTGCCATCATTCCTCCTCTTTGAGACTGCCAATCTCCTTCAATGCGCCGGTAGAGGGGTCAAACACCGCATACGACGGTGATTTCTTATCGCTGAAGAGCTGGGGATCAAGACCGAACACAACTCCGAATTGAGCTATCTCCACCTCCTTGCTCCAAAGGGTCTTCCCTTGGAAACTTACTGTTATGTCTGCTGCGCCCGGCACACAGTATGCCACCGCATCTTTCGGCAATTTCTTCTCAACACCCTTGGCATCCACGGGAAGAGCACCCTCATTGGTAATCTCCACCGTGATATAGACCGGTTCTCCGGAATAGTCGTCGGCATTGACGAAGCCGTTAAAATTGCTGAGACGGAAAAGAGTGGTCTTCTCATTCTCTGCCGGAACAAACGTGAAGTTACGCACCACAGTCTCTCGCGTGACGTTTCCAAGGAATGCAGCCGTTATGGCAGCCTCCTGATGCGTCAGCGAGTTGAGCATGAGTTCAAGCTGCTTACCATCTGTCGGCATCGTCTCGGCAGTGCCCCTCGTGAGTGCTATCTTCGACTCCCTTATCTCCATAAGGTTCTCAGCAAGCATCTGGGCCTGTTTTGCAGAAGACTGCGAAGCGATGAAATCCTCATCGACATATTGAAGATACTCATTGTCGCCGACCTTGTCGGCATCTGCCTTTGCTGCCGGCACAATCTCGGCAGCAGGGATCACAGGTGCCTTGTTGATGGAAAGGAGCATACCGTCGGAATCCACTCCTATATAAGTAGTTGCACCCGGCTTCAGCTGCATTAGATATTTGGCATCAGGGTCAGGCATACCGTATGGACGCACCTTGACGCTGCTGATAGTCCACACCTCGGCATCATCCTTCACCACTTTGTCAGTGCCGACATACTTCTTTGCATACTGATAATACGGACCTGCCTTCCTCGTCTCCTTCACAGCCGTCACCTCCACGTCAAGAGCCGTCACCGGAAGCGTGTAGACCAATCCGTATTCATTATGTTTCTCTGCTGTCAGGAGCTTTGTCTGCTGGGCAGCCACAGGCATGGCGGATGCAACAAGCATCACGCCACAAAAAAATTCTTTAAATTTCATTTTCATATTTTCAGAAGAGGGGGGATTCCCTGTTGATTATGGCGCGAATAGCACGACCGCAGTAATTGGCAATATCTGAAGAGACAAGACCATATTCGCCAATCTCCTTCACAGCCATATCTCCGGCAAGACCATGGATATAGACTCCGAGCGTGGCGGCATGTTCCGGACGGTATCCTTGGGCAAGGAACGCCGCAATAACCCCGGTCAGCACGTCGCCGGATCCGGCGGTCGCCATACCCGGATTGCCGGTAGAATTAAAATAGACCCTGCCTGTAGGACGCACTGTAGCCGTGTAGTGACCCTTCAGCACGATTATGATATTATGATACTTCGCCATCTCTATGGCTTTCTTCAGACGATCCTCTGAATTGTTATGCTCCCCAAAAAGACGGTCAAACTCCCCGATATGAGGGGTGATGATAGTATACGACGGCAGATTGGTGAGCAATTGCGGACGACGCGCTATGCAGTTAAGGGCATCCGCATCAAGCACCAGTGGCGACTTTGTAGTCTTCAAAAGTTCTTCAAGAGCATCCACAGTCCTGTCGTTGGTGCCGATACCGGGTCCTGCCACAACAGCCTGGTGAGTGTGATGCACTCCCATATCCGTTATGTAATTCTCATTTCTGTCGGGTTCGAACATCGCCTCCGGCACGGCAGTCTGTACTACGGGCATACCTATACGCGCACTGTGGACGGTTACAAGTCCGGCACCGCTCCTAAGACAAGCCCTCGCCGACAACACTGCGGCTCCCATCATGCCGATGCTTCCCGAAAACAGTAGAACCGAACCATAGTCGCGCTTACCGGTAAAAAGTTTTCGCGGCTTAAGCAGAGGACGCACGTTCTTCGCTTCCACAAGGAGATAGTTTGTCGGTATCTCCTTCATCATGCTGTCGTCAAGATCTATGTCGAGAAGCTTCCATTCACCAAGCACATCGCTGTTCTCACTGAAGAAAAACGACAGTTTTGGGGTCTGGAAAGAGAGTGTAAGATCGGCATGAACCACGTCTCGGCGGTTGACATCGGCATTCCATTCCCCGAAAAGTCCTGACGGGAGATCGATCGAGACCACGTATGCCCCGGAATCATTTATATATCGGGCAAGCATCATGAAGCCCCCCTGCAATTGCTTGTTGAGACCACATCCAAACATGCCGTCGACCACCACGTCGTTCTCGCTCAGATAAGGAGGCTGGAAATCACGTTTCACTTCCGTGAAATCGATACCATCCATAGTGATCAGTTTCTTACGTTCCTCCTCGCAGTCATGACTCAGTTTTCCTATGACATTGAAAAGGAATACCTCCACCTTCTTGTAACCCTGTTCGTAAAGGATCCTGGCCACGGCAAGCGCATCGCCTCCGTTGTTGCCCGGTCCGGCTATCACCACTATCCTTTGCGTAGGGAAGAAGCGCGTGATTATTTCACATGCCACAGCATTCGCCGCACGCTCCATCAGCTGCAGGGAGTCTATATTCTGAGCCTCGCATGTGGCGTTATCTATTTCTTTTATGGTGTGAGATTCAAAAATTTTCATAGCGTTGATCAAAGGGAAACTTTTACCCGCCAACAGATACATTCATACTTGAAATCGAATAGGAAGAATCCTGACGGGACAACCTTCCCAACGAAATGCAAAATTAACGTTATCTGATGAAATCTGCAAATCATTTCACATCTATTTTAACATATTGACTAAAGCAGCTCTTCACAAACCACTCCCTCGCTGTCAAAAATTGCATCTGTCATCTTTTTTGACTAACTTTGCACGCAGTAATGTAGTCTAAACTTCATAATCTCAAAAAACAAAAATAATAATCTGAAAAAGTAATGAGAATTTTACTGACCGGTGTGGCAGGCTTCATAGGTTCGGCAGTAGTCCGGAGGCTTCTTGAAGAGGGGCATCACGTGACGGGCGTGGACAGTCTAAACGACTATTATGATCCGAAATTGAAATTGGCTCGTCTGCACAATCTCGGGATTAATACCGACAACGTAAATTCAGGTAAACATATTGTCAGCAGTTCTTATGCCTCGTTCTCTTTCGTAAATATAAATCTTAAGGACGATGCAAAAACCTCAGATTTATTTGAGACCGGAAGATTCGAAATAGTGATTCATCTGGCAGGACAGCCTGGAGTGAGATACTCCATAGATAATCCCCGTTCATACATCGTCAACAATGTCGACGCATTCATCAACGTGCTTGAAGGATGCCGCCACAATGGAGTGAAGCATCTTGTGTATGCCTCTTCATCAAGTGTGTACGGACTGAATGAAAAGGTGCCTTTCTCGGAAAAGGATGGCATTGCCCATCCCATGAGCCTCTATGCGGCTACGAAAAAGAGCAATGAGCTTATGGCTCACGCCTATTCCAGCCTTTACAATCTACCTGTCACAGGCCTGCGATTCTTCACCGTATATGGACCATGGGGAAGGCCCGATATGTCGCCGTTCCTTTTCATAGACGCTATACTCCATCATCGCCCCATAAAGGTGTTCAACAACGGCGATATGCTGCGCGACTTCACATATATCGACGACATTGTGGAGAGCGTCGTGAGAATCTCAAGAATAATCCCGAACGGCAATCCCGATTGGGATGCCAAGGATCCGAATCCGGCATCTTCAGTCGCACCATACCGCATATACAATGTCGGGAATCAGCATCCGATCCGTCTCATCGACTACATCTCCTGCATAGAACGCGCCGTAGGTTTTGAGGCGGAGAAGATACTCCTGCCTATGCAGCCGGGCGACGTCTATCAGACAAACGCCGACTCCTCAGCCCTTGCCGAAGCCACAGGGTTCCTCCCAGCCACCCCTCTTGAAATCGGCATACAGAAGACAGTGGAATGGTTTAGAGAATATTATAAGATATGACTCCTCAGAGCCCCGCGTCATTGAAAAGCATATTGATACAAAGATATATCAGATGATTTCTCTAAAGATTCAAACTTTTTATCAATTATTTACGCTTATCATTTTGTCGGGAGCATCTTTTTTTGTATTTTTGCAACAAATTGTGCTACGCACACAAACGTTTAGACATTTATCATGGTAGATTACAAGAAACTTGGCCTTGTCAACACAAAAGAGATGTTTGCCAAGGCAGTGCATGGCGGTTATGCCATCCCCGCGTTCAACTTCAACAACATGGAGCAGCTCCAGGCTATCATCAAGGCTGCAGCTGAGACTAAATCTCCGGTAATCCTTCAGGTATCAAAAGGCGCACGCAACTACGCTAACGGTACTCTTCTCCGCTACATGGCACAGGGTGCCGTTGAATATGCCAAGTCTCTCGGCTGGGAGCATCCCCAGATCGTTCTTCACCTCGACCACGGTGACACTTTCGAGACTTGCAAGGACTGCATCGACAACGGTTTCTCTTCCGTAATGATCGACGGTAGCCACCTCCCCTATGAGGAGAACGTTGCCCTCACTAAGAAAGTGGTTGACTACGCTCATCAGTTCGACGTGACTGTAGAGGGTGAGCTCGGCGTACTCGCAGGCGTTGAGGACGAGGTTAGCTCCGACCACCACACCTACACTGACCCTGCTGAGGTAATCGACTTCGTTACCCGCACAGGTTGCGATAGCCTCGCTATCTCTATCGGCACTTCTCACGGTGCTTACAAGTTCACTCCTGCACAGTGCACCCGCGATGAGAAGACAGGTCTTCTCGTTCCCCCTCCATTGGCATTCGACGTGCTTGAGGCTGTAGAGGAGAAACTCCCCGACTTCCCCATCGTGCTCCACGGCTCTTCTTCCGTTCCTCAGGAATACGTGAAGATCATAGACGAGAACGGTGGCAAATTGCCCAATGCAATCGGCATCCCTGAGGAGCAGCTCCGCAAGGCTGCAGCTATGGACGTTTGCAAGATCAATATTGACTCCGACAGCCGTCTTGCAATGACTGCTGCTGTGCGTAAAGTCCTCGCTGAGAAACCCGCTGAGTTCGACCCCCGTAAATACCTCGGTCCGGCTCGCGACGAGATGGAGAAACTCTACAAGCACAAAATCATCAACGTGCTCGGTTCTGACGGCAAAGCTGAGTAATCCTTGATGCATAATCAGTCAGCAATGATACGAAATAAAGGGAATCAGGTCAAACCTGGTTCCCTTTTTCATACATCATGCACATGATAATGTGACATCATGCACACGGTAATGTGATATGTTACAGTGCACACTGGGTGCGCATAAGTTGTTCATAAATGTTAAGGTGCGTCGCCGCCACCTTATTCACGTCATAGTCGAGTTCAGCCATACGGCGTGACTCCTCGCCCATCTTTCGCATGAGCTGAGGATTAGTGATCAGACTACGCAATGCCTCTGCTATCCTCTCCGGAGAATGAGTAGGGACTATAAAACCGTTGACTCCATCTTCCACCGTGTCGCGACAACCTACAGAATCTGTGGTGACAATCGGACGTCCTACGGCAGATGCCTCTATCAGTGACTTTGGCACACCCTCACGGTAGTAGCTCGGGAAGCACATTATGGATGACTTCCGGAGCAGGTCGGAAATGTCACAACGATGTCCAAGCCATTTTATATATTTACCGTCAATCATCCCATTAATCTCCTCCTCCTTCATTGCCGATGGATTACTTGACAATCCTCCACATAACCAGAATTCAACTTTCCCCTCAAATTCTCCACGCAGAAGTTCTGCCGCAGCCACAAGATCCGGCACACCCTTCTCACGAAGCATCCTTGCCGTGAATATCACCACCAATGGCGTCTCTAACGGCACCTCGGAAAAATTATATTCCGAAAGATCCACTCCTGAACCCTTTATGAAGCATATCTTACTCTTGTCAACTATCCCACTCTCAAGAAACAACCGCTCGTCATCATGATTCTGAAAGATAACTGATATATTGCGTTTCTTCATGGAGAATTTAAGAAACTTCTGTATGACCTTTGCAACTTTCCCGATATTATCTTCCCCAAACAGAGTGCCCAATCCACTGACAGCATACACCACACCCCTGGTCTTGGTGAGCCGAGATGCCAGACCACCCCACAGCATATTCTTAAGACCGACATGATGAATTATGGCATCCGGATGCTTCCGATACAGTTTATATAGGAATATCAGCGTCTTCAATTCATCACCAATCTTCATTCCTGTAGGATTGATCGGAAGTTCGATATAGTTGAAACCCATCTTCTCAATCTCTCCGCGCTGACCCGTATCCTTAGTGACTAACGTCACACTCCATCCGTTACGTGCCGCAACCTCCGCTATCCGAGTGCGATGAGACAAGAAGAAGCGATCTTCATTTATAACCAGCAAAAGTTCCTTCATTTCAATTAAAGGGAGATTGTATCAGTTGTTCTTGCTATTATTATCACTTAATAAGATACGTTATATTTTGCCTTTTATTGTCCGATGCAATTATATATGTCAGTTTTAGCAATCACAAAAATATACTTGTAACCGACGCTTTAGATCCCGTTTCATAAAAAATGGAGGCTTAGTGATTGTTCCAACCTTAATCCCGGTATCGGAATAGCCTACAAAATAATTCCTATCTATGATGCGTTTTTAATTTAAGTTGTCTAAATATTTCGTGGTTCAAATCAGACAATATAAAATTATTATGCGTTTCAGAACAGCTATAATATGGAATGTCGTGTCCCAGTTTGGACAGTCAGGAATCACATTCCTATCAACTATAATTTTGGCGAGATTGCTGACGCCTGCCGACTTTGGAATAATCGGCATAGTGACAATATTCATTGCCTTTTCTCAGATGATGGTCGACTCCGAGATGGGCGGGGCTCTATTACGCAAGAAAGAGGTATCCCGCACTGATTATTCCACCCTGTTCTACTATAATCTTGCAGTGAGTTTTCTCCTTTATGGGATTCTATATTTCTCCTCCCCACTACTGGCAGACTTTTATGATCGCCCACAGCTTACAGATGTCGTGCGTGTAATCAGTCTGACAATAATAATACATGCATTCCGCGTGGTGCAAAGAATAATGATTTTCCGCGACCTGAAATTCAAGATATATGCAGTCATAAATGTAATTTCCGGCATCATATCTCTTGCCGTGGCTATATGGATGGCTCATAAAGGATACGGCTATTGGTCGCTCGTATGGCAACAGATTGTTCTCGCATTGTGCCATGTGGTATTTCTGGAAATCTATAACCGATTTATTCCGTCTCTCACTTTTTCAAAAGAATCATTCCGCTATCAATTCTCTTTCGGTATAAGTCTCTTTGGGTCAGATACAGTCAGAACATTGGCAAACAACATATCTACAAATATAATCGCAAAAATCACCACGTTGCAATTCACCGGATATTATACGCAGGTATCACGAATCACGAATTTCTGCCAAAGCACCTGCACATCCCTCATGGATCAAAGTATATTTCCCATGCTTGCAAAGTTTGAGGACGTGACGAAAATACGTGCAACATACCACAAGATGCTCCGCCTGCTGATTTTAGCCCTCGTCGGAGTCTCCGCCATATTCATAATATTCTCCAATCAGATAATTTCAATTACACTTGGTGAAAAATGGTTGGCTGCAACCGGAATATTCCAAGTATTATCGCTCACAATCTGCCCGGCATCTATCCAAGTGCTTTGCCGCAACATACTGAAGACCTTGGGCACCACAAAAAAGATCCTATATCTTGAAACCATAAAATCAGTCATTGTGATTGCACTTCTCCTCGCGGCATCACTGCTTGGAATGAACGCCGTAATCTGGTCGCTTGTAATATCGCAGACTGCAGCATGTATAATCTGGTTGGTTTCAACAGAAAATTTATTAAAATCACATCTAAATAGACCTATTCAAGACAAATAATGGAATACCTAGTACCGTTTATATTAGCTACATTAGGCATAATTTTTAATAAAAAAATGCCTCCTGCAAAACAAAAGACACTGATGGTTATAATATTAGTATATATTATAATTTTATTAGGAATGCGTTATCGAGTTGGTTTTGATACCATAGGATATATGAAAACATATACCAAGGCTCGTTCTCTTGATAAATTCTGGACTGTAAAGATTTTTTTAGAACGACATGAGCCCGGTTATCTTTTTATATGTGCAATATGCAAATCTTTCACTAAAGAATTCTGGCCAGTACAAGTAATAATGGCCACGATTACAAACGGCTGTATTTTCATATTCCTATATCGATACTGTAGAAATGTATTTGTCGGAATAATGTTTTATCTTATTCTCCAATGGCTATACTTTTCCGTTGAGGTTATGAGAGAAAGTGCTGCAATCAGTATATTCCTGCTAAATTATAGAAATTTTGAAAATAAAAAGTGGTTAAAATTCTATCTTATTTCATTTCTTTCGATATCTTTACATTATTCTGCAATAATAATATGGTTTCTACCTCTTGTTAAAATTATAAAGCCTAATCTCTCATTAATAATAATATGTATCCTTTTTTTAACAATTACTCCTCTAATTGAAAAGTTAGGGGACATTATCTCCATCCCGTCTGTTACGAGAAGAATTGAACAATACACTTCCACCAACTATAATCTAAACTGGAGAATCGCTCACCTTATAAGATATGCTTTACCGGCTATCGCTGTTTTCGCAGCATTTAGGATTTCAAAATTAAAAACAGATTTCCAACAGATGATTCTTCTTCATATACTCTTGAGCATAGGCACATTCTCCATACCTATAATATTCTCCAGAATATCCAATTACACTACAATGTTCGTCACTGTAGCAATCGCAAATTTCATATGTCTACGCCAAGTTAAAGAATGGATCAGGGTAGGACTTATCTGCTTTACATTGGCAACTCAATCTTTTTATTATTACCAAATGTATCATGGATGGCTTCCATATGTCTCAATCTTCAATCCCAAGCAAATCACTGAACGAGAACGAATATGGAGATCATTATTTTCTGGGAAATAAAATGACAAAAAATTTTTCAATTCCTCAAAAATTGGGATCAAGACTCGAAATTTTCTTTATCAACTTAACCGGCACTCCTCCATAGATAGAGTGACCAGCCAAAGATCCACGAGCAACCGCACCTGCTGCGATCACTGTCCGACTTTCAATTTTACACGGACCTATTATTCTCACTCCACATCCTATCCATACATCTGATCCTATTTCAATAGGAGTCATTATCAATGGATTATATTTAATAGGTTCTTCTTTATTTTCCCAACTATGTCCAAAAGAAATGATTGAGCAATGATTTGCAATTGAAACGTTGTCATTTATATCAACTCCTCCTATTGCATCAATATAGCAATACGGATGAATGCTCACATTGCTACCTATTGACAGATTTTCTGGATGTCTAATAATACAGTATGGAAATATTGCAACATTTTCCCCACATGTTTTTATCATATTTTTCAAACAGACATACCTGAATCCCAACCCGACAAATCCTGACATATTACATGTCAAGCCATATATAAATTTCAACACAGACTTTGGTAAAATTCCAAATATCTTCCCTATTACATTAGTTAAGTATTGATAATGTCCTCGTTTGCCCATAATTTTATTTAAAATTAATTAAAGTCTTGACGAATCTTATCATAAAAAATATTCCTACGTTTATCCAATAATTCGCACTCAAATTTCTTTGCCTCTTCAAAATTACGTTCTGCCTCCTTAAGCATGATTTTCTTATCTCTCATTGTCAAAAGCCGGTCAACTATATCATCAACTGACTTTCGAGACACAATAAAATCATTATTCAACAATTCAGGTATTGCTCCTGTCCTTGCTCCGATACATGGAAGAGCCCTACTCATTGCCTCAACCACACTACGAGGCAAACCTTCCTGAAGCGATGGATGCACATATATATCCACATCATCAAGAATATTGAATACCTCTTCATGCGACATTTTACCAACAAAATGAATCTGATCTATCACACCCAGCTTCTCTGCCTCTTTTCGTAAGGCACTATCATCACCTCCACCGATAAGAAAATAATGATAGTTATTGTATCCCATATCTTTAAGTTTTCTCAATGCTCGAATAACAAAACGCTGTCCCTTATATCGAATATTTAGCATTGCCACTGTTGCTATCCTTATAATTCCATTATCAGACAAAATATTAATTTTCCTCTTACGTTGCTCCAATACATTGTCATCACATTTTTCAAGCACGACATCAGATAATCCTATGCTGATTCCATTTGTGGGATAACGTTTTTGTAGAAATTTATTTGTGACATATAATGCATAATCAGACCTACTCAACACTCGTCTATTCATAAGATAACGATATGGGGCGGCTATCTTACGTTTCCAATCCTGATTCCACAGCCCATCCCACGGACACGCAACCATTAGGGCAAAATATTTTTTCCGAGCTTTATGAGCAAGGTGTGCCGCAAATTCCGCATTAAGCGATGGCACATAGCCTATAACCAAATCCACCTTTGAAATAGCCTCCTTCAATGTGCTAATGACATTTGATGACGGCCATACAAAGGACTTATTAATATAGCAGATATTATCATGGATTATATAATCATTTAGGCAATCATTAAAAACCTGAATACAATTACCATTCTCTTTCGGTTTTTGAAGACACAAATGCAACTCTCCAATAACACATAGACGCTTAATAATGTTTGTAAAGTTTGTAGATCCAAGAATCTTCTCACCCTCCATCAATAGCGTTTGATCTGTCACAACCAATATCTTCATACCATCTGTCCTTTAATGATTATTATTTCTATAATTGTCCAAATAAAATTCTAAGTCGTAGCCAAAAATCATTTGAAGCCTTTCCTGATGTATAATTATGATTCATCATCAGCCTAAGACGGCTTGCAAATGATTTTCGGTAATATGCCACACGTCCAACTTTGAGTCGAACATCTTCTGACATAAATTCCGAATATATTCGCAATAATTCTCTTGCTTGTATCTCCCGTTCATGTTTTATATCTGGAAACAATAACTTTCTGACACGTCGTTTCCATATATCGAACTTACTTTTCTTAGCTCCTATCTGATTTGTATTATGTTGTCTATACAAAATATAACTATTATGATCCACAATAGCCTCCCCCATCAACACAGCCAACTGATATATCCAAAAATCATGTGGTGGCGGACCCGCCGGTTCTCCGGATGCCATCAACATCATAAGACGCGGAGAAGTCACTATCGTACATCCTATTGCCAGATTACGAATCAAACTATTCTCCACTGTAGGCTTCATCACCTCTCGCGTCCTGACACATCCTTGATTTACCCCATCCTTATAGTAATACTGATTGGAGCAATAAAGCTTTATTTCATTCTTAATCTCAGAAAGGGATTCTGTCGCCCTCTTCAATTTTTCCGGAAGCCATATATCATCTTGGTCGGAAAAGGCATAATAATCATATTTACATGACAATTTAGACGTCCTTCGCACAAGTTCCATAAATGAACGTTTCCAACCAACGTTAATGCCCCTATCCACATATATTTTTCCAGGATAGCATTTCTCGTAGTCTGACAATATATCAATAGTGTTGTCGGCAGATCCATCATCCCTGACATAGATAGTGACATTCACATATTTCTGTCGGAATATGGAATCAAGCTGCTCTCTCAGATACAATTCGCCATTATAAGTGCTCATGAGCACAGCTACCGAACTACACTTCCCTTCTTCCATTATACAATGCAATTATCTGAATCAGGTCAATGAAATTTCCCTCCATTGGATACCACTTCACGAAGATTATCGAGCACACTATTCTTCGTAGGCTTCAATGCAATCATCCTTTGGGTGGCATCAAGACGATGAAGGTCGCTACCTGTCAGGTCTGCCATCCCTTTTGACAACAACCATTCACATTTCTTACGTGCAGTATCGCCATAGCCTCCAACCAAAGATGCGAAATTTATCTGAAACAACACTCCAAGTTCTTTCAAACGGATATAGTCACCCTCATCCATATAGCGGTAACGCTCCGGATGAGCAAGCACCGGGAAGTAACCGGCACTCTTGACCTTATCAAGAAGTTCATCCATTCCGATCGGGGGAGTATAGTAAGACGTCTCAACAAGAAGATGCCTGCCATCCTCTCCTATCGGCAAAAAATCACCAGCTTCCAGACGCTCTTCAAAAAGTGTGTCAAGCATATTCTCTGCGGCAAGATGCAACTCGACCTTACCATTCCACTCTTTCTTAAGTTCCTCAAAGCGTGCTCTTAATTCTGCTGTGGTATTGGGATAGTCCTCCATTATGTGAGGAGTGAGCCACACATGCCTTATTCCCAAATCCTCATAGAAACGCAACACTTCAAGCGAATCGCTCATCCTCTTTATGCCATCGTCCACTCCCGGCAATATATGGGAATGCCAATCGATGAATCCGTCAAACATTCCGGATTCCTTTATTGATTTCACTGTCTTAAATGGCCACATCTTTTTTATGTATGAAGGTATAAAGGATGAAGTATGATGGATTAAATGGTTATTCTTATATTAACTTACTGATAACTTTGATAGTTACCGTATGTGTAATAGCGGCTATGGACCGCCTCTGTTCCATTCAGAATAAGGCTCATATTCTTGAATTTCTTATTCTCATAGAACTCATTAAGTTCCGTTAATGCCTCTCGTTCAAGCAGACCGGCACGCACCACAAACAGTGTGCGGTCGGCATATTGACCAACAATCTGAGTATCGACGACAATGTTGACAGGCGGACAGTCAAGCAGCACGTAGTCATACTCTCCTCTGACCTCATTCAACAGGTCAGTCAATCTGCCGTTTTCAAGAAGTTCCGCAGGATTAGGCGGCATCTTTCCTACCGGAAGGATCGACAGCAATTCATTATCCTGCACCTTGACGATAAGACTCCGCCAATTATCATTATTTCCAGTCAGATAATCCGTGATTCCCTTATGAGGCATGCCGACAAACATTGAGGAGGAACCATGACGGAGATCACAATCAATCAGAAGCACCCTCTTCTTCTTTAGGGCAAAACTGAGTCCCAAATTATATGATATGAATGACTTTCCACTACCCGGATTGAACGACGTGAGCATGATTATCTGAGAACCATCACCCTTGCCCGACATGAAATCGATATTGCTGCGAATTACGCGGAAAGCCTCGTTGACCACATCACGCTTACCCTCCTCAACGACTGCAAGTGGAGGTTTCTCATCCTCAAGTTTCTTATTCTTCTTGACCACAACCTTAAATTTCTTACGCTTGCCGACAAACGGTATCTCTCCGGCGAACGGAATCTTTACACCATCAAGATCTTTCTTACTTCTGACTTTCGTATTGCCGGTTTCAAGCATATATATCGTTATCAACGGTAATGCAAGACCAAGTAGGAATGTCACTGCAAGAATAAGTTTCTTCTTTGGAGATACAGGTTTAAGAGAACCCATCGGAGGTGTTATCACGCGTGTATTTTCAGCCGTAAACTTCTGGCTAAGTTCATTCTCCTCACGCTTCTGGAGAAGGAACAGATACAGACCTTCCTTCACCTTCTGCTGGCGTGTGTCAGACAACAACGGCAATGCCTTCTCTGAAGTCCCGGCGATCTTGCCTGTTGTCTTAATCTTCTCTTCACGGAAACTACGCAGACGGGTCTTCAGTCCGGCGATACGGTTTGACATACTGCGAGTGATTGACTCTCGGAGTCCGTTCAGCTGAGAGTCATAATCCTCGACAAGAGGATTACGTTCCGACGAATTGCTTACAAGATTATTACGAGCCAACAGAATCGTATTATAAGTGGCGATATCTTTCTCTATCGAAGGATTATCAAGACCTGTATTAGCTGGTATGATATTAAATTTATTGGCACTGTCATCCAGGAAATCCTTCATATAGGTAGTAATCGAAAGTTGATTTTCAATATTCAATATCGACTGTTCAAGATTCGATTCTTTCTCCATGGATGCCTGAGCCGAAGCTATAAGGTCAGGGCTTCCTGTGGTTGTCTGATATTTTGCAATATTGCTGTCCACATCTCCGAGTTCCTGTTGTATCAGACGAAGACGCTCGTCGATAAATGCAGATGTAGCGACTGCCATCTTATTTTTATCTTCAATCCAATTCTCATTGTAGACAAGAAGCACTGTATTCAGAATATCTTCAGCTCTCTGCACACTGACATCCCTTATTGTAAGACCAATTATTTCTGCATCCTGATTAACAAGATCTCCATTAAGCTTCTCCCCATAATTTTCCACAGTGGTCTGCATTGGTTTCTTGACCACTTTCAATTCAATAGATTCAGTTATAGGAAGTCCGTCATATTCCGGATTCGGAGTGACCTTAACTATTCCTATCGGAGTCTTGACAGATTCTTTCCCTTTAGGAAGAGTAGCCTCTCCAGCAAGTTCTATCTTTCCATCGATTGTAAATTTACGAAACTCCCTCATTTTTATATTGCCATCAGCAGAGAGTTCCATTTTGAAAGATGCGCCACCTTGTTCCTCTATACCTTGCATATCTACAATGTAAGGCAACGTGTGTCCGTATAGCGTTACCGGATGGAATCCACCCAGACGGTCATAGTTCATATCAAGATGCAGTCTTCGGGCGACCTCATACATCACTGCCGGAGATTTAAGAGAAATCAACTCATTGTAAACGCTTGTATTACTTGACACAAGTCCAAATGAAGAGAATACACCAGCCATGTCAGGGACTCCAGATCCACCCTCTTGATCTTTTATCAAAACCTCTTCCGTACGCTGATATTCCGGCTGCTGACAAAGTATATAAAGCACACCTGCTCCAACACATATAATCAACGATAACAATATCCATTGCCATCGTGATTTACATGCCTGTATGTAATCCTTAATTGAAAAATCCGAGAATCCGGAGATACCTTCCGGTTTTGTTTTTGTGTTATCCATATCTTGCGCAAATCCGGAAACAAACTCCGGCTTGGTTATGCAATATTGCGGTTATTTATTAAAGCAGAATATTTGTCAGCAAACAAAATCATTTGAACACCAACACTGCCACAGAAGTGAGCAACGATGCCACCGATACCCAGAAACCTGCCGACAATATATTATTTCCGTTGACTGTGGTCTGACGTTTGCGGACGCTATTCGGCTCCACATATATTATGTCTCCTTGTTTTATATAGTAAGCCGGTGAAGACGAGAGACTCTTAAAATTGGTCAAATCTACACGATAAGTGTGGATTCCATCCTTCTCCTCTCTCACAACAATTACATTCTCACGCTGTCCTTGTATCGTAAGGTCCCCGGCAAGTGATAACGCCTCCAGGATGTTCAGACGATCCTTGTTGATATCGTATCTTCCTGTACGATTCACCTCCCCCATCACAGAAAAACCGGTGTTAAGAAATTCCACTGTGACAACAGGATCTTTCACAAGTTCACGTCCTATCAACTCACCTTTGACAAAACCTGCAAGTTCGCTGCGAGACATTCCCTCTACTTTAAGCACACCCAATACAGGGAAATCTATTGTTCCTTCAGATGACACGGTATAGGTGGAGATTCCTTCTCCTGATGGAGTATAGGTACGCAAACTGCTGCCAGTTCCACTTGTACTTGCTTCATATCCAAGCCGATTGGAAGCCACCGTAAGATTAAATAGACTTGACAAGGCTGGATCCTTGGATTTCACCACGATTGAGAGCCTGTCATGAGGCTGCACCTTTATCTCTGTTTGAGAAACAGGAACGACTGTCTCTGTTATATCCTGAAAATATGTAACATTCTTAGGAGTGCTGCAAGACACAGCATTAATGGCAATTACCATCGCCACCGTATATTTCAACAGTGTTTTTCTTTTCATATCCCTAAGATTTTCTCTCTTTAATCAAATAAATGTTGGTTAAGTTTTGCCTCACGTTTACGGATACCTCTTGTCAGAAGCATATTGGCTATGGTCCATACAATCACGTCGAATGCTATGAGTGCTGTAGGATTGACTTCGGAGGAGAGTGCCACATTCACCACAATAAATGCCGCTGCCCATATCATTATGACGATAAGGGCTGTGCGTTGGTTCAGACCCAAAGCAAGCAGTTTATGATGGATATGGCATTTATCGGGAAGGAAAGGATTCCTATGACGGCGCACACGATGGAGATAGACACGCACAACATCGAAACATGGAATGATCAATGGAGAAAGAGCCATGACCATAGGGTTAAACTCATGGGTGAACGTAGCGGAATCTATGTGGAGCATTGCAATCGCACAGAACACCATGATCATGCCCGTGGTCAACGCACCGGTATCGCCCATAAATATCTTCTTCTGCTTCTTGGCATTACCAAACACGTTGTAGTAGAAGAACGGGAGCAGGGTGCCGGCTGCTGCCGATGCAAGCATCGAGTAGACATGCTCGCCGCTTATATAGAACAATATGGCGTAGAACACCAATGCCACCGTGCTCAACCCGGATGCAAGCCCGTCAATACCGTCTATCAGATTGATGGCATTCACCACGTAGACCACTGCAAATATTGTCACGAGACAACCGAACCATGCATAAAGCTCATTAAGCCACAAGAATCCGTAGAAATCGTCAATATACATGCCGGATGCGACAATAAGCAACGCAGATATTATCTGGACTATGAATTTTGCCATATACCGCACCCCGATAAGATCGTCTGCCATGCCTACCAAGAACATCAGCAACACCGCACACACCATAAAATACATCGGGACCGTTGACAACGCCACTTCTGTCCACAATGCAGGATTACCATATTTCAGATTGAATCCTATTATCACTGCAACTGAAAACAATATCGAGGGGAGAAACGCAATGCCACCAAGACGCGGCACCACTCCCTTATGAATCTTTCGCTCATCGATGTCGTCAAACAATTTTTTTCTAAACGCAATCAACAGAATCTGCGGTATTATTATACCGGCAAGCACCAGTGCGATAGCAAACGCAAGAATGTCATTACTTAGCCAATCTATCATAGATAAGAATTATTTTTTAGGAATCCCTTTTTTTATTTGCAAACAATTTTTTGAAGCGGTCTAAACTTCAATGAACAGATTGAGCAGAACCTGAAAACCGACTTGAGTCTAATTTTGTTTTAATATAAAATATCGATTCCACACAATTGTCCTCATGACAACAACGTTATTTTAATGTATTTATTGAATAAGCAGGCGTCAAGTTTCTTCAAATATTTCATTTTGTCTATTCCAGGATTGATTAAGGATTGTTCCCTGACCTATTTTCACGACAGGACTCATGATTGAAATAGCCGATATGACCGGGAACTTCTCTCCTCATTATTAAAACAATATGAGACACAAGACAAACCTACGGATCCTGACTGCCCTTTTTATGCCACTCCTCTTGCAGCTCGGATTTACATTCACTGCGCATGCGGATTCCATCCGAAATGATTCCATCCGTTATCTCGCTGAGACGAGAGCGACGTTTTCCGCCGGAGCAAATACCCCATTCTGGCTTGTGAGCAACTTACAGGGACTCGGGTCGCCCGAAAAAAATAATGGTTTTGTAAGAGCCGCCGTTTTCCGCGACATTGACCGCAGCAAGAGGTTTTCCTGGGGTGCGGCAGTAGACCTTGTCGCATCATGGAGATCCACCGCACCATTCTCAATCCATCAGCTATATGGTGAGGTAAAATACCGGTCTTTAGGCGCAATGCTCGGTAGTAAGGAGATATGGAGCAGTTTTAACAACCCTCGCTTGTCCTCCGGTAACCTGCTTTTCTCCGGAAATGCTTTGCCCGTGCCGCAACTACGTGTCGGCATATTTGATTATGCCGATTTCTGGGGAACAAAAGGCTGGTTCGCTGTAAAGGGATACATCTCATACGGAATGTTCACCGATGGAAGATGGCAGAAATCTTGGGCCGCCGACACGCCCAAATCGAAACGTGCGGAGAACGTTCTGTTCCATTCAAAAGGACTATGGCTGCGTGGCGGTAATCCCTCAAAATTCCCGCTTGTCGGTGAGGTGGGGATAGAGATGGCGACTCAATTCGGAGGGAAAGCCTATAAAAATGGAGAATCCTTGTCACTTGGTAGCAGTCTGAAGCATTGGGTGAGAGCATTTTTCCCTACTTCAACCACACTTGACACATTTCTTGGCGAAACCACAAGTATCGATGGGAATATGGTCGGAGAATACACCATAGCTTTGTCATGGATTCCAAACGCCGATTGGAAAATAAGAGCATATTTCGAGCATTATTTCGAAGACCAGTCGCAGATGACTTTCGAATATGGCTGGAAAGATGGTCTGTGGGGCATCGAGGCTCGGCTGCCCAAGAATCCTTTCGTGACGACATTTGTGTATGAATTTCTTTATTCCAAGGATCAGACAGGCGCAGTGCTGCACAACAGTTCCGACAAGGTGCCGGAGCAAGTCAGCGGACGCGACAACTACTACAATCATTCAATCTATCCGGGTTGGCAACATTGGGGGATGGGAATCGGCAATCCCCTCGCAATCTCCCCACTATACAACCGTAGCCACCTGCTCACATTCATGAACACTCGCATAGTGGCTCATCATTTCGGCATAGCCGGCAAGCCACATCCCGAGGTAGACTACAGACTTCTGCTATCCTTCTCCCGAAACTGGGGTACATATCAGTATCCATCTCCGGAAATATTGGGGAATTTCAACGCAATGCTTGAAGCGACGTGGAAACCCAGTAAATTAAAAGGATGGTATTTCTCCGGTGCAATTGCAGGCGACTCCGGCAAACTTCTCGGTAAAAGTTTTGGCGGCATGATCTCCATAGGGAAAACCGGATTCTTTAAATTATGATATCCAAAACCCAATATGCAAAAATGAAACAGAATCATATAAAAAAATTTTTCTGGAGATATCTCTTCATCAGCATAGCGTTGACTGCATTATCCGCATGCCAGAAAGCCCCGATCAACGGAGACCTTGACGGTCAATGGCAGGTAATGTCGGTAGAACCGGAGCCTGACCGACAACCGTTTGATGTCAACATATACTACTGTTTCTACCTCCACACCTGTCATCTCACATCGTATGGAGAGGGTGTATGGACTACCGGCAATTTCTCTTTTGACGGAGAATCGCTTTCCCTTGATTTCCCTTATCTTGATATGGAAAAACCGTTGGCAAGCGAGAAGCTAAGTCAATTCGGGATATCATCAAATCCCGTCACATTTGACGTGGCTCATCTTGACAATAAGAAAATGATTCTCAAGAATGGCAACACCACCGTCACCCTCCGGAAATTCTAAGCCGGGATGGTCTGCATCCCTCCTCTGACCGTCCCGCACCCGCCCCCTAAAGGGAGAGAACAAGCCACTCTTGACGCACTAAAGTATTTGTTCATCAAGTGATCTGCCGGCAAGGCAGATTCCTCCTCAAGTATAACCTATAAACAATCATCTTAAACCCATGTCTGGATTCACACCGGAAAAAATCGAGAGCGACCGTAGGCTTCTCGAGCTTCTATCGCAAAATTTCGGCAATATTTCAAGTGCTGCCACCGAAATAATAAATCTCGAAGCCATATTAAATCTTCCCAAAGGCACAGAGCATTTCATCGCCGACATACATGGCGAGGCTGACGCTTTCCGTCATATCCTGAAGAATGCATCGGGCAATATAAAGAGGAAAGTCAACGAACTTTTCTCCACAACTATGCGTGAGGACGACATAAGACAACTATGCTCACTCATATATTATCCGGAACGTAAACTCGCACTGATGCGTTCTTCCGAGACTCATATCGAGAATTTCTATAAGATCACTCTACACCTGCTTATAAAGGTGCTCCAAGAGGTCTCGTCAAAATATTCCCGATCAAGGGTAAGGAAGAGTCTGCCGAAAGAATTTGCCTATATTATCGAGGAACTTCTTCATGAGTCGCCATTTGAGGAGAACAAGCAATTATACTACAACCGTATCATCGAGACAATCATATCCACCGGACAAGCGGAGGAGTGCATACGCGCCATATCCAACGTGATACAGCGTCTGAGCATTGATCAGCTGCATCTACTCGGCGATATATATGATCGTGGAGACGGTGCACATATCGTCATGGATACTCTTCTGGAATACAAAGGCTTCGACATACAGTGGGGCAATCATGACGTGCTTTGGATGGGTGCAGCATGTGGCAACGAATGCTGCATAACCAACGTGCTACGTGTGTCGTTACGGTATGGTAACATGGCTACCCTCGAAGACGGATACGGCATCAATCTCGTGCCTCTCGCCACGTTCGCCATGGAGACATACGGAGACGATCCCTGCGACGTGTTCATGCCTAAATCAAGTTCAGATGAAGCGATTTCCGACAAGAACCGTCGTCTGATAGCAAAGATGCACAAGGCAATATCCATCATACAGTTCAAACTCGAAGGTCAGATGATTGTCCGTCATCCGGAATGGAAAATGGACGACCGGCGACTGCTCCATAAAATCGACATGACATCGGGCACGATATCTCTCAACGGAACCTCTTATCCTCTCTCCGACTCAAATTTCCCGACAATTGATCCTGCCGACCCATATAGGCTATCCACAGAGGAGCAACTACTGATGGAGAAGCTGCTACATTCTTTCTCCGTCAGCGACAAGCTGAAACGCCATATCAGTATCTTCTTCTCTCATGGCAGTCTGTTCCAGATATGCAATTCCAACCTTCTTTTCCATGCCTCAATACCACTCAACGAGGATGGAAGTCTGAAAGAGGTGGAGGTCAATGGCAAGCTCTACAGCGGTCCGCAGCTGCTTAAGCAGATAGAGATGCTTCTGCGCTCCGGATATAACACCGACACCCCGGAGCCGGAACGGCGTAATGCTATCGACTACTATCTATACGCATGGTGCGGACCTGACTCCCCACTATTCGACAAATCAAAGATGGCCACTTTCGAACGTTATCTCATAGCAGACAAAGCCACTCATCACGAAGAGAAAGGGCATTATTATCATCTGCGCGGACAAGAGGAGGTATGCGACAATATCCTCGATGCTTTTGAAGTCACCGGGGAACACCGCCACATAATCAACGGGCACGTGCCGGTAAAGGCGGGAGACGGTGAGAATCCTGTAAAAGCCAATGGAAAACTGATGGTGATTGACGGTGGTTTCTCAAAGGCGTATCATGCCACCACCGGCATAGCCGGGTATACTCTCGTATACCATAGCCGTGGCTTTGAGCTTGTGCAGCATGAGCCATTCTCCTCTGCTGATGAGGCTGTGAAGAACGGCACCGACATCATTTCCATAAACCGTCTCGTAGAACTTAACTCTCACCGAGTGAGAGTAAGAGACACTGACCGGGGGAAGGAGCTTACAGGACAGATACAGGAACTGCGGGAACTTCTCTACGCCTACCGCCATGGTTTAATTAAGGAACGGAAATGATGCCATTGAGCATGCACATGATACAATTGATATACTGAGGCTTAAAAACTTCATTGGCATAATAAAAAGAGGAATCAGATAATTTCCGGATTATCTGATTCCTCTTTTTATTTATATTTATTCGGCTTGACAGACGTCATGATTCCGTCGAGGCAAACTCCATTAGATATGCCTTTATGAAGGCATCTATATCGCCATCCATGACTCCATTGACGTCGGAAGTCTGATAATTCGTGCGGTGGTCCTTCACGCGACGGTCATCAAACACGTAGCTTCGTATCTGGCTACCCCATTCGATTTTCTTCTTGCCTGCCTCAATCTTAGCCTGCTCTTCCATGCGGTGGTTAAGCTCCTTCTCATAAAGGATTGATTTCAACTGACGCATGGCATTCTCCTTATTCTTCGGCTGGTCGCGGGTCTCGGTATTCTCAATGAGGATCTCCTCCTCCTCGCCGGTATAGGGGTCCTTATACTGATAACGCAGACGCACGCCGGATTCCACCTTGTTGACGTTCTGACCGCCGGCACCTCCCGAACGGAAGGTATCCCACGACACACGCGCCGTCTCCACGTTGATCTCTATCGTATCGTCAACAAGAGGAGTCACAAAGACAGATGCAAATGAAGTCATTCGCTTTCCCTGGGCGTTATACGGACTGACCCTCACAAGACGATGAACGCCATTCTCGCTCTTAAGGAAGCCGTAGGCATAATCTCCCTCAATATTGATTGTCACCGACTTGATGCCGGCATCATCTCCCTCGAGCAATTGCGCTATCGAGGTCTTGTAACCATGTTTCTCCGCATATCTGAGATACAGACGCATGAGCATCTGCGCCCAATCCTGACTCTCTGTGCCGCCGGCTCCGGAATTTATCTTAAGCACGACGCCAAGTTTATCCTCTTCACGCCGAAGCATGTTGCGCAATTCAAGCTTCTCCAGGCTATCCATGACACGCTCATACTGGGCATCGACCTCCTCTTCCGTCACAAGTTCCTCCTTTATGAAGTCAAAGGCAAGCTGAAGTTCCTCCACCTGCTTCTCAAGCTCCGTGTAGGAATCGATCCAGAAATGAAGCTCCTTGATCTTTCTCATCTGAGCCTCCGCTTTCTCTCGGTCTTCCCAGAAATCTGCCACGTGGGTGCGGAGCTCCTCCTCCTCCACTTCTATCTTCTTGCTGTCTATGTCAAGGTATCTCTTGAGCGCGCCCTGTCGTTCGGCGGCCTCCTTGAGTTGTTCCTGTGTAATCATATATGTATATTCCTTTTTTCTTTGCTTAGGCTATGAGTGAATCCGATCAGTATGCATACATCGCCTCAATCTCCTTGGAATAGCGTTTAGCCACTACCGGACGTCTCACCTTCATCGTGTTTGTCACCTCCCCGTTCATTATGGAGAAATGATGCGGCAACAATGTGATTCGCTTTATCTTCTCATATTCCGCCAGACCGTACTGCACTCCGTTGATCTGCTCCATCATGAACGCCACCACCTTCGGATCTGACACGAATTTCTCAGTGTCGTCGCTCGGTATGCCGTTCTGAGAGGCCCACGCACGAAGCTGCGAAAGATTCGGCACGATAAGGGCGGTGACGAATTTACGCTGGTCGCCTATGACGGCTGCCTCATCGATATATTTATTCTCAGCAAGGCGACTCTCAAGCATCTGGGGGGCAATATATTTACCATTTGAGGTCTTGAAGAGATCCTTCACCCTCTCTGTCAGCACAAGCGCACCGCTCTCCGTGAAATATCCGGCATCCCCGGTGCGGAAATATCCATCATCAGTAAATGCCTGGAGGTTTGCCTCCTCGTTCATATAGTAACCGGCTGTCACTGTCGGACCCTTGACAAGTATCTCTCCATTCTTATCGATCCTTACACTCAATCCGGGGAGCGGAATGCCCACCGTGCCTATCTCATACCCGACAGGAGGATAATACGACACCGTGGCGGTCGTCTCGCTTAAGCCATAACCGATGGTCACCTCTATGCCGACTGAACGCATGAACTCCACAATCCTGTCGCTTAGAGGTGCTCCGGCGGTGGGGAACATATTAGGCTCAGGTATTCCTATCGCCATTTTTAATTTCCGGAATATATTCTTATCCCAGAACTGATATTCTTTCTCCAGAAACCATGGCACTCTCTTGCCAAGACGCTTATAATCGAGATTTCTCTTCCTGCCGCATCTGATAGCCCTGTCCACCATCATCCGCTGCATCTTACTCATGGTCGCGATCTTCTCCTTGACGGCGGCATATACCTTCTCCCAGAATCGGGGCACACAGCACATCAGATTAGGATGGACATCATGGATAGTGTCCTGGATGACACGCGGATCGTAGTTTACTGCAATCGCCACTCCTCGGCTTATGCAATAATAGCACCATGCTTTCTCCAATATATGGCTCATCGGCAGGAATGCCATCGACAGATCAGTATCTTTCACCTGCTTCAACAGGCGAATATGAGTCTCTATTGCAGCATCATAATTGGCATGGGAGATTACGACTCCTTTCGGTTCGCCGGTGGTGCCCGACGTATATATGAGTGTAGCCATATCTTCCGGCAATCCTCTTTCTGACCGTGCCTCAACCTCCTTCGCCACGTCATCGGAAGCCTCCATTCCCATACGCACGAAATCATCCCAGAATATCGTGACCGTATCGTCAGCCTCAAGCTTCAGCTCGTCATTCTTGAATACGACTATCTTCTTGATTGAATCGGGATTCTTTTTCCAATGATTGTATGCAAGCGGATATTGATGTGAGTCGCCGACAAACAACACCTTGGCTCCACCATTATTGACGATAAAGTCAAATTGATCCTGCGAGGAATTGGCATATATCGGTATGGCGGAAAGACGGTTGCGGAACCCACCAAGCTCGGTGATCAGAATCTGCGGTGTGTTGGGCGAACAGATTGCGATTGTGTCTTTCTCAATCAGTCCTATTCTGGCAAGTGCCTTGCCAGCCACCTCTACCTGCAGACCGAAATCATTCCATGACGTGGACTGCCATTCTCCATCTTTGCGCCAGCAGAAACGATATGCCTCTCGGCTTCCGTAGCGTTTTGCCTGCGCAGATACTATATCTACTAATCTGTTTGCCATAATTACATGCATTTTAGAGAGATAGCTTATATCTTAGCAATAAAGCCACCTCTCGTTCACACATATTCGTGATTTCACGCCGTAAAGTTAGCAATTTTTTATGGAATATGCCGATTCATACCCCTTTTATTTCAACCTTTTATTCAATTCTCCGGACAACGGAGATGCTGAAAATAGCAATCAAGCACGTCTTTAGCGGCAGTAAACGACGACTGTTCGTTGTTGAGCACCCTCAGCTCCTTCTGTTCAAGAAGGGCACGCACTTCCGGCATATTGTAGAAATTATGACGCAGCTGTTCGTCGATTGTCTCCATCATCCAGTACTTCGCCTGCTCGTTGCGCTTGCGCTCAAAATAGCCTGTGCTCTTGACGTAGGCGAAATAGCGGTCTATCATATCCCACACCAGGTCTATGCCGAGTTCATAATATCCGCTGTAGGTCAGAACCTCCGGCTTCCATTTACTCGGTGTGGGTGGGAATAGGAACAGTGCGTTGCGAAATTGTGCCGCCGCCAACTTGGCACGGTCCACGTTGTCGCCATCGCATTTGTTGATCACTATGCCGTCTGCCATCTCCATTATGCCTCGTTTTATGCCCTGAAGCTCATCGCCCGTGCCGGCAAGCTGGATAAGGAGGAAGAAGTCTACCATGGAATGCACCGCAGTCTCGCTCTGCCCTACCCCGACTGTCTCCACAAATATATTGTCATAGCCTGCCGCCTCACATAGCACTATGGTCTCGCGTGTCTTTCTTGCGACACCTCCCAACGAGCCTGCCGAGGGGGAAGGACGGATAAAGGCATCCTTCTGCTGCGACAGTTTCTCCATACGGGTCTTGTCGCCAAGGATACTCCCCTGTGTGCGCTCGCTACTCGGGTCGATGGCAAGGACCGCAAGTTTCCCACCATTCTTAAGCACGTGAAGACCAAATACGTCTATCGACGTGGATTTCCCGGCTCCCGGCACTCCCGTGATACCTATTCTCCTGGAATTGCCCGAATATGGCAGACATTTCTCTATCACCTCCTGAGCTATCGCCTGATGGGATTCCGCAAGACTCTCCACAAGTGTCACTGCACGCCCAAGGATGCTGACATCCCCTTTCCTTATCCCTTCCACATAATCGTTAACGCTGAGTTCACGCTTACGCGTCCTGCGGATATTCCGGTAAGGATTGGTGATCGGCTGCGATCCGACGCCGGCATTCACCTGCAATCCCTTATAGTCTTCATGGTTCTCTGGATGTTCCATTTTCTTATCTGGTTAATTCTTTATCTTTATATTTAACGTAGCCAAACAATAGTCATTCCTTCACGCCTACAATATTGGCAGTGCGTAGAGGATGAAGTGGGTCATTAGTCACGACATACACATTAATACGGAATGGTCCGGACGGGAGATTGCCGAGCGATATACGCCCCGCCACCTTCCCGGAGGCTCCACCCTTCACCTTACGCGGATACTCCTTTATCTCCACATTCTTATCGGCGGAATACACGCGGTCAATCTGCAATACGGATTTACCGTCATTATAGATTCCGAATTCAAAATCCCGGTATCCGGTAGCCACATCCTCTCCGAAATCCACAAATTCCGGCACGAGATATGACCTCGGACCCTTCTGTATCTCCTCTGCTGTCATACCCCTGCTATCGGGCACTATTATGGCATCCACCTTTATTTCCCTACGGTCGGCACTGCTGCAACCCTTATCCGGAAACACCTCCACTAAGTATTCCGCCGGACCATTAAGTTTCTCCTTATTGGTATTAAGATAGAAGCCGAACGTGCCAAGTTCGCCGGGTGCAAGTTGCTTAGGTGTGAGATTGACGTCTATGGCATCTGTCGTGGTCTTCCATTCGGGTCGCAACGTGTCGTTGCCCTGATTGTAGACGTTGATAAACGCATGGCGTGATGACCCGCGCTTCACCTCCCCCATAGAATGTGACAGACTTTCAAAACGCAATGCCCCCGCCTCGTATGGATAATATGACTCAAGAGTAGATGCGGAGCCTATGACGGTGCCCGTTATCCTTATCACGCTCTGCTCGTTGTCTTTTCCGACAAAAACACGGATTGTCTTGTCAAACGGTCCGGGTCGACGGGCAGGGTCGTAGGTGAACTCGATTGTCGCAGTGTCGCCTGGAGCTATCATGTCGCGTGGATAATCCGCGGCCGTGCAGCCACAGCTCGGACGCACATTGCGTATGAAGGTAGGGGCATCACCGCTATTTACGAAGCTGAGGCTCCCCTTACGCGGACCCTCCTCCTCTCGGAACGCGCCATAATTATAATGAGTGGACAGCCATGTCACTTTTGCCGGGGTCATGAAAACTGCCCAAGCTGCCGCGACACACAGGATTATAGCTATTTCCCTTTTCATCTTCAGAATTTATTTCGGCGAGACCGTACCGCGAATCTTAAGCCTCACCTTCGATGGATTTCCATTGCATTTCACGGTCACTACCTTGGTGAATCCTCCGGGACGACCCAGCGGATTGTAGCTCACCTTTATGACACCGCCCTTTCCGGGGGAGACCGGAGCCTTCGGATATTCCGGCTTGGTGCAGCCACATTCTGCCTTTGCCTCATAGAATATCAGATTGCCTCCCCCCTCATTCTTAAAGGGAAATTCGCAACTGACCGGACCTCCATCCTCCTTGATCATCCCGAAATCATGCACAGTATTCTCAAATTTCACGGATGCCTTCTGCCCGCCTCCGCCTGCCATGAGCCCGAAGGTAGTGGCAAATGCCACCGACGCGGCAAAAGCCATGCCGAACAACGCTTTTATCTTCATATCTTAAAATTACATTTATATTGATAACTTATAGACGCTTCCAAACGCCAATTAGTTTAAACGCCATGACCGACACGAAGCTCCGGCAAGGGGTTCAGACTGCAAAAATAGCAATTTTTCCGCTTTCCCCAATTCTTTTTCATGTATTGTTTGCATCCACATAAATCTTCTTATTTTGTTTCATGATTATTTTTTTACTAATTTTGCAGAAATTACTGTATTCCGGACAGAAAAAAAAATCATACATCCGGATTTATTTATCAATGGAAAAGATTATCGCCCCCGTCGACAAAGATTTGGTCATGAGCGAATTGACTCATGACAAACTTTTACGGCATGCCAATAAAGGCGACAATGAAGTATATATTGTCGACGCCTTCAATGCTCCGTCCGTCATGAAAGAGATCGGACGGCTTAGGGAAATTGCATTCCGCGATGCCGGAGGAGGCACCGGACTCGCCTGCGACATCGATGAGTTTGACACAATGGAGTCACCGTGTCAGCAACTTATCGTGTGGGATCCGCACGACCGCGAGATTGTCGGAGGATACCGGTTTATCCTTGGCGAGAATATATGGCTAAAGGATGGCGTGCCTAATATCGCCACTTCCCACATGTTCCGGTTCTCCGACAAATTTCTCAACGAACTCCTTCCGTCAACTCTTGAACTTGGACGCTCTTTTGTGGCTACGACTCATCAAAGCACCAAGTCGCACTCCAAGGCTCTCTATACTCTCGACAATCTGTGGGATGGTCTCGGTGCGCTCACGGTGATTTACCCCCAGATAAAGTATCTATTCGGGAAAGTCACCATGTATCCCTCCTTCGGGACGGAATGCCGCGACATGCTGCTTGGATTCCTTCACAAATATTTCCATGATGAGGAGAATCTCGTCACGCCTATCGATGAGCTCCCGAGCGATGCCCGGTCGGAAAGGGTGCAGAGCCTCTTCACCGGTGGTTCTTTCAAGGAAGACTATCGCATACTCAACCATTGCATTCGGGAAAGAGGACGCAATATCCCCCCACTCGTGAATGCCTACATGTCGTTGTCGCCGACTATGAGAGTGTTCGGCACTGCAATCAACCATGAGTTTGGAGAAGTGGAGGAGACCGGTATTTTCTTTAAGATCTCGGAAATTTTCGAGGAGAAGAAACGTCGCCACATACAGACGTTCATGGAATCGGGATTCATGTCTGATTCGCCCCACCTGTCATGACCGGCAACGTTCTTTCCACTCAACCAACACGATATATGATATGAGAAATGTAGTAGTGACAGGAGCTGACGGATTCATAGGCAGCCATCTTACGGAGGCTCTTCTCCGCGAGGGTTGCCACGTGAAGGCTCTCGCTCAATATAATTCCTTCAACAACTGGGGATGGCTCGAAGGGATACGCAACCCCGAACTGGAGATCGTGACCGGCGACGTGCGCGACCCTAATTTCTGCCGCACTCTCGTAAAGGGTGCCGACACGGTGTTCCATCTCGCCGCCCTCATCGCCATACCCTACAGCTATGTGGCACCCGACAGTTATGTCGATACCAACGTGAAGGGGACCCTCAACATTTGCCAAGCCGTAAAGGATGAAGGCACGCCTCGTCTCCTCGTGACTTCTACATCCGAGGTGTATGGCACCGCCAGATACGTCCCCATCGATGAGAAGCATCCCAAGCAGCCGCAGAGTCCGTATTCCGCCACAAAAATCGGTGCCGACGCTATTGCCCTGAGCTTCCACAACGCTTTCGACATGAACGTGACCGTGGTGCGTCCCTTCAATACGTATGGTCCGCGTCAGAGCGCACGCGCCATAATACCGACAATCATAACGCAGATTGCTTCCGGAATCAGGCAGATAAAGGTGGGCGACCTGTCGCCTACCCGCGACTTCAACTATGTGGAGGATACCTGCCGTGGATTTATCGAGATCGCCAAATGCGGGAATGCATCCGGCGAGGAGATAAATATAGCTACGCAGAGGGAGGTCAGCATGGAGACGACGCTGAAGACTATCGCCCGGCTTATGGATGCCGACGTGGAATGGGTGGTTGACCCGCAGCGTCTGCGCCCTGCCGGAAGCGAGGTGTTCCGTCTGCTCGGTTCAAATGAAAAGATACGCCGGCTGACGGGATGGGAGCCTCGCGTATCGCTTGAAGAGGGACTACGCCGCACTATCGACTGGATATGCAGCGACGATAATCTGAAAAATTACAAACCCAATATCTACAACAGATGAAGAACCAACAACTCACGGTATTATTTCTCGGAGGTGCCAGACGTGTGTCGCTGGCTGAACTTCTCATTCGCAGTGGGAAACGCATAGGCTATGATGTAAAGATCGTGAGCTACGAGCTTACTGAAGACGTGCCTATTTCTCTTGTCGGACAAGTGGTGAAAGGTCTTAAATGGAATGATCCGGATGTGGTCCCGGATATTGAGCGGGTGGTGAAAGAATTTGATATCAATATAATTCTCCCATTTGTAAACGGGGCAATCGAGATTGCCTCTATATGCCGCGACAGGATGCCGTCGGTGTTCGTGCCCGTCACCGACTTCGAGACTGCCTGCAAGCTCTTTGACAAGGCGGAGGCTGCAAAGGTGTTCAAGGAGGCGGGATTGCCGATACCTCGCACTTACAGCGTGCTCTCCGCCCAGATGCCGGCAATTGCAAAGCCGCGTAAGGGTGGTTCATCTCGGGGGATACATATTTTCCACAACATGGAAGACCTCATGCATCTGCATGACCTGAAAAGCTATCTGGTGCAGGAATATATACCCAATTGTAAGGAATATACCGTAGATTGCTACATCAGCCGCGATGGTGAGATCCTCACCACTGTGCCGCGCGAGAGAATCGAGATTATGGGGGGTGAATCCACTCGCACACGCACGTGCCGCAACTCGATACTTGAGGAGCTGAGCCGGAAAGTGATAGAGACCTTCTCTCTCCGCGGACCCGTCAACCTTCAGTTCCTTCATGACCTTGATTCCGACAGATACCTGCTCATGGAGGTCAATCCAAGACTCGGTGGTGGGGTGATCTGCTCGATATTCGCCGGGGCTCCTATCACCGACTATATCATAGACGAGGCTCTTGGGGTGGAGTTGTCGCCTTGCAACGATTGGGCTTCAGACACTCTTATGGCAAGATATTTCAAGGAAGCTATCTTCTATGAAGAACGTTAAGACACTGTGGCTCATCCCCGCAAGAGGGGGCAGCAAGGGGATTCCGGGGAAAAACATAAAGCCGTTTCTCGGGCGACCGCTCGTATGCCGGGCTGTTGATCAGGCGTTGGAATGTGCCGCTGTCGGCGACGTCGTTTTCGTATCTACTGATTCTGAAGAGATTGCAAAGGCTGCCGAAAGCAGCGGCATACAGATCCCCTTCATGCGTCCGGATATTCTCGCGTCTGACACGGCTTCAAGCTATTCAGTCATAATGCACGCCCTCTCGGAGTTTGAGAAGAGAGGATTGGAGTTTGACCGGGTAGTGCTTTTGCAACCCACGTCGCCTCTGCGACGCATCGACGACATCCGTAAGGCTTCCGCACTATGGTCAAAGGATGCAGACATGGTGGTGTCGGTATGCGAGGCAAAGACCAATCCGTATTACAACGCTTTCGAGACTGACTCAGAGGGTATGCTCCACATATCCAAAGGCGACGGGCACTTCACACGCCGTCAGGATGCCCCGAAAGTATGGGAATATAACGGTGCAGTCTACGTCATGACTGTCAGCTCGCTCCGCAAGGGGGATTTCTCCTCATTCTCACGCATACTCCCCTCCCCCATGCCATCCTTACGTTCTGTGGATCTCGACACCCCCGACGACTGGATCATTGCAGAAACATTATTCTCACGATTAAATGATATCACCCCAGACAATCCTTAAGAAATATTACGGCTATTCATCCTTCCGACCGGGACAGGCGGAGATTGTGGACGCCATTCTCCAAGGACGCGACGCGCTTGCCCTAATGCCTACGGGAGGCGGTAAATCCATCTGCTTCCAGGTGCCCGCCCTCATGCTCCCGGGATGCGCGATCGTAATCTCTCCGCTGATCGCTCTCATGAATGACCAGGTGCTCGCGTTGCGTGCCAACGGCATCCCTGCCGCCGCCATACATTCCAATCAGGATGAATACATAAACCGTGATAGCTACGACAAGGCGATAAAAGGGGAAATGAAGATCATATACATCTCTCCGGAACGAATGACCGCCGACATTGACCTTATCGCTTCCAAAATAAACGTGTCGTTGGTAGCGATTGATGAGGCACACTGCATTTCACAATGGGGACACGATTTCCGCCCCGTCTACACATCGCTAAGATACATCAAGGAGAGATTTCCCGGTGTGCCGGTGATGGCTCTGACCGCCACCGCCGACAGGCTGACGCGTACCGACATATCGACTGCCCTCGGACTTGACGACCCGTTCTGCTGGACCGGTTCGTTCGACCGTCCCAACATCTCAATATCCGTGATGAATGACCCCGGGAAGAAGCAGCGTCTGAAAATAATCTCATCGCTCATCGAGAAATATCATCTTGACTCGGGCATCGTATATTGCCTGAGCCGAAAGAAGACAGAGGAGATGCATGCCGCCTTGACGGAACTCGGATACCGGTCAGTGTGCTATCATGCCGGAATGACACCACAGGATAGGGAGGCGTCGCAAAAAGCGTTTGTCGACGGCGATGTGCAGGTGGTATGCGCCACGATAGCCTTCGGAATGGGCATCGACAAGAGCAACATACGATGGGTGGTCCACAATAATATCCCGGGCAATATCGAGAGCTATTATCAGGAGATCGGGCGTGCCGGACGCGACGGATTGCCGTCTGAGGCAATAATGTTCTACAATTTCGCCGACATAATGATGCGGCGCAACTTCGTCGACGAGTCGGGACAGAAGGAGATAAACAGTGAGAAACTTGATTTCATGCAGAAGTTTGCCGAAGCGTCGATATGCCGCCGACGAATCCTACTCAGCTATTTCAGTGAGGAGGCCACCCACGACTGCGGCAACTGCGACAACTGCCGGAATCCACGCCGACGCTTTGACGGAACCATCCTCGCGCAGAAAGCCCTGAGCGCAGTGATAAGGATCAATGCTCAGGAAGCGATGAATACGGTGATCGACATTCTGCGCGGATCCAACCGTGCCGACATCGTAAAGAAGGGCTACAACCGCATAAAGACATACGGGGTGGGTGCCGACCTGTCATCAAGGGTGTGGCATTCTTATATGCTTCAGATGATTCAGCTCGGACTCTTCGAGGTAGCGTATGAAGAGAATTTTCACTTGCGCCCCACCCCATACGGGATGCGCGTGGTGAAGGGGTTGGAGAGGATTGAGCTGTCGCTGTTCCAGGAATCCGACTATTATTCTTCAGGCAAGAAGCGCACCCAGGCAGAGCCGAAAATCGTAGTCAAAAAGACACCGGAAGAGCAGCTCACCGATATATTGAAGACCCTTCGTAAAGAGATTGCCGGGAAAGAAGGTATTCCGGCATATATGGTGTTCTCCGACGCATCTCTGGAGGATATGGTGAGGGTAAGACCCACCGATATGGAATCATTTGCCACCGTATCGGGAGTGGGCGACGTGAAACTGTCGCGCTATGGAAAGACCTTCGTCAGCGAGATAAGGAAATTCCAAGGACTCCCCAAAAGCCTTCCCGCAGGATCAAGCGCGAAGGAATCTTTGAGGATGTTCAATTCCGGGATGAAACCGGCGAATATAGCCTCCGTAAGAAACGTTTCCATCAGTACCGTATATTCCCATCTTATCCAGTTTGCCGACAATGATATGCTCTCCGACTTCCGTCGCTTGCTGACAAACGAACAATACGGCATCGTATGTCACGTATTCAAGAATGATGCGGAAAAGGCTTATCAGACTCTCAACAACCTATATGCCATACCCTCCCATATAATCCGGGCAGCTCTCGCCGAGCAAAGATATAGGGAACGTCATGGGAATCCGGGTTAGAACTGGAAGAAAATAGAAATACAATTATCTTATAATTAATAATATATCACAATACGAAGTATTTTTTTGAGAAAAATACTTCGTATTTGAAAATTTATTATTAACTTTGCAGCCGTAAACGCTGAAAGGCAATCGGGGCGTAGCGCAGTCCGGTTAGCGCACCTGCTTTGGGAGCAGGGGGTCGAAGGTTCGAATCCTTTCACCCCGACTTAGTAAGACTGAGTGTCGGTTTCATTTTTTGATACCGACACTCTTTTTTATCCCATACTCTTCCATTCTATTGCCGGGTTCGGTCTACCATATCATCAGGTTCACGAAAACGGGACAATCCTTCGTCCATAGATCAGGAACGTCCCATCCGGACGTATCGCCTCAAGACGACGTAGCCACCCTTTCATATATTTCCACGCCACTTTGCTCTTCCGGTAATGGCATACTCTCGCAATATATATCTTTGAGAACAATTCCTCCGGAATACCGCCGTTTAAAGCACGCAAAGTATCCTTACCCACTATTCCGTCGGTTTTGACACCGGCAATCCACTGCACATCCTTTATCCGCGCCGCACCACTTCCCCATATCCAGTCGACTATAAGATTCGCCAACCCTTGGCTCTCTATCTCATCCCCACGACAACGGTCCCAGAACATCCGTTTGAGCACATCGCGCCAATCCCCATAACTGATATTCCTCAGATCTGAAGGCGACGGCTCTCGTCGCCCATTCTGACGGCACCACGATTTATACGTGGTCAATGTGACGTCGATCATCGTCTCCCCTCCGGGATCATCCTTATCATCACTCCAACCCTTTATCCGGGCAAGACGGAATTGCTCATCATAAGGGAGCGACAGATCCTTACCCTCATCCCCATACACACCGGCTGCAAAATGCATTATCAACGGTATCATTCTCTCAAAATTTGCCATATCTTTTTTCCGCGAAATTACGTCCACTCCCCTCGCCATCTACGTTATTCTAAAACTTTCTAACCCTCAATATCATAAAAAATCCGACATTTTACACACGGATAATACGTTTTCAGAGATTACTTAGTAATTTTGCAATCCGAACGACAATTTGAAGCAATCATGGATTTTTCTAAAATTGAACTTGACGTACACACCCACACGCTTGCAAGCGGACACGCTTTCAGCACCATTCAGGAAATGGCAAAGGCAGCTTCTGAAAAGGGTCTTAAATTCTTAGGCATCACAGAACACACTCCGGGTATACCCGGCTCTTGCGAACTAATCTATTTCCGCAATCTCCACGTAGTGCCACGCAATATGTATGGGGTGAATCTACTGCTCGGAGCGGAAATCAATATCCTAAACCCGGACGGCACACTCGACATCGACGAAAGCCTGATGGAGAAACTTGACCTCCGCATTGCCGGAATACACTCCCTATGCTACCGCTGGGGCACACGTGAGGAAAACACCGCCGGAATGATAAAGGCGATATCTCACCCGCTCATCGACATCATAAGCCATCCCGGCGACGGCACCGCCGACCTTGAATTTGAGCCGATAGTACGTGCCGCAAAGGAGCATAACACACTTCTTGAGATCAACAACAGTTCTCTCAAACCGATACGCAATAAAGCCACGGCAAGAGACAACAATCTGGAGATACTGCGTCTGTGCAAACGCTACGAACTCCCCGTGTTTACTCTGATATCACCAAGGACTCAAGTGTTAAAATTGTAGGAATATTATGTTAAAATTTATAAATACATGTATTTGATAATTATTTCTGCAATTTTAATCTTGGATCTCTTGATATGTATAG
>RIAZ01000031.1 GCA_003762615.1 Muribaculaceae bacterium Isolate-037 (Harlan)
TACTCACCCGTGCGCCGGTCGCCGGCGGAGAAAGCAAGCTTCCTCCCCGCTGCCCCTCGACTTGCATGTGTTAAGCCTGCCGCTAGCGTTCATCCTGAGCCAGGATCAAACTCTCCGTTGTTTGTATATAGTTTCCTATTTTACAGTCTTGGTGACCATCCTTGCGGACAGTCAGTTTGTCTTGACCGGATTCCATTCTATGTCGGTTTACCTGTGACTTGATTGACGGGAGACTTGATGTCTCCTTGTCTCTGTCTGTATGGCCCGGAACGTGTCACCGTCCCGGTCATTGTCCTGTGGCATTGTTGTCAATGTTCTCCTGTCGCTCCCGGGAAGTCGCCGTGGCTCCGTTCCCGATTGCGGATGCAAAATTACAACCCTTTCCGGCGTTTTGCAAATGTTTTTATATTATAGAGCATATTATTCTGAAATATTCCGCTTAATGGATTGAGAACAAACTAAATCAACAAATATTAAATTATGTTTAGAATTGTTAATAATAGAGATTTATCCGGGATTCTGACGTTATAATAAAACTGTTTTGACAACAAAAAAAGGAGCCTAAGATTGAATCCGGCTCCTTTGAATGAGATAATTTTTTCAAAAACTAATGTCTTATATAATAATGCATGTAAGATTTCTCCTATTTTAGAGTATCTATGACCTAATTGGGGTTATCAAACTTCGTTTATATTTAAATTTATATTTAAATAAGGATTAGATATCAGAATTTATATGATAGTCCCACGAGTATCGGAAGACGTCCGTAATCCTGCATGTACTGGTATTTGAACTCGAAATCAGCAGCCAAGTTACGTGCGATTTCGTATTCTGCGCCTATACCCACATTGAATGCAAACTTATCCCAGCTTTCAGAATGGTCATTGTCCCAACGGAGTTTCACATTACCGTAGCCTATACCTGCAAGAGGATAAAGATAGAAATTTCTTGCGCATGGAATCATGAAATGCACGTTACCCATCATGTTGAAAGAGCTATACCCCTTGTCACGGAGACCGAAATCGGCGGCAGCCTCAAGACGGATCAGGCTTGTAGCCTTATACTGGAATTTCGCACCCAAGATTAAATTGGTCACGGAATAACCATCTTCGATTACAGGAGCTGCACCAAAATTAATTCCGAGAGCCGCTCTCTGAGCAAATGCAGATGTGGCACACATAAACACCACTGCCATCAATAGTAGAATCTTTTTCATTGTCTTTTCAAAATATTTGTTCCCTATCGGTCGCCCACCCGAATATTATATTAAGATTAAAGATGCGGGCCACACCTTTATTCATCGGTATAATTATAATGAATTTCTGTTAAAAAAAGTTCACGCAAAGGCATCAAGTTTTTCAAAAATATTCCTATCCGTCTATATTTCAGTCATGAAGTTATCTAAATTTCTATAACATCTCCGCAAAAAGCAAAGTCTATATACAAAAATCTATATACAAAAAAAGGAGCCGCAGTCAACAGACCGGCTCCTGATAATGAGAGTGCTTATAAATTATTTACCGTAAAATCTCAACGATAATCCTTTAGAATTTCACGAAGTCTTTTTCGAGTGAAAAATATACGACTTTTCACTGTACCGAGCGGCATAGAGAGAACTTCCGCAATCTCTTCATACTTATAGCCGGCTACGTGTAGAGAGAACGGCTCGCGGTAGTCTGCCGGGAATCCTTTTAGGATTTCCGAAATTTCATTGACCGCGTATGCGCCATCCGGAGTATCAGAAACAGTCTCTTGCGTCAGGTTTAACTGATAAAGATCGTCCGATGTATCCACCATCGTATTCTCGCGCACGTTCTTTCTGTAATTATTGATGAAGATATTACGCATAATCGTAAGCATCCACCCCTTAAAATTGGCGTTATCTACGAATTTGTCCTCGTTAGAAAGAGCCTTCAGAGTGGTGTCTTGTACCAGATCATGTGCCTCATCCTTGTTTAACGTAAGCTTAAGAGCAAACGACCGTAGGTTTGGCTGCATCCCAAGTACCGATGAAATAAATGTGGGCTTGCTGCTCATTGATTGAACAATTAGGTAAATTTTTTTATGCATTCATTATCTCGCTACAAAGGTAGACAAACTATCTCTATTTGCAAAATAAATTTTAACTATTTTTTCTGTAAGACCAATTATTTTTCATATTTCTCTACACGAACAAGCTCTATCCTTGTCGTAGCCATACGTATAATGGTGAATCGCAACTGTCCGAGTTCGAAAGAATCACCCTGTCGCGGCAACGCTCCGAGATTCTCAAGGATATATCCGCCAAGCGTGTGATACGTCTCCGACTCCTTTAGGTCAAGACCGAATTCCTCATTTATATTCTCGATCTCAGCCCTTCCGCTAAATTCATATATACCGGGTTCCACCTCTTTGGCGAGAGTGCGCTTACGGTCATGCTCATCCTCAATCTCTCCGAATATCTCTTCCACGAGGTCTTCGAGAGTGGCAAGACCAGCAGTGCCGCCAAATTCATCCACTATAATAGCCATCGACTTCTTCTCTGAGAGCATGCGCCGCATCATCTTATTTGCGAGCATCGTTTCGGGAGTGAAGATGACGGGCTTCAGGTGCTTCTTCCAATCCTCATTGACGTTAAGCAGCTCCGAGATATGGATGTAGCCCATCACGTCGTCAATATCCTCCTTATACACCACAATCTTCGAAAGACCGGTGGCTATGAATTTCCTCACAAGTTCCTCACGGCTAACCGAATCAAACTCCACCGCCACAATCTCATTACGCGGAATCATGCACTCACAAATCTGAGTGTCCTTAAAATCTATGGCATTACGGAATATCTTCACTTCATTCTCCACCGAAGGATTCCCCGGCGTAGTGTTGATCTGCTTCTGAAGATAATCATCAAGCTCATCAATAGTGAGACGTTCCTGCCCCTCATCAGCAGTTTTCACTCCGAAAATCCTCATCAGTCCCCTGGATATCCCCGACACGAGCAACGACACCGGATAAAGCGTCCAGTAGATCAGATAGAGCGGTATCGCAAAGAGGCGTATCATGAAGTTGGGGTTTATGCGGAAGGCAGTCTTCGGCATAAATTCCCCGGCAAACAGCACCACTCCGGTAGACAACAGCGTGTTAGCCATCAGCACCAATGCCTCATTCGTCAGCCATCTCTCCAGAAACGGATTTATTATAATCGAGAAAGTGATACCGTATATTACCAAGACAATATTGTTGCCGACAAGCAACGTGGATATAAACATATCCTCGTGGCGGGAAAAGCCATGTATTATACGGTCGACTATGCCCCCCCTGGCAGCATCTATCTCCATCCTTACTTTGCTCGACTGCACGAAAGCGATTTCGGCTCCGGAGAATAGAGCCGAAAACAGCAACGCTATAAGCGTCACCACTATGGCGGTTGCAATTGTCATGATCTCTTATATAGTTATATGTTCTTAGTATATGCTTCGGATGCCAACATCATTTGGGATCCGGCTTCAGGTTATCACGCTCCACCGGGAATATACCGGACGGATGTAGAATACGATATTTTGTCAGACGTTCGTTTGATTCAAAACCGGTGCCCTCCAATATATGGGTCTCGTTCTCGATATGTATGAAGGTGTCGGAATAGAGGCGTGCGCGCCGCTGGTCCCAGAACACCCGCTCGGAAAGGAAAAGGTCTTTCGGGGCCTTTGTCATCTCCACGTTACCCTCAAGACGCCACAATTTTTGCATCTTGAAGAATCTTGCGGAATCAGCCGCCACCGTAGCCACCACATTGAATTTCGGATCATATTTCTGAAGATACAATCCTTTCGGGAAAAGCCAGTAAGGTGTGTCGACCTCATCATATACATACCATACAGGAGCCACAATCTTATATTGAGTCACTCCCGAATCTGAAATCAATGTCGATATGTTGTGAGTCACCATCGACGGCATACCGGCAGGATTCAAGCTACGCGATATGTCCACCTTGGTTTCCTGCGTGCAGCTTCCCGCGGCTATGACAAGTGCCATAGTAACAGCCATTGATAGACCCGTCTTTCTCATCACTCTCATACCGATGTCGTTTTGCGTGCGTATGTGTCTTATCAACAATCCTGACGCATCATTTGATCGGGCGTTTGAAGAACCACACCTCATTGATGTTGACGCCCAACGTGATATTGAGATAGTTCTCAGTCAGCAACGGGTTGGGATGTGCCTGACGATGCTTCCACTCAATGCCGAGGTTAATCATAGTCTTACCTTCGGGGGTGTTCAAACCGAAACCGGCAGTCACACCATACTCCCTCACACGATTCCCTCGAATGTTGAGATAGTCGTTATTATAATATGCTCCGGCACGATAGGATATGCGCTGCACATAGTTGCCCCTTATCTTCGGCACGAACTCACCACCCAATGCAAACTTGGTGCGATTGTTGAAATCCATGCCTTGGAAAACCATGTTGTCTGGGTCAGCATTTTCATACATTGCGGAATATTTCGCCTTTGACCATTGCTGGAAAGTGAAGTCTGCCTCCAACATCCATCTGGAGTTACGCTCATGCTTGTAGGCAATACCCGCACCGATCGACATAGGGGTGTAGTAATTTCCGGAAATCTTCATGCTTGCGACGGTGTCAGGCACGCTTTCATGTTTTAGCTCCTGAATAGTCGCCCAAGTGTTGCCATGCAGGGATTTCTTGGGGGAGAAGGTCACTCCGGCAGTGATACGCTCGGTGCGCGACAGGCGTGCAGTGTATTGCAGACCAAGATTCACATCCCAGTCGCGGATCTCCATCACGTGTTCAAACAATGACTGACCCGCAGAATTAGGCGTGGAATAGACGTCGTTTATGATATTTCCGAAACTATAGGCAAAGTTCACGCCGAGAGAGAATCCGGCATACTTACCCGCCAATCCGATATAAGCCTGATTGATGCCGCCGTTACCCTGATTCTCCATGGCACCGTGATCAATCGACTTACCAAATGCATACCCTACGGAAGAATATGGCAACATACCTATCGAACCGCCCATGAACTTACATATCGGGAACTGCATAGTCACGTAATCAAGACCGCCTCCGGTGGTGCGCTGCTTCAACTCCCCCTCTTTCTGCCAGAGCACTGAGAGGTCTGCGCCTATATCAAACAGGAAGGTGAGCGAATCGATCGAAGCATACGAAGCGGGGTTCATCACGTTGATCTGGCGTCCGGAGTTCATCGCATATCCCACCGACCCCATCTGGCGTTGCATAGACGTGGCCCTGTCGCCCAATATGCCGTAGCCATACATTGAATAAGGAGTTGTGACGTTCTGTGCCACTGCAACTCCGGCAGATACCAGCACCGTCAATATCAAAAGTTTTATCTTGTTCATCACAGTCTTTTTATTCCTGTTTTGTTTTATTTTTAATCTTACGCACTATTTACGAAGTTGTCACAAAAAAATCCATGAGTCAGTTCCGGCGGGCACTTACTCCCGAAACGTTATATTCATAGAACGACAATAGCCCTCTTCCAACGAGATCAGGATCCATCAGCACCGGCAACCCTCTCTTTTCCAGGAGAGGAGCGAGCACATTTCCATCGCTGCCCGTAATCACTATCCGCGAGCATCCATATAGTTCTGACGCACGGCGGAAGGCATCGGCAATCTCGCTCACCATTCCGCCCACCACTCCGCATCTTATAGCCGACATCGTGTCGCATCCGAACTCAGGCATATCCCCGTTCTCATCTACCATCGGGAGCTGACTCGTCTCATAACTCAGGCTCTTGAAACGCAATCTCATTCCCGGCGCGATATTACCGCCAAGGAAATTACCCTCACAGTCAACCAGATCGATCGTGACCGCCGTGCCGGCATCCACTACGAGAGCCGCCTCCCCGGGGATGAGAACCGAAGCTCCCAAGGCAGCCGCTACCCGATCATTGCCCAATGAGCCACGAGTGGCATACTCCACCCTTACCGGGAGATCGACATTCGGAGTGAGCATCAACAGTCTGCCGTCGACAAGCCGACGAAGTGTCTCAAGAAATTTTGCGTCAGTGTGGCACACGCTGCAATAAGCGCATCCGTGAAGCTCACCCGCAGACAGCAACGGCAGCAACTCCTCTATATTGAGCGAATATATCCTAAGCCAATCCATAGGCACGCCATTCTCCCAAAGCACCGCCTTGACAGAAGTGTTACCCTGGTCGATGGTCAGAATCCGCTTTCCCTCTTTATTTCCCATCTCAATCCTACTGCTGTTCTTTTTTAGATTGCGACATAATCATCCATGAGGATATTATCTGTATCAAAGCGCCGGCGAGAGTAAACATTATCGTGTCACGCATGACGGCGAGTATGCCGGCATATTTTCCAAGATGCCCCTCCTGATAAAACCAGAACGCAGCCCCGACCATGAATGCCACACCTGCCCAGAACTCCATACGCCTCAGTCGCCTCATGCGTGGAGATCCGGACTTGCCGACAGCACCGTACACGCGTGCCCCCACGAACATCAGTGCACCGGCACTGTATACCCATTTGAACACTTTCAGAAGCTCCAGGTCTGACGCATTGATGAATGGCGCCACAAGCGATGCACATATCATCAGAAGACCGAAAGAGGCTGCATACTCAACCCACTTCCCGCGTCTACCCGTTGCTCCGTGTCCGGAATCCCGTCTTCCGGGATTTTCTTTACCGGAATTTTGTCTTAATGTCATTTCTTAAGTCTTTTTATAAAAGTGTATCGACCGTATCACTTCAGGATAAACACGTCTTCCGTTGGACGCTGCATGTGGAATTTCTCCCGGGCGATGTGCTCAAGCTTATCGGCACCCCTTATCAATGCCTCACGTTGCATACGATAGTAGGCGGCAGAATCACGACAACTCTCAATCTCTGCCGTAAGGGCATTTATCTCTCGGTCATACTCCATATTAAGAGTAAGCGACGTGTCGTCATTCAAAAGCAACATCATCACGATCAACGTGCATATCACCGCCAATGGGATATGCGAACGACGGCGAAACCAAAAATTTGCTCTTTTTATTTTCTTTTTCACCATTTATGAAGTTTTCGGGTTGAATCACTTTTTCATCAAACTCCGCAAAATTAATGATAATATATCATTCATGCACAATCATAGCCACTATTTTTATAATTTTAACGTCTTTTTCTCCCTCTTTAATCATGATAGATTTCACATTTGCCATAAAAAAGGCATTATTTTCCATAGCAAGAATGTTAAAATAGAATTTTCAAAAAAACGATACAAAATCCACATACTTCCATCCTTCAACGCACTCAGATCAACTCATCCAATAGCAATCTACCACATATTTCAAGGCTCTTGTAAAAATACGCAAAAGCGCAACCACATTTTTAACAAAATCCGCAAAAAAATTTAACACTTTTATCTTATCCTTTTTTTCATTTCCCGTGTTATACTATCAAAATCATAAAACAATAGCGCCTCACGGCGCTGACCACCACTTAAAACTATACGACGATGGCAGATTCAGGATCATTCAAAGAAAGGCTTCTCGGATTGCAAGGCAATCTTCTTAATTTCGCCTACCAGCTGACAACCAGCAGAGAAACAGCTCAGGACCTCGTGCAGGACACAACTCTCAAGGTTCTTGACAACGAATCTAAATATGTTGACAACGTAAACTTCAAGGGATGGGTTTTCACCATCATGCGCAACATATTCATCAACAATTACCGCCGCCAGGTAAGAAGCGCGACAGTGGTCGACACTACTGAAGACCTTTATCATCTCAACCTCTCCCAGGAGTCAGGTCTTTCCACTCCGGAAGGAAGTTTCGCAGCCAAGGAGATTTCCGAAGCCATAAAGAACTTCACGGATGAGTATCGCGTACCGTTCTCAATGTATATCGCCGGCTATAAATATAATGAGATAGCCGACAAGATGGGACTCCCTCTCGGCACTGTAAAAAGCCGTATCTTCTTTGCACGCAAACGTCTGCAAGCTCTTCTTAAAGACTACAGATAATAACGGGAGAACCACGTGCCGGTATCTTGCAAAGGATTAGGTTTTGTACTGCCATCAAGACACCCCAAAAACATCACCGGCATGATATAAAATCTGCTAAGAAATACTCAAACAACCCAAGATTCAGTATACAATCGCCGCCGGAATAATAACCGGCGGCTTCTTTTTTCAGGCAATTCCCTGCCCTATCTCCTCTTTTGTTGCAGAAATGGATTAATTTGGTTAACTTTGCATGTGGATATGCTCCTGCTGAACTTGTCTGAACATCTCAACCCGCAGACTTAATTTTTCAAACGGAGCGTGGAACATAACATCACAACATTCGATGCAGTTAGCATACACCATATACAGTTGGTCGGTAAAGGGAATTTTCAATACAATAAGACATTGTCGTGCAATTGTAAAGAAAATATCAGCGCAGCAACATTCTCAGACAAAACTTGATCGTTTTATCCGGCTTCAGTCGACGTGGCAATCAAAACTTGCCTCGTCAAAATGCGCGTTACCCTCGCAGAAGACAATCTGGTTTCATGCCAGTTCGCTCGGTGAATACCAGATTGCACGCCCGATCATCGCCCGTCTGAAGCTGGAGGGGACATACCATATCGTATTCACCTTCTTCTCTGCCACAGCAATCGATGCGCTGAAAGGGAGAGAAGGCACACCGTCAACCCCCGACGTGATCCTCCCGCTCCCACTCGACACCCGTAAGAATGCCGACAGCTTCATAGAGAAAGTAAGACCTGGCATCGCAATATTCATGGTGTCGGAATTCTGGCCCAACTTTCTGGAGTCGCTACGTAGGCACAACATACCCACCCTTCTCTATTCCGGACTGTTCCGTCCGAAATACCATGGATTTATCCGCTCGAAATTCAGGGATTCCATGGTGAAGAAGTTCAATAAAATAACCGTACACGATGAAACCTCGCTGAAATATCTTCAATCTACCGGACATTCAAATGCTGACCTCGTGCCCGACCCCCTTTTCGACAATGCCATATCAAAGCGCCAAGAACTCTACGACAAGACCACACTCAATGACTTCTGCCGGAATGCGGCACGTGTGCTCGTGGCAGGCAGCCTGCATCTTGACAAGGATCTCGACCTGATCGCATCAATCGCAGAGAAATACCCCGACACGAAAATAATTATCGTGCCCCACGAAATATCGCCAAAAGGATTGCACCGAATCATCGGCGCAATGCCACGCAAGACGGTACTCTACTCCGAAAGCAAGCAAATAAAAAACCGGGACAACATACAATGTCTGGTAGTAGACTTCATCGGAGCTCTCGCCAAAATCTACCGCTATGGCAACGCCGCCTACGTGGGCGGCGGCTTCACTCCCCTTCTGCACAGCGTCATAGAGCCGCTTGTCTACGGCATACCGGTAGCATTCGGACCAAAGACCGGAAGGAAATACATCACGTCGGTCATGCAGACGCGCGGGATAGGCACAATCGTGGATGATTCCTCATCCATCTGCGCATGGTGGGATAGGATCATCTCCGGAAACGTAGATATGAAAAAGATAAAAAGGGAATCGGAAGACCTCTGCTCACATAATCAGGGGGGAGCCGATCACGCTCTGAATATAATAACCAAAATGATAGAAAAGTGAGTTCACTCTCTTTCAAATATAAACTTGCCGACAAGGGGCTGTCGCTATTGGCATCACTGCCGTTGCCGGCATTATATGCCCTCGTGGCTCCGGTCAGATTTGTGATGCACCGCATAGTCGGATACCGCAAGAAGGTGATACGCCAGAATCTCATCAACTCGTTCCCGGAGAAAAATGAGGAGGAGATACGGCAGATCACTGACCGGTTCTATCATCATCTCTGCGACAACATCGTGGAGACAATCAAGCTGCGCCATATCTCCGACAAGGAGCTTGCCCGGCGTATGCGTATCGAGAATCCGGAAGTGGTAAACGATATTCTCTCGTCAGGCACTCCCGTAGTGCTCCTGTTAGGGCATATCGGGAATTGGGAATGGGTGCCGCAGCTCACGATGTCGGTGAGTGTCCGCACGCCATTCGGAGAGATCTACCGCCCTATGCACGACAAGCAATGGGGCGAAATAATCCATAACCTCCGCGACCGTTGGGACAACGTGACCCAGATTCCGCAGGATGATGCCATCAAGACCATTTTCCGTTGGAACCGCGAAGGGGCATGGATCGTAGGCTTTCTCGCCGACCAACGACCCAACAACCGCAATCTAAACCATTGGGCGACGTTCCTGCATCAGGACACCCCTGTAGTGGTCGGTCCCGAACAGATCGGACGGCACACCAATGCCCGATTCGTATATGCCGACATCTCCAAGACCTCACGAGGACATTATTCCATCCACTATCATGAGATCACATTGCCGGAGAGATCGGATTCCCCCTTCCCAGTCATGAGAGAATATCTCAATCTGCTCGAAATGACCATAAGGCGAGATCCCGCGCTATGGCTATGGTCGCACAAACGATGGAAGTACCCGCGTCCTGAGAAATGTCAGGACATCTGAAATTAATATTACATTCAATAAAACCTATATACGAAATGAATATTATCTGCGTGATTCCGGCGCGTGCCGAATCTACACGGTTCTTTGAGAAACCGCTTGCCAAAATACTTGGCAAACCCATGATCCAGTGGGTTTGGGAACATTGCATGGAGGTGACTGAGTTTTCAGAGGTATATGTCGCCACCGACAGCGATAAAATCAAGGACACAGTGGAGGCTTTCGGTGGGAAAGTCATCATGACCTCCTCCGACCATGACACAGCCACAGAGCGTCTTTGGGAAGTGTCGCACAAAGTGGAGGCAGACCTCTACGTTATGGTGAACGGCGACGAACCGCTTCTCACCCGTGAGGCAATAATACAGTGTATCCCCTCCTCTATAGAAGAGGGTGCGCTCTACGTGTCGAACCTCATGACCGATTTCTCCAATCCGGTGGAGGTGGTCGATGCCACCAACCTGAAGATCGTGACCGACGCCAACGACCGCTGTCTCTTCATCTCCCGCAGCCCGATACCATATCCCAAAGGGAACATGGATTACGTCTACCATAAATTCGTGGGCGTCGGTGCATTCAACCGCAAGGCTCTCGAATTTTATCACAACACCCCACGCGGACCGATCGAGAAGATCGAGGAGAACGACTCATTCCGCTTCATCGAGAACGGAGTGCCCATCTACTACTACAACTGCCATTGCAAGAGTCTCAGCGTAGACAACCGCAAGGACATTGCAGGCGTGGAGAGCTATCTTACGTCAAACAAGTGATACCCTCACCGGGATGAACAAAAACAGACATACAGACCATGCGAAGAAGCGCATCCTTGTGGTGCGCTTCTCGGCATTGGGGGATGTGGCGATGACTCTCCCGGTGGTATATTCCCTCGCCCGGCAATATCCGGACGTGGAGATTGATTTCGTGACCACCCCATTCTTCGCCCGGCTATTTCTCAATCCTCCGGCGAATCTCACGCTGCGCCCTGTCGATCTGAAGAAGGATTACCACGGAGTGAAGGGCACACTACGCCTGCTACGCTATCTGTCGTCGCTAAGACCGGACTATGTCGCCGACCTTCACAACGTGTTCCGCAGTTGGATAATCGACAGATGGTTCCAATTGAAGGGTTTGAAGGTGGTCATGGTCGATAAGATGCGCGGCGAACGCAAGGCGGCAATCTCGCAGAAGGCTCCGCAGCCATCATTCTTCTCACGTTATGCCGACGTGTTCGCGAAATTGGGATTCCCTGTTGACGTCACCTTCACCACCCTCTTCTCCGACGGACTGCCCACCACGACCATTGAGCCGGAACATCCCGCCGTAGGCATCGCTCCCTTCGCAAGATATGCCAACAAGACTTATCCTCTGCATCTTGTGAAGCGTGTGGCGGAAATGCTGACCGCCAACGGCATCCACGTCTATCTTTTCGGCGGACGGGGTAAAGAGGCTGAGGAATTGCAGCGTCTTGCCGACTCCACACCCGGATGCACGTCGCTCGCCGGACGCTTCCCGATAGAGGAGGAGCTTCCCCTTATGGGAAAGATGGACGTGATGGTAAGCATGGACTCCGCCAATCAGCACATGGCGTCGCTATGCGCCACACCGGTGGTGAGCATCTGGGGTAGCACAACGCCGGAATGTGGATTCATGCCCTACCGACAGGATCCAGACAATGCGCTCTGTCTGCGCCTCGATTGCCAACCATGCTCAATAGCCGGCAAACCGGAATGTCCGCTCGCCACTCTCGCTTGCATGAACAATCTGCTCCCCGAAACAGTGGCAAATAAAATATTATCATTAATCAAGCAATGAACATCCTGAATTATCTCATCCTCATACTGGCGATGTGGAGTTGGTGTGTGCTTTTTTTCTGGCTCATACAGAAACCGGTGTTCGGATTTCTAAATAAAAAGTCATGCACTGCGACAATCACTCCGCAAGCTATCTCCCGCGTGTATCTGAAAGGGGCGGTCAGCGATTTCATAATAGCATCCTATCTTACCGCCATACCCATATTGACAGGACTTGTCCATACCCTATACCCCTCATTTGATCTCCGTTGGGTGCTCACTCCCTACTCCATAATTATCGGCATAGCCGTAGGACTGATCTGCATCGGCGATACCGGACTCTATGCCTTCTGGCAATCGAAAATCGACGCATCCGTATTCTCTTATCTGCGTCATCCGAAAGGGGCATTCGCCAGCGTGTCATATTCATATCTTGCGATAGCCATTCTGTCGGCGTGCATCGTAGCTGCGATATTCGCATGCGGCTGGATTCTTATCATCTCTGAAGCCCAACGCCACACACTCCTCGCTCCTCTACCGACCTGGCAACTTGCCGCAGCACCGATATTATGTATCCTTCTGCTTGGATGCGGCTTCCTCATCATACGGGGATTGAAGATTCGCCCCAACAATCCGAGCGTGGTCTATTTCAGCCCCATACCCTTCTTCAACCATTGGGCACTGAACCCCATCTACAATATGATATACTCTCTCGGTACCCGCAACGAGTTTAAGGGACGCTTCGTGGCATTCGACGACAAGGAATGTTCCGACCTCTTCACCCCACTCTTCCCTACCGACGGCTCTCCGCAGACAAAGCTGCTGAACACCGACCGTCCCAACATACTGACAATAGTATGGGAGAGCTTCGGAGGTAAATTCTGCGGGGCTATCGGGGGTAAGGCAGACGTCACCCCGGAGTTCAACCGACTGGCGGAGGAGGGAATCCTTTTCACCAACTGCCGCGCAAGCTCCTTCCGCACCGACCGAGCCCTGCCGGCTATCTTCTGTGGACTCCCGGCTCAACCCACTACAAGCATAATCCGTTATACCCGTAAACTTGCAAATCTCCCGGCTTTACCCGCCGACTTGCGCGACAAGGGGTATGACACGGTGGCTGTACATGGAGGCGACCTCACCATCATGCACAAATCAGACTTTTACCTCTCTTCCGGACACACCCGTATAGTGGCTCAGAAAGATCTGCCTAAGAATCTTGATGAGGATAAATGGGGCATACATGATGCTCCTGTGGCAGACTGGGTATATGACGAGGTGATGCGTCTGTCGGAGAAGAGGAATCCTTGGCTCCTGTCGCTACAGACATTAAGTTCGCACGAGCCTTTCACCGTGCCCTACAACCGTCTACCTGATCCCGCCGAAAATTCAATGGCATATACCGATTCCGCTGTAGGGTCGCTCATAGACCGACTGAAACAGACCCCGGCATGGAAGAACCTGCTTATTGTAGTGGTGGCAGACCATGGTCTGAATCTCGGAGAGGTGTCGTCCATACGCGACAGTTTCTCCCACATACCGATGCTCTGGACCGGCGGAGCGGTGAAAAGACCAATGAAAATCAACACGATAATGTCGCAGACCGACCTTGCCGCCACACTGCTCGGTCAGTTGGGACTTCCACATTCCCACTACCCTTTCAGCCGCGACATACTCGCCGACACCTACACCGTGCCCTCCTCGTTCCATACGTATCCCAACGGATTCCTATTTACCGACTCATCCGGATTCACCGACTTCGACAACGACTCCGGAATGGCCCTATACGGATCAGCCGATGCCAATCGCGAAAGACGCGGCAAGGCTATCCTCCAGACTCTTTTCAGGTATCTCGACAAGCTCTGACATGACAATGAAACCGAAAATCACGTTCACCCCTCTCCGGCTACTCATAAATCTTCTGTGGGTCTATCTGACGTATATCATCTGCCAGATAGCCTTCGTGCTTGAAAACCTCAGCACATTCTCCTCCTCACTGACACCGGCATCCTGCCTTGACTTCTTCATAGGTGGACTCCATTTCAGCACCTCGGCAATATGCTATACCAACATTCCCTTCATGCTGCTGTTCCTCACGGCGGCATTCCTCCCGAAGCTGAAACCCGTCTATCTCGCAATCGTTAAATGGCTCTTTGTTATAGTCAACGGACTGTGCGCCATCATCAACCTTGCCGACGCCACCTTCTTCTCCTTCCGCCTGCAACGCACCACAGCTGCCTTCTTCTCTGAATTTCAAGGGGAAGGGAATCTGATGAAGATCGGGGGCATGGAAATGGTGTCGCACTGGTATTTTGTAATACTTGCCGTCGCGATATTCTATCTTCTCGCCAGGCTTTATATGCGTCCGGTTCACCCCTACCACCGTTCGCCGGCATACTACATCGCCAACGGTCTGTCGGTGGTCATCATAGGGATGCTGTGCGTCTCCGGCATGAGAGGGTCAAGCATATTCGCAAAAGCCACACGTCCCATCTCCGTGAACGATGCGTTCCGCTACACCACCTCACCAACAGAAGCCGGGATAGTGCTCAACACCCCCTTCACCATACTGCGCACCATGAGCCGCCGTTCACTCCCCACTCCCGAATATTTCCAATCGGATGAGGAATTAGCTGCCATATATACACCGCTACACACTCCTGCCAGCACTCCCGACTCCGTTGGCACACCGAAAAGGAAGAATGTGGTCATACTGATTATGGAGAGCTTTGCGAAAGAGTTTATGGGCTACTACAACCGAGGACTTGACAGCGGCACCTACAAAGGCTACACACCCTATCTTGATGCCATGGTCGACAGCTGCATGTGGTTTGACGAAACTATCGCCAACACATTCTACAGCATCGACGCACCTCCGGCAGTGCTTGCCTCAATACCACGCGCGGAGTCGCCATTCGTGGTGTCGACACATTCCGTCAACTCAATCAACTCCCTTGCCTCTGAATTGAAGAATATAGGCTACTCTTCCGCCTTCTTCCATGGTGCCCCCGATGGCTCACTGGGTATAGAATCCTTCACCAAACAAGCAGGATTTGACAGCTATTTCGGTCAGGAGCAGTTCTATGAGGATAGCCGTTTCGGTGGTAAGGAGGAGTTTGACGGCACATGGGGTATATGGGACGAACCGTTCCTGCAATATTTCTGCGCCAAGCTTGGGGAGATGAAGCAACCGTTCATCGGGTCGGTCTTCACACTCTCATCCCACCATCCCTTCAAGGTGCCGGAGAAATATAAGGATGTCTTCACTGACGAGGGTGAGTTTGAGCTTCACAAGGCTATCAAATATTCCGACTATGCCCTCCACCGTTTCTTCGAGACGGCACACAAACAGGCGTGGTTCGGTAATACAATATTCGTGATCTGTGCCGACCATACGAGCAGCAAGCGCACTCATGTCGAGTATAAGAATGAGATGGGTAATTTCCGTATTCCGATCCTTATCTATGACCCTTCCGGAGATCTGCCACGCGGACGTCAACCCGGCATCATGCAACAGATCGACATAATGCCCACATTGCTCAATCATATCGGTTATGACCGTCCATATATCGCTTTCGGCAAGGATATGCTGCACACCGCCCCTGATGATACATGGGCTGTCAACTGGAACGACCTCCCGACGTATATCAAGGGCGACTATCTGATGATTCTCGATGGTGATAAAGTGAAAGGGATGTACAACTACAAGACCGACCCCGACAGCAAGCTCAACCTCTACGGCAAAGGTCTACCGGAAGAGAAGGATATGGAAACCCACCTAAAAGCCTTCGTACAATCCTACCTCTCCCGAATGAACACCGATAACGTCACCGTAAAAAAGTAATCATTAAATAAAGGAAAAATATGGAAGGACTTAGTAATAATAACAGCCGACTTATGGAAGTGTTGGGAAATGCGTATCGCAAAATGTTGGAACGCAAAGCTCGTTTAGGAGAGATGGTTCATACAGATGACGGCACAGGCGTAATGCGTACTCAATCAGCACGCGATGTTTATGAACGGGTATATGGGCCCCTTCCCTCATTGGCTCATTAATGCATTATGAACTTTCTTTGATGAACACCGATAACGTCACCGTAAAAAAGTAAATCATGGATAATGCCAACCATACACTTTCCGAATTACCGACTCTGAATATCAACTCTATCGGCTTCGACGCTAAACGCGCTGTGCTCAACTATTCCGGATTGGGCAACTATTCCCGTCTGGTGCTGGAACTTATAGCCAACCGTTTTCCGACAGCTGAGATGCGTCTCTTCACACCGAAAGTGAAGGAAAACCGATTGTTACAACCGATTCTCCAACGCCCAAACGTATCGATAGAGACTCCCGACACCATATTCGGACGAATGTTTGGCAGCCTTTGGAGGTCGCGCGGTATGACATCGCAGATCAAACGCTTCAATCCCGACCTGTTTCACGGACTCTCCAACCAACTTCCCGTAGGCATTGACAAGACCGGCATCCCAAGTCTCGTCACTATCCATGACGTGATATTCATACCTCATCCTGAGTTTTACCATCGTCCCGATGTGGAGATTTACAAACGACATTTCCATCGTTCGGCAAATCTTGCCACCCGAGTAATGGCTATCAGTGAATGCACAAAACGTGACCTTATCCATTATTTCAATATACCGGAAGAGAAAATCGACATAGTGTATCAGGGGTGCGACAACTCCTTCTATATGCCTGTCACTAAAGAGAGACTTGACGATGTGCGTAAGCGTTATGCCCTTCCGGAACGTTACATCGTCGGGGTCGGCACCATCGAACGACGTAAGAACCAGTTGCTCGCAGTCAAGGCACTCCCCTCCCTCCCATCCGACATATCACTCGTGCTTGTTGGGCGTCCTACCGATTACGTCAAGGAGATTCAGAAGGAGGCAACTCGTCTTGGTGTATCCGATAGACTAAAACTGATACATGGAGCTGATTTCAAGGATTTTCCGGCATTCTATTCCGGTGCAATACTCTCCTCCTATCCATCGCATTATGAAGGGTTTGGCATCCCTGTGATTGAATCTATTGCATCAGGCACTCCCGTTGTGGCAGCTACCGGTTCATGTCTTGAAGAGGCAGGCGGTCCGGGTGCGCTCTACGTCACACCACAATCCACCGATGAATTTATAGATGCAGCCCGTGCGATAATATCCGACACATCGCTGCGCGATTCTCTCGTGGCAAACGGACAGAAATATATCAAACGTTTCTCTGCTGAAAATTTCACGAAAGGGCTGCTTGACTCTTACGCCCGTACCCTCGGCAGCTAAACACACATATATACCCTTAACCCATCATTATGAAAGAAACCGTTCAGACTCCATATTCTATATTCATTCCAACCTGGAATAATCTTGAAATGCTTAAGCTTTGCATCAAAAGCATTGAGCAAAATTCCGCTGCCAAGCACGAAATACTAATCCACGTCAACGACGGCTCCGACGGCACTCTGGAGTGGGTAACGGAAAAAGGCTATAAACATACCCACAGTAAGGAGAATATCGGAGTGTGCTGGGCTATGAACTCCCTCCGTTCGTTAATGACAACCGATTATGTGGTCTATATAAACGACGACATGTATATGTGTCCCGGCTGGGACACTGCTATTGATGAAGAGATACGCAAGCAGCCGAATGATTTCTGGTATCTTGCCTCAACCATGATTCAACCCCGTCCTCATTATACAAGAAAATTAAGTGTGCAAGTTGGTGATTACGGAACATCAGTAACCACTTTTGATGAAAAACGACTGTTGGAAGAGTTTACAAAATATAAAACCATCGATTGGCAAGGAGCAATGCTTCCTCCGACTATCGTACACCGCAAGGTATGGGATCTTGTCGGCGGCTACAGTATTGAATACTATCCCGGTATGGCATCAGATCCTGATTTTAATGCAAAACTTTGGTTGGCAGGAGTGAGGACATTCAAAGGGATTGGCAACAGTCTTTGCTATCATTTCATGAGTATATCCGTAAACCAGATTACACAAAACCGGGGATACTTGCAATTTCTAAGGAAGTGGGGTGTGACATTAAGAGCATTCTATAAATATTTCCTACATGCCGACTTGCCTTGGGGTGAAGAGACTGAAACTTCTGAATCCGTCATAAAGAGGGAGAAACTAAGATGTAAATTCAAAAGATTCATCACATCATTCAAAAACTTCAGAGGATTGGATCTTTGGAATAATTTTGGATAAAATCATCTCATAAGTCATCAAATTGATGTTGTCTTAACTTCAGTTAACTCACAACTTAGATTTCTGACTTATTACTGATTGATATATCGCCTGCATCTCCGCAAAGAACTTAGGATAAGAGAATTTTGATTCAAACGTCAACCTGGCATTTCTCCCCATCCTACTTCTCAACTTCTCATCCATCAGCAATTTCCGTATGGCAGCAGCCAACTGCTCCGGGGATGAGGGGGACACAAGCATTCCATCCTCTCCATTTGTGATTATTTCCGGCTGTGCCCCATTGTCAGACGCAACCACCGGTACACCCTGCGACATAAATTCAATTATAGTGAGACCAAAAGCCTCTATGCAAATAGATGGAGCCACCCCGACGTAGGCATCAGCAATCGAGGGGTAGACATCCCTCTTATGCCCTTCCCATACAATCTTATCCGCCACTCCATATCTTTCACTCATCTCGCCAAGATATGACATATAGTCGGCATCACCGGTGCCTACCACATGCAACATGAACGGTATATCCTTAAGCAAAGAAATGCTATTTATCAACACCTCAATCCCCTTATCCTCACAAACCCTACCGGTATAAACAATTTTAGGCAAACATCCATCCTGTACATGCATGTCTGCATCTACCTTTTTCGGAACAATCACACTGTTGTAGACCACGGCAGTCTGCAACATCTTTATCTTTGGTGTCGGTTCAAGGAATATTTTCTTTATTATTTCCGAGACAAATATTATCTTATCAATCCTGCCATAAATAAACGACCAGAATGCCGAGGTGTGGGCTTTCTTACGGAAATGGAGTGTAGTAACCACTTTCACGTTCTTGTTGCGGCACAGGCTCTTGGTTCTGACCGCAGTAATCGCATTCTTGAAATTATGCGCATGTATTATCACGTCATCCTCCGAATGTCTGCCTATATAATTTGCAAGTTTCACAGGACTGATGAAATCCAACACACCATTTAATCTCAATCTTCCCACCTCAAATCCGTTTTGTATAAATGGAGAGTCGGTAAGAGGATGACCTTTCGTGAAAATAGCCACATTTTCTCCAGATTTCCTTTGAGCAATAGCCAAATCAAGAATATAGCGTTCAACGCCTCCCCAAATCTTATTTGATGATAAATGGATTATTTTCATGTCTGTTTCAATAAGTATTGCTCTGCCTGCTGAAGTACATCTTCAAGATAACGGCCATTCTTCAGCCTTTCATTTACCCTCTCTACATTCCCAACCATCTCCCTATATTCATCCGCCGTAATCATCGATAGCCGGGATTCAAGGTTCCTCAAAGAATCCACGCATATACCAAGATGATTATCCTTTATAAATTTAGCTCTTCCACCCTTACTCCAGACCACAACAGGGGAATTGCAACGGAAATATAATGAGATCTTATGCGGGTTGTTATATTCCATATACTCCCCTATCTTGCCGATCCCGAAGTCAAGCGAAGTGCCATACCACGACAATCCGAAATCTCCTTTATGCGACTTCATCAGATCCGTATCTTTCGCAAAACCTTCGAAATGCAGATTCGGCAATTCAGCAAGCAGATCTTCCGATGGTGAGTGTCCATACAGATAAATATCCCTTTGAGGCATAATCCTTGCGAGATCATAGATATATCCATACGTAGCAGGAGAAAGATCACCTACATAGAAAAGTGAATAATTCCGATCAACCACTTCATGAGCCTTACCGGATGCTCCATGTATATAGTCCATTATCTCATAATCAATCATCTTCACCCGGCAACCATGCGATGAGAGCCATTCCCTCATTCTGTGATTATGGGTCAGCAACACGTCACATTGGTTAAGACGACAGATTTCCTCTTCCGGTGTCAATGTCTTCTCTCTGAAAGATGACAGGTCATGAATCAGACAAACTATCTTTGCCCCCTTCTTATGCGACACCCCGCAAATCTCATCAAAACCGATCTTCATTGGATATTGCAATACAATCATATCTCCCGGACGGATTGACCGGAGAGCCTTTCTATAACTGACATAATTCTTTATGCCATGATATATCCCATTATGACAGACGGATTGCGGCAGACCGATATTGACAAAACCCAATCTATCCATGACTGTCTCTATGTCGGTGCGTGCAATACTTCCGCCACAATCCAACTTCTTATAATTTCGCGATATATATACTTTTCTCGTGATTTTAATCATGGATATGGGAATTGAGTTATGGCAATGATTATTCATCAAGGAGGTCGGGACGTAGACGACGTGTGCGTTCCAGACTCTGCTCATGACGCCATTCGGCTATCTTTGCCTCATGTCCTGACAGGAGAATATCAGGCACTTTCCAACCGTTGTAGTCTGCCGGACGTGTATAAATCGGCGGGGCAAGAAGATCATCCTGAAACGAATCGGAGAGTGCGGATTGTTCATCACCTATCGCACCGGGTATCAGACGGACTATGGCATCCGTCATAACGAGTGCAGGGAGTTCACCACCGGTCAACACATAATCGCCGATTGAGATCTCCTTCGTCACGAGATGTTCACGTATCCTGTAGTCCACACCCTTGTAATGACCACAGAGCACTATCAGATTCTCTGCCATCGACAGACCGTTTGCCATCTTCTGATTGAAAGTCTCCCCGTCGGGCGATGTGAATATCACCTCGTCATATTCGCGCTCCCTTTTCAAAGCATTTATGCAAGCCTCCACCGGCTGCACCTTCATCACCATACCGGCTTCACCTCCAAATGGATAATCATCCACCTTACGGTGCTTATCATCGGTATAATCACGAAGATTGTGCACGACAATCTCAGCCAACCCCTTATCCTGAGCCCGCTTAAGTATCGAGCAACCTAACGGAGACTCAAACATCTCCGGAAGCACTGTCAATATATCGATCCGCATTGAATTTATACCATTTTAGAATTTAATTACAAAAATAACACTATTTTTCCATATTACCACCATCCTCACCCCGCATCCCCATTTATTTACACAAAAACAGCAAGCTCACCACTTGAAATATAGATAAGTTTATTGATGTTCCACCATGACATACACCATTTCAAAGGTCATCGCAGTCATAACAGGATGCCACTATTCCATTGACTTCCATAACAACGGAAATCTGTTATCCAAAAATATTTGCACGAAAACATACTTTATCTCCATATTATTAATACATAAAGTACGTTTTCACACAAGATGCTATTTATACCCAATCAAACGTTTATCTCAAATAAAATTGATATGTGGCTTACTCTGATTTTCCATATTACCACCATCCTCACCCCGCATCCCCATTTATTTACACAAAAACAGCACGCACACCGCTTGAAATCCCTCATCAGTCATAATGAAACCCCATTACTCTATCTTCGGGTTTCCATATTTCCTTTAAAATCTTAGCCATTTTATTGTATAGTTTTAATACTGCTGGTTACTTAAGTGAGTGGGACAAGACAATGTTTGCAAAATATTTGAGATAAAATTCAAACTCTTTGAAATATAATGCCCCATACCGGAGACAAATATTAAGTTTTTTATAGTCTCAAAAAATTAGTAAGAACTTAAATATCCCAAAGATATAATAATAATCATCAATCACTTACAAACAAAATCAATGCCATTTAATTAATCTGAATATTTAATTGCTAAAATTTATTTAGAATCATAATATTAGTTAATAATTTTACGGAGGATCAAAAAAATTTAACTACAAACCAATAATTAGAAAAAATATCATGGAATTAAGCAATTCACTGACAAAACGGTTGTCTACAATATTGGCAACCATGTCACTTGTTGTTTTCATGTCAGCAGCACAAAAACATCAAGTTGGTAAAAGTATCAGCAAAGATTTATTTGGTATCTTTATTGAAGATTTGAATTATACTGCCGATGGAGGGCTATATGCAGAAATGGTACAGAACCGTTCATTTGAGTATTCACCATCTGATGTAGATTTACATGAGTATCATAAAAAAGGACAATGGCATCCATTCACGGCTTGGGAATTTTTAAAAGTCGGGAATGCAATTGCTACGTTGTCGTTAGAAACAGAGAAACCACTTAATGCCAATAACAGGCATTATGCTTCGGTAGATATATTCACAGTTGGACAGCAAGGCGCCGGATTACGTAATAACGGTTATAATGGTATGGTAGTTCGCATAGGTGAATCGTATGATTTATCCGTTTTCCTACGAGCAAAAAATGATGGCCAAGTTTGTGTCCGTTTGGTAGAACGTGATTCTGTTCTTGCCGAGGATATTATAGATATTGACACCTCCGACTGGCGCAAATATGAAACTACTCTCACTCCAAACAAGAGCAGTGAACAGGCAGCAGTAGAAATCCTATTTTTACAAGAAGGTCGTGTAGACATTGACATGCTTTCTCTATTTCCTCAGAATACGTTCAAAAATAGGAAAAACGGACTTCGTGCCGATATAGCTCAGGTATTGGCAGACCTCAATCCAGCTTTCATGCGTTTTCCCGGAGGATGCCTCACTCATGGAGACGGACTGAATAACATCTATAAATGGAAGCACACCATCGGACCGGTGGAACAGCGAAAGGAGGACTATAATATATGGAACTACCGCCAATCCATGGGACTTGGATTTTATGAATATTTCCAGTTGTGTGAAGATATAGGAGCCAAGCCACTACCTGTATTGGCAGCCGGAGTAAGTTGCCAAAATTCAGCACGGTTACGAGGAACGGGGCAGCAGACCATTCCGATAGAAGATATGGACGAGTATGTACAGGATATGTTGGATTTGATAGAATGGGCTAATGGAGATATAAATACCACATGGGGACGCATGAGAGCAGAAGCAGGACATCCCGAACCTTTTCATCTGGAATACATAGGCATAGGCAATGAGGACCATATAACGCAAGACTTCAAAGAACGATTCTTAATGATTCAGAAGGCCATCAAACTCCACTATCCTGAAATCAAAGTAGTGGGTACAGTTGGGCCCGGTCCCGATGATTGGGATTGGAAAGAGGGTTGGGCATTTGCCCGTGAGACAGCCCCAGATCTCGTAGATGAACACTATTATCGTCAGCCACAATGGTTTCTTGACAACCTACATCGTTATGACAATTATGACCGTACTCAGTCTAAAGTTTATGTAGGCGAATATGCCAGTCAAGGTAACACCATGCTAAATGCTATTGCTGAAGCGGCTTATATGACAGCGTTGGAGCGCAACGGTGATGTGGTGTCTCTTTCATCCTATGCCCCATTGCTGGCGCGAATCGGGAATACTCAATGGAATCCTAATTTGATTTACTTTGATAAGACAAATGTTTATCCTACTGTAAATTATTATGTACAGCAACTTTTTGCCAATCATCGAGGAGATACATATATCAGCAATGTGGTGAAGGGGATTGAAACCGCCTCGTGCGTCCGCGATAGCAATACAAAGAAAGTCATGGTAAAGCTCGTGAATACCACTGACAGCATAGTGGATGTTCAGGTAAATCTCGGTTCTCAAAAAATCCGTTCATATAACGCCGAGGTTGCTGTGTTGTCAGGCAAACGTGACCATAAGAACGGTCAGGGCAAGCATTTGGAAACAGACGTAAGGCCAATCGTAGGTAAAGAGAAGCTATCTCGGAAATTCATGCGTAAATTACCACCTTATTCTTTAACAGTCATAACATTTAAATAATAATGAGAAAATTGTATTCTTTTTTTGTCTTGTTGCTATATCTGTCAACAGCTGTTGCTCAACAATGGCCCAAGTGCATCCTTGCTGGAGATTATCCTGATCCCAGTGTCATGCGCGAAGGTAATGATTTTTATATGACACACTCTCCATTCGTCTATCAGCCGGGATTCCTTATATGGCATTCCAACGACTTGATGAATTGGCGCCCTGTGGGTAGAGCTCTTGAACAATGGGATGGGTCAGCTATGGCTCCTGACTTGTTGAAATATAAAGATAAATACTATATATATTTCCCTTCCAATGGCACTAATTATGTCACATGGGCTAAAGACATACGTGGACCATGGAGTGACCCTATAGATTTAAAGGTCAACGGAATCGACCCCGGACATGTGGCTGACCAACATGGCAACCGCTACCTATTTATAAATAAAGGTGAGATGATTCGACTTGCTCCAGATGGACTGAGCACTATAGGTAAAAAAACAACGGTGTACGATGGATGGGAAATTCCGAAACAATGGGTCACTGAAGGAAAATGGCCCGAAAATTATTTGGAATCGCCTAAAATCATCTATCGGGATGGCTACTACTATCTTACTTGTGCAGAAGGTGGTACTGCCGGACCTGCCACAAGCCACATGGTGGTAAGTGCACGTAGCCGATCTTTGGAAGGAGGTTGGGAAAACTCTCCTTATAATCCCATTATCCATACTTATAGCAGTCAAGATCACTGGTGGTCAAAAGGACACGGAACGTTGATTGATGATGCAGAAGGAAGATGGTGGATGATATATCATGCTTATGGGAAAGACTACCACACTTTGGGACGCCAAACACTAATTGAACCGATAGAGTGGACTTCTGACGGATGGTTCCGGGCATCGGAAGATAAGTCAGTCAATTTTTCTGAAATTTCAGAATTGCCTGATTTGTCTGATAACTTCCGTGAAGATACGTTGGGTTGGCAATGGAGCTTCTGGAAGGAGAACGCACGAAAATTGGTGAAGGTCGGTAACGGACAAGTGAAAATTCCTGGTAAAGGAACCACTCCTACTGATGGGCGTCTTATGCTAATGACTGCTCAACATAAGAATTACGAAATTGGCGTAACGATGAAGGTCTCCAGAAAAGGGAAAGCCGGATTACTACTGTATTACAGCGAAACAGGATATACCGGTGTTGCCTTTGATGGTTCTAAGTTTTATGTTTATGACGCCGGCAAGTTGATTCGTACAGGAAAAAATCCTTGGGGAAGTAATGTGAAAATAAAGATACACAATTGTGCCAACAAGGTGACAATATATGCCGGCAGCGATGAAAAAGACTGGACTATGCTGGCTGAAAATTTAGACGTGACAGACTTAAACCACAACAAGTTGAAAAATTTCTTTGCTCTACGTCCAGCTCTATTCTCTGCTGGAAAAGGTGATGCTGTGTTCAGTGACTTTAATTATCACGATGCAGTGCCACATGAAAAGGATATGGCAGCTTATTTGATGGTGTACCATTTGGATGAAGATCATGGGTTACACATGGCAATCAGCCGAGATGGTTACTCGTTTACTGCATTGAATGATAACAATCCTGTTATCGCTGGAGACACCATTGCCGACCAGTTAGGAATCCGAGATCCACATATTTACCGTGGGCCTGACGGTGCTTTCTATATGAGCATGACCGACTTGCATGTTTTTGCGCAACGCGACGGCAAACGCAATACGGAATGGGAACGTGATGGCAAAGTCTATGGTTGGGGAAATAACCGTGGGTTGGTGTTGATGAAAAGTTTTGACCTTCTCAATTGGAAGCGCACCAATATCCGTTTTGACAAAATGTCGGCTGCTTGGCAAGAGATTGGCTGTGCGTGGGCTCCGGAAACGATTTTTGATGAAACCACAGGGCGTCTGATGATTTATCTGACAATGAGGCACAAAAATGAGCCTAATAAACTATATTATTGCTATGTCAATGATGAGTATGATACAATTGAGACGATGCCTCAGCAATTATTCCAATATGCCGACGAACGCAAGTCTGCCATTGACGGAGATATCACTAAGTTCGGAAATAGATATATCCTTTCGTATGTGGCGCACGATGTAAACGGAGGTATCAAACTGGCTTACGCCGACCGTCCATCTGGTCCATGGCATTTCGATCCTCGTTGGGTTGATTTCGAGCCTCGTGCCTGTGAAGCTCCTCATGTATTCAAGCGCATAGGAGAAGACAAGTGGGTACTAATGTATGACGTGTATAGTATCACTCCTCATAATTTTGGCTTTATTGAGACATCTGATTTCGATAGTTTTACTAATCTCGGACGATTTAATGAGGGCGTAATGCGTACTACAAACTTTACTTCACCCAAGCATGGTGCCGTAGTTCATATTACAGAACAAGAGGCTCGTTCTCTTTGCAAGAAGTGGAGAATAGATTACGATACACTTCCGTTACATTCAAAATAGAAATTGTCTCCTTTTGAATCTACAACTTAAATTCGGCAATAAATTTGATTTATTGCCGAATTTATTTACACAAAAACAGCAAGCTCACCACTTGAAATCCCGTTTTTTATATACCTTTGTGATTGGAATATAAGTGACGTATAAATCATTAAATCATACTACCATGTGTACGGAAAGATACATACATCCGTTTACAGATTTCGGGTTCAAAAAGATATTCGGTTCTCTGGAGAACAAGCATCTTCTCATAAGGATTCTTAATGACCTGCTTGAATGTAATGACCCGATTGAGGATCTGACCTACATAGATCCAAAGGAACTCGGAGTTCCCTCTATCTACTACATGTCTATATATTATATGTGCTGCCAGACAAACTCTGGTGCGCGTATAATCGTCAATATACAGAACATGTATCCAGATTTATTTAAGAACCGAAGTTTCTACTATTCAAATTTCTCAATATTGGAGTCTGTAAATAAGAGTGAGTGGAGTTATAACCCGCCGCCGATTTATACCATAATATTTATGAACCACTATATGCAGCAGTTCTGCGATGACCCGGAACCGAAACATACGGCAAGGATATGTGATGTAAGCAACGGACGGGTACTGTATGACAAACTGACATACGTCTACATCGAGATGCCAAAGGTGGTGAAGCCATTGGAGGAACTGGGAAATCCTGTGGAAAGATGGCTTTGGGCAATAAAGAACATGAACGATCTCGATGAATATCCGGAATCACTGAAGGATGAGATATTCCGTGAACTGTTCAGGGTATCAGAGATATATGCATTCACCAAGGAGGAGCGTATGGCTTATGAGGAGAGTCTCAAGAATATGCGCGACTGGAACAACATACTCAACACCGCCGTCAAGAAAAGTCATGAAGAAGGGAAAGAGAAAGGACGGGAAGAAGGACTACAAGAAGGACGGGAAGAGGAACGGAGAATACTTGCCAAACAGATGATTGCAGCAGGTCTGTCAATAAGCAAGGTTGCTGAAATCACCGGACTCTCTACTGAAACAATCGAGAATCTATAATTTCCACATATAGATTCAAAAGATTTAAAAGATTTTTTCAAATGATATAATGAAGTTGTCTAAACTTCAATCTTTTAAATCTATATGCAAAAAGGGACGGCAGGCTTCGCGCCTGTCGCCCCTGTCTATTTCAGGTAAGCATTATTTTCGGATCAATCGATCTCCTCGTCTGCCTCGTAGCCACCCATCTCACGGATAGCATTCTTAAGCATCACATACTGCTGGAAGAGGTGGTTTACAGGCACCTCACCCTTAGTGTAGTCATGCATCGGGCTCTTGAGGAAGAAGCTGAGGAAACGCTGTGTGCCATAACGGCCAGCACGCATGGCGAGGTCGCTCAGAAGCACGAGGTCAAGACACAACGGAGCTGCGAGGATTGAATCGCGGCAGAGGAAGTTGATCTTGATCTGCATCGGATAGCCCATCCAGCCGAAGATGTCAATGTTGTCCCAACCCTCTTTATTGTCATTGCGCGGAGGATAGTAGTTGATACGCACCTTGTGGTAGTACTGTGTATCCTCGTCATTGCCATGACCATAGAGATCGGGCTGCTCCTCAGGCACGAGAATAGACTCGAGAGTAGAGAGCTTGCTGACCTCTTTTGTGCGGAAGTTAGCCGGCTCGTCAAGCACGAGACCGTCGCGGTTGCCAAGGATGTTGGTTGAGAACCATCCGTTCAGACCGAGGCAGCGAGTGCCGATGATCGGAGCGAAACCGGATTTCACGAGAGTCTGACCGGTCTTGAAGTCCTTGCCGGCGATAGGCATCTTTGTCTTCTCTGCGAGCTCCCACATAGCCGGGATATCTACAGTAGTGTTGGGAGCACCCATGATGAAAGGGCAACCCTCCTGAAGAGCGGCGTATGCATAGCACATTGAAGGAGCAATATTCTCCTTGTCGTCAGCCTTCATTGCAGCCTCAAGAGCCTCAAGAGTGCCATGAACCTCATCGTTAACCGGAACGTACACCTCAGTTGAAGCCGCCCAGAGCACAACCACGCGGTCAACGCCAGTCTCCTTCTTGAAGTTGCGGATATCTTCACGAAGCTGCTCAGCCATATCCCAACGATCCTTGCAATCCTTCACGTTATTGCCGTCAAGACGCTTTGCATAATTCTTATCGAAAGCAGCCTTCATAGGCTTGATAGCCTCCAATTCAGCCTGAAGAGGAAGGATATCCTTAGCCTTCAGCACCTCTGCATTGACAGCAGACTCAAATGCGTTCTCAGGATAAACGTCCCATGCGCCAAACACGATGTCGTTGAGATCTGCGATAGGAACTATGTCTTTATAATGGAGATATTTCTTGTCTTCGCCACGACCGATACGGATCTTGTCGTACTGGGTCATTGAGCCGACAGGCTTTGCAAGCCCTTTACGTGCTGCGAGCACACCTGCCATGAAAGTTGTGGAAACGGCGCCGAGGCCTACTACAAGCACACCAAGTTTTCCTTTAGGTGCTTCAGCTTTTTGTGTTGCCATAATTATCTTTAATTGTGTTTTTGTTCTGATCCAATTTAGGGAATCCTCATTCCATCACGGACCATCCGTGACAGACGATTCTCCAGAGGGCAAAAAAAGATGCTCCGCTTTTAGAGAAGCACCCTCTTTCAAATCGCGCCGTAAAATTACAGGCAATTTTACATTCCACAAAACTATTTATCTAAAAATATACTACCCTAATTCTTAAAGTTTCTAAACAAGTAGTCAATTTATATAATTTGTGTTAATTTTATATCAATTCAAACAAATTTAGTTAAAATAAATTAATTAGGCATAAGGCAATTTCTCACCTAAAAAATCAAAAAAACGGGAATCGGCAAAGACCGACTCCCGTCTATATTTTCGCAAGAAATAGTATGATTTAGATTCCGGCTCATCGGAATCCGGATCATATCAGGCATCCAATAAGACACCGAGTCCCTCATCAAGACTACGGATTATATTCGGATGGAAGGTGTCGTCCTCCTCTTTAGTCCAGCCCTTCCCCTTGATCCACATCACCTGGCAACCTGCCTTCTCAGCAGGGATGATATCCTTGGAATAGCTGTCGCCAAACACGAGCACCTCTTCCGGCTTAAACCCAAGAGCCTCCACACCGAGGGTGAATATCTTCGGGTCAGGCTTCCTGACGCCGACAACGGCACTCTCTATAATCTTCTTGAAATAGCCATCTATGCCGAAATCCTTCAGCACAGTCTCCACATTACCGTAGAAATTGGAGACGAGCACCATCGGATACCTCTTCGCAAGCACATCAAGCACACTCTTCGCACGCTCCACACTCGCCTTAGCCGAGGCATAGCATATCTCCGCCACTCTGTTCGCCGTAGGCTCCACCTGTTCGGGCGGGAACTGACCAAGCTCTGCAAGACGCTGAAGCTCTATCTGCATCTTTATATCCAGAAGGTCGTGGAAATTGTGATGCGGAAGGATATGAAGGGTGCGGGCAAGCTCCCTCTCGGCATACACATACACCTCGCGGAACACCTCTTTATCCACCTTCACTCCCGCCTGCTGCCAGGCTGCCCATATCACCTCACTCCAATGGTCGCCACCGGTGTCGATGGTGCCGCCATAATCAAAGATAATACCCTTAATTTTCTTGACGTCAATATTCATGATACTTTCATGTTGTGTATTTAAGCAGGCATCATTTCTTGGAAAGTTCCGTCACGAAATTCCTGCATATTCTTTCATGACGGCACATCATATATATTAAAACGCCGTTGAGCACCGTGAGTTCGAAAGCGAAGTAAAGCCACGGCATACGGAATATCAGAATAGCTGCAAAGAGGGCGAAACTGCGGGTGTTGAACGACAATATATTCGTGTATTTCATCAGCGGCTTGCTCTTGGCGCGGAACGCATCGCGGAACGACTGAGGCACCTCGTTGCCATACTTCTCCTTTAGCACGGCACGCAATCTCTGCATCCATGGGGTGCGCTTCTCCTGACCCACCGTATAGTTGGTATAGAACGCGAGAGTCAGCTTCTGCCAGAAATCATGCTTCCATGAGAGGGAATGGAATTTCTTCCACAGTTCCGACGCACTGTCAAGTTCGCTACCCTCCTTCCCCTTCAGGAAATAGAGATGGAACTGACGGTAATAGTCAGCCATGGCAGCCTGCGTGGCATGGAAAAGACCAGTCACCACTGCCATTACCCATATTACCCAATGGTGTGCGCTGAAAAACTCGCTCGTCACATTCTCACGAAGGCATATCGCAATGTATATGGCGGCAAACCACAGGTCGCCGCTCACGCCGTCGAGTATACGCCCTATGCGGGAATATTGCTTCGTCATACGTGCCAGCTGACCGTCGGCACTGTCGAACGAGTCCGCCCACACGAGAAGAAGCACGCCGAGAAGGTTTATCCATATATTATTGTAATAGAATGCCACTCCGGCACCCACTCCGAGAAATATGGAGGCTATCGTTATGGCGTTGGGCGTGATGCCAAGTCTCTTAGCCAAGAGAGCCCAGGCATATCCTATAGGACGATAGAATATGAGGTCGAACGTCTCCTCCGTGTCCATCGACTTGAGGGAGTCCTTGAAACTCGGTTTCTTCTGCTCCCCTGCCGCATTATTATTTACGCTCATCTCTTCCTCCACTTTTTAATTGCGTTAAGCACACACTTCGCGATATAAGGCGCAGCCTCCTGACGACAGGGTGCGAAACTGGGCCAGTCATTGAAGTCGATTATCCTTATCGTGCCATCGGGATCAACGATGCAGTCGCCGCCATATATCTTTACGTCGAGGATATCCGATGCACGCTGGCACATCATCTTCAGCTCTTCCTCATCAAATTTCAATCCGCGGCTCTTGCCGTTGACAGCCTCATAGCCATACTTGCTGTGCCCCTCGTCAAAGGGATAGAACCAATAGAAGAAGGGCTGACCGCTGACTCCATAGAATTTTATAAGGTCTCCCACAAGATGACGGTTGATGACCGCACGCTTTATGCCACGGTAGAAATATTCATGCACCACCTCCTGGGCCTCCTCCGGATGGCGGCAATAGCTGACGTCCTCCTTATGCATGGCATGAAAGTCGCCGCGTTTTATCCAGCATGATGAGAACCCCGCCTCCTTCAGATCATCAATGACATTCTCATTAGTGTTGACAATCAGACTGTCGGGATAAGGTACCTTATTCCCGAGCAATATGCGCGTCATACGCTCACGCGTACAGTTCTCGATGCCGTAGCCCGAATTAATCACGAGTCTGCCCTCATCCTCCAATGATTGCAGCTTCGCAATCGACGACTGCTCACGGCACATGTTGAGCACAATCTGCTCCGTGATATCCTGCTCGCGGAATTGCTCCTCATTATAAATATTGACCACGCATCCGCGCTTGCGCAAATGTTCGGCAGCGGCATTGAATATTGCCGCGTCATTCCCTATATGATTGGGAGAATAGGCACCTGCCCTCATCACTCCCGCTATTTTAATCTCTGCCATATCTATATCAATTACTCACCCTCAAGAAACGCTTCAGCCGAAGCTATATCCGAAGCATGATCCACGTCAACAATCTTATTCATGTCATACGCACGCAGATCAAGCCCCGCAGCCACAAGACTTCTCTGATAGTTGCGCATTCGCCCGACACCATCGGCAAGACACTTTCTCAACACCGGTATCGCGCTCCCGGAGAGTCCGTAGATACCGCCGCTGACGTATTTCACCCCATCCTGCGGCGCATCGAGGAATGCCGTGATACGGTTGTCATCATCAGTGGCTACATAGAGGGGTTTCTCATCATCAATAAAACCGGTGACTGCCATCATGCCGTCCACCTCCTGCGGGGCAGCGGCATACGCATTGACGTATCGTGCGAAATCCTCCTCTCGGAAAATGGTGTCGACAGTCGTGATTATAAACCGTCCCTTCCCCTCCATCAGGCTCGACAATTCATAAAAACTGTGCATTGAGGTCGGCGTGGTCTTCACCACAAGATTCAACGGACACGGGAGCGACGGAGCAAGCGAACGGAGATATTCAGCCACCTCAGTCATCTCCTCATTGACTATCACGCTCACCGATTCTGCCCCACACTTCACGAATATATCTATCAGACGCCCGATCATCGGTCTGCCACACATCCTGACGAGAGGCTTAGGCAATCCCACCCCCTCCTGTACAAGCCGCGAACCCTGTCCGGCGGCTATGATACCATAATTCATTCTTCTGACGTTTGTTGGTTATCTTTTTCCGACGATTCCAGCTCTTCCTGGCCGGAGTCTGTCGCATTCTTTCCTTTATTTCCGTTACGCATCGGGGCACGCTCTCCCTTCTCCGGACGGTCGGTGCTATACTTCTTCAGCGGGTTGGCAGCCGCCTCATCAAATCTCTTCCGACGACGGAATATGTCGATTGCGGCATATATCGCCTCACGCATGGAAGTGGCATCCGCCTCCCCCTTCCAGGCAATGCCGAAGGCAGTGCCGTGATCGGGCGACGTCCTGACGAATGGCAATCCGGCAGTGAAATTCACCCCCTTCTCTCCAGCAAGGGTCTTGAACGGAGCCAGTCCCTGGTCATGATACATCGACACGATGCCATCGAAGCTAAGATAGTCGCCCATACCGAAGAAACCGTCGGCGGCAAACGGACCGAATGCCATTATCCCATCTTCGAAACAGGCGGCAATCGCCGGGGCAATGATCTCCTGTTCCTCGCTTCCGAGCACCCCGCCATCGCCGGCATGAGGATTGAGAGAAAGCACTGCTATGCGCGGGCGTGTCAGTCCGAAATCACGTTTCAGAGAATCGGAAAGCGACTCGATCGCCCCTTTCACGCTTTCCACCGTGACGGCAGACGCTACCTTGGCTATCGGCAGATGCGTGCTCACCAACGCCACCCTGAGATCATCGGCAAAGAGAATCATCCTCGCCTTCGCACCACCACCTATACGGCTTTCCAGATATTCCGTATGACCGGGGAAGTGGAACGAATCCCCCTGCACAGCCTCCTTTGAGATCGGAGCAGTCACAAGCACGTCGATATGTCCCTTCTCAAGAGCCTCCGCAGCCGCCTCCAGTGCTGCCACAGCCGCCTTGCCCGACTCCTCGGTAGGTTCGCCGGGCGTCAGCTGCGGCGGCGTGCCGCACACGTCGACCACACTGATCCTGCCATCCTGGGCATTGGCGGCAGACGCCACCTTTGTCAGCCTGACATCCTCCTGACAGAATTGGCGGCGTGCCTTCTCCGCAATCTGAGGGGAGCCGAAAATCACCGGGGTACACAATTCCCTCATCATCTCATCGGCAAGCGACTTGAGGATCACCTCATAGCCGATGCCGTTTATATCTCCGTGGGTTATACCCACCCTTATCGGTCTTGCCATAATAAATCAACTTTTTTTACCTGCCAACATGCCGCATGCCGCCATTATATCCTCGCCACGTGAGCTGCGGATAGTGGCAGTGACGCCCTTGGAGTTAAGGTAATTCCTGAACATTATCATCCTCTCATCGCTGCTCGGGTGGAGTTCAACCCCGGGTATCGCATGAAACCTGATAAGATTCACCCGGCAGTCAAGCCCCTTCAGCAATCGCAGAAGAAGATCGGCATGAGCGATATCATCATTCACCCCACGCCACATTATATATTCAAGCGAGAGCCTGCGCTGATGGCTGAAATCGTATGCCGCCAGCACCCTCATGACACTCAGTATCGGGAAAGCCTTCTGAGCAGGCATAAGCTGCTCACGCTGCAAGGGATCGGCGGTATGCACACTGACCGCCACGTGCACCTGGGTCTTGTCGAGCAGATCCTTCAACTGCGGAAGTTTTCCCACGGTCGACACCGTGATACGCTTCGGGCTCCATGCCATTCCCCATTCCGCCGTCATTATCTCTATGACGGGGAGAACGGCATCAAGATTATCAAGCGGCTCACCCATGCCCATGAACACCACATTCGTCAGTTCCTGTGCTGCGGTCTCCCCCTTCGCAGGAGCGGGGGGTATACTCAATATCTGATTTATGATCTGCGCGGCTGTCAGATTCGCCTTGAATCCGAGACGCCCCGTGGCGCAGAAATAGCAATTCATCTTGCATCCTGCCTGTGAGGAGACACACAATGTGGCTCTGTCGTGGTCCGGGATATACACGCTCTCTATGTTCTTGCCACCGCCGACGTTGAAAAGATACTTCATGGTTCCGTCTGCCGACTTCATACGCGACACGGGAGCCTCACGGCCTACGGTATAGTTCTCTGAAAGCCATTGGCGGTTTTTCTTCGAGATATTCACCATCTCGTCGAAATCCTTCACTTTCTTCTTATATAGCCATTCGGCAAGCTGCTTGCCGACGAATTTCGGCATACCTCCCGACAACACCACTTTCGTGAGCTGGTCGAGCGTCATGCCTATCAACGGGGGCTGCTGGATTGTCTGTTCCATAATTAGGGTTCTTTTGTTGATGAAAAACCATTTTCAAAAGAAAGGGTCATCCCCGGAAACGGCGACGACCCTTCGCAATGTCTCTTCAATCCGAAGGCACCGGCGATCAGTCGCCTGCCTCAAATTTATAGATGTTGTTCTCAAATTCCTTAGTACCCTGAAGCATGTCAGCCATATTGGGGTTGACGAGCTGATAGTACTGCTGTTCATACTGAGCCTCGCTGAAGGGGAAATCCTCCTTTGCATTAGCCTTGATACGGTAAGCGTAGACGCCGTTCTCTCCGGCTACCAACACTACCTTGCCAGGCTTGCTTCCGGCAATCTTACCCATCACCTCAGCATCACGCACCTGCATGTTGCGTCCGAAACGGAAGTTAGGCACGTTCTGCTGCTCCACGCCCATGGCATTTGCCGCAGACTCAATTGTGCCGGCTTTCGGCTGATAAAGCTTTACAAGCTCCTCGCCTGCCTTTGCACGGCGTGCCTTGTCGGTGGCATAATTCTTGACCTCGCTGTTTGCCAACGGTGCATAGTCATCATATTCGTTGACTACGGCTACTGCATACAGAGCTGGGGTAAGAGCGTCTTTCGACTCATAGATATGGCTCACCTCACCCGGCTTGCCATCGATCATCACCCAACGCACCACCTGGCGGCTGTCGGGATAATAGCTCTGAAGACCTGCCATGCGCGGAACTGCCACTGAAGAGGAAGAAAGGCTGAGATCCTGCACTGAGTAGCCGGCTTTGGCTGCATTCTCTGCGAATGCCTTTGCTGATGTATTCCCCTCAAGGAACTTCTCAAGTTTAGCACGCTCGCCGTTGATTGTCTTGGTGCTCGGTTTGAGTTCATAATTCACCTCATCATAAGAATAAACCTCTACAGGAGCGTTTTTCTTAGTGATCTTCGCGAGTACGGAACCCTGCGGAGAGGTCATGAGAGAGATATATTTGCCGTTGGCATTTACGAGCGAATCAACCTGAGCTGACTCGAGAGCGTTTGTGCGTCCCTGAGCTGTGAAGAGCGGAATCCACTGTTCTTTCTGTGCAGCCACGCTGTCGCCGAACGTGCCGGCGAGAGAGTCGATGGGCAGACCGGCGTTAAGCTTTGCAAGCACCTTTGCCGGAAGGGTTGCGCCAACCACCTGCACGAGATTAAGCTGTATTGAGTCAGTGACCTGCGAACGCTTACCCATTTTCACGAGGCTGAAGCCCTTGATATTGTCAGAAATCAGTTTTACGGAATTAGCCTCACCGGAAGTGACGAAATCACGCACCGCACCTGCCGGGATATCCTTAGCGCGAAGCTCCTTATGAGTGACGATGATGCCCTCCTTCTTAAGCTCCTTGCTTATCTGCCCCAAGCTGTCGCGGAGTTCCATTGCAGTCTTCTCAGCCAACTTGCGTGCAGCGTCGCGGTCTTCGGCAGAGGGGGAGATATTGACAGCGATGAAAGCTACGTCCTTGGTCATCTCGTCTACCTTGAAACGCGATTTATCCTTGTCGTATGCAGCTTTCACGGCAGCCTCATCGACAGCATATTTCTTCGGGTCGAGCTGACCGAAAGGATGATAAGCCACATCGACGTCGCTGGTCATGATATAGTCGTTATAAAGAGCCTTCTTGTCAAGATCGTTAGCCTTCACCAATCCGTAAAGGAGTTTCTGATAGGTCTGACGCTTCACCATCTCCATAGTCTCCTGCTCCATTGCAATCCAAGCTCTCTGGAACGGAGCCATCTGAGAATCGGTAAGACCATTACGCTTGGGATTGAAAATCACCTCGTATGCCTGCTGGGGAGTCGACACGCTCAGACCGGAAGCATTAAGCTGCTGCACGATTGTCTGCATTGTCGGGTTGACCGGATTCTCGAGCACGTAGAAGCGGAGCTGCTCGGGCGATGTGCTGATGCCTGCTTTCTCCACGGCATCGTCAAGGAGTTTCTCGCTGACGAGTTCGTCAAGAGCCATCTGAGAGAGCATCTGGCTGTCGAAGTTAGCGAGTTGCGCCGGATTCTGACGACGGGCCTGCTCATAACGGTTATTGACTTCTTCACGTTTACGGATATATTCCGTGTAGTCGATTTTCTCTTTACCAATCTTTGCCACGGTAGTGTGGTTGCCGAAGAGATTACGGCTGTTGGTGATCGCATCACCAATGATGAAGGCAAGCAATGCCAAACCTATCACTACGATAAGCAGTCCTGACTTGCTTCGGATTCTTTCTAATGTTGCCATTCTATGCTATAGCTGTTGTTTGTGTTGGTTAATTCGCTTGGAAATGGCCATGACCGGCAGTGTCTTCTGGAAAGACACCGCCGGACTGACGGTTTTGAGCACGCAAAGATAACACTTTTGGCTCAATTCCCCAATTTTAACGCAGATTTATTAATTATTTTTCATTCAAACTGCGTCGCGACCACATTCAAATCAAGCCTTATATTCCAAAACTTATAGATTTCAGGCAATTCCGAATGCTTTCTTCACCTCATCGACACGATCGGTCTTTTCCCACGTGAAAAGCTCCACTTCCCTCTCCAGGGGAATGGAATCATAGCGTGATTCAAACTTCTTGACCACGGTTCTCGGCTCCCTGCCCATGTGTCCGTAGGCGGCTGTCTCACGATAGATCGGATTACGGAGTTTCAGCATCTCCTCTATAGCACCCGGACGCAGGTCGAACATCTCCTTTATCTTATCGGCAATCATAGCATCGGAAACACCCTCACGTGCCGTGCCGTATGTGTCGACAAAGATATTCACCGGTTCCGCCACGCCAATGGCATAGCTCACCTGCACGAGCATCTCGCGTGCCACGCCGGCAGCCACCATATTCTTGGCGATATATCGGCAGGCGTAGGCAGCCGAACGGTCAACCTTCGAGGGATCCTTGCCGGAGAATGCACCGCCGCCATGTGCGCCACGTCCGCCGTAGGTGTCAACGATGATCTTTCTCCCAGTGAGACCGGTGTCGGCATGAGGACCGCCGAGCACGAATTTACCGGTGGGATTGACATGTAAGATCAATTTGTCGTCAAAGAGGGCACGCACCTTCTCAGGCAGCTTCGCGATGACACGCGGAAGCAACACATTCTCCACATCCTCACGGATAACCTTCAGCATCTCCTCATCGGCACGCTTCTGTGCCTGTTCCGTCTCATCAAGCGGAAGAATAAACTCATCGTGCGACGTTGACACCACGATTGTATTCACACGCACGGGGATACGGTTGTCGTCATACTCGACAGTCACCTGGCTCTTCGCATCCGGACGGAGATAAGTCTTCAGCTTACCCTTACGGTAATACGACATCTCCTTCCCCTCCCTTCTGATCTCGGCAAGTTCGCGGAGAATCAGGTGAGAGAGATCGAGAGTGAGCGGCATATAATTATCGGTCTCGTCAACAGCATAACCGAACATCATTCCCTGGTCACCGGCACCCTGCTCCAGACGCTCGCCACGGCTAACGCCACGGTCAATATCGCTGCTCTGCTCATGTATTGCCGAGAGAATACCAAGGGAATCACCATCAAAACGGTATGCACCACGGTTATACCCTATTTTCTTTATAAGGTCGCGCACACTGGTGTGGATGTCCACGTAAGCACGGCTGCTGACCTCGCCTGCAACAACCACCTGTCCGGTGGTGCACAGCGTCTCAACAGCCACATGGCTTTCCGAGTCACGTGCCAAGAACTCATCGAGCAAGGTGTCGCTGATCTGGTCTGCCACCTTATCGGGATGGCCTTCTGAAACTGATTCAGATGTGAAAAGGTAACTCATATTATATTCAAATTTAATTAGTTTAATGTTGAAGGTTTATAGTTTAGGGTTGAGAGTTGAGGATTATTGCCGTTTATATTTTATAGGATAAAAAGACCCGGTGAATCCTAATACCTTAAGCCTTAACCCATAAACTATAACCCATAACCCATAAACCACAAAAAATAGAGCCTTCGGAACAGCTTGCGCTCGCTTCCAAATGCTCTGCCATACTCTTCATGCTGTCGCGTCATGAAAAGATTTTGATCCAAAATGTGCAGTTTTAGCATTTTTTCAAGTGGTTGCAAGCAGCCAAATTTTTCCACTTTTGTTTAGCAATCTCCGGGAGATTACTTGAAAAAAATCCGCCAGCGGAGTTGCCGACGGATTTTTGTCGGGGTGAGGCGACTCGAACGCCCGACCTCTACGTCCCGAACGTAGCGCGCTAGCCAACTGTGCTACACCCCGATTGCCTAAGCGACTGCAAAATTACAATCTTTTTCCGAAATCACCAAATATTTCCGACATAAAAATCTAAAATAATTTATAAATCCAAACCAACACCCTGCATTCCAATCACTTAAGCCCTCCGCATTCTCTGCGTGCTCCGTGGCGTTTTAACCACTAAGATCACGGAGAACACAGAGTAAATGTCGTAAACATCTGCGATATATTATAGCTGACAATTCAAGAATTATCACTAAATTTGCATTCATATTCTATTAAATGGCATAACAATGAAATTCTCAGAATTTGAAAAGATAATATCTCCAAAACGTATGCGTAAGTATGTTATTGCTTGCGGTGGCAATACTCGCAAGGCCATGACATTATACCGTTTAAATCTTCGACTATCGCAGGAGATTTTCACAGTAATATGCTGTTTTGAAGTTGCTCTTCGTAATGCCATTGATAGAGAATTGACTAATCATTGGGGAGACAACTGGCTAAGAGATTTCATCCATCCTAATGGAATATTCTATAATAATAATCGCGTTGAGAGGTCGCGTCGTAATATAGATAAGTCATACCGAGATTTAATGCACAGTGGTCTTTATTCACATTCTAAATTGTTGGCAGAAATGGAATTTGGATTTTGGAAATACATGTTTTCAAATCTCCAATACCGGTTATCAGGTCGTTTATTACTTCGTGCATTTATAAACAAGCCACGTTCCACACCCCAGCACAACTACGATAACACTTATATTTTCAAAGAATTGGACTATATCAATAACCTACGTAATCGCATCGCTCACCACGAACCTGTGTGTTTTGATGCTAATGACAATATTGACACTTTCTATGTAATGAGCCGATACAATAAGATGATTAAACTTTTCTCTTGGCTTGGTATAGATAGTAAAGACTTGCTTTATGGTCTCGACCATGTAAAGCAAGTCTGCGCTGAAATAGACCTTTTTAAGGCTTGATTTATTAAAAAAATATAACGCCTTTAATTTTTCAGCCTATTTATTTGGTTATTCGATTGCGAAGTACTACCTTTGTATCGTATTCCCGGTAGCCCCTGAATTTTTCAAGCTATCGGGTTTGTTTTTTAATACCAATATTCACATATCCATTTATTTCTTCATCCCTTTCAATTCCAATTCATTAATAATCTCCGCATTCTCTGCGTGCTCCGTGGTGTTTTAACCGAAGAAATCACGGAGAACACAGAGATTTTTTTAATCTCTGTGTTCTCCGTGATCTTAGTGGTTGATATCAATCTGATCTTGGCAGTTGATACAAATTTGCGTCTTGGTGATTGTTTAGAAGATGATCTGATCCTCCTCCGGCATCTGGGTGTTGAGCTTGCGCTCCATTGCCATGTTGCCCTGAACGCTATACGTGATCGATGTGCCGGGAGCCGACATATAGTCGTCAAACATATAGTCGATGTCGTTTACAATCACAGTGCGGCGCATGATATAGGTCTGCACCTCATCATCCTGCTCCAGGATAGTGAACGTGGCAAGCTTATTCTGCACGAAGTTCATCTCCGGATTGTCGCACCACATCTTCACTGTACCACGTGTGCCACCCTCCTCGTATGGAATAAACTGGGCATACACCTTGAAGTTCTTGCGGAGAAGACTCTGCTCGTCAAAAGTGCCGGCATAGAAGAACACCGTGTTCTCATCAACCGTATAAGTGTCTACCGTGCCCATAGCACCCGGCTCATTATCCACAACGCCACCGGATACGATATAAAACTTCACATTGGTTGCCTGGTACTGACCGGAGTAAGTGGTGTATGGCAACACCCTGAGCATCGCGGTGGCATAATTCTTACGCGGATTGCGGAGATAACCGTAAGCCCCGTTATTATCAACCACTGTGATAGGCAACACGTAACGGTCAGAAAGATCGAGATTGCGGAAGTCGAAACGAATGTCGAGCAACGCGATATCCTTACCCGACGGTATATCGAGAGTCTCCGGATAGTTTGCATACGATGTCATATCCTTATACCACAACTCCTCACGCGTGCTGAAACGCTCCACGTTAAGAATCGGCAGAGTGTCGGAAGGAGCCACATGCACCGTAAGATTCTTATCATTATTGGTAGATCCGCTCACAATGACAGGGAGCTGATAGCTTGAAAGACCCTCCTCACCATATCTCGGATTCTTATTCTCATCATATCTCGTGTAAGGCACGTAGAGAGTAGTGACGCCCACGCTATTGCCATCAGTGTCGAGGGGTGCCTTAAAGCTTATATAGTGTGCATACTGCTCCTCGGTCCAGTCATCATTACAGGAAGTCATCCCTGCCATCGCTGACACTGCGAGCACACCTAAAGCAAATATATTTGATTTACGAATCATATCTGTTCTGTTTTTTATATATTGATTGTTTATGGTTTATGGTTTATAGTTAAAGGATTAGGCCTTAAACCTTAAACTTTAAACTTTAATCAAAATACTTCCAACCCGGATTCTGCACCAAGTTCTGGTTACGTTTCAACTCACCGGTAGAGATCGGCCAGAAATACATCTTGTCGGAGAATACGGTCGGCAGGCTGTAGATCGGCACGATACGCTGGAAATCGTCCTGCTGCTTGTTGGTCATAAGCACGTTGCAACCATACACCGGCTTCGACTCCTCAATAGCGGCATCCATCCAACGGCGAAGATCGTAGTAGCGTTTACCCTCACCCATAAGCTCAATCATACGTTCACGCTTGATCTTTGCGCGGAGTGTCTGCTGGTCGCTATACTCTGCCATTGTGTAGTCGGGCACACCGGCACGGCAACGCACCGGACGTATGCCTCGCTTCATCTCATTGATGTCGCGGCTTACGCTGTAGCTCTTTGTGCCATCCCACGACGGAACCGTATAAGAACCGGAAAGCTCGTTGACAGCCTCCGCATACATAAGGAGGATATCGGCATAACGGATTGCAGGCTCCCATTTACGGACGATATGTCCATAGTCGTCAGCACTTCTCACCGTGCGCCAGTCAGCCGGATTGACCCATTTCTTGATACCGATGCCCGTGCGCAGGTAATAGCCCGTGTTGTCATAGCCGTTGGTCTCTGTCGTGGTTGAGCCATCGGGAGAAGTCACCGTATTGGTTCCGCGCCAGTAGAACACCTGCATATACTTGTTGGTCTTCTCCGGATTGGCATTCCACCAGTAGGAGCCGTTGAACGATACGCTCGCATAGAAACGCGGCTCACGCTCCGCATACTGCATAGATACACCCTGACCCAACGGAGGATATTTCGTGTAGGCATTGTCACCACGGCTCGTGGTCCATCCCTGACGACGCTCCGAGCCATCGCCGCCACCCATCTCGCTATCCTTGCCCGGGCAGTCAGTGCCGTCATTCATATAGTATGCGTCAACCATCTTCTGGGTAAGACCGTGGCAGTTGTAGCCGAACAGCGTGTTGGGCAATGCGTGCACCACAAGACCCTCCATACCGCTGTGACCACCCACGTTGTAACCACGTGAGAAGATAATCTCAGTGTTGTCAAGACCCACCGCACCGTTGAAGAAGTCGCGGTAAGAGAGATACGGGTCAATATCTGCCCAACCCTCGGGCCAATTCTTCTGAGAGAAGTCATTGTCGTCGGGAGGAGTTATGGTCTTGGGATAACCCGTGGTCTTATTGTCGTTGAGCTGTAGGCCTGCATGGTAAAGCTCATAGCCTGCCTGACACTCCATGACGTCGCGGCAAGCTGCTGCCGCACGTGCCCACTTCGACTCATCGTAGGTGAGGCTCAGAAGCGGTGTGCCATCCTTGTTGACAAAAGTCTTTGCAAAACCGTCGCTCACGCCGCCGGGATGACTACCGTTGGCAAGTTGACCATTGGCGAGCGGACTGGCTGCATAGATATATGCAAGCGCACGGGTTGCGAGTGCGGCACCCTTCGTCGGACGTATCATCGACTCCTGATCGGTGTTCCCCTGGAAACGGCTCCATGACTGAAGCTCCTTTGCTGCCTGCACCATCTCTGATGCAATATACTCGGCACACTCCTCGTAGGTGCTGCGCGGAATGGAAAGTTCGGCATACGACAGTGTGTAGTCGGCACCCTCATCCGGCATGATGGGCACCGGACCATACTTGCGGAGAAGCAGCCAGTAATAATATGCTCTCACGAAGCGTGCCTGACCCTTCATATCAAGACGCTCCTCCTCGGTCAGCTTATTATTGAGATGGATATTCTTGATGAATATCGAAGCCTGATATATGCCCTTGTAAGCCTGGGTCCAATAGCCGCTGCCAAAATTCTCATCATAGTCACCCCTCTTAAATGCAGAGTAGGAATCCGACTTGCCCCAGTCGCCTGAGATAGATGAGTCACGGTCGCCGAAATACATATCGTCGGCGAAGCAATGGAGACCGGCACCGTTGATCTCTTTTGTGGTCACGTCGGCAAGCTCACCCTTCAGGAAGGAGAATGCCTGTGTAAGCCAGTTGTTGGTCTGGTTAATGTCTGTGAAGACCGACTCAATGGTGCGGCGGTCATCAAAATATTTATCTGAATCGAGCGAATCGGCACATCCTGTCAGCACCGACATACCGCCCAACATTACGAACAATGATAATGCTATATTATATCTTTTCATGATATTTCAAATTAGAAGCTTACTGTCAAACCGGCTGTGAAGGCTTTCGTCAGAGGATATTTCTCACCATCGCTGCTGCCCATTTCCGGATCCCAGATTTTGAAGTTGGAGAATGTGAAGAGATTGGTTGCCTGTACGAAGAAACGTGCATTCTCGATATGGAGATTTGCAAGGAAATCTTTCGGAAGAGAATAACCGATCTCAAGGTTTTTCAGACGCAAGTAGCTGCAATCGCGAGTCCAGAATGTGGAACTGCGGTAGTTGTTGTGAGTGGCATTACTCTCAAGAAGCACCATACGCGGATAAGAGGCGTTGGGATTCTCATTTGCGGGGATACCAAGTATTGCGGCTGTCTCTCTGTCAACCCAACGGTCTTTCACGAGATCATCAAATATCTGACCGTAACGGTCCTGGCTGAATGCCCACACTGCCTTGCCTTCCATGCTGACTGTGGCTTTGCCCGCACCCTGGAAGAGAACGTTGAAATCGAACCCTCTCCACATTGCCGACAAACCGACGCCATATATAAGGTTAGGACGATTGGTTGCACCGATTGCAACGATATCTCCATCATCCACGACACCGTCGCCGTTCACATCCTTATACTTGATATCACCGGGCTGCACATCGCCATACATCTGCTTGGGATGGTTGCGGATATCCTCATAGTCTGCAAAAAGACCCTCTGCAATAAGACCGCGCACCTGATCCACACGATAGCCTGTCTGATATTGATAGGGATAGACGTTGTTCTCCACGTCATAGTCCTCAATTGTGTTCTTACTGTAGGTGATGTTGCCACGCACTGTAAGATCCACCTCACCAAACTTGTTATGATAGGCAAAGTTACCATCAAAACCCTCCTGCTTCACAGAGCCTACATTCGCCATAGGAGCAGACTCCAGACCAAGAGAACCGGGGAGGAAGTTACGCACCATATAGATGCCGGAACGACGCTCGCGGAAATAGTCAACAGTCATGGTAAATGAGTTGTTGAACAGAGCTATATCCACGCCGATATCCTGCTTTTTCGCTACCTCCCAAGTCACGTTGTTGGAGGCAAGTCCGGTGTAGTGTATACCCTGTGTATAGTCGAAACGTGTCGGAGAACCCGTTGTACCAAAATTATATATACCATTAACTATCATGCCATTTTTATCCCGAATATAATCAAGCGTGTAGAGATACGGGAAACGGACGTCGCCACAATTGTCGTTGCCGACCTTACCCCATGAATAGCGGATCTTAAACATATCAAGCCATGTGAGGTTCTGCATAAACTTCTCGCGGTCTAATGCCCAACCCACGGAGAATGCGGGGAAGAAACCGAAACGGTGTCCGTCAGCAAAGTTTTCCGAGCCATTGTAGCCAAAGTTGAAGTCTACGAAATAGCGGTAATCATAATTGTAAGCCACCTGACCGGCAAACGCAAGATTCTTGCGGCTCACACTATTCTTGATGTCGTCACCGATATTCTGGGTCTGGATATTGTCATCCCATGTATATTTGAGGTTGCCGGTCACATTGTGTCCGTTGAACTCACGGTTATAAGAGAGGAGGAGGTCAAGGAATGTGCGGCGCGAACCCTCATTATAGGAAGACTGTGTCATATCCCATTTATTTCCGATCTTATCAAAGATAATCTCACCCGTATCCTTGTCGCGACCATTAGCATACCATCTCTCAGGCATCTGGATATGATCAATAGAGTTACTGTTATAAGTATCATAACCGAAGCGACCTGTAAATTTAAGACCCTGTGTGATGAAATTAAGATCCTGTTCCAGCGAGACATTGTTCTGTAGATTGTTATTCCACATTGTCTTGTAACCGGTCTGAGTGGTCATAACCCACGGGTTGGAACGGGCATCGTCTCGGTTCATGTTGATCATCGGGACGTAGCCGTTGCTATACATCACGGGAGTAAGTATGGCATTATAGCCGAAGAGGGATTCCCATACATGGTCATCACCGTAGCCCGGAGCATTCTGCGTGGAGAGGTCGCCTGCTGTACCTATTCTGATAAGCGTTGTCGGGGTGGCATTGATATCGAGGTTCACGCGATAGTTCCATCGTCCGTAATTGGCATTCGTGTTATACTTATCCTTCAGTGTGGAGTCAGTCTTATACATACCGCCATCGTTGACGTATGACACTGATGCGAAGTAACGTGCAGTCTTACCACCGCCGCTGATGTTGACGTTGGCACGATAGCTCATTGAACCATCCTTCAGAAGAAGGTCTTTCCAATCCACGTTAGGATAAAGGTCGGGGTCAAGACCGTTTGCGAAAAGCTCCATCTCCGCCGGAGTGAAGTAGATGCCCTGGCTTCTTGTCACGCGAGCCTCATTCAACAGACCGGCGTAGGTGAGACCATCCACAAATTCCGGAGTCTTCGTGCGACTGTTGTAGGCAGTCTCGAATTTAGCATTCACGTTGATTTTACCCTCCTTACCATGCTTGGTGGTGATAAGTACAACGCCGTTCGCACCCTTTGAACCGTAGATTGCAGTGGCGGAAGCATCCTTCAGCACTGTAAAAGTCTCGATATCCTCGATATTTAGGTCGTCGATATTCTCACGCTCAAAGCCGTCCACAAGTATATAAGCCGATTTCTTGGCTCCGAAAGTAGAGATACCGCGAATCCAGAACTCTGACTTGTTCTTGCCCGGCTGACCGGAAGTCTGCATTGCCAACACACCCGGCACATTACCTGCCAATGCATTTGAGAGGTTTGATGTGCTGAAATGCTTCATGTCATCTACATTTACATTCGTCACTGCACCGGTCACAGTAATCTTCTTACGATTACCCATACCTGTCACCACCACCTCATCAAGTGCACCCTGCATCGGGTCAAGATAGATCTGATTACCCTTCTCACGCAGTTTGCCGATCTGAAGCTCCTTAGGCTCCATGCCCACGTAGGATATCACAAGGAATTTCGACTTCTCCGGTATATCAATTGAGAAGTTACCATCAATGTCAGTGGTCACACCTACAGATGTGCCTTTCACCATCACCGTAGCACCGATCAGCGGTTCATCATCTCCGACCGCCCATACGGTACCGGTGTATATTTTTGCCATTGCCAAGCCCGACGTCAGCGACAGTGCTGTGGCAAGTGTTATTATTCGTTGTTTCATGTATTAAATGGATAGTTTTGTTTCAGTTCCGTATCAATTCTCTTCAGGAGTGTCATCTCCGTTCTCGTTATCATCGGGGTCCGGCACAACAATGCTGTTTTCCATCTCTTTACCAATGTAGCGGATACGACGGTTGTTATGGTCGAGCACGTAAAACATATCACGCTTCTCGTCATACGCTATACCGGTGACATCACGGAAACGTGCTGCCTGACGGAGGTCGCCATCCTCTGTGCCCCAGATGTTGCCGTTGGTAGAGGGGGCGCGACCGGCGTATGTGCGGACAAGACCGTCGGGAGTGATATAGCGGATGCAGAAATTAGTGCAGTCGGCGAAATAGAAATCGTAGACATCCTCTCTGCCCTCTGCCTCATATTCCGGATTCTTCACAAACACACCCTGATAAGGTCTGCTAAGACGGGCGTTTGTACCTACTGCGTCAACCCAACCTCCATGACTGAGATCACTGTTAAAGCCAACTACAGTATAAGGTGTGGTGAACTCCTTCTTAACCTCGTCATAGTCCGTGCGGAGAATATAGTTGCGGTTGATGACTGTCAGATAGGCATACTTGCCGGAGGGATGGATTGTAGTCTGGAACTCGTAGGAGGGATCCTGAATCTTGAATAGCTCACGGAATGCTCCGTCATCAAGATAACCGGTCCATTCCTTAGGTTCCTCACCCTCTTCTGTCGGCTCGAATGATTTGAAATAATCATCAAGATTCATACGGAAGAGCTGACCACCCTCATAGCTGTTGAAATAAACCTCACCATTGACAGGATGGACTGCCACACCGTTACACTGCTTGTATGCCACAAGCGACTGGCAAGACGACTTGTCGGAGAATGTGCCGTCGGCATTTCTTGTCACGATCCATACGCTCGTCGATTTTGTGCCGTTGTCAGCACGGTCGGTCGACACAAGCATATACTTGCCGTCGTTGGAGAATGCGATGTTACGCAGACGCTGGTTCTGGAATTTGTTGGAGCTCATCAGGCGGCTGCTCTCGCGTTTCTCGAGATCAAGCTGAGCTAAGAATCCCTCACCACGGTCGTATGCGATATAGACACGGTCGGGATAGAGAGGGTCGATAGCCATACATCCCTCGGAATTGAAACCGGAGCAGATATCAAAAGAACCCCACACCTCTCCCTGGCTGTCATTCTCATTCTGATAGCCGCATAAGGTGCCCACCACGGATTTACGCTCGTAATTGAATTTCTTGTCGGAGACAACGGAATGTACCTTGCCATCCTTATCGATGATCGTGACCTCCACCTCGCCGGAGAAAGCTCCCGACGGCACGAAGCCATACATTTTGTCAGACATCACGCTGACGAGCACTGCCTGCTTGCCACCGATTTTAAGCGACACCATACTCTTGTCGGTGCCGAAATTACTACCTTTCACAATAATCTGATCCTGGTAACCGCCACTCTCGGGAGTGAACCCGGTCACTGTCACCGGTCTGGTAGGATCGAACGGAACAGTCGTATCGACTTTCTCATCGCTCTTACATGAAACCGCAGCTATGGCAAGAAGTCCTATAAAAGCCCCCTTCATGCAGTTTCCAAGAGTTTTTCCAATGGTTGAAATATTCATAAATGTAGGTTTAAATAAGTAGTATTTTCAATTTCAGATAGTGTCTGAGTCGCGCCTCTGCCGGCACACGGTCAGAAAGCGCGACCCAACAACCTTATTTTCCAAGTTTCTCAGCCAATACAGGCATCCAGTGTCCGCCGATCACCGAGCGCGCCATGAATCCGGTCTTACGTCCGGTCACCGTGTCATACCAGTCGCTGATAGGCACGCGGGTCTCAGTCTCGTTGACGTAATCATATAGCGGCTCGATAAATTTGCCGAGAGTCTTCTTGTCGGGCGACATTGCGGCAGTCCACATGATCCAGTCGCTCTTTGTGTAGTCCTTGCGGCAGTCGAGCGGCAGACCATACTGATTCTGCTTCTTCAGATAGTAAGCCACCTCGGCAGGCATCACGTGAGCAGGGAATATACCGGTGCTCCAGAGCTTATCCCACACCATGTTGTATTTCTGGCTCCAGGTGTTCTCCCTGTCGAAAGCAAGACGGTAGTGAAGATCACCCTTCTTACCTTCGGCTGCGGATGCCTCCCATTTTGCAGCCATATCCTTTGCAATCTTGTTGTATTTCTCGTATGTAGCCTTGTCGCCGCGAAGAAGAGCGAGTTCAGCATATCCGGCGATACCCATGATAGCCTTTATGGAGAGGTTGGCATTGTGTGCCCAGTGTCCGGCGAAGTCGTCAGTACAGAGCTGGTTCTCCGGATCCTGTCCGTTCTCCACGAGATAGTCTGTCCATGTGGTGAGGATATCCCAGTAAGGCTCGGCATAGTTGGCATTGCCGTCGAGCTTGCAGCACATCGCTATAAGGGTAAGCATATTTCCGGCCTCCTCCAAAGGCATGTCGCCACCATATACCTGACCGTTAGCCTTGGGATACTGACCGAGGTCGTGAGCCGCGAAAGGCTTGGTCCAACGACCCGAACGGCTATAATCAAGGATAGAAGTCATCATCGCCTTCTGAAGGTCGGGATTGTAGACAAGGAAGAGGGGTGCCTCGGGATAAGTGAGGTCTACTGTGTTGACGCAACCGTTGGAGTCATTCTCCTTGGAGAAGAAGAGAAGAGTGCCGTTGTCATCAGTGAAGAGCTTGTGGGCTGCGATGACGTGGCGGTAAGAGCCGGAAAGAAGCTCGGCATATTTCTGACCACCTACGTTGAAGGCATCGTCATATATCCTGCGGTCAAGGTCGCGGCAACGGTTCATGATCTGGGCATACGAACCGTTGAGACGGTTGAACATGTCGAAGATGCTTACGCTTCCGTTGTGTGCCCAATATCCTTTGTAGCGTTTGAAGAAATATTCGATGTCGAAAATCTCATCATAACCCACCAAAGCATAGCTTGCTCCACGTTTTGTTCTGCCAAAATCATGCACATAACCAAGCAGAGGATTCTCCGACGCATTCTTGGCTACGATCTCCTTCTTGCTTGCGGGGAGTTTGCCTGTACGCAGGAAGCTATCCTTTATTGCGGCATCCGTATTCAGCGACACGGTGCCGTTGATAGCCGGCATATAGAAATAGCCCCAGTCGATGCAGATATGGTCGCCGGTCTTGGCAAGGATAGGCTGCTCGATAGTGCCTGTCTTCATATAAGCGACGCCGTTGTGCTCTTCAAGCGTGGAGATTGTAGACTGAGCCTGCTTGTTCTGCGCGATTTTGGGAGAGGCGGTGAGAAGAATCTGCACGTCGTGCTCCTGACCATCGGTAGAAGTCACCTGATATGAGATATAGTTGATCGGGGAAGAGAGAAGGTCATAATCATCAATCAGCATGGGGGCGGTGAACACGAGGTCAAGTTCCACCGGACCGCACTCAAACGTATAGTAAGAGGAAGTTGCAGTGACGTCCACGTCTTTCTGCACAGCCTTCGGAGTGCTGCTGTCTTCAACGCCGACATTGCGGTAGATACCGAAATCGGTAAGTGCGCCACCACCGTTGTTATGGCAATGAGATGCAATCACGTTCTTGCCGGGACGAAGGAGCTTGCGGATATCATCTGTAAGCTCAAGTTTCACCTCCTCCTTATGTTCGGCGGGACCTTGAGCCACCCTTGTGCCGTTGATGTAGATTTCGAAATTATCATCATGGGAATATACGAGGAACAGATCCCCCTGCAGGTCGGCGGGCTTCAGGTCAAACTCTCTTCTTACGTAGAGGTCGCTGTTCTCCTCAGTCCACGGAGTGCGGATAAACTGATTCTCGTTCGAACCGAACGCACCCTTCCCCTCCTTCCATGAGTAATCGTTGTAGTCAGGGTTCATCCATTTCCCCTCGGGAGCCTTGCGTGAATATTTACCGTTCCAAGCCATTTCATCGCCCATCGGCACCACGCTTTGGAACACAGTATTCTTCGCACCAAGGAAACGGTAGTTCTTTCCGTCAACGCGAAGGATGCCTTCGAGAGGCTTCTCATCGGAAGTCCAATGAGTCGGGCAGCCATCAGTAAGTTTGTCGTAGGGCGACCATATAGAGAAATATGGGTCGGACACCACGAGCGGAACAGAGGGGAGACGGAGCTGCGTATCCTTGTAAGGTTGGAAAATCTCCGGTGTCTGGGCTGCCATCGGCATAACTGCAAATGCAGCCAGAGCACATTTCAAAAAGGTTTTCATTTGGTAAGCTCGAATTTATTATTACGTTTTTTATTTTCCTGATTAAGTAATCTACTGAATATCCCGATGAGTTTTTCAAAAGAGTTTTCCATCGGAAATCGGATGCAAATTAACCGAATTATTAACCATATTAATGAAAATCCCTATTCATATTACTATAAAATCTGTTCAAACGCACCACAACTCAACCATGTAGACATTTTTGGCATTATCCGATACAAATTTGCACAAGTCAATATGAATTACTATTTTTGCCACAAATTAATAAGCTGATGAATAAACTCGCATTTGCCTTTATCGCCATGTTTACTCTTCTCGGTTGCACTTCCGGGAAAACGGATGGAGACCGGATGATTCTTTTCAAATCGAAAGCCAATCCATTCATCACTCTTATCGACAGCACCTACTATCTGACCATGCAGAACGAATCTGTCGACTCAATTCTTCTCTATTCTGCAAATTCGGTAGAGAAATTGCCGGAATCGACACCCTCCCTGGTGTGGACCTCCACAGGGAAGGAGATGAGCAACATCTATTCTCCGGAGATACACCGCATAGATGGGAAATGGTATATATATTTTGAGGCTGATAATTCCTTGAATACCGACACACATCAGATATACGTGTTGGAGAATAGCTCACCCGACCCCATGACGGGGGAATGGATCCCTCGCGGACCACTGGTCACCGACCCGGAATGGAATTTCGGACTTCACCCCTCCACCTTCGTTGTCGGCGGACGCCGCTATCTTCTCTGGTCAGGCTGGCAGAAACAACGCGCGGAGACCGAGACGCAGTGCATATATATAGCGGAGATGGAGAACCCTTGGACACTGAAATCCCAACGAGTCATGATCTCCTCACCTAAGTATGAGTGGGAACGCCAATGGATAAATCCCGACGGGAGCCGCACCGCGTATCCAATCTACGTGAATGAAAATCCTTTGGCAATGATTTCGCCGGATGGTAAGACTGTCGTGGTAGGATATTCGGCAAGCGGGATATGGACGGTATATAATGTGCTCGGACTGCTGCATGCCGATGCCGACAGCAATCTCCTTGACCCCGATTCATGGAGAAAAGAGCCGGAACCATTCTTTGTGGCTGACGAGGCAAGCGGATTGTTCGGATGCTCAAATATATCCGTAACCCCCTCCGCGACAAAGGGTGAATATGATCTTGTGTATCAGGCGAAGCACTTTGATGAACGCAACCAGCCGGTCAACGACGTGAGGTGGAAAAGAATAAAATGGGGCGACAACGGACTGCCCGACTTCGGCACCCCATAATCACCAAATCCACGAGGAAATTTAACGACCACGGAGAACGCAGAGAAAAATAAAAAAATCTCTGCGCTCTCCGTGTTCTCCGTGGTGTATATATATATATCGCCGTCTCTGTGGTGGATTAAGTGGTATGGGCGGATACGTATTCTTTGGGTATCATACCGAATTTCGCTCTGAAGCATTTTGCGAAGTAAGACGATGAGGTGAAGCCTACCATCAACGCCACTTCCGACACTCTCATGCCATCCTTCAGAAGCCGTGCGGCATGTTCCAGACGGTAGTTCTTCAGATAATCTACAGGCGACATACCCGTCACAGCCTTTATGCGACGATAGAACGTGGAACGGCTCATATCCATCTTCCCGGCTATCGCATCTATCGATATATCCTCGTCCAATATATTGTCGAGTATATGCTTATTGAGAACCGCAAGGAAATCGGCATCCATCCGATTGATCAATGGTTCATCAGCCACGCTATCAGACATCACCTCACTCCCCCTCATCTTCTTGTAGAAGAGTTCCCGCGTATTCAAGATATTAGAGATCTGAAGTCTCAACTGCTTTATCGTGAACGGCTTCTCAACAAAAGCATCAGCACCGACCCTCATCGACTCCTCCTTAGCCTCACGCCCACTCTTGGCTGTAAGCATTATGAAAGGTATGTACGACATATTGATATCATCCTTCACCCTACGACACAACTCCGCGCCATCTATGCCGGGCATCATATAGTCGCTCACTATCATATCAATCGAATCATTGCTTTCCAATTCCTTCAGAGCCGTCTCTCCATCCGGCACCGACACCACATCATAATAAGATTTCAAGGCATGAGCCACATCATTACGCAGTTCATCGTTATCCTCCACAAGCAGAATGACTGTCTTCTTCTTATCCTCGCCACCCTTCTCATCCGGCAGCGACTGTTCCTCTTCGGGAGTACACTCCTCCGGCGAAGGCAATGTCTCATCCTCCACCTCATCAGTACTGTCAGAGACAGGAAGGGTCAGGCGGAACACTGCGCCACCCGTTGCGAGATTCCCCACAGATATGTCGCCCCCATGTGCACGCGTCACAAGGCGTGCGTATGTCAGTCCGAGTCCCGTGCCAAGCGTGGCACCGACATCATCTCCCGAAATCTGGTAATACGTATCGAATATCTTATCACGCTCATTATCATTGATTCCAATGCCGTCATCAGAGATGGTAAGCACAAGAGTGCCATCATCTCCGGCAGAAAGCTTGACGCTCACCTTATGGCGACTGTATTTCATCGCATTACCGACAAGATTCATCACCACCCTGTCAAACTTCCCTCTGTCTACCCTTGCCACAATCCTCTCCTCGGGCATTACAATCTCAAGCTCCTTACCCTGCGAGAGCATGGGCTGACGGAATCTGTGGCATATCTCCGACACGGATTTGACAATATCAGTGTCACGCACGGATAGACGCACCTCACTGTCATGCTCCGCCTTACGGAAATCGAGAAGCTGATTTATGATGCCGAGGAGATAGTCGAGATTGCGCTGCATTGAGGCTATCGACTTGCGTTTCTCCTTATCCGGAAGTGGCGTGCCATCGACCGATTCAGAAAGTTTCTCAAGCGGAAGACTTATAAGGGTGAGCGGGGTGCGTATCTCATGCACGAGATTCACGAAGAACCGCATCTTCGACTCGTAGGTCTCCCTCTCCTTCTGGGTGCGCATCTCCCTTATCCTCTCTTCCGACTGACGCTGCAACCTCCTTCTGGAGATCATCATTATCGACAACACCGCCATGAGCGCGAGAATAGCATAGACCACAAATGCCACCCACGACAGATACCAGGGCGCCGGTATGTGGATAGTGAGATGATCCATAGCCGACTCCGGTCCGGAATCAGGACGCAGGGAGAATGTGTAGGTGCCAGGGCTGAGATCAGTGTACGTCACTTCTGACCCGGAAGCCGGAATCCACGTCTTGTCAACCCCTTCCAACATATAAAGATACCTTACTTCCGGACTGCCGCTCTTGCGTGCCCCGGCAAAATGGATGGTAAACGTATTGTCGGAATATGGGAGTGTTATCTCATCAAGCGTATAGAGCAGCCGGTCAAGGTCAAGTCTCTTCAGTTCATCACCGCTCTCCTCCAGATATGGGAACGACAGACCCAATATGTAGGCGCGTTCCGTCAGATCTTCCGAGGCGATAACCCCGGGATTCAATTCGCACAACGCCTTATATGCCCCGAAAAGTATCGACCCGTTATCCAGCCGGCACGCAGCCCCTCTCATGAGCAGCACATCCTTGTCGGTGAGATACGAATAGTCAGTCACCTTGGATACAGGGTCAAAGCGAATGACGCTCTTGTCTGTGCCGATCCATAGTTCGCCCGCTGCCCCCTCCTCTATGAACGCAATCGAGGAGGCTCCCAATATAAGCGAACCCATAAGACGGAAATCACCCGACTCCTCATCATAATAGAATATACGGTTTCCACCAGCCACCACCAGCAGACGCCCGTCGGCATCACAATGCATCAGCGAGATACCGTTCTTTCCGATAGCCTTACTCTCAATCAGGCTGAATCTTGAATCACTCTTATCACGCACGTAAATGAGATTATTGGACGATGCCCCCCATAATCGCCCGTTGCCATCCTCAGCCATTTCCACCAAAGGTATGCCGTTGCCTATCTCCGTCACCACCTCAAAGTTATCCTGACTCTTGTTGTAGCGGCACAATCCCCAGTTGGTAAGGATAAACACCTCTCCGAGATGCGTCACATACACTTTGTTTATGCTGTTGCTGATCACGGCATACGGGATATTCTCATCATATCTGTAATGGTGCATCTCTCCGGTGGTCACGTCGTATCTGAAGAGACCCTGATGGCTGCTGCCTATCCACAACTGACTACCTTGCTCCGCGATGGAGGTCACGACTATATCCATGCCGAACGGCAACGACAAAGGCTCAACCATCCCTGACGCCTCATCATATCTTGAGATTCCATGGTCAGTGCCGATCCATATCGTGCGCCTATCAGCCGAACGGCAGATCACGTTGACAGTATCATCGAAATCACCTTTACCCCTCTCCATGACACGACTGATGCCCGTCTGCCCCTCCGACAGGAAACCAATCCCCGTGCGCGACACCACGATAAACCCGTCGTCGCCATCCGGAATCAGTTTCACCACACGCGAGTCGGCAAGCGATGTGTTGTCGGGAGAATTGCCTCCGGGATAGCGGAAAATACCCTCATTCGTGCCCAGCCAGAAATCATTCTTACCTTCGGTCATGGCGTTGATGACCCCGAAGCCTGCATCCTGAAGCTCTATCCTCACGTCGCTCTCCCCCATCCTGTAGGCATATATTCTCTTGTTGGATGCAATCCTCAACACATCCCCGATTACCGCCATTGATATCGGATTCTTATCCGTGACAAAATCCGGAAGGCGCATCCTGCGACATAACGAGCCATCCGCATTAAACACAAGCAGATACCCGTCTTGTGTAGCTGCATACAATTTGCCGTCGCCACCCTTCCGCAAATCGGAATAGCTTGCGCCGTTAACACTGTCTTGAATGAGCGAACCGTCAGCCGGATTGAATATGAATAATCCCTGTCCGTGAGTGATGATCCATATCCTGCCGTCGTCACCCTCCACAATCCTCTGTACGGATGAGCTGATCTGAACGTTGTAGCGTGTCTTATAAGGGAATCGCTCCATACGGTTCTCATCACGGTGGAAAATATACAATCCTTGCGTTCCGCCGAACCATATATCATCATCCTTCTCAAAAAATGAACTCACGCTTATCCCCTCCGTCTGCGGCAACACTCCGGAATTGGATGTATACACGCTCTTGCCGTTACCGTCATAACATACCAACCCATTAAGAGTGCCTACCCATAAGAACCCGTACCTGTCGCGCATGGCGCATAATGATGTCTTATCGTGGGCAATTCCGGCATTGACAATCCTATATTCACTCTTTTCTCCCGGCTCTCCTAATGCATTCAAGAAGAGTAAGGATACTACTATAAGCAAACCTATTTTACGCAACATAATCAGTCTCACATGGTATTGAAAGTTGTCTTAAATAACCATTAATTCTAAACTCAAATGCAAATTTAGTGCATCTTTACATATCCTGCAATACACCCTGCAATTTTTCCAATCCATTAATATCCAATAAACCATATCCCATAAACTATAAACCATAAACCATATCCCTTAAACCAAGAATAAGGGGATCCCATCCATCATCAGATCGGATCCCCCTTCCTTTAGATTACGCACTGTATGAATGCGTTGCTTCTAACTAACAAACTTTATAACTGACATTCTCATTTTTTCAATTGTCATTGCATCATCAATCAGCGAACCACAAATTTCTTGCCGTTGCGGATATAGATGCCGGGAGCTGTCGGGTTAGTAACCTCGATACCCTGGAGATTATAGATACGGTTGTCGCCCTTAGCCTCATCAGAATTGTCAATCACAGGCACGACACCTGAGGAGAGCATATCCTTCACCTCATCTTTGGTAGTGCTTTTGCCGTAGTAGGTCAGACGGAAGTTGTCGGCAACAACCCAGTCTTTCTCAGCACCCTGCACATCTTTGCCAACACCGAGGATAACAGGATCACCCTCTGCCACATTGATGACAGTGTATGTGCGGTAAAGACCATTCTTGAAGAAGTTGGTGGCCTGCACAATGCCATTAGGATAGTTATAGACAGTGCCGTCCTCAGCTACTGCATCATCACCCTCGCCCGGAACCATGCCGCTCTCGGCAGTGATATTCGGGAGAAGCACGTCGTCTGCCTCATCGCTGCCGCAATAGAGATATGCATTCTGAGAGAACTCAAGATCCGGCTGATCACCATGATCACCGTTGCGGTAGAAGCCCTGTACGCTTGCCTTGTAGACGCCGGCAGGAAGACCGTTCAACTCCTGATTCATATCAAAGTCTGTTGTGTTCCATGACTCGGCTGCGAAATCATAGTGGTTGCCACCATATTCCCATATATTGCCATTTGCGAATGACCACAACATATCAGCTCCCTCACGCTGGTTGAAGTTCGGGCTTTCTATCAAGAATGACACGTCGACAGGATTATCGATAGAGGCATTCTCCATAAGAGCCATACGCTCTGCACGGCTGACGAGCTTCCACTGTGCGTTAAGGTCGTCGGCTGCAAGATTGCGGAGCTCTGTGCCCACTGTAGTCTCGTCATTGTTCTTATTGTCTGTATCGGCATACGGAGCCCAGCCTACGTGAACGTCCTGATAGTCATTCTGAACGATATTGTAGACATTCTCCTTACCATCTACCGGAATAAACTTCCAAGCACCGGCAATAGGAGCATCCATGTATCCGCGATAGTTGAGGTAATGCTTATCCTCACCGTTGAAAAGGTTGGTGTTGATATGGTATGCGTTGGAAGCAGCATCCTCCTCTTCAAGCACTACCAGACGTCCCGGCATACTCAGGGCTGCATGAGCACCCCAGTCAGAACCACCACTGAGGAACTGTTTCTGCCCTACATTGTAGAGATAGAACTCTCCGGCAGCGACGGGTGAACCTGCAAATACGTCCTCATGCTTGTCGGCGTGGGCGCGACGACGTGCATAACGGAGTTCTTTGATGGCACGATTATAGTCGTCACGGTTTGCAGCCGTCATATAGATTTCGTCGGCAGAAGTGGTGTCAACTCCCTCCTCAACACAGAATTTCTTGATCTCTGCATAAAGAGCAATCTCTGATTTTGATACCTTTATACCGGAAAGCACAGTCTGAAGCGAGAATATGGCATCGCGGAGAACAGATGCGCTTTCAGAAGCGACAGCGGCATTTGCCTCCTCAATTGCAGCTGCAAGCACCGGAGTGGAATCCAACCCGTTAGCCTCTGCAATCATAGTCTCAAGCTCAGATTTAAGACCGCTGAGGTCGGCTGCCGGAGCATCCTGGCTAACATACTGGAGCTGGAAGTTGTCATATACGAGCCAGTCACGATGATCAGCCTCACGCTTGCTTATGCCGATGATGAGAGTGCCGTCTGTGACTGTTGTTTCGATCCATTCGTTTGTGTAAGCACCGTCAGAGAATACCTCCGATGCATCATTCAGGCTATTGGGCACCCAGATGCCTGCAGGCTCAATATGATAAGAGTATTTGCCGGCAACCTCCTCAGTTGAGGCATTCTTGGAGATAGGCATAAGTTCGGCAGATGCTGCGCCTGCAAAGTAAGATGCACGGAGCACCTCTGTGCCATCTGCCATGCGCTGCTGAAGTTCTGCACTCTCCACCTCAGTGTCGCGATACCAACCCTGAACGGTGAAACGGTATGTGCCGTTGGGTATATCCTTCAATATGATATAGTCCACATAGTTTGTCGCGCGATGCCAGGCTTCCTGAACGGAATTGAAGTCAGCACCCCCCAGACCTATGCCCGAGCCGTCGGCTGTCCATTTGTGGGTCCACTGGCTACGGCGCTCATCATTGCGTCCGAGATCCTGTGCAGGTATCAGCCAAGTGGCATCTACCGGACCATCTGCAACAGCATTCTTCATCCATTCGATACGATCCGCACGGCTCACGAGCTGCCACGTCAGATTCTCTGCATTGTCTGACAACTCATCATCCTTCTCGCCCAGATAATACGGCTCATTGAGTTCGTCCCACACGAGTGCCTGGATCTTGAATGCGTTGCTCACTTCCGACATCTCAACCGGCTCAAACGACCAGGGCGACACGCCATGATTGGTATCCATATAGAAGCGGTCACCACCTGAGTTTATACTGTGGTTCGAGCCCAATTTGGGATTCAACTGCCAGCCCCCATCAATAGCGATGACCTCTACATCGAAGCCATTCTTGTCAAGCTGCGCGTGTGTGGTCCACTGCCCGCGTACACGCTGATTATTCTGTAGCCATTTGCCGCTCTCCACCTGATAGAGATAGTAGTCGCCACTACCCTCCGTGGGAGGAAGACTACCGACAAACGGAGACTGGGCCATCATACCCAAAGCTCCGAATAAACCGAAGCCAAACATCAAGTCTCTTTGTTTCATAAATCGGTTAATTTGATTGTTTAAGGTTGTGTTATTGAGTTTTATCGGGCACAAAAGTAGACCTTTATCAAAAGTATTGACAAAAACCACCGTTCAAAAAAGGAAATTTTCATGTCACATACAAATTTGGCACGGCTACATACATCCCTGATAATGAATTGAACATATTTTTCTATTCTTTGAACTACCACCGCAATTCTTTACTATTCTTTATATATAATTTTGCAACCGAGAAAAAACAATCAAATTTATCATATCATGAAACTAACAGGATTTATCTCCTGCACGCTCGCATTGACGGCTCTTGCATCTCCCGCAATTGCCCAGACGGCAGAAGACTTCAAGCCCTATCAGGAGACGGAACTGCGACTTCCCTCGGTGCCGCTGCTGACCAACGACCCTTTCTTTTCAATATGGTCGAACTATGACAATCTCAACGACGGTCCCACCCGCCACTGGTGTGAACAGGAGAAGGCTATCGACGGTATCCTCCGCGTGGATGGCGTCTCATACCGCTTCATGGGATCCGAGAAGGAGAATCTGCTGAAGCCTATCGCGCCGATGACTGTGGACGGCGACGGCTGGAGCGGAAAGGTAAGCTACAAACGCCAGCGCAACAACGACTGGAGAAATGAATCTTTCGATGATTCCTCATGGGCAACCGAACAGGCTGCCTGGGGTAAGAAAGGTGAGTATCCTAACGTCAACAACGACTGGGTTGGCGACAATAAGGATATATACGTGCGCCGCGTGGTAAACCTCTCAAACAAGGATCTTGAGAAAGACCTTTGGGTGAAGTTCTCACACGACGACGTGTTTGAGCTTTACATCAACGGCGAAAAGATCGTCGCCACCGGCGAGACTTGGCGTCAGGGTGAGAACGTGCAGCTCACACCCGAGCAGAAGAAAGCCCTGAAGGCAGGCGACAATATCATCGCCGCACATTGCCACAACACTACAGGCGGCTCCTACATCGACTTCGGTCTGTATGAGAATATCCTCGACCCGTCGACCGAGGTGAAACAGGCACGCCAGAACTCTGTCGACGTAATGGCTACAAGCTCTTATTATAATTTCACCTGCGGTCCGGTGAATCTTGACGTAGTGTTCACCGCCCCTATGCTGATTGATGACCTTGACCTTATCTCCACTCCGGTCAACTTCATATCTTATCAGGTGAAATCTACCGACGACAAGAAACACGACATCCAGTTCTATCTCGCCACTTCGGCTCAGATGACCGTCAACGAGATGAACCAGCCCACCCTCTCGGAGGTAATCACCGAGAACGGCATCAAATATCTGAAAGCCGGCTCCGAGGAGCAGAAGATTCTCGGCAGATCTGGCGACCTTATCTCAATCGACTGGGGCTACCTATATATTCCGGCAATCAACGGAAATGTGGCAGTCGTGCAGGGTCAGACTGCCGAGCAGAATTTCGTGAAGAGCGGCAAGCTCCCCTCTTCCGAGAAGAATCCGGTGAGGAGCACTTCGCTCAGCAACATGCCGGCTCTCGCATTCTGCAACAACCTCGGCAAGGTGAAGGAGGCTTCCGACTTCCTCATGATCGGCTATGATGAGGTCTACGACATGCAGTATATGAAGAAGAACTATAAGGCTTACTATGCACGCGACGGAAAGACCATCTTCAACGCATTCGAGGAGCTGCGCGACAACTACGCATCCATCATGAAGCGTTGCCGCGACCTCGACAAGATGATCTATGACGACGCTCTCGCTGCCGGCAATAAGAAATATGCCGAGATGCTGAGTGCAAACTATCGTCTCGTCATGGCTGCCCACAAGCTCTTCCAAGACGACAAGGGTCATATCCTATATTTCTCAAAAGAGAACAAGTCGAACGGCTGTGTCAACACCGTTGACCTCACTTATCCGGAATCTCCCCTCTATCTCCTCTACAACCCGACTCTTCAGAAGGGTATGGTGCTCTCTATTCTCGAATACGCATTGAGCGACCAGAGAAAGGGTAAGAACTGTGCCGCACACGACCTCGGTCAGTACCCCCTTGCCAACGGTCAGGTTTACGGCGACACTATGCCTCTTGAGGAATCTGCCAACATCATCCTCCTCTGTAATGCGATCTGCAAGATAACAGGCGACGGCGAATGGCTGAAACCTTACAAATCTGTGCTCAAGACATGGGCAGACTATTGCCGCGCCGAGGGTCAGAATCCGGGCAACCAGCTCTGCACCGACGACTTCAAGGGTCCGAGTGAGCAGAACACCAACCTCTCCATCAAGGCTATCATGGCTGTCGCAGCGTATGCCGACCTTATCCCCTATATCGGCGGCAACACCCGCGACATCGAGAAATTCCGGAACTATGCCAAGAATATGGCTCTTCTCTGGGAGGCTGATGCCCGCGACGGCGACCACTACCGCATGGAGTTCCACAAAGGTGGCACTTGGAGCCAGAAATATAACCTCGTATGGGATCTGATGTGGGGTTGGAACTACTTCCCTGCAGAAGTGGTGGATCGCGAGATCAATTTCTACCTCACCAAGCAGCACAAATATGGTCTCCCTCTCGACAGCCGCGACCTTCAGACAAAGAGCGACTGGATTCTCTGGACAGCCTCAATGTCGCCCGATACCGAGACATTCCTCCAATTCTCCGACAAGCACTACGACTACATGAACGAGACCACATCTCGTATTCCGCTCAGCGACTTCTATATGGTAGACAGCGGCCGCTCCTGCAACTTCAGCGCACGTTCAGTGCTCGGTGGTCTCTGGATGAAGGTACTCATGGATCGTTACCGTCCGGCAAAAGTGCAGACTGCATGGGCTCCCAAAGGGAACCATATCAAAACCCGTTGGGCTGCTGAAATCGATCCCGACAACGTGCTTCCGGAATATCCGCGCCCTATCATGGAGCGCGACCAATGGGTCAACCTGAATGGTCTCTGGGATTATGCCATCACCAACCAGAATGAGACACCCAAGGCTTTCGAAGGTGAGATTCTCGTGCCCTTCGCAATCGAATCAAGTCTCTCCGGCGTGATGCGTCCTCTCGAGCCGGGGAAAGCTCTCTGGTATAAGAAGGAGATTGAGATTCCCGCTGAATGGAACGGCAAGAACGTAATCATCAATTTCGGTGCGGTGGATTATGAGACATACGTCTTTGCAAACGGCACCACCGGTCGCGATCGCGTCACTTCCCATATCGGCGGACACTCATCCTTCTCTGCCGACATCACAAAGCACATCAAGGACAACAAGGTCACTCTCTACGTTAAGGTGATCGACAACACCGATCCGGGCATGCAGCCTGTCGGCAAGCAGCGCAGATACCCTGTAGGCGGTGGCGACATCAACTATACCTCCACTTCCGGAATCTGGCAGACTGTATGGATGGAGCCGGTAGACGAGACTCACATCTCCAACATCCGCACCACTCCTAACGTAGATAAGAAGAACTTCACTTTCGATATCGCTCTCGCCGGCACTCCCAAAGGTCAGCTCACAGTGAAACTCATGGACGGCGACAATGTGGTGGCATCAAAGACTGTCAGCGCAGACGCAGCCAACACCGTGACTCTCGCTGTTGCGAAGCCGAAACTCTGGAGCCCGAAAGACCCGTTCCTCTATGACGTGGAAATCTCTCTCGCCGACAATGGCAAGACTCTTGACGAAATCGACAGCTATGCAGCTCTCCGCAAAATCTCCTATAAGAAGAATAGCGAGGGATTCTGGAGAATGCAGCTCAACAATAAGAATCTCTTCCAGTTCGGTCCGCTTGATCAGGGCTACTGGCCCGACGGTCTGCTGACAGCTCCTACTGACGAGGCTCTCCGTTATGACCTCGAGAAGACCAAAGACTGGGGCTTCAACATGGTCAGAAAGCACATGAAGGTTGAACCCGCCCGTTGGTACTACCACTGCGACCGTCTCGGTCTTCTCGTATGGCAGGATATGCCCTCCGCATTCCAGACAGACGAAGGCAACTGGATCACTGACACTTGGTATCCGACTCACAATTGCACACAGAACCCCACACTTGAAGCTAATTTCAAGAGCGAATGGGCAGAAATCATCAATCAGCTCTATTCTCACCCCTGTATCGTGGTTTGGACTCCGTTCAACGAGCGTTGGGGACAGTTCAAGACCGGTGAGATTGTAGAGTTCACTCAGAGCCTTGACAACACCCGCCTTGTCAACCCGTCAAGCGGCGGTAACCACTACAAACTCGGTGAGGGCACATTCGTCGACATGCACGACTATCGTCAGCCCGTCTACATCTTCGAAGGCGTCGTTGATCCTACCCGTCCTTTCGTACTTGGTGAGTATGGTGGTCTCGGCAGAAACATGCCCGGGCATCGTTGGTATGACCGCAATTCCCAGACCTACAACACCTTCCCCAATGAGAAGGAGATCACGGATGCTTACGTTAAGCTCATTGACCAGATTTATGACGTAGCGAAGGGATATAAGAAGAATGGCAAGAAAGTATCATTCTCATCAGCTGTCTATACTCAGACCACCGACGTCGAGACAGAGGTGAACGGCATCATGACATACGACCGCGAGATAATCAAGCTTGATGAAGACCGCATCAGAGAGGCAGCCGAACGTCTTGTCAACGTCTACGAACCTGCAACATCCGTAAAGTCCCCTTTCGTGGAGGGCACCGGTGAAGAAACCTACTACACCGTCTCAGGCATTCCCCTGAAGTCGCCGGTGCCAGGAATTAACATTGTAAAAAGAAAAGACGGAACGACAGAAAAGGTAATCGTAAAATGATCCGACAGCGGCAAATCCAGCCGCAATGATCCGATAACGAAATAGAATTTCATTTGTCATATACATTCGCAAAGAGGCTGTCTAACAAGTTTAGGCAGTCTCTTTTCGTATGTGATTGCAAAAAGACAGTATAAAAAATAAGGCTTTCTTGTTGAGATTCAGCAGGAAAGCCTTTGTCATGTCAGATAATTTTTGTAAATTTGTGTTGCATATAAATAACTTGTTATCAAAACATAACATGGCAAAATTAGCAATAAAA
>RIAZ01000032.1 GCA_003762615.1 Muribaculaceae bacterium Isolate-037 (Harlan)
GTTCTTCAGGTAGTGAAAGCTACTGATGACAGACTCAGCGTAAGGAAAAGATTGGTCAGGGCATCCCTTGATTCTGAATATTTGTTTACACTTCTAAATAATTATGGATTTTGATGCGGTTGCCCTGCGGGCCACCACGCCAAATGGTTAAAATGTGATAAAAAATTCGTAACTTTGCAGAATATATGAGACATTGGTTCTTCGTCATATTATTATTTTGTGCTGCGGTTATGGTTTCATGTTCGCAGTCGGGTAAACAGCGGCAAATCCTTTCTGACGCGGAAAGGATTGTTGAACTATATCCCGATAGTGCATTGTCAATGGTGAGCGATATTGATGTTTCTGACATTAAAAATTCAGACAATAGAGCGTTATATGGTCTTGTCGTAGCGGCAGCCCATAAAGCTAAGGAGAGTTCCATGGCTTCTGATTCGCTAACACAATTCACTTTTCACCACTACCGCGACAAAGATTCTGTTCGTTTTCTCAAATGCGGGGAACTATATGCCTTGCATCTTTTTTGGAATAGTAATGGCGAGTCAGCACTTGCATTGTTGGACTCATTGGTAGCGTTACCATACGTTACGGATGGCATCGAGATTAAATTACTACGAACGAGAGTTGGTATTGGAGGAACGTTATATGACTGTGATAACAATATAAGATTTCTCAAGCGACTATTGACTATTGACAATGACTCCGTCTCAGAATGGTATTACAAGCAACAACTTTACCTGAACTACACTTATACAGGACATGCTGATTCTGCGTTGATTTATATTAACGAATTAATCGACCATGCCAAGTCGAATCATCTTAGTGAAGAGGAATTTGAGCTGAAATATGAAAAAATCGCCGTCCTTGAAGAATTAGGTGAGTATGATGAGGGCAACGCCTTGGCAGACTATATCATAGACAACGCTCCTGATAACTCCATTTTGCATTTTGTCCACCTATGGAAAGCGTTGAATCATTTCAATATGGGTGAAATCGAAATTTCAACACGGGAGCTTGCATTGGCAGATAGTTGCGTACAAAATGTGTCAAGAGAAGAACGAAAGTATTATGAAAGTTTTGCCGGGCATCTTCGTAATTTCTTGCAGTACCGTAAGGACGGGAAAATACGGATTATACAGTTGGCGGCATTAACCAACAATCAGCGAGATAATTTCTTCAGAATGGAATCAACAAAGGTTGAGAACGAGAAGAATACATTGAGAGCTGAAAACCGAGCTTTGGAATTGAAATCCCAAAACCAGCGTAAGACAGCGATCATCATCATAGTCATTCTGATTGCTGTTATCATCGCTATAACTGCTGTATGGAATATACAGAAACGCAGACGCAAAATAATTGAAGCAGAAGAGCGAGTAGATGCTCTGAATAAGATGATTGAAGAACTTAAGCAACCGATCCCGACCTCCGGGCATGAAGCATTACGTCGTGCAATGCTTCAACAGCTCGGAATAATCAAAATGGTAGCAGAGACTCCGACCGAACAGAATAGAGAGATGCTTCGCAAATTATCCTCAATAGAAAGCGATACCAACGGCTCGCTTGTCAATTGGGATAATCTCTATGAAATTATCAACAATCTATACTCAAACTTCTATTCAAAACTACACACCAAGTACGCAGACATGCTCACTGAAAAGGAAGAGCAGGTCATAGTTCTTTTTGTGGCAGGTTTCTCAGCAAAAGAAATCAGCGTCATAACATCTCAGTCCACTGCATCTATTTATGTCCGTAAGTCTTCTATCAAAAAGAAACTGGATGTGCCGGAAAAGGAGGATGTGATAGCATTTATCCGTCAGGAGCTTTCCGTTTAAGGAGGTTTTAGATTGATAAAGTCTTATTTTAGATTTTTACATCATATATGCTTTGATAATCAATATATTACGAATACTATTTTAGATTTTTAGGTTTGGCGTTAAGATTGGTTTAGGTGTAATTTTGCGGTATCAAAATCAAAAACGTATCGTAAAATGAACGCAAAAATCTTCATCAAAATCTTGGTTGTGTTGATTGCAATCATTACCACAACCGCAGCCGCCGCCCAGGAATCAATGGACACCATTGCGGCTCAGGAACTCAACGAGGTTGTAGTTCAAGCTCCCAAAGTGATTCGCAAGGCTGATATGGATGTTTACTATCCATCGCAGAGCGCAGTTGAGAATTCCCGAAACGGAATGCAGTTGCTCAACAATCTTATGATTCCATCTTTGACTGTTACCGAAGCTCTCGGACAGATTAAAGCTGGCGGTCAATCAGTGCAGGTTCGCATCAATGGTCGTGAGGCGACTATCGATCAAGTGAAGGCTCTCTTACCGGAAACCATCAAACGTGTGGAGTGGATAGATAATCCCGGACTTCGTTATCATGGCGCAAGCTATGTGCTGAACTTCATCATTGCCAATCCAACACTTGGAGGTTCACTGCAAGCAGAAGGGCGACAGGCTCTGAATACGGCATGGGGCGATTACTTCGTTGATAGCAAATTCAACAATGGGCGTTCACAGTTTGAAGTAGGTGGTATGTTCAAACTCACAAACAACGTAAAGACCTATCGGGATTATCATGAGACTTTCACATATCCCGATGGCACTTCTCTGACACGCACAGAAACGCCAATCGGCGGCCAAGTTGATAATACTTTTGGTCGTCTATGGGGGTCGTACAGTTATATCAAACCTGACACCACAATATTCTATGCTGAGGTCAGTGCAGCTCCGACTTTCTCAGATAATATGACATACAATGGATTGTTATCCTTGAGTGACGGAACTGACGATATAATTCTGACAGATTCGCATGGGAACAATGGAACCGTCCCAAAATTTTCAGCATATTTTGAACAGCATTTTAGAGGTAAGCAGACACTTGTCGTTGACTTCAATAGTTCGTTTTACTTTGGTAAGTCCTATTCTGATTACATTGAACAGTCATCAAACGTATCCGGCAATTATCCCAGTGACATACATACGATGATTAAAGACCGTAATCAGGCTTACGCCATCGAGGCAAACTATATCAAGAGTTGGCGACGTTCTAAATTCACAGCCGGAGCATCCTACACTGCAAACCGAAACCGCTCAGTGTATGAAAATCTTGGTGGAGAGGTGTTCCACCAACGTCAAGATAAAGTTTATCTTTTTGCCGAGTATTTTCAACGCTTAAATAAATTCACTTTCACAGCTGGACTTGGAGCGCAATACACCGATTTCTTATTCAAGGAAACCAAGCAGGGCAACCAGTCATGGAACTTGCGTCCACAGGCTTCACTGTCATATCGCCTCAACCAAAGCAATCAGTTCAGACTCAGTTTCCAATCTTGGCAATCGGCTCCATCTCTCGCTCAGACGAATGTGGCACCGCAACAAATTGACGGCTTCCAATGGAGAATAGGCAATCCCAACCTGAAAACATCAACTTCTTATATGCTCACTTTCCGCTATAATTTCAGCTTGCCGCGAGTGGAAGGCACATTTGGAGTACGAGCATTTACCAGTCCCAATGCCATTACTCCCTATCTATATTGGGAAACCAATCGCCTTATTACCTCCTATGAAAACAGCAATGGTTTACAGAATCTTACATTCTTTTTATCTCCACAGGTTGAGGTTATTCCCGATTGGCTTATGGCAAGTGCCCACTTACAATACCGCGTGGAGCGAATGAAAGGCACAAGCTACAAACTCTATAACCATAATTGGAGCGGTAATGTAAGTCTGATGCTTTCACATTGGGGATTTCAACTCATAGGCCAGTATGTCCGTGCTCAGCATGACCTTTGTGGAGAGAAAATCAGTTGGGGTGAAAATCTATCCATCGTTCAGCTATCATACAATTGGAGGAATTGGCAATTTGGTGCTGGCGTAATCATGCCCTTTGGCAAATACGACCAAGGCTCAAGAATGCTCAGCAAATGGAACACCAACGAACAGCACATGCGCCTCGATATGAGAATGCCCTATGTAAGCGTTAGCTACAATATACAATGGGGCAGACAAAAATGCGGTGCAGACAAAATAATCAATGCTGATGCTACGATTGAAAAGTCTACCGCAGGTGGTAGATAAAAATCTGCCAATCATAAAAATAACTACTATCTGTTGTGAAATAAAAGAAACGAAAAGTCAAAAAAATGCAACTCAAATGAAGAAAATACTAATTTCTATGATGGTACTTGCAATGACAAGCGTTGCGTTTGCCGGAGACTGGCAGACGCAGAAAGGGTACCGCGGTGACTTGAACTGAAAAAAGTTGACACTTTTGGGAATCCAACTCGAAAGAGCCAATGAAAGAAGTTCTAAAACGAGACTTAGTTCTCAAAACAGACCCGGAAACCCAGGAACAATACTGGAGCATGGGGATTAGGACAGTCAGTAAACCTGAAGAGGAAGATCGTGTTAATGCAGTCCTCGACATCCTAAAAGGGGACAAGACAGCCGAGGAGGTCAGAAAAAAGTATGACATCACCTCAATAAACAGCATCTACACGTGGATAGGAAAGTACGTAAGTCAAGAAAAAGTGTTATCTTTGGAGGAACAAACTGAAGAAGATATGGCCAACAAAAGCAAGGACGACCAGATCCGAGAGCTGAAGGCAAAACTTAGACGAAACAAAACGTGTAAAGTAAATCGGTTCAACGCCTCTGGGCGTGTAAACCACATTAGTTAATCGCTCTCAAATCTGTCAACACTTTTCAGAGAAGGTCATCATCTGATGACTCTATTTTAAATTTTTGACATTTATGTCGGTTTTTTAAATTACAAAGTTAGTGTAATTACATTGACTAACCAAATTCTATTTTGAAAAATGGGCATTTATGCCAATTTTTCAAAATAATAGTCAAGGTTGTTCAAATTCTATTCCGAAAAATTGGACATCTGACCACTTTTTCGGAATAGACCAAATTAGATGGTCACCACATCTCGCTGTCTTTCTTTGACATTGCGGCGATTTGGCTCATGTTGGTATATCTAATATGTATTCGCCGATTTTCAATTCATCGGCGATCTCCTCGGAGGATAGCTTGATGTAATCCATGAAGGTCTTTTGGGTCTTATGGCCGCTGACGTGCATCATCTGGAGCATGGTATATTTATAGGAGAGATACATGTTGGTGATTCCGGTGCGTCGGGCGGTGTGGCTCGTCACACAGGCATAGCGCGGAACAATCACATTGCCGTTGAGGTCGGTTTCGGCTTCCTTACCCTCCTTTTTCAATGCCTCCTTTTGCTTCATTGTCAAGCGGGTCGGCACTTTCTCAGCGAGTGTGGGCACGGTTTCTGACAAATCTTTGAGGATATTCTTGATATAGCGATTCAACACCTGCTCGTTGGCTTTCGGTATGTTGTAGCCGTATTGGGTGTCAGGCGAAGTCCGTCACCATTTGTCGGCATAACGCCGCCAACAATGAAGCCTGTCACACCTCTCTCCGCTTTCACCGATTCATAAAAACTTACCGCTTCAACCCGTTGCCCAGCCTTGAAGCGGTAATAGTGTGATTGTGTACTTTATTTGAGTTTAGGATTTTAGCTATATTCTAAAACACAATTCCTTGTGATAGTTAGTTCTGCGTGTCTGCGATAACCATTCCTTCGCGTAAGGCTCTCTCTGTTTCTTCACCCTTTGTGGCTCGGACAATCGCCATTGCAAATTCAATTGTGGTACCGGGACCTTGTGATGTGATCAGACGGTCCGAAACCACAACATCTTCCGAGCAGTACCGTCCTCCATGCTTTTCAAATTCCTCTTTCAAGAAGGGATATCCTGTTGCCACTATTCCGTCAATGATGCCGATTGGACCCAAGACAAGTGCGGGAGCAGCGCAGATCGCAGCAATGCGTCCATCTTTATCCCAATGTCCTCTGACAAAGGTCTGAACTTCCTCTGCCAGATTTACGGCATCTTCGCTTTTGTCGGCTCCAGGGAATATCAGCCAATCAACCATTTCGGTCGTTATTTCAGAGATAGTTGTGTCGGCCACCATCAAATTGCCGGTCGCACCCCTTACTATGCGGTTTTCAGTCATGGATACTGTGTAAACTTCCATCCCGGCACGACGCATTACATCCACCGGGGCAAGAGCTTCGATTTCATCAAAGCCTGTTCCAAGCATAACCATCGCAGCCTTTCCCGAAGGTTTTGTCGGTGCCGGAATCTTGATGCTGATTTCAGTCATAATTTGTAATTGTTTTAAGATTTTGTTAACTTTGCAATGGATAACTGCTATCCATTTGATAGTGCAAAATTACGATACATAATCCTATCAAACAAGAGGTTACTTTGGAAGTAGCCACTTACTTCAAACTCACTTTTAGTCAGTATCAATAAGATGAAAGTCGAAAAGATTTCAGAAAAATATTCATGTGTGGCTTCATGCCCTATGCGTAACGTCATTGCTCATTTTGCTAATAAATGGTCAATGCTTCTGCTCGTCATACTTGATGAATTTGGAGTTATGCGTTTCAACGAACTGTCGAGAGCCATCCCCGACATCTCGCCAAAAGTATTGTCGGGTCACCTGAAAACACTTGAATCAATCGGACTTGTGAAACGCATACTCTATGCGGAAGTTCCCCCTCGAACTGAATATGAACTGACCGAACTTGGCAAATCACTGATTCCGATTCTAAACCAATTATCAGAATGGGCACGGCGGAATCTGGAAAAAATAAGTAAAAACTTGCGGAAACGTGACTGATTACCTTATCCGCGTTATCTGCGTTTACTCAGGCTTATTACGATTTTGCATTATTCGCTCGAAATTATCGCGTCCCCAATTTATCAATGCCTCCACATGAGGCAGAAGTGTCCGACCGAAATCCGACACAGAATATTCTACGCGCGGAGGAACGTCAGGATACAATTTTCGCTCGATGATACCGTCTGTGGTCAGTTGCTTCAGTACTTGCGAAAGCACTTTTTCCGATACCGACGGAATGTTACGGTAGATTTCATTAAAACGCACCGGCTCGTTCTCGGAAATCTTCACGAGAACGACCAACGCCCACTTGTTGCCTATCCATTCAAGCATCGGGGCTGCCTTGCAATATTCATAATCTAATTTTTTTGCCATTATGCGTTTTACAAAACTGATTGAAAATGAATAAAACAAACTTTTCGGTAAGGGTCAAACCTATCGGTAAGTTATTGTTTCCGCTCTGATATTGAGCTAATTTTGCAGCACAAAGTTAATAAAAAACGATGAAATATGATATATCCTGAATTACATTTCACGGGACAGGTGTGGCGGCCTCCATACTAAGCCAACTCCCAGCTGCTGCAAATAACATCGGGCTGCACATGGCATAAATGCAAATTCTGTTCGCTCTACCATGGCACCACGTTCAGAATGTCGCCGCTGTCTGAGGTGGAATCCGATCTGAAAGTCATCCGGGAATGGCAGCCATGGGCACGCCGCGTTTATCTCACTGGGGCAAATCCTTTTGCTCTGAGCTATAACAAACTGATGGAGATTGCCATCCTTCTCCGCAAATACCTCCCCTATATGGAGTCATTCGGAATGTTTGCCCGGGTCACGGACATTACGCCTAAATCGGTAGAGGAGTTGAAAAATCTCCGGCACATGAAGCTCGACAGCATCAACATTGGCATAGAGACCGCCCACGACCTCACACTGGAGCGGATGAACAAAGGTTATCATGCCTCGGATATTCTTGAGCAGCTATCAAAGCTTGATGAAGCCGGAATACGCTATAATGTCTTCTATCTGAATGGTCTCGGAGGAAAGGGATACGGAGTGGAGAGTGCGATTGCCTCGGCTGACTTGCTGAACAGGCTTCATCCCTGCATTATCAACATAGTGTCATTGACTGTCTTTCCAGAATCTCAGCTCTATCAAGAGGTGTTGGACGGAACTTATGAGGAAGAACCGGAGATTGAGAGGTTGATTGAGATGCGCACGTTAATCGAGCAATTGAAAATAAAAGTCAACCTGTTAGGACACCATGTTTCCAATACAGTCCCTATAACCGGAGCATTGCCACATGACAAAGTAGCGATACTCCGTGAATTTGACAAGGCGATAGCCGAATTTCCTGAAGAGGAGCTGAAAGCCTATCGCAACAGGATATGGCATCTGTGAAGATTCTCCGTCTTGTTCAGCCTGCTCATTTTGGGCAGGCTTTTATTTCCCTTTGTAATTGCGTTTGATTTCACCAATCGACTTTCCGCCGATACCGAAATTCTCATCGGGCAGTTCCTTGATAATGACAGTGAAGAACTGCACCGAGATGTGGGTAATCTCGGACGCAGTGGTCGTGAGCCGCCCGATGAGATGTGTCTTCTGCTCGTTTGTCAACTGTCCGCTTTCAATAGAAATGTATGGCATAATATTTTCACGTATCAGTAACACTGGGATATGAGCCAAATGTTATCGAAACGTCCGGCTTTCAAATTCTCATAGTAAAAGATTACATAAAGCCCAAACGCAATGAAGAAGGTATCTTTTGAAAGAAAGTCCTAATCTGAAAAAATACTTCCTCCAATAAAGGGGTGATAACCAACATCACCATTAACATATAAGGCACTGACCCCATATTCGCGACTTTGAACGGGTTACCTCCAAACGAAGTGAATGTCTCCGTATTAATTTCATTAGCCCTATATATGGGTGTGCATGCAATCAAGATTCCTGCACTTAATATTCTCGTCACAAGCCAAAACAAAAGGCGTACTCTAAAATCCATTTCTTTGAATGATGGAAGTCAAAATCGCCACCACCCAAAAAGTGTCAGACAAAAGAATCGGGGTCAACTATGCGGAAGCCGATAGCATTGAAAATAATAACGCCGAAACCAACACCATTGATGCACCCTCCACAGAGTCAAAGAAGTCAATGGCAGCAAACCCATCTATGAAATATACCAAGCACTGCAGACAACGACACTCCCATACAGGTCTTTCGGAATATAACTAATCAAGAGGGATGAGAATTGGAATCAGGAGAGTTCTCATTCCATTTTAATCATTTCTATTAGGGAAGTTTTATTTCATTTAAGTCTATAATATGATGAAGAATAGCATATACAGTCATTCCTGCTACTGAATGAATATTGAGTTTCTCGCTAATATTTTTCCGATATGTAGTGATTGTATGAAATGATAGGTGTATCTTATCAGCGATTTCCTTTGTTGACAGACCTTGTGCAATCTCTCTCAATATCTCCTTTTCCCTATATGTAAGCACTTCAGAATCCGAGATTTCTTCTTCAGTATGGCTATCTTCACTCTCTAACCTATTTTTAAGTTCCTTTTCCAATCTTATCACCTCAGGAAACAATATCTTGTTTTCCATCTCGCAATGTTGAATCAAATCTCTGCCGCACAGCATAAGTTCAAGAAGCGCGGAATTTATCATCTCATTATTTTTCTGTGTGTATTTGTAAATAAACAGCTCTTTCAAGTCATTCAATTTCCCCGCCATGTGGTCATGCCGCATTGAAAAATCCGTGATATTGAATTTATCAGTAATATCTCCATTCACCAAGTTCTCAACGTATGAGAATATTACGGTATCCTCATATCCCATGTGATTCTTAACCTCCTCTATATAAGTGTCGTAAAACTTCAGTATTACCATTGATATTTCAGAAGTTTCAATGCCATGTATGCCTTCAATCAATGTCCTCTTGATATTAGGAAGAGAGAAGTTAATGAAATGGATATGTGATTTTCTCAAATATCCGACCAAAGACATAAGCGACACATGGTAATTCTCCCAATTTTTACCTGCGATATAATTTATCACGGCAAGAAATGTATCTGTATGAACCTCATTCTGCTTACATACCTCTTCAACGGTACTGTCTCCAAAACCGAGGGATATATCAAATCTATTGAGAACAATCAGAAGCCGATTATTGTCCTCAATTATGTCACGAAGGGTGTCTTGTCGCGTATATGTATTGTTATCCTTGATCATGTTTTTTTGTAAATTTTCCCGAAGCAAAGTTACTATAAGTGAAAATGTCCCACAATCCCATAAATTAGGGTATTTTTTTATGTTAAAGAAATGCACTATCTCTTGTTTGGACTATTTATCCTCTGAAAATTCGCCAATTTTAGGAATTGATTGCCATTGATTCATACTGTAATTTTGCATCTCGAAAATTAATAAAACAATCAAAATAACATCAGTACAACATGAACAAATTTTTGCTTTTAATGCTGGCAATTGTCAGCTTATTCGCTACCTCGTGCAGTAGCGATGACGAGCCGGAAATCAACTATGCCAAGGATGTGGCATCTGTATATTCCGGTTACACCAACGCTTCCTCAACTTACTTTTCAGATATGATAAGTGAGAATCAGTCTGTGAAAGTAGAGATTGTAAGCAACACAACCGTCAACGTGACCTTTGATAGCGACACATGGGGACATACGGTTATCAGCAACGCAGAAGTCTCTCTTTCATCCGAGGGATTTATCATTTCAGGCAAAGGAGAAGCCGAAATATCCGGACATGGTGGCACAAAAAAATATGAGTGCAATCTTAATGCCGTGATTGGGAAGAACAAGGAGAATGCAAAGTTCGAGTTCTCCATACCAAGTGTGATGGGAGGCCTGACGGTAAAATTCATACAAGGCGAAGCTCCGGCCAATCTTGTGGTAGCCGGTACATACGATGGTTATACGTCAACCTCATCCGCCTATTTTAAGGATATGATAACAGTCGACCAAAAAGTAATGGTAACGGCAAATGAAGATGGTACTGTTTCAATCAGTTATACAAGCGATACATGGGGCGAGGCGAATATATCCAATATCACAGTAACGAAAACCGGCACTGGTTATACCCTCGGAGGCAAAGGAACGCTCGCGATGCCCTCAATGGGTGGCGGTGAACCGAAGAACTACGATTGTGATTTTTCAGGTACGATCAGCTCATCAAAGGACGATGTGGAAATGTCATTCTCTGTTCCGAGCGTGATGGGAGGAACTGTAATTAAATTCATTCTCGGCCAAGCACCGGCAACAGAATAAGATTATTGATGATCACGATAAAAACATACCCATTTATACTGTCGGCGGTCATGATTTTCATGACCGCTTGCAGTTATACCAATCACTTTCTTGATGAAGAGGGTTTGGATCCGTCAGCGCCATATCGTACTATGGCTGATCTGGATGCCACCGCCTACGACTCATGGACATATATAAATCTTGAGACAGGCGAGATTGAAAAGCATAAGGATTCAGGTACGTGGTACTATACCGGTACGGAACAGACCAAAAAAGAACAGACTACTGAAGAAGTCGGTATAAATTGGCACATAGCTGTTCACCGGTACGAGATAAAGACAAACAACGGATCTGCCGTCAATACACATATTCCTGACATAGAGAATGTCATTGCGTTGCCTGATGGGAAGTATGAGGAAGATGAGACTGTTAATTATTTTACGGAATCAGCAGTTGAAGGTACCACTCCATATCTTCTTGTGATGGATATGAGCGGAATGATGGACGGCAATATAGGATATGCCCTTGACGGTCAGATAAACCGGGTACTATGTGACGCGGTGACCCGTACCGAAACTGGAGGGATGCCCCCCGTGCTGTATGGAACAACCGGCGAGGTGCTGGCAATCAAATATCCCGATGGTGATTGGGCTGCAATCAAGATTACGAAAACTTACGGAGGAAGCGATGGCGCAAGAAGCGGCATGATGTCTTTCCAATATAAATTCCATAAATCAAAATGAGTAGGATTGTTTGCTTCATACTTGCCGTCATTATGGCTATCAACTTGAAGGGAGCATCAACCGAGGGATTCTCCAGCCACCGTGAAATAATCGGTTATGTTGTCGATGAGAATAATGAGCCTCTCCCCGGAGCCTCTGTTCGTGTGCAGGGAACGGTGCTTGGAGCTGTCACAGATACCGATGGTAAATTCTCTGTAAGATTGAATGAATCAGGAAATGTGATTCTTCAAGTGTCTTTTATGGGATATAAACCTGTCACCGTGGAATCGGATAACATTACCAACACACCGATAAGACTTCTTCCCTCCAACCAACAACTTGATGAGGTGGTAGTGACAGGCTCTTTTGTTGAGCGTCCTTTGAAGAAAGTCCCGGTACTTACAAGAGTCGTTTCCCAACGGGATATTCAGGCTCTTAATCCCAACAGCATAGAGTCACTACTGCAATATGAACTGCCCGGAGTGCAGATCGGGTTCAACTCCATGAGTCAGCAACCGGAAATCAAGTATCAAGGAATGGATGGGGAGTATATCCTTTTCCTTATTGACGGTGAACGTGTGAGTGGCGAGGGAGCGGACCATAATGTTGATTTTACACGTTTCAACATTGATGACATTGAGCGTATTGAAGTGATAAAAGGGGCACACTCCACCATTTACGGCTCCAATGCGCTCGGCGGGGTGATAAACATAATAACAAAGACAGCAAACCGCCCTGTATCAGCGAATCTGAGTGCCAGAATATCCAATGGCTACGGACAAAAATACACGGGATCGGTTGGAGTTAACAAGTATAACCTTACCACATACACAAGCCTCACTTATCGCACAGCGGACACTTATACGATTGGAGATCCTGAAAGTGCATCCACCACAATCTGGGGCTATAATATCTGGGATTTCACCCAGAAACTTGGCTATAAATTCAATGAAAAGATTTCCGCAGATTTGAAATTCACAAATTATTGGAACCAAAAGGATATACGTACAGGCAGACTCTATCAGGAATATAACCGTGACTACACCTTAGGCGCAAAAATAAAGTATCTCCCTGCGACCAGTCATCAGATTACGATAGGGTATATGTTTGACAACTTCTGGAAAGACCATCATTTCTTTCGTGCGGATTCGACAGCATTGAATTACCGGAATATCCGTCAGACTCCGAGAATTGATTATGCCGGGAAATTCGGTAATGTAAGTATAAATGTAGGATCGGAAGGTGACATTGAATACCTGAAACACTATATGTTCAAGGACAGTACCCACTATACCAATCACGCAGTTGCCTTCTATGGACAAGGCGAATGGACTCCGATTGCAGAACTTGACATAGTGGCCGGACTCCGGGCGGATTGGCATCAGAAATACAAATGGCATCTTACTCCAAAATTGTCCGCCTTATATAAAGCATGGGATGCTGTGACATTCCGATTGGGATATGCGCAGGGATTCCGGTCTCCGTCACTGAAAGAACTCTACATGGAATATGATATGGGAGGACTCGGCTGGTTCATGATTTATGGAAACCCCAATCTCAAACCGGAGACAAGCAACCAATATTCGGCCTCCGTGGAATTCAGCAGATGGGGGTTGAACACTTCCATATCCGCTTCACACAACCGATTCAGCAACAAGATCGAGTATCTGATGCTGAGTGACGGCACAAGCGACATGCAATATGTCAATGCTGACAAAGCGCGGACCACTTCGATTGAAACCATACTTCGGTATAATTTCAATTTTGGACTGACACTGACGGGTTCATACGCATTTACCGACGATTACAGCAATGTTGACGGTCACAACACATCTTCAACCCGTCCACATTCAGCCACATTCAGTGCCATGTATCAGAAGAAATTCAAAAAGGTGTCATTGACCGCCTCTCTCAATGGTCAGTGGGGATCGGCTTTCGACACCTATTCCCGGTCATCGGAGGCTGATGTGAATGGAGAATATGCTTGGGAGAAACGCCATTACGATGGCAGGACTCTTGTCGCCATGAATGTGGGCGCCACCTTCCCGCGCGGGATATATGTGAATCTTGGTATCGACAATCTATTCAATTACAAGGACAAGGCTACCGACAGCTCACTTCAGACTCCACAGAGAGGTATCTCCTTTGTCGGCACTGTCGGCCTTAACCTTGCCGATATGTTCAAATGGTAAAATCATCATGAAACTAAAAATGACTAAAAAACAGATTATACTGGGATCAATCGTTTTACTTTTGGTGTTTGTATTTATTTTTTCGTGGGTGAAATGGATCTCGCCCACAAAAATTGCATTCCTGAATTATCAACCCATAGAGTTGGGGCAGATAGCTAAAGCCAACACCAACGGATTTATAAAGATCAAGGAACTTTCCACCGATGACATTGATGATGTCGGTGACTATGACATGGTCTTCATAAACGGGATGGGGCTGCGGATAACAGAGGAGCAGCGGACTATCATCCGTAAGGCTGCTGAAAATGGAACTCCCGTTTTGACCACTATGGCCACCAATCCCGACAACAATATCTGCTCAGTGGATTCATTGATGGTAAATGATCTGAAGGAGTATCTTTCAGGAGGCAGAGCAAATTACCGAAATCTGCTTGAATATGTGCGCACCTACATAGACTGCAAAGCCATGTTCACAAATGAGCCAGAAGAACCTGTGGAAAGTCAGTCATACCTGCTCTCGCATCCTGATGTGGACGATCCTGATGCTGAGGAGATAGGGTTTAACACTTTACGTGAATACAAAACTTATCTGAAATCCAGAAATCTTATTGCCGACAATGCTCCGAATATCATAATAACCGGACAAATGGGCGAGCCCTCGGAATTGATTGCCGCATTGGAAAAATCGGGCAACAATGTCTATCGCGTATGGAATATGCGCAAGTTCATAAATGACGGTCATGCAGATTCCATCTCTGTTGCCGCTGTTATAAATATGGCTCATGGCCGTATGGGTGACTATATGGTTGAATATCTTTCGGAGAATAATGTGCCTCTGTTCTGTCCGGTGAATGCAAATCAGCTTCAGGAAGATTGGGAAGCTGACAAGATGGGTATGAACGGAGGATTTCTCTCACAAAGTGTTGTCACTCCTGAAATTGACGGCGGCATACGTCCATACGCTTTGTTCGCCCATTATGAGAATGATGAGGGAATACGCGAGGTGAAAGCTATTCCCGGACGTCTTGACACTTTTGTAGAGACGGTGAATAACCACATATCTCTGAAGCGCACGCCGAACAAGGATAAAAAGATCGCTATCGTATATTACAAAGGACCGGGGGTATCGGCTATGTCGGCGGCAGGCATGGATGTCGGCCCGTCACTGTATAATCTCTTGTCAAGATTGGGCAAAGAGGGTTATTACCTGAAGAATCTACCATCTTCTCCTGCTGAACTTGAGAAGATGGTGCAGGCAGACCGTAGAATCCTTTTCGGAAATGTGGCCATAGTGCCCCAGCCATTGCCCAACCAAGGGGAAAACTCTTTCAAGATAATCCACGGCACAGATCAAGATCCAGAAGAAAGCTATATCAGTACGTATAAATGGATTTCAGACACACTTAAAGCCGATGCCCTCATCCATTTCGGCACACACGGTAGTCTGGAGTTCACACCACGCAAACAAGTGGCGCTGTGCAGTCAGGACTGGCCCGACAGACTTGTCGGACCTCTCCCTCACTTCTATATCTATTCCATAGCTGATGTCGGGGAAGGAATGATTGCCAAGCGTCGCTCCTACGCTGCACTGCAATCGTATCTGACCCCGCCTTTCCTTGAAAGCAACCTGCGGGGTGAGTATAAAGGGCTGATGGATAAAGTCGAGGTATACTTTAAGAATCCTTCACAAGCAACATCCCTTGATGTCAAGAAGAAGGCAGTTGAATTAGGTCTGCACCGCGATCTTGAACTGGACAGCATATTATCAACTCCTTATACAGAGGATGACATTCTCCGTATCGAAAATTTTGCAGAAGAGATTGCCGCTGAAAAGATTACCGGACAGCTTTATGTCATGGGAGTTCCATACGAGGATGCGAGAATAGGCACAAGCGTCTTTGCCATGTCTGTAGATCCCATTGCTTATAGTCTGCTTGCTCTTGACAAACTGCGGAATCCAGCAAAGGCAAAAAAAACGGAACGCAAAGGTCTGTTCAACCGTCTTTATCTTGAACCTGCCAAATCCATCGTGGCAGCAAAACTCAATTCCGGACACCCCGTGTCTGATTCGGAAATATGTGACATTGCAGGAATATCATCTGAGGAACTGAATGAAGCTCGTGAGATAGTCTCAATGAAAGATGCTCCCCAACGAATGATGGAAATGATGATGTCACGTGCTATGCCGGAAAGAAAAGAAGGCTCGAAAACGAATAACGGGAATATCGTGAAGGCGATGGCCACAGCCAAAAAGATGGGAGCATCCGATGAGCAGTTGGAGAAGATGAAGAAGGCAATGCTTGCCAAACGAGAAAAAACATCCCAATCAGGTAATGCAGTAGGTAAAAAATCCAATCCTCATGCCGACATGAAGATGAAAATGCCTGAGTATACACCTGAGCAGAAAGCCAAGGCCGCAGCTATTATGGAAGTGGAGCGTACATTGAAGAATATATCCAATTACTCAGATGTACTGAGACAATCTCCTGAAATGGAATTGACATCGCTGATCAACGCTCTCGCCGGGGGGTATGTCAAGCCATCACCGGGAGGGGATCCCATAGCAAATCCCAACTCGCTTCCAACAGGACGTAACCTGTTCGGAATAAACGCGGAGGCAACACCAAGTGAATCAGCTTGGAACAAAGGCGTGGAGATGGCCAAGAATACGATCGATATGTACCGCAAGCGACATAATGACAGTATTCCGCGGAAAGTCAGCTATACGCTCTGGAGCGGAGAGTTTATTGAATCAGAAGGTGCTACCATAGCGCAGGTGCTTTATATGCTAGGAGTGGAACCGGTCCGAGACGCTTTCGGCAGGGTCACAGACCTTCGGCTCATTCCATCCGATGAACTTGGACGACCGAGGATAGATGTTGTTGTGCAGACCAGCGGACAGTTGCGCGATATAGCTGCCTCCCGTCTTTTCCTGATAAACCGCGCTGTTGAGATGGCTGCCGCCTCTAAAGATGACAATTATGAAAATCAGGTTGCGCAGGGTATCACCGACTCGGAGAGGAAACTTGTCGAGCGGGGCATATCTCCTAAAGAAGCCCGCGCGATAGCGGCATACCGTGTATTCGGAGGCCTTAACGGTGGATATGGGACCGGAATACAAGGGATGGTGCAAGGGAACCAATGGAAAGAGGAATCGGAGATAGCCGACACTTATCTCAACAATATGGGCGCTTATTACGGCGATGAGGATAATTGGGAAGCCTTCACACAGTATGCTTTCGAGGCAGCCCTGACTAATACCGATGCAGTCATCCAACCCCGGCAATCCAATACGTGGGGAACCCTTAGCCTTGACCATGTATATGAGTTTATGGGTGGTATGAACCTTGCTGTCAGAAATGTCACGGGCAAGGATCCTGACGCATATCTCAGCGATTACCGCAACCGTTCCAACTACCGTATGCAGGAAGTGAAAGAGGCTATAGGTGTGGAAGGACGCTCCACCATATTCAATCCTACATATATAAAGGAAAAGATGAAAGGCGGCGCGGGCGACGCATCGACTTTTGCAGAGATAGTGCAGAATACATACGGATGGAATGTGATGAAACCTGCGGCGATTGATCCGGAGATGTGGAGTGAAATTTACGAAGTGTATGTCAACGACAAGCACAATCTTGGTATCCGCGAATTTTTCAAGGACAAAAATCCTTCCGCCATGCAACAGATGACTACGGTCATGAAAGAAGCTGCTGAAAGAGGGTATTGGAAGCCTGATGCCGGTCAGATTAACAATCTGGAAAATCTTAATCAGGAAATGTCTGCCACTATTTCATCTGCTTCAGAGCAGTCTGCCGACGATGGCATGGTCATGAAAAAAGAGGAAATGAACAATGTGGAGCATGCCACGGTAGGCAATGTCGGAAAGGTTGCTGTCGCAGTGGCTGTGGCCGCTTTAATAATCCTTCTGGTTGTGGTGGCTAAACGGCGTAGAAATTCCGCAAAAGATATGGAATGATATGGAAACTGTCGTACTTATATTGATGTTATTGGTAAGTTTCAGCTTCGTGCTGAAACTTACTTTCCAAAAAGTTCCGGTAAGTATCTCCATTTGTGGTTTATGCCTCCTTTTCATCGGACTCTCCACTCCGTTTGCCATTGAGCAATCAAGCACACAGATACAGCAATGGCTGCAAAATTCCCGGTTGATGCTTGACACATCGGTAATTCTATTCATTGATGTGTTCATGCAGATTTCATTCGCAGTGCTTTCCGCGCAACTCATGACCGCAGGTAAGGTACGGAAAACTATCATCCGCACTTATCGTGTCCTGCGTCTTTTTCCCGGATTACTGATATTTCCCGTACTCTTCTACACGGTCGTGCAGGCAGTATTCTCTTTTCCGGGAGTGTCCTTTGGAATTGTAGGATGGTCCGTCGCCGTGGTTGCGTCATCACTGATTTTTCTTATGTCACGGCTGATAAAATATCTGCTGCCTGAGAAAGATATAAGATTGGAGATCCTATTCTTAGTGAATATTCTGATAGCAATGATGGGGGTGATAGCCACAGTCAATGGAAGGACTGCCGTGAGAGGTGTGTCCGATATAAATTGGGATGCTTTGCTTGGAGTATTCACAATTACCTTATTCGGAGGCCTAATCGGTTTTCTCATCAATAAATACTCATTAAACAGAATAATCAAAAAAATCAACAGACTATGATCTATATCTCAGACGTAATGTATTGGATCTCCACGGGACTATTGGTTCCTGTAGTAATCCTGCTTATCTATTTCTTTATCCGTGCGCTGATTCTCGTCGGTTCTTTCTTCGGTCAGTATCTCGCCATGAAACGCACACAACGTTTTGTCAATTCCCATCTTGACAGGCTCACGCCCGACAATCTCGATGATTTTGTCAAGTCGTTACCCGATAACTGCAATGCACTTGTCATTCCTTATATAAGGAAAATTGTCGAGGCAAAAGGGAATAGGGCATTGACAGACAGGTTACTCGCTGATTTCGAAATTGCGGTGGACAAGGAACTGTCAACACCTAAGACACTTGGTAAACTCGGTCCTATACTCGGCCTGATGGGTACACTCATACCAATGGGACCCGCTCTTGCCGGTCTCGCACAGGGTGACATTGCATCTATGGCCTACAATATGCAGGTGGCTTTTGCAACAACAGTGATAGGCCTTGTGATCAGTGCCATCGGCTTTATTGTACTCCAGATGCGCCAACGTTGGCTGTTTCAGGATCTCACCAACCTTGAATACATCGCACAATTATGAGAAGGAGATTATTGCGTCAACAGGAGGATATTGACCCCATGAGCGTGGTCAGCAACCTATTTGATGTTGCAATGGTTTTTGCTGTAGCTCTGATGGTTGCGCTTGTCAGCCGTTACAATATGACAGAGATGTTCTCACAGGACGATTTCACTATGGTGAAGAATCCCGGCAAGGATAATATGGAGATCATCACAAAAGAGGGGCAAAAAATCAACCGCTACACTCCATCTGAGGATCAATCCTCCAAGGATAATAAAAAGGGAAAACGTGTGGGAGTGGCATACGAATTGGAAAACGGCGAAATTATATATGTTCCTGAATAATTACATTGAATTTTGGAACTGACAAAACAAAAATACCCTACTTTTAGGGATTTCATAGTTGCCGTTTAGTCAGTAATTTTGCATAAGAAATTAACAACAAGAAATCAAGAAATAATGAAAAAGACAGCTATTTTCTATGGCTCTACTTCAGGAAACTGCGAAGGAGTGGCCAATAAAATCGCTGAAGCACTGGGTGTCAATTCATCCGATGTTTTCAGCGCATCACAGATTGATGCAGCTAAGATTGCAGAGTATGATAATCTGCTGCTCGGATCCTCGACATGGGGAAGCGGAGACCTTCAGGATGAGTGGTATGACGGAGTTGAGGTCATCAAGGCTTCTGACCTCAACGGCAAGACTGTCGCAGTATTCGGTTGTGGAGACTCTTGTGGTTTCAGCACCACTTATTGTGACGCTATGCGCACACTCTATGATGCAGCCAAAGATGCAGGAGCTAATATGATTGGTGCCGTATCGACCGACGGCTATACATTTGATGAATCTACATCGGTTGTTGACGGTAAGTTTGTCGGACTTGCTCTTGACGAAGACAATGAAAGTGATAAGACCGACGAGCGTATTGCCGCATGGGTTGATGAAATCAAACCGAGTCTCTAATTAGACCATCATGCAAGAATAATTACGTAAAGCCCAAAATATATTCAGAAGAGGATGGTCAGCAATGCCCGTCCTCTTTGCTTCTTCAATAAGCAATCAATGATAAGTACAAATTGAAAGATATGATGTCGGCAGCACTCCTAAAATTAGGTAGACTATGTTTTAGAAATTCAAATACTGAACATTGTTCAACGGATGTTCATTGTTGATGCATTATTTTATTGTCTTGTAGCGCAATGTGTTTACTAACTAATATTAGGTATTGCGTATTCCATTGAAATAATGTAATTTTGCAGTCGAAAACAGAACGTCGTTTGTTTATGCAGATATTAAAAGAAGATATTAAACACAGAATTCTTGATGTGGCTCGACAAGAGTTCGCATCAAGAGGATATGCAAAGGCTTCCATGAGGAGCATCGCATCCAAAGTAGGAGTTGGTGTGGGCAATATCTACAACTATTATCCCAGCAAGGATAAGCTGTTTTGCGCCGTCCTTGCCCCAGTGGTATCAGCCTGCTATGCGATGTTTGATAAGCATCATGGAGAATATGGACAGGATGCAATATCCATGACACAAGAAAATTATCTTGTATCGGCCGTATCTGACTACATGATCATACTAAAAGGAAATAGGACACTATTAAAAATTCTTCTTTTCAAAGCGCAAGGTTCATCTTTGGAGGACTTCAAAATTAAATTCACAGATAAAGCCACTGAACAGGTTAAATCATGGTTTGCGGATAATAAGAAGAAGCATCCATATATGAATATTGATGTCAGTGATTTCATGATACATCTTCATACAGTATGGATGTTCACAATGTTTGAGGAAATTATTATGCACCGTATAACCGGCGATGCTATGGTTCGTGTAATTGAGGAATATATAAAATTTGAAATAAACGGATGGAAAAACATACTGCACATCGGTTAGAGTTTCCAATATATCATAATGAGTTGGAGAGAGTTTCACATTTGGAATTCTCTCCTTTTTTATTGAACAAAATAAGACATTGTTCATTATTGACAGCCTGAAATCAACCAATATAGTGATTATGAAAATAGAAATGATCAACAAAAAATTTGGCAGTTATGCTAAGCGACTCCTGAAAGTACGCTGGCTTGCCTTACTAACATTTGCCGTTGCCATTGTGGGCGGCATCGTCGGTCTTAAGCACCTTGTGGTGGAAACATCATTTGACGACTATTTCGTTGAAGGAGATCCAATGTTAATCAAAACCGATGAATTCAAGGCTCATTTCGGCAACGACTATTTCATCGGGGTACTTACAGAGTGTGACAACCACTTTACGCCTGAAGCATTGACCACACTCCGGGCTTTATCCAATGAGTTGCTTGACAGCATCTCTTATGTGGATAAGATTACCTCCCTCACCGATATAGAATTTCTTGTCGGTAACGATGAGGGTATGGCGATAGAGCAAATAGTCCCGGATGTCATACCGACAGACAAAGCCGGATTGGATTCAATACGGACTTTGGCTTACAGCAAGCCTGAAATCGCCCGCAAGCTCGTGTCAAAGGATGGTCGATTGTCTTGGATTATGGTTAAACTTCGTCCGTTTCCAGAGGATTCTGTATGGAAGAAAGAGGGAACAATAGCTCCTGACTTGATAACAGGTGCGGAAGTTGAAAAGATAATTTCCAAATCATGCTACGCTCAACTGAATCCGAAAGCGACAGGTATGCCGTTTGTCAACCAGCAGAAAATGAAATTCATTGGCGAGGACATGAAACGCATGGTACTGATTGCCCTTGCCATTTCCATTATTGTCATGTTGATTGCCACCCGCTCTTGGCAGGGGATAATCGCTCCGTTCATTTCAACATTCGGTGGTCTGACACTGACATTCGGTGTTGCCGGATGGCTTGGGCTGTATGTGGATTCTGCAACAACAATGATACCCGTGATGCTTGCATTTGCGGTGTCAATAGCCTATAACATACATATATTCTCATTCTTCAAGCAACGGATGCGGCTCCACGGACAACGTAAGGGCGCTGTCATTGAAACAATCGAGGAAACTGGTTGGCCGACATTCTTCTGTGGAATGACCACGATTGTGTCATTGCTGTCTTTCCTCGCAGTTAATATCAGGCCCGTCAAGGCGATAGGCGTAAATACATCGCTATGTGTCCTGTTCGTATTGGTAACCCTATATCATCATTCTTCCAGCTGCCTATCGACCCCACTAATCCGTGGGCTATATCCTTTCCGGGGGTGGAACATCCATACTCTATAAATCTGGATTGCACACCTTCAAAAAAACTGATAAATTCTGAATACGGAGGACGTTTCAGCGTATATTTACCGGGAATAGATTTTTCCGTGTCAGCAATGCGGACATGGAATAAAATGCCGTGTTTTGCAGGCTCAGTGTCACAGGATGGAAGTCTGGTTTTCAATGGCGTGTATGATAGGATGACAATGCTTGGGGCTGATGCCTCGTTACCGTTGGGCAAACTCGTGGTTCGCAGTGAATTTGCTGAATACCTTGGAGAGGTTCAAACCCCGACTCAAATTGAGACGAATCCACAGAAGAAAAATACCCTTAACTTCTTGATTGGCATTGACTGGTATCCGGGAAATGACTGGACCATAGCCGCACAGTATTCTCATAAATATATAGCAGGTTTTTCAACAGGCATTGCCGGTTATCGGAATTCCGGATTAGCGACATTGAGGATTGCTAAGGATCTGTTCTGAAATACACTTAATGTATCAACATTTGCGTATGTAGATTTAACAAATGGAGGAATCTACAACCGGCTATATGCAGATTATGCGCTGACAGACCAAATACATGCTTTTATTGGATATGATTTATTTCATGCCGATAATGGTTCTTTTGCTATGTATTCAAAAAACTCGGAAATATGGTTAAAACTGAAATACAGTTTCTAAGAATGGGTAAAACAAAACATAAAGACGCAGTGGTGGAAATATCAATCTGATTCAAAACATTGGCTTTGGTCTATGAGACCAAAATTACAATACGGTTTACAAGATTTTCAAATTCAGTATCTTCAATATTAGATATTTGTCCGTTTTGTATAGGCTTCATTTCAAATGCAAAATTACAAAATTTACTGACATACAGACGTCTGTCACCACATCTTGTAATCTTTGTTTGACATTGCGGTAATTTTGCGCATGTTGAGAAGTCTTATCGGTATTCGCTGATTTTCAATTCGTCGGCTATTCCCTCCGAGGATAGTTTGATGTAGTATGAAATAAAAGTTCCGCCTGGTACGCATGCAAAGCCTAAGCGCGGCGGAATCTGTTGATGCAAAGTTAATCAAATTATTTGAGCCGACAATTGATGTTGTTTAAATTTTTAGATTTCCCAGAATTTTAAGAACGTTAAATAATTTTATAACTTTGCATTTGGATTGACGCATGTTGGTTCACGACATTTTGGATAATAAGAAACAATATGTTCATAGCAATACTTACATATAAGAAGCCTCTGAGTGAGGTTGACAAATATCTTCAGGCTCATCGCGAGTATCTGGCTGAGAATTATGCTGCCGGAAATTTCATTACTTCCGGTCCGCAGACACCGCGCGTCGGAGGCGTGATAATGATGAGAGTGGCAAGCCGCGAGGCGGTCGATGCCCTGATAAAGCAAGACCCGTTCCATATCAACGCCATTGCCGATTATCAGATTGTAGAGTTTACACCGACTATGTTCTGCAACGATAGCTTGAAATCTCTGTTATGATTGAGACCGGAAGACTGATATTGCGACATTGGCGAGTTGAAGATGCTTCAGTTCTCTATAAATATGCTTCGGACAATCGGGTAAGTGAATTGGCATTGTGGCCGACTCATACTTCGATTGAGATGAGCCGCGAAGTGATTGAAAAAATATTTATGTCCAATCCAGATTGCTTTGCAATTGTCTTGAAAGAGAGCAGTGAGCCGGTAGGTTGTATCGGTCTTGTTCCGGTTGGGGACGAACATCACGAAACAAAACCCTCCGAAAGAGAGGTCGGTTATTGGATTGGTCATCCATATTGGAATATGGGAATCACAACGGAGGCATTGGAGGCATTGGTAGCCTATTGTCGTGATAATATCGGTCTTCAATCACTGCTTATAACCGTATACAACAGAAATATAGCATCGCAAAAAGTGGCTGAGAAGTGTGGATTCAGCAGCATAGACAACTATCTTTACGAAGGTGTCGGGAGCAGAGCTTACCGATTAGACTTATAATTATAAAATTATGCCATACATATCCATTGAAAGCGGACGACTGACCGCTGAACAGAAGAAAGAGCTTATTGAGCGACTTACAACAACGGCATCCGAGATAACACATATCCCAGCGCAGTTCTTCACTGTCACTATCAAAGAGCTGCCGGATGAGAATTTCGGCATCGGCGGAAAGTCGATTGACGAGATTAAACGCAACTACAAGCCATGAATGAAGGAAGATTGATATGACTAACAAAATATATCCGCGGACGGGTGAGGTGTAATTGTCCTGTGGACAAAATCAAAAAGTACATACCTGCGATTCAGTCAGGCGACATTGAAATGATTAGTCTTGAATAAGTGGCTGCTTAAATCATGTGTGGATTATTGATATTTCGACCGTGTAGATCACTTGATGCCTACATCCGATATTATTGGATATTGCGAAGTCGGGAGGAGTTGAGTACCTTGACGTTTCCCGTTGGTTGTCCGCAGTTGATATTCCACCGCAATAGATCGCTGTATATATCTGAATTGCGGACGCATCAACCTCAGTTTGCCATAAGCGGACAGGTGAATTTTCCTGCCACATTGCAGTCAACCGATGACACGGAGATGATTGTCGTTGTGTTAAAGCCCCATGCCGCCACACTTTTTGACATACCCATATCTGCATTCTATAATCATGAGATTGATGGATTTGATCTTGGAGATTCAGATCTTAATGATTTAGCCCGTAGGGTGTTTGATGCAGGGTGCGCAGAAGATGGCATCCGCATAATTGAACAGTGGTTGATTTCGAGATTGAATGAAAAACGCATATATGACTTCACTCGTATCGGAGTGTCATTGAGTATGCTGTTTTCAGATTGTAAGACCACGGTAAGGGATATGGCTTATGCCACCTGCCTTGGGAAAAGACAATTTGAGCGGGTGTTTTTCAATTCAGTAGGAATGAAGCCAAAGGAATATGCAAGGATTGTAAGGTTTCAAAAGTCACTGTGGTTTATGCAGACCGGCAATCATGATTACATGGATATTGCCTTTAACAGCGGCTATTCCGACCAGTCACATTTCATCCGTGAATGTCGGGAGTATTCCGGGTTGACGCCATCCAAGCTGATTGTCACGCAGCCGATTTATTCCGACCTATTTTCCTCACCGGTGTAAATGTCGCATTTATTCTATCGCATTATTGGCAGAAGGTGTAATTTTGCGGTAAAAAATGCAGGAAGTAAATCCAAAAGAGACGTCGCGGTCATACGCTTTTGAAATGTGGATGAAAGCACCGATGCCGATGGTGACGCTGATAAAGACACTTGATGTGTCGCATCTGTTGAAAATCAGCAGGAAACGAGGGCTTAAATTTAATATGCTGATGTGCTGGTGTATCGGTAGATCCGCCTCACAGATAAAGGAGTTCTATATGCTCCCGGTCGACAACAGACTTATCAGGTTTGATTCAATTGCCGTCAATACGATTGTGGCAAATAATGTCGGAGAAGTAAGTTCGTGCGACATACCTTATTCAGACGATATAGAGAAATTCAACAGTGATTATTTTCGGCTTACACGGCAAGTTGCTGAAAGCTGTGAGAATCATGATATAGCAGACAGTATGGTCATCGGCACATCGGCATTGGTGGAATGTGAGATAGATGGAGCGGTGGGAATGTACAGCGGCGTATTTAATAATCCGTTCATGATTTGGGGAAAATACAAGAAAAAGCTATTCAAAACCAAGCTTACCGTGTCGTTTCAATTCCATCATGCCCAAATGGATGGTGCTCATGTAGCCCGATTCCTTGATTTGTTGCAAAAAGAGATCAACAATGTTCATCACTTACGTGTACAATAATCAAAGCATCCGGATTATTAATCTTCATAAAATGTGAATTGTGTGACCTTATCCGAATTTTAGTAGAGTCACCACAGTTAAATGTTAAAATAATGAGTTGTGTAATTTTTTCTTACCATTGTGGAACTTTCGGGTAAATTCAGCAACTAACCTTGTAAAACAAAAATCATGGACAATCCTTCAGAATATAATCAATCCTTCACCGCTATGGTAAGAAGACACGAAAAGATCATTTTTAGTGTCTGCTTCTTCTATGCGACAACGGATGTTGGGTTTGATGATTTGAGGCAGGAGGTCCTGATTTCACTTTTCAAGGCTTATCGTCATTTCAGAAAAGATTCCTCGGAATCTACATGGGTTTACAAAGTCGCTTTGAATACGTGTCTTTTCTCACTCCGGAGGCTTACTCCGAAAGTTCGTATGCTCTCATTTGAAGAAATGCCATATATTCAATTTGAGGATGATTCGGAGCATGATATACAAAACAGACTTGAATGGCTTTATTCATCCATTTCAAGACTTAAGCCTATTGACAAGGCTTTGGTACTCATGTGGCTGGATGAATTAAGCTATGATGAAATTGCTGAAAATATGGGTATTCCCAGAAATACGGTTGCCTCGCGGCTACATAGGATAAAAGAAAAACTCTCAACAAAATAAATATGGAACTTGAAGATTTAAAAAAAACATGGAAATCTGTCGAGCCTCATATTGAAAAAGCCTCGACGGGAACTTCTGATATTCCTGATTTGGAGTCAAAAACCGATTATAAAACGCGATTATTACGGCGTTGCATCATCAGTCTTACCATTTCTGTGGTAAGCTTTCCATTGGTTGTTACATCCCGTTTATGGGCACCGATGTTGTTTCCAATATCATGGCTTGTATCGTTTGGAATAGTGGGTATTATCGCGATTATGGCGGAAATATATCTGATTAATATGATCAGAAAGGTTTCTATATCAGAATTCTCTATATCAGAAATTATGAAAGCAACCCTCAAAATAAAAAAATACTACAAAAATATTGAATTGATATTTTCCGTAGTGTTCGCCATTCTAATGGGTTGGTTAGTCTTTCTGCCACCGTTTCTTGGTAATTGGAGAATGGTCTTAGTTGTAATTGCTATAGTAATAACGTCAATTATTGAACTACGATTATATAATAAAAACATAACTTTGATTAACAGGTTATCAGGGTCGGAATATAGCGATATAAACTAATAAAAACTAATAAAAACATATAATGAGATACATCCTTTCCCGTACAGACGACTATATCTATCATTCAAAGAAATGGATTTTAGGGTATGCCTTTTTGTTTTGGCTTGTGACGAGAATATTAAGTGCAGGAATCTTGATTACATGCACAGCCATCTATAAGGCTAATGAAATTGATGCGGAGAAATTGACTTCGTTTGGAGGAAACCCGTTTGAAGTCGCAAATAAGGGATCAGTGCCTTTTATGTTAATGGTATTGTTGGTTATAGCCCCTTTATTGGAGGAGGGGATTTTCAGATTGGGACTTTCTTTTAAAAAGTGGCAGATTGCCATATCATTATCATTGATACCCATCGCGGTAATTTGGCAACACATATACTCCTTCTCAGCCATTGAATTTGCCGTCTGGAGCATTGCGGCGATTATGATACTCCTTTTTGTGAATTTATATTTTAAGCAGACTTTATGGATTGAGGTCAAAGAAAGATTTGAAGTGCCAATTATTTGGATTTCATCAATAGTATTTGCCATTATGCATCTAATGGCTTTCAGCAATATTTCAATCTCATTACTCCCTTATTGTCTGTGCGTAACGGCAGTCGTATTTTTTGCCGGATGTGCATGTGCATATTTGAGAGTCAATTTGGGATTTTGGTGGGCTGTAGGGTTCCATATATTCAACAATCTGCCTCCTGTTATCATAATATGTTCACTCTAAAATAATCACAAATGAAAACTATTCTTAAGTTTATGGCTTTTGTTCCTATGAAAACATTCTCTTGACGACCCAAGGTTACGTAGGAGATTTATGGCTTGTTTCATAGAATATTCATCTGCGTAAGTCTTCTTTCTGAGGAAATCCATCATATATTTATTTGTCGCGAAACGATTACTGGGTATTACCTTTATCTACCTATTGGTGATGACTATCGGTGATGCTTACTATATAGGTTAGGCAACTCCCAGATTATCCTTTCCATTGAGTGAAGAAAAAGCTATTGTGTCCAAGGATAACAAAATAGAATTTCAAACTGGCAATAGCTGCTCCGGTTACTCGTCGGCATATTTGTTGAGGCATTTTGGGGTACAGACAAAGGGTGATAGGATACGACGTAAGCATACGCTCTTGAAATATGAATTGAAGCTCCGATGCCGATGGTGACGCTGATAACGGCGCTTGAAGTGGCGCATCTGTTGAAAATCAGCCGGGAACTCCATCACCGTCGGTGGAGAGGCGATGACGGGATATGCCTATTATCTTTGCTTGGGGCTCCATTGCTATATCGGATTTTTAGGCAACGATGTCGTGCATGTAGCAAAGTTAGTCATAATATTTGGATTTCAGGATATTATTGACGAAAATTTATTAACTTTGCACTATGAAACAACCGCAAAAGGCATACTCGATATTTTGTGACGAAAGTTGTCATCTGCAATTTGACAATAGTGATGTCATGTGCATCGGCGCTATAATAGTGCCGGACAAATATCTTGAAACATATAAAACTGAGCTTAAACGACTGAAAAGTAAGTATGGTATTCTGCATGAATTGAAGTGGAATACTGTAAGCCGCACACATATTGCCATGTATGATGAGATTTTGCGTTTGTTCTTTGATTCGTCAATGGTATTCCGCAGTATCCTTATCAAAAATAAATCCAATATTCAAGCGCACTCATTGGAGAGGGATGAATATAATCGGTTCTATTATTCAGTAATTGAGCGTTTGATAAGGTTTTCTATCTGGCACAACTCCGATAGCGGGAATTTATACCGTGTTTTTCTTGATCTCAAGGATAATCACGGGAAAATAAAACTTGCCTCAATACACAAAGAACTCATAAATATGTTAGGAACGGATGGCACAATTCAATCAATGCAGAATATCCGTTCACATGAATCGCAGTTTATTCAACTTACTGATATTATAATCGGTGCGATAACATACAGGGCAAGAGGTCTGACCGGGAGCGAAGCTAAAATGAATATAGTCAGGCTTATTGAGGAACTATCCGGCTACCATCTTGATGAAGGAACAGAGCCGGGAGATGACAAATTTGCAATCTACGATTTTCAACCCAAGAGAAGAAATGGCTGATAACGATATGCTTGGAATATTGCAGCCATATTTTGATTGCGAACTATCAGTTGACGACAAAGACAAAATATTGGAGTTGCACGAACGGTTCAAAAATGATGTTCTTATTCAAAAGGTAAATTTGGATGGGGTAGAACTGATTGTGAAGCCATATCTATATAACTGCGCTCATAAGGATAGTTTGCCCGAATGGTTTGATGGTCTGCTTGAAAAGTTTGTCCATGTCATAACAAGAGATGCCAAAGAGGACAGACGCAAAATCGCCAAGACCGTTAGAGAGTTTCGCTCGGAGCGTGCCGTGCGTATCCATTGGATTAAACCTATTTTGGAAAACGCTTCCGACAAGCGTATTACACGATTCAAGTATATAGAAAATTCAGGACGGGAACGTGAATATTTTTGGTATCGCGCAAAGGGTTATATGGTAGTGGTAGAGTACATCAATCCTAATTTCGCATTGATTACAGGATTTTGCGTTGACCAATCCAATCATGCCTATTATATGCGTAAACTTCAGAACAAGGCATAAAAAAACCGCATTTACGGTAATGCGGCCAACCAAGTCTTTCGTTCTTCGATCGATGACAGTGCAAAGTTAGCGATTTTTTCTAACTCTACAAAATTTTAACGCTTTAATAAGCAAAGAGTTCATCAAAATATAGCGTACTGTGTTGAATTGGCTATTGCGTCTATTTCGTTGGCAATTTGGCTCATATAGGTAAGATTCGAAAGTATTTGCCGATTTTCAATTCATCGGAGGATAGTTTGATGTAGTCCAGGAATATCTTTGTATCCCTGTGTTTGCTGACGTGTATTATCCGGACGATGGTGTTTTTGTGGGAGAGATACGTATTCGTGATACCGTTGCATTGGGCAGTGTGCATATCATTCTTTTCTGAGACGGCTGCCGTCGTTGTTTTTCTCGATACGCAGTAAACGTAACCCCTTCCCTGAATTGAAGTTGTAGGTAACACCCAGTTTAACAGTTATATACTGCTTCGTGCATGTAAGTCGGTTTTCATTTCTTTTTCTTTAATTGTTCCTGACCGATTTTATAATTGGCAAAAGCGTTCTGTCTATGACTGTCAATCCAATTGGACCAAAATTCAATATCACGCTCATAATCTTTGAGCTTATGTTTGGAGAAATCCCACAGTTGTTTCTGGGTCGGTAGCTGCATTCTGTCCGTCATTTTATTTCGTGATTGCATCACAAATATCTGGGCAATAGGAGTCTTGCCATAATCATAGAAATCCACGACAAGGATATGCTGTTTCTTCTTGTCAAAGTAGGTGTATGTATACATTTCGCCCGGCTTTCGGTGCCAGTCCTCCACATCGTCATCATACACCCACATTGTGTAGGGGCGGTCGTTATCTTTATTTAATGTAAGACATTGCATATTGGATGTCAGCGATGAGGGTCTCTTTGCAGGAGGCTCATTCTTCAGCTTGACAAATATTTTTCCATGCGTCGGAGAATAGAACAACACCTCTTCGTCCTGCAGTCTGGCGGTCTTGAGAATGTCGGCAATGAATTTGTCCATCCCTGGATATTTAGCAGCAGAATCTGCACAGGAGATTATCGCCATCTCCTGCGGAATAATCACATCACCGAATGTCATGCGGTAAGTGGTGTCCTTATCTATTATCTGACCGTAATAGTCACTTATATGCCAATCTCTGTTGGCATAGGTTACAGGTTTTAGAGAATTGCAACTGTTCATGAGTGCGATGATTAATCCCGCGAAAAGGATGTAGCTGATTTGTTTCATTGTTGAAGAGGTATTTGTTTATGTTGCAAAATTACCTCCAAAGTAAACAAAATAGTCTTAGCCTAACCTCCTTTAGTCTTAGTTGGTCTTAGCCGGGTAGGGATTTATTGGATTTATTCATTAAATTTGTAAAATGAAACGTTTTCGCTACATTACAATAACCACATTGGTTGTCATCGCTATAATGGTAGTGGCAAACATCGTGTATCTGCATAGCTTTTATAATTCCATAAAGGAGCAGTCAATTCAAACAGCAACCGAATGTCTTCGCCGGGCAGATATTCTGGAGATAATATCACGGATGAAAGGTACATCCGTAGGCGAGGATGACTCTTTCATCAGACTGACACTGATGGTTCAAGGTGAGAAGACTACTGACGGAAGTTACGAATACCCCAATCTCTTGGAGAACATAGACAAGACCATGAGCTTGTATTTTCACTTCATAGCATCAAACACTCCGGATATGAATCCGCGTGATTTCTCAGACGTGGAGCATATCTATCGTAAGGAGTTATCCGGATTTGGATTGGCACCTGAAGATGTGATGGTCACGGATATACCCGGCGAATCTCCTGCTTTTGAGAAGCATTGGAAAATCAAAGTCAATAACGCAGAGGGTGAGCCTATTGTCATAGGTTATATAAGTCCATTGTCAGGTTACATATTCCGCCGCATGGCGGGAATAATCATAACGTCGGCGGTTATCCTGCTTCTGATGTCATTCCTGATATGGTATCTTCTTCATTGGGTAGGCAAACTTAGGTCTATCGAGCAGATGAAGGATGATTTCACCCATAACATGACACATGAGCTGAAAACACCGGTCGCAGTGGCTTATTCAGCCGCGGACTCCATGCTGAGATATTATGACCAGAGCGATGAGCAAAGAAACAAGAGGTTGCTTACCATCATCATGCAACGGCTCAATTTTCTCAGTGGCATGATTGAGAATATTCTCTCGATGAGCATGGAGCGGTTTAAGAGCATGCAACTTAATATTGAAAAAGTCCGGTTAAGACCACTTGTTGAAGAAGTCGTCGGTATGATTGAAATGAAAGCGGGCAAACCTGCAAAAATCGAGATTTATATTCCGGAAAATGTGGAAATATCAACCGATTCCCTGCACTTTGGCAACGTCATATCGAATCTTCTTGACAACGCGGTGAAATATTCGGGTGATGCTGTTGAGATAAAGATTTACGGAGACAATAACGAAATATCTATTTCGGATAATGGAATAGGAATACCCAAAGGGAGTTTACCATATATCTTCGATAAGTTTTATAGAGTCACGGATGGCGACCGTTATGAAGTTGGCGGCTATGGATTGGGATTGTATTATGTGAAGCAGATATCGGAAATGCAAGGATGGAGCATTTCTGTGATAAGCGAGGAGAATAAGGGTACAACTTTCACTATTAAATTTAACAGAGATGAGAAAAGATAAAGTTCTGTTGGTGGAGGATGATTCCACACTGTCATATATCATAGAAGACGCATTGCAACGTGAAGGTTTTGAAGTATCAACCGCACAAAATGGAGAGGTTGGGTTAAGACTATTTGAGGAGATATATCCCGACATTGTGGTTGCCGATGTTATGATGCCTAAAATGGACGGTTTTGAAATGGTGAAATTTATCCGTATGAAGTCGCCTCATACCCCTGTGCTTTTTCTCACAGCCCGCACCGCATTGGATGATGTGGTCCATGGTTTTGAAATCGGAGGCAATGACTATATCCGCAAGCCTTTCCAGATAGCGGAACTCGTGGTGCGTATAAAGGCTCTGCTTAGGCGAATGAGCGCAACTGTTGAAAATTCCGTTTTGACAGTCGCAGATTGCAGACTTGATTTTGCAGCTCAAAAACTTGTCGTTGATGGCAATTCCAGAGAACTATCTCATATAGAGGCTGTAATCTTTGATGAGTTATTTCATCATCCGAATGAAGTTGTCGAAGCCCGTACACTCATGTACCGAATCTGGCAAAATGACGACTACAACAACTTGAACCGTCTGCATGGTTTCATCTACAAGCTCCGCAAGTATCTCTCATCTTCTACGCTTGACATTCTGAATATCCGAGGGATCGGATACAAGCTTTCCAATAAAGATTGAATAGTATCCCATTCACGGCGTAAAGTTGAAAACCGGCTATTATATAGAAATCCTTTGTTGATTCGAGACAGTCCGGAGACGAGTCCGAGGAAGAATGTTCGGTTGTCAAACCTCTTTCCTTACCAAATTTTTAGACTACACAGTTAGTGTAATCTGTAGATATTTACAAACTGTAATCGACATATCTCTCGATCTTTTTTAGACATCGCAGCAATTAAGCTTCCATTTTTATGAGATGGAGGTTAAGTTGTTGAAATCTCATGATATTTTTGTAACTTTGCTTTCTATAAGTAACTTCACTGAAGTTTAAGGTTTAAGGTTTAGGGTTCACGGAAATCTACGAAATAAACCATAAACATTAAACTTTAAACTTAAAATAACTTCATAACCGGATTTGAATTTTAAATAAAAACGAAGAGATATGAAGAAGAGTAATAAGCAGACTCTTATATGGGTCGGTGCGCTGGTGCTGGGTGTGGTGCTGGGATTGCTTAATGTGGAAATGATCAACAGTACCATGACTGTTTTGGCACAGATTTTCGCGCGTTTGTTCCAGCTCATTGCCATACCTACGATTGCAGTGGCGGTGGTGGCAACGATGATGAATCTCGGTGCAGAGAAGGGCACCGTGAAAATATTCCGATGTGCCATGACATATACGTTGCTTACCACCATCATTGCCGCCGCAGTGGGAGTGAGCATATATTATATCGTGAGTCCGTCTAATCTCTCTGCCGACTTCATGGCTAACGGTGATGCCGCAGTGTCTGCCGACTTTTCGGGTGAGTCATACTCGGATCATCTGCTTAACGTTATACCCAATAATCTACTCACCCCGTTGCTTGATGGCAACGTGCTTGGTGTGTTGCTTATGGCATTCGCCATAGGCATCGGAATCTCGAAGTTGCCGGAAAGCAATTCTAAAACCACTCTAAAGAGCTTCATAGAGGGTGTTCAGAATCTTCTTTTCCTACTGATAAAATGGCTTATAGCGATATTGCCGATCGGCATTGTGGCGTTTGCAGCACAATTGACAGCGCAGGTGAGTGGCGGTCTTGTGGCGGATTCATTAGGTAAATACATATTGGTTGTGCTTGCCGCCAACTGCTCACAGATGTTCATAGTGCTCCCGCTCTTCCTTCTTTCCCACGGCATTAATCCGGTCAAGGCTGTCAAGGCTATGGGTCCGGCATTGCTTACAGCATTCTTCACGAAGAGTTCGGCAGCTACATTGCCGCTCACTATCTCCTCGGCAGAGGAGCGTATGGGAGTGAAGCCGAAGGTGGCACGTTTTGTATTGCCACTCTGCACCACCCTCAATATGAACGGATGCGCGGCGTTCATAGCCATAACATCAATCTTTGTGATGCAGAACGCAGGGATGGCACTCTCATTCTGGGAGGTGCTTCTTTGGGTGGGTATTGCTTCGATAGCGGCAGTGGGAAATGCCGGCGTGCCGATGGGTTGCTACTTCCTGACGCTCTCGCTCATGTCGGGAGTTGAAGGAGGAGTCGCCATATTGGGAGTTATCCTGCCCATCTATACCATAATAGATATGGTTGAGACTTGCGAGAATGTATGGTCCGACTCCACCGTGGCTATCGTGACCGACCGCCTCACTAAATAAGGTCTTGACTCATATTGAATAATATTTGATTTAAGTTTCACAAGTTTTCCAACTTGCTTCACTTAAATGGTTTAAGGTTTAATGTTTATGGTTTATGATCATTAAATTTTGTATAATGAAAAGATTCGTGGATTTTCGTGAATTTTCGTGAATCTTAAACCTTAAACCTTAAACCTTAAACTATAAACTTTAAACCACTGAAGTGCAGCTTGCGAAACTTCAGTATTTGACCCTACGGCTAATGCCGATAATAAAAAATTCTTGATATTCACGTACCTAAAATAAGTCATCCCCCTCTTTGTTGACACCGACTTTCCACCTATTTTATATTATGATTTTTATTGAAGTTTAGACTTTCTGAGATAAATGATACTGTGCGGGCATGCCAAGCCCGCACAGTATCAGGGAATATAAACCTTAAAGCGAATCGTATTACCTTATTATCGCATAACCTATAGAGCTGTTATTGTAAGTTTCGCTGGTTTCACACCTTTAGCCTTGGCTTCAAACACAATATCACCGGCGTTATCGGAAGTCTGTACAATCGCAGTCGCGGCACCGCTAAATAGCGACATCTGAGGCTTGTGGAACGGTTCGAGAGATGTGGGGTCGCCATTGGCGGCAGCACGGAAGGATCCGGCACCCTTTACGCTGAACTCCACCTTGCGGGAGTCGGTCGGCACAATGTTGCCATCCTTATCGGCAATCTGCACGGTTATATATGCGAGGTCCTCGCCATCAGCGGTCAGGGATGTACGGTTGGGGGTCAGCACGATGTGGTGAGGCTTGCCGGCAGTCTTCACAGAAGTTTCATCCACGGGTTTGCCATCGGCATCGTATGCCACAACTTTCAGTTCGCCGGGCTGATACACCACGTTATCCCATATCAGACGATAGCGGTTCATCAGGTTTGTGGCATCCTCCGCACGATGTTCGGGAGTGTAATCCTTATATTCCTTCCAACCGTCGCGTATCTTGCTTGCGGCTACCGACGTATCCTTCTTGCGTCGTCCCTGCGACACACCGTTTACAAACAGCTCAGCTTCCGGATAGGAGGTGAAAGCCATGACCGGAGTCACCTCCCCCTCGCGCCCTTCCCAATTCCAATGGGGCAGGATGTGGAGAGTGGGGGAGTCCTTGCGCCATTGGGAACGGTAGAGATAGTAGGTATCCTTTGGTAGACTTGCAAGGTCGAATATGCCGAACATGCTGGAATGGTTTGGCCAGGCATCCGTGTCGTAAGGTGAAGGTTCGCCGAGATAATCGAACCCTGTCCATACAAATTGACCGATCATCCAAGGATAGTCATCATCGGCAGCGAAGTCAAGGTCAGGTATGTTGCTCCAGCTACAATATTCTGTCCCATAGCCCGATGACTGGTGATTGTCATACAGAGCATCCGATTTTGGTTTGACTGGAAACATGTATTTACCTCTTGATGATACAGTGGAGGCAGTCTCCGAACCGAGCACAAGTCGGTTGGGCAGACGATTGTAGATCATCTCATAGTATTGAGGCTTGTAGTTGAAAGCAGGAATGTCGAGAGCTGCGGCGAAACCGTTGCTTATAACCGAACCGATCTGATCCATGCCGCAGGTGACGGGGCGTGTCGGGTCGAGGGAGTTTACAAGATTACGCAGCATCAGCAGCTCATCCATGCCTGGCTGTCCCCATTGAGAGGGCACCTCATTCCCTATTGACCACATCACCACGGAGGGACTGTTGCGGAATTGCCTCACCATGTTTGTGACATCGCGCTGTGCCCATTCGTTGAATACCTTACCGTAGCCATTCTCCGACTTCGGACGGAATCCCCAGTCGTCAAATGGCTCGATCATAAGCATCATGCCCATCTCATCACATATTCTGACGAGTTCGGGAGCCGGCATGTTGTGGGAGGTGCGGATGGCATTCGCGCCCATCTCCTTGAGAAGAGCCACCTGATGACGCAGTGCAGCCTCATTTATTGCGGCACCGAGCGGACCGAGATCATGATGATTGCATACGCCTCTGAATTTTGTCGGAATACCGTTTAGAAAGAATCCCTTTTCGGGAATATATTCAAGAGTGCGTATGCCGAATTTGGTTTCGTATGTGTCAACAACTTTGTCATTACGCAACAACAGAGTCTTGGCAGTATATAGATTGGGAGAATCGGTTGACCAAAGCTCCGGATTATTGATTATAAATTTCTGTGTCAGTCCTTGACCCCTTGCAATATATTTTGTTGAATCTTTCGAAACCTCCTTCCCGTCAGGTGAATATATAGCAGTCATGATATTGATGGTTTCACCGTAAGGCCATTCGTCGGATTGCTTTGCGCCTTCAATTTCGATACACATATTGACTACTGCATAATCATCTTTGACTATAGGCGTGGTTATATAGGTACCCCACACAGGCACATGCACTCGGTCAGTTTCTACAAGATGAACATTGCGGTAAAGACCTGCCCCGGGATACCAGCGCGATTGCTTGTCAAAATTTTCAAGTTGTACGAGTAACTCATTTTCTCCTTGGTGTACGAGTGAGTCAATATTGACATAGAACGAGTTATAACCGTATGGCCAAGTTATGGCATGATGACCATTGATGCTTACCTGCGCGTTGCTCATAGCTCCATCAAAGACAATGGTATAATGTCTGCCTTCCTGTTCCGGGATATAGATTTTGCGTTTGTATGCACCTTTGCCGATAAAAGGTAACCCACCGGTACGACCGGTCTTCCATGTGGCTTCCTTTTCGTTGTTTTGTTCAATAATTACGCACTGTAGGTCGTTGTCACGATCAAATGGACCTGTAATAGCCCAATCGTGTGGAATTTTCACATTCTGCCAGGCAGCTTGTGATTCCACCCCCCCTTGCTTAAATTCCCATCCATCAGTTAGACGCGATGATATCCGCTGGGCATTTAAAGGGAAAGTAATGGCTCCCGAAAGAGCCATTACCATAAATATAAAATACTTCTTCATAAGCATTACTTAGTTTTGAAAGGATCCAATGCGGATGTTGGTGCATCGTTATCGAAACATCCGAGGGTATAGCCGTCGTTGTACCCGGCAGGGGCTTGCGGTTCCCAATAGAAAATGCCCTCAATCTCTGTATTCATCATTTTTGCAATCAATTGCCGGCATGCTTCCGCTTGGTCGTATGGCATGCCAATCTCGCAAATCATGATTGGTCGGTTAAATTTTTGTTTGAGATGAGAAATGTTGGCGATACAATCGTCTGCCACCTTCTGCCAGCCACCGGTTTCCCCGTTCTGTTCTGCCCAATAAGGATATACCGACATCCCTATCATATCATATTTCCCTCCATTGCGTTCAAGTGCATCAAACATTCTGTCGTAGGCCCATTGATTGTTGCCTCCATCAAGATGCACGATACATTTCACTTCCGGGAAAACAGATTTTGCGGCATCGTAGCCGGCATTATTCAACTCTGCATATTGAGTCGGATTCTCCTCGATTGATCCGATCGGAAGCATCATGCCGGGTGTGGTCTCATTTCCAATCTGTACCCACTCCGGAGTTACGCCGGCATTCTTTATTGAGGTCAGTGTTGATGCCACATGGGAGGCAAGTGCTCCTTTCAGATCATTAAAAGATAGATCTTCCCATGCATCTGGCATCTTCTGATGCCCTGGATCAGCCCATGTGTCGGAGAAGTGGAAATCTATCATTGTCCTAAGTCCAAGATTCTCAGCCCTGCGTGCTTTCAAGACAACATCATCGGCATTGTTCCAACCATCTTTAGGGTTAACCCATACGCGTAGGCGTATTGAGTTTACACCACAGTAATCTCGCAAGAGCGACATACACTCCATCTCTTTCCGATCTTCTCCGGGGGTGTAGAATTTACGCCCCTCTGCCTCCATTTGGGTAAGCCAACTGACGTCGGCACCTTTTGCAAAGCCGTATTGTTTCTCTATTGCTGTCTCATCTTGTCGTGGATTAGTGACAGGGCTTTCTTCAGAGCATGAGCCGCAGAAGAGAGATGAGGCTAATGCAAACGATGCTATGATTGTTGTCATTTTCATTGAATTCAGTAATTTATTAACGTTTGAGACACTTGTTTATTATTTTAGAGAATATGAATAGGTTTGATGTCCCAAGTCTATTGTGAGGATATATGTTTCTCCAATTGTAAGGGCATTATCTCCATCAAAACCGGTAGTGGCATCTGAATGTCCGAGGCGCAGGTTTCCGTTTCCTCCGCCGAAGAATAGCCCCCAATCATTATTGATGAGAACTTTGACACCCCAAGGAGTCTCTTTTTCCTTGACAAATTCAGCAGTGAAGACTTCTGGATTTTCTGTAGACTGAATCATTGGATGCTCTGACCAATCATCGTTTAGTCCGGTGAATGTGACAGATTCAATCTTTGTCAGCATATAAGTAAGTTCCTTCATGTTGAAGTCCATTACATACAGACCCTTTTCCGGAGCAGGTATATTTCCGTCAGATTCAGCGAAAACCAGATTCCCACTAAGAGGGGATGCCCCCTCAGTAGCTTTATAAGCAGAAGCCCAGTCAGCCTGTGTATATGCACGATAACCCCATTCTGAATCAACCCAATGAGCACCGCCATAACACAACGATGACTCATCATATAAAGATATATAGTCGTCAAAACCATCCCAATTCACCACTCCGGAAAAATAGAGATATGTTTCGGGAGCGGGTTCCGGTGCAGCCTCACCTGCAGCGATAGTCAATCCTAACGGATTTGACAGATCCAGGACAAGCATAGTCTCACCGGCAGGTAAACTTACAGAAATTGAGGTTGCCGTTTCACTGAAAGATAGATTTTGGCTGTCACCTCCAAATCCGACTGCCTTTGATATGGCAGGTCCCATATCGGTGGTATCGCGGTTAAACAACCTGCCTTGACCACTAACTGTAATGTTAACGGTGGTGGGCTCTGACAGATTGACGGGGAGAGTCCATTGGTTGGCTTTCATGTTATAATCCATTTTGCCACTGAGATCACCGCTGACTGAGAGATTGTCGATATGCAGTGCGCTCCACCAACCTTCTGTGGTGTTAAGGGTAGTGAAATAGCATCCGGCAGGATCGGGGAACCAGAAATTCCAATGGTCATCTGCCGATGAGGCATAGAATGTTTTCCCTGTCTCCCCTAAATTGCCCCATACTATGTTGTTAGCCTCGCGCAACCACCAGTTGGTCCACCCGTTTACTCCCATGAATCCTTGGTATATGCCGTTCTCCTCAGGGGATGCAAGCTGCATGGACGTTTCGTTGCGCTCCTTGTCCAGCACGGTGGCAAGGATGAGGTGAATCCTATACGACTGCACCATCACCTTTATCACGGAAGAATATGACGGCTCCATATTTGCCGCTATGACAGAACGGATACGTATATAAAGAGGAGCCATCTCATCGGCAGTATATCCCAGACGACCAAGGAGGGAATTCAGTTCATCGCATAAGAACTGACGTGAGCGCATCCCTTTCTCCACGCTAAGGTCGATGGTGGAAGAGAAGTTCTCATCTTTTGAAAGCTGGATAGTCTCTTCGGCGGCGTTGACAGGAGCTTGGATAAGAGAGTCGCTTAGTGCCAATTGTCCGTTGCCATTCCAATATATTGTCATGGCAAGTGCGAGTGGATTCCCGGGGGATAGAATCACGTCGCCTGTTGCCCCGCTTAGAGTCACGTCGTCGGCTGGAAGCACGTAGACCGGATCAATGTCGCTTTCGCAGGCGGAAAAGCCAAGAGCAGCGATTGCCGGGAGTAAAGATGTTAAAAATATGTTATTAAGTTTCATTATTCAAATATCAGTATAACGGGTTTTTAAGATTAGGATTCGCTGTCAGGTCAGTATCAGGAATCGGGTAGATGTCATATCTGGCATTTACGGCGCGACCGTCTAAGACACCACCTTTCCATTGCCAGATGTAAGAATCTGTAGTAAACTTGTCAAAACGCACGAGGTCAGTTCTTCTGATGGATTCAAGATAAAGTTCACGTCCCCTCTCGTCAAGAATGAAATCAAGAGAGAAATCAGAGTCAGAGATTTTTCCGCTTTCATCATTATGGTATGCACGCATGCGTACTTTGTTTACAAGTTCAAGGGCTTCAGTTCTTGAGATGCCTGCACCACCACGTAAGAAGGCTTCGGCAGCCATAAGATATACATCGGCAAGGCGTAGCATGGGATAATCTGTAGAGCAACCGGTTGCCGCAGAATTAGAGGCTGCAACACCATCGTCTGTCAGATTAGAGAATTTCTCGAAGAAATATCCTTCGGACTGATTATCAATTGCTCCGGTAAAATATTGGGTCTGCCCATCGGTATAGAACATCGCACGAGAGTCTGACGTGGCAGACACATCGCCAAACTTTTCCACTATCTCGCCACGTGCCCGGAACATTCCCCAGCCGTTGGTCAGTCCATATTTGGCAGGATCCTGAGTACTGGAGTTTCCGCATGATCCACATACAAGGTAGGTACCTCCACCCCAAGTGACCGATGTGGTTGCATCACACACCATTGCAAATAGTATTTCATGCGAACGCTTATGATTATCGGCATTGAAGAGTTTTGCATAATCCGGTTCAAGATAAAATGCCGGATTGGATATCACCTTATGGCATGCCGTTATGCATTCTGTGTAATACCTCGCGTCGGTATTGCCACGATAGACCGCACTGTTGAGATAGAGGCGTGCGAGAAGAGCCCAAGCAGTAGGTTTGCTTGCACGTCCATATTCATTTGAGTCGGGAAGTGCTGTCGTTGTTCCCTCAGCTACGAGCGCTTTCAATTCGCTTTCAATGAAATCAAATAATGCCGGTCCGTCGTATGCTTCGGGTACAAATCCAGTCACGGGGGTTGTCTCATCCACTTTCGGTCCCTGACGGTATAAATCCAACACCATCCAATAGCTGAAAGCTCTCATAAAGCGAGCTTCGGAACGATAAGCCCTGATTTCATCCTGTTCGATGCTTGAAAATTTGGCAATCTCTTCGTCAGGGCAATGGCGTAGGAATTCATTACAGAGAGAGATATTGAAGAAAAGCCAATAATAAGAATCTGACACCCAGGAATCTTTGGAACTCCAATTGATATATGTCAGGTCTACGAGATTGTTGCCAGAGAGCCACGTGTTTGCTACCTCATCTGTGGCAGCTTCCTGAAGATTGAAATAACCACGCGAGAAGTCCTGTCCGTTGATTGTGGTCAAATCGCCGTTATCCCCTCCTTGTCCTTGTCCGGCAAGCACATAGGATGCATATATCTTTGCGAGAACGCTCCTGTAATTGGCAGCGTCAGTATAGACATCGTTTGAGGTAGTCTCGGTGACGGGCATCTGGTTGAGGTCGTCAGTGCAGCTTCCGAGCATCATTCCGAATCCTAAGATTATCCCTGAAATTATATTTAATTTTTTCATTATTCTGATTTTTAGAAGTTAAGTCCGAGAGTGACTGAATATGTCCGAGGACGAGGATAGACTGCCGTATCAACGCCATTAGAACTTTCCGGATCCACTCCTTTATATTTTGTGATTGTAAACACGTTCTGAATCATTGCCGCTACGTGAAGATTCAGCCCTTTGTAAACTTGACCGAAATCATAGGCAAGCTGAAGATTATCCATCTTGAGGAATGAGGCATTCTCAAGATAATAATCGCTCAGGAATTGACGTCGTTGGAACCCGGTGGTAAGGAAGCTACGGTTGAGGTTGTTGAGCTGATAGTCATTGTAGCTCATAGTTTCCCATGCGCCAGTGTTCATTGCCATTCCGTTGAATATATATCCACCAAGATTAGCTCTTAGGGAAGTAGACAATGACCATTTCTTGTAGCGTAGGTTTGTGGAAAGTCCGAGAATCCAGTCTGGGGCAGGGGAGTGGCAATGGTAGCGGTCATTATTCGTGATTTGTCCATCGCCATCCAGGTCGGCATAGAGTCCCTCGATCGGGCGTCCGGTCTCTTGATCATACAACTGCTTGAACAGATAGAATGAATAAGGAGCATAATCTGTTGAGAATACCTGCATCTGATAGGCATCAATCCATGGACCCACCTCGGTGTCCGGGCTCGGAGCACCGGGAGTCAGGGTTAGATTCTTGATTCTGACGCGTTGCCAGGCAGCATTGGCAGTGATTGACCATGACCAGTCTTTGTTGCTTATCAGATGTGCTGTCAGGGCAAGCTCGATACCCTTGGAATCTACATTACCGACATTCTCAAGCATCAGCTTGTCGAAATTTGTGCCTGCAGGTACGGGGACAGTTGCAAGGAGATTCTCCGTCTTGCGGGTATAGAAATCTGCTGAGAACGTGAAACGATTGTTCAGCAAGGCTATATCAATACCGTAGTTCCACGACTTTGTCGTTTCCCATTTCAGGTCGGGGTTATAGGCCTCCGGACGATATGTATAGACCGGATTACCTCCGAATAGATACTGTGCACCATCAAGACCGGGAGTATACACAGGGATGTAGCCATAGTTGGTGATGCCGTCTTGCTGACCGGTGACGCCATAAGATGCGCGCAACTTAAGATCATTAATCCACTCACGTGCATGCTCGAAGAATCCTTCCTGTGAGACTCTCCATGCCAAAGCCACTGAAGGGAATGTGCCCCAACGGTTATTCTTTGAGAAACGTGAGGAACCATCCCGACGCACGGTTGCTGTCAGTAGGTAACGGTCCATAAAGGTGTAGTTTAATCTGCCATAATAAGATATTAAAGAATGACGTTGGTCGGTAGCGGCAGATGTTGACTGTTGGATACCTTCGGCATTCAACACTGCATAGAAAGGCGTAGTATATTTCCAATATTGATAGTCGTAGCCGAACGTAGCATCTACGTTTGATCTTATCACTTCAAAGTCACGATTATAGTTTGCATATAGAGTGAGCAGTCGGTTATAGTTCTTCTGAGGACCGTACTTATAATCGCGTCCTCCTGTGGTATAGTAGGCTATCGCCTCTTTAGGTACATAGATATTACCTTCCCCCTTTGACCAGTCGTAGCCTCCGGTGGCATGAAGTCTGAGTCCTTTCACCCAACGGATATTCCAGTCGACATCTATATTCCCTATGATACGATAGACGTCGGATGTGGATTTATACTGGTTAAGTCTTCCAACAGCATTAGCCAAAGCACCTGTGACGGGAATACCATTGGCATCAACAGCCTCATTATATCCTCCGAAGGAGTCGTTGCCGGAATATACAGGTATGGTTGGGTTAAGGGTTGCACCACCCCAAATGGCATCTGTGTCGGCGAATCTGTTTTTGGAATAAGTCCCTTTAAGACTAAATTGGAAGCGGAGTTCATCCCTAAAGAAAGACGGAGTAAGATTCAGGTTTCCCGTAAAACGTTTGGTATTGTCGGTTTTCAGTATACCCTCTTGATAGTAAGCACCGGCAGACACACGGAAAGGTAGCCAGGATGCGGCACGTCCTGACACGCTCAGATTATTGTCGGAGCCGAATGCTGTATGATAAATCTGGTCGTTCCAATTAGTACGGCTGTTGCCCAACAATGATTTCTGGCGCTGTGTACCAAGTTTGTCTACAATCCCGATAAATTCATCGGTAGAGAGCATGTCGGAGGTCTTTGTCTTTGTTGATACTGAGTTTGTTGTCTGGAATGAAACCTTTATGCCGTCACCCTTACCTTTCTTAGTGGTTATTATAATCACGCCGTTTGATGCACGCGAACCATATATGGCTGTCGATGATGCATCCTTAAGGATGGTCATACTCTCGATGTCGTTCGGATTTATGAGGCTAAGGAAATTACCTGCACCGCTAACCGAACCACCGACCTCCATAGGTACACCATCAAGTACGATAAGGGGATCGTTGGATGCATTTAGAGAAGCACCGCCACGCACACGGATTGTGGATCCGGCTGTCGGCGAGCCGCCGCCGTTGACAATCTGCACACCTGCAATCTTGCCATTCACCAGTTCTTCGGGAGAGGAGATCATACCTTTGTTGAAATCCTTTTCACTGACCGTGGATACAGAGCCTGTAAGATCATCCTTTTTCCTGACACCGTAGCCTATAACCACGACTTCATCCAATAATTCGGAATTGGGTTTCATGGTGATGGTCATGTTGTCGGAAGTGATGTCTACGGTCAAGTTGTCATATCCGACATAGGAGATAACCAACTGTTTTGCGCTTTTGGGAACATTGACAGAGAAATTACCCTCAATGTCAGTGGCTGCTCCGATTGATTCTCCTACCACCTTGACTGTAGCTCCAATCAATGGTTCGCCATTCTCATCAATGACAGTACCCGTAACTGTCCGTTGGGTTTGTGCGAAAGCCGAAACGGGAATAAGAAGTAGAGTGAGAAATAGCCCCACCCACCATCTTCTTATTTCGGTGGCACGAATTGCTTTGTACATAGAATTGTTATAGTTGTTTGTTGTATATTTCAATTTTAAGGATATGAGGTTGAGGCAACTTCATCATGGTATTTATCATCTATACCAAATCAAACAATCTTACGATTCCTCTTTTGTAATCGCAAAGTTAGGACTAAATCATGACATGCATCAGTGAAAATCGGACAATTGATGTAACACTCCGGACAATCGCTCAAGAAAAGTAGATATATACCGCAGTTTTGTCTTAATTCTTATCTACGGATTCATCGTCCGAGTGATACATGCTTGGTTTTACGCCAAACTGATTTTGGAAACATTTTGCAAAATATGAAGGTGTCTTGAATCCTACCATATAGCTTATCTCTGCAATGGTAAACCGATGCTGACTTATAAGCATTGCTGCTTTCTGTAATCTAACTTGTCTTATATAATCAAGAGGGGTCAGACCAATATATTTCTTTATCAACCGATATAATTGCTTTGAGTTTATTTCTGCCTTCTCGCATAGAAGATTGACGTTTAGATCCGGATCCGACACGTTGTCTTCAATAATCCTGGCAATTTTAGCAAGAGCCTTTTCATTAATTGATTCCGCCTCAATCGGTTTTGCCTCAGCCTCTGTAATGGCCTGAATCCTAACTTTCTCCTTGATCTCCTTTCTTGCCTTCAGCAATTGGTGTATACGTCCGAGTAAAGCCGATGGTTCGAAAGGTTTTGTCATGAATACGTCTATCCCTACCTTTATGCTTTCATTCTCCGTCTTATTGTCAGACTTTGCTGTGAGCATGATAATCGGGATGGCGGATAAGCGAGGATGCTGCTTTACGTGTCTCATCATTTCAAGTCCTGTCATTATGGGCATCATCTCATCCACAATAATAAGGTCGGGCGTGAATGAAGCTGCGATAGCAAGTCCGGAGCGACCATTCTCTGCAGTGAGATACGTGTAATCATTTTTTATCACGTCTATCAGGAAATTTGATATTTGCAGGTTGTCTTCCACAATCAACACCTTTGGCTTACCTGAATCTGGAGTTGGTATCTCCTTATGGGACTGTATCGCCTTATCGGATATGGGCAACGTCACTACAAATGAGGTACCTTGCCCTTCCTTACTGTATAGGGTGATATTGCCTTTCATCACTTCAAGATATTTCTTGATAAGGTATAATCCTAATCCGGTGCCCTCTTTCAGCTTTGCTGTGGTGGGAGCCCGGAACATCCTTTGGAATACAAGCGACTGATCAATATCGGATATCCCTACACCATCGTCTGACACTACAATCTCCACTTCGCTGTCTTGTTTGATTATCCCACACGATATAGTTGCGTCTTTGTCAGAATACTTGCATGCGTTGGAGAGAAGGTTGGTGATTACCGACTCAAATTTCACGGTATCCGCTTCTATGAAAATTTGTGGGCATGATGTATGGAACACGAATTTCTTTTGCTGATGATTCTCTTTGAACACCTCAAATACATTCTTGCAGAAATCGACTACGTCAAAGATAGATAGAATCAACAGATTTTCATCTGAGTCTTCGATATGCTGCAATTCCAATGTGCGGTGAATCATATTGTTAAGTCTTACGGCATTCTCATATATTGTTTCCAGATTTTTCTTACTTTCTGGATCACTGGCTCGTTCTTTCATTAGGCTCACCGGACCAAGAATCATGGATAGGGGGGTCTTTAGATCATGGGATATCGTTGATAGAAATGATAGTTTTCTCTCCACGTTTTCTAATGCGGCTTGTCGTTCCTGTTCGTGAAAAGCGCGTGCGTTTTTCTCTTTCGTGTACCATATAAACCAATAAATAATTGCGATAGCAATCATGATATATAGTAATATAGCCCACCAGGATAACGCCAATGGGGGGCGCACGATAAGAGGAATGGCTACAGGAGATGTAGGAGAATCAATAGGTTTTATAAGCACGTAGTAATTCCCCATTTTCAGCTCTGAGAGTGTGATTGAGTTTACCCCTTCCGGCATGATAATCCAATGGTCAATAGTGTCAGTCGGCGATTCAGCCAATTTATACATGTAGCGTTGCACCGTCTCAGGCGAATATTCGAGAGAACTTACAACCAACCTTACATTTCCACCGTATGGGATTGAAATCTCCTTTGTGGATTCATTTATATCTGCCAGATGCAATCCACCCTCGCCATGGTCGCTTAATATCATTTTTATAGTCTTATAGTCACCGGTCTTTCCGGAAATATCATTATTAACCACAACAAGCTCATCTGTTGCTCCAAGATATACCTTATTGCTGATTGTGTCCTCATATACAGCCGTGTATGATTTTTGAGGAATGGGCAACAAGGTGGGACGCAAGGTCTCTCCGTCAATTTTCCAGACGTTGCTTTGAGTGGAGATCCACATGTCGGACCCAACTTTGCCTATGGCGAGGATTGTCTCATCACTATTAGTATTTGAGAACCTGACAATCTTATAATTCTCCTCCTTATCAAACACAATGGCCCCTCCTTTGAACGCACACCATAGACGGGCACCGTTGTCAAGACATATATTCGTAGGATAGCCTCCCGTCAAACTATAAATGTCATATCTCTTTATTCTTTTTGTTGAGGGATTATACTTTGTAATCACGTTATCTCTGAACAGTAGGATCCAGATATTTCCCTCTCTGTCGCGGAGTATCTCGTTAATTAAGTCATTTGATAATCCCAGTTCTCCGGCAATTTTTGTATTCGAGTTTATTGACAAATCTGCCATTACAGTCTTGCCGTCGCCATTAAGTTTGCTTTTATTAACGCAGTGTATGCCGTTAAGGAAACATCCGACCCAGAAATATCCCTCATCCTCTGTCAAAGCATATACCCAGTTGGATATATGTCTGCCATTATTATCCGTGATATAAAAGACGTCAAAATTATCTTTCCCGGAGTTGTAACGGTTGATGCCGGCATCGGTTGCGAACCATATCTCATGATTGGAGTCCTCTCGTATTGCACGGATTTTGTTATGGGAAATAGTGTTTGATAGAGCCGAATGTCGGTAGATTTTGGGAGTGGAGTCATCAGCGATACGGATAATCCCGTTATTACCTCCTAACCATAGATTTTCATTTGAATCACGATATATAGAATGGATTTCATTCCCCTCTCCCGAATTGGTCAGAGAACTGAGTTTTATATTCCGTATGGACGATGAGTTAGAGGCAATAGATAATCCCCGTTCATGACCTGCCCATACGTTATGCTGGCCATCGACATACATGCACCATATTTCATTATCCCCGAGACTTGGGTCATAACGGGAATCATGCCTGTAATGCCTGACGCTGTCATTAGTCAGATCAAACACCCCGTCATCTGTACCAATAAGGATATGCCCGGTGTCATCTTTTGCGAGACATTTGATATTCTTATTTTCTACAGGCATCACCTTTTCCCAATGTTCATTGGCAGGAGTGTATTTGTAAAGAGAGCCTTCACCGCCGATGAGAATGCTTTCTTTATCGTGCGATTCCAATAGGCAATTTGCAAATAAAGAGGTCACATGTGGCAGTTTGGGAATACGCACTGTTATCTGACTGAAAGATTCAGTCTGTGTCTCCCAGCGAGCAAGCCCGTTGAATGTGCCGGCGTAAATGATTCCTCTGCTGTCGCGAAGTAATGAATACACCGACTTATGGGGTAGACCTTTCGAGCAATCGGTGTAGCGATTATTTTTAATGTCCAATCTACCGAGACCATTTAATCCGCCAATCCAAAGGTGAGAATCAAAGAGAAGTAGCGTCCTTATCTCTTTTTGTGTAGGGACATTGCAGAATTCGACTTTCCCTACCGTATAATCGTAAATCAGCAAACCATTGTTGCTGCCGAGATATAGTTTGTTGTCATCTTCAAGAACAGAATATATCTGAAGTCCGAACAATTCTGTCTCTCCAACGGGATGAGTGGAGACCCCGTCAAAGAAGAAGAGTCCGCTATTTGTGCCAAGCCACATAATGCCATGACTGTCTTTATACAGACAGAATACCGCAGTTTTCTTGCCATCGACAACCACATTTTTCCATGATAAATCAGATTCCGGTAATTGAGGAGCCGGGAAAGATAAGAGAGGAAAGTATATAATTTCTAATAATATTATCAGTCGGAGAAAGATGGTAGATTTGATGCTCGTAGCCATAGAATTTGAGTATTATTTGCAAAGTTACGAAAATTCAATGAGCTACTTTCTAACAACCAATATAATAAGATGCAATAAATTGGACAAACTATACACCATTTCAGACAATATCAAGAATAGATGACATCAACAATACTGAGTTCTGCTCAATTGCTGTTGCGGTGCCACTGAATAACGTCTCTTGGGCTTGTGGAATAGTTCAAGAGATGTAGCGACTCCATTGGCGACTACACGGAAAGATGTAGCACCTTATTTTGGATTGGTGCTTTTGATCTATGAGAAAAAGATTCCCAGAGATATTATGACAGCTCCGATTCCGAGAGAAGGCTGTGCTGTAAGAGCCGGATCTTTCGGCAAAGATACCTCCGGCGACGATACCGGTGTCTTGCATAATTTGTGTATGATTTTATATGAATTATGCACAATGAGGTGATTATTGAGCAAAATTTCAATATGAAAGCATATATTATGGAAAAATACTAAATATTTACGATTTATTATTACAAATATTTGGTGTAACTTTGCAGAAAGTTTGAGAAATAGATATGACAATCCATTAAAACCGTCAAATTATGGAAAGAATAGCAAAATCGTTAACAGAACTAATCGGTGATACCCCTTTGCTTGAACTGAATCACATCATGTCTGATTTTGGGGTAGATGCACATGTCATTGCGAAACTTGAAAGCTTCAATCCCGGAGGAAGTGTAAAAGACCGTGTTGCTTTGTCTATGATAGAGGAGGCAGAGAGATCGGGAGTGTTGAGACCGGGACTAACCATCATCGAGCCGACAAGCGGCAACACCGGTATCGGGTTGGCGTGGGTGGCAACCGTGAAGGGTTATAAGGTGATATTGACAATGCCGGAGACTATGAGTGTGGAGAGACAGAATCTTCTGAAGGCACTCGGCGCCACCATCGTCCTCACCCCGGGTGCGGAAGGGATGGGGGGAGCCATAAGGAGGGCGGACGAACTCAGCCGTGAGATTCCGGATAGCGTGATACTCCGTCAGTTTGATAATCCTGCTAATCCCAAGATACATCGTGAGACCACGGCGGAGGAGATATGGCGCGACACCGATGGCAAAGTCGACATATTCGTTTCTGCCGTAGGCACAGGCGGCACTCTCAGTGGCACCGCCGCCCGATTGAAGGAGCTAAATCCTGCCATCAAGGTAGTGGCAGTGGAGCCGGCATCCTCACCGGTGCTCAGTGGCGGTAAGCCCGGACCTCATAAGATACAGGGAATCGGAGCCGGATTCGTGCCCCGCAATTTTGATGCCGGAGTAGTGGATGAGATTATCCCGGTAGCCGACAATGATGCAATCGCAGCCTCGCGCTCATTGGCACGCAAGGAGGGAGTATTGGCAGGGATATCATCGGGAGCAGCCTTATCGGCAGCCCTGTCGGTAGCCAAGAGAGAGGAGAACAAGGGTAAGAATATCGTAGTGATTCTCCCCGACACTGGCGAACGCTACCTCTCGACAGTGCTCTACGCCTTTGACGAATACCTGATAGACTGATACGTAGGAAATATGAAGAGAGTAATAGTGATTGGTTGTCCCGGGGCAGGGAAGAGCTCTTTTGCAAGGAAACTCGCCGGGAAGTTGCATCTGCCGCTTCATTATCTGGATATGATATGGCATCGTCCGGATAAGACTAATGTCAGCAGGGAGGAGTTTGATCAATCTTTGCATAAGATTATGGATGGAGAGGAGTGGATAATTGATGGAAATTATCTGCGCACTCTTCCGCTGCGTCTCGGGCGTTGCGACACGGTATTTATGTTTGACCTGCCGGTGGAGGATTGTCTGTCGGGAGCACGTCAGCGAATCGGTAAGCCTCGTGAGGATATGCCTTGGATGGAAACGGAGATGGATCCGGAATTTCAACAATGGATCCAGGATTTCCCGGACACACAATTGCCGATCATAAATGAGTTGCTTGCATCTTGCCGAGAAGGTGTTGACGTCAGGATATTCCGGAGTCGTGACGAGGCTGATACATTCATTGCATCGTTTTGACATTCAATATCAAAACGATGCAATGAATAAGGATATGGTTCAGGAATCAGTTCTCTTCAGTTGAGCGTATCCAGTCGCTTTCGGTAGGAAGCTCCATTGATACGGCATTCTCGTATTCCTCATTGTGCTGGGATGCGTCAAGCCCGACATGCTCATTCCATTTGCTGACCCTCATGGGCACAATCTTGTCGGTGATCCAATAGAGCAGCCAGCTCATTGCGAATGTATAGACGAATACACCTGCCATCACCAGCACATGGTTGAAGAAAAATTCTCCACGGCTTATCATGTCGGGATCGTTCTGGGCGAAGAAGTCGTATGCGAATATTCCGGTGAGAAGCGTGCCGATTATACCGCCGAGTCCATGAGTGGGAAAAACGTCGAGAGCATCATCAAGCACTTTTGAATAACTCTTCCAAGACACTGCGAGATTGCAGCACACGGTGATGACCAATGCAATGAATATGCTCTGTCCAACCGTGACCCAACCGGCACATGGAGTGATTGCCACAAGCCCGACGACAGCACCTATAGCCGCCCCCATGGCAGAGGGTTTCCTGCCTCTTACGGCATCAAGTGTGATCCATGTCACCATGGCAGTTGCAGCGGCAGTATTTGTATTGAGGAAGGCGGAGATTGCGATTCCGTCAGCAGCAAGGGATGAACCTCCGTTGAACCCGAACCATCCGAGCCAGAGGAGAGCCGCACCGAGGAGCACGAAAGGCACGTTGGCAGGCTTGTTGCCGGCACCACCGTCCTCACGTTTACCCAAGAACATCGCGCCTACCATAGCTGCGATACCGGAAGCGGCATGAACCACGATACCTCCGGCATAGTCATGCACGTGGAGCATGCCGAAGAGTCCGTCGGGATGCCATGTGCAGTGAGCCAAGGGACAGTAGACGAGTATAGTCCACAGCATCATGAAGAGGAGGTAGCCGGAGAAATGCACGCGTTCGGCGAAAGCTCCCGTTATCAGAGAGGGGGTGATTATGGCAAACTTCATCTGGAAGAGGGCGAACAGGGCGAGGGGGATTGTAGTGGTGACAAGTCCGATCTGCGATGCCTCCGATGCCGGATCAGTCACGTTGCCTACACCTACATTGCGCATCATGAAGAAATCCACGGGGTTTCCGATGACGTGGCATATATCGTCGCCGAAAGCCAGTCCGAAACCGAACACCACCCACAGCACGCTGACGAATCCCATCACGATGAAACTCTGAAGCATTGTGGATATCACGTTTTTCTTCCTTACCATTCCGCCGTAGAAGAATGATAATCCTGGTGTCATCATGAGGACGAAGATGGTGGCGGTGATCATCCACGCCACGTTCGCCCAGATATGAGTGCTGCCGAGTTCAAATAGACCGTCTTTAACCTCCGTGCGCAGTCCGAGGATACTGACTACGATAATTCCAATCAAAACAGCCAGCCATCCCCAGCTGACTTCATGTCTGTAAATCTTCATACCTTTAGAAATTGAAAATAGAAATTGAAATGTAAAATTACCTGTAAAATCATTAAAACAATTTAATAACGCTGCAAAAGTAGAAAATTGTTTATGAATATACAAGAAATAAAGCAAAAATCTTAAAATATATTTATATTTATGGATATAATCTATTTGTATTATGTGAATTGCCATAAAAGTACTTTCCTCGATTTTGAATATCATCGAAGATAATGGGTGATTCACGGGGATAGAGTCTTACTTTAGAATAGAGACTCATGCGCATGAAGAATGCGTCAAGGAAGGTAAGAAAACTATCAAACAATTCGCTGATAATTAGAAATCAATTTGGACAATTGGAATGTTATCATGTTCATACGCACGCCACGCAATACTAAATATTGTATGCCATAAGGGAATTGTCTATATAGCATTCCGGATATATAACTTTGAAATTGTTTTTTCCGATAACATTCTTATCCTTTATGCATATCTGAATAGGTGGTTTTAAGTCCAAGTATGCTTTCCCATTTGGGTAAATGCGATCTTGAAAATCTCGAATATTGACGCACTCACGAAACTCTGCTCTGATAGCTATATAAGGAAATTTTGTCCCCATAATATCTTCCGCATGCGTCAATACTCGTTCAATAGTTACTTTGCTATTGGGAAAAGTTTGAGCGTACTCATATCTCCATGCGGAGAATAATGTCAAATCTTTAGGTTCCAATAGATTCAGTACTTTATCAGATGGTAAGGATACTTCTGATTGGGCTATCAAATATCTTTTCCCTGCATTTAAATACGATACTCGTCCCCAGAAATGAGCAGAATTTACAAATGTATCCCAATAGTAATAGCCTTTCCCAAGCCAAGGGTTTCTGACATTGCCGGGGAAAGGTCCGTTTGCCTCAACGTAATCAACGTTATCACAATCTTCTAATGTTTGGTAAAGAATGCTCAAAACTATTTAACGTAATTGTGTGTTCTCTTTAAGTATAGTCTGTAGCCCCGTAAGATTTAGAGTAGGGATAAGGATAGGTTCATCTATGTTGGCTTGTAAAGTCACGGAACTTACAAAAGCCCTAACATACGGGAACACTATTGCAAGGCTATTAGGATAAAAATAATCTGGTATTTCAGTTATGCTTAGAGGTTCTTTAAACTCAAAAACAGCCTCACAAATAATTTTTACAATCAATTCTTCTCCTTGTGTGGCTGTAAATGCGAAACTAAGATAATAGGAACTTGTAGTGGGGTCAAAAACTCCAGATGGAGAAAAGGATAGATCCAACGGGGACTGATCTGAGAAAAGTCCCATATTCATTTCCACATTAGTAAATGTGTATGATTTAAACGCAAAGGCAGCGGGAGTAGCCATAAGATACAGAATATAAAGAAAAATCCAGACAGTAATCTGGATTTATATTATAGTTTAATAATTCTTGGCGGTTGGAATGCCTGTTAGTCTGAACTGTTATCGCATAGACATATTCATAGGCATCGACTGATGAGCGGCATTCATTCTCCAGTCGTTCCAAGTCAATTGCCTTCTGTTTTTCAGAGGTATTAACTCTATAATGTCTCAATGCGGCTAAAACGGGATCCATATCTTTCATGTTTTCGCTTTGCGAAGTTAATAATATTATTTGGGATAACCAAACTTTGAGGGTAATCTTTTCTTTATCGCGTCATTATAACCAATAAGAGGTTTAAGATGTTCATCGTCATGGTAATCGGACATACGGATAGAATGATGGGAGTTTATTATTATTGGCAATAAAACAATTGCCACATCTCACTGTCTTTCCTTGACATAGCAGTGATTTAGTAATCTTCAAAAAATAACTTGTTAAAGTTATAAATGTAAATTTTTTTCTTGTGGCAGCATCTTTCCGGTGCTTTCCGATATAAAAAAGGGGCTGCGCTCCATCACGGAAGTACAGCCCCTCGGGGTTTAACTATGCTTTAACCTGTAAAATCGGGGAAACCGAAAAAGATTACTTGTTTCAGAATTTGAAACCGATCTTCAAAGTCGGAGCTGCCAGTATTGAATAATCGTGGCTGTCGGCTTCAAGCGATTTCAAACCCTCCTGCGGTTTGTGGGTAGTCATGTTGTAGGCGTAAGCGAATGGGTCAACAGAGAATCCCACGAACATAGCCGGGAGCACGTAGTAGTCAAAACCGATGGTGAGGCTGCCACGAAGGCTCCAAGTCTCGCCGACCGACTTGCCCATAGAGGTCCATTCGTCATATTTCTGCTCATTCAGAGCATACGCCATGCCAACCCTCACGCCTGTATACCACATCAGGTTGCTGATTCCGGAGATAGAGAAATATCTGTCGACTCCGGTGTAAGCGTTCCATGTGCAGGAATACTGGCTTGCCACAGCGCGATAGTTAGGTATCTCGCCGAGAGTGTCATCGCCGGTAATATCGTCGATAGTGCCGGGCACGTCGGGATAGCCGGGATGGTGGTTGAAGTTCAGTCCTCCTCCCAAATTGAGTTTCCACTTGTCACTCACGAAGTATCCAGCCTCGAAGCCCACCATGAGCTTCTTCTGGTTCCAAAGACTGTTAGGAGCTATCGCCTCATAGTCTGTGAGGTTGCCCGGAAGGGCATTGACGTTTGTGTAACTGTTGTATCCTACTGTAGCCGCTACGGTGAAATCACCTTTTACGGGGGTGTTGTCGTCCTGAGCGGCGACAGTAAGAGACAGCATGGGTAGAACGGCTGAAATTAAAAGTTTCGTTTTGTTCATTTTTCAGACTTTTAAATTATTTGCCGTTTCCGGGGGATTATTATTCAGCCATAGCCTTGTCAAGGGCAGCCTTGGCGTTGTCGTATTCCTTCTGGTAGATTTCGATCTGGGCTTTCTGGTCAGCTATCTGCTGCTCAAGAGCCTTGATGGCGTTGGCATCCTTATCACCGGCAGAAGCAAGCTCCTTCTCATAGCCGGCAATCTTCTTCTGTGCCTCAGCAATCTGATCCTGGAATCCCTTGATATCAGTCTCCTTCTCGGAAATCATAGAGTCGATATTCTGTCCTTCATTATCGGTAGCGATAAGACTGTTGAGGGCATTGTATTCTGCATACTTCTGATCGTATGCGTTCTTGGCGAGGGCATTATCCTTCTTAGCTTCGGCGAGAGCGAGGTTAGCGGCATTGACCGCATTCATGCTTTCAACATTGCCGGCAGCACCATCATTGAGGTCTTTAGCCTTAGCGTTGAGTTCGGTAATGAATTTCTCATTCTCACTTACCTGATATTCAGCATTATTTTTAGTCTTGGTAGCTTCTACAGTGTTGGCAGTAGCAAGTTTGAGTTCTCTTTCTTTATCATAAACATTGCCGGCCTCATTATATGCCTCCCATGCTTTAGTCTGTGCTTCGATAGCTTTATTAAGGGCAGTCTCGGCATCAGCAAGGGCTTTCTTCTGAGCCTCTGTGGCTTTATCTCCAGCCTCGTCTACAACCTTCTGGGCAGCATCCTTAGTCTTCTGAGCAGCCTCAACAGCAGCGTCGGCATCCTGAGCGGCTTTTTCAAGTTTCACAGAATTGTCGTAAGCCTTCTGAGCGTCCTCCTGAGCTTTCTGGGCATCCTCAAGATACTTGGTTGCATCAGCAAGCCATTTCTTGTCGGATTTCTGAGTTGCGGCTACCGCAGCAATAACCTTCTCAACACTTCCCGGCACGAGATCGTAGTATGAAGAATATTCGTAATAGGATTCAGACCCTTCACTTACGATGCCGCTATTCCAGTCTGAAGTGCCTACAAGTTCGTAGGTCAGTTCTTCATTTGTATAAGAAGCATTTGTGAAGAGAGGTATATAGGTTTCGCTGAGGACTTTCTCCTCCCAATTACCATAACCCCACTCGTTAGGGATATAAATATTCTCTATTTCCTGAATGAATGCGCAGTAGTATCCACGGGCATCCTTGGGAGCACCGTTTTCCTGTTCTGATACCCATTTAATCTGGATATTCCCACTGATATAGTTAATATTACCATTATAGGGCTTCAGATCATTGACAGCAGCCATATAAGCGGAACCTGTCAGAGTTTTCCATGCGGCATTATTTGCATTGGTGGCATCCAACACAACTTTGGCGGCATCTTTCTGCTTGGTATCCAGAGTAAGAACTTCCTGCCATACAGCGGGGAGGTCTTTCTTAGCGTCAGCCACTGAGAAATTCTTCCAAGTGTCGATGTAAGTCTGTGCTTCGAGGATATCCTCCTGCCATCCGGTGATATTGTCATTCTCACTTTGGATAAGGTTTGCATAAACTTCAGCTGACGTGTCGAGTCCGGCTTTCAGTCTTGCAAGGTTGATCTCATATCCGGCAAGAGTTTTATTTGCCGTAAAAACTGCTTCCTGAGCTTCGCGATAGACGCGGAAAAGCTCACTCAGACGAGTCCTTGTAGCATCGTCATTATTCTGGATAGCTTCCTGATAAGCCTTCTGGGCAGCGAGCATATCAGCCTTCTGTCTCAGAAGGTTAATCTCAAGTTGTCCGGCAAGTTCCTGAAGGAGGTTTGCATAACGTTGCTTCTCATATTGAGCTTGCGCCATAGCCTCTTCAGCTTGCGCCATAGCTTGTTGCGCGCGAGCTTTCTCGGTTTCTGTCTGTGCTTTCTGGTACTCAGCCCGAGCCATCTCGTAAGCAGCCTGAGCCTTCGCATATTCAGCCTGGGCCTTAGCCAATTCGGCTTGAGCTTTCTGAGCCTCGGCAGTTGCATTAGCAGTGATTATGGCAGCCTCCGCCTGAGCCTTGTTGAGGTCAGCCAGAGATTTGATCTGCTCAGCCTTTGCCTGGCGTACAGCAGTAACAGAAGGAGACTCGGTGTCGTCCACGCAGCTGTTGAGAGTCAACGCTCCCAAGAGAAGTGCGCTTAGAAATAGTTTCTGTTTCATAGGTTAATGTTTGTTGTTAATTGATAAATTAATTTTATGTGTGGATATATTTGTTTCAGGATATCTGTTTGATTATAGGTAAGCGATAAGCATGTTTGAAGCCTGAATCGCATCCATAACTCTTCGTAAGAGATTTGGATGCGATGCTATTTATTTGAAAATTAATAAAATGTCTTAAATGGGAATATGGATTTGCTAAACAAATTGCCGTTTCGTTGCTAAACAATAATGAATATTGATGAAACTGACGCGCACGAATCTTGGGATTTTTTCAGATTGTTTTCAGGGTAGATATAAGGTGGGTCAGTGGGATTCTCCTTGTGGGGAATAATAAAAAAATGTGATTACCAACAATATAGAAAATCTTGAATGTTTTGATTTTTTTTGAGAATTTGAAATCTTTTTTGAAATAAATTTGGATTTTTAATTTTTTTGATATAATTTTGTCGCATCCAAATCTCTTACGAAGAGATTTGGATGCGACAAAGCCGAGATTTGCTAAACAAATAAAAAAATCAGGTCAGAAATGACCTGATTTTTTATTCTATATTATAAGGTGTTATGGGCAGTGATAACTGGGATGGGTTCAGACGATGGTGAAACCGAGGTCGTCAATCACCTCGCGTATGGCAGCTGAATCAGCCTCACCCTTTATCACTGTCTTGCCGGTGGCAAGATCCACGCTTACAGACTCCACGCCGGGGAGTTTCGAGAGATTTTTCTCTACCATAGCCTTGCAATGACCGCAAGTCATCCCTTTCACTGTAATAACAGTCTCTTCATTATTCATTCCTGTATTCATTTCTGTATCTATTTTATCTGATTTTGTTGGTATATATTTTCTTATCATTGCGTTGATGAGCAGGATTATGAGCAACACGGAACAGATGCCGGGGAACAATCCTACCTGAAGGTGGCAATTCATCTTTCCTGCTGTCATCTGCATCGGAAACCAGTCGGCGGGCATGAGATAGTCGATGCATAAGCCGATTGCTATGGCTCCCATTACGATTGTGGCAAGATACATTGCGGCTGCCTTCTTGCCGAGGGATTTGCTGACTATTATGATTGACGCGAAATTGGCGGCAGGACCCGCCATCAGCAGCACGAATGCCGCACCCGGACTTAGTCCTTTCAGCATCAGGGAGAGTGCGATAGGTATGGAGCCTGTGGAGCAGACGTACATCGGTACTGCCACTATCACCACTGCGATCATCGACAGCAATGGATAGTCGGCAAAGAACGTGAAGAATCCATCCGGAACAAACACTGTTATGGTGGCGGCAATCACCAGTCCGATTATGAGCCATTTTCCGATATTCTGCACCATCTCCACAAATCCGTAGCGCAAGGCGTCACGTATTTTCCCGATAAAACTGTCGGAGGCTGGAGCGTCGATGGTATCCACCTCTTTATCTGCCGTGACATCGCACGATGTATCTTCCCGATTGACCAGCATACCGCCAATGAATGCCGTCACGAGAGCCGCCACCGGACGTATTATTGCGAATGCCGGACCAAGTAGGGAGTAGGTTGCGGCAATTGAGTCAATGCCGGTCTGAGGCGTGGCGATAAGGAATGATGTGGATGCACCACGCGACGCACCGTTGCGGCGGAGGGATACCGCTGTAGGCAGCACTCCGCATGAGCATAACGGGAGGGGCACTCCTATAAGAGCCGCCTTTATCACTGCCCATGCACCGGGACGCGACAGATGTTTCCTGTAGAACTCACCGGGCACGAAGGCATACAGCACGCCTGCCACTAAGAAACCGAGAAGCAGGTAGGGTGCCATCTCGGCGAGCATGTTTATCAATGAGTAAATGAATTCCATATTTACAATCTTTTTTCCGATTGCAAAATTACAAATTGCCGGGCATACGGATGTTACACCATTATCAAATAATGTTGCATGATTATCCATTCGCAAAGGGATAATCATGAAGGGCGATAGAATAGACTACACCTCGTCGATACCTGTGCGTTGACCTGAATCCTTAAACTCAGATATAGTCATGCCCTGAGATTTCTTGAAAGCCCTTGAAAGATGGGCTACGCTTGAGAAGCCTGCCACATCGGCAATCTGCGCCAATGACAGTTCATTGTCAAAAAGGAGTTCCTTCACGTATTCCATACGTTGCGACATAAGATACGACTGTATGGTCCGCCCCTCTATGGAAGAGAACAGGCGGCTCAGATGACGGAAGTCGAGCTTCACGGCATCCTCCAGATATGCCGACAGTTTTATCTTCCCGTCGTCATGATTGTGACGGGCATAATGACGGATCGCCCTCTTTATCCTCTCGACCGTCGTGAGTTCCGGAGATTTCAACGGTTCAAACCCAACGTCCCTCAATCTGCCGTAAAGATTATCCAATGTAGACTGATCCGGAGAGTCGGACAGGGTAATGCTGCCTAACTCCACCCTTGCATCCTTCAGTCCAAGTTCGCGGCATATATCCTCCACCGTCATAACGCAACGGCGGCAAACCATGTTCTTTATGTGGAGTGTATGTTCAGGCATATCTGTGAGGTATGTTTGGATAATCTCATAACGTCAAACCGGTATTAATATTTCAGATTGTGCTGATGAAGTTTAGACAACTTCAATATTTTAGCTTCAATATTTTATATTGAAGCGTTGTTGGAACTGTTTAATATTTATTGACTTAGCTTAACATTCTTTACGTGCCGAGCATTAAACAAAAGATAAGATGAGCGTGTTTATCATTCGGAATTAAGAATAAAACACTAAAACAAATAGAAACAAATAAGTATAACAAAATGGAAACAATCATCAATACCCGCATACCGGAGTTCTCAGTACAGGCATTTCACAACGGCAAATTCGAGACGGTGACGGATAAGGACGTGCTCGGCAAATGGGCAGTGTTCTTCTTCTATCCTGCCGACTTCACGTTTGTATGCCCGACAGAACTTGTGGATCTTGCGGAGAAATACGATAAACTCAAATCAATGGGTGTGGAGGTATATTCCGTAAGCACCGATTCTCACTTCGTGCATAAGGCATGGCACGACACGTCTGACAGCATCCGTAAGATCAATTATCCGATGCTTGCCGACCCGACTGGTCTTCTCAGCCGTGCGTTCGGTGTTATGGATGAGGCGGCAGGTATGGCTTACCGTGGCACCTTCGTATGCGATCCGGAGGGCTTGATCAAGCTGGTTGAGATACAGGACAACAGCATCGGACGTAATGCCGATGAACTTCTCCGCAAAGTGGAGGCAGCGCAGTTTGTGGCATCCCATCCCGGCGAGGTTTGTCCCGCGAAATGGAAAGAGGGAGCCGCAACGCTGAAACCAAGTATCGACCTTGTGGGAAAGATTTGAAGTAGAACGATATAAAATAGAGACCTATGCTGGATAAAGATATAATCACACAGCTAAAGGGTATCTTCGCAAACTTGGAGACGGCGTTCACATTTGTTGTGAGCGGCGTCTCTTCGCGTGAAGAGACCCGTCAGATGGTGGAGTTTGTAAATGACTTCGCCTCTTCGTCCGCCGCTTTCTCAGTGAAGGAGGAGGATACTCCCACCGAGGAGAATGCCCCGACCCTTGCTATATGGCGAGATGGTAATCCCACGGGAGTGTCGTTCTGCGGCATACCTAACGGGCATGAGTTCACGTCGCTTATCCTTGCGGTGCTGAATGCGGCGGGACAGGGGAAGAATCTTCCCGATGAGGCGTTGCGTCGCCGTATCGCGTCGCTTCAGGGTCCGGTGGATATGTTTACGTTTGTATCGCTGACGTGCACGAATTGTCCGGAAGTGGTGCAGTCGCTAAATATCATCGCGCTCATCAATCCGTCGTTCCGTCACGTCACGATAGATGGTGCTGTTGTGCCGGAGATGGTGAAGAGCTATAATGTGCAGTCTGTCCCGACGGTATATGCCAACGGCGAGCTGCTCAGTGTGGGGCGTGCGGAACTCGGAGATCTGGTTGCGTTACTTGAGAAGAAGTTCGGCAGCACGCCTAATCCCGGCGAGGTGAGTGATGTCACGCTCGGCTTTGACGTCATCGTGGCAGGAGGCGGACCGGCAGGAGCCGCGGCTGCCATATATCTCTCGAGAAAGGGATTGCGCACTGCAATCGTGGCAGGCCGCATAGGCGGACAGGTGAAGGACACCATGGATATAGAGAATCTTATATCCGTGCCTCATACCACCGGACCGGAATTGGCTTCCGACCTGCGGCGTCATCTGGAATCGTATGATATCGCTATCTATGACAACCGCCGTATCGTGGATGTCGCACTTGACGGATTCCCGAAAAGAATCACCACCGACAGTGGTGAGACTTTTGAGGCTCCACAGATAGTGATTGCTACAGGTGCATCATGGCGACGGCTCAATATTCCGGGTGAGAATGAGTATATCGGTCGGGGTGTGGCATTCTGCACCCATTGCGACGGACCCTTCTTTGCCGGTAAACGTGTGGCAGTGATTGGTGGTGGCAATTCCGGGATAGAGGCGGCAATCGACCTGGCAGCAATATGCGAGCATGTCGATGTATTTGAGTTCCTTGATGAACTGAAGGCGGATATGGTGCTTCAGAAGAGACTTACCGAGTTCGACAATGTAGCGGTTCACCTCTCATCAGCAGCAGAGGAGGTGATCGGTAACGGCACGAAGGTAACGGGCATCAAGGTGAAGGATCGTAAGAGTGGAGAGTCCGCGCTTTATGATCTGGATGGAGTGTTTGTGCAGATTGGACTTACTGCCAACAGTTCGCCCTTCTCCAATCAGTTGCCGGTCAACAAAGCCGGAGAGATTATAATGAAGGGTGCTGGACGCACCGGCATACCCGGAGTGTACGCAGCCGGCGACGTGACAGACATCCCCTACAAACAGATTGTCATAGCTATGGGAGACGGAGCCACGGCAGCCCTTTCCGCAGTCGACGACCGCATGAGAGGCGTCACCCCCTCCTGACACCCCGGCATAACGCGAAGCTAACGCTTGATAATTAAAACTAAGACTCCATCTCTTAAAAATATGACAACAGTATCTATATTTTTAAGAGATGGAGTCTTGTGTAATCGATGTAGATGTGCTTCTGTCATTATCACCGCGTAACTATCATTCCTTTGACCATCATCCCCGTTTGTAAAATTTAATATATTCTCTATAATCAAGTAAGTGAATTTGTCAAAACTTCATAAACAGATGTCACTTGACAGTTACATTTTCCGCCATATTATACATGTCTGGAAGATTGTGGCTGAAGAATGTCAAATTACTATTATAGAATTTTATAAAGTCTTTTTCTGAGGGATGCCCTTTCCAAACAGAATAATAGTGATTGTCATTTTCGTTGGCTCCCACAAACTTGTTGCGCCACATTACTACCATACACAGGTTGCGTCCGGTTGCGGGTGTCAAAATCTGTTTTGTCCAGTAATCGGCATCTGTGAAACCTTCGACACCTGTTTCCGTTACTCCACACGGCTTCAACTTCATTTTGGAAACCTTACTGATAGTTTTTATATTTGCAGCAAAAACAGTTGGGCTAAGTCCCTGATAGCAATCCATACCTATGAAATCTACGTAATCATCGCCGGGCCATCTGTAAAGAAAATCATTTTCGGTTTTCTGATTATCCATCTGCGGGGCTATTGCGTAAATAAACTGATGCACACCCTTTTTGTCACGGAGATAGTTTACAGTATATTTCCACAAGGTAATGAATTCCGTTTCAGTAGTACATGTGTTACCCCACCAGGACCACGCTTGGGTATGTTCGTGGAACGGACGGAATATGATAGGTATTAAATTTCCGTTACTATCTTTCAATCCGGTTACGAATTCTGCCAGTCGATCAAGCCAAGTATTAAATTTCTGCTGTGTGGCAGATCCATCAGTCAGAATCTCCTTGGCAACATTCTTATTGGAATTATCCCAAGAGTCGCCACCTGTGAGAGGATTGTTGAGGTGCGCACATGCAATGATTACTTCTCCACGGTCACGAGCTTCAAGTATACAACGACGACGTATATTTGTAGATTCAGAGTCAATGTATCTGTCGTCCATTAACTCGGCAAAATCAAGACTATATACACCGGGGTTAAGTACATGACAAAAATTTGAAAACATCGAATTTTGGGGTATAAGTCGGACGCATAAGTATGGTCGAAATCTCTTCCAATCCATATTTGACAAGCGACTTTGCCTTTCTTCCATGTTTCAGAATCCTTATC
>RIAZ01000033.1 GCA_003762615.1 Muribaculaceae bacterium Isolate-037 (Harlan)
GGGATGCCCCAGCGGCGGGGGCGGCCTAAACCGCCCCCAAGAGCGGACGGAGGCATGACTATTCTCAAATAATCTAAGGTGGATGTAATTTTTGCCTCATTTTATTTGGATTTTAATATAGTTCGTACTTATCCTGACGGCCTCCATGACCGAAATTCACATGGTAGTTTCCATCGTCATCCCTACCGTCGATGACAAACATGTGTCCCACGTTGCCTCCTTTGAACTTCCAGCTTCCACGGTAAAAGACCGGATGGCCTTCTGAAAGATTCCCATTCAACATCTCAAGCCATTCAGCGGTGGTATAGTATTTGCGTTGCAGATAACGGCTGTCCGGGGAGATGTGCAGGTAATGCTGCAGCCCATACATCATTTTAGCATAATTGCCAACTGAGGTGGAACTGCCGTAATTGGAATACATCGCAGCCCCGGACGCAAACACTACGGAGGCAACCGCGTCTGCACTGGCATCCGAAAAGTCTCCCTCCTCATATCTATCCGACAACAGATCCCAGTCGAATTTCATCTCCTCAAAATTGACTTTCACGCTGTCCATCAAATAGGTACTGTAGTATGACATCTCTCCATAGCCGTGGGAGGGCATCCCGTAATAACGCAGGATCTGCGCTATGGCCACCGCACCGCATCCCGCTGCACTATTGTACGGACACTTCTTGTCATACGGATAAGACTGGTCATACTCTGATGTGAGCATCGGAGGAATACCCTGTGCCATGCTCCCAAAGCCGGATATGGCGGCTACTGCCAGTGGAATAATGATATGTCTACGGAATACGGCAGATTCGGGATAACCTGATCCCGGGATCTCTGTTCCAAATTTCCAACTATGGAATAATCTTCCTACAAACGAAAGTACCGATCGTTTTCCTTGCATGTAATCCATGATGAATTGTTGTTAGTTTATAACCGATTCCGGTTGTACGTTAATTTATTACGGATTATAGGAGTTCTGTCTTGACGTGTGAGACATGGGAAAGAACCTTGCGAACCCTTCTATGTAATGCAAGCTGGAAGCTCGTGTTACAGACCGTTAGTCGCGGGAAAAGAGATCGCGGGTATAGACTTTGGAAGCGACGTCTTGGAGTTCGGGGCTTGTGCGGTTGGCGAGGATGGCTTGGGAGAGGCGTTTGAATTCGGTGAGGTCGTTGACCACGCGGCTGCCGAAGAAGGTGGATCCATCTTCAAGTGTGGGTTCGTAGATGATGACAGTCGCACCTTTCGCCTTGATGCGTTTCATAACGCCTTGGATGCTGCTCTGACGGAAGTTGTCAGAGTTTGATTTCATCGTTAAGCGGTAAACCCCTACTACTGGTGATGGCGTCTCATCCGCTCCCCCTTTAGGGGGTTGGGGAGCTGCGGTATAGTCGTACCAACCAGCCATTTTCAGGACTTGGTCGGCGATGAAGTCTTTGCGCGTGCGGTTGCTCTCGACTATGGCGGTCATCATCTGCTGCGGCACGTTGTCGTAGTTGGCGAGAAGCTGTTTGGTGTCCTTGGGTAGACAGTAACCACCATACCCGAATGAGGGGTTGTTGTAATGTGTGCCAATACGGGGATCAAGTCCGATGCCCTCGATTATTGCCTGTGAGTCAAGTCCCTTTACTTCTGCGTAGGTATCGAGTTCGTTGAAGTAGCTGACACGGAGGGCAAGATAGGTGTTGGCGAAGAGCTTGACTGCCTCCGCCTCCTTCATACCCATGAAGAGAGTCGGGATATCCTCCTTTATCGCTCCCTGCTTCAACAGACCGGCAAATTCACGTGCCTTAGCCTCAAGATAATCCACGTCCGCAACTTTTCTAATAGCCTCATTCTCTTCCTTAAACTCTTCCCGGTTTATCATCTTGGGATAACCGACGATTATACGGGAAGGATAAAGATTGTCGTAGAGTGCCTTCGACTCGCGGAGGAATTCCGGAGAGAAGAGGAGATTGAATCTCTTGACACCCTTGGCTGCGTATTTTATGTAGAGCGAACGGCAGTAGCCGACGGGGATCGTGGATTTGATGACCATGATGGCATCGGGATTGACGCTCAGGACGAGGTCTATAACATCCTCAATGCAGTGGGTGTCGAAGTAGTTCTTGACCGGGTCATAGTTGGTCGGTGCCGCGATTACGACGAAGTCGGCATCGCGATAAGCCGCCGCACCATCGAGGGTGGCGGTAAGATCCAGATCCTTCTCCGCGAGATATTTCTCTATGTATTCATCCTGTATGGGAGACTTGCGGTTGTTGATGAGTTCCACTTTTTCGGGAATCACATCCACGGCTGTTACCGTGTTGTGCTGAGCGAGAAGAGTCGCTATACTGAGGCCTACATAGCCTGTGCCTGCTACTGCTATTTTCATAATGTAATGAAGACCCCAGGATCGCACCCTGCCCCTAAAAGGGATTTGGGATGACGAAGAGGGGATTGGGTGTATTTTATTGTAGATTAATTTCTTTTTGTTCTTTTGTTTCTTCGTGTGAAAATTTTTCGCGCTTCGCGCTCACACTTGAAACAAAACGGCTGCGCAAACATATACGTGGATATGTAATATATATATTATTCGCTTGCCGGATTCGTTTTTGCTCTTTTTAGGGAGCGGGGACGGCGGCTCTTTTCTTTTTTAGGGTGAGGTAGAGGCGGAGTTCGTCGGCGTCGATGGTGGCGGCGGTGTTGGTCATCTCTCTGGCTATCATTTCGTAGATGGCGGTCTCGCTGATGGAGGGGTCGCCCGCGGTCCAGGCGTCGATCGCGCGACGGCGTTGGCGGATGACGAAGTCGTTGTCGGGGGCGTTGCCGTAGCCGAGCCGGTGGATGGGGTCATACCATTCGAGGAGGGAGGGGAGGTCGCCGGGTGCGGTGTGCGGTAGGGCATCGCGGATGTCGTCGGAGAGGGTGCGGCAATCGGCGGCTACCTGTAGCTCTTGGGGTGTGGGAGCGTGACCGTCGAAGCAGAGGTTGCCGGAGAGTTGGCACTGCTCTATGAGGGTGTGGGCTCGCGTCAAGAGATGGGCTGGAGATAGATCTCTTCTATGTCTTTTACTGTCCATGTGGCGAATTCTTTGCCGGAGAGGGCGAGTGTGTAGGTGCGGGTGCCGTTGGAGTTGTGTATACTGCGGATTACGCCTAACTGATTGTCTAACGCTCCGTAACCGTCTATCCTTACCTGCTGGTTGACGGCAAGCGGTGTGTCAAGGGTGACGATTTCCATCCTGACGTCGGGGGTGAAGGATCCGATGTGTTTCTGGAATGCCTTCATCTCGCGTAGGGAGATGGCACAGTAGGGACTGTCGGGGGTGTTGCTCCAACGGTAGCACCATGCGAGTTCTCCGATGTTGCGGAAGAGTGGCGCAACCTTGTCCTTACGCATCTTGAAGAAGAGTATGGAGGGGAGGTATGGTTTCTCTATCTTTTTCCGCTTACCTTTCTTGTCGGCTATGACGAGTTGTTGGGTGGGATAGTAGAATGTCATATCGTAGAGCATCTTTCCGTCGGTCTCGCTTATTGCCGTCTTTATATCGTCGGGGGTGTTGCCGGGTCGCATCTTCATGACGAACCAGCGGGAGGCTGCATCGTGGATGGAGTCTGCCACTTTCTGCATCAGGCGTAACCGGTCGGCAGTCTCCAACTCGGCAGGGAGGATATATTGGAGGAATGAGTATTCTTTTGGGATACTTCTGACTATCGCACGTATCTCTTCGGGCTGTATTCCGATGCGGAATGCGGCTGCTATCCAGATGGATGTGATTGTGTCGCGTGAGATCTCCTGACCAAGTTCAAGACCGTATGCCGATATTGTGCCATACATCTGATGAAGCAGGTCGCCAATGATTCTTCCTTCGCGTTTCTTACCCTGTTCGAGTCCGAATACGTATCTTTTCCGCTTCGAGGCTCTCATGCTGTCGATTATCTCGTCAAGCTGGAGGATTGCGGGGGTGTCATCACCGAATTTCAGACGTATCAATTCGGGCAATCCGATGCCGGGGTCGAAGAGGAGGTAGAGGAAGATGGTGATGATTTCGTAGTCAGAGGATGTGGGGGTAATGTTGAGCAGCCGGCGGATCATGTCGCAGTTGGCATTTGCCCGGTCTACGCCCTCCTCTATGTCTTGTGCCGCCAATTCCTTGACCTCATCAAAGATGGCAGCTGATTCGGTATCATCTTTCCATTCTTTGTAGAGTGCGCGGAGGATACTGAGGTATTTCCGTCGGCTTGCGGGTTTAAGTCCGGCTATCATCATGTGGGCTATCCAGTTTTGGAGAGCCGGGACGGTGATGTCGTCGCAATCTTTTGACGGGAATGATTCCCGGAAGGAGGTCACTGCGCTTCTAACTACCCTATCGTCGGGACTGACCGTTTTCTTATTTTCGACAAATTGGAGAAACGATGTCATCTAAGTAGCAGTGAATCAATACTATTCAAAACAGACGAATAGAAACGGCATAATTTGCCGGACATATTCTTTCTTCTCTCGTTTTCAGTAATTTAAAGAAACGAAAGGCAAGTTTTTGAAGTATTTGTAAGATCCTATTCATATTGATAGGCACTCCAGGGCGGGAGGGTATGCATCTCTTATGAAGAGATACGCACAGCCTCCAAAGAATTGTAAATCATGATTTTAAAAGTAGTCAAAATCTTGATTTGCTAAACAATCATATTAAAAAAGCCTTTAATGAGCGATATAAAAGCCTATTTTTACAAAAATTAGGAAGCTATAATTGGGAATTTGAGCAAAATTTTATAACTTTGCATCGAATTAAGTATCTCTTCATAAGAGATATGGATGTTTGCTAAACAATTTTTTTTGATTGGACTGATTAGACTTGCTTGGACTACTTGGACTACTTGGACCACTTGGACTTTTGGGACTAATGGGACTTGCTTGGACAGCTTGGACTAATTAGACTTTTTGGACTAATGGGACTTGCTTGGACAGCTTGGACCACTTGGACTTTTTGGACTAATGGGACTTGCTTGGACAACTTGGACTAATTAGACTTTTTGGACTAATGGGACTTCTGGAACAGCTTGGACTAATTAGACTTTTTGGACTAATGGGACTTCTGGGACAGCTTGGACTAATTAGACTTTTTGGACTAATGGGACTTATTGGACTTCTTTTTTTCTTGGACTTCTTTTTTCTTTGGACTTCTTTTCGGCTGCTTCTTTGGACTTTCTTGGACTTTTTTTTTGGCTGATTGGATTCTTTGTCTTTCGGGATTTGAAGGTAATTTTGGGGGAATTTGATGGAGATTAGGGATTTTTTGGTGATTTTTTGGATTTTTTTTGCTGATTTTCTTTTGGTTGCTTGTGGGGGATTATCTTTTTTTATACTTTTGTTGTGGCTGGGGTTATTGTATCAGCTTTTTTGATTTTACTCTAATGTATTTAGTAATCTTCAAAAAATAACTTGTTAAAGTTATAAATGTAAATTTCTCTTGTGGCAGCATCTTTCCGGTGCTTTCGGAGCGCGGAATCAGTCGCATAGCCCGCTATGCTCCATCTTCCTTACTCCGAAATCCCTCGGAAATATGCGCCAAACTTTCACAACTTATTTTTTTACGATTACTTACCCTAATATCTTTACCTGATGAATGCTGATTTTTTGCCACAGAAAGGTGGGTTCCGTAATCTGATTGCTTATAAGTTGTCGGATAATATTTATAATCTGACGTATTTGTTTGCTCATAAGTTTTTAAAGAAGGGTGACCGCACTATTGATCAGATGGTTCAGGCTGCGAGGAGTTGTAAACAGAATATTGCCGAGGGTAGTGCTGCAAGTACTACTTCTAAGGAGACTGAAATTAAGTTGACGAATGTGGCAAAGGCGAGTCTTCAGGAGCTTCTTCTTGACTATGAGGATTTTCTAATGACGAGGGGACAGAGGAAATGGAAAATTGGTGATCCGCCTCTGGAACAGACGAGGAGTGTGATTCGTCAGGATAATCCGACTGAGTATTACATTGATAAGGCTCAGGCGTGGAATAGTGAGACGTTTGCTAATGTGGTTGTGACGATGATTCATGCTTGCGACAGATTGCTGTATAAACTTATTGAGAAACAGAAGTTGCAGTTTTTGCAGGATGGGGGTATCCGGGAGGAGATGAGTAGGGCAAGACGGGAGTATCGCAGCAATCAGACTGATTATAATAATAGGAAGACTACTTAGACTGCTGGGACTAATTAGACTTCTTGGATTTTTTGGACTAATAGGACTTCTTGGACTACTTGGACATCTTAGTGGTCTTAGTAGTCCAAGCGGTCTTAGTGGTCTTAGTGGTCCATGCTGTCTTAGTGGTCCAAGCTGTCTTAGCGGTCTTAGTGGTCTTAGTTGTTGGTGCTGTCGTTTTTTTTGTGTATTTTTGCGGAAACAATCTAACCTTAAAACATTTTGTTATGTTTCCGAAAGATACTTATGTGAAGCGTCGCGAGGCTCTCAAGAAGAGATTGGGTAGCGGTCTGCTTCTTTTTCTTGGTAATAATGAGTGTGGCGTGAATTATGCCGATAATACTTACGACTTCCGTCAGGATTCTACGTTTCTTTATTATTTCGGTCTGCCGTATGCCGGTCTGAATGCTGTCATTGATATCGATAATGACCGTGAGATTATTTTCGGTGATGAGCTGACTATCGACGATATCGTGTGGATGGGCACCCAGCCTACCCTTCATGAGAAGGCTTCGATGGTGGGTATCTCCGACACTCGTCCTGCCGCCGACCTTGCCAAGTATCTGCGCGGTGCGAAGATTCTCGACCAGAGGATACATTATCTGCCCCCCTATCGTCCGGAACATAACGTGCAGCTGCTGCATCTTCTCGGATTGCTTCCGGGTGCGGAACAGCCCTCAATCCCGATGATACGTGCGGTGGTTGACCAGCGTAATCATAAGAGCGAGGAGGAGATTGCAGAGATAGAACGTGCGTGCGACGTGACTGCCGACATGCATATCACTGCTATCAAGATGCTTCGTCCCGGCATGAGGGAGTGTGAGGTGAGCGCAGCTATTGAGGAGGTTGCACAGGCTGCCGGAATGCGTCTGTCGTTCCCAACTATCGCCACTGTCAACGGTCAGACTCTCCACAATCATTACCACGGCAATGTGGCGAAACCGGGTCAGATGCTGCTCGTGGATGCCGGTGCTGAGACTGAGATGGGTTATGCTGGCGATATGTCGTCAACTATCTGCGTTGACAAGACTTTCACAACGCGTCAGAAATCCATATATGATATTCAGGTGGCATCGCATCTTGCCGCTGTCGATGCATTGAAACCGGGCGTGCCGTTCAAGGATGTCTACGAATTGTCGTGCCGCGTGGTATGCGAAGGTCTGAAGGGACTCGGTATAATGAAGGGAGATCCCGCAGAGGCTGTGGAGGCTGGTGCACACGCCATGTTCTACCCCTGCGGACTCGGACACATGATGGGTCTTGACGTTCACGATATGGAGAACCTCGGTGAAGTATGGGTAGGCTACGACGGTCAGCCGAAGAGCACTCAATTCGGCCGCAAGTCGCTGCGTCTGGCTCGTCCGCTTGAACCGGGATTCGTCCACACCATCGAACCGGGCATCTATTTCATACCGGAACTTATCGATCTCTGGCGCGGTCAGCATAAGTTTGAGGATTTCATCAACTATGACGAGGTGGAGAAATGGAAAGACTTCACAGGCTTGCGCAATGAGGAGGATTACCTCATCACGGAGACCGGTGCTCGTCGTCTCGGCAAGAAGATACCGCTCACCACGGAGGAGGTGGAGGCTCTACGATGACAGGCCGTTTCGCACCGTCGCCAACCGGACGGATGCATCTCGGCAATATTTTTGCAGCCCTTGTCTCCTGGCTGTCGGTCAGGAGTCAGGGTGGGAAATGGATACTGCGGGTCGAGGATCTCGACCCGCAGCGTTCGCGTATGGAGTATGCCCGTCAAATAGAAGATGACCTCGCATGGCTCGGACTGGAATGGGACGAGGGTGGTGTCGATTCGGTGGGCGATCATGGTCCGTATTGCCAGAGTTTGCGCGGGGATATATATGAGGAGGTCTTGCGGCGGCTGGAATCGACAGGACTCACCTACCCCTGCTACTGCACACGTGCCGACATCATGGCTACGCAGGCTCCCCATGAGAGCGACGGACGTGTGGTGTATTCCGGGCGGTGCCGTCCGGAATCGTTAGGTGGAGTAATGCCTCCGGATGGCAGTAAGACAGCACGTGCCACTCGTCTTTACGTGCCTGAGCGGGATATATGTTTCACCGACGTCGTATATGGGGAGCAGAGCGTGAACCTTGCGAGCCACTGTGGTGATTTCGTTCTGCGGCGTGCCGACGGGGCATGGGCTTATCAGTTGGCAGTAGTGGTGGATGATGCCATGATGGGGGTGACAGAGGTGGTACGCGGAAGCGACTTGCTGCTGTCGTCGGCGCAACAGATATATCTCTATGAACTGTTGGGGAAGGAACCTCCACGATTCGCACACGTGCCACTGCTATGTAATGCGGAGGGTAGAAGGCTGTCGAAACGTGATTCCTCGCTGAGCATGGATCAGCTTCGTGCTGTCTATTCTCCGGAGGAGATCATCGGCAGATTGGCTGCATTAGGTGGTCTCATACCGGAATACACTCCCATAACCGCCTCATCGCTTGCAAAGCATTTCAGTTGGCACAATATAAGCAATCTTCCCACAATAACTTGTTAGCAGCTATTGTGGGAAGATTAAATTTCAGAGGACTCTGACTACTCAGAGAACTCTGAATACTCAGAGAATTTTGATTATTTGACACGTTTACCCCAGACGGAACGACCGTTGGAATCGAGTCCGGTGAATAGGATGGTATCGGTCTCACGCTCCCAGTCATGACCGGCATGAATCACAAGATCCGTTATCCTCTCGCCATTCACCACGAGCGAGAGCGTCTGACTTTTCTCATCAAACTTCCAATCATCGGCTCCGGATTTCAACGGCAGTATCACGGAATGATTACCCTCCCCTTCGCGGAGGTCGCCTTCACCCCATAGAATCTGTCCGGCTTCAAGGTTACGCTCCACGCGCGGCTCCATGACGCGCAACATCTCCCATTCTCCGCAGAGATCGGCGGCAGAGAAATCACGTTCCGTCACTCCGGCATATCTTTCGGGCGACACTACAGGCCAACCCTGGGGAGTCATATACAGACGGCGAAGATGAAGCACCATCATACCTGAATCCTTCGCATAACGCCCCTGATGTGCCATGAAATATCTGCCGGCGCCATCATCAAACACTCCGCAATGGGCAGTGCCGAGCCATCCGGGATGCCCCTCAAAGCTATAGGGTGCGGTAAGTATCGGGAAATTATTGGTGGTGTCGCTCACCTCCTTACCATGGAAATCAATAAATGGTCCCTCAGCCCTGTCAGCACGCGCCACGCGCACATTGTAAGTGGTCATCAACGGTTCATAGCTCTGGAAGAGATAGTATTTACCGTTTGATTCATGGCGTACAATCTCGGGAGCCTCAAGATTATCCTTACGCCAGTTGGCGCGACGTGCCACGAGATGCCCCTGGTCGCCGGGAGTGCGAGCAAGTCCGGTAGCCGGATCAAGTTCCACACAATAGAGTCCGCCGAAATACGATCCATAGTGCATCCATTGGCGACCCGACTCATCAGTTACCACCGAGGGATCGATGGCATTCATCGCGGAAGAGGTTTCCGTCTTCACCACAGCCCCCTTCTGCTTCCATGGTCCGGCAGGAGATTTAGCCTCCGCCACGCCTATGTATGACGTATTCCTACCAAATGCCGACACGCAATAATAGAGACGGAAATTTCCGTCGCCGCAATCCACTATATAAGGAGCCCACACGTTGGTTGCACCATGACCGCCTGATTTCTCCTTCACCCAGCTGACAGCGTCTGCCGGTATCTCCGGAAACACCCAGCCGATAAACTCCCAGTTGACAAGATCGCGCGAACGGCGCATCTGTATGAAACCGAGAGGCACGCCATGCGCCTCAGCCGCCTTACGGTCTTCGCGGAATATGGCATCGGTGGAATACATGTAGTAATAATCCCCTATCTTGCGGCATGAGGGGTCGTGCACGTTATATGTGCCCCATGATTTCCAATTCTCCATGCCGGATATAGCGGAATAGTCGTCATTCCAAGGATTTGGCACATGCTTCGGTGTAAATGTCTCGGAAAGAGCCGGGAGCGAGAACAGCATCGCCATACATAATGTAGGGAAGAGTTTCATGATTTTTATTCGGTTTTATTTATTATGAATGTTTTGGTTGATAATGAAATATGGAGAAAGTTCTCCTGCTGCAAAATTAGATAGATTACCGGAAGGGAAGGTGTAAATTTCGCGCTAAAAGGGGTAATCGGAAAGCGGGGAACGGAAATGACGGCAGAAGGTGGATTTTTGGATATAAATGGTGAAAAAATCAATTCAAGAGACATCTATTATGTTAATAATCCGATAAATGTCATAAATTTGCACAAATAAAAATTCAGCTCTTGTAAAGACTGCAAATATGTTATAAATTTGCACAACCAACCGGAAGATGACTATCCGGACAGAAAGAGCGTTCAACCTTTTAAATAACCTGAAAGACTAAACAAGTCAAGAAAGACTAACCTTCTATCAACAGAATGAAACTGAAAAGCCTAATCAAAATGAGATTCGGAAGGATGAATCTCCCAATCACGTTAGTGGCATTGGCTGCTTTGGCGGCAATACTCCCCGTAGAATCACAGGGAGCTGATTCCGCATTTGCCGAGAATCATTCGGTCAGTTTCATATCCATGAATTCCGGTCTGTCGCATAATCTCGTCGACGACCTGTTCCTGGATTCAGAAGGCTACGTATGGATCGCCACCTCCGCCTCTCTGGCACGCTATGACGGCTATGAGTTTGTCAACTTCACCCCCAACTCACCGGAACGCCGTATCAAAAGCACGTTTGTAAGGAAAGTGGCGGAAGACCGGTTCGGACGTCTGTGGGTGGCAAGCGACGGCGGCATCGACGTCATTGACCTCAAGCAGATGAGCGTAATCGACATGGCATCAGATAATGCCGAATACGGTAAGATAGCATCTCTGCCATCCGGATATGTGGCAGCCGACCATGCAGGCAACGTCTGGATAAGGAATGAGAAGATGATCGTATGTATCATCTTTGACGACAACGGCAACATAAAGGATATGCAATCCATTCCGCATCTCTCCACCTCTATAATAACTACCGGAGCCTTGAAACCGCTATCCGGCACCGGCGACGGAGTATGGACAGCAATCGGGGGTGAAGTCTGCCATCTCTCATTAGAGAACGGGAAGATCTCACGCCGCAACACATCAAAGGACCTGAAATTCCCCTCATCATCCTATATCTCTGATTTCGAAAAAACAGGCAACTACATCTGGATCGCCACCGACTCCGGGCTCTACCGTTATGACCACTCTACGGGGAAGGTGCGCGTCTACAATGAGCTAACCGACGGCAACTGCTCGTTGTCGCGAAGTTTTATCACTGCCCTGGCTGTGACCTCCTCCGGAGATCTCGTCGCCGGCTCTCTAAACGGGCTCAACATCTACAATCCTGCTGAAGATGGATTCATTAAGGTCAAGGCATCCGAGTTGACCGGTGGGACCGGACTGAATAACGAAGGCTCCGGACTCAACAACAATTTCATCAACTGCCTGCTCACGGAGGGAGACAATCTCTGGGTAGGCACTGAGGGGTGCGGCATAAATCTGTTATCTCCACGACGCCTTATCTCTAAGACATTCCGCCACTCCACCTCCGATGCCAAGTCGATCTCTCCCAATCCTGTGAATGCGATATACGAGGATGAGAGTGGCATTATATGGATAGGCACAGTGGAGGGCGGACTTAACCGTGCATCAGGCGACTACACGGAGGGATTCTCCCATTTCACCACTGCAAACGCGGGATTGCCACACAACACCGTCAGCACAATCACGTCTGACCGTGCCGGACATCTCTGGGTAGGCACGTGGGGCGGTGGTCTCTGTATGTTCGACAGAAGCAATCCGTCAAAAGTACTGAGAATCATTAACACCGGACCTGACGGCAGACATCTTGACCACATAGGTGCAATCGCCTACGACCCATATAACAATCTCATCTGGATTGGTGCGAACTCCGGCATCTTCATCTACAATCCGGAGGATGAAAGCCTGAAAGTGCCGTTCAAGGATGCCGATAAAATGCCGGGAAGCGTCGCCGTAGCTATAGCTCCCGACGGGCGCCTGCTTATGGGAAGTCTCGAAGGATTGCTGATAGTGAATCTAAAAGAAGGATGCGGCAAAGGAAGTTTCAGCTACAAGCACTTCCAATATAAGTTTGATAATCCGGAATCCAATATCAAGGAGAAAGTGAATTGCATCACCCTTACTGAGGACGGCAACATCTGGGTAGGCACCAACGGCAATGGAATCTATCGGTATGAGAGCCATAACGGGGAGGATAAATTCATCAACTACAATACAACCGACGGTTTGCCCAACGATGTGGTGCATGGACTCGCCGACGATAAGCAAGGTAATCTCTGGATTGCCACGTATCACGGGCTATCATGCATGACACCGGAAAACCACTTCATTAACTTCGGGATCAACAATGGTCTCGACACCGAGCAATTCTACTGGAACGCCTACCGACGTCTTGCCAACGGTGACATTCTCTTTGGCAGCGTTGACGGGCTGGTGGCAGTAAAGGGTCTGTCGCTATCAAAAATAAGCAAGATCTTCCCGGTGAGATTCACCTTCTTCACTGTTGACAATCACCGTCTGCATGGGTATACTGATGCAATGGAGCTTTCCGAGAACGACCGCTCGTTTGAGATAGGATTTTCCGCATTCGATTATGCCGGAGGAAAGAACGGAAGATATTATTACCGTATGAAAGGGTATGATAATGATTGGAATACCCTTCATCCCGGACGTCACAGCGTGACCTACATGAACCTTGCGCCCGGAGAATACTCCCTGGAGGTGAAGTACGTGAGCGATGGGCAATCGATAGAGAGCGTACCGGTATCCCGCTTTGATATATGCGTGACGCCGAATTTCTACCGGAGATGGTGGTTCCTGCTCCTTGTGTCGGTGGCGATCGCCGGATGCGTGTGGGCAATATACCGCTGGAGGGTGAGCGACCTGACCCGCCAACGCAACCAACTGAAAACCGCCGTCAACGAAGGTGTGAAGGAGATAAGCGAACAGAAATCCCTCATCGAGACTCATGCAATGGAGCTTGCCACACAGAACAGGGAGCTTATCTTGCGCAACGAGCAGATAGTGAAGCAGAAGACCCAGCTGGCAGAAATGGCAGGGAAAGTGCAGAAGCTGACCGCCGACAGGATATCCTTCTTCACCAACATAACACATGAGTTCCGCACCCCTATCACCCTTATAATCGGACCGATAGAGAGGGCTTTGAAGCTGAGCACAAACCCGAAAGTGATTGAGCAATTGAATTTCGTGGAGAAGAACTCACGCTACCTTCTGTCGCTCATCAACCAGCTGATGGATTTCCGGAAGATTGAATCCGGGAAAATGGAAGCTGTCACGAAGCGTGGCAATATCCGCGAACTGATGGAAGACATCATCAAACCATTCGAGGCGTATGCCGAAGAGAGAGGTATACAGATGAAGACCATCTATCATCTTCCCCACCCTATCTTTGACTTCAATGAGGACGCCATGCGGAAGGTGGTCACCAATCTTCTTGGCAATGCCATAAAGTTTACCCCCGACAACGGTTGCGTAAGAATCTACATCTCCACATTCCGTAGTCAGCAATGCAGCGGAGGGAAGGATATGTTCTACCTCTGCGTCAGCGACAACGGATGCGGCATAAAGGAGGAAGACATCAGCAAGGTGTTTGACCATTTCTACCAGGGGAGCAGCCAGATAAAATATCCGCTCATAGGCGCATCCGACAGCGGCATAGGTCTATATCTCTGCCGTCGGCTTGTGGAACTTTACGGAGGCACAATCACGGCACGCAATAATCACGGCGACGGATGCTCCTTCCGCGTGCTTATACCCATAGACAATGCCGAGGTAGAGTCTGCGGTGTCCACATCTGCCATCGCCTTGAACAATGACAGCGCGGAATTTGCAGGAGATACCTCCGACGGTCGCCAGAAGACAGTGCTTGTCGTAGAGGATAACGACGACATGCGCGCATTCATGCGCTCGGTGCTGTCTGACCATTATCTTGTGGAGGAGGCTGCCGATGGGGAGGAGGCCCTGCATCTGCTTCTCACTAAAGACGTGGATTTCATCATCAGCGATCTCATGATGCCGGGGATGGATGGTCTGGAGCTTGCATCTAAGGTGAAGGAGAATTTCGCAATCTCCCATATCCCGTTTGTCATGCTGACCGCAAAGACCTCACAGGAATCACGCATGGAGGGCTACCGACGGGGCGTGGACGACTACATACTGAAACCCTTCGATGAGGATATGCTCCTCGCTCGAATAAGCAATATACTTGCCAACAAGCAACGTTACCAACGTCGCTTCATGTCAGACATGGAGGTGGAGCATCTTGAGATAAACGAGGAGAGCCGTGATAAGAAATTCGTCGACAAAGTGATGGAGGTATTGAGAAACAACTACTCCAACTCCTATTACGACGTAGGCGAATTTGCCGAAGCCCTGGGCGTCAGCCGTAGCCTTCTCAACAAGAAACTACAGAGCCTGATGGGACAGAGTGCGAACCAGCTGATCCGCACATACCGTCTGAAACTTGCCCACGAACTCATTCTCCAGAACCGCGTCACCCGCAACATGAACGTCTCGGAGATAGCATTCCAGGTAGGATTTAACGACTCCAAATACTTCACACGATGCTTCACGAAGCAATTCGGGGTCAATCCAAGCACCCTGTTGAGAGAGAATGACAAATGAGTCCATCCAACCCTCATTATGACTGAAAGACAACAATAAAAGAAACATCTAAAAACATAAAAATTGTATATGAATCGGATTATCCACCACCTTTGTCAGATTGTCCACCTAATACGCACGCGAAAAGTCCTAATTTTGCGACCGATAATGCCGGGAATCTACCCGAAAGTATACAAAACCTATTCAAACAGAGAAATAATTAACCTATTATAACAACCTAATATCATCATGAAGACAGAAAAATGGATGCCAACGGCAACCCTTGCTGTTCTGCTTGTCGCAGCAACTTCATGCGACGACTGGGGTAAACAAGACCCCCCTGCCGGCAACCAAGTGGTGCCGACATTGGAGAACGTTGCGTCTTTTGATTTTGAACCTGTCGAAGGTGCGGAAGGCCTTTCGGCTTTCAAACTTTTCACCAACACACCGGGGACTCTTCCTCCGACGATTGTGGAGGATGAGTTCAAAGGCAATGTGCTCGAACTGAACAATGGATTCATGACTATTTCCAATCCTCTTGCAAAAGTGACCTTGCAGAAGGGGGCATCTTTCACGTTCTGGATGATGCAGCCCATCGTGACGGAAGCCGATGAAGAGGGCAACGAAATAGCCATGCCCCAGAATCTTGACGGATCTCTTCTCCGATTTGAGAACGAGACCGGCAACGGCTCTTTCTCTCTTAATGCAAACGGAGGCTTCGTCTATGAGGCTGCCGATGGCGAATGGATAGAGAATGATCCGTCACAAATCACCACCGGATATCTGAAGCCCGGCGAATGGCACTACGTGGCTGTCGTGATAAGCAACGACGGCTATGAATGGTATGTAGACGGCGACCGTAAGGTCAGCAAGATTGTTGATAACTTCGATTGCTCCAAGATTGTCAAGTTTGTCAACAATGTCCCGACAATGAGTGTCGGAGGTGCCGACAATTCCTCACGCTGGCTTATTGATGATCTGAAGGTGTATCGCAATATAGTGACCGCAAAAGAGACAGCTCGTCCCAACGTCAACAACGGTGGTGGTGACGAGGGTCCGGATCTCAGCACATGGGTGCTCCTCGGTGCAGAAGACAACTCAACAGGGTTCTGGAGCACATGGTCCGACTATGTGAACCTTACCGGAGACGGCACAATCCATTACGACTTCTACAATTACAACACCGGAAAGACCGACAACTGGTGTAACTGGGCTCTTGTGCTCACTACAGGTGCTGAACGAGGCGGAGACGGATATGCAGAATACCTATACTTGCGTGCCGATGCCTTCGGATGGGGCAACAACTATAACGGCGAGAACATCAAGCACGACTTCGACTGGGGCACGTTCATGTCGGAAATGGATGGTGCGTTCGTATCGCTTGACATCACACGTGTCGGTACGGATGTAAATGTCACAGCATTAGTGACAGCTGAATCGGGCGTACAGCGCAACTACTCAATAAAGGTAGAGGGCGTGGAGAGCGACGTGCTTGGCACATTCCTCACCTGCGAAGGCTCTCACCTCCTCATCAATCCGGAGACTGTATTCGTAGGCAAGACCTACAAACCGGGCGAAATGGTGACAGGTCTTACTGACTGCTCTACGCCTTGGTGGTCTGCCCATTCTCCCAACAATAAGTTCGAAGGTAACTTCAAGAACTGGGGTGTGGAATTTGTGAATCACACTCTCGGAAATGGTGGCAACTGGAACAACTGGCTGCTTGTCTGCTCTAATGGTCCTTGGGTTGGTGAAGACGGATATGCCGAAAACTTTGTGCTCCGTTCCGACGCCTTCGGATGGGGTGCAAGCTTCGATGGTGGAAACACCACGATGGAGCAGACTTTCGACTGGGACAACTACGTGGCTGATATGAAGGACGCAAAAGTCAAAATTCTTTTCAACTATAACAATGGTAAGCTTGACATGCTCTGCCGCCAGACCACTGCCGACGGGCGCCAGATGCCTGACTACAAATTCTCAGCCAAAGAACTCACATCTCCTATCGGTCTGTTCTTCACTTGCGAACTGGCTTGGCTGGAGTTTTCAAAAGTGGGCTACTATCCTTGGGCTAACGCTCAATAATCGTTAACTTTAAAATCTAACAAGACATCATAATGAACAATCAACACTTTAAAGCCGAAGGACGGCGGAGCATCTCGCTCCGCCTCCTCCTCCCGGTTCTCATGTTGGCTATGGCAGTCTTCCCAGCAGCCGCCGACATTGTGAAGGGCACCGTCATTGACGCCTCCGGAGAACCGCTGATAGGCGCAACAGTAATAGAGAAAGGAACCACCAACGGCACCGCCACTGATATTGACGGCTTCTTCCAGCTCAATGTGAATGATGCCAAGAAAGCTGTGCTGGTGATCTCATACGTGGGCTATGCCACTCAGGAAGTGCCCATAAAAGGTCTGAAGGAAGTGAACGTCACTCTTCAGGAGGAATCCTCGCTTCTTAATGAGGTAGTCGTTGTAGGCTACGGTCAGCAGAAGAAGGAATCCGTTGTGGGTGCCATCTCACAGGTGAACTCCGGCGACCTCCTCGAGACTCCCTCCGCCAACCTCTCACAGGCTATCACCGGTAAGATTCCGGGCGTGATCACGTCGCAGACCTCCGGTGCTCCGGGTGCAGACGACGCCTCAATCTACATCCGTGGTCGTGCCACATTCGCAGGCGATGCCCAGCCGCTTATCCTCGTCGACGGTATCGAGCGTAGCTTCTCGCAGATCGCTCCCGACGACATCGAGACTATCTCTGTATTGAAAGACGCATCCGCAACTGCCGTATATGGTGTGCGTGGTGCAAACGGCGTCATGCTCATCACCACAAAACGTGGTAAGGAGCAGAAACCTATCGTCAACCTGACCGCCTCCTGGCAGTTCCAGACCCCGACAAGAAAAGACACATACCTCAACTCCTACGAATCTGTATCTCTTCTTGAGGAGGCTCTTGCCAACGATGGTCTCCCCTCCCAGTTCTCCGCTTCCGACCTCGACATGTATCAGAAATCTGTCAACGGTCAGCTCAGCGGCGTAGATGCACTACTCTACCCTAATGTAGACTGGTATGACGAGATTCTCCGTTCATCAGCACCCTCGCAGCGTTACAACGCAAGCGTGCGCGGCGGCACAAAGAGAATGCGCTACTATGCTTCTCTTGAATACTATGACCAGGAATCTCTCTTCAAGAACCTCTCAAACGACCCCTACGGCAACTCATCATCGCTCAACTACAAGCGTTATGGTTTCCGTGCGAACGCCGACTTCTTCCTGACAAAAGACCTCCAGCTCTCCGTCAACTTCGGCACACGCTTCGAGGAGCGTCGCGGTCCCAACTCCGACGAGAGAGACAACTTCAGCAACGTCTTCTATCAGCTCAACCACACTCCAGGCTGGCTATTCCCGATAGCATATCAGGTGCAGAACGGCGACGAGATGAAGACTCTCTACGGCGGCAGCTCCCAGTATCAGAGCAACGTCTACGCCACACTCGCCGAGGGCGGCTACTACAAGGCTGTCAACACCGTCAACGAGACAAACTTCATCGCCGACTACAAGATGGACTGGCTCACTCCGGGTCTCTCCGCCCGCGCAATGATGAGTTTCGACTACGAGAGCTACCATCGCACCACATACTCGAAGAACTTCGCAACCTACGAGCTCAACGACCGTGAGAACTACGATAAGATTGAGGCGTATAACCGCTTCAATACCGACACGCAGCTCAGCAACTCACGCTCAAGCAACAGCATCTACAAACTCTACATGGAGGCACAGGTGAACTACAACCGCACCTTCAACGACCTCCACGAGGTGACTGCAATGGCTCTATACATGCAGAACGACTACCGCTACAACAGCGATCTTGCCCGCCGCTATCAGGGTGTCGTAGGTCGTGTGACTTACGCTTATGACGGACGCTATCTCTTCGAGTTCAACGCCGGATACAACGGTTCGGAGAACTTCGCAAAGCAAAAACGTTTCGGCTTCTTCCCCTCATTCTCAGCAGGCTGGCGTATTACGCAGGAGAAATTCATGGAAAGCACTGCCGACTGGCTAAGCAACCTTAAGCTCCGTGCAAGCTACGGTCAGGTAGGTAACGACGTATATCAGGTGAACGGAGTGCGTCAGCGATTCCTCTACGAGCAGAAATGGTCGCAGATCGGCAATGACTACTACTTCGGCAACACCGGTATAACCGGTATCTACGAGCAACAGTATCCCAACTACGGAGTGACATGGGAACGTGCCCACAAATACAATGTGGGTCTTGAGTTCGGATTCCTCAACAGCTCTCTCTCCGGAAACATCGATTTCTTCTGGGAGAAACGTAACGACATCCTCACCGAATATCTCACCCGTCCGCTATGGTTCGGTGTGACATCCGCAGCAGGAAACCTCGGCAAGACAACCAACAAAGGTTTCGAAATCGAGCTTCACTACAGCAACAAGATCGGTCCGGATTTCAAATACAACATCAGCGGAACCTACTCTCATGCCAAGAATAAGATTACGGAGATGGATGAGCCTGCCAACAAGACTGACTACCGAAAGCGTGAGGGTCATGTCATCAACCAATACTTCGGTCTCGTTGCCGACGGGTTTGTGACTCAGGCTGACATCGACGGAGGTAAACTCCCGACCTCAACTTTCGGCACAGTGAAAGTGGGCGACCTCAAATACCGCGACATGAACGGCGACGGTTTCATCGACGATCGCGACGAGACTTTCATCGGCTATTCCGACATACCGGAAAACACTTACGCCCTCACATTGGGTGCTGAATGGAAAGGTATCGGTTTCAGCATAATGTTCCAAGGTGTTGACCACGTGAGCCGCTACTATGATGCAGAGTCAATGTATGCCTTCGTGGCAGGCGGTAAGGTAAAGGAGCATCATCTCGACCGCTGGAATCCCGCACGCTCTGAGGCTGAGAACCTCGCCAACGCAAAGTATCCTCTCCTCCATTATGACAGCTACGGCGACCACAACCAGCGTCAGAACTCCTTCTTCCTTAAGAACGGCTCGTTCCTGCGTCTGAAGAATATCGAGCTTTCATACTCACTCCCGGAGAAATGGATCAAACATGTCTATATGAGCCAGTGCCGTTTCTTCGTCAACGCCAACAACCTCGTGACATGGGATCACCTCGATGGTCTGACCGACCCGGAGAGCAACGGTTCTAACCGTTATCCCATCTGCAAGACCGTGAACTTCGGTGTCAATATCCAATTCTAACCCAACTCTGAATCAATGAAAAAGACATTAAAATATATAGCGGTGGCTCTTTTAGCAGGTTGCAGTGCGACTCTCTCTTCGTGCAGCGACTTCCTCGACAAGCAGCCATCCAACGAACTGACCGAAGAGAAGGTGCTCGCCGACTGGAACCTATTTGAGGAGTTCCACTACGACACCTACAACTTCCTCCGCCACGGCGCACTGAGAGTCAACGACTCTTGGCTTGATGCCGCCACCGATCTCGCTCAGACTTCTTACGCAACTGCCGGGACTCGCACAACGTTCAATATCGGCAACTACTACGGCGGAGGCGGTTATGCCGAACTGATCGACACATGGGAATCACGCTACCGTGGCATAAGAAAAGCTAACTGGGTGCTCGCTCACATCAACGAGGTGCCGAAGAACCCCAAGAACTCCGATGAGGTGCATGCCGGATACGTGAAGAATTTCACTGCCGAAGCCCGTTTCTTCAGGGCATTCTTCTATTGGGAGATGTTCCTGCGCTACGGTCCGCTGCCTATCATCACTACCGTGCTATCTCCTGATCAGGATATGATCACTCCCTACACGAAACGCCCGACCACAAAGGAATATGTGGTAGACTTCATCCTTAAGGAACTCGCCGAGTGTGAGGCTGATCTTCTCGACAAGGATAATGCATGGACCACCCAGCGTGCCGGACGCCTCTCCCAGCCTGCTGCACGTGCCCTCGCCGCCCGCATCAAGCTCTACATGGCATCACCCCGCTATGCAGCAGAGAGCGGAATCACATGGCAGGATGCTGCCGATGCAGCAAAGAGCTTCATGGATGACTACGGCAGCATGTTCGGTCTCTTCGCTCAGGAGAATATCTCTGCATCCGACAACTACGGCAACGCCGTGCTATACTCAACCTATTCCGGCTCAAACAACGAGACTATCCTCTTCCGCAATGATCCGGCAATCGGCTGGGGAAATATCGCAGCCGACACCCCTGTAGGTGAAGGTGGTCGCGGTGGCAACTGCCCCTCTCAGAACCTTGTCGACATGTATGACATGGCAGACGGAAGCTCCCCCTTCGCTCAATATGACGCGACCGGTGCACCCGTCTATGGCAACGGCGCAGCCTGCCCCACCATAAATGCGGCAAGCGGATATAACGACGCCGATATGTGGAGCAACCGCGACCCGCGTCTCGCCGCCACAATTCTCTATCAGGGCACACCCTGGGGAACCATGCGCGAAAACAGCACAATCGATGTGCGCCCCGGAATGGCTGACAACCCGACAGGTAATGCTAACGCCACCCCGACCGGATATTATATGCGCAAGTATATCCCCGCCACAATCCTCTCAAGCAACCACGGCGGCTCCGCTCTCCGTCCCTGGACCATCATCCGCTATGCCGAGATTCTCATGAACTATGCTGAGGCGATGAATGAGCTGAACGGTCCCTGTCAGGAGGTTTACGACATGCTTGACCGCGTGCGTACCCGCGCCGGAATAGCCGGCTCTGTGAAAGACCGTGCCGATCTCGCAAGCAAAGATGCAATGCGCAACTTCATCCATAAGGAGCGCACCGTGGAATTCGCTTTCGAGGAGCACCGCTCTTGGGACGTGCGCCGCTGGAACGTGGCTGTAGAGGCTCTTGCCCGTCCTATCTACGGTATCAACGTGGCTATGGATGGCTCGGTAAGCCGAAAGGTGGCTCAACAGCGTGTGTTTGACGCCAAGATGTATCTCTATCCTATCCCCGAAACCGAGGTATGGAAAACCGGACTCGAGAACAATCCGGGATGGTGAACCTTAACTTCTTCAAATTCTGAAAAATTCGAACGAAATGAATAACATCATAGAATATATGTCAAACAAGGGTAAGCTCGTGCTGGCTTCCGCCTTCATCGCTGGCAGCGGAATGACAGCCTTGGCTGCCGTGACCGGCAATACCCTTAAAGGCAAGGTGGTTGACCCGGAAGGGAACCCCATCCCCGGCGCGGTAGTGAATCTCGCCGAACAGAGCAAGATTGTCTTCACCGACGAGAATGGCGAATTTTCAATCAAAGACGCCAACTACGATGATGAAGTAAATGCGAAATGCGTGGGATACCTGGCAAGTGTAATGCCGGTGGAGGATTTCAGCTCACCGATCACAATTGTGCTCCAGCCTGATTCCGACCCCTACTCCCATGAAGCTCCCGTGGCGTTCAACGAGCAGAAGAAGAAATTCCTCACTGACTCCCGTTCAGTCGTGACAGGCGAGGAGCTGCAGCGTTACCCCGTGACCGTGCTTCAGAACGCATTCAACTCGGTTCTTCCGGGCGTTTCAACCTACGAATGGTCGTCTGAACCGGGTTGGACTGAGACCCAGATGTATGTGCGCGGTATCCGTACAATGAACACATCTGCCCGTAATCCGCTCGTGATTGTCGACAACGTGGAGCGCGACCTCTCATTCCTCGACGCATTCCCGATCGAGACAATAACCGTGCTGAAGGATGCCGCTGCCACTGCCCTCTATGGTATGCGTGGTGCAAACGGTGTGATTCTCGTCACCACAAAACGTGGTGAGTCGGGAAAGACACGCATCGACTTCACTCAGGAGGTAGGTTTCCAGACCCTCTCCAACAAGATGGAGTCGCAGGATTCCTACAACATGGCTCTCACCCGCAATCAGGTGCGTTATCTCTCCGGTCAGGAACCGATGTATTCGGCAGACGTAATTGAGAAATATCGTCGCGTATGCAACGGCGAGACTCTCGAAGGGATGGATAGGTACCGCTACTTCAACACCAACTGGTTTGACCAGCTCTATCGTGAGACGGCACCAGTATTGAAGACCAACCTTCAGATCTCAGGTGGCAACAACCGCGCACGCTACTACGTGTCGTTCTCCTATCTCCGTCAGGAGGGTATGTGGAACAGCGACTGGACTAACATGATGGACCGCTACACCATGCAGCACGTGCTCAACCGCTGGAATCTACGCTCGAACCTCGACATCAATGTCAACAAATACCTCCGTGTAGGTCTCGATCTCGGTGGACGTATCGACAACATCAACCAGCCGACCACAGGCGTGTTCAACCTCACCACATTCGGTGCTGTGGAGGCTAACCCGATGGAGCCTGTCTACACTCCCGACGGTCATATCTACTCCTCAACCACCGCACAGAACCCTGCCCGTCTGCTCGGTTCCGCAGGTCAGGAGAAGAACCGCCGACGCAACCTCTACTCTACAGCTGAAGTGACCGGTCTGCTCGACCCAATCACAAAGGGTCTGGAGGCTAACCTCGTTGTCAGCTTCGATGCCTTCGACGTGTTCCAGTCGTCGCAGTACAACTCAATCAACACATATTCGTATGACTACATGAATATGGACGTGACCAAGCCGGAAGATTTCACCCTGACTCAGACCACCACATATTCAGAGCTTACCAACCCGACTGCCAACGAGCGTGCCAACTCATGGACACTCAATTTCCGGTTTGGTTTCAAGTACAACCGCGACTTCGGCAAGCATCATATCGATGCTAACGCCTTCATCCGCACGTATCAGCAGCGTCTGAATGTGAGAGAGGCAAACACCGACAACTCTCAGTATTCTTCCGACCGTTTCCTCTCTTGGAACGGACAGGCAACCTACGTATTCGACAACCGTTATATCGTGTCGGGTAATATCTCACGCATGGGTAACGACAACTTCGCTCCGGATGACAGATGGGGCACATTCTGGGGTGCTTCTCTCGGATGGGTGGCATCGCAGGAGAGCTTCCTGAGAAATCCCAACATCGATCTTCTCAAACTCCGTGCATCCTACGGTAAGGCTGGTATGAGCGATACAGGCGCAGGACGCTATCCCTATCAGTCGATCTTTGCATCCAACAACGGTTACGGCTTCGGTCATAACGCAACATGGGTGCCGGGTATCATAGAGAGCATCGCAGGAAACCCCAATAGCAAATGGGAGATCTCAAAGATGGTCAACATCGGTCTTGACTGGGATTTCTGGCACAGAAGACTCTACGGTTCGTTTGATATCTTCAAGGAATGGCGTAGCAATATCCTCGTCGAGAGATCCACAATCCCCGACATCATCGGTATAACCTACGCGAAAGACTCCTACGGCAAGGTTGAGAGCAAGGGTCTTGAGCTCGTGATCGGTCATGCCAACAGAATCGGACGCGTCAACTATTCAATCGAGGGTCAGCTCTCCTGGAACCGCAACAAGATCACCGAGATGGACGAGACCGAACCACTCGTGGAATGGCAGCGTAAGACCGGACGCCCGATTTTCGAGCAGACTTCAGTACAGCAGCTATACGAGGGTGCGTTCAACGGCACTGTCGGCGGTTGGAACCAGTATCAGTTCGTGCAGTGGGCATCAGATCCCGATCTGATCGCCACCAGCCAGGCTGATGCAATCGCCAACCCCCACAAATATCCCTACAACTCCGCATCGGCAGGCAACCAGCCACTCGGCACCGCAGTCTTCAAGGACCTCAACGGCGACCGTATGATCGACGAACGCGACATGGCTCCCATCGGCTACACTATCATGCCGGAACTCACACCCTCTGTCGCTGTCAACGTAGGATATGCCGGTTTTGACGTCCGTGCCGTGCTGACTGCTTACCTCAACCGCTCGGTATTCGTATCTCCGGCGGCATCCTTCTCCGGCTGGTCAAACATGGGCACACACGAGGTGGTCAACGCTTGGGGTTACTACACTGACGACCCGACTGATCCCCGCAACATCAATGCGAAATATCCGCGTCCCGTCTACGGTGGGTTCAACAACATCGACTCAAACCGCGACACACGCACATATCAGAACGACATCTGGATCATGAACGGCGACTATCTCAGCCTCCGCAACATCGAAATCGGTTACTCCCTTCCAGAGAAACTTATCTCGAAAATCCACATGAGCAAATGCCGTTTCTACTTCAGCGGTTACAACCTCTTCAACTGGAGCCACCTCCCCAAAGGAATGGACCCCGAGAAGCCTATGTCTTACTGCTGGTGGTATCCTAAGACCCGTATCTTCAACTTCGGTGTCAACGTAACCTTCTAATCTATCAATTTGCATAAAATGAAACACAAAATATTATCAATAGCCGCAGTGGCAGCCCTCTCTTTGGGGGCAGCCTCCTGCAGCGATTATCTCGACAAGGAAGTCGACCTCACGCAGCAGGCCACGAATGTCTTCAACGACTATGACATGACACGTGGCTTCCTCGCCCGCCTTTATGATTACCTCCCTGACGCTTTCGCCCCCTACAACTCGGGCGACCTTCAGAACGGCTCACGCGACAACATGACCGACAACTCCATATCTTATTGGAGCGGTCATTACTACCACTCTGTTGTCAACGATGGATTCACTGCCAACAACCACTTCTACTCCACTTATTACTGGAAACGCGACTATCCCGGCATACGAGGCTGCAACCAGTTCATTCTGAATGCAAAGCCTTCCGTGATAGGCAACAGCGAGAAACCGGGCGACGACAACCGCCTCTATGACCGTTGGGTGGCTGAGGCTCAGGTGCTCCGCGCTATCCTCCACTTCGACTTGGCACAATGGTTTGGTGATGTGCCTATCGTCGGCGATGATGAGAACGGCACCCCCATCATCCTCGATCCGGCATCCACAATCCCCGGACGCACCCCATGTGCCGACGTGCTGAAATGGGTGGCTGACGAGTGTGACAAGTATAAGGACAATCTCCCCTTCCGCTATAGCAACGAGGAGGAGAACTGGGGACGCATCAACGGTGCTGCCGCCTATGCTCTCAAAGCGCGTGCCCTCTTGTATCGCGCTTCTCCGCTCCACAATCCCAACAACAACACGGAATGGTGGGCTGAGGCTGCAAAGGCTTGTCAGGATTTCTTCACCAAGAACAGCCAGCAGAGCAATCCCTATCGTCTTTACCGCACTCCGGATGATGATCCCAACGAGAACTATTATCAGTGCTTCGTGGATAATCCGGTGCTCAACAACGAGTATATCCTCAGCCGTTCCGTATGGACCACTCGTGTGATCGAGGAATGTCTCGCGCCTGTGGGATTCCAGGGTAATGCAAGTTCATACGCCCGTACCAACCCGACCCAGAACCTCGTTGATTCCTACGAGACCATCAACGGTCTTCCAATCGACAAAGACCCCACATACGACCCGCAGAACCCGTATGCCAACCGCGACCCGCGTCTTGAACAGACCATCTTCCACCACGGAAGTATCTGGGGCGATGCATACACTAATGAGGAGCGTATGATTGACGTGACTTTCGGCACAGGCATAGACTATCAGGCTCTGCACGGAGGAACTATGACCGGATACTACACCAAGAAATTTGTCAACAACATCTCTTGGAGCAGCCCGACAAACTCCCGCCACGCCTGCCCGATCTTCCGCTATGGTGAAATGCTTCTCAATGCAGCAGAGGCTTTCAATGAGGCTGGAAACATTTCTGAGGCTTACAAATACATCAATGAGTTGCGTTCCCGCGTAGGGATGCCCGCTTATTCCGGTATGGATCAGGCTACTCTCCGCGAGCGTATCCGCAACGAACGCCGCATCGAACTTTGCTTTGAAGACCACCGTTTCTTCGACGAACGTCGCTGGAAACTCTTCGAGGGTAAGACTCAGGCTTCCGAGAAGAACGAGCCTTATTATAAGCAGGTCTACAACCTCTATGGTGTGACCGTGAATCCGGAGGCTGCCAATGTGTTCACCTACGGTCCCGCCGACACGTATCCCGTCAGAGTGTTCAACAGCCCGAAAAACTACTATATCCCTATCCCTCACAGCGAGACACTGAAAGCAAAATTGCCGCAGACTCCGGGTTGGGAGATGTAATGAGGAATTACTATTCTCTTTCTCAAATCTAAAATATAAGTTCACAATGAAACTGACAAAATACGTATATTTCGCTTTCGCGGCAGGTCTCCTCTTCACAGGGGCCTGCAGCGATGACGACACCATCTCCTATCCGGAGGGTGAGGGGATAGTGATTGAGATGCCGACCACTCTGGAATCAGGCGGCACCTACGCCTCATTTGCCGCTCTTTTCCATCAGAAGAGCGACAGCCGCTATACGAAAGCCGGCTATGTGATATCGGAAACTCCGAATCCCACAATTTACGGCAGTGTATATGAGGGCACAGTAAGCGGCGACACCATCAAGGTGACCATCACCGACCTTGCCCCCGGCACTGACTACCACGTGCGTGCTTTCATGAATGAATACAAGGGGAACGTGATATATTCGCAAGACTTCGTATTCACCACCGGAGAGGGCACTCTTGAAGAACAGCTCGCAAACTATCGCGGACCAAAATATCCCGACTACTACGTGGAGCTATCCGGATGGAGTAGCCGCGACCAATGGAACCTCGCCAACGTGCACGACCCTTCCGTAATGATGGCTAATGATGGATATTTCTACATGTATCAGACTGACGCATCATACGGCAACGCTCATGTCGAGGGTGGTCACTTCCACGGTCGTCGCTCGAAAGACCTCATCAACTGGGAATATCTCGGCGGCACAATGCCGGCTCTCCCGGAATGGGTGGTGCCTAAGCTAAATGAGATTCGCGAAGGGATGGGGCTTCCCACCGCCAACCCCGACGTGAACACATTCGGATATTGGGCTCCATCTGTGGTGAAAGTGAAGGATGATCTCTACCGCATGTACTATTCCATTGTCGTGCCCGGTCTTATTGACGGCGACAACTCTTGGGGTGAACGTGCCTTCATCGGAATGATGGAGAATACCAATCCCGCTAACAACGACGGATGGGAAGACAAGGGCTACGTTATCACCAACTCTTCCGACAAGGGTCTTGATTTCCATGTCTCCCCCACCGACTGGGCTAACTGCTACTATAAGTTTAATGCAATCGACCCCTCCGTTATTATCACTGAAAGTGGTGAGCATTGGATGATATATGGATCATGGAACTGTGGTATTGCCGCTGTGAAACTCGACCCCGCCACGGGTAAGGTGGCTGCCGAGCTCGGCAACTGCTGGGGCACGGATGCCGAGATCGCCAACTATGGCAAGCTGATTGCAACCCGTCAGATGGGGAACCGCTGGCAGGCTTCCGAGGGTCCGGAGGTAATCTACCGCGACGGCTACTACTATCTCTTCCTCGCATACGACGGTCTTGACGTACCCTACAACACACGTGTGGCACGCTCCCGCAACATTGATGGTCCGTATCTCGACATGAATGGCACCAACATAACCGAAGTAGGTGGCGACGCATATCCTATCGTCACTCATCCCTACCGCTTCAATAATTCCCCCGGATGGGTGGGATTCTCACACTGCACCGTGTTTAACGACGGAGAAGGCAACTGGTTCTATGCATCTCAGGCACGTTTCCCCGCCAACTACAACGGCAACGAGTTCAGCAACGCTCTCATGATGGGTCACGTCCGTTCAATCGTCTGGACAAAGGAGGGATGGCCTCTCGTGATGCCCGAACGCTACGGCAATGTGCCGCAGCTCGCGATTGCCGAGGAGGAACTGATCGGCAACTGGGAACTGATAGACCTCAGCTATGCCTACGCCGTCATGAAAGAGTCGGCAAATATGACCCTTACCGCCGACCATAAAGTATCCGGCGGTAGCTGGGATGGTGCCGACTGGAATTTCGATGCCACAAACGGCATCCTGACCGTAGGCGAAACGGAGCTTTACCTGAAGCGTGAGTGCGACTGGGAGAATGCAGACCGAAGGGCTACAATAGTATTCGCCGGAATAAAAGGCACCACCTATTGGGGCAAGAAATCAATCTGAAGAAACCAATCCGCAACGGATCACGCGTAACGAGAGCGTGACCTATAATTCCGACACAGTTCATGCCGTCAGGTGTGGACTGTGTCGCTATTTTATAACAATTTCCCTTCTCAGACGTTATATTTGATAGGAGCATGCTCCTACCCGAAATTCAGACTGTAAAATCAGCCTTTCCTTCAATCATGAGGGAAGGCATTAAACGTATAAAGACAATGGATAAATTAAGTTATGCCTGGGGCATGGCCCTCGGTCAGCAGCTCCGCGGTATGGGAGTTGAAAATATTGAGTTTGCAGATTTCGATGAGGCTGTACACGCAGCCTTTGACGGCAAGGAGTCTAAGCTCTCACCCGAAGAAGCAAACAAACTGATTCAAGAATATCTTCAGGAACTCACTGAAAAGAAAGCTGCTGAAATCAAGGCTGTGGGTCAGAAATTCCTTGAGGAGAACCGCAAGAATGAGAAAGTGCAGGAGACAGCATCCGGTCTTCAGTATATCGTGGAGAAAGAGGGCACCGGCGCACAGCCTACAGCTTCTGACGAAGTGACAGTGCACTACACAGGCAAACTTCTTGACGGCACCGTATTCGACAGCTCTGTAAGCCGCGGTGAACCCGCCACATTCCCCCTCAACCGCGTGATCCCCGGTTGGACCGAGGGTGTGCAGCTCATGAAAGAGGGCGCAAAATACACATTCTTCATCCCCTCTGACCTCGCTTACGGTCCGCAAGGTGTGCCCAACGCAATACCGCCCCACTCCACTCTTATCTTCGATGTGGAACTTATCAAGGTAGTAAAAAAATAATCATCAACTTATCAAATGAAAAAGATATCTATCGTAGTGGCGGCTGCCGCCATCATCGCCACCGGCGCGCTTTCCTCTTGCAACGGCAACAAGACAAAACAGAATGACTCCCTGCAGGCTATCGAAGAGATGGTCAGCACCGTAGAGGAGGCTACCGCCACCACTGATACTGCGAAATATAACGCAGCTTTCTTCAACGACGCTTCCAAACTCGCTTCAACACCTTCCGACTCTACATATATGGTCACTGAGACTGGTCTGAAATATGCTGTCGTAAAGGAGGGTAATGGCAAAAAACCTGCCGCAACTGACGCTGTGACCGTGCACTACACCGGTAAACTCACCGACGGCACCGTATTCGACAGCTCTGTAAGCCGTGGCGAGCCTGCAACTTTCCCCCTCAACCGTGTCATCCCGGGTTGGACTGAAGGTCTGCAGCTCATGAAAGAAGGCGGAACAACGGTGTTCTATATCCCCTCTAAGCTCGCATACGGAGAGCAGGGTGCACCCGGTGCAATTCCACCGAACTCCGACCTTATTTTTGAAGTACAGCTTATAAGCGTAAATTGATGAATATATCCTCTTATTATTCTGCAAAACCGCGCATCGCCGTAGCATTGATGGCAGTCGCGGTTTTGCTGCTTTCCCTCTCGGCTTGCAAAGGACGCAGAGCAACCGACATGACTCCCTCCGAAGATACGGTGGAGGTCGTGATCAACGAACCGGTGGAAACAGATTCCATTGTGGCAACTGATTCCTTATCGGAAGCCGGCAATCCGAATATTTAAACATTTAATTACCCGAATACAATGAAAATAAAGTCTTTTCTCGCAATAGCTGCTTGCGGATTGCTCTTCGCTGCATGCCAGACCAACGACGGTCAATCTGTAGCAACAGATCATTCAAATGCTGAAAAAGCAGACTCAATGTTGTATTATTTCGCTCAGATGAATGGGGCACAATATGACCGCGACGCACAACGTGACACCACTCTCGCCTCCGATGAGGCAAAGAAAGCATATATAATGGGTGTGCAGACCGGACTTAACGCCGCAAAGGAGGATAATGATGCCTACAACCGTGGTCTTAATCTCGGTATGCAGATGGCTATGACTTTCCAGCAGTTTAAGAAGGATTACGGTGTGGAACTCAACAAGAAGGTTTTTGTAAAGGCCCTATCTGAAGCATTGTCAAACGACTCTATCATCAATTCTTCCGATATGCAGCGTGAGTTCTACCGGATAATGAGCGAATTTAACGCACAGAAGGAGGAACGCGATATAAAGGCTGCCAACGAAAATCTGTTGAAAGCATCCGAGACTCTGAAAATGAAGAAGATTGCCGACAATCTCTATGGAGGTGTCATCACTCCGACTGAAGGCGAACAGATAAAGGATGGCGACAATGTAGACGCATCCATCAACGTAGAGAATATCGAAGGGAAGGCGATTAACGCACCCCTCCCTTCAAAGCTGAAGATCGGGTCACGTAGCCTGCCTGAGCCAATCAACACTGCCCTGAAGACAATGAAGAGCGGAGAGACCGGTAAATTCGCCACTTCCGCAATGTCAATCTTCGGTCCACGCGCAGCACAGATGGGTCTACAGCCCTCCGACGTAGTGATACTGACAATAAAAGCCACCGTAACTCCTCCGGAAGAGAAAAAATAACAACCTCAACAAACGGGATTGGAATAATATACACTTATTAAAGTTGATAAAATAACCTGCAATAGAGGATTTCATAAAATATAGAATCCTCTATTGCAGGTTATTTTTAAAAGTTTTTTTGGCTCCCATTTCAGGAGATTGGCGGCACCCCTCGCTCGTGGGCTCGAGCACTAAACTGAAGAGGACACATTTTACCTCCCCTTATAGGGATCGGAGCCGCTCACTCCAGCACGAAGGGGATGGCAACCTTGGCGGTTGACGCTACGGCTGTCCCATCCTTCTCCGCCGGCTGCCATGCCGGCATCTTCTTCACTATACGGATAGCCTCCTTCTCTAGATCTGGATCAACCATACGCACTATCTTTATATCGGAAAGTGTCCCGTCAGGATTAACCGTGAACTGAACATTGACAACACCTTCAACGCCCATTGACTTGGAAGACTCCGGATAAACCATTGTCTTGGCGATAAATTTATCAAGCGCATCTTTCCCTCCAGGGAAGGCAGCTGTCTCAGCTGCCATGATTCCAAACGACATTCCCGCCATAAGGAACAGACTCATCAATATTTTTTTCATAACCTTCATTATTTTTCCGTATTTAGTGATTCTTAGTTCACGATTATCCGGTCTGCAAATGCTTATTGCCAGTGACCAATATAATTATGACAATGAAAATGAAAAAAAGTTACATTCGTATTTGCTTTTTATTCATTTCACTCGGCTATCAGAGGGTCAGCACGTCAAGCATATTGTGGCAACCATCCTCCAGCAGGTCAAGGACGAGTTCAAAACCCTCCGCACCTTCGTAGTAAGGATCCGGCACACAGTCACATTGTGGGAAACCCCTAACAAAGTCAATCATCCTCACCACTTTACGCTCATCTTCCAACGTAGGTGCAAATCCGCGAAGACGGTCATAATTACTATGATCCATAGCCACTATAAGATCGAAATCGTCATAGTCGGAGGAACGTACCGGACGACTGTGATGAGTGAGATTATAGCCTCGCTGAAAGGCATGGATACGCATACGGCGGTCGGGCAATTCTCCGGCATGTCCGCCATATAGACCCGCGGAATCAATCTCAAACCGATCTGCCTGACCTCTCTCCTCCACGAGCGAACGCATCACCCCTTCCGCTGCCGGAGACCGGCATATATTTCCAAGACAAACGAACAGAATCCTTACCTTTTCATTTCCCGCAAGTTCTTTCGCGATAGCGGGAATCTCTCTATTTTTTCCCATACTCTAATTTTTTCTGCAAATTTAGATAAAATCCATGATATTCCCTGCAACTTCCGTTGTGAGGCTATACAGAAAACCCGAAGTAGGTCTCAATTGTTATAACCACAAAACTTAAATCATTATGACAGAACATTCCACGCACCCTGATACCATTAAAAGCCATCACGTCAGGAAAACCCTGAGGATAGTGGGCATATCTTTTGCCGCATTAATATCGGTAATACTGATTGCAATTGGCGGACTCATATTATATTTCACCTCTCCACGCATCACCTCTCTGGTGAACCGCGAGGCAAGCAAGTATCTGAATGCTAAGGTGGAGTTTGAGAATATGGACTACACACTATTCTCCACGTTCCCGATGCTGAAAGTGACAGCAGATTCCCTGACTGTAGTGTCGAAGTCGCTTGACACGCTTTCGCCTGAACAACGCCACTCTTTACCTAAAGATGCCGACCGACTGCTATCCACCGGCAATATGCTCGTAGAGCTTAATATAATGAAGGCTCTCAAAGGGGATGTTGCAATAAGGGTCGCGGAAGTAGGTAATCCATCTCTGAATATGGTTGCATACGACAATGTGGTGAACAACTATAATATATTGCCCCATAGTCTTAAAATCAAGGAGATTCCTAACCTGGAGATTGATTCAATACGTATAACGGAACCGCTCTACATATCATATACCAATATCGCAGAAAAAACCAATGCTCGTGTAGCAATAAACGGTATGCAGATTTCCCGTAAGTTAAATCCCGGATTCTATGAGGTGATGCTCAATTCGGTTGCTGACGCATCTGTCGGAGACAAGAATATTATCAGCAGTCTACCCATCAATATTAACGGAGGCGTGGTCATGAAATCAAATCCGGCACGGCTACAGCTTTCCAATATGAATATTTATTCTGATGGTATACGCACCGTGACTAATATGGAGATGAAGGAGAGCGAAATCTCTTCATTCACCATGAATATCATTTCAAGCAACATGATAGAAGCCGCTAAAAATTTCGCAACCATGCTACCTCTTCAGTTGAGCAAAATATCCGGTAAACTTCCGGTTAATTTGGAGATAAATCTTACCGAACCATATTCTCTCGCGAATCTTGACAAGATGCAGAACCTTGACAGAAGTGGGACTCTTGGCGAGTGGACGATGGTCAACCTTATGCCGGCTTTCACAATACTCGCTGAAGTGAAAGATGCTGACCTGTCGTTATCTGCGATTGAGAAGGGCGTGCCTGACCTATCGGATTTCAATCTGAACGCATTCGCTGATATTGATCCCCACAACAGATATGCAAATTCCTTAGAGATAAGGGAATGCTCCCTAAAGGCAGGGAAATCCGATCTTGCAATCTCCGGAGAGGCTTCGGAGATATTATCCGGCAGTCCTCTCATAAACGCGAATATCAAGGGGGATGCTGACCTCGGACATATCATCAGAAGATTCATCCCCTCCTCTCCTCTTACCATTGCCGGTGTCTTGTCGGGCAACACCGACGTATCATGCCGAGTGACGGATATTGCAACGGGAAAAGTGGAAAATCTTGATGTCAACGCCCGTCTAACCTCTCCAGCTCTAAATATAGCCGACAATGCCGGCAAGATCGCAGGCAACCTATCCGGCACATCCCTCCAAATAGACGCACATCTACCCTCTCTGTCGAAAGATTCCTTATCCAACGGCAGAATCAATCTGTATGCAAAATCCCGTAATACAGCGATAAAAGATCTCAACGACTCTTCATCCCTCCTTCTCTCGGCTGCAAGCATAAAGGCATCATATTCCGCACGAATACTGAACGGCACTCCCTCGTCTGCCACTAAAGTAGCCATTAAGGCAGGAAGCGTAAAATCCTCCACCCCCACCGTAAGCATATCGGCTGACGATATAACGATGAATATCAGCGGAATATTACGCCATTCCCCATGGTCTCCAGCCTCTTATCTGAATACTGCACCATCATCGGCAAACGATTCATTGATTGCCGAGAAAGTGCATCACACCCCTCTCTATCTGGTGGCATCATTGCCATCTACTGTGCAATCTCTCCTGACCATGCTTGACATGACCACCGATGTGAAGATCTCTTCCGGCACACTGCTCTCAAAGGGATATCCTGCCGAGAACAGATTTTCCGGACTATCGCTATGCTCCAATCTTGATACCCTCGACATAAGGAGTCTGCATGTGGAATCCCGCTCGACATCTGCCGACCTCGCTGCCAGGATCTCCAATCTGCGGGGCTTCCTCACATCTTCCATACCTGCACCCCTATACGTGGATCTTGATGCCGACTTCTCGAACATCGACATAAACCAACTGTCGGGTACGTATTATGCAGGCGTCAGTGCAATGACAGGCAGACAGGCAGACTATTCCGTACCAGCACCCGGTCCCTATACGGCAACAGACTCCCTATGCGTAGTCATCCCACGGAATATTATAGCCAAAGCTAATCTCAAATCCGACAAAGCGGAGTATAAAGAATGGACATTCAGCCCGTTATCAACCGAGATAACGACCCACAACGGAATCGCGAGGATCGGGAAGCTTCGGATAGGGTCTGACTTCTGCAATGCCGACATTGACTGGACTTATTCCACCGAGGATCTCGGCAACATATTCATGCATCTAATGGCAGACGTGGATAATTTTGATCTTGACAGGTTCTTCACGACATTCCCAACCCTGCCGGAATCATCTCCGGCTCTTGCCAATCTGTCGGGGATAATCTCGGTAAATGTGGAGGGCGACTTCAAAATGTTCCCTTCTATGTTTCTCAACACACCCTCTCTCAGTGGTGATGCGAGCCTGACATGCGACAGCCTTGAATATACCACCGACAACAAAATAATACGTCTCTTCATGCGCAACGGTAAAGGACCTGTAAAAGTGGATGATTTCACAGCCCATGCCTCATTCCACGACAATCTACTGCAAGTGGATCCGTTCAGCATACACTGCGGACCATACGAAGTAATGGCAGGAGGCGTCAACAATCTTCAGGGAGAGATATATTACCACGTCGGGATGATGCATCTGCCCTTCATGTTCCCATTCGGAGTCAATCTTGTAGGCAATTTCCATCATCCGGAGATACGTTTCGGAGGGAAAGGGATAAAGGATGGTCGCGAACGTGAGATCGCCTCTCATATCGAAGACTCCGCCGATGTCAACATTATGCGACAATTGCGCCAAGGATGGCTGCTTTTTATAGAAAATGCCGCCAAATATGATGCTAAAAACAATCATGACTATGTTTTTAACGTTAAATAGCTAAAACATTAATCATGGATAATAATTTCCCGAAGGAAATATGCGCCGCACTAATCGATATGGACGGCGTGCTTTACGATTCAATGCCCTTCCATGCCCGGGCTTGGCACTCAATGATGGAGGAACAGGGCATCTCCACATCCCCCGATGAGTTTTTTCTTTATGAGGGGATGACCGGTGCCGCCACAATAAATCTCATATTCAACCGTGAGCTTCAACGTGATGCCACGGAGAAAGAGAAAAAAGACCTATATGCACGTAAGTCGGAGCTTTTCGTGCAGTATGGTCAGAAGAAGCCAATGCCGGGTGCCGACAGGATGCTCCGCGCCTTCATGAAAGCCGGTATCAAACGGGTGCTTGTCACCGGATCCGGTCAATCCAGCCTTCTTGACAGCCTTAACGTAGACTATCCCGGAGCATTCCCGGCAAATCTGCGCGTAACGGCACACGACGTCACCCATGGCAAGCCGCAACCGGAACCTTACCTGAAAGGTGCTATGAAAGCCGGCGTTGAGCCTAAGCAGTCCATAGTCGTGGAGAATGCCCCGCTTGGAGTGCGTGCAGGAAAAGCCGCCGGATGCTTCACTATTGCCGTGACCACAGGTCCGATTCCTCGTGAGGAGTTTGAGAAAGAGGGAGCCGACATGATTTTCGGCTCCATGGATGAGTTCGCCGACTGGCTGGAAAGCGTATTGCCGGATAAATTCAACGATATTATCGACAATGCGGTCAACTCTCTTGATGCAACAACCCTTACAATAGTCACCGACAGCAATGTGGAGAAAGCGGTATTCCCGCTGCTCTCCAATTCTAAATCGCTTGCCCGCGCCAACAAGGTGGTTCTCACTCCCGGTGAGGATCATAAGAATCTGGATTCCGTAATCAATATATGGAATGCGCTGGAAGAGACAGGAGCAACGAGAAAAAGCGCACTCATAAATATCGGCGGTGGATTGGTCACTGACATAGGTGGGTTTGCTGCCGCCACATTTAAACGAGGCATACGGGTAATCAACGTGCCCACAACCCTATTGGGTGCCGTGGATGCAGCCACCGGAGGAAAGACAGGCATGAATTTCAATGGTCTTAAAAATGAGATCGGTGCTTTTCATATCCCCTCTGACGTAATTATCTCTGCGTTGCCACTCACCACATTATCCCGTAAGGAACTGATTTCCGGATATGCGGAGATGATAAAGACTGGACTCATAGCCGATGCCGCACTCTACCGAGAGCTGTCTGACGTGGAGAGCGTGATTGCCGACACCGACCGACTTGAAAAGGCTATGAAACGCTGCGTGGAGATCAAAGAGGATGTAGTGGCTCAGGATCCAACGGAGAAAGGGCTAAGGAAGATTCTCAATTTCGGTCACACAGCAGGACACGCGTTCGAGAGCCTTGCTATAGAACGCCATACACCCCTCGCTCATGGTGAGGCGGTAGCCCACGGCATGCTTGTAGAATTAATTCTCAGCCACATGCTGAAAGGATTCGACTCAATGGAGGTGCACCGCTATGCCAACGAGATTCTCAAACCGGTATATCCTCGCGTGGCAATCAAGTGTGATGACGTGCCGCTCTTAATCGGATTAATGGCGCATGACAAGAAGAATGCCTCCTCCGGACATCCCAACTTTACCCTACTTCTTGAACCCGGGGTGCCGGCGATAGATTGTATCCCCCAACTGAAAGAGATTGAGGCCGCCCTTGACATCTACAACGATATGATGCATTGATTCAGAGAGTATAAATCTTAGGAATCCCGAGCCTCCTAAAATTCTTAATAAAAAAATTCACGGGCACCGAACCATTTATTCGGTGCCCGTGTTATATTATCGTAAGACGGCTGAAAAGCCGACACAAGATGAAAAAATGAACCCTCCGGGGTTCTCAAGATATACTGCTATAAGCGTTCTGAAAAAGTTGTTATTGTTGTTTTAATTGAAGGAAATCAGGCTGACGTGAGTCAGCCTTTTTCTATTTCATAGATATGCAACCGTCCTTGATTCAGCATCCTTACAGTCTCTACATCTCCTCTACGCTATATGGTTCAAACGTAACCAACTTACGTATGAGATCTCCGGGCAACGGGGTGTTGAGCGGACCGTCAACAACAGACTCCTCATCAAATGTACTCATGTTATAGGGCGGATCATCGTTGAAATAGACAACAGCAGGCACTTCTCCCCTCTCATTACCACGGCTACGCCACGACATGACACATTCCGGCACAACCACCATATTCATCTGCAGCTTGGCGTTCCACACATAATCTGCAATCGGGGTTATCACATCCGCATCTATATTCTCTATAGCCCTTATCTTACCTTTGAGATCACCTTTACGCGACATGGAGGCTGCACACTCCACATGGAGCAATACAAACTCATGATCCTCAATAGCCTCTATGGCTGCATCCGCCATGCCCCGAAGCATGTTATCTCCATCAAAATGACAGGTTCTCATATCGAGCGGCGTCAGCAATGCCATCTTACCGATACCCCGTATTGCCGGATGTGCAGAAATCACAACACCATGACCCGAAAACTTCGGTATCACAAAATAGTCTATCCCCTTATCTGCCTCACCGACCGATTCTGAACGACCGAAATGATCCAACTCTTCTCCACTCGGTGGGGTCTTGCGGAAATCAAAACCCAAAAGAGAGAGAATAGCATTCGTCTTGGTAAGCGGTACGTCATCCGCCAATGTCATGATACTGCCGCAACATCCGCACTTTGCCAAGGCATCGAGCGACGGAGTGGCGGCAAGCATAAGCGGAGTGCGTCCTTCCAACTCCAAGTCAGGTATATCCGCAATTCCTGAAACTATTATAAATATCGTTTTCATGAATCAAATATTACGTAATATTGCCATTCATACAATGGCTCATTTCCTCAGAGCTGCCTGAATCGCCGGCAAATTGCAGCCATTCAGCCGCAACACGACAACCACACCGACAGACCCCAATACAAAATTAATGAAATTCTCTGACTTTACAAGACTAAGACTCCATCTAATATTCTCATTTTACCCAATCATGTTAAATTTACTCAATTTGATTATATTTTATCATTTCATCCAACTGATTTCATTTGGCTATCAGTCTTTTTTTTACTAACTTTGCACAATCTTTTGTCACATAACTCATGAATCTTATGTCTGGCAAGTCGCGGTTTGCATTATCCCGACAGTCGGCATTGCATCATGTAAATTTTCAAGATATTAGAAAACAACATTATCACACATGAAAATGAGGCGTATATTACTATCTCTTCTAATGTTCTGCTCATTATCGGCCCTTGCAATGACCGATGATCAGGTCATTGCCTACATCAAACAGCAATCAGCTGCCGGAAAGACAGAGCAACAGATCGGTAAAGAACTTCTTGCCAAGGGTGTAACCCCCGAACAAGCCGAACGTATCAAGGCGAGATTCGAGGCACAACAAGGCAGCGAGACTGCCGTGACCACGCAAAGTGTAAGCTCCATGAACCGTGAGCGCAGACACGATTCCAGCAATGACGAGACTGTCGGCAAAATGGATGAAATCGACAGGGAAATAGATGAGGGCGGCGACGGAATTGTCAGCGCACGCCAGATCTACGGTCATAAGGTGTTCAATTCAAGAGCCCTGACCTTCGAGCCAAGCGATAATCTTGCCACTCCGCAGAACTATCGTCTGGGTCCCGGTGATGAAGTGATAATCGACATCTGGGGAACGTCAGAAGACCATCTGCGCCAGACAATCTCTCCGGAAGGAAGCATAATGATAAGCCAGGTCGGACCTGTATATCTCAACGGCATGACTATAGCTGATGCCAACCGCCATGTCAAGGGGATTTTTGCTAAGAAATATGCCGGTGTGACTGATGCTGAGACCGATGTGCAAGTCACTCTCGGGCAAGTACGCACCATACAGGTTGACATAATGGGTGAGGTAGCGACTCCCGGTACATTCCGTCTTTCGCCTTTCTCTTCAGTATTCCACGCCCTATATCGTGCAGGCGGTATCAACAGCATCGGTTCGTTGCGTAACATTCAGGTGCTCCGCAACGGCAAGAAGATAGCCGGTGTCGATATCTATGACTATCTCTTCGACGGCAAGACTGCCGGAAATATCAGGCTTCAGGAAGGGGATGTAATCATTGTGCCCCCATACGAACAGCTCGTCAACATCGATGGTAACGTGAAACGTCCGATGTATTATGAGATTAAACCGGGCGAGACAATACAGACTGTAATTGACTATGCCGGTGGTTTCACAGGCGACGCTTATTCCGGCATGGTGAGACTTGCCCGCCAGTCTGCCACAGAGAATGAGCTATACAACATTGACCGCGAAGAATTTGCATCCTATCGTCTTAAAGACGGCGACATACTTACCGTAGGCACTATCCTCGACAGATATGCCAACAGGGTAGAGCTGAAAGGTGCTGTATATCGTCCCGGCATGTTTGCCATCAACAAGGAATTGTCTACTGTAGGACAGTTGATCAAGAAAGCTGATGGTCTTACTGATGATGCTTATGCCGATCGTGTGCTTCTGTATCGCGAAGGTCCGGAACTACAGCTCGAGGTATTGTCGCTTGATCTAAAAGCTATCCTCAACGGCACAGCTCCCGATGTGAAACTCAAAAGGAATGACCTTCTCGTAATCTCCAGCATAAAGGAGATACAAGACAGAGGTCAGCTATCGATTCAGGGTCATGTGGCTCGTCCCGGCACGTATCCATTTGCCGACAACACCACCCTTGAAGACCTTATCCTTCAGGCTGGCGGTCTGCTTGACGGTGCATCTACCGCACGTGTCGACATCTCCCGCCGTATCGTGAATCCGTCATCAACGACTCCGACCGAACAACTTTCGGAAAATTACTCTATCTCCGTTGTCGGCGGTCTTGCCCAGGGTGAGGGTCAGAACTTCATCATGAAACCCTACGACGTGGTGATCGTCAGAAGAAGTCCCGGATATGTGCCGCAGGAGATGGTAAACATTGGCGGCGAGGTATTGTTTGCCGGCAACTATGCTTTGGAGAAACGCAACGAGCGTCTGTCAAGCATTATCAGTCGTGCAGGTGGTCTTATTGAAGGCGCGTACACAAAGGGTGCATATCTCACCCGAAAACTGACAGATGAGGAATACAAGATGCGTCAGGAGACATTGCGTCTCGCAATGTCAAATCAGGATGGTCATGGCGACTCTATCTCTCTCAGTAAGATTCAAGTTTCTGACAGATATAGCGTAGGTATCGATCTCGAGAAAGCCATTGCTTATCCCGGCAGCACATACGACGTGATCGTACAGCCCGGCGATGTGCTTTTCATCCCCGAGCAGCAGAGCACCGTAAAGATTGCGGGCGACGTAATGTTCCCCAACACTGTAGTGTTCGTCCCGGGCAAGAAGCTCAGCTATTATATTGATCAGGCAGGTGGCTACGGTCAGCGTGCCAAGAAGGGTAAAGCCTTCATCGTTTACATGAATGGATCTGTGGCGAAAGCTAAACGGAATACCCCTATAGAACCCGGTTGCCAGATTATCATTCCATCCAAACCGGAAAAGATGGGCACGGACTGGACGAAAGTGCTGGCCCTTGCCACAAGCTTCAGTTCTGTCGCGACAATGGCGGCCACAATCACAAACATATTCAAGAAATAGTCTGACCATGCAGGAAGAAAAAGATATATTAGACAACGCGAACGACGAGAAAGAGATTGATCTTCTTGAACTCGCAACCAAGCTTTGGGAGCAACGTAAGAAACTCATAATATGGAGTATCTGCGGTGCGGTCATCGGTTTGATAGTGGCGTTCAGCATCCCGAAGGAGTATGACACTACCGTAAAACTTGCACCGGAGATCAGCGACCCCAAAGCTGCGAGCGGCGGGCTGGGAGCACTTGCCTCAATGGCAGGTCTCGGGTCTGCTCAGGCAGGTGCCGATGCAGTATATCCGCAGCTGTATCCTGATGTAGTCAGCTCTGTTCCCTTCATCACAAGCCTTTTCGACGTGGAAGTCGAGACGAAGGAGGATGGTCGTAAATTCACTGTTAAGCAATACATGGAGGATGAGACTAAGGCTCCCTGGTGGAGTGCGATCCTTGGTTTCCCATTCAAAGTGCTCGGTGCAATTATGGCAAGCGATGAAGAAGAGGGGGGAAAAGACGGGCTTGACAATTTCCAGCTCACAAAGCAGGAGTACGAGTTGGTGGAGGCTCTCAATAAGCGCGTCACCGCCACTGTTGACCAAAAGACAAACGTAGTCACCATCAGCGTGCTCATGCAAGACCCGCTGATCTCTGCGGTGCTTGCCGATACTGTCGTAAGCCGCCTACAGGACTACGTGACTCAATACCGTACAAACAAGTCACGCAAGGATCTTGAATATGCCGAGACCCTCAATGAAGAGGCGAAAGTCGAATATTATAAGGCTCAGCAGAAATACGCGGAATATCTTGACCGCAACCACGGTCTGGCTTTCCAGAGCGCACAGATCACTCGCGACCGTCTGCAGAATGAGACATCTCTCGCTTTCAGTCTTTACAACCAGACTGCCCAGCAGGTGCAGAAAGCAAAGGCAAAGGTGCAGGAAACCACTCCGGTGTATGCAATCATCACCCCGGCTACTGTGCCCGTGAAGGCTGCAAGCCCGAAGAAACTGCTTATTCTTGTAGGTTTCACGTTCCTTGCTTTCGTGGCTTGTGCGGCTTGGATTCTCTTCCTGAAGCCAATGCTTGAAGAACAGAAGAACAAGAAAGCCGCAGAGGTAAAGACTCCGGTGACAAATAAGAATGAATGATGAAAACGTGGTCTAATCTCGTTTTAATTATTTTGATGATATGTGCGGAAGCCTCGGATTTTTCCGGGGCTTCTGCTCAATCTGTCAGTCCTCATGAAAACAGAAGCGGCATATCCTCCTCTTCCGACACAATCCCTGACGAAAATCTGCTTGACATAATCTCAATACTTACCACTACATCTGACGACTCGCTAAATATGGCAGAGGCAGATGCAGACACACACAGTATTCTTGACAATATCATATCGCAAGGCAAAAAGCCACAAAAGAAACCGGTCTCCTCCGCCCGTGTGCTTGATTTCATGACCGAGGCATATAGTCAGCATGATTTCTACCAGTCTGGTAATTGGGATGATGCAGAGGATTTCTCCTATATCACGAACAATGTCGTGCTTCCCCCATACGATCCACGTGATTTCTATCGTCCGTCGCCGGGACGCATCACGTCAACCTACGGCTACCGTGAGAAGTTCGGACGCGTTCATAAGGGGATTGACCTTGCGCTAAGTATTGGCGACACTGTAAGGGCGGCACTTCCTGGCGTAGTAGCTCGTGTAGGCTATGATAAGGGGGGATATGGTCATTATGTCGTGATGGTCCACAATAATGGAATGGAGACACGCTACGCACATTTGCAAGCCCCCGTGACCGCTCCCGGTGAAACAATAGCTGCCGGTCAACCCGTAGGACTCGGAGGGAACACCGGTAACTCCACCGGACCGCACCTTCATTTCGAGATACGCTACCGTGGGACAGCCGTTGACCCAGCCTCTGTGTTTAATTTCCATCGGATACCTGCTCCTCCCAAAATAAAGACTCCGCAAGCGACATCACAAAAAACTTTAGCAAAACAACAAAAAAAATAGATATTCAGGCTTGAAACCCGAATATCTATTTTTTATCACTTATCTATTTTGCGATGAGCTTATGCGTCAATGTTGGCGTATGTGGCATGTTCCTCTATGAACTCTCTACGCGGACCCACTTCCTCTCCCATGAGAATGGAGAATGTGCGGTCTGCCTCTGCAGCATTGATAAGGTTCACCTGTTTAAGCATACGGTTCTCCGGGTCCATGGTAGTCTCCCAAAGCTGCTCAGGATTCATCTCACCAAGACCTTTGTAACGCTGAAGCACCATCTTGTCGCGGTTGCCGTCGCAATTGGTATCAACAAAACGCTGCACCTGCTGCTCATCCCATGCATACTCCTGAATCTTATTCTTACCCTTTGTAGAGCACTTATAGAGTGGCGGCGTAGCGATATAGAGATAGCCGTTCTCGATTATCGGACGGATCTTGCGATAGAAGAAAGTCATGAGCAACGTCGCGATGTGAGCACCGTCGACGTCGGCATCGGTCATGATGATGATTTTATGATAACGGAGTTTTGTCATGTTAGGCTCCTTTGAATCTTCTTCTGTGCCGATAGTGACACCGAGAGCCTTAAACATATTGACAATCTCCTCGCTTTCAAACACCTTGTGTTCGAGTGCCTTCTCAACATTGAGAATCTTACCTCTCAACGGAAGGATAGCCTGATAGTTGGGGTTACGTCCTTGTTTTGCAGAACCGCCTGCAGAATCACCCTCGACCAGGAACAACTCACATTCCACTGCATCACGGCTCTTGCAGTCGGCAAGTTTGCCCGGCAGACCGCCACCGGAAAGCGGAGACTTGCGCTGCACCTTCATACGCGCACTGTAGGCAGCATGACGTGCCTGAGCCGCAAGCATCACCTTGTCGACAATGGCACGCGCCTGCTTCGGATGCTCCTCAAGATAATAACGGAGTGCCTCGCTGACCGCTGTCTGAACCACACCGGAAACCTCGTTGTTGCCAAGTTTTGTCTTGGTCTGACCCTCAAACTGAGGTTCTGCCACCTTCACCGACACTACGGCTGTGAGACCGTCACGGAAGTCCTCTTTCGAAAGCTCAATCTTGAGCTTGTCAAGGAGATGGTTGTCGTCGGCATATTTCTTCAATGTGGTGGTGAGTCCACGGCGGAATCCCGTCAGGTGGGTTCCACCCTCTATCGTATTGATATTATTTACGTAGGAGAATATATTCTCGCTGAATGAAGTGTTGTAGGTCAACGCCACCTCCACGGGTACGCCGTTCTTCATCGTATTGAGATGGATGATATCGTCAATCAGAGGCTCCTTACCCTGATCAAGATACCTCACAAACTGCTTCAGACCTTCATCACTATGAAATACGTCGCGGCGATAATTACCCTTTTCATCCATCTCGCGCTCATCGGTGAGAGTAAGGGAGATTCCTGCATTCAGGTACGCAAGGTCGCGCAGACGGTTGGCGAGTGTCTCATAATCATACACCGTCTCTGTGAATATCGAGGCATCAGGATGGAAAATTATAGTGGTGCCGGTATGATCGGTCTCCCCTATCACTTTCAGATCACATGTGGGCTTGCCGAAGGCATATTCCTGCATGTGGATCTTGCCGTCGCGATGTATCTCGGCACGAAGATAGTCGCTCAACGCATTCACACAGCTGACTCCGACACCGTGAAGACCACCCGACACCTTATAGGATCCTTTGTCGAACTTGCCGCCCGCATGCAGCACCGTCAGCACCACCTCAAGTGCCGGCTTATGCATCTTCTCGTGCATGTCGACAGGGATGCCTCGACCGTTATCAACCACTTTTATAGAATTGTCGCTGAGAATCGTCACTTCTATATGATTGGCAAATCCGGCAAGCGCCTCATCTATAGAGTTATCGACCACCTCATACACAAGGTGATGCAGACCTCTGCCGGAGATGTCGCCGATATACATCGCCGGACGCTTGCGCACCGCCTCAAGACCCTCAAGGACCTGGATATTATCCGCCACATAATCTTTCTGACGGTTTTCCTGAAGCTCTGTTTCTTCTGCCATATTTTTATCTGAATCAGTTATTTATCTTCTTACTTTATAATTAGGAGCACATACGCCCCATTCTGTTACAAAATTACGAATTTTTTCTATCTTTTCAAAATTCCACACCATCTTTAGCTCACCTTTAGTACATCTTTAGCACATATTGCATATCTCTTTATCGCATTTTTTCATAACTTATGGCATATACTTATATTCAGCATGAAGCAAGTCGCGCCCACGCTATGTCTGAACTCCATCTTTTTCAAAATCGCATAAAACTTCCACTCTTAATTATGTGTTGAAAGAAAAAAATATTAATTTTGCGCCCAAGTATTTTCCGGCGCTTGTTCCGGTTATCATTCTCGGCTTGCCAAGCCGGAATGTCTAATTCCAAAAATAAGATGAAAAATCTGGTAATCGTCGAATCGCCTGCCAAGGCAAAAACCATAGAAAAATTCCTCGGCAATGACTTCTCGGTCATGTCGAGCTACGGTCATATACGCGACCTTCAGAAGCATGGGTTCAGCATCGATGTCAAAGATGGGTTCAATCCTATCTATGAGATTCCCGATGACAAGAAGGAACTCGTGAAAAGGTTGAAAAAGGCTGCTAAGGAAGCCGATGCTGTATGGCTCGCTTCCGATGAAGACCGTGAGGGAGAGGCTATAGCCTGGCACCTCGCGGAAGTGTTGAATCTTGATCCGGCTACGACTAAACGTATAGTGTTTCATGAGATTACGAAACCTGCGATATTGAAGGCTATCGAAAATCCGCGCACTATCGATATTGATCGGGTTAATGCTCAACAGGCACGACGAGTGCTTGACCGTATAGTGGGATTTGAACTTAGTCCGGTGCTTTGGAAAAAAATAAAACCGGCACTCTCCGCCGGAAGGGTACAGAGTGTAGCCGTCAGGCTGATATGCGAGAGAGAGAAGGAGATTGAGGCTTTCAAGCCCGATCCATTCTTCCGTGTCACTGCCGTATTCTCTGCTGAAAACGCGCCTCAACTATTTAAGGCGGAGCTGTCTCACAGGATTGACTCCAAGGATGAGGCAAAAAGGCTCCTTGAGACTTGTAAGTCTGCCAGTTTTACCGTGACTGACGTCTCGGTAAAGCCCACAAAGCGGTCGCCATTCCCTCCATACACCACATCTACGTTGCAACAGGATGCTTCCCGTAAACTCGGTTTCTCGGTGAATCAGACCATGTCGCTCGCGCAGAGACTGTATGAGGATGGTAAGATCACGTATATGCGTACCGACTCGACAAACTTATCTGATATGGCTATCAACGATATCAAGAATGTCATCACGGAGTCGCTCGGTGAGAAGTTTGTAAAGGTTCGCCATTATCATACTCATTCCAAAGGAGCACAGGAGGCACACGAGGCTATACGCCCCACCTACATATCCAACCGCACCATCGATGGAACTCCGCAGGAGCAGAAACTATATGAGCTAATATGGAAACGTGCGGTTTCATCACAGATGGCTGATGCCGAAATAGAGAAGACAAGCGTGGATATTGCTATCTCCGACAACAACGCTATGACTGTCGCAGAACCAATCAATCCCGAAAACTCTTTCAAGGCGGAGGGTGAGGTAATCTCTTTTGAAGGCTTCCTGAAAGTATGGAAGACGGAGAATGCCCGCGACAGGGAATTTACAGAACTGCCGAAACTGTCGGCAGGCGACTCACTTAACGCCTCCGAGATAACCGCCACACAACGTTTCACGCAGGCTCCCGCTCGTTATTCGGAAGCATCACTCGTAAAGAAGATGGAAGACCTCGGAATCGGACGTCCGTCAACCTACGCCCCGACAATATCCACCATCCAGGCACGCGACTACGTGAAACGCGGAGAGAAGGAGGGTGTGCGTCGCGAGTATGAGGTGATACGTCTTGCCAATGATAAGATATCGGAGGAGACACTTTCTGAGAACACAGGTAGCGAGAAAGGGAAACTTGTGCCTACCGATGTCGGCATGATTGTAAACCAATTCCTGACCGAATATTTCCCGGAAATCCTTGACTATAACTTCACTGCAAAGGTGGAGGAGAAATTCGATGATATTGCCGAAGGGAAACTCGGATGGAAGAATGAGATTTCTGATTTCTACAACAGTTTCCATCCCGAAATTGAGGAGATCAATTCATTGAGAATGGAGAGAAAAGTGGGCGAACGTCTGCTCGGGAATCATCCGGAGACCGGACGTCCCGTGTCGGTAAAGATCGGACGCTTCGGTCCGGTGGTGCAGATCGGCAATGCCTCGGATGAGGAGAAACCGCTATTCGCAAGTCTGCTTGCTGACCAAAGCGTGGCGACCATCACCCTGGAAGAGGCTCTAAAACTGTTTGAGCTCCCCCGCACAATAGGTGAGTTTGAAGGGGAACCGGTGGTGGCTGCAATCGGCAAATTCGGACCATACGTTAAGCACGGGAAAGTATTCGTATCCATCCCGAAAGACCTTACACCGCAGGGCATCACTTTGGAGGAGGCGGAACAACTCATATTGGCAAAACGTCAGGAGGAGGCGAACCGTCTGATAAAGGATTTCCCCGAAATGCCGGGACTGGAGGTGCTGAATGGCAGATATGGTCCTTATCTCGCATATAAGCCGGAAGGGGCACGTAAAGCCACCAATTATCGACTCCCGAAGAATACGGATGCAGCTGTCCTGACGTTGGAAGAGGCGAAGAAGATAATGGAGAGCCAATCCACCACAAAAAAGACCACTCGCAAGACAGCTAAAAAGAACTGATTACCAGCGCAATCATACCACATCCGATGAGCAATCCACATTATATTTTCTCATCGGATGTAATTTTTTCCCCTTTTATCTGTCTATAATATATCGGCAAGTCATAATCGCGCCGTATGATTGTATTCAAAGAAGTTGTCTAAACATCTTTTCATGAACAAACCGAAATTATGAATATCAAGAGCAAATTACGTTTTATTATCCCTGCTGCGGCAGTCATGATTCTTTCCGCCTGCGGGGAATCATCACACATCACAAACACTCCGGAGCCTACTCCCAATCCGAATCCAAAACCCGATCCGGAACCGGAACTTACTGATTATTACGTCAGCCCCACTTGCTCCGACTGCAAGATGGAGGTGAAGACGCAGATCGGCGGCAACTGGGACGAGATTCTCGGACGCGGATATGACGTGACCGGGGAATATCTCGCATCCTCTTCGCTCCGTTCGCGTGTAGTTGACGTGCAGAAGCAGCTGGACCGCGATCTCATCACAATTCTCAGTGCACCGGCTTCAAGTTCAGGTGAAGTCATCTCCGGAAAGAACTCCAAGGAATTTCTTGAAGCACTCACCGCAGGGGCAGGTCTGGAGAAATCGCTCGGTGGCAACGTGCCTTGCTTCAATGGCACACTCAACTCGCTGTCGGAGAATGCCACTTACGTACTTTACAACAACTGGGTACGCTCTCGTATCGCGAAATTACACAATACCTCTATACAAATACATCGCACTCTGTCGGATGAATTTGTCGCCGACATCGACCGTCTGAAGCCTAAGGCTCTCGTGGAAAAATACGGCACTCATTATCTTGCCGAAATATCACTCGGTTTGTCCACTCGTTCTCTCTACAGTGCGTTTGTCGATGCTGCCGACTCTGAGAAATTATCTCTTGCTACCAAAGGTAGCCAACTTGCTGCCAATGTCATGAATGGTAAGATGGAGGCGGAGAATATCGCAGCATCATTGTCCGGACTTAACAACTATGGTGCCACGATGACTGCCACGTTCTCCGGAGGTGAGACTTCACTTGTGGAGTATGACAAGACCACCTGTATCGTCGGCGATCTGACGGCATGGCAGAACTCACTGACCCCCTCAAATCAGGCAGTGATTACGTTGTCGGGGAGCGACCTCTCCCCCATCTCTTATGCCATCGAGGATCCTGACCTAAAGAAGGAGGTAGAGGCAGCCATAAGCGAGTATATACGCGCAAGCAAGTCAAATGTAACGCAGACTGTCCCACTCTTGCAGAACAGCAATGGTCGCATCTACCGCTACGTGACAAGCTACGATGAGTCGCTTCAGTTGGAGAACCGCGACAATCTGAAAGCGTATGGTATGCTTGGCGCCCTCTACCGCAACAAGACCGGTGAGTCAATCCCCCTCTATTCCCACATCTATTCCGATGGCAGACAGATGCTCTCTCTCATCCAGCCCACCGATGACTGGGAATGTATCGGCTACGTGATGCCTGCCCGTTCCGAGCGCACCATATCTCTCTATGAGATCAGCGACGGCACACGCTACGCCTACACCATCGAGGCTGCCAACAGCTACGGTCCCAACAACGAATGGCACCCGACAGGCGCGGTCTTCCACCTCATCCGCCCGTAACACCCATCTGACAATACTCAAATCCCCCTTTTGCATATTCTTTTGACCAAAATGTAAAAGGGGGATATCATATCTCTCATTTCTTAACAATCCCTATTCAAACCTATGTCTTCTTTCTTCTCTATCAACATAATACCATCTTTATTCAGAATTATATTCTTGAATTTATTTTTGATAATAAGTGTTTGTGCATCTGCAAATCGAATAAAATCGGGAAACGCGAATATTGTTGTAAACGTAAGTTGCGATAGTGGTATGGAACTTCCATCATCTATGAATGCCGAGATATTATATTCTTCCCTTTTTGAAGATATCTTTGATTATGACAGGTTTAATCTGTCTAAAAACGGTAATTCATTTTATGGTTCAATACCCATTGACACTGAAGAAACAAATGTCGGATTCATCTTGCAGGACAATGTACAACCTTATCTCATGGGAATGATAACCCTTAAACAAGATACTACAGTCACAATTGACTGCCGTATGACTAACAAATCTGAATTTATATGCCGAATAACCCCTGAATTTGGATTCAATGCCTATTCACTCCAAAATTCTGATAACAATTATTCTTTAAAGGCAAATAAAATTCTCATGAGTATCTCTAACTATCACATCGGTCTTTCTGAAAATGAGCCGATTTTCGCCGGCAATGAGAATACGGACTCCATACCTATAAAAATAAACAGACTTAAAGAGGTAATAAAGTCATACTCATACAATAACGTGCTCTTACCGACTAAAATAAAAGATTGGATCAACAATATACAGGAATATGATTTTGTCGCGGCATGGTCATTCAGACCGGAAAGACTAAATCCTATGTTTAATGCCAATATCCCTCCCGCATACAGGGATTATATGTCTTCAATAGATTTATCTCCAATAGATAAAAATGAGGTATTACTTGAAAAAGGTTATTTTATAGGTCCCTCCCAATTTTTCAAGACCTTACTGACCAGACATCCTGCCAATCTTCCGTCCATAAATGAAAAAGATATAGAGAATTGGAAAAATGACATAGCCCGGTTGATAAGAAAAAACATTGACAAGCCCTCTGATTTATTCTTGAATATGATGGCATTGACAAGCTATAAAATGCAGATTGATTCACTACGTCCACTCTCAGAGAAACAGTTATGCAACATCAAGAATGGCCTTACGTCAGAATTGGCATCAATAATACTGAATCTCAATAATGAGTTGAATGCAAAACTGTCGAAAACAACCAAGTCATTCAATCTTCTGAATGAAGAGTTCTCCATTATCGACTTCATTAAAGCCAATCCGACAGACGGTCCGGTTTTTGTTGATTTATGGAATACATGGTGCGGACCATGTTTACAGGAAACAAAAGAACGGGCAACTATCAATTTGAAAGAGGAATATCCCGAACTAACATTCATCAACATCTGCGACCAATCATCAAATGTTGATGATTGGAAGAAAAGATCCCTTGATGTGCAAGGAATATCCATAATCATCAATGCGGAAAGCATGGGAAAACTTATGGAAGAGTTCGGTATTGACGCATTTCCAACCCACCTCATATTTGACAAAGAGGGGAAACTGCTGAAAACATCTGTCGGATATATGTCAAATCAAGAATTTCACGATTTCATATCAAACTGCCTTAAATAGTAATCTCATATTATCACTTTTGTCATTTATTACAGAAACAAAGTAGGACTACCGATACAGATAGCCCTACTTTATAATCTTAAAACTCTTGAAGGGAATACCTCAAACCATCTTCAGCAGGTGGCTCTTGAAGGCTGCGAAGTCGGCAGGTAGCTCCACGGACTTCTTCTCGCCTCTCATGAAGGCGGCAAGGCGTTCGGGAATGGCAACCTCTTTACCGGTGATCTCCTCCACTGTTGCCTTAAACTTGGCGGGATGTGCCGTCTCAAGGAATATACCCGTCTCTCCGGGCTTCAGATACTCTTTAAGGGCACGGTAAGCCACTGCCCCATGCGGATCAAGCTGATAACCGGTCTGCTCCAATGTATCACACACGGTATCCCCTATCTCCTCATCAGTATAGGTGCAACCGCTGATCTCATTAGTGATGGCTGCATGGTCATGACCATAGAGGTCGAGCACACGGGCGAAATTACTCGGATCACCCACATCCATGGCATTCGCTATCGTCTGCACCGACGGACGCGGTGAATACTTACCGGTCTTCAGATACTGATAGAATATGTCGTTGGCATTGTTAGCCGCGATAAAACGCTTTATCGGCAATCCCATACGCTTGGCTATCAATCCCGCCGTGATATTGCCGAAATTACCGCTCGGTACGCATACCACAACCTTATCCATGTCGGCACCCGTAGCTGCAAGCTGTGCCCACGCATAGAAATAATAGAACATCTGTGGGAGGAAACGCGCTACATTGATGGAATTGGCTGACGTCAGCATCATAGCATCATTGAGTTCCTTGTCAAGAAACGCCTGCTTCACGAGCGACTGGCAATCGTCAAACGTGCCATCTATTTCAAGTGCCTCTATATTCCTGCCGAGTGTAGTGAACTGCGCCTCCTGTATCGGGCTGACCTTCCCTTTCGGATAGAGCACGAAGACTCTGACGCCATCTACTCCGAGGAAACCGTTGGCTACGGCACTACCGGTATCGCCCGACGTGGCAACCAACACGTTGACCATCCTGTCCTTATTGTCGCGGTTGAAATAACCCAACAGACGCGCCATGAAACGTGCGCCGACATCCTTAAACGCCAATGTCGGACCGTGAAAAAGTTCAAGCGACAGTATGTTGTCTGACACCTTCACCAACGGAATCGGAAAATTCATCGCATCCTCCGTAAGAGCCTTCAGTTTATCAGGCTCCACATCCTCCCCGAAGAGTGCGGCGGCAATCTCCGACGCCATCTCCGGTAATGACATCTTAGGCAGACGGTCAAAAAACTCTTTTGGAAGCGTAGGGATACGCTCCGGCATATATAATCCACGGTCAGGGGCAAGACCTTTCACCACCGCCTCTTCAAGCGAGACTTCAGGTGCGGTGCCCTTTGTGCTGCGATATATCATAGTTTATGATTTAATGTTTATGGTTTATGGTTGAAAGTTTAGGGTTGAGGGTGTATGGTTTATGGTTCAAGGGCGCAAGACCTCACGGATGAACTCATCATCGCGGAGAAGTCCGTAGCCGCCCTTTGCCGCGCTACGTTCGGTGTAGACCTTCACGTCGTCCGGCTCCACATCCTTGCGCCATATCACGAACGGCACAGGATCAGAAGTATGCGTGCGGATATTGCATGGCGTGGGGTGATCCGGCAGCAGTGCGACCGTTACATCCTCGTCAAACTCTTCCAACGCCTTCAGCAGCGGACAGACCACACGATGGTCAAGGTTCTCAACAGTCCTCTTCTTCAAGAGAGCATCCCCCTCATGACCAGCCTCATCACTCGCCTCTATATGCAAGAACACGAAATCCGCACCGGAGCGCAACGCATCCATAGCCGCCTGAAGCTTACCCTCATAGTTGGTGTCATAAAGTCCGGTGGCACCCTCCACTATGATCGGTTTCAATCCGGCATACACACCGATTCCCATGATGAGGTCAACGGCTGATATCACGTATCCGTCGCGAACGCCAAACAGTTCACCCATAGTCTTCATTGCCGGACGGTAACCAGGACTCCACGGCCAGATACTGTTGGCAGGATCCTTTCCTGCGGCAATGCGGCGCAGGTTGACAGGATGATTCGCAAGAACCTCCTGCGAACGCAATATCAAGCGGTTGATGTAATCAGCCGTCTCAGCTGCCTCCGCCACGTCGGGACGCACCATCTCATCGGCTGCCGGATGCCCCGGCACGTCGTGGGGAGGTGTGCATGAAATGCGTTTGTCGGCATTCTTTATCTTCAGGAGATGACGATAGCTCACCCCCGGAAAGAACTCACATCTACCATCGCCCAACGACTCATTCAGGGCTGTGATAAGCTCCGACGCCTCCTCACTCGATATATGACCGGCGGAATGGTTCTTGATAGTGCCATCCGGGGCGATACAGATAAGATTACATCGCATCGCCATCTCATCATCGGCAATATCAATACCCATACTCGCAGCCTCCAGAGTGCCGCGTCCCTCAAACACATCCGGCAAGTTATAACCCAACAGGGAGAGATGTGCGATCTCACTGCCGGGGGCGTATCCCGACGGCACCGTGGCGAGCATGCCACAGCGTCCGCGACGCGCCAATTCATCAAGAGCGGGCGAATCAGCCGCCTCAAGTGGCGTCATGCCCCCCAGCTCCTCGCATGGCTCATCAGCCATGCCGTCACCAAGAATAATTATATGTTTCATCATCTAAATCTTATTATGCGCACTTATGCGCTTCGCTCTTCAAGCGAAAATCACCGTATATTGGCAATGCTGATGATATCGGCAAACACTCCCGCTGCCGTCACCTCAGCACCTGCGCCATAGCCCTTTATCACCATAGGATATTCCATATAGCGGTCAGTGGTAAGAAGTATAACGTTATTGCTTCCGGCAAGGTTATAGAAAGGATGGTCGGAATCCACGCTCCTCAGTCCTACGCTGAGATGACCGTTGTCGAACGATGCCACAAAACGGAAATGACGGTGCGCCGCCTCTGCATCACCCCTCATCTTCTCAAACTCCTCATCAAGCGATGCCACCTTGGAGATAAACTCATCAGCCTCTCCGGCAAGCATCTCCTCCGGTATGAAAAGATTCTTCTCCACATCCTCCTGACTCACCTCATATCCCGCCTCACGGGCAAGAATGACAAGTTTGCGGATCACATCCTTTCCGGAAAGGTCGATACGCGGATCCGGCTCAGTATATCCAGCCTCCTTAGCCATGACCACCGCACGGCTCAAAGGCACATCAGCAGCCAGCACATTGAAGATATAGTTAAGGGTGCCCGATACGACCGCCTCGATCTTCAGGATCTTGTCGCCGGAATTGATAAGAGAGTTGATGGTGTTGATGATCGGGAGTCCCGCACCGACATTCGTCTCAAACAGATACTTCACATCCTTGCGGCGTGCCGTCTCCTTCAGTTCCTTGTAGACGTCATAATCGCCCGAAGCCGCAATCTTGTTTGCCGCAACCACATTCACGTTGTGCGACAACAGATCCTTATACAGAGCAGCCACATCTGCCGATGCCGTGCAATCCACAAATACGGAATTGAATATATTCATGTTGAGCACTTCCCGACGGATTATGTCGGGAGTGACGTCAATACCCTCCTCATCAAGAAGCCTACGCCAGTCAGCCACGTCAAGCCCGTCGCGGTTGAACACTCCCCTCTTGCTTGAGGCTATACCTACCACGTTGATGCGCAGGTTCTTTTCGCGCAGGAGTTTCTCCTGCTGCTTGCTGATCTGCTGCATGAGGCTGCGTCCCACGTTGCCCACTCCTATCAGGAAGAGGTTCAACACCTGACATTCCGAAAGGAAGAAGGAATCATGAATCACGTTGAGTGCCTTGCGAAGACTCTTTCTCTCGATCACGAATGAGATGTTGGTCTCGGAGGCACCCTGCGCACAGGCTATCACGTTTATACCGTTCCTGCCCACGGTGTTGAAGAGTTTTCCGGCAAGTCCGGTGGTATGCTTCATGTTCTCACCTACCACCGCCACCGTGGCGAGGTCTCTCTCCGCAACCACATCGTTAAACATGCCCGTAGCCAATTCTGTGGCAAACTCCTCGCGGAGCGTGCGCACGGCGAGATCAGCATCAGCATTACGCACGGCAATGGTAGTGTTGTTCTCACTGGCTGCCTGGGACACGAGGAACACGCTCACACCTTTGGCTGTCAGGGCATTGAATATCCTTGAGTTCACACCGATCACACCTACCATACAGAGGCTCGTGATAGTTACCAGACAAGTGTCATTGATTGAGGATATACCCTTTATCGCCTTGTCTGACGGCTTCCGATGTGGTGGCTCATTACTGATGCGGGTGCCGGGGGCGGAGGGATTGAAGGTGTTCTTCACAAGGATAGGGATATTCTTGTGGTAAACGGGGTATATTGTCGGAGGATATATCACCTTTGCGCCGAAGTTGCAAAGCTCCATCGCCTCCGTGTATGTAAGTTCGTCAATCACGTATGCTGTGTCAATCACCCTTGGATCAGCGGTCATGAAGCCGTCAACGTCTGTCCAAATCTCCAGAATATCAGCATCAAGGGCAGCCGCCATTATTGCGGCGGTGTAGTCGCTGCCACCTCGTCCGAGATTTGTGACCTCACCTTTGGCATCCGTCGCAAGGAATCCACCCATCACGGCTGTATCCCATTCGTAGGCACATACTTTCTCCTCTATGAGCCTGTTTGTCAGTTCAGAGTCAAGCACGTTGGCTCCATGCGGACCCTCCTTCGTGCGGATGAATGTGCGGGAGTCGAAATGTGTGGCACCCTTTATGGCATTTGACACTATTACGCTTGAAAGACGTTCGCCATAGCTGACTATGATGTCAAGTGCGCGAGGAGAAAGGTCATGAAGGAGCATGACCCCCTTGAAAATATTGCCTAATTCATCAAGCATCATCTTCACCATAGCCAAAGTGGCGTCACGACGAGATTCCGGCACAACGCCGTCGATGACGGCGATATGTCGCTCCACAATGCGTGCGTATGAATCAAGATAGGCGATATCGTCAGCCACAGCAAGTCTGGCAGTAGCGATCAACAGGTCGGTTATACCGCCGAGAGCAGACACAACCACAACTTTTCTTCCGGGAATCTCCTCCACAATCCTCTTTACGTTGGTAAGACTATTAACTGTGCCGACCGAGGTGCCGCCAAACTTTAATACTTTCATACAGTCTCTTATTATCGAATATATATTTTTTGTTACTGGGAAAAAGAATTGCCAAATTTAGTAAAATTTATCAATATCACAAAAAAATAGACAATATCTGCCCCAAATTAATATATCCGTGCTCTCCGCGTTCTTCGCGGTTTAATTTACGTGCGGACTCCGTGGCGCAATTCAACCACTGAACGAAATAAAAGCTTGGAGGACAAATCGGCTTGACGTGCCGCATAGGGAAACCTACATTTTGAGAGCCGTTCCGCCGCTTTACCGCAATCTCTGCGGCTACGCTGCACACATCTATATCACATTCTTATCACTTCCTTCGGGATTCCCTCACCGTGACAACGTGTCCTGACTCGTCCTCGCAAGCTTTCGAACAGACAATCGGCACGGCAGGTATTCTGGCTCGTTCCCCATCTGCACCGCCTTCCCATGATCCCATATCGTGGATTCACAGTGACGTTTCTTTTGGCAGACAGTTATATAGAACTTACAGCAGCGGGACTGCCCGGGACTCACACCCGGTTCCCATTTAAGCCCTTTCGCGTACTATTACGCATGGCACCGTACCGCTGCAAAGTTAGCACAATTTTTTTATCCCACAAAATTTAAAACCAAAATAGCACGCGGGTCGATTTAACCGCCAAGCACGCAAAGAGCGCGGAGTTATTGGATTACGATGAAATGCCGGAGTATGGATTCCCCGTTGGAGTAGGGGTAAGGCAACAGGCATACAGCTGCCACCAATCCGATGAACACAATTGCGATGATGGCTGTGCCCCACCTCACCAGTGAAGGCGGTATCTCTCCGAGCAGTTCCCTCACCTTATCTGAGCGAAGCTCTATGTTGTCATGGTGGTCTTTATCCATCTTCATAACTGTCTTGTCTGTTCTCTTATCGGTTTCCATATCTGTATTCGTATCAGTTGCCTAATTCAAGCTGGTTCTTCACGAGATTGTAGTACGTGCCTTTTAGGGCAATTAGGGAGTCGTGGTTCCCGGTCTCGACGACACATCCGCCGTCAAGCACGATTATCCGGTCGGCATTCCTGACCGTGGAGAGACGGTGCGCCACGACAACAACCGTGCGCCCCCTGTAGAACACGTCAAGGTTCTCCACAATGGCACGTTCATTCTTAGCATCAAGTGCATTCGTCGCCTCATCAAGGAATATGAAGTCCGGATTCCTGTAGACGGCACGTGCTATGAGTATGCGCTGTTTCTGTCCCTGACTCAAACCAACGCCGTCTCGTCCGATCTTCGTGTCATATTTCAGTGGAAGCGACATCACATAGTCATCTATACATGCTATGCGTGCCGCCTCTCGCAGACGTTCCGGATCAATCTCATTGTCATCCACGGCAATGTTTCTCGCTATAGACTCGGAAAATATCACCCCGTCCTGCATCACCACTCCGCAGTGACGACGCCACCATTTGAGGTTGTACTCGTTTATATTGCGTC
>RIAZ01000034.1 GCA_003762615.1 Muribaculaceae bacterium Isolate-037 (Harlan)
TAGTTTTCATGAGAAAAAGCGTCCAAACTTTTCCTTTAAATTACTAATTTTCAGGGACTTTTGCAAATTTAATCGACTAAAAATTAAGTGTTTAACAGCATAAATTTAATTTTTGTCATCTACTAAAATTATTTGCTTTTTCTGCACGTTTGCAACGTCAATGGCAAAATCCGACCTTTCAAGGTTGGAGAGTGTTCTTGCGCACAGGGATGATTACATCTCCACTAAGGAACATAGAATAGATTCGATTAAATCAGACCTAAAAAAACGGTCTGATAGGAAAGATACTCTTGATGCTTATGAAGCACTCTATCATGAATACCTTGTTTTTCGTTTTGATTCAGCAATGATATATCTTGATAGGGCGGAGAAGCTGATAGGGGAGAGTGCCGATTATGATTATAGATGTCGTATCAAAATATATAGGGCACTTGCTTTGGCAACCTCCGGTCACTTTAGTCAGGCAATCGGTTTGCTGAAGGCAATCAATGCTGAAAATCTTTCAATCAAGAACCGACAGGAATATTATGCAGCGATGGAATGGACTTACGGCGTATGGGCAGAATATTCAGGAAATACAGAATATGCCAATGAATATAACAAACAGAGCATTGTATATCTTGACTCTTTATTGTCTACACTTGATAAAAATACACCTGAGTATATGTACCATTCAGCCGACCAGTCATTACGGCTCAAGGATTATGAAAAGGCAAGGGATTTATATTTGAATGCAATAAAACCGTTGAGGCAGGATACCCGTATGTATGCACAGGCGGCATACGGTCTTGCAATGGCATATAAGCAACTTGGAGATCTTGATAATTATCGCAAATGGCTTATCAATGCTGCAATCTCCGACCAAATAACACCTTTGAAAGAGAATCTTGCGCTTCAGGAACTTGCTTTGCTTATCAGAAATGAGGATGAGGATTTGGAAACGGCAAACAGATACCTTAATTATTCGTTGGAGGATGCCACATTTTATAACAATAGATTGCGACTATTGGAAATCTCCGAGAAGATACCGGAAATAGCCATAGGTTATCAAAACAAAATAGCCACTCAAAATTGGCGGCTCAGGCTATCTATGCTCGGAATAATAATTTTGGTAATAGGGCTTTGTATTATGATTTGGTATGTGGTTCAACAGAAAAAGAGGGTATCTCAATCCAAAGAAACGCTTTCTGGTCTTAATGCTCAATTAAATGAATTGAACGCTAAGTTATCTCAGACAAATGTAATCAGGGAGCAATACGTAAGTCTGTTTATGGATCTATGTGCAGCATACATAGAGAAGCTGAACCGATTCCGTAGTACTGTGATTCTTAAAATTAAAGCCAAGCAAATTGACGATTTGCTTAGAGTCGCAAACAATAATGCCCGACCTTCCGAAGCGGAAATGAAAGAACTATTCTTTAATTTTGATACAGCTTTCCTCAAACTATATCCAGATTTCATCAATAAATTCAATAGTCTGCTCCAACCGGGTAAAGAGATATTGCCCAGACAGAATGAACTGTTGAATACTGATTTGCGCATATTTGCCCTAATCCGAATGGGGATAACAGATAGTAATAAAATTGCCACATTGCTGTTCTATTCACCTCAGACCATATTCAATCACCGGACTCAGGTAAGGAATAGAGCTCAAAACAGAGACACCTTTGAGCAAGATCTGATGAACATCTGCTCCATTATGCCTTGATGCGCATGTAAGACTCAATTCTTTAACATCCTTAATTGAAATAAGTTATTTTTTTTGAATGTTGTTAAAGAAAGGTTGATTGTTTATATTACAGATGTAAAAATACAAAGTTTTTATTTAACTTTGTAATTATATTTGCTGATGAAGTTTAAAACGGCTTTATTAACAATAAATTATGGTAATTACGATTATAAGGTGAAAAAAATATCGAATTCCCACCACAAAATATTAAAGTGATATAGTATGAAAAAACCGATTTTATTTGTAGCCGTGGGTCTGGCAGTCGCGATGATGGCGTGCGGCGGAGCGGGGAAGAAGAGTGCGGATTCTGCCGTTGCTGAGAATAATAAGGAGATGGTTGCAGCTGATGCTTCTGCACCTCTCGGAAAGGGATTGGTGAAAAACGGATTGCCCGTTATCGTTGATTTCTCGGCAGAATGGTGTCCTCCTTGCCGTAAGTTGAAACCAATATTCACGGAATTGAAAGGGGTGTATGCCGGTAAGGTGGATTTCGTCACGGTTAACGTTGACAGTATGCCGGAATTGAGCCAGGATTTCCGCGTTGAATCAATACCGGCGTTGATATATCTTAATGCTGAAGGGGAGGAAATCTACCGTAGTGTCGGCTTCCAGACAGGGGAGCAGATCAAATCTGACATTTCCAAATATTTCTCTAAATGATATAGATTACTGAATGATGTGGTTTACGAAATGATGTAGTCTAATCAGTTTAAACGATAACCTCTCTGATAAAAAAACGGTCTCCGCGTCATGCAGAGACCGTTTTTTATAGGGGGTATTCTGGTTTATTTTGCAAGAGGACTCTTGCCGTCTTCCCAGAATGTGCAGCTTACAAACTCAAACTTAGCAGGACCTACCACTTTGTATACTGCCGTATATTCAGTAGTGGAGCCGGTGTAGACGAAGAAGTTGATGGTATAAACCACATCAAGACCTTCGATAGCCTTTGCATCAGGATATAGCATAGAGAGTGCGCCCGGCATGACTTCATAGCATAGGCGATATTCCATATTCTCTACGATCTCCTCGTCAGACATGCCCTCATATCCTGCGGGATACTGAGAACGAGCAGTGCCGGGACGAAGATCGACATTACCCTGATAAGCGGATGTGCCGGAATAATATTCGTTATTGCCGTAGGAGGTGACATAGAATTTGCCGCTCTTGATATTGTCGGATCCAAGAGGCTTGTCGATATTCTCGTATACCCAGTTTACACATGCCTGATAGAATGACATGCTCGGCTCAGTATTCTTGCCGGCAGGCAGGGTGATGGTCATGGAAGGATCAAACATCCAATTGCCGTCGATCTTATTGAACTGTTCTGTAAATTCATTGGCTACAGGATTACCGGTCCATGCTCCTTCATGCTTGATGAATTTGTTTGCCTTATATGCAGTGGAGCCGCCACCATAATATTTGTATGCCACCATTTCCCAATCGCCGTCGCTTGCGTATGGAAGAGACTTGGCAAGGTAGATGGGGAGAAGCGTCTCGGGAAGCTCCTCGCTGAGGTTGCCATATTTCTGACCCATCTCAGCATAATCTTCCGGCTGGAGAATGAGAGAGTATGACGGAGTTGCCCACTTGGAGCCATCAAATCTGTAGAGAGCATTCTTTGCAGTAGTGGCTGTGGTGCCTACTGCTGCGCGGGTTGCAAGAGCAGATGCAGTGCCATCCGCGTCTTTCACACCGGTCACAAGGATATTGAAATATTTACCCTTGCCGCTCACAGCTACGAAATAACCGGTGAGAGTGCATTTTAGACCGTCGGAGAGCATTGCCTTAATGTAGTCTGGAGCATAATAGATGCTGCCTTGTGCAGTGGCACCCTCGATGACCACGTTGTAGTAGTTGCCCGATATAGTGACAGTGCCGGGAAGCTCCACATATTCAGCAAGGAGATTTTCGGTGGATGCACATGCTGCATCTACCATCTCGGCGGTATATGCCTTGGATGTGGGATAAGTATATTCACCGGTGCCGACAACTTCGTATGAATTGTCTGCGCTGATCTGAAGGCATTGGTTGTAGACCCCGACAGTGCCGTTCACCTTTACCTGCGCGCCGATAGTGATCGCATCATCATTGAATCCGTTCCCCTTGTCATAGCAGATTGAGCCGGCTTCGTCAGTGACGACAAAGCCACGCGTGGATATGCCTGTCACGATTCCGGAGATGCTGAGCTGATCACCGACATTGACATCCTTTATCACCTTCGACAGCTTGAACTCATTGTCACCACCGCTGACGCTTCCGAAGATAGGATTCTCAGAAGCCTCATTATAGTTTACTGCAATAAAGTCGCCCTCCTGTGCATCGGGATATGCGGCTTTCAGTATTGCCGGAATCTTTCCGGCGGCAGGGAGCATTGGTGCGAAACCATTGATATAGTCCTCATCGCTCTCCCATGCAGCAATATAGTCTGCCTCACTGAGCTTATATTCCTCGATACCTTTTGCGGTCTCGCTCAGATATCCGTTGATAGTTTCATTCTGTGGCGCACTGATTGCGTAAGTGATGCTGAGTGAGCTGCCGTTGTTGAGTGCATAATAAGGAGAAGATGTGGAGTTGAGGAATGCAGGCAGATACTTGCGTGCCTCATCTTCAGAAGAGAAGCAATGGTTCTTTGCTATAGAGGCAAGTGCACTTTTCTCTTCATCTGTCGTGGCGAGACTTTTGTTGGCACTTAGAGATGAGATGGTCTCATAATCTTCCGGCGTGATCTTATAGGTAGAGTTTACCTTGTCCGGATAGATAGGGGGCACCTCAAATCCGTCGAGCTTGTCGTTCCATGCGTTCTCACCGCAGCTTGAGAGCAGGGCGAGACCGAATAGGGCGGCAACTGATTTTATATTGTTGGTTTTCATTTTTCGTTCTTTGAATTGTTGTGGATTCAGATTAGAAATTCACTTTGAGACGCAGAGAGAATGTACGTCCGAAAGAATAGAACACCTTGTAGGCGTTGTTCCATTCCCCTTTTACATTATAGTCGGTTGTAGCGTCTTTTACGTAGAAATGGTTGAAGAGGTTGTAGACGTTGCCATAGAGAGTGGCGTCGAGTCCACCAATCTTGAACTTATAGCTTGCCGACAGGTCAAACTCGTTGCCCCAAGGAATTTCCCAAGGATCCTGCACGTTGAGGATTGCGCCGGAGTTGAGGTCGCTGCCTGATACGGAGTAGTCGGAGTAGTTGCGGGCGCATACAGTCCAGTCGCCACCGATGCGGAAGCCCTTGAACGGACGGAAAGTGACGCCGATTGCACCTGTGGTCTGAGCCGATCCACCGATCTTCACGCCTTTCTGGTTGACGATAGCCCAAGCATGATCTTCAGCCTTGATGCCGGAAGCGATGTCGCCCGATGTGTTTTTGAGCGGCTGTCCGAGGCTGTTGTAGAAATAGCCCTTCGCATTGTTCTGCCACTGCCAGTCGCCCCAAGAGAGCATACCTTGCAGTTCAAACCATTTTGTGGGTTTGTAGGCGAAATCCACCTCAAGGCCTATGTGCTGTGCCTGTACGTTCTCCAGATTGATGGTGTAGCGTTCGCCTGCATTTGCGCCGGTGCGGATCTCCGCGCTACGCTGGGTGTCGCGGTCTGTGCGGTCCATCCATTTGGTGTAGTAGGCGTTGACAGTCATTGAGAATTTCGGAGAGTGGAATCCGTAGCCAAGCTCAAACGAACCGATCTTCTCATTCTTCGGGTTGGGGTTCATTGCGTTGCTTGTGGAAGAGGAGAGGAACACGCCGTTAGAGAAGAACGGAGCCTTGGAGATGAAACCGCCGTTTACAAAGACGTTGTTATAACGGTTGATGTTCCAGTTGACACCACCCTTAACAGTGCCGCCGAGGAATGATTTCCAGGGAGACTTTGAGTGCTCGGCATCATAATAGAAGAAGTCGCGACGCTGATAGCTTGTGACGTTGAGAGATCCGGCGAGGATAGTGGTGATTGCGCCGTCAAGGAGCTTGTATTCACCCTGACCATATACACCCTCCTGATGGGCAATACCGTCATAATTACGGTAAACGATGTCGCCTACGCCTAATTTCTGGTATTTCCAGTTAGGATCGGCTGCTGCGGCATTGTTCTCCACTTTCATGCTTGAGCCGCCACGGCTGCTGTCGTCCATGTAATATTCACCGCCGTAGAGGTCGATGATCTTGTTGTTGTGATGTCCCACATAATATCTCACGTCGATACCGCCGATGAGCGAAAGTTTGTTGGGGATAATCTCATTCTTATAGGTTGATACTAGACCATACCATTCATGAGAGTTGTTGCTCATTGACATAACCATGTTGGAGCCGGTGGTGGATGCCGCATTCATATCCTGAATTGCACCATAGTCGAAAGTGCCGTCGGGACGACGGATTGTGATGTCGCCTGTTGTCCAGTTGAGTTGCTTCTGGTTGGAAGCATACCATGAAGTATTGGAATAACCGTTACGACCCTGCCCTGAGTAACCACCGCCTGTGGCAAGAGATGTATATAGGGCAGTAGAGAGAGACGAACGCTCGTTGATCTGCCAGATATGGTTGAGAGAGATAATAGGCTTGTGATACTGGTTACGGTTCATAGTGCGCTGACGTCCTTCGTTGTCGAAACCGTAGGATGGGTTGAACTTGTACTGGCTCTCTCCGTCCATGTACTGCTTCATATCCTGCCAGCTTTCGATAGTGAGACCGTTGCCGGTGTTACGCTGGTTGTGCCATTGCGGAGCACCGAAAGCGGTAAGAGAAAGCTGATGATTGTCGCCGATTTTCTTTGATACGTTTACGAAATAGTTGTAGGCTTCAAATTCAGTGCCTTGAATGTAGCCGTTGCCCCACTTCTTGCTTCCGAGCACGGTTATTGCCCAACCGTTGTTCATCAGACCTGTTGACACGCTGAATCCGACATCATTAAGACCATCGTTGCCCGTGCCATACCAGATGGAGCCACCTTTCTTGGAATCAAGACCTCTTGTGGTGATGTTGACAGTACCGCCGATAGAGGGGGCTGAGATGATAGCCGCACCAAGACCGCGCTGAGTCTGCATGCTTGAAGTCACGCCTGACAGTCCTGCAAAGTTTGACCAATATATGCCGCCCCATTCCATATCGTTCATGGGGACACCATTGACGAGGACAGCCACGTTTGGAGCCTTGAAGCCACGCATGTTGATTTTTGCGTCGCCATAGCCGCCACCTTCGGGTGTAGCCCATACACCGGGGGTGTTTTTCAGAACCTCAGGAAACTCCTTGTTGCCGAGTTTTGCCTCAATGTCGCCGGCTGTCAATTCAGAAATAGCCACCGGGGTCTCGCGTGTGCGGGCCTTTGACTGAGTTACCACGACGTCTTGAAGCATTCTTGAATCCGGCTCCATTTTTATGACGCCCATTTCTGACTGAGCCTTCAAAAGAAGTGTCTTGTAGCCGATGTAGGTGATCTGTAGCTCTTTGGTAGAGGCAGGCACCTTTAGATTGAAATTACCGTCGATGTCAGTGGGAACTGCAACCGATGTTCCTTTCGCCTGAACTGTAGCTCCGATCAGGGGCTCACCGAGTTCATCGATAACTGAACCGCGGCACGTTAGGGTATTGCTTTGAGCGAATGCCCAGGAAACAACACCGATAAGTGCTACGGTCAAGAGCAATAGTCTCTTCATACGTAGGTTGTTTTAATTAATAATGGTTTATGGAATAATTTATTGATATCTCGTGGAGGGTGGTGAGAGGGTGTCGTTTCATAATTAATCCGGATTTTAGTTGTTGGAGTCATCAAGGGAATCCTGATGTCCGGAAACATGGAATATCCTGTTTCCTTTTGCAAAGTTAAAGGATTTTAACATACCAACAAAATATTCCCTCATATTTAACAAAAATCTAATAAATCCACGCTTTGGTCTTCGACTACATTTCAAAAACTAATCTCAAGAAGTGAGGGCAAATATTCAAATAAGCAGTAATTTTTCGTTACTTTTGAAGTCCGATAATTTGCAATTGTGAAGAAAATGATATAATTTTGCAACAACACTGGAGGGGTGTCCATCCGATGGACTGAGATTATACCCTACGAACTTGATGCGGTTAGTACCGACGAAAGGATCACGTGATTTTATCCCGGCCTGTATAGGCGGTAATTCGTGTAAGCGCGAAGGCGTAAGGATGTTTCATCTCATATATGGATTTTCCTCTATGTGTCTGTCATCATGGTGATGACGGACGTCTTTTTTATGTACTATGTCATGAAAATAGAGATTAACGGCAAGGAGATTGTTGTGGAGGGAGATAGTATCACTATCGGAGATCTTCTCTCCAATTGCGGTATTGACGGGAAGGGGAGAGCCGTCGCTGTTGGAAACCGTGTGGTGCCAAAGAGAGAATGGCAGGAATTTATTGTAGAAGACGGTATGAAAGTCACTGTCATAAAAGCCGTGTGTGGAGGTTGAGATTATGCGAAAGATAGCAATCACGCTTCCGGAATTTTTTGACGGAGAGGGGGAAGCGATAACGAAATTACTTACCGAAGGGGGGTATGAGCGAGTGCATATACGCAAACCCGGTGCATCGGTCAAGGAGGTGAAGTCGCTTGTGAAAAACATACCGGAGAACCTGTATACGCTGCTCTCATTCCATGATCATTTTAATCTTGCAATGGAGATAGGGATTGGAGGTATACATCTCAATTCAAGAAACAATACGATTCCCACAGGCTGGAACGGACTGGTGAGCCGTTCACTACATTCAATGGAGGAGATAGCCGACCAGGGATATGACTACGCATTTCTGAGCCCTATTTTCCCAAGCATCTCAAAACCGGGATATAAGGGCAATTTCAATTCTGAGGATTTGAGGTCAAGCGTCAATGAGAGGATTTTCGCGCTTGGCGGTGTCACGCCCCGACGTTTCGGAGAGATTGAACAGCTTGGTTTCGGGGGAGCCGCCATGCTTGGCTACGCATGGAAACGGAATCTTGATATGAAGGCATTCCAATTGCAGTTTATCACGCATCCCGTGCGCGAGATGTCGATAACGGAAGAGGTTGAGAAAGTCCTTTCCGGAGGATGCCGGTGGGTTCAGTTGCGTCATAAGGATGCCGATGAATCGACATTGCTTGAAGAGGGTAGGGAGATTCGCAGACTGTGCGACAGATATGGGGCAGTATTCATCATTGATGACCATGTGGATCTTGTCAAGGAATTGAATGCCGACGGTGTGCATCTCGGCAAGAACGATATGCCGTTGGCAGAGGCACGCCGTAGACTCGGTATGCGTAGGATAATAGGAGCCACAGCCAATTGTGTGGTTGATATAGAGAGAGCTGCGGCAGAGGGCGCCGACTATATCGGTCTTGGACCTTACCGATTTACGACCACAAAGGAGAAACTGAGTCCGGTGCTCGGAATTGAGGGTTATCGTGATATATTGTCTGAATGTGGATGCCGGAATATCGAACTTCCCATAGTCGCGATAGGAGGGATAACGGCGCAGGATATACCGGCATTGATGCAGACGGGAGTCAATGGAGTTGCGATAAGCGGCTCGATAATCAAATCTGTAAATCCGGTCTGGACTACAATGGAGATTATCAGTGAAATCAGGAAATGAAGTCGATACGACTTCAATACAACTTCAATGGAAATACAGTTATATAAAAGATAAATATAAAAATAAAAAGATATGTCGAAACTTATAATAGGAGGTAAGGAGTTTGGATCACGGCTATTTGTCGGTACTGGTAAATTCCGCAGCAATGAACTGATGGAGAAGGCGATACTTGCATCAGGCACTGAAATGGTGACTGTGGCGATGAAGCGGGTTGACATGGATAATGCTGAGGATGATATGCTCCGTCATATTATCCATGATGGGATTCAGGTGCTGCCCAACACTTCGGGCGTAAGGGATGCCAAGGAGGCGGTCTTTGCTGCACAGCTTGCACGCGAAGCGTTTGGTACGGATTTCATAAAACTGGAGATACACCCCGATCCGAAATATCTACTTCCTGATCCGGTGGAGACCTTGAAGGCTACCGAGGAACTTGCGCGTCTCGGATTCGTGGTATTGCCATATATACAGGCGGATCCGGTGCTATGTAAGCGACTCGAAGAGGTGGGCAGTGCTGCGGTCATGCCGTTGGCTGCACCCATAGGGAGCAACAAGGGATTGGTGACAAGGGAATTGTTGAAAATCATCATCAGTCAGAGCCGTGTGCCGGTGGTTGTTGATGCCGGTCTTGGAGCACCGTCTCATGCGGCAGAAGCTATGGAACTCGGTGCGGATGCCGTGCTTGTCAATACGGCTATTGCTGTAGCCGGAGATCCGGAAAGGATGGCACGTGCATTTGCTGCCGCCACTGTAGCCGGAAGAGAGGCTTATCTTGCCGGATTAGGTGCCGTGTCGGATTATGCCGAGGCTTCCAGCCCTCTAACCTCATTTTTGGATTAAATTAAAAAATATGTTTTCTGACGAACTTTTGAAATATGATTGGGATGAGACGACAGCCCGGATAATGTCAATGACCTCCTCGGATGTGGAGCGGGCTTTGAGTGCCGAGCATCTCACTGACCGCGACTTCATGGCATTGGTGTCGCCGGCTGCCACACCATATCTGGAGATAATGGCGCGTAAGAGCCGCATGATTACGGAGCAGCGTTTCGGAAAGACCATGCAGCTCTTCATCCCTATGTATATCACCAACTCATGCACTAATTCGTGTGTCTACTGCGGATTCAACTGTCATAATAAGTTTCATAGGGTTATCCTCACTCCAGAGCAGATCAAGCAGGAGTGTGAGGCGATAAAGCAACTTGGACCATTTGAAAACCTACTGATAGTGACAGGGGAGAATCCTGCCAAGGCTGGCACCGACTATCTGGAGGAGGCTCTTAGGGTCTGTCGTCCATATTTCTCCAATCTTACGATTGAGGTGATGCCGCTATCGACAGAGGATTATGCCAGACTGACCCATTCCGGACTTAACGGAGTGATATGCTTTCAGGAGACCTACAACCGGAAAAATTATAAGAAGTATCATCCTGCGGGAATGAAATCTGACTTTGAGTGGCGGTGCAATGGTTTTGACCGTATGGGAATGGCTGGAGTGCATAAGATTGGTATGGGCGTGCTGATCGGATTGGAAGACTGGCGCACCGACGTCACAATGATGGCACGTCATCTCCTCTATCTCCGGCAGAACTATTGGCGCACCAAGTATTCGGTCAATTTCCCGCGCATGCGTCCTTCCGAATCCGGTTTCCAGCCCAATGTGGTGATGAGCGACCGGGAGCTTGCGCAGCTCACATTCGCCTTCCGTATATTTGACCCCGACGTTGATATATCGTATTCCACACGTGAGAATCATAAATTCCGCAATAATATGGCTACACTCGGAGTCACGACGATGAGTGCCGGGTCAAAGGTGGATCCGGGTGGTTATGCCACGTATACCGATTCCCTTGAGCAATTCACAATAAGCGACGATGCGTCGCCCGCAAAAGTGGTGGAGGATCTGAAGGCTCTCGGACGCGAACCGGTATGGAAAGATTGGGATCGTGCATTCGACTGATACAGATTATAATATTCGACTGACAACGATTATGGACATTGAACGATATTCACGACAGACCCTCATAGACGGATTTGGAGAGAGTGGTCAGAGAAAACTGTTTTCATCGCGTGTGCTGGTTGTAGGTCTCGGAGGTCTTGGTGCGCCGGTAGCCTCATATCTTGTGGCTTCGGGAGTGGGTTGCATTGGTCTTTGCGATCCTGACACCGTTAGCCTTACGAATCTTCAGCGACAGATTCTCTATTCTGAAAAAGAGATAGGGGAGAGGAAGACGGATTGTGCGCTTCGTCGGCTCGGAGCGATGTCTCCGGAGACCGAATTCCGTATTATCGGCGAGGGTCTGACCGAGGAGAATGCGGAGAGATTTATAGCTGATTATGACGTGGTGATGGATTGTACAGACAACTTCTCGACACGCCGTCTTATCGGGCGCGTATGCCGTAGTGTAGGCATACCGTGGGTACATGGAAGTATCGAGGGCACATACGGAAGCGTCACGGTCTTCAATCATGATGGTAAACGTCAGCTTGAAGAGCTATATGAGGATATTGATGATCTTCATGACGATCGGAATAGGATAATAGGCACGTTCGGACCGGTGCCCGGTGTGGTGGGAAGCCTTCAGGCTATGGAGGCGATAAAGGTGCTTACCGGATTCGGAGAAGTGCTCGACGGGCGATTGCTTACTATGAATCTGGCGGATATGACCTTCACTACAATTGAGTTTTAACAGACACTACAATTGAAATATAACTGAATTAACAATACACAAATATATAGCATGGCAGCAAGTTTTGATGAATATGCAGGTGAATATGATGCCTGGTTTATGAAAAATAGTAATGTGTTGGCATCGGAAGCGGCATTAGTGGCTGCGACGTTGAAAGATGCTCCGTTGCCGATATTGTCGGTAGGCTGCGGAAGCGGTCTTTTTGAAGACATAATGCGCCGTGAATATGGCATAGAGATAAACTATGGTGTGGAACCCTCCTCCGGCATGGCGGAGATAGCGGAGAAAAGAGGAATAACCGTGGAGGTTACGACCGGAGAGGATTTCGATTATCCGAAAGGGAAGTATTCCACCATAATGTTTAATGGCTCTCCAAGCTACATCTCTGATCTGGGTGGTATATTGCGTAAGGTCTATGAGGCATTGCCGGATAACGGGCGTGTGATTCTTATCGATGTGCCTAAAGAGAGCTCTTATGGAATAATGTATAATCTTGCCAAGGCACTCGGTACGTGGGATCATCCTCTGCTTGAAGGGGTATTCCCTCCTAATCCCTATCCGATTGAGTTTGTGAATGTGGCAAACTGGCGCACTACAAAGGAGAAGACGATATTACTGGAGGAATGTGGTTTCAGAAATCTCAGATACCTCCAGACCCTGACCACTCATCCGCTCTATTCCGACGGCAAGAGCGAGGAGCCGGTGGAGGGATATGACAAGGGTGACTACGTGGCAGTTATAGCAGAAAAATAATGCATTATGGGAAAATGGAGTGAAGAGGCATGGGATGCCGCCGCCGACATATTTGAGAGAATCAAGCGTCATCCGTTTATTCAGCAGCTTGCAGCCGGCACACTCAGTGAATCACGGTTCAGACACTATATAAGTCAGGACCGACTTTATCTGGAGGACTACACCCGTGTGCTTGCCCATATAGCCTCACGTCTGCCGGAGATGGATGATGTGTCGACGTTCCTGTCGTTTGCCTCTGACGGGGTGGCAGTTGAGAAATCTCTTCATGAGATGTTCTCCCCCGACATGAAAGCCGTCAAGACGGATGCCTGCGAGTTCTACACCTCCTATCTCCGCGCCCGTTCACAATATGACGTGGCTGTGGAGGCGGCTGCTGTGTTACCCTGTTTCTGGATATACCTTGAGGTAGGGAAATATATATTGTCGATTGCGGAATTGTCTGGCAACCCCTATAAGGCATGGATTGAGACATACTCTGATGCGACGTTTGAACTCAATACGGCAAAGGCGGTGGAGATATGCGATCGTCTTGCATCGGGCACCACTCAACGCATACGCGAGAAGATGACACAGACGTTTATGGATTGTGCGCGTATGGAATGGCTGTTCTGGGATTCCGCCTACTCAATACAATGAAGTTTAGATAATTTCGACGTCAATAATATAAATAGAGAAAATTCCACATAAATTATGAATAGATATAAAATTGCACTGACGATAGCCGGAAGCGATCCTTCGGGAGGAGCCGGCGTACAGGCTGATTTGAAGACGTTTTCCGCTCTCGGTGTCTATGGCGCGTCGGCGATAGTGGCTCTTGTGGATGAGAACACTCAGGGTGTCTACGGTGTGCATCCTGTTCCGGCTGAATTTGTGGCAGGTCAGATAAGGTCAGTGATAAGCGATATCGGAGTGGATGCTGTCAAGATCGGAATGTTGCATGATTCCGAATTGATACGCACCGTTCGCGCCACGCTTTCCGAATATCCCGATGTCAGCAACATAGTGCTTGATCCGGTCATGGTGGCCACCTCCGGCGACCCTCTTCTCCTTCCGGAAGCGGTCGAGACACTGCGTTCAGAACTTATCCCCTATAGCCGCGTGATAACCCCTAACATTCCGGAGGCATCGTTGCTTCTCGGTGAGGCTGTCGATCGGCAGGAGCAATTGGAGGATGCGGCAGTGGCATTGTCGGAGATTGTGGGTAATGTGTCAGTCATGTTGAAGGCAGGCCATCTTGAGGAGGATATGCTGGTGGATATATTCTACAATGCGGAGACCGGTAATCTTCTCCGGCTTCCATCTCCCAAGATAAGCACCTGCAATACCCACGGCACTGGTTGTACCCTGTCGTCGGCTATTGCTGCGTATCTCGCAAAGGGGTATCCTCTTGATGATGCAGTTATCTCTGCAAAGGAATATCTTAGCCGGGCGATAGAGTCGGGAGCAGACTACGCCATAGGGAAGGGACATGGTCCGGTAAACCATTTCCATGCCCTCTGGAAATGATGGCTTGTCGGCAGCCAATGGCATGTAGTGTCAACAGTCGGTTCGACAGTTGATTTGACAAATGTTGAGTAAATGATTTGGATAATATATCTAAAAGGTGTAATTTTGTAGCAATAAATGTTCGAACAAAATAATATTTATGGCTAACCTACAAAAATCCATTTCATCGCCGCAGGAATTACTGCGCGATAAGGCATGGGCGCGTTGGACCGCGCTTGTGCTGCTGGCTTCGGCCATGTTTTTCGCCTACATCTTCGTAGATGTTCTTTCCCCGTTGCAGGAATATCTACAGAGCACTAAAGGCTGGGATCCCTCCGCATACGGACGTTTTGCCGGATCAGAGACATTCCTTAACGTGTTTGTATTCTTCCTGATATTCGCAGGCATCATTCTTGACAAGATGGGAGTGCGCTTCACTGCCATACTTGCAGGTGCAGTCATGGTGGCAGGCGGATTCATCAACTATTATGCTCTTACAGACTCCTTCATGGAGAGCGGGTTGAAGAATTTCATGGATGATTTCGTCAATCTTCCCGACACATGGTGGAACATCACTCCGTTCTACGACGGTATGCCCGCATCGGCAAAATTGTCGGCAATCGGTTTCATGATTTTCGGTTGTGGATGTGAGATGTCAGGCATCACCGTATCAAGAGGTATCGTGAAATGGTTTGAAGGTAAGGAGATGGCACTCGCCATGGGTATCGAGATGGCTGTCGCGCGTCTTGGTGTGGCAGTGGTATTCCTCGGTTCACCGGCGATCGCTACATTCCGCGACAATATCAGCGTATCTCGTCCTATAGCATTGTCAGTGCTTCTTCTTCTCATCGGTCTTATCGGTTTCATTGTCTACTCCTTCATGGATAAGAAGCTGGAGAATGAGATGGGTTCCAACGGAGAGGTCAAGGATGATCCATTCAAGATTTCCGACCTTAAATATATATTCTCGTCAAAAGTATTCTGGATTGTGGCACTCCTCTGTGTACTCTATTATTCAGCAATCTTCCCCTTCCAGAAATATGCCAACAACATGCTTCAGTGCAACCTCGGCATCTCTGCGGAGGCAGCCGGACGCGTGTTCTTCGTGTTCCCGCTTGGTGCGGCAGCCATCACCCCGCTTCTCGGCAACTTCCTTGACCGCAAGGGTAAGGGTGCCACAATGCTTATATGGGGAGCCATATTGATGATTATATGCCACTTGACGTTCGCTTTCGTGCTTCCTGCCACACGTTCGGCAGTGATAGCATATTCAGCGATTGTGCTTTTGGGTATCAGCTTCTCACTCGTGCCGGCATCATTGTGGCCTTCTGTTCCTAAGTTGGTTGATAACCGTCTGCTCGGTTCGGCATACGCCGTGATATTCTGGATTCAGAATATCGGTCTGTATGCCTTCCCGATGATTATCGGTGCTGTGCTTGCCGCTACCAACCCCGGTGTGGAGAATGCAATGGACTATAACTACACAGTACCGATGCTCGTGTTCGCATCGCTCGGTGGGTTGGCACTCATATTGGGTATAATTCTCAAGGCACTTGATGCCAAGAAGCACTACGGACTTGAGCTTCCCAACATCCCTTCCGAGAAATCTCTCGAAGCAGAGGTGGAATCAGCAGAAGGATAAAAGTCCAACATAATAATTCAGAAGAGGATGCGTCGAACTACGGCGCATCTTTTTTTATTTAAACGAGCATAATCTAATGAATTTCTTTGTACATGAGAGATAATACATAATCTTAATTCTAAAGTGGTCGAATTTGATCACTTTAGAATGAACGCTGGGTTACCATAATTTGTATTGAGTGCATCGGAGTGGATAGAGATAACTAATGCAATAATAGGAAGTTATTAAAGTGAATACTGATATTCTTCGTTATGGATAAGATTGCTCTGAAGTTAAGGTAACTTTTTTAGACTGACCCTTAAATATTATGTGAATAGGTGCTAATAATTAGGGGATTGAATAATTTTACACGTTTGGGTTAAGAATAAATGGAAAGTGTAGTTTTGATATTATCTAAAATATTATTAACTTTGCAAAGACGGAAAGAGTCTGTCAAATAGATAATCAAATAAGCGTTTCATGCTTAATCCATCATTCTGAAATCGCCAAAATAAAGAATACCCGGGATAAGGCAACAGGAAACGCTCATGCGTGTCGAGTATCCACTCCCCCGACAGGGGGATGGTATCCGATAGGGCGTGGGAGTGGACTGTTTATCGGGTAACAGGCGTTTGGCGATGCCTTGAATGAGATAAACTGAACAGATCCTGCGCTTTTGTGTATCTGTCAGTTTCTTATACAGGCTTCAGCTTCCGATATCAGTGGGGGACGATGGATATTTAACGGCATGAATCCTCAATAATAAAACGATATAGCTTTTTGACTGAACATCGTATGTATTTACGATGGGGGAACCGGATGTTTTTCAATATCCGGTTCTTTTTTATTGTATGTTCTGACGGTTGTGATAATTATAATTGAAATCAGACGTTATATAATGTAGGAACTTCCGGTTCTGTCTTTATCAGTCAGACCGGAAATAAAGATAAGACCATAAAGGGAATATATGATATATAGGATATTAATGATGCTTCTTATGGTGGGATCGCTCTGTCATGACATTCAGGCGGAGACGGTGAGCCGTAAGGAGGCATTCAGAATAGCACATACATTTCTCAATGCTGTCAACCACAGGAAGGTTGGCAATCCACAGCTCCTTTACAATGGTAAGGAGCTGACTACTCATCGGCTCTTTCCGCCGTTCTATGTGTTCGGATTGCCTACAGGTGGATATGTGGTTGTCGCAGCTGAAAACAAGGCGATGCCGATTCTTGCATATAGCAGTAAGGGGGATTTTTCGCAGGCTAAGGAGTCGGATGAATTTAAGATGCGTCTGGCAGAATATGCACGCGACATAGAGATGATACGCTATGATTCCCGAATGCCTGTGGAGGCTATTGCTGCATGGGCTGATATACATTATTATATTGGGGAAATGCTGGAAAAGGGTAGAGGCTCAGCAGACAATGGCGATATTGGATATATGGCTGAGGCTGCGACAGAGTTCCGCTATCAGTCTTCAGAAGAAGAGGTGGAGATGGAGGTTGAGGAGGATGTGCCGTTTCTGTTTCATGAAAATTTTGTAGCAGAGACGCGAGCTTCCCTTCTCGAATCATACCGTAGGATAGAGGAGAAACTGCATCCCGTAGAGCCGGTGTTAAGGCATATCGGGGGCGGACATTTTGAGGTCTTCATGCCGGAGAAAATAGAATCCTTCAGCGTCTATGACCTTCAGGGAAACGTGATGTATGATAAGAAATGCGATGGGACGGATACGGTTGTTGTGAAACTTGACTCATATCCGTCAGGTTTCTATCTTCTTCAGATGAGAGATGTGAAAGGTAAGCGATATGGAATGAAACTATATAAATGAAAATGGAAGTAAATAAATCAAAAACGGCTGCTTGGGGTGGGCTGATATTGACCTGTGTGGTCATTGTGTTGCTGATGGTGTTTCATCTGGCATGGTGGATGTTTATACCGTTCTTCTTCATGTTTATGGCAGCATTCACGGAATTTGCCGCCACCTATCTTCAGCGTATTAGCCCGTATGCAGCAAAAACGCTTCAGAAATGTTCCTGTTGGTTCTATCTGCTGGCGTTGCTCGGTATTATCATAGTTGCTCTCTTATAAGTAATTCCGGTCACAGCATGTCGTCAGACATGCTTCCCTAAAAAAACTCCGTGCTCTTGGTGTACTTAGTGGTTTATTCCACCGCTGACACCAAAGAGCACGGATATTTTTTTACCTTATGAGGGGCAGATTAGCAGGGGAGAGCTGCGTTTGTTTTGTGAACAGCCTCTGCGCTCTTCTGGAAGAGAGCCTTCTCCTCCTCATTGAGGTTGAGTTCAAGGATTTTCTTGATACCACCTTTGCCGAGAACACAAGGAACGCCGATGCAGAGGTCATTCTCGCCATATTCGCCTTCGAGAAGAGCAGAGCAGGGGATAACTGCATCCTGATCGTGGAGGACAGCCTCAACAACCTCAGCAGTTGCAGCACCCGGAGCATACCAAGCGGAAGTGCCGAGAAGTTTAGTGAGAGTAGCACCACCTACCATAGTGTCGGCAGCAACCTTGTCGAGCTCTTCAGCAGAGAGGAACTCAGTTACGGGCACACCACGGAGAGTAGCGAAACGCTTCATAGGAATCATAGTAGTGTCGCCGTGTCCGCCGATAACGAAACCTTCAACCTCGTTGGGGTTAGCGTTGAGGGCTTTGCTCAGATAATATTTGAAACGGCTGCTGTCAAGCGCGCCACCCATACCGATGATGCGGTTTTTGGGAAGACCGGATACCTTGTGGATGAGGTAAGTCATAGTGTCCATAGGGTTGGAAACGCAAACGATTACAGCGTTGGGGCTGTGAGCGAGAACGCTTTCAGTCACCTGCTTAACGATGCCGGCATTTACGCCGATAAGCTCCTCACGAGTCATGCCCGGTTTGCGGGGTATGCCGGAAGTGATGACAACCACGTCGCTGTCTTTTGTAGCCTCATAGTTGTTGGTTACGCCTGTGATACGTGTGTTCATATCAAGAAGGTTGGCAGTCTGCATCATATCCATTGCCTTACCTTCGGAAACTCCTTCCTTGATGTCGATCATTACTACTTCGTCAGCCACTTCGCGAAGAGCGATCACGTTCGCTGCGGTAGCGCCTACGTTGCCGGCGCCTACGACTGTTACTTTTGACATAACTTGCTAAAGTTAAAGGTTATATATTATGGTTCTGTTTGTTCGGATATCTACGTGCCCGGAGTGTGAAAGTGATAAGTTCCGGGGTAAATCCACCTCTGTTTTGTTTGGATGCAAAATTAAGGAAATAATTCCATAATTGCAAAAATACTTTCTTATAATTGTCGCGCTTCAGATAATAATCCCATACGGGGGATGTATGTATGGGATTAGATCACCCCCTTGCCCTGGCGAATTATTTCCGGTTCGTTGCCTGTGCAATCAATGATGGTAGAGGGTATGGTGTCGCCATCCTCCCCCTCAAGGATGAAATCAACCTTCTCGTGGTATGCCTCCGCTATCAGTCCTGGATCGCGAGCATAATCGTCGTCATCAAATTCAATGGATGTCGATAGGATTGGATGTCTGAGATGTTGTGCTATGTCGCGACATAGCTTGTTGTCGGGAATCCTTATGCCCACCACCTTTCTCCCCTTGAATGCCTTGGGGAGAGTGGAATTTGATTTGAACAGAAACGTAAATGGTCCGGGCGTGTTGTCGCGTAGCATCTTGAAAGCCTTATTGTCGATACGCGCATATTCCGCAGCCATTGAAATATCGCTGCATATAATCGAGAGATTAGTCTTTTCCGGATTAATCCCTTTCAGGCGACATATCTTCTCGATAGCCTTGGGGTTAAGGGCATCGCAGGCTATGGCGTATAACGTGTCGGTGGGCAGGATCATTGTGGCTCCCCCTTCAAGGTCACGTGTGATTTCATTCAGTTGGCGTTCTGAGGCGTCAGAATTCCAGATCTTTATCGTTTTCATGACATTATGGTTTCTTAATTTGCGATTCCTTCCGGTTGGTTGTATTGCAATTATTAAATTTCTGTTTCTTGACAATCTCTTTCTTACCGCAGTTTTGGGAAAGAGAGCATCCGCAACATGAGTTGCTACCCGATTTACGGTTTTTTATGAATTTTACAATGATCCACACCACTGTCGCAAGCAAAATTATGCCTACTGCTATGTATTGGATCAAGAGATTTGTCGTCATTTCAGCATGATTCATCATTTCTTCCCTTTCTTCTCCTTTTTCTTTGTCGATTTCCCTTCGGCAGACTCTTTCTCAGACTTATCTTGTGCTTGTTCCGCCACGATACGTCGGTTTGTCGGATCGCGCAATACGGAGATTGTTATTTCCGAGATCATCTGCTTGATTTGGTCTATGAAATCCTTTGCGCTATATTCCTCATGCTCTATCTGTCGGAGTTTGCCCTCCCAGATGCCCGTAAGTTTCGCGCTTTTCAACAATTCCTCCTTAATCAGAGCCACAAGCTCAATAGCCGCCGGGGTAGCCCTGAGAGATTTCCTCTCCTTTACGATATACCCTCGTTTGTAGAGAATCTCGATGATTGCTGCTCGTGTTGACGGGCGACCGATACCGTTCGCTTTAAGAGCCTCGCGCAGATCCTCGTCGTCAACAAGCGCACCGGCTGTCTCCATCGCTTTCAGCAGGGTGCCTTCTGTAAAATATTTCGGCGGTTGGGTAGTCTTTTTCACGAGTTTTGGAGCGTGTGGACCCGATTCCCCCTTTGTGAACGGGGGGAGTATTCCGGCAGTCTCCTCATCCTCCTTCTCATTCTTGTCAGACTTTTCGGTATCCTCCTGACGTTTGTCGCCTGCATACACCACTTTCCATCCGGGATCGATGATTACCTTACCCGTAGCCTTGAAATTTATATTGTCTACCTTTGCATTGACCACCGTCTGTTCAAACGAGCAGTCGGGGAAAAATACGGATATGAAGCGCAGCGCGATGATGTTGAAGACGTCGCGTTCCGCTTTCGTGAGATTATCGGGCAACGGTTGTCCGGTAGGGATGATGGCATGGTGGTCTGTCACCTTTGAATTGTCGAACACCTTCTTACTCTTCCGCAGTTTCTGCCCCCGTATAGGAATCATTATCTGCTGGTAGTCCTTCAGCGAGTTGAGAATACCACCGCATTTGCTATACATGTCGTCGGTGAGATAGGTGGTGTCTACACGCGGATATGTCGTCACCTTCTTCTCGTAAAGGCTCTGTATCGTGCGCAGTGTCTCATCCGCACCGAGATTCAGTTTCTTGTTACATTCCACCTGAAGAGATGTGAGGTCAAATAGTCGAGGGGGAGCCTCCTTGCCGGCTTTCTTAGTCACGTCAGTCACGGTCAGAGGCAGATCTTTTATCCTGTCGATCACTACCTTCCCTTTCTCCTCCACGTCGAAATTCTTTCCTGCGGCTGAGAATGTCGTCTCGCGATACACAGTCTTCAGTTCCCAGTAATCCTTCGGGACGAAATTCTCGATCTCCAACTGTCTTGACACGACGAGGGCGAGGGTAGGGGTCTGCACCCTCCCGATTGAAAGCACCTGCCCCTGCATGCCATATTTCAGGGAGTAAAGTCGCGTGGCATTCAGTCCGAGCACCCAGTCGCCGATTGCGCGGCAAAGTCCGGCGGTATATAGCGGTTCAAGCTCTTTCTCTGGGCGTAGATTTTGGAAACCGTCGCGTATTGCCTCATCGGTGAGCGAGCTTATCCATAGGCGTTTCACCGGCTTCTTGCAACCCGCTTTCTGCATCACCCACCGTTGTATCAGCTCACCCTCCTGCCCGGCATCACCGCAGTTGACAATCTCGTCGCATTGCTCGATAAGATTCTTGATTGTCTCAAACTGTCGTTTATAAGAATCGCTCGGTATCAGTTTTATGCCGAAACGGGGCGGAATCATAGGAAGCGACGATAATGACCATCGCTTCCATTCGGTGCAATAGTCAGCCGGCTCCTTCAGGCAGCAGAGATGCCCGAAAGTCCAGGTCACGCAATATCCGTTCCCCTCGAAATATCCGTCACGACGGGATGAAGCCCCTACGATTTTCGCAATGTCGCTCCCCACGCTCGGTTTCTCAGTAATGCAAAGTATCATTCCACAGTCTTGGTGTTGTTTCGTTCGATAGCCTTAGCCTCATCCCATATCTTGTCCATCTCCGAGAGCGACATCTCCTTCAGCGCGACATTCATCTCTTTAGCTCTCTTCTCAAGATGATTGAATCTTGATATGAACTTACGGTTGGTGCGCTCAAGAGCGTTCTCCGGATTCACTCCATAGAGCCTGGCGGCGTTCACCACTGCAAACAGCAGGTCGCCAAACTCCCCTTCGAGGTCATTCCCCTCGCCGGCTTCCATCTCCTGTTCCACTTCAGAGATCTCCTCCTTCACCTTATCCCATACCTGAAGACGCTCCTCCCAGTCAAAGCCCACGTTGGCAGCCTTCTCCTGGATGCGGTTCGCCTTTATCAGAGCGGGGAGAGCCGTCGGCACTCCGGCGAGCACCGTCTTGTTGCCCCCCTTCTCTTTCAGCTTTATCTCCTCCCAGTTTTTAGCCACTTTGTCGGCGGAATCCGCCTCCACGTTGCCGTAGATGTGGGGATGACGGAAGATTAGCTTGTCGGCAAGTGAGTTGCAGACGTCGGCAATATCAAATTGCTCCTTCTCGGAGGCAATCTTTGAATAGAAGAGCACGTGGAGCAACACGTCGCCCAGCTCTTTCTTTATATTCTGTGTGTCGTCGGCAATCAGGGCATCCGCAAGCTCAAACACCTCCTCCACCGTGTTGGGACGGAGTGACTCGTTGGTCTGCTTGGCATCCCATGGGCAACGCTCCCGCAGGGTGTCGAGCACTTCTATTATGCGCCGGAAGGCGGATAGTTTATCGTCGGTAGAATGCATATTGTAGATGATTTTAACAGTTGTCTCAGCCCGTGCTTTTTGAAAAAATATCAAAAGCGGACACCCCGGCTATTGTCGATTATTCGGGGATAGACTTTAAATAAACTAAATTTGGATACAAAGTTAGATAGAAATTCCGATATTATTTGTATCTTTGTGGCTTGAAAAAAGATTAAAGCAGATAAATCTAATTGAAAAGAATCGGTTTTCCCGGTTGTTTTTCTAATATTTATATGGATAAACTAATAGACTCAGACAGCATAAAAGAGTTCAGGCGTCTCATTGAGGAGTCGGCGGATATCGTTCTCACGTGCCATGTCCGTCCCGATGGTGATGCCATAGGTAGCACCTTGGGCATGATGCATCTCCTTCGTGCGCTTGGCAAGAACGTCACTGTCATTATCCCGGATAAGGCACCCGGCAATCTGTCGTTCCTCCCGGGGTTTAAGGAGATGGGGGTGTACACATGTCATCCGGAATTCTGCAAGAAGACAGTAGAATCGGCAGATTTGATAATATGTTGCGATTTCAACACTCCGTCGCGTCAGGATTCCCTTGCGCCTGTCATACAGGGAGCAACTTGCCGCAAGGTGCTCGTCGACCATCATCAGGAACCCGACAACTTTGCGGATCTAATGATCTCCTATCCCGACATGTCGTCAACGTGCGAACTTATGTTCCGTCTTATTGCCGGCATGGGTTTCTTCGCTGAGCTTGATGAGAGTGGCGCCGTGTGTATCCTCACGGGTATAATCACCGACACACGGAATTTTTTCGTCAACTGCAAGCATCACGACCTGTATGAGATCCTTATCCGTCTGCTGGAGAAGGGCGCGGATAAGGAGATGATTGTCAAGGAGGCTCTTAACACTCGCAGTTACTGGAGCCTGAAACTTGAGGCATACGCCTTGTCGGAGAAACTGGAGGTGTTTCCCGAGCATAAGGCGGCAGTCATCACTCTCAGCAAGGATGAGCTGACGCGCTTCCATTATGAAAAAGGGGATTCCGAAGGGTTGGTCAACCGTCCGCTTGAGATAAAAGGCATGGTCTACAGCATATTCCTTCGTGAGGATGCCGACTGCATAAAGGTGTCGGCAAGAAGTTGCAACGGATTCCCGGTGTCGGAGATATGCAAGAACCTTTATGGTGGCGGCGGACATCTTCAGGCAGCCGGAGGAGAATTCCGCGGTTCGCTCGAGGAATGTTACCGCAAATTGGTGGAGGCTATGCCTGACTACGACAGATATCTAAAGAATCAGAAACAATAATAATAAGGGTCAGCGTCATGGCGACTACTGTGAAGAATGGAATGTCATCCTGACGGGCCGACAAAACAAACATGACATCAATTAAAAGATCTTTCAACACAATTGCGTTCCTTCTCGTCGCTATATTAGGCTCCGGACTTGCCTCATGTAGCAAGAGCCAGAGCTATTCAGAATATCTCAGGGAGGAGGAGAAAGCGGTCAACTGGTATCTTGCCGGACAAAAAATAGAGCTGGAACTGCCGAAGGATTCCATATCTTTCCTGACCGGAGAGGATGCGCCGTTCTATAAGCTGGATGAGAATGGCTACGTCTATATGCAGGTGATAAACAAAGGGGAACTTAACAGCTCCACCGGACGTCCCGCTTATCCGGTGAAGAGCGGCGATCTCGTCTATTTCCGCTTCAACCGTCTTAATCTTAAGGATCTGAGCCAAGGTCTTGATCCTGTATGGGTCGGTAATTCCGACAATCTTCTCAAGCCATCCACGAGCTTTGTCTATAAGAATACCTACCTCAACAGCTATCTGGAATATGGCACCGGAATACAGATGCCGCTCAAATTTCTCGGCTATGGCAGTGAGGTGAATCTGGTGCTGAAGAGTTACTATGGATTCCAGGAAGACCAGACATCGTGCATACCATATCTCATCAACATAAGATATTTCAAACCTGAATATTAATAATAAATTTCACTGATAATGGCATTGATCAAATCTATATCCGGTATCAGAGGAACGATCGGAGGCGCAGCCGGCGAAGGACTCGGCGGCGTGGATATTGTCAAGTTTACCGCAGCATACGCGGAATTTATAAGAAGGGAAAACCCGTCGGCACGTCTTATAGCCGTCGGTCGTGACGCCCGTCTGTCGGGCGCGATGGTCAGTCATCTGGTGGTTGGCTCACTTATGGCTATGGGTTTCGACGTGGTTAATATCGGTCTTGCCACCACTCCGACAACGGAGCTTGCCGTCACCGGACTTGGTGCTGACGGCGGCATAATCATCACCGCAAGCCATAACCCCATACAGTGGAATGCATTGAAGCTCCTCAACAGCAAGGGGGAATTTCTCTCTGACCGTGAGGGGAAAGAGGTAATCTCAATTGCTGAGAAGGAGGATTTCAGATTTGCCGACGTGCTTGCAATCGGAAAGGAATATAAGGATGAGACTTGGGCGATGCGTCATATAGAGATGGTGAAGAATCTGCCGTTGGTGGATTGCAAGGCTATCGCGGATGCCGGTTTCACCGTGGCTGTCGATGCAGTCAATTCAGTGGGTGGAGCCGTGATTCCCGCGCTTCTTCGTGAGCTTGGGGTGAAGAACATAATAGAGCTCAATTGCGATCCGACCGGCAAGTTCGCCCATACTCCGGAGCCGATACCGGAGAACCTTACTCAGATTTCCGACCTTATGAAAGATGGTAAGGCAGATGTAGGCTTCGTTGTCGATCCCGATGTAGACCGTCTCGCCATTGTCATGGAGAACGGTGAGATGTTTGTGGAGGAATACACTCTTGTGGCTGTCGCCGACTATGTGCTTTCACAGACTCCCGGCAATACTGTATCAAATCTCAGCAGCTCACGCGCACTCCGCGACGTGACAGAGAAACATGGCTGCCAATACAATGCCGCAGCTGTGGGCGAGGTCAACGTTGTCACCAAGATGAAGGAGACCGGCGCAGTGATTGGTGGAGAAGGCAACGGCGGAGTGATTTATCCGGAACTTCACTACGGACGTGATGCCCTTGTGGGCGTCGCTCTCTTCCTCACTCTCCTTGCAAAGGAGGGTAAGAAGGTAAGTGAGCTTAAGGCTGGCTATCCGCGTTATGCCATTGCCAAGAACAAGATAGAGCTTACCCCCGATATCGACGTGAATGCTATTCTGGAGGCTGTCAAGGTGAAATTCTCCAATGAGAAAATCACCGACATCGACGGCGTGAAGATCGATTTCCCCGACAGCTGGGTGCATCTGCGCAAGTCAAACACAGAGCCTATCATCCGAATATACAGCGAGGCGGAGACGATGGAGAAAGCCGACGCTCTTGCCGAAGAGATAAAGAAAGTGATTGCAAGTCTTTGACTTGCAATCACGTGATATAAGCAACCACTATTCCCTAACCATTCATTATTAGCCCATGTTGAAAAAATTTTTCATGAACGCGCTTTCCTCCTTTGTCGGAGCATGGATTGCGTTGGTTCTGTTTGGAGTTGTTGTCGTGCTCGTGTGCATAGGCATCTTTGCCAAACTTGGAGTATCATCATCTTCGACAGACTCAATCTCAAAAAAGAGTGTGATGACAATAGAGTTGAATGGAGTGATAGAGGAGCGGGAATCCCCTATGGATCTGGATTACATCTCTTTGTTGAGGAGGGATGTGTCGCGTCCGCAGACCCTTTCATCGTTGGTGACGGCAATTGATGAGGCAAAGAACAATAAGAATATATCGATGATATATCTTAAATGTGGCATAGTGTCGGCTGCACCTGCCACTCTTAATGCCCTACGCGATGCCATATCCGATTTCAGGAAAGAGGGGAAGAAAGTGGTGGCTTATGCCGATTCCTATACCAACGGTTCCTACTATGTGGCGTCGGTTGCCGACAGTGTGTTCATGAATCCGGCAGGTGCCCTGATGATTCAGGGTCTTGGCAGCACATCGATGTATTTCAAGGACCTTCTTGATAAATTGGGCGTGCAGATACAGGTGGTGAAAGTCGGCACCTATAAATCGGCGGTCGAGCCTTACATATTGAATGAGATGAGCGGTCCGGCGCGTGCGCAGCTTGATACCCTTTACGGCAATATCTGGCAGTACATACGTTCGGAGATCGCCATAGACAGGAAACGCCTTACTGCTGCATCCATAGATTCACTTGTCAGCAATAAATTCCTATTTATTGCGCCGGCAGAAGACGACGTCAAGGAGGGATTTATCGATCGCCTTGTGTATGAGCGCGACATGGACGGCATCATAGCCGGAATGGTGGGAAAGGATAAGAAGAAACTGAATTTCGTGTCGCCGAAGACTCTCGTCGAGCAGTCATCATGGGGCAAGGATTATCTGTCGAAGAATCAGATAGCAGTAGTCTACGCTGTCGGTGAGATAGTTGACGGCGGCGGATCCGGCACAATCAATTATGAGAAACTTGTGCCGGAGATTGTAAAGGTTGCCGACGATGATAATGTGAAGGGAATGGTATTCCGTGTCAATTCTCCCGGCGGTGCGGTGTTTGGCAGCAAGCAGATAGCCGAGGCTCTCGACTATTTCCAGTCAAAAGGGAAACCAATGGCAGTCTCCATGGGCGACTATGCCGCTTCGGGTGGCTATTGGATCTCATGCCATGCCAACCGTATCTTCGCCGACCCGCTGACCATTACCGGCTCCATTGGTATATTCGGACTTATCCCTAATGTTGAGGGTCTTGCACATAAGATAGGTGTGTCGCCGCAGTCAGTGTCGACAAACCCGGAAGCGGATTTCCCGGCATTGTATCGCCCTATGACTGAGAAGCAGCAGGCTGCCATGCAGTCATACGTGGAGAGAGGTTATGATGAATTCATAGAGCGGGTGTCTTCCGGACGCAATATGCAGGAGTCGAAGGTACGCACCATAGGCGAGGGTCGTGTGTGGGACGCACAGAAAGCACTTGAAATCGGACTCGTCGATCAGCTCGGCTCCCTCAAGGATGCCATCGACTGGGTGGCTGAGGAGGGTAAGCTCGGCAGCGGATGGAGAGTGGGTGTATATCCGTCGGTGGAGTCGACCATGCTTGAGATGCTTCCCGAATTGGGCGGCATGAGCGTGGCGGACGCTCTTGATAAGGCGTTTGCAGGGGAATATGATGAACTGACAATCCGGTTTGTGTATAATCTGTTGCGTCAGAAACCATTGCAGGCACGTATGCCGTTGATTGACGTGCGTATGGATCCTGTAGGTGTGACATTCTGACAAGGATAGCCCCACGTTGCGGAATAATCATAATTCGAATATAATCTCAATGGGAATGATTCCATACTGGAATAACCTCATACGGGAATAATATCATAAATGAGCACTGACAAAGTAATGACTACGAAAGATAAAATAGTGACCGGACTTCTCACTCCACTGTCGTGGCTCTACGGGGCAGGCACATGGGTGAGAAATTGGCTCTTCGATTCCAAGATCCTGAAGGAGGAGGAGTTTGAGGTGCCTATTGTCGGCGTCGGCAATATAGCCGTCGGTGGCACGGGTAAGACGCCTCACGTGGAATATATTGTCAGCAATCTCGCTGCCGAAATGAAAATCGCAGTTTTGAGCCGGGGCTACAAGCGCAAGACGAAAGGTTTTGTACTTGCCAACTCGAAGAGCACCCCCGATCTGATCGGCGATGAGCCATTTCAGATATATCAGAAATATGGCTCCCATGTGCGTGTGGCGGTATGCGAGAGTAGGAGGAAAGGCATTCGTGAGCTGATGAGGCTCTATCCCGACCTTCAGCTCATTGTGCTTGATGATTCGTTTCAGCATAGATGGGTGAAGCCGAAGGTGTCGGTGCTGCTGACCGACTACAACCGTCCATTCTACAACGACCGACTTCTGCCCCTCGGAAGATTGAGGGAGAGCACCCTTCAGGTGAATCGTGCCGATATCGTCATTGTGACCAAATGCCCGGATGAGCTTCTTCCCATCAACTATCGCATAACGACGAAGGAACTCGATCTGATGACCTATCAGAAACTCTTCTTCTCCCGATATGAATATGGTCCGCTGAAGCCGGTGTTTGCCGATGAGTCGCCCTACAGGGCATCGTTGTCATCATTGACTGCCAACGATTCCGTGCTTCTACTATCGGGAATCGCACATCCGCGCTCTTTCGTAAGGCATTTCCGCATGTATCCCTTTAAGGTGAAGGTGGATCATTTCCCCGATCATCACGATTTCACCCGTGAAGACATTCATCAGATCTACACCCGGTTTAAGAATATGGCAGGGGAGAGGAAGATAATCGTCACCACGGAGAAGGATGCGGTCAGACTTATGTTCAACCCATATTTCCCGAAGGAACTGAAGCCGTTCACCTTCTTCCAGCCCATCTCCGTAAAGATGATAAACGCGCTCGACGATAAGGACTTCATTGAGGAGCTGTCGATCTCCTTAGGCGTGAGGGGAAATAATGCGGATTCAAATTGATAGCACATGAAGAGGTCGGTGAAGAACAATATGCCGACAAACGACGTTTTATAATTAGCCCAAAATTAGATACAATGGAAAAAAATATGTTGGAGAAGATCCGCGAGACTGCGGATTTTATTCTCAAGGAAATAGGTGAGGCACCGAGGATTGGTATTATCCTCGGCACAGGTCTTGGTGATCTTGTCAACCATATCGAAATTAGTAAGGAACTCAATTACAAGGATATCCCCCACTTTCCGGTCTCTACGGTGGAGGGTCATAGCGGCAAGTTGATATTCGGCAAGCTCGGCGGCAAGTATATCATGGCTATGCAGGGTCGTTTCCACTACTATGAAGGCTACGACATGAAGCAGGTGACCTTCCCGGTGCGTGTGATGCGTCAGCTTGGGGTGGAACTGCTCTTCGTCAGCAATGCCGCTGGCGGCATGAACAAGGAATTTAAGGTGGGTGACGTGATGGTTATCACAGACCATATCAATCTCTTCCCGGAGAATCCTCTACGTGGCAAGAATTACGATGAACTCGGACCCCGCTTCCCGGCAATGACCGAAGCCTACAGCCTCGGACTCATAAAGATGGCTGATGACATAGCGCGTGATGAGAATATACGTCTGATGCACGGTGTATATGTCGGCACGCCGGGACCCACATTCGAGACTCCGGCGGAATATGAATATTTCCGTATAATAGGGGGTGATGCCGTAGGTATGTCAACGGTGCCGGAAGTGATTGTAGCCAACCATGCGGGCATGACCGTCTTTGGAGTCTCGGTCATAACCGACCTCGGAGGCAAGGATGTCAAGGAGGTGCCCACTCATGAGGAGGTGCAGAAGGCAGCCATAAAGGCACAGCCTGTCATGACCACTATAATAAAGAGTATGCTCGAGCGCATCTGATTCAATAAAATTCAAAAAAAATATCGCCGGATTCGGTATTGTCCGGGTCCGGCGAATCCAAATAACGAAAGCCCGTATGCCGGGCTGGAAAATATATCACGAAATGGAAAATAATCAGACAGAGATATCGCAATTGGGAGAGTTCGGACTAATAGACCGTCTGACAAAGGAATTCCCTCTACGTAATCCGGAAACAAAGAAAGGGGTGGGGGATGACGCCGCCGTTCTGTCATTTGGCGACAATGATGTGCTCGTCACCACAGATCTTCTTCTTGAAGGGATACACTTCGACCTGCGCTATGTGCCTTTGAAGCATCTTGGCTATAAGGCAGCGATAGTCAATTTCAGCGATATCTATGCCATGAACGGCACGCCGAAGCAGATTACGGTCAGCCTTGGGGTGTCGAGTCGGTTTACCGTGGAGCATCTTGATGAACTCTATTCCGGCATACGTCTTGCCTGCGATCTTTATGGAGTGGATCTTGTGGGCGGCGACACGAGCGCATCCGTCACCGGGCTTGTCATAAGCATCACCTGCCTTGGCACAGCCTCCCCGGAGGAAGTTGTGGGACGCGACGGAGCGAAGCCAACCGACATAATATGCGTCAGCGGCGACCTTGGCGCGGCATTCATGGGGCTGCAGCTTCTCGAGCGTGAGAATCGCGTAGGAGCCGGGCAGAAGGATTTCCAGCCCGATTTCTCCGGAAAGGAATATATCCTGGAGCGTCAGCTAAAGCCGGAGGCACGGCGTGATATAGTGGAGGAGCTCAGGAATACGGGGATAAAGCCCACCGCCATGATGGACGTCAGCGACGGTCTGTCGTCAGAACTTCTCCATATCTGCCATAAGTCGGGCACCGGATGCCGTGTCTATGAGGATAAGATTCCCATCGACTATCAGACAGCTCTTATGGCGGAGGAATTCAACATGAACCTTGTGACCGCAGCCATGAACGGCGGTGAGGATTACGAGCTGCTTTTCACGGTGCCCATCACCGACCATGAGAAGGTGGAGAAACTCAAGGGGGTAAGGATGATCGGCTACATCACCAAGCCGGAATTGGGCTGTGCGCTCGTCACCCGCGACGGCGCGGAGATGCAGATAAAGGCGCAGGGTTGGAACGCATTTACCGATAAGGACTGACGAGCCGGCATCCCTCCGATTTAATATGGTTTAAAAAGGTTCAAGATTATTTAACAGAGAGAATGGGAGATTTTAAGTTAATAAATATTATTTTTGCATTTGAATATTCCGTTCCTTGTAACCAGATAAAAAATAGAATTACGCTATATGAATGAAACAGTGAATATCAGAGAGTTGAATGATCTGATTGCTTCCAAGAGCAGCTTCATCAGCATGATCCGCAGTGGTATGGACCGCCGCATCGTCGGACAGAAACATTTGGTCGACTCATTGCTTATCGCATTGCTTTGCAACGGTCACGTCCTTCTCGAAGGCGTGCCGGGTCTTGCCAAGACCCTTGCCATAAAGACTCTTGCAAGCCTTGTGGACGCAAAATACAGCCGTATCCAGTTTACTCCGGACCTTCTCCCCGCCGACGTCATAGGTACGCTTATCTATAGCGTCAAGAACGAGAGCTTCGAGGTGAAGAAGGGTCCGATATTCGCGAATTTCGTGCTTGCCGACGAAATCAACCGTGCCCCGGCGAAGGTGCAGAGTGCCTTGCTCGAGGCGATGCAGGAGCGTCAGGTCACTATCGGCGAGGAGACCTTCCCGCTTGACCGTCCCTTCCTTGTGATGGCTACCCAGAACCCGATAGAGCAGGAGGGCACATATCCGCTCCCCGAGGCACAGACCGATCGTTTCCTTCTGAAAGTGGTGATCGGCTATCCTTCAAAAGAGGAGGAGAAGGCAATCATCCGCCAGAATATCAAAGGCGCGCTCGACCCGATAGTGCCTATCCTCAAACCATCGGAGATTCTTGATGTGCAGAAGATTGTCGGTAAGATCTATATCGACGAGAAGATAGAGAACTATATCGTCGACATCGTGTTTGCCACCCGTGAGCCGGGCAAGTTCGGTCTTTCCGATCTCGACAGCATCATCTCCTACGGTGCATCCCCGCGTGCCTCCATCAGCCTCGCGCTCGCCTCGAGGGCATACGCCTTCCTTCAGGGTCGCGGCTATGTAATCCCGGAAGATGTGCGTGCCGTATGCCACGATGTGATGCGCCATCGTATCGGTCTCTCCTATGAGGCTGAGGCAAATAATATTGGTGCCGATGAGGTGATCACCGCCATCCTTGATAAAGTGGTGGTGCCTTGATTGATAAGTCTATCCGTGATGCCGCCGGCAAATACGGTGGTCATCACGGTCAGACCGCATAATATGAACCGGAACCGCAGCACCGTTCCGAAATAGAGAATCAGTGAAATATGGACGCTAAAGAACTGCTTCAGAAAGTCAGAAAAATAGAGATAAAGACTCGTGGTCTAAGCCAGAACATCTTTGCCGGAGAGTATCATACCGCCTTCAAGGGCAGAGGCGTGATATTTTCGGAAGTGAGGGAATATCAGCCGGGCGACGACATACGCGACATCGACTGGAACGTCACTGCGCGCCACAATAAGCCCTTCGTCAAGGTGTATGAGGAGGAACGCGAGCTCACCATGATGCTGCTCATCGACGTGAGTGGAAGTAGTGATTTCGGTGCTGTCGGCGACGAGAAAAAAGAGGTGATAGCCGAGATTGCCGCCACTTTGGCATTCTCATCCATACAGAACAACGACAAGGTCGGGGTGATATTCTTCAGCGACCGCATCGAAAAGTTTATACCCCCAAAGAAGGGTAAGAAGCATATCCTCCTCATCATACGCGAGATAATCGACATGAAGCCGGAAAGCCGTGGCACCAACATCGATGTGGCATTGAAATTCATGACCAACGCCCTCAAGAAGCGGTGCACAGCCTTTCTGCTGAGCGATTTCATCGACAACCACGACTATTTCTCCAGCATGTCGATAGCCAACCGTAAGCATGACCTTGCCGCCATACAGGTCTACGACAAGCGCGACGCCCGCCTGCCCGACGTGGGTCTGGTGAGAGTGCGCGACATGGAGACCGGCGCCGACCGTTGGCTCGACACCTCCTCCGCCAAGGTGAGGAAGGCGTTTGACAAGGCATGGTACGAACGTCAGCAGAAACTCTCCTCCACTGTCGGCAAATGTGGTGTGGACCTCGCTTCGGTCACTACAGACGAGGACTACGTGAAAGCATTGCTGGCATTGTTCCGCAACCGTGCGGGGACACGTCGATAACCGGCAGTCTCCGCCACAAACTTGAATTGCAAATGAACCGAATTTTAAGATTTTTTTCCGTTATAGCCCTGTCGTTGGCGTGCGTGTCGGGTGTGTCGGCGAAGGTGTCGGTATCCGCGCGTCTCGATTCCGTCAGTGTCCTCATGGGTAAGCTCACCACGCTCAACCTTGAGGTGGTGCAGGATAAGGGTAAACCCGGTGGATTTCCGCTCTTCAGGAATGCCGACATTAATAAGGGATACGTCGGCATCTGCGGCGACAGCATAGAGCTGCGCACCTCCTACAAGGCAGACACCATCGACCTCGGGTCAAACCGCATACAGATCAACTACAAGGTGCCGTTGCAGGCATTCGATTCCGGCTCCTACCGTCTGCCGGAGTTTGTCTACGTGTCGGAAAGCGACTCGGCACGCTCCAACGCGCTGACCCTTAACGTGGTGCCCGTCAACGTGACTGCCGACGACCCAATCGCTGGATTTGCGCAGGTGGCTGAGCCGGAGGGTAAATCGGTGCTTGACGCGCTTCCTGACTGGATGGTGGATTACTGGTGGATAATAATAGCTATCCTCCTTGCCATTGTCGCATTCTTGTGGGGCATGAGAAGATATAAGAAAGAGGGCACCGTTCTGAAGAAGAAACCGGAGCCTACACCTTACGAGACCGCAATAAAGGATCTGCGCGAACTCAAGGCGAAGAATCTTTGGGAGCAGGGGATGGAGAAGGAATACTTCACCCGTCTGACCGATATCCTGAGAATCTACCTTGCTCGCCGCTTTGGTATAAACGCCATGGAGATGACCTCACGCGAGATTATGGATCATCTCTATTCAAGCGATGTCAAGGATAAGCGCGACTACGTGCGCCAGATTCTCAGTGTGGCTGATTTCGTAAAATTTGCAAAAGTGCGTCCGTTGCCTGCCGACAATATAGCAGCCTACGACAATGTCGTCAGATTTGTGGAGGAAACCAAGCCTGTCCCTGTCGTTGCAGCAGATGCGGAGGAGGGTGACGGTCAGAATCCTGAGATAAAGAAAACCGAGACAAAGAAAGGAGGTGAGTCATGATGTTCAAGCATCCCGCCCTTCTGTGGCTTTTCCTCATCTACGTCCCCCTTATCGCGTGGTACGTATGGAAACACCGCAACGCCAACCCCTCTCTGGGTATATCCACAATTTCACCTGTGGCAAAACTTCCCGTCACGTGGAAGACTGTGGCTATGCACGTGGCATTCGCTCTGCAGCTTGTGGTTATCGGCGCGATGATAGTGGCTCTCGCACGCCCGCAGACTCATGATCATCTGCGCACATCGCGAATCGAAGGCACCGACATCATCCTTGCCCTCGACATATCGGGCAGTATGTCCGCCCACGATTTCACCCCCAGTCGCTTCGCCGCCGCAAAGGATGTGGCGTCGAAATTCGTCAGCCAGCGCACCGACGACAACATGGGTCTCGTGGTTTTTGCCGGAGAGAGCCTGTCGCTCATGCCGCTGACCAACGACCGTGCCGCCCTCATCAACGCCATAAGCCAGGTGGAGATGGGAGAACTTAACGATGGCACCGCCATAGGCGACGGTCTCACAAGCGCGATCAACCGTATCGCCTCCGGAAAGGCAAAGTCGAAAAGCATAATCCTTCTGACCGACGGCACCAACAACGCCGGCGATGTGCCACCCTCCACGGCGGCACAGATAGCCAAGCAGAAGGGTATAAAGGTCTACACCATCGGAGTCGGCACAAACGGCTCCATTCAGATCACCGACCCCTACGGATTCTCCACTACCACGCTTGAGACAAAAATAGATGAGCAGTCGCTCAAGGAGATTGCCTCGCTCACCGGTGGAAAATATTTCAGGGCTACGGATGAAAAAATGCTCCGTCAGGTGTTTGAAGAGATAGATAGTCTGGAGAAAACTGTGCTCGATGTCGACAAGTTTACCCTTACCGATGAGAACTTCATGCCCTGGGTGCTCCTCGCTCTGTGCGCATTCTGCGCCTACCTGCTGATGCGCTACACAATATTGCGGCGGATACCCTGACGCGCCTCCAACCGAATCAAACAGAAACAAGGATGACTGCAATGTCGTCTGATTAATATAAAAACGTCTGAATATCAATGTTTAGTTTTGCTTATCCCAAACTTCTGTTGCTCCTGCTCCTGGTGCCGGCATTCATCGTGCTCTATGCCTGGGCGCGCTATGCCCGACGGAAGAACCTGAATAAGTTCGGACAGCTCAGGGTGCTCACCCCGTTGATGCCCGAAGTGTCGCCCTACAAGCCCCCCATCAAACTCACTCTCGAGATGATGGCTCTCGCGCTGTTGGTCATAGCTTTTGCCCGCCCGTGGGGTGGCGTCAAGGATGAGAAGACAGTAAAGGAGGGTATTGAGGTCGTGATTGCAGTTGACGCCAGCAACTCGATGCTTGCCTCATCCACCGCCGATGAGAAGGGCATCGACAGGATGCGCACTGCCAAGCTTATTCTGGAAAAGCTCATCAACCGTCTTGACAACGACAGGGTGGGGCTGATTGTCTATGCCGGCGACGCCTACACGCTGATTCCCGTGACCAGTGATTACGTGTCGGCGAAGATGTTTCTCAATTCCATTGACCCATCGTCGATCGACAATCAAGGCACCAACATAACCGCAGCCATCGACATGGCAGCTAAATCCTTCAGCGAGGATAAGAAAATCGGCAAGGCGATAATCCTCATCACCGATGCCGAGGATCTGGAAGACACCCAAAGCGTGATGGATGCTGCAAAGACTGCCGCACGCAACGGTATACAGCTCGACGTCGTTGGTCTCGGATCTACCACCCCCGTGCCTATACCTGTCAGAAACGGCGCATACCTTATCGACCCCGAGACCGGCGAACCCGTCAGGACCGCTCTTAACGAGGACCTTGCCACGGAAATCTCTTCTGCAGGAAAGGGCATCTACGTCAATGCCTCCAACAATGACGCGCTCAACGAGCTCGACAAGCAGCTCGACACTGTGAAGAAGTCGGCGCTGGAGTCAAGTTTCTCCGCAATTCATGATGAGCTATTCGCCATCTTCGTATGGTTTGCCCTTGCGTTGATTGTAGTGGATATTTTTGTGCTTGACCGCAAGATCGGCTGGCTTGACAAAATCACATTTTTCAAAAAGGAGGATAAGAAATGAAAGGGAAGCTGATTATATTCATCGCGTTTCTTTCCATGGCATTCTGCTGCGGCGAGATCTCGGCGCAGTCGGCTGAGTCCACCCGTAAGGAACGCAACAACATCACCGAAGGTAACAAACTCTACAACAACGGGCGATACCGTGCCGCCTATCTGAAATATCAGCAGGCGTTGAAGGAGAATCCCTCGTCGGCTGTGGCAAGATACAATCTCGGATTGTCGCAGATACGTCTCGGCTCCAACCCGTCTGACACTACGCAGGCTGCAAAGGATATGCTCGAGAACGGTAAGAAAGTGATGGAGCAGGTGTCGCAGATGGGCAGGGAGAAACCGATGCTCGCCTCGCGTGCCAACTACAATCTCGGCAACATCGCGTTTAACTCCGAAGACTATTCCAACGCGCTCAACTATTATAAGCAGTCGCTCCGTCTGAACCCTGACGATGAGGCGGCACGCAGAAATCTGCGTATCACCCAGCTGAAACTCCAGAACCAGAATCAGGATCAGGACAAAGACCAGAATCAGGATCAGGATAAGGATCAGAACCAGGATCAGAATCAGGACCAGAATAAAGACCAGAACCAGCAGAATCAGGACCGGAACAAGGATCAGAACCAACAGAACCAGAATCAGCAGCAAGACCGTCAGGACATCAACAAGCAGACGGCAGACCAGATTCTGCAGGCTATGGAGAATAAGGAGAACAAGACGCGTGCGAAAGTCGCTGCCGGAAATCAGGGAGATAAGAGCGGTGGCAGAAACCGCAACCGTAAGAATTGGTAATGCAGGCGAGTTATGGGAAAAGGTAAGTGTATATGGATATTCATGATGACAATCATGTTGCTTTCCCCCCTCTCCGTGTGGGGAAAGGGGAAGACTGTGCATAATCAGCCTTTTCTTGAGACCCGTCTTGACCGTAATCGGTCGACCGAGGGGGAACGCCTGATCTACGAGGTGGTGCTTTTCTCCCCGGAGGAGGACGTGGCAGGTGCGGAGATACTTGCCAATCCTGATTTCGGAGAGTTGGCAGTCACCCGTTCCGCCTCCGATTCCCATATCGACAAGATTGAGAGAGACGGCAAGACCTACTACACTGTGGTCATTGACCGTTTCTTCATCGGGGCAGGGAAATCCGGGAAATATGAGATACGGGGTGGCGACTACCGTGTCGGCTTCAACCGTCAGGTGAGGGTCAACGATCCCTTCTGGGGTCCGATGATCACCAACAGGATAGCCGTGGAGGAGCTGACCGCCCCCGACATCTCGATGCAGGTCAGTCCTCTTCCGGAAAAGGGAAAGCCTGCCGACTATTCCGGTGCGATAGGTGATTTTGAGGTGGAGGCATCCCTTCATCATGGTGCCGTGGCAGGCGAGGAATCCTGTCTGCTGGTGACGGTGGCAGGCACCGGCGATCTCTCCGATGCCGCGTTGCCCGATATCCGGTCGGCATTAGGCGAAGGGTTGCAATTCAAATCCATGACAGACAACGTGTCTTATTTCATCCATCACGGGAAATTAGGCTCCGAATTGGAGATTGAATGTGTATTCGTAGCCGACAAACCCGGCAAATACGTGGTGAATCCGATAGAATTTTCCTACTTCGACAGCGAGAAGGGGAAATACGTCAAGGCAAGATCAAAACCCATTGAGATAGAGGTGGAGGAAAGGAAATCTGTAAGGGAGAAACCGCCCGTGACGATGGAGATATAAGTCGCGCTACAGCTCCACAATTAACTGCTTAATCCGAAGAATCCGATTTAGACAATGAAAACAAAAATCAGACATATCACACTCCTTATCATGCTGCTCCTCGGCGGCATGTCGGCTTATGCCGCATCTGTGAGACTGACAGTCGATGCCGGACGTGGCAGACGTCAGGCGGCAGTCGGTGAGCTTTTCTACATCTATTATGAAGTGTCCGACCTTGACGCCGTCCCTGAGAAACCCGCCTCCGTGCCTGGCGCGAAGGTGATGTATTTCGACAGAACGGGGCAGAGCTCACGCTTCACGAGCGTCAACGGAAAGACCACCCAAAGCTTCAGCTACACTTACACCCTCACGCTGCGTGCGCAGAAGGAGGGATCCTATACCTTCGGACCGGTCACGGTCGGGGGAGTCAAGAGTAATGCCGTATCCTACGCGATAGGCTCAGCCGCCGTGCCGTCTCAGCCGCAGCCGCAGGGTCAGGATCAGACTCCCGAAGATCGCCACAACAGTGCCGACGGACCGAAATTCATCGGTAAGGGTGATGGTAATCTCTTCCTGAAGGCTGACGTGTCGCGTTCATCAGCCTACGAGCAGGAGGCTCTTGTCTATACCGTCAAGCTCTACACCACATACGACGCTATAAAATTCATTGGCGCGACATCCGCTCCTAAGTTTGAGGGGTTTGTGGTCGAGGAGTCGAAAGACGTCTCCACATCACTCAACTATGAGACCTATCAGGGTAAGACGTATGCCACGGCAATAATAGCCCGCTATATCATCTTCCCGCAGATGGCGGGCGATTTGAAAGTGATCGGCAACAAATACACCGTCAGTGTCGATGAACGCGAATACTACCACGACCCCTTCTGGGGAAGCATGTCGGTGGCTAAGCCATTGCAGCTCAACGTCACGCCAAACGATCTCACTGTCTCCGTCAAGGCATTGCCAACGCCGGTGCCGGCAGATTTCTCAGGCGGTGTCGGTCAGTTCAGCATCAGCTCCGAACTCCCGTCGCAGAACTTCATGAGCAATCAGGCGGCATCGATCGTCTACAACGTGTCGGGCACCGGCAACCTCAAATACGTCAAGCTCCCCGACCTTAACGCTCTCTATCCGCCGCAGTTGGAGGTATATAGCCCAACGCCGGAGGTGAATGCCACGGTAGGGAAGAGCAACGTCAGCGGCACCGCCCGGTTCGACTATTCCTTCATGCCCCTTGAGGCAGGCACGTATGAGATACCCTCCGTAAGTCTCGTCTACTTCAATCCGCAGACCGGCAAGTATGAGACCTCCGTGGCGAAAGGCTACACCGTCAACGTCGGCAAGGGTAAGGGTTCGGAGCGTTCGCAGACCAAAGGGAAGCTCTCATTCAATTCCGATCTCATGCCCGTGGGGGATAATCTCTCAATGACCCACGTGCCATACGTGGAGCGGTTCGCCTATTGGCTGCTATATCTGTTGCCGATACTCCTGCTGCTCGGAGCCGTGACCTACTATCGTGCTTATCTGAAGGCTAATGCCGACTTCCTTGCTGTCAAGAGCCGTCAGGCAAGCAAGGTGGCACGCCGTCGTCTGAAGAAAGCCGCCCTCTGTATCCGCAAAAATATGGTGGATGAGTTCTACGACGAGATGTTGTCAGCACTCTGGGGATACTTGGGCGACAAGCTGAAGATGCCCACATCCGAACTCAACCGCCAGAACGTAAGCGCGACGATGGAGAATGCCGGGGTGCCGGCGGAGGATATAGAGAAACTTATCCTCCTCATCGACGACTGCGAGTTTGCAAAATATGCTCCGGCATCCACGAAAGCCGACATGCAGCCCGTCTACGACCGTGGCGCGGCGATAATCAATGATCTTGAAAGTGCGTTCAAAAATAAAACCGTCTCAAATGAAAAATAAGATCGTCTCAATAAATAAGATATTGCCCCTGCTTCTTATCGCCCTGTTCTCCGGCTGCTTCACAGCCGCCGGCTCCACGCTGACGGCAGAGGCGGATTCAGCCTACAAAGCGAAAGACTACGAGCGTGCAGTGCAGCTATATAAGTCGGTAGCCGACGAACATGGCACCTCCGTGGCTCTCCTATATGATCTCGGCAACGCCTATTTCCATCAGGGCGACTACGGCAACGCCATGCTTTGCTACAAGCGTGCGCATCGCCTCGACCCCTCCTCATCCGAGGTGAATGCCAACCTCACTTATCTGACAAGCCGTGTGGAGGATGCCAACAAGGCGGAGCAGAAAGGGAAGCGCTTCAAGACCGGCACGGATGAACCATCCTTCTTCCAGTCGGTGCATAAATACGTGGCGGAGGATGTATCCTCCAATTTCTGGGCGTCATTTGCCGCTGCCGGATTCATTATCTTTGTGGGATGTGCGGCATTATACATCTTCTCTCGCGGTGTCGTTCTCCGCAAGATAGGTTTCTTCGGTGGCATAGTCGTGCTGGGCGTAAGCATCGTGCTCCTCCTCTTCGCCTTCATGGGCGCACGCGCCTACCATAATGAGAGCGAGGGGGTGCTGATGGCATTCAAGACCACCCTCCAGACCGAACCCGGCAAGGAATCGGAGCAAGGCAAGGGTCAGGTGCTCACCAAAGGCACCGTCGTGCAGGTGCTTTCGGAGGAGGTGGACGCCGAGGGCAACGTCACCTGGTATAAGGTGCGTCTCAACTCCGACTATATCGGATGGGTCGTAGCCTCTGATTTGCAGATAATTTAATCAGCCGGAGAAGATTCCGTATATATCGAATCGGTGCAGAAAATTACAATTATGTTGTAAAACACATCAGAAAAAACGGATTTTCTTGGTAATATGCAAAAAAATGTCTAAATTAGCATTCGCAAACTGACAACACGGTTTGCAGAGACAATAAAAATCGACGGTTACTTATATAATCGTTTAAGTATAACCTCAAAAATACCATCTGCTATGAGCAAGACAATCACCTTCAACGAGCTTCGCAGACTCAAAGACAGTTTGCCCGACGGCTCTACACATCGTATAGCCGACGAGCTGAACCTTACAGTACAGACAGTGCGCAATTATTTCGGCGGCGTAAACTATCAGTTTGGCAAAAATGTCGGCATGCATATAGAGCCGGGTCCCGACGGAGGTCTCGTGGTTCTTGATGACACCACAATCTACGACATGGCAGTCAAGATTCTCGAAGAACAGAACCAAGCTGAGGCTTGATTTGTTAAACAAACAAACACACACGGCGTCCCGGACAAAACGGGGCGCCGCTTAACATTAAAGAGATGTCGACTACAAGATTCATTACCCTGGCGATACATACGTATCCAAAAGCCTTGACCCTTAAGAAAATTCTTGAGAGCCATGGCATACATGTGAGATTTGAGAATCTGATCATTTCCGGAGCCGGAATAGCATCCGGAGTGAGAGTGAAAATTCAGGAGACGGATCTCCCTATCGCATTGAAAATCACCGAAAGCGGTGATTCCTTACAGTCGGGGATGGTCGATGTCAAGATGGATGGGTCGCACGCTGTTGTCCTCATCCCCGTCGACTTCTCCCCGAGCAGTCTTCTTGCATGCAAGGCGGGTTTCGAGATTGCCCGCAAGCTGAAACTGCATCCGGTGCTGCTTCATGCCTATATCTCCCCATACTTCGCCGGAAGCCTTTCGGCTGACGACCCGTCGGATTCAGGACTCTCCCCGATAGTGGGCGAGAGCGTGATGGAAGTGGAGGAATCGATCGATATGAGGCGTGAGAGCAACCTGCGGATGAAGGATTTCAGACGTAAACTCTATAGTCAGCTTAAAGATGCCGGACTTGACGGCATGGATTATTCCGTGTCGGTATGTGAGGGTATTCCCGAAGACACGATAAAGGAGTATTGCCGCATGACGCCTCCGACCCTCGTGGTCATGGCTACCCGCGACGTGGAGAAGAAAGGGGAGCAGCTTGTGGGAAGCGTCACCGCCGAAGTGCTTGATTCCTGTCGGGTGCCCGTCTTCACGATACCGGAGAATTTCCGGTTCACCTCCGTCGACTCTCTGAAGAGGCTCGTCTATTTCTGCAATCTTGACCAGCATGACATCCTCTCCATGGATATCCTGATGCGCACGTTTGCATATCCGGAGGTAGACGTGACGCTCATCCCCGTCAACGATCGTGCCGGGGGCGACGTGAAGGAGAAAGTGGGTAGGCTATGCGATTATTTCAACAAAAGCTATCCCACGGCAAGATTCTCCACTGAAGTGTTCCCCTCCAAGACTTTCCGGGAGGATTTCGAGAAATTTGAGAAAAACGCGGGGCTTCAGTTGATGATAGTGCCGAATAAGAAAAGAAACGTATTCAGCCGGCTGTTCAATCCCGGCATAGCACACAAGATGCTTTTTGAGAGAGACCTCCCATTGCTGGCTCTCCCTGTATAGAAATCGCGCGGATTAGAGAAACCGCGTATTAAAAACGCGCGGATTAGGTCCGCGAGTCACGATAAAATATGATTTTTCCGAAAGATTTTGAATCGAAGGTCGGATTTGCTCAACTGCGACAGCTGCTGACCGACCGTTGCGAGACACGCCTCGGCAAAGAGGAGGCTATGAACATGGACTTCACATCCGTATTCGAGGAGGTGAGGCGCAGATTATCATGCGTGGCGGAGATGTTGGCTCTGTTGGCTTCCGCCTCGGATATGCCCGACGACACGGTTCACGACGTTGTGCCATGGCTGTCGGAGATAAGGGCGGCAGGATCATTTATGTCGGCAGACCGCCTTCAGAAGCTGTCGGTCACTCTACAGACCATGACCGCCGTAGGCGAGTTCTTCTCCAAGCGGGAGGATAACGGCTCAAGCCGTTTCCCATATCTGAGCGATGAGTTTGCGATGCTCCCGACATTCCCCGAGATTGTCAGGGAGGTGTCGCGTTGCATAGGAAGGTTCGGAGAAGTGAAGGATAATGCATCCCCCGGACTTCTTGAGGTGCGCCGCGCAATGTCGGTGGCGTCAGGCTCCATGCAGAGGGCTATGCGCCGCGTGCTCGACCGCGCCGTTCAGGAGGGTATCGTCGATAAGGATGCCACGCCATCCCTGCGCGACGGACGCCTCGTGATCCCCGTGTCATCAATGATGAAGCGCAGCATTAACGGTATTGTCCATGATCAGAGTGCCACGGGAAAGACCGTATTCATCGAGCCGGCGGAGGTGGTGGAGGCGGGCAACCGTCTGCGCGAACTCGAGATGGATGAACGCCGCGAGATAGCGATAATACTGACTTCCATCACCGACATGGTGCGCCCATGCGTCGGCGAGATAGTGGAGGGGTGCCGCAAGCTGGCGCGTCTCGACTTCATAAAGGCAAAGGCACGCTTCGCCCACGACACAGGCGCGGAGATGCCGAATCTCTCCGACAAACCGGAGATAGAGTGGTATCATGCCGTTCATCCCGGTCTGATGCTCAACCTGCGTGCGCAGGGACGCACAGCCGTGCCGCTCGACATCACTCTCGGCGGCGAGAAGCGCATCCTCATAATATCCGGACCGAATGCCGGTGGCAAGTCTGTATGCCTGAAGACGGTGGCTGTGGTGCAATACATGATGCAGTGCGGCATGCTCCCGACGCTATACTCCAATTCCCACATGGGTATATTCTCCGGGGTATTCATCGACATAGGCGATGAGCAGTCGATAGAGAACGACCTCAGTACCTACTCCTCTCATCTTGCCAATATGAAATTCTTCCTCAGCCATGCCGACGCATCCACGCTGATACTTGCCGACGAGATGGGATCCGGCACGGAACCGCAGATCGGCGGCGCACTCGCGCAGTCGATACTTACCGACCTCGGACGCTCCGGCTGCATGGGGGTGGTGACGACCCACTATCAGAATCTCAAGACCTTCGCCGAGTCGGAGCCGGGATTTGTCAACGGCGCGATGCTCTACGACCGTCAGCATCTCCGTCCGACATTCCAGCTCTCCATCGGCAATCCGGGAAGCTCGTTCGCCTTGGAGATAGCCCGCAACACCGGTCTCCCTGCCGACGTCATAGAGCGTGCCCGCGAGATTGTGGGCAGCGACTATGTAAACATGGATAAATATCTCCTCGACATACAGCGCGACCGCCGCTATTGGGCAAACAAGCGTCTATCCATAAAGGAGAAGGAGCATAAACTCGACAATCTCTTGGAGACATACGAATCAAACTCCTCCGATCTCAAATCGCAGCGTGCCGCCATCATACGCGCCGCACGCGAGGAGGCGAAGGAGATTCTTGCCGGAGCCAACGCCAAGATAGAGCGTTCGATCCACGAGATAAAGAAGGCGGAGGCAGAGAAGGAGCGCACGCGCCAGATCCGTAAGGAGTTGGAGGACTACAAGCGCAACCTTGAGGAGGAATCCAAAGGTGAGGCGTTGCCGGATGTGCTCAAGCCGTTGCGCCACAAGAGCCGCAAGTCGGAGAACGTGAAGAAAACCGCTCCGAAGCCGGAGGTGAAGAAGACACTATCGGTGGATGACTACGTGCGTATGTCAGATGGAGGAGTGGTCGGCAAGATACTCAGCATCAGTGGTAAGAAAGCGGAAGTGGCATTCGGGGCATTGCGCACCATCGTGGAGCTAAGCAAACTGCAGCCCGCTCAGAAACCGAAACCGACAGCCACATCAACAATTCTCACCGTCTCATCCTCCACCAGTGACGAGAGTCGCGAACGCCAGCTCAAATTCAAGAACGAGATCGACGTAAGAGGAATGAGGGCAGACGAAGCCCTGCAAGCCGTCACCTACTTCCTCGACGACGCCGTGCAATTCAACGCCTCGCGCCTCCGCATCCTTCACGGCACAGGCCACGGCATCCTCAAGACCCTCATCCGCCAGCAACTGAAAGCCAACCCCAACGTCGCCTCCTTCCGCGACGAAGACGTCCGCTTCGGCGGCGCCGGCATCACCGTTATCGATCTCGCATAAGCTCTGTATCGGCTTGTATCGGTTGTATCGGCTTGTATCGGTCTGTATCGCTTGTATCGCTTGTATCGGTCTGTATCGCTTGTATCGCTTGTATCGGTTTGTATCGGTTGTATCGCTTGTATCGGTTTGTATCGGTTGTATCGGTTGTATCAGCAGTTTCGCGAAGTCCCCCGTTCCCGGCGATTCCATCGTCGGGAATGTCGGGAACGCAGGGATCGCCAGTCAAAATCCTAATGATTTTATGTTTAAGAACATATTTTCAATTTTTTTTACAAAATTATTTGCAAGTTCTAAAATAAGATTATAATTTTGCAGCATCTACATGAAAAGACAAATAAATTCTTACGAGTTCCTTTCATAAGACCATTTGAAAAACCATCCACGCTACGCTCCCAACGTAGAATGGATTCTCTAAATAAATTCTGAAAACGCTTAACGAAACTAAATTTTATGGCATCTTTAGTAATGATATCTAAGTTCTCAGCTCTCCCCTCAAACCGGAGGTACGGAATTACCCCCCCCCCGGAAGCATGTAACTTGTAGTGTAATAGTAAGTTGCGAATAGAAGATTAGCGATATCTTGCGACAATTCCGATTGTTGTGAGATAATTTGTCGTATCTGTATTCCTGGTGTACCCCATGCAGGGAGGCAATCGCCAAAGAATCGGATACAGGCGGATTATCTCCCGACAGGCTAACCTCGACACGATATGAAAAGTAAACTACTGTCACTTCTGATGTTTCTGCTCCTCGGAGTCGGAGGCATGAATGCTCAGAAGGTTGCCTTGAAGACTAATCTTCTATACGATGCCCTCGCCACCGCAAATCTCGGAATAGAGACGGGTCTCTCGCCACGGTGGACGCTCGACATCTCCGGCAATCTAAATGCCTGGAACCTCGGCAAGCACCGTATGCGCCACTGGCTCGTGCAACCCGAAGTACGCTATTGGCTCTGCGACCGTTTCCAAGGTCATTTCTTCGGTCTGCATGCCATTGCCGGTCAATTCAATTTCGGCAATCTTCCGAAAGGTCTGCATCCACTCGGACTTTACGGACTCGACACCAAGCGATACCAAGGCTGGATGGAGGGCGCAGGCATTGCCTACGGTTACTCCTGGATATTGTCTCGCCACTGGAACATAGAGGCGGAACTTGGACTGGGCTGGATCCACAGCCGTTCCGACGTCTATCCTTGCGCCGAATGTGGCACGAAAATCGATTCCCGTGTTAACCATGATTATGTCGGACCGACAAAACTTGCGGTCAACCTCATATATCTATTCTGAAAACACCCTTCCCAAAATATAGATAGCTGCGGATAATTCCGCTTACTGATTCCAATATGAAAATATTTGTCAAAATATTGCTGACGGCAATTCTGCCGGGAGCCTGCCCATTATATGCCGCTCAAATCGGTGATGCTGATTTCAATTCTTTAAAAGTCAGTTCATTGAAGATTGAGAAGACTGATTCGAGGCTCTACGTCGACATGGAGTTTGATCCCTCGCGGCTTGTAATGGCGGGGAATCGGGAGGTGTGCTACACGCCGATGCTCGTCAATGGTGCCGACACGCTCAGGATGAAACCCTTCACCATCGCCGGACGCAACAGATACTACAACCATCTGCGCAACGATGCTCCCGGAGCCCCGGCACTTTACCGTGCCGGAGAGATGGATTCTCCGATGAGATACAGGTATGATGCCCCCCTGATCCCGTGGATGGAGACTGCATCCGTTGTGATTGCCACCGATGAATACGGTTGCTGTAGCGAGCCGAAAGAGATGGCAGACGTGCCCGTGGCTCAGATCGACCTGACCCCCAAGACGTTCATGCCGGAATACTCCTACGTGGTGCCGAAGGCGGAGGCGGTCAAGATGCGCTCGATAAGCGCGAGAGCATATATCGACTTCCCCGTCAACAAGACGCAGATCTTCCCGTCATACCGACGCAACCCGTCGGAACTCGCGAAAATCAGAGCCACGATCGATTCCGTCCGCAATGATGAGAATCTATCCATTACTAATATCCATATCAAGGGATATGCCTCGCCCGAAGGTAGTTATGCCAACAATGCGCGACTCGCCGAGGGACGTACAGCCACTCTCGCCGACTATGTGCGCGGTCTCTACCATTTCGATGCGTCGGTCATAACCACCTCCTTTGAGCCGGAAGACTGGGCAGGTCTGCGTGAATACGTTGCATCACCCTCCGGAGCCGTTATGCTCACCAACCGCGATGCACTCCTCACTCTGATAACCGACCCATTCTATACAGGCGACGACGATGCACGAGAGGCTGCAATACGCAAGAGATTCCCTAAGGATTACAAATTCCTTCTCACGGAGGTGTATCCCGGTCTGCGTCATTCCGACTACGACGTCAACTACACTATCCGCTCCTACACCGACCCGAAGGAGATAATCGCAATGATGCGTACCGCTCCGCAGAATCTCTCCCTACAGGAGTTTTTCGTGGCGGCACAGAGTCAGGAACCGGGCAGCGACCTCTATAATGAGGCGTTTGAGATAGCAGTCAGGATGTATCCCGATGATGCGATCGCCAACCTGAATGCCGCATGCAGCGCGATGCAGCGCAACGACCTGAAGAGTGCGGAACGCTATCTGACAAAGGCAGGTGACAGCGACGAGGCACAATATGCCCGCGCAATCCTCGCCGCCAAGCAAGGTGCGAAAGAGGAGGCAGTAAAGCAGCTCAACAATATAGGCAGCTACGCCCCCGCACAGGAGTCAGCCCGACAGTTGCAACACGTCATGGATAATGAGAACAGCAACTTCAAGATGCTTAACACCGAGATAAAATTGAACTCAAATTGAATTCAAATTGAGATAAATTCATAAAACAATATTATAAACACAAATTACTAACAACATGAAGGTATCTAAATTTTACTTTCCGCTTCTCGCAGCCGCCATGCTCGCGTCCTGCTCATCAGAAGCGATCGACGGACCCAATTCGCCAGTAATCAGCGAGAAGGATGGTGTCAACATGAAAATCACTATCTCCCTCCCGACAAGTAACGGTACACGTGCCGCAGGTGATCCGGCAGGTGAGGAGATTGGTAAGGATTTTGAAAACAATGTGAAGGAGGTCTTGATTGTCTTTGCTAGCAAGGATGATAATAACAAGGATAATAATAATTCATTCATTGCTTCAAATGTAGTGTCGATACAGCCTACGGCTGAAGGAGCCACTATTCCATCCAATTATGATATAACCGCGACATTTAACAAGTCAGTACTTGTAAATTACATCGAGTCTCTTGGAACTAAACCTGACCAGGCTCATGTGAATGTGTACGCATTCTGCAATCCTACACAAGAATTGAAGGATCATATTGCAAATCGCAATAGGGGCGAGTCTGCTGCCAATTGGATGAATGCAAAGAATGTATTGACAGGAGATAATCTTCAATTGGCAACTGTTTCAGAGGGTAAGAATATACCGATGGCAAATCTTAAGGTTACGGACCTTGCTCTCCCACCACTTGATGGAATTAAGAATGGAGCGTATGCAGAAAGCGCATACCCAATGGGTACTGTAGATGTTATCCGTTCGATAGCTCGTTTTGATTTTAAGACTGTCAATAACAATGTATATCCGATTGATATCAATGTTGTAGGGGAAGATAAAGCGATTGAAGGAGGCTTGCAGATAGAATTGACAAATATGGCTCTTGTCAATATGAGCAATTCTTACTATTATCTACATAGACTTTCAGCAACGGGTCATTCTTCAGAATTTGAATCTACATCTTTAATGTGTGGAGAAGATGATAGAAATAAATTCTTTATTGATCCTGATTGGGATTGGAAAGCGAATTCTAATTGGACCAAAAAGCTGACTTATTCCGACCATTTCCAATATGCATTGTTTACGGATGCAACTCCTTCTGAAGATGGTAAGTTGGGTGTTGATTTGTGGAGAAGGATTATTTTGAAGGATTATTTTGGAGATGGTGCAATCTCTGATAATGATAATGAATGGAATTTAGATCCCGATAATAATAAAGGTGATTATAAAATTTGGCGTTATGTCACAGAAAATACAATTCCTGAGCCAGCATCTAAACAAAAAGTAGCAATATCTACAGGTGTTGTATTCAGAGGTGAGATAAAGCCAACGGAATCTACTCCTGAGAAACTGAAAGCAGCATTAGAGGCTAAGGCAGAGCCGATTTTTATCTACAAAAACAATATTTATCCAAATTGGAAGGCCGTAGAAGATGAGGCAACAAAAGAGGGTAATGAAAATACAGCACTTGCATCAGCTTATAAAGCTTGTAAGGGTAAAACGGGAGAAGAGTTATATCAGGCTGCAGTGAATAATCAATTCACAATTTATAGATATAATTTAAGTACATGACAAAAATTTGAAAACATCGAATTTTGGGGTATAAGTCGGACGCATAAGTATGGTCGAAATCTCTTCCAATCCATATTTGACAAGCGACTTTGCCTTTCTTCCATGTTTCAGAATCCTTATC
>RIAZ01000035.1 GCA_003762615.1 Muribaculaceae bacterium Isolate-037 (Harlan)
AAGGACACCGTATAGATGAGGAGATAGCGCAAGACCTCATGAAACGCGGACTAATCGAAGGTGAGGCCCCCAACTATACTATCTCCCTCGGAGTGGCGAAAGCCTCCAAGCAGCTCCCCAGCTACACCAAAGCCAAGGGCTTGGACAAATCAAGACTTAAACAAATGATTCTTCAGTTACTGCAAAATGCTGGAGAAGATGGCGCACGACGTGAAACAATATTTGAATACCTCAAGGAAGTATTGCCCTCAAGTAAGACTCAAGAACAGCAGCTTCGCTATTTGGGCCGACTTCTTGTTGAAATGAATGACGAAGGAACAATTGAAAGAAACGGTTTGAAATGGCAGATTGATGAGGCATCCGACCGAAAGGACTCCTAATCCGACCGTTTTTTAAGGCATCCGACCGAAAAGGCGCCTAATCCGACCGTTTTTAAGGCATCCGACCGATTTTTCGGTCGGATGACTCTTGTCAGCTCGCAAGATTATCGCTAATTTTGCAGACGAAAGCAGCAAGCCCGGTGTGGCTTGGAAATGGAGGCTGTGACAGCCTCGAACAACAAGAAAAGACGGTTCCGCCAAGTCAATGACTTACCAAAATCAGGCATGAACCATTTAAACTGCAACTCCTTAATAAACGCATAGTTGCCAACACTGCATCGTACCATGCAGGAGCAAGAACCTACCAAACGAGAACTCGATAAACTGTATGGCTGATTAAAGCGAATGAAATTAGTAGCACAACTATTTGAAAAACATTTTTTATGTACAAGAATCTTTTTTATCTCGACAAAATGTAGGTGTTTAATCAGTCTGTCTAACCGACAGACATCAACTCTTACATTTTATGAGCAGAAGCAAAAGAAAAACTCCCATGAGCACATTCGCCACTTCTCAAAAAGACGACAAGCGAATGGTCAATCGCATCTTTCGTCACAAATCCAAACAAGCTATCAATACTGGCCATGAACCTCCACATAGGCTACGAGAGGTAAGTGACGTATATTGCTTTGCTGGTGATGGCAAAACTTACTGGAGCTTTGATTGGAAAGATATCGAAAAAATTATGCGAAAGTAAAAAGAGGCGGAAATCAACAATTGGTCTCCGCCTCTTTTTTAATATGTTATCCTCATATCAAAAAATGTTCCGGAAATAATCTCACTTATACGTAATCTCACTCCAATGCTTGCTGAAGGCTATCTCTGCTGCATCATCAAGGTATTCGAGTAGGAATTTGAATGGGAATGGATACGTCATAAGTTCATTCCATCTGCCAAAACCAAACTTCAGCATGTCGGCTATCTCCATTATCTGATTCTCTATCTGCTCCGGATGCTCCTTGTGCAAAACAAATATACGTCTCGCCCTCGGCATTTTATCCATCTTATGACTCTTATCCAATTGGATACTGTCATTATTTATTCCCGCAATGTAGGAATATGAAGCATTCGGCTCGCCATCCAATCCTTCCGTATGCCACAAATGGAAACCTACATAACCTCTCAAATATTTACGGGCGACTCTCTTTCTTTTAAAAAAAGCTAATGGATTCTCCCCTTTTGCAATCTCAACATATCCATCGTCAATAAGCGATACGTCAAGCATGGGGATTTCATCTGTGTCAATAATTAGAAAAACGTTTCCATTTTTCTTCATTGCCATATAATCACGGGCTCCCCTTATCTTTTCAAAGTTTGCATAATGCAACTTCTCATTGACAAAACTTTCGAAGTCACATAGGATATCCGATTCTGAGGATTCAGGGAATCCAAAGTCTTTGATATTAATGACATTATCTTTGGCTATTGATAAAGATGCCCCAATCACGTTTCCTCGGTTTATCTTATATCTGATAAATTCCCATTCCTTTAGTAAATCACCCAACTTAGGTGGCAGACTCCGATTAATCAAGCAATCCTTAACCATCAATTCAATCAAGATTCTTCTGGCTTCTGCCTTGCTAATCTTATTTGCCATTCCCTTATCGAATACCTTATGCTGCAAGGCTGTTGCATTGTGAGCCTTACGGTAGTGTGACTGCGTATAATGAGTCATATCTATCTGTTCGCCTATCGGTTCAACAAGTTTTATCAGCATATCATCATTTACGCGTTTCTTCGGGAATCGAAGTATATCTCCGACAACCTGAATAAACTCATTTTGCATCTCAACAATAAGTTCGCCGGATTCCTTAGTGCCAAAAGGATCTTCAAAGGATATATTTTTACCATCAAAATACTCTTTAAGCGAAGCCAACATATCTTTCTCCGGTTTATATTGATCAAAGTGCATTAAATCAAAATTCTCAAAATCAATCTCCAAAACGCCCCTATACTTATCATTTACAGATTCCACCACCTGCGATAGCGCAAATAGTTTCCCATGTATATAGTCTTCCGGTTTGTATGGCCAATACGGAACGATATTACGCTTGTCGGGTAGTATCTTTTTCTTAATATATAGATCTTCTATATTTAAGTCGCTATCCTTTAGATTCCTTATAACAATCGGTTTTACCGATAATCCCGACCACCATTGTCCATAAATATCTTTACTGACCTGAAACACACAGTTTCCATATTTACGCAATTGACCAATGTTTTTGGGGTTGGAAAATGTTGCCGTCTTTGCAGTAAGATTCATATACTCGTTTACTTCAATCTTTAGGCATACTAATTCTTTCCTTGATTTTGATACCAGAAAATTCCTGTCATCACATAGCAGAAGGCTTCCATCATTATACATCATCTTGCCATTCCTAACCTTTCCCAATGAATTGATCGCAAGGGATGCAATGATTCTCTTCCTTAGGCTATCGTCATAATCAGAAAGGTCATCTTCTTTGAAACGGATTTTATCATAGATTCTCAAGCTATTCTTAACCTCCATCACTCTCCCCTTCTCTACAAGAATAAAGAATCTGACGGCAGGATAGCGAAGATCATCCCATCTTGCCCTTATTCCCGTAACAGACAAGCAAACTACATCTGCCAATTGCTCATACGCCAAATTCTTAAATTCCTTATTAAGACTGTAATATGAGATTATAGAGTAGCTGGAGAAAAATCTCTCCATATTTACCTCCACTCTTATCCTATTAGTTGTAAGAGGATAATCATTTATACTATTTACTTCTACCATATCTTAACCATTAATTAATTGTCTTATTCTCTCAATTGCACTTTGTATGACTACGCCATCTTCTGTAATCAGACCTCCAATCTCACGTATACCATCCATCGTTTCCATCCGCATATCCAACAGATTTACAAAAATAATCTCACAATCCAGACTCTTTCTTTTCTCCGCACGTTTTTGGGCAGTCGGCATATCTCCGGGACGATCATAATGTGGGATATCAGGATTCCAGTTTTTAACATCAAAGGCAATTTTATTAGTTCCGTCAGCATTCTTGATGACAAAATCTCCCACTTCATAAACTTTACCCTTGAGGTGAACCAAGTCTTTCTCCGTACAATCGGTATAATGCAAGACAAGGGCCTTAAACGCTTCCTCTCCTATCTCTCCAGCATAATCATACGCCAAAATATTAGGATGGAGAATCAATCCCTCACTTTTCCATTCGGTGGCATATCCGTTTGAAATAAAATATTCCCGGATCACATTGTTTTTCATTAGCACGTCTAATCTGACTGTTGATGGAGACATCGGATATACATTGCCTTTATTTATGGGACATATTCTCTTGCCATCCATCCCATATATAAATTCATTGGATCCGTTTTGTATCCAATCGCCATAACATTTGGTTCTGAACGTCAGTCTCTTCTCCTCCTCTGTGAGGTCATCCAACGATGATATTACCGGTTTGCTTATTATCAACTTCTTATAACTTTGAATCATCATTTGACTTGCCATTACATTATAAGAAATATCTTCCTCCTCCTCATCATCAGAGTCATTATCATTGTACGGATGGGGAGTATATTTTAATGCAATTTCCCGAATCCTATCCAATTGACCTTGCACATAATTTGCATTATTACAGCGAATCACTTCATCCGGATTATCTGATTTTTCCCTCTCATAAGAATGAGTCAGCACATATTGCACCAGCTCCTTAAATTCCTTTGTAAGGGATTTGTCTAAAACTGACTTGTCAAAGAATGGAGTCATTGACCTATCATACAATATATATGTAGTATGTGGCTTATTTCTCGTCCTGCACAACCGCCCTATCGCTTGTTCTACAACAGTCTGCACCCAAGCGGACTTATCCCTGGTTATTCCAGGATTATTCTTTTCGCCAAAATAAAATTTATTTGACAAAGCGTTTCCCATCCAACTTGCGACATCCTCTTTTGAAAGGCAACCACGTTCGTACAACATCATTAATACCAGCATAGCATTATACAGACTTCTTTCATAAGTCTGTTCATTGCCATCCTCGTTTATCATCATATATCCGGCAGGGGCTTGCAGATAAACCGCATCCCAATCCTTTTTAAGTTTTTCATCTGACGAATCCCAATTATCTCCGGCAATATAATCCAATCCGTAGGGGATGCTATATTGCAAATTGGCACCTGCCTTGAAACTTCCATAAGCTGAAACAAGCATTATCTTTGCCTCATTGTCTTCACCCAATTCTTTCAGGATAGATGTCTCGACCTCTTCCCAATCCTTTGAGATACGGATATGCTTGTTTTCCCAATCCGATGGAATCTCAATATCCAATTCGGGATAATCCTTGTATGAACCATCTATCATACAGCATATAACGTTAATCTGATTGCGGTCTTTATCTCCTGTCCTGTTCTGAAAATAAAGCATACTATGTATATCGTCATGAGTATAAAACCAATGATATGCCTCTATAAACTGAAACAGACGATAAATCTGAAAGGATACATCTTTTGCAGACTGATCCGGCTGTAAATTCCTACTAAGATCCCGAATGGTGATGCGGAACCATTTCTCAATCAGACCCTCTTCCTGTGCCTCTTTTGAAAACATTTTCTTATATTTCTCAGGAATCTCATATCTATTGGGATCATTTTTTGGATATTGAAATTTTTCCAAAGGAACAATTTCCACTTTATGTCCGGAAGGATAGGTCTGTGACACCAATTTGTCGAAAGTATGTTTTTCATCAATCAACAAATTATGCACCTTGTTTCCAAGTATCTGTTTCAAATACTTTATATCATAGTTGCTTACAACCGATCTTCCTGATGCAGTCGCAGAACATAACACAACTGACGCCCCCGATGAATTTGCAAGATTGACAATGATTTTCTCTGGAGTTGTGGTTATCTCTCTGCATGAAAGTCTGACCCTATGCAGATTATCACGTTCGTCAACCTCTTCCTGAAAAAATTGAACACCTTGTGAATATACCGAGAAGTCAGGCAGTTTGATATCACCCTTACTACCCTTTATGCTAATATTTTTTCTATTCGTCATGAACTCATACATCTGCTGTTCGAATTGGTACTCAGACGTAGTTTCAAATCTGGAGAACAGTGTATGTATCTCCCGTTCAAGGGTAGGATAACTGAGATACTGATTTTGCGTAGCCGTATTATTTGCCACAGCCTTTATCTCTTCTTCAAAAGTTTTACGGCTGTTTCCTAATGCCTTTGTTATCACATTGCGAAACTGAGATTTTATTGCTGTAGTATTTCCCGATACCAACGAAAGGAATCTATCCATTGTCACAACAACTACATATTTTGATTTTAGCTTTTCATCATCATCAGTATGCACAAGACGGAAATGCCTGTCTCCTCTCTTATAGCAAATGAATGAACGTATCTTATCACCTTTATCTCCTTTTTGTGAAACATTCAGTCTAAAGATCGGTCCGGAGAAAAACACACCTCTTCTATAATTATCAAGGCTTGAAACATCTTCAAGGAATATATTCTTATAAGGCTTTATATCTTTAAAAATTTGTTTCCAATTTGTCTGCGTGATTACCTGCGCTCTATCAATACATTTCTCCAACAATGCGCCATAATATTCATTAGAAATATGCTCAGGAATATCGATAAGATTCTTATATTGCAGATAACCATTATAGCCTTTTGCAAACCGTTTGTAATCACCGGTACTTTGGATAGCTTGATCAATAATAGCATTCCGCATACATACGGCAGCCTGATCAGATTCATCAAATAAAATCAATGTCTTTTTCTTTTCAACAAAATTTGCCAACTGAACCTTTTCCGTCAAAATCGGATCAATTCCATACATTGCTTTGTGCACAGTCATGACAAGCACCCTCTTACTCTTGTAATCCACCTGTGGAAACACATCCTTCAGGGCAGGGAATTTTTTTAATATAACTTCCACCGACACTTTTCTACCAGATCGAGTATTCTCCAGATATTTCTTATAGGTATCGAAAAACGTTCTGACAGCTCTACGCAAATTCGATTCACTCTCATTTATCTGTCCTTGAAGATATTCATTCCTACCATTTGGCTCAATTGTAGTCAAAAGTCCGGAAAGTCCATTAAAAATCTTTTTAACTAAATTGTAATTATACTTGAGTTGATTGACATTATAGTTGCCTTTCTTCAATTCTCTTATTCTACATGACATCTGATCAAGCAACTCTTTGAAACTTCCACTCCTTACAGCTTTAGCTATCACTTCGGGATTATTCTCAATGACAAGTTTATCCGTCGGCTTAATAAGACTATTAACCGAATTTATAAATCGGTCAATTTCTCGGTTCATGCCCTCCACAAGTTTATTTTGGACACAAAGAATGACAATACGGTCAAAATAATCCGGATAGTACTCACAAGTGAGTTTTCCTATCGTGTAGGATTTCCCACCACCGGTTGCAATATCGCAAATATGCACACCTGATGCAATATACGTTTTGAATATATTCTCAACGTGTTCACCAAGTAATTCCTTATGGCTTCTGTTTCCTATTGAGTTTTCCATATTTATTTCTTATAAATTTAGACAACTTCACTATGACTAATCAATTGGATTTCGTTATTTCTATAGAACGCTCCAATTAATATTCATACTATAAAGTTATATATATTTCCTCTAATTTTGAAAATAATTTATTGAAATAATTTCATCCACGATATTCTATTTATATATAAATTATTATACATCAATAAATTATGCAACATCAAATTTATCTTGATTAATCGGGATTTTATTTCAATCATAAGAGAACAATCAATAAAATACAATATTTACGTAGACATCACTACTATTCAAGAATTTCCTTATCAGAATGGATTGTGTCAGATATTATGAATAAAGAAAGACCGACCACTTTGAAGTAGCCGATCTTAAATATTTCGCACAATAACGGATTTATTGACTGATTAGAATTTATATGCAGCTCCTATGAAACCGGAGTGCGTAATGTATTTTTCATTCATGATAATCGGTTTCTAAAAAATCCACTTCATAGTCTTTGTCGTCATCCGTATAGTCTTGTTTTATCTCTATTTTTTCACCGCTTGGAGTGTTGCTTATTAAAGCGTTAACCATAGGAGTGCCGTTTGTGAGATAATTACGCATACCTCGCAACATATCCTTACGCTTCATCTTGTCATATTTTTTCCGACTATAAACCGGAGGAATCGGTTGATCACAGATTTCAATACCCTCGGCAATGAATTGGTGTTGTCCACTGTTTTCGCTTGCTTCAAGAATTAACCCGGGAAGTCCGCAAAGTTTCCACGGTCCATCCTGGATTGGAATATCCGGAGTAAACCACACTGTCCAATGCCTTCCATGATAATCGGTTTCAGCCATGACACATTCGTAGTTTAGGATTGTCTTGGTGGAATAGCCAATTTCCCATTCCATTTCAGCAAACGGTGCGGAATAATATCCATATTCAAGCATCCCTGCCACGTCATAGACTGTGACATCGGATGTAGCGGAAGATTTAATCACATATAAACTCCCGTTACTTGTCGGATAAGCATTATGGTCTCCGGTCGCAATTGCCTTTTTAACTCCCTCATCCATAAGTTTGTTGTAAATCCGTTCCCCAGACGGGGTGGATTTAAGCGAGTCTATATATTCGGTGCACGGACTGAAAAATTTTGAATAATCGTTGTTGGCAAGAAGCACCATCTGATATTTATCATCATAGGCTTTGGCATCGATTTTCAACCGCTTGTGCGGATATGTATAAGTCACACGTATCTCAGCACGTGGATAATCCTTCTTCTTAGCCGATGCAGGAAAGAGAGTGGCAAGTAGAAATATGGATACTATAAGTCCAGTTTTCATCTGTATGTTGCTTTTCATTTTCTAAGGGATATTGAGATGAGCAGCTCGCGACCACGCAGCCAACGTTGTGACTCAAAAGAGGTGAGCTGGTTGTATGTGGTGTAGTTGTATGTCCTTTCGTTGAGGATATTGTTGAGCATCGCCGACAGTTCGATGCGCTTTGACATCTTGAACACAATCTTCGTGTCGAGCATGAGCACATTTTTGTATGTTCCGGCTGTCAGTTCGTTACGGTAATGCTCACCGCTTATGCGCCACTCCCATTTGCTGTGCGGCAGGATGTTTATGAGAAGTGAATTCTCCATGCTTCCAAGCCAGGAGTTCTTCAAGCCGTTCATCGCCATGCGGCTTGATGAGAAGTCTATAGCATAGTCAAATGAGAACCAACGCACGGGCATACCGTTGATTTTACCTCCGACCGACCACGATGTGCCTACATTGTTGATGGTGCGGTTCTCGGATATGAGATGCGACTCATTGCGGCTGAAGGAACCGTTGACGTTCATGCTGCCACGCATAAAGTCGAGAGTCTTTCCGATACTGCCGTTTGCCATGAGCATCCTGCCGTCATTCTTGGCATCGGTGTAGGAATATACCACGTAGTCACCGTATAGCTGCTGAGCCATCGTATATGGCAGATGCGACCATGACTGCAATACCATTGCATTGGCAAACACACCATTACGGGTATGCTTATAGGATAAGTTTGCCGATATTCTCTGCGATGACGAGTTATAGAAATTGTCAACCCCTTGCCGGAACGAGCGGTAGTTGGTCATGATATATCCCGGCTGGATAAGGTTGAGATTCATCGGCGAACGACCGGTGCCGCCACGCAAGGAGAATGAAAAGCGGTTGTTCGGCTTCCAGTTCATATAGAGCGATGGCGAAAAATATACTTCCGAGCGGTTGGCGAGAGCCTTGTCGAACGCATAGTGTGCAAAACTAACAGGAGCATCCAGGGAGAAATTCACGCGCTTCACCCAATACTCGAATTTAGGTGTGGCATATACGGTGAGATAATTTGTATTCATTACGTTTTCAGTCATCCCCGGTATCTCCTCCGGCATGTCGGGGAGTTCGGTGTTTAGTGAGCGTAGATAGCCCTTCACTCCCCCCTCAAGACTGACCGTTATCCCCTTGACCGAGAACGCGTATGCTGCGCTCTCGTTGGTATAGAAGGCATGGTCCGCTATATGCTGGCGCAACCGGTTTCCGGTCATAGACACGTTGAGAGTCTGCGGCAGCGACTCCCATTCGTTGTCAGCCTTGAATGTAACCAGATGTTTCCCTTTGAAGCGTTTTATCATCTTGAATTCGTTGGCAACGTAATAATCGGGCAGCGATGCCGACTGGTCGTTGGGCAACGAGCCTGCAACCCCGAGGCGCACATCATCCCAGTCGATATTGGTGGTGAGGGTATTATTGATGAAGTTCGTCCTCTTATTCACCTCATAGATGAACTTGCCGGAAACAGCGTGCGAGCGGTCGCGCCCGTCGCGGTTCTCCGTCACTACGCGATCCCCGCTTTCAAGAAAATAGGTAGTGACGTTTGCCGCCTGTGCAGTCATGCGATTGAAGGAATAGTCTATCTGTGCCTTAAACTCACCGTTTTTCAGTTTCCAAAGGTTATTGGTCGACACCAATACGGAGCGGTTAAAGAGTGTGCGTTTGCTACTCAAAGATGGCACACCGGGGAGCGACACGCCCACATAGCGGCTCAATCCCGTCTCCCTGCGCGAGGCAAAGAAATCGGTAGAGTTTGACGACAGGTCCTCGCCGATATTGTTAGTCTTTAACGTGGTTATGTTCTGAAAACCCGCCATCACCGCCATCGCGAAGAGTTCGCCGTCCCATACTGCACCCTCCGGCTGCCATGCGTAGCCGGCTCCGGCATCGCCGTGGACGCTCCACGTCGCCTTTGCCTTGTTCTTCAGCTTGAGGTTGATCGCCGCCTTGTCGGAGAAACTGATTCCCGAAAGCACCTGCATCGGCTGATGGTTCTCCATCACCTCCACCGCACCCACATCATCATGATTTATTCCGTTGGTGGCGATGCCGTACTTTCCGCCAAGCAGATCGGAGCCCTCGATATAGAACTTGTTGATATCCTCCCCCTGATACTGTATCTTCCCGCTCTTGCTGACGTCGATGCCGGGCATACGTTTCAGGACATCGCCGATGCTCCGATCCTGCGCCTGTGCGAAGCTCCCGACATTGTAAGTAATCGTATCCCCTTGCTCCCGTATACGGTCGGCTTTCACCGCCACCTCCTTCAGCATGGTGGAGGAATGTTCCATGACTATTGTCATCGGTAGCTGCACACTATCGAGTTTCACCGTCTGTTTTGCGAAACCCATCATCGACACATCAAGAGTGAAACCCTTGATGGTCGGTGTGGATATTTCAAACTCGCCATTTGCCTTGGTAGTACCATATTTCTTGATCTTCCCTTCGGCATTACGGAGAATAACGGATGCTCCGGTCAGCGGTTCATTTGTGGCTTCCTCCACTACTCTTCCCGTCACATTGACCTGCGCCGCACAATTCAGCATAACGAAAATGAGTATCAATATCAGCGTGAATTTTTTCATAGGTCGTGAGGATAATTTCGTTCTTCTTTATCGTACATCACAGGTTTCCGCTTTTCATTTGTCTGTGCCGGTCCCACACCATAAGCCGCCTGTATCTTGGCAGCGAAATTCGAGTGCTTATACTTCCACCAGTTATTAAAGAATTTGTCACGAGTAACGGTGGAATAACCACGCTTATCATCGTATGTGAAGATACCGACCTCGGCATTTGGATTCTGCATCAAACCCGTGGCTTCAAATATATAATCACTGTTTGCATCATGTGCTTCAAGAATCAAGCCCGGCAGTCCGCAGAGTTTCCACGGGCCTTCCTGAACAGGAATCTCAGGGGCGAACCATGCAGTCCACGTCCTGCCGCGGTAATTAGTCGTTGCCTTGACACATTCATATCCAAGCACTACCTTTGTGCTGTCGCCTATTTCCCATACGGGCTTTTCCCAATCCTCGGAATACTGCCACTGTTCCATATCGAAATAGCACCGTTCGGTAACTTTCTCTTCCGGGATATTCTTATAAATGTAAGACCAATAATGTCCGCACGGCAACTGCTTAGTAACTCCTTTTTCACTCATAATTCTCGCTCGGTCCATTGCCCAGAAAGTAGCCGGATCGCACCTCATTATAGAGTCTTGCCATAATCTCTTGACTCCGCAGAAAACAGACTTGTCCTTACCTATGCGAAGCATCACCGGATCCTTGAAATGTCCTTTGTCATGGTCGGTGGAATCATGATATTCTGTCCTGTCATAATGAACCTCCAGTATTGCAGGCTCCGCATCTTTCACATAGTCGTTGGCAAATGCTGTCAAGGCAATTGATATTACCATCGTTGTGTAAATAAGTCGTTTCATATTCATTAGTGATAATCGGATTCAAGAAAATCTATTTTTGACTCCTCCTCGTTTTTGATGTGATCTTTACCGAGGTTGATACCTATTGCCGCAGAATTTATGGAGCTGCTGTGATCCAAATAATTGCGATACTGCCGAAGCATCTCCATTCGCGACATCTTGTCATATTGCCGATAAGGATAGATCGGATATATCTCTTGATTTGAAGCCTCCAAGCCCGTTGCTACAAAACTGTGTTGTCCTGTTGACTCTTCCGCTTCCAAAATCAAGCCTGGCAATCCGGTGAGTTTCCACGGACCCTCCTGCAATGGTATTTCCGGTGTGAACCATGCTGTCCAATGCCTGCCGTGGTAATCCGCCGTCGCTATGGTACACTCATATCCGAGCACGTTTTTAGTGGAATCTCCGATTTCCCACTGTATTTCGCCAATAGGCTCTGTGTAATAGCCCTGTTCAAGTGATCCGGCTTTGTCATATACAGTCATTTCATTGTCCGGTTTTGAACGGAAAACATATAGAAAAGTTTGATACACCACCGAACTCATCGCACTCCTATCCTTTGTCTCCATATATCGTTTTATAGCATCGTTAAAAAGTTCTTTCTCAACAACACGTCCCTGTGGAGTTGACTGTAATGAATCCTTGAACTCTGTTTTCGGACTATAAAACTTTGACTGCTCTTTATTTGCGAGAAGCACAAACGGTATCTCTCTTTTTATTATGCCGTCAGAGCCACGCACAAAAGTTTCGTTATAAGTATAACCCACTTTTATTTCAGCACGAGGATATTCCTTCTTCTTCGCCAATGCGGTGAAGGGAGACGTCAACAGACAGATGGATATTATAAGTTTTGTTTTCATTTGCTTATTGGTAGAGATTATAGTTTATAAATAAATTCCTCACGTCATGGCAAATAACAATGGGCGATGATCATTTCAAGAAGGGAGCGCGTTAGTCTTCAAGTTCTTTTCTGCATCAACGAAATTTACCGTTGGCAAAGTTAAAAAGAATTCTTTATCCTTCCAAATTTTCAACGTGGAATATCGTCAAAAAAAATATATATGGCTTCCTAATCGTTGATAGATTAGAATTTATATGCCCCGCCAATGAAACCGGAGTGGGTGATATATTTGTCAGTAACAGGATTACCCAAATGGTTTAATGGATAGCCCGAATAGAGACTAAAGTTTGAGATTCCATATCCGATAGTGAAAATAAGCCTGTCAATCTGCATGTTTATACCCCCTTTGAAATCCCAGTTGAAGTATTCGGCACGTTTGCTTCCACTTGCTCCTGGAGAAAGGACTATGCCTGGTTCTGCAAACAGGTAAAATCCTGCATCTTGACTCTTCCAATGTATCAGTTGCGGTGATCTCAACACGACTGAAGATGTGAATTTGAATCTCGCTGCATAGTGATGATGTGTTTCCAACTCATCTTTTCCCCAATCTCCAAACTCCTCAATTTCCGAGGCAACTCCCAACTGCATCTTGACTCCAATGAATTGCATTTGGAAATATGCAATACCAAAATCAAATTGATAGCCATCGTTATTGAGTCCGGCTACAAAGCTGCCTTCCCAATGCTTATGACCATCATCAGTCAATATCGATTGAGAAAAAATAGGGTTAGTGCTTATCATCATAATTATGATAAGCACTAATATCTTATAGTCAAATATACTCTCCGCCATTACCATCTGCGATGATTTGAATCTGATAGATGCAAGCGACAGGATGGAGATAATAGCCACCATCAAAAATTTAATTCTTGTAATCATTGGTTATCGTCATTGTGGGTTATTATTGTTTCTTTTATGAAATCTGTTAAGTCTATATGATACTCATTTTTTGACTGCGCCGCGACAACTCCAGCTCCAGATGTGCAGTTGCTGTAACCCCAGATAGGCTCCCCAAAGCCATAGTCGCTAAATTCGGTCAGAGTGCCGTTGTCGCGCTGCCACACATAGTTCACCCAGTTATAGTAAGAGGGAGAGATGGAATGAATCACAAGGATAAAGTCGCAATCCAGCAAATCATCAAGGCTACCTCTGAACCAGCAGTTGTTGAACTGGAGATTGAGCGTATATGCCTTTTCTGAAAACTGACGGTCGGTGAAGAATGTAAAACCATAGGCATCCCCACCCATTATGGATTCGAATATTCCTATATGCTCACTGAATATCGGTTCCATATCATATTGCAGGTCACTTACTCCAATGCTTAATGACTGACCGGAATCCAATTCATCATCTTGTTCCAAATCCGACATTTCTATCCTTGACGAGAACTTATAGTAGTTCTCTCCTACCGGATCGGCAATAGTAAGTTTTACTCTCAGACGGAACCTAATGTCGTTATATCCATGTTCATTACTCCAGCTGCTGACATCAGAAGCTTCCCATTTTACCTTCTCGATAGGCACTTCATTGGGCACAGTGACCTCTGCATGGACTGACCCTATAGATTTGCTTTGGGCTACAATTCTTATCTCATCCCCTTCTTTGGGAATATAGGAGGCGAGCTGTAGCTGTCCATTTGCATAGATATTGACCGTAGCGTCCTTTACTCCTGAATCATCGGATGTATCTGTATAGAGACGCGATTTGGATACTGAAACTTCTATCGGCTCTCCGGCAGTGACAAGGGAATTTACACAAAGCACAGCCGCATGCGGCATACCGGGCGTGAATGTCTCTTCACATGCCGTCAGTATAGAAAGTAAAAGAAAGAGAAATATCTTTTTCAGAAAAGCCATGTGTAGGAAATTGAAGGTATTACAGGTAATAATTTAACTTTCTTGAACACCGGTTGATAACTAATAGAATAACTATCCGGAGTGATATGTTCCACTTTCTGCTCGCCACGCTTGACTGCCACGGTGTTCATGTGACAATATGCGTTGTATAGTCCGAAAGTCCAGTAGCCATGCCTATTATTCACCACGCAACTTAAATCGAGTCTGTGATAAAAAGGCAATTTGTAACTATTTATCTCGGCTCGCAGTGGCGATTCGCCACCCATCCATTCAGAATCGTCAAACAGCGGTCCGTCCCACACTTGATTGAGAAGCGTGAAGCGATTGCCGGAATGACCGATCCATGAGGCATTAAGCTGCACCTTGCGGTTAATATTCCAGTTGAGCATCACGTTTATGGTATGCCTATTGTCGAATTTTGCAGGAAAAGTGCGACCTCCGTTTTTATTGGCGAATGTGCGGTCAGCCCAGGCAAGCGAATAGGATATCTGTCCGGTGACTTTTCCAAACACCTTTTCCACTTTGAAATCCACACCTTTTGCTGTGCCTTTACCGCTGCAAAGCTGTGCGTTCCACATATCGAGAGGCGGACGAAGGTAATACTCATCACGATAATCAATAAGATCACACATCCATTTCCAGTATCCCTCTACGGAAGCGGCAAAGGTTCCTTCTGGCGATTGCCAGTAACCTCCGACAGATATTTTATCAGCTGTCTGCGGCTTAAACTTCCCTGTTACTGGAATCCATTGGTCAGTCGGGAGTGAGAGATAGCTCTGGTTCAACTGATGCACGTATTGTGTTGTCCGGGTATACGCACCTTTCACAGCCCAATTCTCAGAAGGTCGATAACTGACGGAGATTCGGGGCGATATGCCGTGACTGGTCTTGGCATCAATGTTAAATAAAGAGGCATGAATCCCTGCGTTCATTCTGACCTTATCACTTATTCTCCAGTCATCCTCAATATAGACATTCAACTCATTCGCACCATACGCCCATGTGGAATCAAGCGATTCCAATCTTGTATCTTCCACTTCGTAAAACCTCAACGTCCGGGCAGGAAGAAAGGAATGTCTGACATAATTGGCTCCGAAGCGCACCCTGTTGTTGTCATTCGGGCTCCAATCAAAATCACCTCTGAGAATCCAGTCGTTTATATTGTTGTCGGTGCTGAGCACACTGTTGCTCTCCTGAATATGATTCTGTGCTCTGTCGATATAGTTGGAAACGTGCTTCATACTTGAGAAGAATCTGGTATAAGCGGCTGTAAATTCAGCCGACATACCGGAGTTGAGACGGTAATTCAAACCGGTCTGCACCAGAAGATTTCCCCAGTGCATATCATACTTCTCATCCCAGAAATCTCCGCACGCATCTTTATTGTCAATGCCTTTTTCCTTCGTACCGGTTTTCAATTTGTCGTCTCCGAAGTAGACGCTGACAAAAGCATTGGCATTTGGAGAAAAGAGATGATTGACTCTGGCGTTGAAATCCATGAAATAATAGTTAAACCGCATCTTCTCATCCTCGTTCTGGGAGTTTGCTATCGCCACAAGAGAAATGCTCAGGACATCAAACCATGATCGGCGCAGTCCGACGAGATACGTTGTCTTCTTCCCTATCGGTCCGGAAATATTGAAAGCACCCGATGTGATACCGAGTCTCGCACTGCCGTGGTGTCCGTCACGGTTGCCGTTCTGGAGCCTTACATCCATGAATGAAGACAGACGACCGTCATATTTCGCAGGGATTGACGATTTGAAGAAATCAATATACCTGATTATGTCGGGATTGAACGCCGAAAATAATCCGGCAAAATGATTCACTTGATATAAAGGCACATTCTCAAGCATATACAGATTTTCATCCGCGTTGCCGCCATGCACATACATCCCTGCCATACCTTCTATACCCTCCGCCACTCCGGGTTGGGTCTGCAAGGTCTTGACGACATCTGCCTCTCCAAACAGTACGGGAGTGTTGCGCACCTCACTTGCTGTGACTTTTTTTCGCTCCTATATATGAAGTTTCAACCGCCGGGTCTTCAAGACGCGATAACACAACCACCTCATCAAGCATGGTGGATTTTATTGATAGTGGCGGAAGTTCTACCTTATAAGGGTCCATATTCCGAGATTTCGTTTTAACCGTAGCTTTCTTCTTGGCTTTACGTTTGAGTATGACATTATTTCCCTTTATCTTATATTCAATATCCGTTCCGGCGAAAATGTCGGAAAGCACCTGCTTCAATGGTTTGTTTTTAGCCTTCACAGAAACTTTCATATCCTTCAAAAGTTCTGAGGAATACACGAAATTCTTGCCGGTCTGCTCAATAAGCGACCTGAATACAGTGGCGGCAGGTTGGTTGACTGAGTTGACTGAAACTTTCTGCGCATCAACGGTCAATATCATCGTGGAGAGAATCACAAATAACAGAAGATACCGTCTCATTCCTTTATAGTCATGTTAATGTCGAGAATGTCGTTTATTGTCTCCACAAGCTCCATTGGATTCCCCTCATAATGGAGCGACAGGCGGTAGTTATCCGCATTGTCAGGCAGATTAACCACCTCCACGCCATACACTTCCCTTATCCTATCCACTACCACCGGTAGCGGAGTATCCTCAAAATCTATGATCCTGACAACTTCTCTTGGATTCACGGGCTGATTCTGTGGAATCCCGACATTAGTCTCGGAAATGGAGACGTGATGATATATGACTGCCGCAGTGCCAGTCAATACAACAAATGATGCTATAGCGGCTGCAATACGCATTCGTCTCACACGGAAAGACGATGCTATGCCAAGTCGTTTCCATCCTTTGTCAGCAGAAAATCTGCCCTTACGATATCGTTTCGCTATGTAGGACACTTCTTTTTCCATTGATGTTATCAATTATAATGATGTTGCCAATTATAATGAAGCCGACGTCATTGTCACTTCATTTATATGACACACCTCTTTGAGAGAAGTCCTATCCTGTGGACAAAAATTTTTAAAGAAATGGCAAAAAGAATGGTCTGTGTCCTTGCGACAATGCCTCGCGCAGACGGCTTAATGCCTTTGTCATCTGGTTCTTGACTGTTTTTATTGATATGCCTAACTCATCCGCTATTTCCTGATTGGAAAATCCGTCGCGCTTACTCATCAGAAAAATCTCTCTGCATTTTTCAGGAAGACCGTCAATCGCTTTCCATATTCTTGCATCCCGGATTGACGTGTCGATTGCCTCCTCGCTGATTTCAGGTATAGCATCGATATCTTCAAAATTGTTCTTCCTACGCAGAAAGTTCACACACTCGTTCCTGACACTACGGTAGATGTAAGAGTTGAAATTCTCCACAATAGTCCCAGAAGAAATTGTCTGCCAAGCCTTCAAGAAAGCCTCCTCTACAATATCCTCCGCATTATCTTCATCATCGATAATGCGAAGGGCATACATACCTAACTGTAGATACAGTTTTCTGAAATGATATTCAAACTCTCTTACAGTCATAAGCTAAACATTCTTCCATTATAATATGGCATATTGTCTGTCCCGGCGGGACAGACAATATCAATAAACTGAATCTTAACACAAACAGGACATAATGATACGAGTAATATACCAAAATTTCTTATCCTTATTGATTTATTTGTTGCCATATTCTTAAGACGCTAATCTGCCTAAAAAGTCCTATATAAAAATGCAAAAATAAAAAAAATTAAGATATAATTTATACTTATAAAGTTCTAACTTTATTTCAAAATACCGGAATTGACACAGTATTGTTGAGATATCATATCTCACAGCATAACTTTCTTGTCATTACCCTTGAAACCTTGCAGCCATCAGAACGTCATCATTCTAAGGACATACACTTCCGTGCTGTCATTAGGCATCAGAGTGGTCTGAAGACACGGCTCAGTTGGACGACCGAAGTTGTCCTTATCGAGATTACGGTTCTCGTTGAGATCTTGAAATGCCTGAACAAAGACTTTGAGATTTGTCAGATTGGAGAAGTCAACCGGAATAGACATCTCGGTATCTTCAACCTCAATTGCCTGACGTACTACCGTACTATCACCAACATTGACAGAAAGATAGATAGTTCCTTCTGTATAGGGCAACTCCACAAACTTAATCAGCTGCTTTGATGTCTTGGCGAAGGTTGCCATCGCACAGATAGCAACCACGAATGTGAACAATAATTTTTTCATTTTCTTACATCGTTTATTGTTTCGTAAATCTGGTTATTGTTTAATTTTCTGATTGTCCCGGAACGTTTTGAACCTTTGAATATGTTTAGGCTTACTCCAATCCAAATCAACCGTTCTGAACTTGAAACATGATAAATCCTCTCAAAACCGGCTATATCCGATAAGTCAGAACTTTTCAAGCCGATTCTTCCAATTGGATTGACCACACCTGCCATGAATGTGGCATTACGATAAGAATACCCAACCCCAATATTCAGAAGATTATTATTGATAGTCGTAATGGATTCACCCCATAGCCTATTATAAGCATTGTTGTATTTAGCCATAATCCACCAATGTCCCTTCATAAACATCAACTGTGCGTTTACGAATGGCTGATGATAATTATGGATATAGCCCGATCCTTTACTCTTCATTGTATGCCATCCGCCCTCTAAAGAAAGTGTGAGTTCCCTGACAATCAATTTGGTAGATAATTGACCTTTTATATAGAAATGATTGCAATATCCGGTATTTGAATAGGTTTGCAAAATTGAGCCATCGTGATAACCTTTGGATGAGAGTATTGGTTTATGACTGTATTCATCGCCTATTATGATTTTGGCACTGACACCCTTAAACGAAAAATCCATATCTATCCTCCCATCATATCTTTGATATGGAGATAAGTCAATGTTTCCAACAACAGATTGAAAAGCATCAATCCGCTGCATTACAGGAGATAGATACGCCATATTCGGAGCCACCGTTGTTTCATTCAGAGTAACTGACAAACTTCCCCATTGAACAGGAACATATCGCACAAACACACGAGGATTGAAATGGACTGATCGGTATTCGTGAGGGCTTGAAATATTATAGTAAGTTGCACCAAGACCTATGTTGTATTGGACTTTATCAAGATTCTGCTTCCATTCAACGAAAGCATGATTATTGCTTTCGTCTTCGTTGACATTGGTTTGCTGAGGTAAATATTGAATTTTAGACCAACCGACAGCGCTTTTTATTCCAGAGGACAGTGATCCGCCAGAAAATTTCCTTTCCCATATAAACTCTGAATATAGCCGCCAGCTCCTATTGTCTGTACCTGAAGTTATATTTGTACTTCCTACAGTATAATCACGACTACTCTCAGATGTAATTAGAGATGGGATGACATTGACATAAATCTTATTATCTTTATTGATTTTCCAATGAAAATACAGGTCAAGATCACCCTGCCACGCCTTGACAGGATTTATCTCACGCTGAAATTCATTGAAACTCGTTGTTCCGGTCATAGTGGCTATAGTCCCTTCGGAAATATACCGATCATTTTTACGTATGACACGTGCCTGGGCGTTAAACATCGTCTTATTCCCGTTCTGATACGAATATTGGACTGAACCTTGATGGGTAACCATATCATTAGGGGCCTTAACCCCATCTTCATTTCGTAGAATTTCAGCTCCATTTTCAAATATTATAAGCTCACGATTGTTTCGGTAACAATCCATATTCCACATCGGGTTGAACTTATAATCCACCTTCCATTCGCTTTTGCCAACATTATATTTTAGGGTTGCGACGTAATTTCCCCAACCACGATTAACTGATTGCAGCAGATTTAGCATTGCTCCATAACCTTCGGTCTGCTTTTTTACGGTTATGTCAATGACTGCTCCATAGTTTTTGTAACGAACTCCGGGATTTGATATATACTCAACTTTTGCAATATTCTTTGACGGAATTGATGAAAGTTCGTTCTGAGAAGATGGACGACCATTAATCAGAATCAACAGATTGTCTTTACCCAAAACACTTATTGTACCTGAAGATAAATCTACAATCAACTCAGGAATCTGTAATCCGGCAATAACCTGATTTGCATTTTTGGTAGTTTCTTTAAGGTGTTTATCCGGATAGAATACTGTGGATTCACCTTTCTTAATAATATCTGGAGCGAGTACAACAACCTCATCCAATTCTCGCGTTCGGACACTATCGTTCAGGGTGGACTGCGCCATACATCTACATGAAACTAAGAGAAGTAGGAATGCCTTTGTTTGTCTTGCTATCATCATTATAATGACCTGAAAAGGATGTAATAAGAGTGCTCCCACGTAAATTGAAGGAGCTTATTATTGACGTTCAGCTAAATTTAAATATTCCTTATATTCAGATATTCAACAGCTTCCGCAGATCTTTGACATATTCCTCAAAGGCTTTGCGTCCGGTATCGGTGACGCGACATACTGTGCGCGGTTTCTTGCCGACAAATCCTTTCTCTACCGCAATATATCCGGCTGACGAGAGTTTGTCGAGTTGAACACTGAGATTGCCAGCCGTGGATGAGGTCTTTTCTTTGAGATATACAAAATCAGCCTCCTCCACATTCATAAGGATTGACATAACTGCCAATCTTAATTGCGAATGAAGCAGTGGGTCGAGTTCCTTCATCTTTCTTTGCGGCTTTTATAGTTGAGAATATGACCGGGGAGAATCATCATTAGAGCGAATGACATGATAAACATAGGCATAAACCATCCGGCATACAATGCTATTCCACCGGCTATACAACACAACGTGACAAGTCCTGACACGATTCCGATTCCACCACCCCATATTAAGGATTTCTCACGAATCGCAACACCTTGTACTATCTCGGCAAATCCTACGATGAGCAATGGGAGCATCAGCATCGAACTCCATGTATCCGTGCCTGAAAAAAGAAAAAAGCCGAGGCATATTAATGTAAGGGCAAATGCGCTCAGCCCCACTGTTGTCCATACTGCGTTGCCAATTTTATCCGCATACGTAGTAACACCTGCCTTTTCCCGGCGTTTACGTGCCATTATCGGAGTCGCGATTCCACCGATAATCCAAATCAGATACCAGAACCAGTTCATCGCCGGATTATGGGTCAGATCAATAAGAATCCATACCAAGGCTGCCACACCGACCACCAGATATCCCCACATCAGCAAAATATTGCCATCGCCTATGAAGCGACGAGTCTTCGAGCGCTGAATCATCTCATTGATGATTGCCATACCCTCCAAAGAAGTAATCTTTTTCTCTTCCATAGTTTTATTTATTTAAGAAGTTTATATTATAAACCATATTGGTAAAAAAATAGTCGCTCGCATGAACAACACCGCAAAGATAACATGATTTATTTTATAAACCAAATTATTTTATAAATAATTTCAAAATAATCAAAACAGTGTGTTTTGAGAGCTTTTCCTGCTTGTTTACACATAAATTCCACCAAAACTCCGGCTCGATATGCACAATCTTTTTGCTATCTCTTCATATGTCTCCTTTTGTTGAGCACAATCAGCTTCATTAGTAATAGAAGTGTCCATATCTACAATCATGGACTCTTCAAGATTATCTATGAAGTGATCCGTAATAATGCTATCATTTTTTGAAACGCTGACCAAATCAATAAAATTAAGTTCGCCAAGAGAGACTTATAATCTTTATATCTCTTTGCTTGAATAATAGCTTTCCCTTCTTTTTCCGTTGCACATCTCAGGTCAATTCCTCCATCTCTACCGGACGTAAACGATTCAATCAAGCAATTCCACTCCTTCTGTAAAAGGTCGCGAGTAATTTCTTCAAATTCGCTGTAATATATGTAAATCGTATGTAGCCATATTATTGCTCTTTGATAATACTGTGATTTATAAAAATTGTGTCATGTAGACCGGAAGATATGTAATACTTTCTTCCTTGCGTAAATCCTTTGTGTATATGAGATAACGCTTACTCACCCGCGAGGAAAACTTCTCGCAGAACAAGTCAAGTGATTTGTGGGTCTTGTAGCCTGATGATTTTACCTCAATCGGTACTATCTTAGTCCCGTTTGAAAGGAGAAAATCCACCTCGTAGAGATGGTTGCTTGTATCCGACGGCCATGTGTAGTAATAAAGCTCATGACCATTTGCCTTCAGCATTTGTGCAACAAGATTTTCATATACATACCCGAGGTCAGCACTCAGTTTATCGGACAGCAGTTTCTCATAGATTATGTTTTCAGTGAACTTCTTATCCCAGAAAGCAAGAGTGATGAATAGACCGGTATCAGCCATAAACATCTTGAATCTATTCCCATCGCGATGCAATGCAAAACCGACATTAGGATCGTTAGCATGATATGCAAGATTTACCACCATTGAATCCTGCATGTCAAACACCTGCTCCCTCAATCGGTCGGGGCGACCACCATCTGTAGCCGAGTAGATCTGATATCTGCTCCAATTGCTTGCCAACTGCGAGGGTATTGCCATGAACATTTTTGAAGTATTGCCCGAAGGGTCTATCTTAATAAAATCCTTCTCATATAAGTTGATTATAGAACGCTTCATCTTGTCAACCTTCTCCATATTATTAGTTTCAAGATAGGTTCTGACGGCCTGTGGCATACCGCCGACAAGCATATATAGCCTAAGGTTCCGCATCTCGCCACGCGCACCTGCATCTCCGATTCCTTTATTGCTTTCAAACAATTTTCTCATAATCGGAATAGAAACCTTATTGCCCAACGCCCACTGGAACTCTTCATAATCCAGTGGATTCAGAATCATCTCTTCTTCCTCGCTTGGTATAAGAATACCCTTTACATTCTGGCGGATTGATATTAATGAACCGGTTTCAATATAATCATATCTGCCATCCGCCACCAAATATTTAATGGCTTGCCGAGCCTTGGGGCAATATTGGACTTCATCAAAAACTATCACAGAATCCCTTTCATGTAGCTCAATGCCGAGGAGCACCTGCATACGCATAAAAAGATAATCAAGATCTGAAACATCGTCAAACAATTCACGAATTTCCATCCTACAGGATGCAAAATCAATAGCGACGTATGATTTGTACTCTTGCTCCGCAAACGTCTGGGCGAGTGTGGATTTGCCAACTCGTCTTGCCCCTTTGATCAACAATGCTGTGCTGCCTTTGGAATCTTGCTTCCACTTCAGCATCTCATCGTAAAGTTTTCTCTTGAATATCATTTTGATTAAGTATATGATTTCGAGTGCAAAGATAACAACTTTGACGATATCCCCAAAATTTACCATGTATCATTTGTCAGTTTACCCCAAATTTTCTTTGTAAAATATGACCTTCATCCCCCATTTTACATTAACCTTGACCGCTCTCCCTAAATTTAATTACTCAATTTTGTCAGAAACCCCTAATTTTATTCTCAAAAACTGTACCAGCCTTAAAAAGTAGGCAGGTTCTAGTCTTGTTCTGATATACCGGAAGAGCGAATTGCATATATGTCGTTAAACTAAAAAGGATACTTAACTTTCATTATTTCACCAGAGGTGATTGACCTTCCGTTTCCTACAAGTGTAGGCTTATCAGGATTATAATTGCCAGATGTATCCCCACGATAGATTTTTAATACAAAATCTCCACTTGGAAGATTGTTGATTGTAAATTCCGCATCCACCAGACAACGACAATCCGCATTGTCTGACGATGGGTATTCTATGATGGTCAAAGTGTTCTCGGAAAACAATATCTTAATGTTGACTTTCTCAAAATCACAGGGATACTCCAATGATGAAAATTTACAACGCACGGTTGACAAATCCGCCCCATACCACATTTGAAACAGACCGTGTTCAGTATTATCTTGATCGCCGTTTCTACTATCGGTATCATAGAATGATGAAAGACATTCACTGTTTTTTAGTTCTTGCAGATATGGTGTTGCTGTCACTATATCATCAATAGTTGAACAAGATGCCAATACAAATAATATGATTGTGCAGACTGGTGGTAAAATAATATTTTTCATACTCTAATCTATTTTGATTTTCTTCCCGTTGATGATGTAGATGCCACTGTTTAGGTTTGAAACAGCATCCGACTCATTTGCATACTTGCCAATATAAATACCTTGAAGATTATATACTATAATCGGGCTGTTGGCAGATGTAGTCACATCCCTGATAGAAGCATACGGACTTACAGGCAGATGATTGTTGAACCAGTCGATATTTCGACGCAAGGCGTTTTTAATACGGTCTGCCCGTAACTGTGCTGTTTGTGACGGGTCTTCATTCCATCGTTCACAATCGTGTTGCCATGCGGAGGCCAAAGGTAGCACAATCTCATCAATCTTTTCATAAATCTCCGAGAGCCTATCGGGATAGACTTCATTCCAAACAGCTGCAACAGATTGGCAGAAACTGTCGTATTTGATAATCTCGCCAATCCAATGCGGTGTAATGCCGTAATGGACTTTCATCTTGAATGTGTAATCCGTTTTCTCCCGGTTGTAACACACAAGATCCCATATCGGACCGGCAGTCCATTTGGCTCCATCTTTCAAGTCCTTATGGAGATAGAAACTGCCGTGAAATCCATCCGGATTATCCATGACTTCCTGCACGATAAAGAAACGTGCCATACTTTCCACATCAATATACTTTTCCCATTCGGCTGATGTCTTATCTTGGGAGTAAATGGCAGATGTGATGGTCTTGAACTCACCGGTAAGCCATTGCAACTGGGAGTCCGACAGATTTTCCGGTGAATGATAACGCAAGGTGAGATTCCACCTGCTGTTTTCCGGAATTGTTATCTGACATTCATCGTGATAGTTATCCACCTCAACGAGCCAACCGCCGGTTATCAGAGTCTGATCTGTTTCTCCGTCCTGTTGCTCATAGATATTCACACGGTTTTCATCTATGCGTATTGTCTCGGTCAGGAAATACAGGCCGATATAGTCACCGTTAAGCACAACTTCGACAGGACGGAAATCCGGAGTCCATGCCATATCCATCAGTTTGCCGAGATTTAGTCCGGCAACAGTGTTTTCAGTAGGCTTCAGCAATGCGAAATGCTTGTTCTTAGACATCCCCATCACCGCTGTTTTCTTGGCGAACTTTATCTTGTAAGGTTTTTTCTCGCCTTTCCATGACGAGTGTCCCCGTCCGCGTATCTGCATATCCAATGGGCCGGATTCAGATCCCAGCGGCTCGATTGCATCATTCCCTACGGGGTCAAGCCAGTAGGTTGCATTAAGGTATTCGGTCTTGGATGTTATAGGCTGACGGTTTTCAGTTTCAATGTGCATTACGGGCAGAGTTCCTGATATGGAAACAGACGACGGCGATGCTGAAGGTGGCACCGCCGCCTCAATATCATCGGCACATGACACCAGCATCAGCGATGCGATAAAAATTGGTATTATTCTCATATTACTTATGGGCTTTTCTATTATTGATGAAAAAATGTTGAAAAGACTGCATGGAGCGTTTTTCTTTTTTATTCGTTTTGAATAGCATCCATTATCCGATATGTTTCCTTTAGATTTGAAAGAGGTGAGTAATTCTTGCCTGAACATTCAACAAACTCGGCAAAAGCCTGTATCTCCGAAAGAAAACCTTGTGAGTAGAGCTGATTGTTGACCAATAAAGGATTAAAATTGTTTCTTTCTGCGATAATTTGCTCTGAAACAGTGTGAATACCAATCTTTTCGAGCGGCACACCCAGACATTTCTTAGGATGCGGATAATGGCACAGCCTTTCCATCCCGATTAGCCGATATTCTCCCTCCGTGGTATTTATTCGCAGTTTTTCTTCGGGATTGGACCACGAAAAGGCCGTTGACAGTTCAATAAATCCCATGACATTGCCGTGTGATAGCAACATCTGTATAGTGGCGGCTCCATTTCGCTCTCTAAGCTGGAAATCCCTTATCTCCACTTTCCCAAAGAGGAATACGGAAAGATCGACCGCATGGATAAACAGGTCGGTATATGGATTGCCTTCCGAGTAAGCTCCGGTACGGTAAACCATATTATAACTTATCATGTCATGACTTTTCAACTTTTCTTTCAGAGTTTGGATATACGGCGAGTATCTTTTTTGCATACCCACGACCACCTTTTGTTTCACATCCAACCCGATAAGTGATTCAAGCTCAGTTATCGTTTGGCAGGGTGGTTTTTCAACAAAGAGATACTTTCCAGCCTCGATTATGCGCTTGCAGATATGAAAGTGTGATTCAGGAGATACACACACGAACACGCCTTTCACTTCATCGTCATTCAACACATCGTCTAACGAAGTTGTTGCAGCCACATTAAACCGTTGCTCAACCTGCTGCAATTTCCCCGGAGTCTTACAGCATATATATTTGAGCCGTATGCCAAGATATTGCAATACCGGGTACAAGTTTTGCAAAGCATGGTTTCCCACCCCAACAAAGGCATATCGGGCAGAATATGGTGATTGTAACATTTTCTGATTGCGGTATGACTTCCAGCGCCGTATCAGTTTATTAGTCAATTCGTTCATTTTCTGATATTCTTTAGATATTCGCGATAGGTCTGGCGACGGTCAGTGCTCCACTGATATTTGCCGTAGAACAGTTCTATCACTCTCTTTGGCAATACTTTTTCCAGATTGCGCAAAAGAATGATGTCATATTTCCTATGGAAATTTATCCAACATCCGTTACACTCCTTTGAGTAGCGGCATTGCAGGGCTGCACTTTCTTTGGAATTGAATATTTCATCAAGCGTCTTTTCCTTGATATTTCCGAGTGTAACTCCGAGATTCTGGCAGATGGGCACATTGCCGTCGGGATGAATCACAAGCGAATTGCCTATTGAATGACACCGCAGGCGCAGATTGCCGCGACGCCACTGGTCATACAGCACAACAAAATCGTAGTTCTCCTGTGTGCTGTGAATGTTTGCGGGTATGTCGGACAGGTAATCCGTGTCTATTGTCGTCAACATAGATGCAGTGGTGTCGAAATAGTCCATTGTGCCATAGATGCCGATGCGTATGTCAATACCGTATTTGTTCGCAATGTCTATGGTGTACTCCATATCCTTGAAGCTATTGAACGGCGAAAGGCAGAACATTAGCGATATTGGCACATCATCCTTGAGGGCTTCTATGACTTTCATCACTTTGTCGTATCCATCAACTCCGCGCATTTTCCTGTACGCCTCCTTATCGCCGTCAAGCGATACATAAAGGTGCTTTGGTCGGTAACGTCGCGTCAGCGCTATCACTTTATCGGGAGCAAGGCAGTTGGACAGCAAGGTGTAGTTGGGATGATTTGCCTGAAACCACTCCAATATCTCGGCTGCCTGCGGGTGCAACACAAATTCGCCGCCCTCAAGACCGACAGTTGTATCGGTTGTTATGCAGTGGCTCTGCATTATCGCCACGATCTCATCTTTTGAAAGAGTGTCGTTTGGCTTTTGCCAGATGGAGCAGTGAAGACAACGCGACTGACAGCGGTTGGTTGCGTAGATCATAAGCTGCGACAGCTTTTTATCTTGTGGAAACAGTATGTTTCGGGCAAAGAGGATGCCATTTCGGATGTAATCTGATATTTGGTACATATCTTTGAGAGGGATAATTTCACCATATAGATGAAACTACCCTCCATTGACTGCATCAACCATTCCTTATTACTACTTACCATGTCAACCTTAATCCAATCGGTATGGTGAACTCAAACGGTTTGTCTTGCCTTATTGTGCGGATTTCAGTACCGGGGTTGAAATAGTATCTCAACGATGGCTCGGCATAGATACTGAACGAAGGTGTGAAATGATATTGCAACCCCAGACCGCCCTCTACCGACCATTGCATCGGTGCTGAGACATTCAGGCTTTCCGTCATCGGTTTATTCCAACCTTGTTCAAACTTCGTGACAGACTGCGTTGCTCTGACTGGAATATCAAGTGCTGCGCCTCCTTGACCGTAAAGGGAGAAGTGGGGATTTCCGAATATACGATAGTTGAATTTCAACGGTATGCCGATATAATGAATACGCTGTATGGTTTCGGAAGTTTTAATTTCACTTTCGAGTAAGAAGTCACTCCGTAGGAATGAATACCTCATGCCGGTTTCAAGACTCCATCTGCTTGACAAAGATTTGTTAAGCGATAAGCCGATTACAACAGGCATATAGTGGCGGGATTGCTCCCTTACTTCTATCATGTCGGGGTCTTCGCTGGGCAAATCAGGATGTATATCAGAAGGAATCATATAACGGTTGCTTTCGTTTTGTCCCATATCCCCGGTATATGACATCGAGATACTCCAGCCATCCCGATGTGATTGTTTCGAAATATTATTATCAGCCAATAGCCCTGAATTATCAAAAATATGTTTTCGGAGATTAAGAACAGTATACGTGTCCACACTATCTTTCGGCAAAACTATTGCTGTTGAGTCGTCTGGGAGTATCACTGAAGTTATATTGTCTTTTGCTTCCGGTTGAGTTGCTTCGATAATTTGCTTGAGTATCGAGGTTTGCGGAATTGTATCTTCAGATAACTTTTCGACAATTTCTTGAGTGGAGGGTATATGGTTATTATCCTTGTCCGTTTCTTTTGTAATCAGATTTTTAGGATCTGCGGAAGGGTGTCTATCAATCCCTAACCATACATACAGTATCGTTAGCACTACAATAACCAAGCTGAAAATATCAATACCCGTGCGGTATTCGGTTATAAGTTTTCTCAACATAGCTTTCGCATGATGCAGTTGAGAAGAAGATGAATGAGGGGCTATGCCAAGCATCTCACCTATCTCCTTGTGTGACAAGCCATCCAACACAGCAAGACGAAAAACCTCACCATATCCCTCCGGCAGTTTGTAGATGATTTTGCTCAGTACATCCCACGATATGTAGCCATCGGCTGCATCGTTCTCGGAAAGGTCGTTAAAGGATGTGTCGGACATTGGCACTGAGATATGATTTGCCTCATCTCTCAATAATTGCAATGACAGGTTTCTCATTATAGTAGTCAGCCATGATTCAAACCGCTCCGATTTGTTGAGACTTGCAATGGAAGAGTATGCTATAATGAATCCGTCTTGTAAAACGTCTTGTGCCGTGTCGTTATTATGAACAATAGCCTCTATCACCTTCAACATATTAGGCGCATAGAGGCTGTAGAGTTGCCCAAAGGCATCTCTATCTCCTGCTTGGCAGCGTTTCACGAGCTGCGCTGTATTCATTGATTCTGACATATTATATTTGATGCCGAAATTCCTGAAAGGCTGCATCAGATGTATCAAAAAATTCTTCGTCATCGAAATAAATTACTATTTCTCAAGTAACCAACCATATTAAAACTATACAATAAAATGGCTAAGATTTTGAAGGAAATATAGAAACCCGAAGATAGCCTCGGTCGTGCGCATTATACGCTCTTTCCATTCCGGCTCGGTCTCCATCTTCATCTTTAAGGTACTTATTGGCAAACAGTAAATATCACATGGCTTCACAGCCACGATTGCCACTCTCGCTTTTTGCCCATATAACGACCACGGAAAATCAGCGATAAACTCACCGTCAGACTGCATACCGACAACATACTCCACACCATTTTCATAATTATCGTATATATGGAGCTTTATCTTATTTCAAATTCGATATATGCGGTGTCTTGCTCCTCCTTATTATCAAAACTGAATGTCTTTGCCAACCGATATATGCCTGGTCCTAAATTCTTTCCATAAAACCACGGCTTAACTACATCATTGCAGGTAGAGGATGCTTCGAGAATATATGCAATCATATTGAACACAATCTCACAACGACCGTCATTCATGTATTTTGTATCTATCGAAAGTTCTTTCCATAGCCCGTTTTCTTTACGCTGGATCTCAAACCATTCTCCGAAAAAAACACGCGAATCGGTATTGTTGCGCCACTCAATCTTAAGGGAATCTATCGGGAATCCCACATCATCTGCATGTTTGATTTATAAGGGCTGCAAGGATTTAGTTTATTTACAACAGCTCCCGACATTTTCACATCGGGAGCCGCAGGGTTTGGTATGATTAGCTGTATTATAGTTCTACATTGATATAATATTTTCCGTTCCAAACGATTATTCCGTCCTCGTCTGTGACTGCTATTTTATATATGGGAGATGTTGTTAGATCTCTTTTAGCTATGACATTACCGGTCCAATCTATTTTATAGATGCAAGGAACGGTTGTTTCCCTTTCAGAGTACATGCAACCCCAATAAAGTGCATAGATATAATCAGACGAGGCGGAAATATCTACAAAATGCAATGGCGTCAGATCTTCAAAATCAGCTTCTTCAAGTAGTTTGGGATCAAATGTATCCGCTGCAATTTGTACTCGCTTCACAAGTTCTCCATCCATACCTAATATTTCAATCACAGGATGTAGACGATAAGCAAATGCAAGACGATTATGCTTGCCGGAGTATGTCAGCTTCCCGGCATTAGGCATCCAAGATTGCAATTCAGGTGATATTGCAATCTTGCGAATTGTATCCACATTCTCACTTGCCGTGTTAGCAGCCATTGCATATTGTAAGCCATCATTAGGTTCCCGACCAATAAAGACATAGTTATCCTGTGAAACCATTGAAACATCCTGTAAATAGTGCGACATAGGAAATGGAACTGTACTGTTGCCACTTACAAGATATTTCTTTGTACGCGTCAAAGCATTACCGTCTGATAAATCATAGATCTCGCCATCGTCCTGACTAACAATATGTACATTTCCAGAAGCATCAAAGAAAGGATATGGCATATATGATACATAATAGCCGTCTTCGCGTTTACCTATTTCCGGTCTGATACTCAATTTTGCATTTTCATAGTCAATGACGGCACTACGGAGGAACCGCTGTCCGAATCCATCTTCGGGTTCATATACGAAATATAGAGTGTCACCGGATATTTTCATATCGGTAATATGGCGTAATGCCGGCAGGCTGTCGCCTGTAAATTCAAGTGTCTGAACCGATGATGTTGGCTGTGCGTTTGCCGAACAGCCGACCAACATCAGAAGCAATGTAAGGGATATAAGCGTCTTCATTTTATTTCAAGAGATTTATAAGGTATAGGTGTATCTTCAATCTCTGACGCATCGCGGGTTTTACCGTCTTTGCCTGTGATGTATATCCGTCCTTTTCCGCCTATCACACCTAATAGAAATGCATTCGGTGTCTTGTAGCATCGTTCTATTGTCTTGGCAGCTTCCTCCGGTGAGCAAGTTTTCTCATCGTTGTATTGATAGATTTCAATTGGCAATCCGGACTTCTCGAATGCGGTTGCTTCCCATAAAAACTGTTTTTCTGCATCTTCAATTTTCAAGATCAACCCCGGAAGTCCACCGAATTTGTATGGTCCGTATGGCAATGGCAGTTCTGTTGTGAACCACGCGGAATATTTTCGTCCGGCAAATTCAACGGTTGCCATTTGACATTCAAAACCGAGAATGGTCCGTGTGCTGTCAGCGGCAAATTCCCACTGCATAACCGGAACCGGTTCTGAATAATGCAACACCCCTATTCCAATCGGCAACCTATATTTCATATCAGCCTGACGACCTCTGTCGGAAAGCATTATTTCATACTGCCAAGGGGAACCTGGAGGATTCGAGAAAGTATTCGCCCCCCGCTTAGATTGCTCTGTTGCGAGAGAATCGTAATGGTGAATTATATCACTGTAATCCTTGACATTATGCCGTCCAATCAGAAGCGTGCGCACATCATTAAATCTAACATCCGCTTTCGGATGGCATGTGTAATCAAGTGTATAGGTCACGGCATAGCGGGCGGTATCGACAGGGGTAGCCTTGTCAAGCACCTGCGAAAACACGCCAATCTGGGCATTTGCTGTCAACGCTACAATCATTGCCGAAAGGGAAAGTAACTGTTTCATATCGTAAATTTTAGAGTATTCTGAATCTGATTTTGAGTAATATGCTGCGAGGGCGGATATTGTATATCGACATCGCCTCGGTCAGCGCTGATTGACTGGAGTAGATATAATTTTTGCGGTTCAGCAGATTGTCGCAGCACAGGGTGAACGCAAAACGCTTGATCGTGTACCGGACTTCGACATTCAGCAACAGAAACGACTTGTCACCGTCATTGAAATTGTTGTAGTAATGATATACCGAAGTGCGCAGACTTACACCGCCCGGGATGTTGAAGTTAAGAGTCCCTTTGTTTGTCATTGTCTTCAGCCACGGCATACGTTCAAAACCTTGCTGACGGGATGCCGACTGATAGTATTTACCTTCGTAAGATACGGAGAGCCATCTCCACGGAGACAGACTGACATCCCCCTCAACGCTTATGGAGTTTCCGCAATAACGTAGCACCTCGTCCTGCACCAGCAGCGGACTTTCAAAATAGCTGTATCCTGCCGAAAGTCCTATTTTGAGTCTTCGCCAGTCGAAGCCCTGACTGCCTCTTATGCGGGCTGATAGCATATCGGAGGTTTCATTCGTGCGCCGGCTTATTACTCTTGACACCAATCCATCGTAATATGATCCATAGAGCACGTCGGGCTTCCGACGATTCCACGACAGGTCAATTCCGGCAAAACTCATCGAGAGAATATTCTTGAAATCGTAGGAGAATGAGTTATAAAGGTTGCGACCCTCGAATAATCCGGCGACATCGTATGCCGACAATGTGCGGTATGAGGTCAAAATATAATTGGAGTACAGGTTTTGTATCTCCGGTACAGAATAATTGAATGCCGATCTGAGTTTCAGATTATGGTTGCCGTTTATCTTGTAGGAGAAATCGAACTGAGGCTCAACACGTAGCAGATTTCTATCTGAAGTGTTTTCATCCGCTCTGTTCTTCAACCCAAAGTAACGGTAACCGATGGGGATATAGAGCGAAGCATTGAATTTGCGCGTATTCCACGCTATTTCAGTGGCGACACCTGTTTGCATATTGTTTAGATACATATCATTATGCGACTTAACAAGTGCGCTTGTCAGACTGTTGTGATGAAAATTGACAAACAGCGACGGATGAAAGGTAACATTGCCCGCTTTCCATGCCGAGAGTAATCCCGCGCGGTTTTCGATAGAGATATTCCGGTAATCTACATCCTGGCGGAGATTATCGCCGTTAATCATTTCAGGGAAAAGATTGGGCGAGACAGCCAAGCTATGTGGACGCCTCTCAAGATTGACGAGCGAATATATCTCATAACCACGATATTCCGAACTGCGGTCAGTGAGATGAAATTTGTTGAGCAGCCGGTACGTGTCCGTCTTGCCTGTCTGGGATATATCTTCATCTCCTGCCAATATGCGGCTGTCAGCATCAGTGACACTCCAATCAAATTTCAACTGTTCTTTCAAATAGGTTTCGTCACCATTGAGCATATATGTCAGGTCTCCGTAAGCCTTATTGGTGCGGGACCTGCCATTCATCAACTCATCGACTATATTCTGTGAGCCGTCGGGAAGGGTATTCGACGTACTTGAATAGTTCTCTCCGGAATCTCGATCGTTAAGGTATGCAGCATTTATGCCAAGTTCGCCGGATTTGCCTACGCGATACACGTTGTTGAAAGTGGCACTATGCGAACGGTTGAAGAAATAAAGCCGTTTGTCAATCCCCGGAGCTGAAGGCATGGAAATATCGGCGATGTTTGATGTTCGCGAATAGTCGTTGTCAAAGGAATACAGCTCCTGCGACAAATATTCTCCAGTATTGTTCCCCTTGTATGTGGCAAGGAACTGGCTGTTGCGCTTGAAATATGTGGCGATGGCAGAGTTATCCCAAAGCACCTCATCGCCATATCCACCTCCGAGGGTGGCTATGAGATTGAACACACCTTTCACTCCCTCTTTAAGCTTTATATTGATTGATGCCTGCTCTTCGGGGCGCAGACCTTTGAGAGCCTTTATGTCCTGATGGTTTTCAAGCACCTGCACAGTCGAGATGTTGTTGGGGTCGATGTTGTTCGTCGCTATGCCGTAATGACCCTTCATCAGATCCAACCCCTCGATATAGAAATTCTTTATCGGCTTGCCCTGATATGATACCTGCCCGGCATCCGACACTGTGATACCCGGCATTTTCTTCAGCACATCGGCAAGGGCTTGATCATTCTGCGAAAGGAAATTCGCGACATTGTAGTTTATAGTGTCGCCTTGCGAATATATCTTCTTGGATTTCACCACAACCTCTTTCAGTTCGATTGATTTATTCTCCACGACGATGTCGTATGTTCCCGAACGATTAGGTATTTTGATAGTCATCGGTACAATCTCAAGACTTGATACTTTTAGAAACAAGCTATCGCAGTCGTTATTTACAGGTATGGTGAATATGCCATTCTCATCTGTAAAAGCCGATGACAGGATTTGTTTGGGAGAATTGGCAGGAGCGATAATTACATTGATAAAATCCACACCTCTCCCCTGTGCGGTTTTTACAACCCCACAAATTTCAACCTGTGCAATGCCTTGCAAAGCAGACATTAACATAGCTGTTACAGTAATGATATTTATGATATTATTCTTTGGCATAGGTATGAGATTAGCCCGTCACCGCTATGCGGCAACCTAACTAAATTATTATAAATATCTGATTTACATTGGCAAGGATACTTTTCGTATAGGCAGAGCAAATCGCGTGCTTATCTTCCGATCTCCATCTTTCACAACCTCGAATACTATCTGATTGGTAGCACGTTCAACCACCACACGCACTTCGGGATTGTCGTCATGATCAGTAGTCGCACTCACGATATTGCCATCTTCATCAGTCTGTATTCTGACAAGTATCTTATCCGGAATTAAATCTTTATACGCCAACTCCATCGACATTTCAAATTGCTTTAATAGCGGCTCCGGATCAGTCAATGGAGAAGGAAGCCTCATAGTGACTAATGTCGCAGGTAATTCTTTAGGTGTATTTTTTTCAACGGAATATTCTGCAACTATTTCAGTTGGTGGTTGAGTTATTGAAGGAAATTTATTATTCAAGATTGTATCGTGTATGACCACTGACCACGGCGCTGTATCTGCGTATACTGCCAATGCAAGCATCGGAAGTATAGTTAAGGCAATCCATTTGATACCTTTTGGCGAGTCATTTTGATTCATAGTTAGGACTCGCCGACGAAAATCCTTTTTGCTCATGGCAAAATTGTTTGCGATATGCAATGTACGATGACCTACAGCTTTAGCTATAAGTAGCCGTTGGTAACTCAACACGTCAATATTGGAATCAATCACTTTAGCATCAGCCTCATATTCATGATTAAGTTTGATGAGATTCTTGAGCATCCATGCAAATGGGTTATACCACATGAATATGCAGAAAAAATCAGCAATGGCAACATCAATCCAATGTTTCTTAAATGTATGAGCTTCTTCATGTATCAGTATCGATTGCTCATTTTCCGAATATGGAAGGACTATAAATTGCCCCCAACTGAACGGAGTAATCCCATTATTTTCATGACGGCATAGCACATAACCGTCAATCCGCTGTTTCTCTGACTTAGAGATAATCCTCCATAATTGGAAATATGAAATAAATAGCCGAACGGCAAGTACAAAAACGCCGATCCAATATAGACCAAGTATAAACGGCAGAAGTTCAAAGTGTGATGTTACAACTTCTGGTTGCACCACATTAAATGCAGTGATTTCCAAAGGTCGGATGATATTTGTCTGTAGTGAAGGATCTGTTGGCATTGCATCTGCAATTGGCTTATATGTCAATGCGATTGGGACTAAAACCATAATGGCAATTCCTGATAGCATCAACATTCGGTTAAACCGGAACGAGCAACACCGTTTTACCATAATCCAGAAAACCGGATATAGCATCACCATCATAAGAGATGCCGAAAGAGAGTGTGAAAATATAGTGTTCATTACTGTTCGGTTTTATGAGATTGCTCAACCTCGTTGAGTAACTTTCGTAAATCTTCAATCGGCAGATTGCCGTCTTCTACAAATGAAGAAACAACCTTGAGATATGAATTTTTGAAATACCTGCTCACTAAATTTCCGATGGATTTCTTGCCCATTTCCTGTTCGGCTATTGCTGCGTGATAGAGGTAAGTCTTACCTTGTTGGGTGTGTCCAACATATCCTTTATCTTCCAACGCACGCACAATAGTTGATATAGTGTTGAAATGTGGTTTGGGGTCATCATACATGTCAACAATATCCTTAACATGCAATGCTCCGTGTTTCCAAAAGAAACCGAGTACTTCTTCTTCTTTTGCCGTCAGTTTTTCCATACTAAAGAATTTATGGTGCAAATATAAACTATAATTTATAGTTGCAACTATATTTTATAGTTAATAATTGTTAACACCTTTTTTACTGAAGTGTCGCAAGCTGTACTTCAGTTGTTTATGGTTTATGGAAATATACAAATCTTTTAACTCTTACTTATCTCAAAATGAAGTTATTCCTAAAGGTTAACAAACCAATGTGATAACCGAGACTACAAAAATAAGAATAATTCCGGTATGGGACAACATGAAATCTCTGTATGAAGTTTCGTTATTTGGTTCGCCCGGATTGATCTTCCTTGGAATTGCGGAACACGCCGACAACCTTCTCGCGACCGAATGTGTAGCTGATACCAAAGATGACATAAGCACTATTAGGGTTGAATGTGTGTCGAATTGTGTAGTCCGCATAATGTTCCTTTGATTTCGTTTTGTTCCATCCGAATATATCATTAGCTGTCAGACTTAAGTTCAGTCGGTTGTTGAGCAATGCATATCTGATGGTAAAGTTGAGAATCTGGAATGATTCATAGTTTACCATATTTTGCTGCCACGGGAAGAAATGAGTAAACCGAGCATTGAATTTCAATGTCTTCTGCCTGTTGAGCATCCAATTAGCCGACACTTCTATTTTTCCCGACCAATCCTCTATGTTATTTACCTGAAAATCGGATAAGTTGCAGCGTGAATAAGTATGGAACGCTTCTCCTCCCACTTGCATTTCCCACCAATCAAAGATATTACGCTTATATGAAGCATATAAGCCTGTTTTATTAGTTGTCAAGCAGTTGTAAGGTATTGTGCTCATAATCCCATCCTTATCAAAGCGGCGAATGTGGGTGATTGCATCAGATGCAAAAGATGTATATAGCACAGCGTAAAGTCCCCCCAACCCGTAGTAGTTTATTTCCGCATTGTTATAGATTGTAGGTTTTAACTCCGGATTTCCACCGGAATATTCATCTGTTGTAGAATAATACCTGAATGGGTTTAGTTCCCATAGATTTGGACGTCCCATCCCAATGGAATAGCCTAGATTAAAAGACCCGATATTGTTTTTACTCCATGAAAGATTGGCAGTAGGAAACAACTGACCATAATTATTTCTATTGATTTCAGAGGTTGTACGCTGTACCCCTTTAGTCCAAGTGTATTCATATCTGAGACCGACTTTGCCCCACAAGCCATTTCCAAATGAGCGTGACGCTGAGAAATAGGCGGCAGCTATTCGCTCTTTGTAGTCAAACAGATTTACAGTCAAATGTTCGGCGGCACCGCCTGCTTCAAAATATTGAGTGTAATTATCTGAAGAGTTGAGAATATCCGTATATGAAATGCCTGTCTCAAGTTGACCCCAAGAATATGGAAGTTTAAAGTCAGCCTTGCCAATATGAAAACGATAGTCATTGTCTCCGGTTTCATCAATTCCGTTTTCGCCAAAATCATTGTTATATGTTGTGCTGATAATGGCAGACTCCGGGCTATGCCGATTAAAGTAATTATATGTCAATTCCATTCGTTCCCCCTTATTCCCAAAAGACCAATCATAGAACCCTGTTAATGTCAACGCATTATTCGGACATGATTTGGATGTGGTGAGTGTGGATGACGTATAATTCCTATAATCAGTGAAATTAGAACCATTTACCGATGTGTTGCCATATTTATAGTTGGCGATTATTCCCATATTCATGGATGGGGTGAATTTATATCGTAACAATGCGTTAAGCCCTGTGGAGAAGTCATGTGACTTATTAGAAGTGGAGGATTTTCGCGTATAATCGGCAAAAATATACTGCATCTCGTTGTCGTTTTCATTATGGTAGTTCTGAAGGTTTACATCAAATGCTATTTCCACCCGACGCGTAGTGTGGCTTATGCTTCCACTGAAATACTCACGAAGTTTGTTCCCCTGATTAAGAGATCCGTAAACACTGCCCCGTGTTCCTAAGCTCTCGTTGCGTGTTGTGATGGAGATATAGACAGCATTGGCTTCAACTGTATAGCGCGAAGGAGGCGTTGTGAGCAACTCTATTTTTTCAATGTTTTCAGCAAGGAGATTTTGCAACCGCATTTTCATTGCCGATGCATCGAGTTCCATAAGAACCCCATCAATTATATAACGGATATTCCCTTTTCCCGCAACGCTCACTGACCCATTATTGACAGAAACGCGGGGGATACGGTCAAGAAGTGTCATACCATCAAGTCCTTTTGCATAGGGATCGTTCTTGACAAGATAGATCAGTTTGCCTTCCTGTTGCTTCACTACGGGGCGTCGAGCCACCACCACTACTTCGTTGAGTTCAAGTTGCCGCTCCCATTCATCGGCAATTGAGTCGGTAGTAGTTTGTGCGGATGCAATTGCTGGCATGCATGCAAAAAATAAGGTTAAAGTTGACTGTTTCATATTCGTTAACTTTGTTTTTAAGGTATAAAACGGGCTGCTTCTTGAGAAATCAAGAAGTCAGTTTATTGATTATTAATTTATTATATTATTTAGTCTTTATGATAAACCTGTGATTGTTACTGTCTCCCATTATAAACAATACATCATCTGATTTTATATGGGATAACTCACTCTGCGAAGCAAGATGCTTGTTTATATAAAACTTTGGAGTCTCTCCCTCCGGCAAATCCATACTGATACTTACAAGCTGACCATCCCGGGTATAATAGACTAAATGGTTGACGCCATATACTTCATATATTAGCTGATTGTAATCAGATGTGAATATGTAAGTTCCGGCAATCTCAGATAGCTGCGAAGCAAGAACCGGAGTATTAATTCCAAATATAGTCATGGCGACTATCGGCACGAAAAGTGATGCCAAGACCTTGCGCAGAGGGTTGCTACGTGGTGACATCATCAATTTGATGCGCGTTTTCAGTTGACCATGACATAGGCTGTCGGCTATAGAGGGAAATAATGAGCCAGAGGCATTTCTGATAAGCAACATCTGATATTGCCGTCGGTCTATACCGGACTTAATCATGAAATTGTCAACTTCAAATTCGTGTACATTCTGCAACTCTCTCATCATAAGATATGCAGCCGGATTAAACCAATTGATAATAATAATAGCCTGACCAATGGCAAGGTCAATCCAATGGCACAGATTAATGTGAACACGTTCGTGAGCAATGATCATATCAAGATCATCATTTGGTGTCTCCTCATACGGGACTACGATGTATTTTCCCCAGCTAAATGGAGATATTTTTTTGTTGTCTGAAAAAACAAGAGTGAATTTATCTCGTTTCTCTTTTACTCCATGCCTGATGATTTGCATTATATGCAGTATAGAATGGGATGTCACGACGATAGCCACAATCGCTCCTGCCATATAGATTATACTCACTATCTTGGGCCACATTGGAGCAGGTCTATCGGAAAGAGCAGTAACTTCCTCTTTGATTTACAGCTCCGGTGACTCCGCATCAGGTTCTGTATATGCAGATGAATACAAAGTGTAAGCAGGTATTGCAATTAGTACTATTACATACATACAAAGCAAGACGACTCGGTTAAATCGACTGAAAGTACAACTCGCCAGAGTCCATTTATATAGTAGATACACCACGCATAGCAACAAAGCCACTTGTAGTGCATATTGGGTGATTGCTCCCATAGACTTTATTTTTTCTTTTCTATAATCTCAATAATTTCGCGCAGTTCATCAGCTGTGATTGAATCATCACGTGTCAAGGTGGAAACGAGATTGAACGACGAGCCACCGAAAAATCGACTGATAATGCTTTTCAGGGATTGCTGTCGGTAAGGCTCAAGCTCCTTAATGGGATGATAGCGGTTGGCGTTTCCGAGAAACTCTTTTTTTACCCACCCCTTGGTTTCCAATCCTTTCAAGAAGGTTGCTACAGTATTGAAATGAGGACGAGGCTCAGGCATCGATTCCACAATTTCGCGCACGAAAAGAGGACCCTTGTTCCAAAGGATACTCATTATCTCTTCTTCACGTTCAGATAGTTTCTTCATAATGGTGTCAAATTTAATTACACCGCAAAGATAATACTAATTTTTAAGTTATACCACTAAAGATGTAGTGATAATCAAAATATTTTAGTAATAAAATTAATATCCAATTATAAATTACTGAATTATTGAGATATACGATATTTTTTATTTAGTCATAAAATTAGAATGAAATGCCCGGTCTCAATATTACCAATATGTAAGGATTACACTTTAGTAATAAAACCACCAATATCCCAACAATATAAACTTATAAGTTGCACAATAAAAAATTTAGGCTTATCTTTGCATAAATTAAATTTTCAGATTATGGAATTTGTAAGAATACTCAAAGATTATGACCATCTGTGGGCTGTCAAACAACCAGATAAGGAGGATGATGAGCTTACCGATATATTTAATCGATGGAATAATGCCGAGTATCTACTTAATTTCTTTATGAAAAATTTCAATGATTTGAAATCATATTTTCATATTGAGAGAATCTCTGAAGCGATTGCAGAAACCTTTGAAGATGCAGATGCTTTGGAACAATTAATTCTCGAATTTCCTTATACTGAAAATCTGGATAATATTTTTCATCCTTTGGATATAACTGATGCTAATGAAGCTAGTCTATCTCGAAATAAAGCTAGGAATTGGAATCGCAATCGGCATACAAGTTGGTTGAGAGTATATGCAATTCGGATTGAACCAAATATTTATATCGTGACAGGCGGTGCTATTAAACTCATTCGAACTATGCAGGAGCGAGAACACACTAACCGTGAACTTGATAAACTCAACAGTTGTAAAAACTATTTGAAAAGCCACGGTGTTTTTGATATAGATAGTTTTGTTGAACTCATTAACGAATAGCATTATGAGCAAAACATTGGATTTTTTAAAAGAGCATGAAAGCCAAAGCCCTTCTCGTTTTGTAGAAATGGCCACATGGCGAAAGGAAAATGATGGTTGGTTACGTTGGTCAAGAAATATAGCCCTCTCGCTAATTGACTACATGCAGTCACATAATCTTTCGCGCACAGGTCTCGCAGAAGAACTTGGCGTGACACCGCAATATGTCAGTAAAATACTTTCAGGCAAAGTCAACTTCTCTTTCAAGAGCGTATATGAAATAGAGAATAAACTTGGTATCAGTTGCATGTCTGTCAATTTAGCTGAATGAAGTCATTTAAACTTATGACTTCATTCAGTAATCTTCAATCATATTGTCTGTAATATTAGAGTCTGTCAATTTCATCTTGTCTTGATGTCTTTCCTTTGTAGCGTCCCTTAGCTGAATTTAAAGTGTATCTGACGCTTAACGAGACATATTGCGAACCACCCTTTCTCATCGACGAGTAATCAATCGAATTGGTGTTCGTATCAAAAGGTTGACGCCATGTGCCTAAAATATCGTTGGCAGAAAGCGTAAACGTCCAGTTTTTCCAAGTTTTATTAAGTGTCACCGACGCCTGCCATGTGCCATGCGAATATATCACTCCTTGATTTCCTGTGCCCAGCCCGAATATGTTAAGATAGGCATATACACCACCGGGGATATCAAATCTGTTGTTGAGGGAGAGTGTGTACATCGGTCTATCGTATTTCCTGACAGGAGTGCCATATTCAAGATTCTGCAAATAAAATACCCCTTGCAATGTAGGATGCCAAAATCCGAAGTCAAGTTGCTGCACCGCCACCATTTGGAATGAATTATAATCAGGCAGATTAACAGGTCTGGTCACGTTTATTCTTTTCTCTACATCCCAATAATATACCACTCCGACATTATCTTTATTAACATAGAATGAACACTGAAGCATAAATTTCCTAAAATTGAGATTCAATCCAATTTTGTGAACCCGTGCTGACTTCAATTCAGGATTTCCGGTTTCCCATAAAGTGGGCGTCACGTATATGTAATTATTATCAAGAGATTGATAACTTGGACGATAGACTGATGCACGGTAGTATAATGTCATTCTTGCCTTTGAATTGAAGCTAACCCCTAAATTCGGTAACAAGTTGCCATAATTACGGGATAAATCAACCCGTTTCAACCCATTTTGACGATAATCGGTTTGAGTAGATTCCCACCTCACGCCACCATAGACATTCCATATAGAATTTGGTGTCCAATCAAAACTTGCAAAACCGGCATAAAGATCTTGCACAACCTTATCTCTGCCGGGGACAAGGAAATCAGAATTGTCGGATGATTCGGAAGTAAAGATCTGGTCGTTTGACGTCTTTGAAAGGTCGGCACCTATTTCAAGGTCAGTATTTTTTACATTCCGCGACAAAACAACTTTAGTAGTCCATAACGAACTATGAGTATCATTCCCATTCTCAATATTGGTGGCTCTCTCGGTTTCGTATACGGTTGATGTGGAATTTTTTGCTGAATAAAGATAATCCGCATCCACTCGCAGACCGATATTGGCAGGAATATAGAAATCACCGAATATGTTGACATGATGCATTGAACTCTGGGAATATACTCCACTTTGAGAAGAAATGCTCATCAACTCTTTAATCGCATCCGTTGAAGTCAAAGCATTATCCGTAAAACGACTTGCAGGAGTACGAAGAAATGAATACTTACCGCCGATAGAATTTTTGCCGAAGTCATAGTTAATACCGGCATCTGTAGTAAGCGACCGAGTTCTACCCTTTGCATTCCCATTGGTTTCTGTGAATAAAATCTGTGCCGGATTTTCAGGTCGGTAAAAATGCTCGCCATAATACCTTCTCTGTTTAAATCCGGATGTATTGTAAGAGAAATCCCCAAAGATGGTGATACCGTTCTCTGTATGATAATTTGCGTTGACATTGCCGGAGGCAGACACAGCCTCCCCCACAGAAACATTCCCATTGACAACGGAGTGAAATCCTTCATTGACTTTCTTCGTGCGGATTATAACGACGGATGATATGTCTGTCCCGTATTTAGAGGATGGATTCGTGATGATCTCAACATTTGATATGCTTTCAGCCGGCAACATTGAAAGTTCTGATGATGAGCGGACAAGACGATTGTTGATGTATATCAATGGTGAGCCATGACCAAGCACATTGATATTGCCTGTTGAGCCATCAATCATCGGGAGCTGCTTCAATGCCTCGGATGCAGCTCCGAGTTTGGCTATGGGATTCCCTTGCATTGATATGATCAGACCTCTCGGCGTAACTTTGACATATCTTTTGCTACTTCTTATCTCTACCTCGGCAAGTTCATTTGAGGTTTCCAGATACAATACCGAGTCGCAAGGAAGAGATACGATCCGGCTTCTACATCCGACGGATGATATGTCAAGCATGCGTCCGGAATCCACACCGGATTCCATGACGAAAGTGCCGGTTTTGTCTGTAAGTGCAGATGCTACCGATATGGAATCAGCATCCAATAATCTGACAGTTGCAAACTCTATTGGAATAGAGTCTACCGAGGAAAGCACCCGTGCTTTCACAATTCGTGATTGAGCTTCGACAGTGAACGTTGCCAAGAGCATTATCATAAGGAATGGCTTGATAAATCTTTTCATATCCGATTGATTTTTTGATTACGAAATTTTGATGCCGCAAAATTACACAGCCATTCCTAATTGACCGAATATCAGGCGTGACAATACCGTGACACACTGGAATTGTCACGATTTTGTCACAAAATCAACATCTCATCTGAAGAAAAACATGAAAAGATTCTCCGGAAGTTTCTGCTTGATCCGGCTTTTTCTACGGCGCAATGCCTCATCAGATGCTGCCATGATTGAGGATTGCACCTCCTTTCCACAGCCGCAATATACTATTGCACAAAGCAAGCAATCATCGTTTGTCATAGCCGGATATGACTGCCGAAGATTCAAGCAGCAATCTGAGAAACGTCCTATAATCGCATCTCCGACAGCCTTAATCTCAATCTTGTCATCTGCTCCAAGGTCACGTATCAAATTAAGTTTCTTTAGAGTTGCATATTCCTGCGAAGTCAGGAATATCTCTTTTGACAATCGGAACTTCTCCATCAATAGAGGGATAATCTGTTCGTGCGTGGCAGTCGCATTGCCATTACTTGCCGATTCGGATTCCTCCTCATCACCACATTTGATCTGCTCTATTTTCACATTCAATTCTGCAATCTGATTCATGAGATCCAACTGTTTCCGTTTCAATCGCATATTCTTTAATATAAAGAAGAATGCAGTCATGACCACAACTGCAACGGCAATGACTGATATGAGCAAAACTCTGTATCTGTTTTGCTGTGCCACATATTTCTGATTGTATTCATTCTCGATTTTTTCAATCCGCCCTATCCCGTCGATACTTTTTATGGAGTCAGAAAATTGATGGACCGAATCAAGATACTCTATCGCCTGTATGTAATCTCCACGTTGGTACAGAATGGAATATATAGAATTAGCACGGATAAGTTTGCCATCCAAAGAACAGGAATCCGCCGGAATGGATTTGAATCCGGCAAGAGCCAAGTCAAGACTATCCTGCGCTTGCCAAAGCTCACATTTTGTAAATGCAATCTGCTGCAACGCCACATCATAATTGGATGCAACCGAGACTTTATAAGCCCTGTCAAGACAATCCCCGGCTTTTTCATATTCTTCTCCTTGAATGTATACCTGTGCCAATTTTTCAAGTGCCTGTGGATACATGAGAGGTTCTCTATTTTCCGACACCCTGACTGCATATTTATAAATCTCCACCCCCTTTGCGTAGTCAGTTTCGCACAGACCGAGATTAAAGGTGTTTTGAAGAATCAGTGAAGTATCACGCATGACCTTGGCATATTCCAGAGCACGTCTCCACGATTCCTTAGCCTTGTCTTTAGCGTTTAACTTGTAATAAATTTGTCCCTGTAGATTTTCAAAAGACTCTTTTTCCTCTGTAGGCGTAGCATCATCTATCCTCTGTCTTAATTCAATCAGAATCTTTTGTGCGCCGTCATTTAGTAGATGACAAAAATTAAATTTATGCTGTTAAACACTTAATTTTTAGTCGATTAAATTTGCAAAAGTCCCTGAAAATTAGTAATTTAAAGGAAAAGTTTGGACGCTTTTTCTCATGAAAACTA
>RIAZ01000036.1 GCA_003762615.1 Muribaculaceae bacterium Isolate-037 (Harlan)
GATAAGGATTCTGAAACATGGAAGAAAGGCAAAGTCGCTTGTCAAATATGGATTGGAAGAGATTTCGACCATACTTATGCGTCCGACTTATACCCCAAAATTCGATGTTTTCAAATTTTTGTCATGTACTTAAATCAATTTTGGAAAAAGGTAAATAATAAGACTATCGATAGCTCCCTTTGTTTTTATCTCCCTAAAAAATCATAATCGCCGTCAAAGCCGTCCGGCATATCTCCATACATACCATCGGTCATTGCATCCCATGAATCTCTTAGATAATCATTATAATCACTATCATCGCAGGAATATGATTTCTCCGGCTCCATATCGTTAATTGAGAACCAGTATCTTCGATGGTTGAATTTTCCGATTCTACTTACACGCATTGGATTAAATTCTCTTGCGACCTCTGTTTTTATCCAATTAACACTATTTTCAAAGGCATAACCATGTAGTGTATTATCATTTTCATTGATATGGTACATCAACAAGAAATGATTACGGAAAGAATGTTCCATAGCAGAACGAGACTCTTCAATTCGTAATTGAATGCCTTCATTAACAATATCCTTTGATGTTAAATCAAATAATGATATAACAAATTCGCCATGGTCGTTCGCCAATACTCCAATGAAGAAATTACCAACGGGATAAGTAAGGGCATGGAACTTGGGAGATACTACAATCTGGTTATTCTTGTCTATTATGCCCACATTATATTTATTATCCATTACAAAGAGGAGATTATTTGAGATTACATCTATTTTGAGATAACTTGTAATGCGTTCTCCTGTGGCAATATTGATCGCCTCACCACCTCCCTTGTCAATAACCCACCCATTCTCGATATGGTACTCATGCTCTACAAGAAGGTTTAACGGAAAGTTGATGCGGTTAATCACCTTCTTATCCTTATCATTAACTTCTTTTGTCCAATAAATTTTAGTACCATGTTTTATTTGAAGGCTTTCCCCATTGGTTTGCGGCAATAGAGTTTTGAGTTCCGGAGTTACAAGAAGCCAACGACCGACTCCATATTCAAAAGAATATTCATCAAATCCGTATTCTTCTGTCCATGTCTTCCATTTTCCGCCAAAGTAGAAAGCCCATATATTATCTCCCAAAGAATACTGTGAGAATCCTTCAATAAGTAATTCCCCTACGGAGTTATAAAGTGCATATTTGCCTCCGAATTTCTTATAATAGTGGTTTTGGCCATAGGTCATAAAACCGCCCTCATAGCCTGCGAGGACATATTCCCCATCAATTTTGATGTAGTCGTATTTCACCGGGACTATTAATTTCCCGGATGTGTCATAACATCCCCATTTAGCATATAGATAATCTACAATGCAGTTTTCTCTCGGGCAACCGCCTCTTGCAACAATAACACGGTCTTCTTCGAGGATGATATGTGAATAGAGACAGGGGACTACCTCTTCACAAGTTTCTGTGTCCAGAACTCCCTTAAGCTCAGAAAGAGCATCGCTCACAATCTCATATTTATCTTTAAAAGGAACTTGCTCCGAATATTTAATACGGCTTTCTCTTCCGTTGTGTTTAAGAATGCCCCAATAGTCACCAATGCGCACATTAAATCCACCATGCTTGCCCTTGCCTCGGAATTGAATTTCATCGAATTTGAAAGGAATAATCACATCATCGTTAAAGTCCGCGAATCCGAATTTATCACCAATTTGACAAAGGATAATTGAATCATGGATGCTAAAGTGACCATTGTATTGATGTTGCCCTCCCAATATACATTCTCCACGTGTATTGAGAAGTTGGGCACATATTCCTTCCTCTCCAAAATAACTCTTATATGAGTTTTGTACCTCAAAGTATATAAACATCCCCATCATTCCATATATAGGCCTAACTGAATGGTATGACGGTAATATATCGATATTTTTCTCTACTCTGAAAAAGCTTTTGCAGTATAGTTTTGGTGAGAATAATTTCACACCCCAAACTCCGTCAACTTTGTAATACAATAATCCTTCTCCATAATACTTTGCCTCATCAAACTCCATTGAAAGGCTATTGGAATCGGAGCCGGTTGAAATTAGTCGGAATTTATCCGCTCTTTGAATCAAATATTCTTCTGAGGTTATAGGAATGACCTTGTCTACATTTTCTTCAAGGACAAATCCGTTTTCAATGCTAAATATATTCTCACCGTTATTATTTCGAGTGACAAATGTATTTAAATTGGATTCTCCTTTTTTACAACAAGCGATAGTTCCTTCAGAAACGAAGAAATCATCACGGACAATTATCTGCTCAAGATTAGTTGTGTCAAGAGGATGATTCTTGCTATACCTGAATGCAACTCCATTCTTTTTGTTCCAATTCCATACCCAATGACTACCAATCTCATCTTTGTTTGACTCGTCAATGATGTTGCCTCTAATTTCAAGATATTCTGAAGGGAGTATGTTGTTTCCGTTAGTCCCAATAATCCCAATTTTTCCGTTATACAGCACAATGATTCCAGACGACATTAGCTTCATATCGTCATATATCTGTAGAACTATACTTTTACCGGTTAAGTCGCGAAGGCCATATTTACCTCTTTTGTCTTTTGAGATTAAAGTGCCATTTGGTGTAATCTGAATGAATTTCAGTTCTTTTTCAGCCACCCACCTTTGCAACTCAAGATTAGGATTTAGGAGAATGAGATTGTCAAGTATGAGCCAATTGTCAAAGGTGTCAATTTGTTGGTCTCTACGCCAAATTTGTATTGGCGTGCTTAACGTTTCATTCTTGCTGTTTTTCCAAATATACGGATTGCCATCAAAATTAAGATGATCCATATTGTGGTTCCTACCCCAATCATATTCAGCGTTATCGTAACATCTGAATGCGGGATAACCAGTTAAAGCAATCGCCCCATACTCTGTCGGAATAACCTCTCTACCATTCCAATCTACGACACCACACATAAAATGGGAATGTGCCCCCTTACCAACGACAACAAAATCTTCGTTCCATGCAAAGATATTATCATATTGTGGTGAGAGCAAGACATCCCCATCAAGAGACATAAGCCCCCATTTGTCATCTTGCTCGAACATGAAGACATCCTTTATTGGAATCTTCACATCCTCATATAAAGGTGGCACAAGTGTTGTCCCACTTTCAAGAGCAAGGCCATATAGAGTTTTGCCTTGTCCTTGTTCAGAAGAAATAATTATAATGTTGTCGTTGGTACTCATTACTCGTGTGTTTGTCCGTTTTCAACAACTTCTCGGTAGTCTTGGTCATCAATAATTTGACGGAGTAGACTGCGGAAGTTGCCTTGGAATCCTTCATTCTGGTTGTATTCTCGATAAAGGGAATCGTCGCTACGACGCATACGCCTCATCACTGTATCGACTATGCGGTTGAAGGCAGCATCGGCTTCATCACGGTCGGGATTGCCAACAATCTGTGACTGATACTGGGGTGTGGCTATGATTTCCCTTGCCACACGATACATCTTCACCCGGCGCTCGTCGGCAGGTGCATCCCAGCCGCTGAACCATCTCTCATTGAAATTGGAGATGATTATGTCAAGCTGTGAACGGGAGTCATCATTTGTTCCGGCACCGGCCATATTTGGCGAGTTGGGGTCAAGGACGGCTCCTGCGGCATCAAGAACAATCTTCTCGTTGGATGCGGTGCGACGCAATGCGTAGGTGTTCATGTCAACACTTTCGAGCAAATCGCTCAAATCATCTCCGGGAACCGTAACTTTCAACAGTGGAATGAGCTGGCGCAGGAACCAGTACAATTTCTCCCACTTGATGTTCTCAAACGGCATGATAGCGGCTATACGTGAATACACTTTGACGAACTGCTTGCATTTGATTTTGAAATCGGGTTTGCCGTTCTCATCCCATTCTATTTCATTCTCGAAGCGTTCCACGGATCGGTCCAGTATAGGCGACAGTTCATGAGCCTCTGCCCCATGCTGATAGAGGTCGTTGAAAGGATTAACATCATCCTCTTCCGTAAATACTCCGGCATCAAGTATGGCCGCACGGAGATCATGGAGTACATTGATGTTTGTTGGCTCGGAAAGGGAAGTGCATGTAAAGAAGGGGTCAAAGGCAGCCTTCATATCGTCAAGTTTATTATAGAAGTCGATAACGAATACGTCATCGGCTGTCTTTCCAAGCTTAGGAGAAATTCTGTTGAGACGGGACAAAGCCTGCACTGCCAAAACGCCGTCAAGAGGCTTGTCGATATACATTGCTGAGAGTTTCTCCTGATCAAACCCAGTCAGATACTTGTTAGCTACAACGAGTATCTGATAATCATTGCAGTCAAGCTTCTCCGGTGTCTGCACATCGGGGAAGCCATTTATTCCGGATTCGGTATATGAAATGCCATCGACTGTTTTCTCTCCGGAAAAGGCGATAATTGGTTTGTAGGGCAAATGTTGCTCCGCGATGATGTTGCAGAGCGCCTTGTAATAGCGTATGGCACATTCAATGTCGCGTGTCACCACCATAGCCTTTGCCTGTCCTTTCAGACAACGTGCACGATACACTTTTGCATCGAAATGTGCAAGCATCACCTCGGCCTTCTCCCGAATGGTCTTCGGCTCACGCTCCACTTTGCGGCGAAGTTTTTTCTGAGCTTTCGCCTCGTTGTATTCCGGATTGTCCTCAATAGACTTGGCAAGTTCGTAGTAACTCGTATACGTGGTATAATTCGACAGAACATCTATGATAAAACCCTCCTCGATGGCTTGTTTCATTGAATAGAGATGGAATGGCTTGAAACCTCCATCCGCCTGCTCTACGCCAAACCGTTCAAGTGTCTCACGTTTCGGTGTGGCAGTAAACGCGAAGTATGATGTGTTGGGGCTCAATTTCCGTTCCTCAATGAGCTTTGCTATAATTGAGTCAGTATCCTCTTGGTCTGAATCGTGGTCACGGTAAACTGTAGCGTTCATCTTATCGGCAGCTATACCGCTCTGGCTGCTGTGAGCCTCGTCAATCACCACAGCGAAGTTGCGGTCACTCATATCGGAAATTGCCCCACAGATATAGGGAAATTTCTGTATTGTCGTTATAATGATGCGTTTGCCATCCTCAATCGCTTTTTTGAGCTGACTACTGCTGTCGGCATGGGCGATAATCTTGTCGCTTTTTGCAAATGCCCAAACGTTGTAGAATATCTGGCTGTCAAGCACCCGGCGGTCGGTCACGATTATCACCGACTGATAAAGCTGCTTGTCAAGAGCCTCGGCACGGACGGCATCAAGAGTTGCCGGACACACCTTTATAAGGTCGAATGCCAGCCAAGTGATGGAGTTGGATTTTCCCGAACCGGCTGAGTGTTGAATCAGATACTTACCTCCAACGCCTACATTGGAAACGGTGTCACTCAGTTTTGACACTACATCGAGTTGGTGGTAGCGTGGGAAAATCAAACCTTTTGCATTTTTCAGCAGGTGTGGCACCTTTTTGTGCTTCTTTGCCTCACCATAATCCACGAGCGCGAAGTTCTGTATAATGTCTGAGAGTGTATCAGGAGTGAGTATTCGCTCCCAGAAATAAGCCGTTTTATGCCCGTCGGGGTTTATAGGGTTACCGGCACCCTGCCCATCGGGAAGCCCTTGGTTGAAAGGCATAAAATATGTTTTTGCTCCTTCGAGGCGTGTGGTGAAATACACCTCATCCTTGTCGAGAGTGAAATGAGCCAAACATCTTGCAAACCTCAGAAGGGTATCTCTTGGGTCGCGGTCTTCTCGATACTGCTTCTGCCCGTCATAACGAGCCGTCTGGTGCGTAGCCGGGTTCTTCAGTTCGATAGTGAAAAGAGGGATGCCATTGATGAAAATCACCATATCAATCTCGTTGCCGGGATGATACTTGCTGTAACGCTGCTGACGTGTAACTGACCATTCATTGGCTGCATACTGCTTGTGGCTCAATTCGCTGTCGCTCAACGAAGGACGGGTATAGAACAAGCGTAGAGTGATATTGTCTATCTCAAGATCGGTTCGTAGGGTGTCGAGTATTCCCTTGGTAGAGAGTTTGCGGTCTATCTCTTTTTCCACGATAGTTTTCAAATCGCCACGTCCTCGCCACTGGTCAAGAATACCCTTCTGGGTTTTGTTGAGGAAAGACCACAGACGAGTGGTGTTGATGGCCTTGTCACGGTTCATTTCATCGGAATGCCCCGGGAGAAAACCGTTGTTGATACCGTATGGGGTGAACGGTTCAGCTGCATGAGAATTATCCCACGCAATGCGCTCTTCGAGAGTTGACCCAGTAAGCCTACGCTCAATCAATTTCTCCAATTCCACTTCAAGCATTGATGTCTGTGTCATATCACTTTTACCTTTCCGGTCACGATTTCGTTAATAATAATGTTTTTACGCTCTCGAAGCAAATCAATGAGACGTTTTTGCTGAACTATGGCTAAATCTATGCCTTTGGTATTGTAATCAAGATATTCCACCAGATTCTTTTGCTCCTCCAATGAAGGAATGGGCACTAAAAAATTCTTCACAAGAGTCATATCTGCATACTGGAATGTGGTAGTATTGGCAGTGTCACGACAATACTTTCCGAGGACATACATATAGTAAAAAATAAACTGCGAGTCAAAACGAGCAGACAGCGATTTGCGAATCTTTAGATTCGCAAATTGCTGATTCGCAAGCGAATCAGCAATTAACATAGCATGTTCGCCTATGGAGGCTGTACAGATAGCCATAATAAAAGAACCGGCATCAAATGTACCTCCGTTATTTAGGGCGGCAGGGGTTATATATTGAATAGCCCTTTCAAGTTTTCTGCCTGATTTACGAATATCCTCCATTCTGAACCAAGGGATAGTTCCATTGCTCCAAAAAGAAGGATTGATTTTTGATGGAGTGTAACCATTCCTGAATTCAAAAACGTGACGAACAGGGATTGTTTCCCAGTGGGCAGGGATTTGGCCGAGCCATTCGATGCCGGATTCGCGGAGAGGCACATTTGGATTGATGCCACGGGTAACGGCCTCTGTAATGATAATCTTGCGACGTTCCTCCAAAGCAGCAATAATCCGTTCCTTTGCTTCAATCGCCTTGTCTATTTCCGCAATGACATTATCCAAATATTCTACGATTGCCTCCTGCTCACAAATCGGAGGAATAGGTATTTGTAGATATTTAATGTCGAACCAACTTAATGACTGTCTTAATCCGGAACCATATCTATAAAGTTCTTTGGATACGTCCCAATAATACAATACGTAATGAAGATATATAGGGTTATTCCCACGTCTCGGAATTAATCCTAAATATGCTCCTGATATTATGCCATGATGCCGAACCAATCCCGTTCGCAGACTAACTTTATCATTTTGAAGATCTGTACATCTAATGATTATGAAGTTTGGGTCTATTATTTGATAATTCGAGTAATTATCCGGAACGAGACCCTCATCTTTGTTTATCTTTGGAATTATACGTCCATAGCTTAATGACAGTACAAAGCTCTCTGAATTGTCCCAATTTTTTCTTTTGTTCTCTAAAAAAATTGCCTTTCCCGGCAATAGTTCCCAATGGCTCGGAATTTCTCCAAGCCATGCTTGCCCACTATTTTTATATTCCGAATAAGTTTCCATCAGTCTTCGCCCTCCTTGTCTTGAAGCAGTCGAGCCTGCTTTATTCGGTTTTGCGCACGCTCCACGGCTTGTTGTAATTTCTGTTCAAGAATGCGGCGGTCAGGTAGTTTTGTAAGATAATCTGCCACCCGGATGTTGCTCTCGTGGAGGTGCATTAGCTCTACATGCTCCTCGTTCTTTCCGGCGCATAAGATTAGACCGATGGGCTTGTTCTCGCCTTCAAGCATCTCATATTTTTCTAACCAGCGCAGATAAAGCTCCATCTGCCCCTTGTAGGCTGCCTGGAACTTCCCTAATTTCAAATCCACAGCGACCATAGCCCGCAGCCGGCGATTGAAAAAGAGCAGGTCGATATAGTAATCCTCATCGTCAACCGATATACGCTTCTGACGTGCCATGAAAGCGAAGTCGTTACCCATCTCTGTGATGAACTTTTGGAGTTCACTAACTATGGCTTCTTCAAGGTCCTTTTCAGAAAAGTTTCCCTCCAATCCGAGAAAGTCAAGGAAATAAGGGTCATGAAACGCAAGGTCTGCCGACATCTTACGCTCATTCTTCAAAAGTTCTAAATCTTGGCGTATTACTTCATCTGGTTGCTTGGCAATTGCCGTGCGTTCATATAGCATACCGTCAATCTTGGCTTTGAGGGTTCTCTTTGACCATCGTTGGTCAGCAGCCATAGTGAGGTAGAACTGGCGCTTCAAGTCATCTTCGATTGATAAAACTTGTAAGAAATGAGACCATGATAATTTGGACACCACTGGTGTCCAAATTGAAATATCAGGAAATACTGTGGCAAATTGTCGCATTCTGTTGAGGTTCTTCTCTGAAAACTCTCGACCTCCGTATTCTTCGGTGAGTTGAGTTGAGAGATTTGCCACGATTCGTTTGCCATAAGCTGCACGTGTACCCTCGATAAACTCCCGGTTTATTCGTTCTCCAATGTGCCAGTACATCATGGTGAGTCCTGAATTGACAGCTAATGCCACTTGTTGACGACATGTATCTATCAATCGACGTATGTCGGTAAGGATATTATCTTGCTGGATGGGGTTCTGAATCTGTTCCATGTGTTATCCGAGATTAAGGAGTGAGACAAGGAGGCGGCTGCTCTCCTTTTCGAGGGTTACAAGTTCTTGCTGATTCTCGGCAAGAGTGCGTAGCGGAGCCGGTTTGTAGAAATACTTGTTGAATGAGATTTCACACCCGATAAGTGTTTTCGGAAGGTCAATCCAAGCATCTGAGACATATGGTTCTACTTCGCGTTTGAAATAGTCAAGAACAGCGTTGGATACCGGCACTTCCTCTTTATCAGAGAGTGACGTGTCGCTTTCATAGTGAATGAAAGAGCCTTTCCCTGATGGATAGTAGCCATAATATGGCAAATCTTCCGGCTTGACGTTGAAAGTCTCCGTAAGCAATTCGATGTCCTTGCTTTTGATCTTGACAGTCTTATCTACAACCGGGGCTGCCTCGGGGTCGGCTTCACTCATTGTCCGAGCAATTGTCTTTAGACCTGTCTTATCTATCAAGATGCCAAGCTCAGACACAACCGTTGTAAGCCTATCGGTAAACAGAGCATAGTCCATGAACACTTCCTGACCAATCTTGTCGGTCAGTCTGACAGCAATCTCCGACAATGCGCGGCGAGATTTCCATTTGTTAGGGTCAATAAGTTCACGGAGTTTCTTGTCGGTTAGCTTAATATCATTACTTTGGAGATATTCACGTATCTCCATGATGTTGTCGTTCAATCCCTCGAACACACGGCTTCCGTAACTGTCGTACAACCAGCCGGAAAGTTCACGATTTCCTTTATCAAAAAGCAGTTCCTCCGCTTTTTCATAATTCATCTGCGAACGGAGACGAAGTGGGCGAAGCACAGTGACGCTAAAGTAGCGGAAGTCATCGTTGTCGAATATCTTTGATGTGACGGGAAAATCGGTCGATGCCTCACACTCCATGAAGTTTAAGTAGGCTTTAATGATATGTCCACGCATTGTTTGGGTTATCTCGCAGTTGCGCTGACCCTGATTTTTGCGCAGGGTTTCAGAGGCTTGCGAAGCATCGATGAGCTGCACCTTTCCGCATCGCTGCGGTTGCTTGAAGTTTGTCAGCACCCAACAATAGGTGGAGATACCTGTGTTGTAGAATATATTGTTGGGTAGCTGGATTATCGCGTCAACCATATCGTTCTCGACAAGGAAACGGCGAATGTTGCTCTCGCCACTTCCGGCATCACCGGTGAAAAGCGAAGAACCATTGTGGATTGAGGCAGCTCGCGATCCTTGAGGCTGAAGCTGGAGTGACTTCATTTTGTCGACAAGTTCCATCATGAACAGCATCTGTCCGTCGCTGACACGTGGCACAGAGGCATTGTTCTCAACCACACCAATATAGTTTGGCAGAGGTACATAAAAGCGTTCGTCAAGAAGAGTTTTCTCATCAAACATCTTCTTCTTGTCCTCACCCCATGATTTCCCATAGGGCGGATTGGTGAGCATAAATCCAAACTGCTTACCTATACGTGTATCTTCGGGGACAAGAGTGTTGTCAAGATGAATTCCTTCCGGGTCAACACCCTTTATGATAAGGTCAGATTTGCAGATGGCAAACGTTTCCGGATTGACCTCATTGCCATTCAATCTGATGGCCGAAGGGTCAACGCCGAGGTCTATAAGGTAATCATGTCCCTCGGTAAGCATACCTCCGCTGCCACATGCCGGATCATAGAGGGTGATGATTTTAGGCAGGTCATCCTTGATGGGTGAGAAAACGAGGTCGCATAGCAAGGCGATAACATCGCGAGGAGTAAAATGCTCACCTGCCTCCTCGTTGTTCTCCTCATTGAAGCGACGCAGAAGTTCCTCAAAGATGCCACCCATGCCGATATTGGTCAAAGCGGGAATAATCAACCCGTCAGGGTCGGATTGTGGTTTATCGGTGAGGTTGAGGTAAGGGTCAGTGATACGTTCAATAATAGCGAGAAGCCTGTCGCGATCTGTCAGTTTGCGAGCTTTAGCATAAAAGTCGAAACTCTTCAGCACCTCCCCGACATTCGGGCTGAACCCATTAAGGTATTCTATAAAATTGTTGTGTAGGGCTTCCTTGTCGCCGGTTGCCTGTGACTTCAGCCTTCCAAGAGTCCATTTACTGGTATTGTAATAGTTCTGTCCGGCTGCCTCCATCAAGGCACCTGTATCAGTGAATTTCTCGCGAGTCTGATATGAAAATTCTTCCTCGACTGCCTCCTTTGTCGGTTCGAGGAGTGCGTCAAGGCGGCGAAGCACAACCATGGGGAGAATGACATCACGATACTGGCCACGCACGAACACGTCGCGCAGCACATCGTCTGCGATACTCCAAATAAGGCTCACCATCTGAGCATGTGAACTATCCAATGCCATAGCTTATTTAGTTATGAATTTGTCGAACAGTTTTTCCCAAGACTTTATAACATCAGCATCGATTCCTTTGGCTTTCAAGATTCTTGTTTTTGTCGTTTTAGCGAGTTGAACCTTGTAGCCATGTTCCAATTCAATTCCGTTAGATTTGGCAAACGCTTCTATCTGGGGAATGATGGGCTTTGTCTTGTCGTAAACTTCTTCGAACTGTTCTTCCTCATCGTCAATGTTTTCAAAAAGTTTGTTAATGCCTTTTTGTAAATATTCAATCGGAATTAAATCTTCAACTTCTGTATTTTCAACATTAGTGAAGGATGCCACTTCCAAAATACTTCCCTTACAATCCTTATACAATCCACTGGTTAATTTTGACTTTGCATCTTTACCGCTTTTGTCGGAGTCCACGATAACGATTGGAAGTTTACCTTGCTTTCCTCCAAGAAGGCTTACTACACCCTGAATTCCTCTGACGCCTCCGGATGGAACAAATATACATTCTTCCTTTGGAGCGAACTTTTTTTCAGCGATAAGAGCCTGTTTAATCGCACTAAGGTATATTTGGTCAGAAGGGCCTTCGACGATTATTGGCTTACACCCTTGAAAAAGAATATCCGATACGCTTAGTCCTAATGCGGCATGAACCGCGTAAATTGATTGTTCATTGAGTTTGTCATCGCTATCCCGAAGATTTGCAGACGCAACTGTATAGCCATCTCCATCAACATATACGACTTTGCATCGGTCAATGTTGTTTGTGTCAACAATGAAGGGCGAATGTGTTGTATGAATGATTTGATTATCCTCGGATAAACTGTTGAAAAACTTGCTCAAATCTTTTTGAGCTTTGGGATGCAATGTTAACCCAGCTTCGTCTAAGAGAAGTATAGCATTCTTATGTTGATATTTACTTTCCACGAGAAAAATCAGAAAGAAGCTAATAAACCATTGAAGGCCGGTGCTTCGTTGGTCAAGTGAAACCTCATCGGGACGCTTGTTGTCTGATACCCATATGGTAAAATAATCGCCATCTGCATTGAATCGAAACTTATAATTTCCCTGCTTCCACCAGTCCGCAAATTCTCTTGTTAATTTGGTCCCGGCAGATTGTAGAAGAATTGTTCTTTCTTCTTTGGCCTTTTCTGCTTTGCATATTTCGTCTTCAGTAGGGTTATGGTTAGTAGTCCGATAACTGTTACCCACACGCTTTGCCGCCATGTCCTTTGGATCAAGGCCAAGTTCTTGTATCTCTTCAGGTTGTAAATCGACGAATTTGAATAAAACACTCATAGTGCGAATCTGCTCATCGCTTTTTTCTATTCCAGCAACAGTACCTCCATTAAGCCAAGTCGTCACATGAGGGAGATAAAGACGAGTTGATAGATTTCCGTAGTTTGAGTAATAGACGAACTTAGGCATGAGATTGACTATTGCCTGAGACAGTTTCTTTCCGTCCAAAACCGTTTCTTGTATATCATCCTCGTCTGACTCATTGTCAGTATTAGGAGCAGCTTCATCTGATTCGATTACAAGTTCTGGAGTGTTTTTAGGGTACGAAACAGTATAGTGACCATCGAAAAAGCGAGTTACTATTACAGAATCAATATTGCTTATTTCTTCGCCATATTCTTCATTGACAGCATCCATATCATCCTCGGTCAACTGAAACTCGGCAGTAATAAATGGAGTTATGTTTTTTTCGTTACGGATTGTCGTCAATCTGCTTACAGGAGCATCGTGTAGAATATCAATATTTCCACCTGAAACCGGATTGAGTTTCCAAAGTGCGAGTAGCAGATTGGATTTGCCCGCTTCATTTACACCAACAAGGGTGGTGACATCTGAGCAGGTAATCCATCCGGAATCTTTCACCGATTTGAAATTTTGAACTTTATATCGAGTTAAAATCATACTTCTATAGTGCCAAAAACTCCAACATAGCATCTGAAGGCCGACCAAAGCCCGTAACGACTACACTGGAGTTTTCGAAATGTTGTTCGGCTCTCGCCGTTTGTTTTTAGTAATTACATGGCCGATTCAGATTTCTCGTCACTATGAACTGCAAAGTTACAAAATTTTCATGACTTATCAAGACTTAATTTAATCGGTTTGAAACCTGATATGAATGGGTTGTCAATGGATATGGTATGCGGAGAGATACCCTCGGCTGATAATGATTCCATCGTTTTGGCGTTTGCAGGAGCATTTACAGGAAAAGAGTTCAATAAAGGACACGCAAATATCGCTGGCGATCATGTGGCAGGTGGAGTGCGCCATAAGGGTTATCGTTGCAAACGTAACACCGGGGCTTTTACTTGGTCGGCTGTCTCCGGCCCTCAATTCCATTATCAAGACTATTCAACTGAACTTGACAAAGCAGCATCTGAGGACGGCATGGGTTTCGCGCAAGAAATGATGATACATAATGGTAAGGCAGTTAAAACCACTCGTCCGATGGGCAATCGAAATGTATTCCGTGCATTATGTCTTGATTCAAAAGGTGATTTGGCATTATACGAAAGTCAAGGAATCGTGACCTTTGGCAACTTCATTGAAGCATTACTTTCGCAAGGTGTGAAAGAAGCCCTCTATACAGATATGGGGCAAGGTTAGAATTACTGTTTCTATCGTCTCAACGCCAATGATTCATCCCCAAAGTATCTACACAACCAACCGTTACCATCCGCATCAAACTTTATAATTCTCAAAATCAAATAGGATTGTTCCGATGCCGCCTGTGGCGGCGAAATTTTCTATAAAATCGCAGTGTTCTGAAAGAATTGTCACTGCGGTTTCTTTTTCGCCTTTTTCTTTCCCCGCCTTGGCTCATGAAAGAAAAAGGCCCCGCCAACTGCTGAGGTCGGCGAAGCCTGGGATAGACTATGGCGTGTCTATGGTTACTGCGGTGTGATTTCCTCAACGACTATCGTGAGCGAGTAGCCGTCATTGTCTATCATCTGAAAAATGGTCTGAGTGTCCTCGGAAACATATCCGTTGGGAAGATAGAGGCTGTATTCCTCTATCTCGGCTTCCTTCGCTTTGAGTGCCTTGTGGAAGTCCGTGTATAGTGTGTGCTTGTCGGTGGTCTCATAGTCGGAGTGTTCCAAAAGGACACTGACAAGATAAAATGTTTGTTTCATAGTAGTTGGGGATTTGTGGGGTTGATGTTATGGTAGATTATGTCACATTCAATCACATCGGTGGGGAGTCCGAACAATGGACAATGTGTGAAAAAAGGGTGATAGTTGCCTTCTTCATCGGCGATTGGAGAGATAATCTCCACCTGCCAATTCTGCATCCATTCGTTGATGATTGAGATTTCTTCCTCGTTGAGTCCGGTCGCATCGCCATTTACGCAGTAGCAAAGTGCCCATTCCGGTATGCTTTCTCTTGTCTTCATTGTCTTTTGGTGGTTGTGACCTCCGACACTGAGGTCGGAGGTCGGGTTGAACTTATGCTGTCTTTCTCTCTTTGAGTAGGTCGGTGTTGTCGCTGATTAGTTTGGCTATGCGGTCGGTGTACTCGCACACTCCGTTGGCAAAGGCTCGGCATTGGAGGATTGAATAATCCTTCAGCGAGATTTCAATGGTGGCGATTGTTTTGTTGCCAATCTTGGCGGTGAACACCAATGAGTCCTTTTTAAGATAGTAGCTTGATGAGCCTACGCAGATATGCTGCCTTGTGCCTTCCTCGTAATACTCGGCTACGGAGTTGAGGGTGTGGACTACGATTTCTCCGTCAGTCATCACAAGTCCGAGATATTTTCCTTTGAGTTTGGCGAACTCGGCTTCATCGGCTTCCGCTCTCTTGCGGTCTGCTTCCATCCGTTCCTTGATGCGCTGACGCTCAACCTTTGCGATATACTCATCGTGGGCGGCTTTGAGGTCGGTGGGTGCTACCAGCTTGGCGTTACGGAGGTCTTTGCCCATACGCTCCAACATCCGTATGTAGTCAAACCACGTCTGCGAGTCGTCGATTTTATATCCAGCTCTCCTTGCTACCTTGAATGTGTCCCAATAGTGGTTGATGTCATGGGGGTGGTAGCAAAGGTGACGTACCAACTCAATCTCTCCGGCTTTCATCAGCGTTTCAGCCTTTGGGTTTGTGAGCAATTGGGTGAAAAGCGTAACGGGATTGATGCGGTGGCAGTATCCCTTGAAGCCGTTTCTTTTCAGCGTGTCGGTTGCCTTGATGCGAGGGTAAACCCATTCATCGGATATGCGTTGGAAAGCCTCGTTGTCCTTGCGGATTTCAAAAGGTGAGCCGAAAGCGAAGGTGTCAAAGTAATATCCTCCGAAAGTGCGGCATAATCCCACGACTGTCTTTCCTCCTTTGGGGTCTATCCAATACTGACCTATCTCCAGATATGCGGGTTTGGCTTCCATGCCCTTGCGGAACTCGGCGAGAAGAAGGTACATCCTCACCACTTGATACTCTCCCTTCGTGGTTATCACGTTGAAATAGGCTTTGTCGGTATAGACTCTCTTGGTGGTGGTCTTGACCTCCAACTTTCTTCCGCAATGTGGGCAGGTGGTCATACCCTCGTCTGCCGTCCATTCGTGTCCGCACGACATGCATACCGCCTTGCCGTTCTTCAGCCGATAGGCGTAATGGTTGATGGTGCTGTTGAACGCCCATTGCTTTTGGGGAGGGGTGAGCGGACGGAGTTGTCCGCTCAATGCCATTATCTCTTTCTGTTTCTTGGTCTTGGGTTTCATAGCTGTATGGTTTTAGAAGTCTTCTCCGAAGAGATTGCCTTGTTGAACATTGATTTCTGACCCTGCTTTGGGTGCGGTAGCCTTCGCTTGTGGCTTTGGCTGGTTCTGTCTGCGGAGTTCACGGAGTTGCTCCTCCCTGTACTGCTCCATAGCCTGTGCCTTCATCTCGGCTTTGTCCTCATCGGATAGTTCCGGCTTGCCCACCACTATGTTGCAGTTGACATTTCCGCAGTCCTCTATCTCGTTCTCGTCAAAGTAATGCACCAATAGGTTCATCACCATAGCGTCATCCACAACGCATAGACCGCTTTTCTGCACTTGGGCGCATAGGTAGTTCACCGCTCCCTCCATTGACTTGTTGGGGTTTGCCATTTTGATAGCGAACATCGGCTCTGCGATGCAACGCTCTTGCAGCATCCGCTGCATTACCTCTATTGCGGAGGTTGATGATTTCATAGTCTGTGCCATAGTCGTAATATTTTATAAAGTGAGTAACCAAAAGATTATCAGTAAGGCGGATATGATTGAGATAACCCAACCCACGCCTCGGAATATCGGTCTGATGAATATCCACAACGCCAAACCGATTGTTGATGCGATTATGAGGATTAGCACCCTTGCAACCCTTTTTATGCGGTTGAGGCTGGAGATGGATGCTTTGCCTCGTCTATCTGATATGTTGTTGTCCGTTTTCATCGTGCGACATTTTTTTTATGCGTCTATCGACTATCGAAGTTTTGCTTGCTCGTTGAACGACCTCCGTGTCAGGCACAAAAGGGATGTTCGCCCTCGGTGGAAAAAATACAAGCTGACCGCAGGGAGGTCTGGAGATTTTTTCTGCCGAAGGGAAAAGAATATCCCGGCCGGACACGTTCAACGGACCGAGCAAGCAATCACTTCCATAGTTGATGGTACGGCAATAAACTGGAGCGAAGACCCCGCGCCGGTGAAAACGGACATCAACATATTGGTACGGAATATTTTGAAATAAATGGTACTGAGAAAAAAGGAATGGCACTGCCCAACCCCGGAAAGGCGAGTCTATGCGTGCAACAGTGAGGCACGAACCGTGGAGCGCATTGTCTCGCCCCGTTGGTTGCTGACAAGCGGAGAGTGGCGCGGCGGTCGTAAAAATCCTTATCAGGCAACGGCGGTCAGGAACACGGGGCAGAGCCGGAAAGTCTTGTGGCCGCGCGTCAGCGTATCGCCACGAGGCGTTGGCTATGCCCGGTGTTCAGCCGTTGCCCATAGGCGTATGCGGACAACGGGTGTTAGGCGAAGCCCGTCACCTTTTGTCGGCATAACGCCGCCAACCCGGAAGACTGCCACACCTCTCTCCGCTTTCGCAGGTACATAAAAACTTACCGCTTCAATCCCATTGTTAGCCTTGAAGCGGTAATAATATTCATAATGTAATTCCTACAAATCCGATTATATGTTTCATGTCTTGTAACAAAGAAGTTGATGGTATAAATTGATAATTCAAACCAGATGTGTTCACTTTTTTTGTGAATATGGAGAACTTTTATTACCTTTGCAACGTAATACAAGTGAATATGGAAGTACGATTTGACAAGCAATATCTCAAAGATTTGTATGAAAATGGCGATGCCGGCAAAAAGCACCGCTTTCAGCCTCAAATCGTCAAACGCTATATAAGAGTGGTAGATCTTATGATTGAATCCAATAATGTGGCGGCTCTTCTTCCGTATAATTCGTTGAATTACGAAAAACTGCATGGCGATAAGGAGGGACTGTCATCCGTCAGGGTTAATGATCAATATCGCATAGAATTTGAAGAGATTATAAACGGAACCGAAGTTATCGCCTCAATTGTAAATATAACAGAATTGTCAAATCACTATAAATGAATTTCAGATGGAAGCCGTACAACAGAATATGATTGCAAACAATCTTACACCTGTCTATGCAACTCATCCCGGAGAGATCATAAAGGATGAACTGGAGTTTCGTGGCATATCCCAACGCAAGCTTGCGGAGGATATGGGCATCCGTTATACTGTCCTGAATGAAATTCTGAACGGTCATCGACCATTGACAGAGAAGACCGCATTGTTGTTTGAGGCTGCATTAGGTATTGATTCAGAACCTCTGATGAGGCTTCAGACCAAATATAATATGCAGACAATAAAACAGGACAAGACCTTTATGGAGCGTCTCTCCAAGTTAAGACATATTGCAGCGTTATAAATTATTAAGTGGAATATGCTTATTTTTGTTATTAAAATCTAAAATGAACCTTCGGACTTGGTAATGTGTCCGAAAGTCACTATTTTTGCATATAGGATTGGTGCTGTCCGCAGAGGCGGCGGCAGAGTCGAAACATGGACAGTAGAAGTCCGGCACTAAATCGGCACAATCGTGAATCTGAATACATCTATCTGTTTGATATAACTGCATTTAGACAGCGTGGTTCAACCCCCTGTCTTTCCGCTTGTAAATATTTAAAATCCTGTAAGTGATTTACTTGCAGGATTTTTCATTATGGGAATATTAACTGAAAATGCCATAAAAGCGCCCCGTTTTGGCATAGTTGTGCTACAGCCATACTACACAATCCGCTATACGGAAAGTGTAGCACAAAACAAGCTAATCTTCCAAAGGCAAACGTCATTATCTTTTAGCCGATATCGCCCTCGTTGGCGAAGCTATAACCCTTGCAATGAGAACAAACTATAAAAATTCAAACTTCGACCAATGAAAAAGATAAGAAAAACGTCTACAAAGATTATGCTTTGCATCTTGAAGTCAAGAACATGCTTTGCCTTGGCATACGGACGTCAACGTCTAACTTTGCAACCCCAAATTCCCAAGGTTCGACACACGAAGTTTTGAAGTAGAATATTATAAAAGGTAATCAATAGCTTAAACATTAAGTCCATCCCGGATTGTTATAAGTGTATGAAAACTTATATGAAACCTACAAAAGAGGTATTGCGGCAACGCTTGACACCGCTGCAATACGAAGTGACGCAGAACAGCGCCACGGAAAGACCATATTTCAATGAGTATAATGACGAATATCGTCCAGGCATCTATGTGGACGTTACAACAGGCGAGCCATTATTTCTTTCAACAGACAAGTTTCGGTCAGGCTGCGGCTGGCCGGCGTTCTCACGTCCGATAGACGATAGCTTGATAGAAGAGGTTACGGATCTTTCTCACGGCATGAACCGCGTAGAGGTTAGAAGCAAGACCGGAGATGCCCATCTCGGTCATGTATTTCCAGATGGTCCACGCGAAACAGGTGGGCTGAGATACTGTATAAACAGTGCGTCATTGAAGTTCATTCCCGAAAATAAAATGATAGAGTTCGGATACGGAGATTATCTTCCTCTTCTACAAAAGTAATCGCCGTCGGCAGGCCGGATTTATCCAATTATAACGGGTACCTCGTTTTAAGAATAAAGCCACGTCATCGGATTTTGCTCCTTTGGGGTGGCTCTCGCTATGATAAGGAATTGTTGACAAACTTTTTACAAAATTATCCTGTGTATATTTGTGTTGCGCATTCAAAACTATCCCGTAATATATTTGCCAAATGGGAGGAGTGATAGTATTTTTGCAATTATATAACTTACAAAGAAGGTCAAAAACCAACAACTATTACGGATGTCAAGGTACCGCAATATGGGGTTAACAAGGATAAGTCATGACAAACAGCAAAAATCTCTATGCCTAAGGAAGAGGTTATGTCCATACTCGTCCTTTACACGAAGATTGACATTAAGATAATAGTCCTCCTTTTGGTCCATCGGTACTGTCTTCAGAAATTGTAAGAAACACAATTCATCTATATGTCTTTTTTCAATGTCCTCAGGCACAATAAGATTATAAACTTCATCTTCCCCATATAGAATTAACTTGATGTCCGTTTTTACTATGGACGATATTTAGCTTCTCAGCAGTTTTACCAAAGCAGATGTATCCGATACGCTCTTTCAGATCACTGACTCCAGCTATTGAATTTTCAATCTCCGCATACATATCGGCAATATGACAATAATGTGAGAAACAATCAATTAACTGGCTCTTGTCATTATAATTTTGATTTATAAATAATGAATCAAGTTTGTCTTTACCTGTCATGCTCATATCAATAATGATTATAAATCAGTATTTCGTGTTGGAAAATAAGTCATTAATTCTACAAATTTAATAAAAAATATGGTTATTTGATATTCATCTAAACTTATTCTTCCTTAGCCAAGATTAAATACTATCCTTTGGTCTGCTTATGGGCATGAACGAAAGGCGAGCAATTGCAGCTCCGGCAGTCCATATCCTTTGATGTCTTCCGGTGAGTGAATGGCGTTGAGGTCAATTTCCATGGCAAACACTCTTTATGAGATTGATGAGTTTGGCTGCGTGATCATCCATCTTTGCATTGACGGCATCAAGCTCCTCCTGTGTATCCAATCCATAGTACATAGACCCGTAGGTACCTACTTGACCCAAATACTCAATACCGCATAGCCAGCAGGTGGCCTTCATTGGGAGTGCCATTTTCTCTATATCCTCTCCCGAAGCCCCCGGCAGATAGTTCTTTTCCGGTGCCCCGCATGTGAAAGAGTCGATGAATTTCTTACCTTTAAGTTTGTCACCGCCGGGTCCGAACGCGAATCCCATCGCGAAGACATCCTCCACATACTTTTTGAGGATTGAGGGGGCGGAATACCACCATATAGGGTACTCGAAGACAATCAGATCCGCAGCGAGCAGACGGGTCTGTTCTTTCTCCACGTCAATTTTGAAATCTGGATAGAGCTCTGCCAAGGTGACAATCTCCACATCCTGAAGCTGTGCTTTCACATCCTCAAGGATTCTCTTATTGTCCATTGACATCATAGGTGCTCCATGGCCATTGATAATAATTACTTTTTTCATATTTTTTGTTGTCAGTTTTATACCTATAACATATAAAGGATGTGAAAAGTTGAGGAAATTTAATTATAATTTGTTGATACTGATTATATTATCATATACTGATAAAAACCTCCCTATATGATTGTCTGCGAGATAGCCTATCTGAATGCAGAGCGAGCCTGAGGGCCGCGCCCAATATGAGGGAGATATTATCACAATACTATCTGTATCCGACAGCTTTTCGAGTAATTCGCTATATATTCCTGTGTTGAAGACACACATTCCGGTTTCTTGACACTTGTTGCAGGCTATACAGCCGGTGACAAATTATTGCCTATAAGTGATTTTATGACTAACTTTACAGTATAAAAATAGAAATGACATGTACACAAGAAAAAAGACTCTCGATCTTGATTGCCCATTACGGCTGGCCATGGGGTTCATCGGCTCCAAGTGGAAGCCGTGTCTTCTGTTTGAATTGCGCAAAGGTCCTCTACGTCCAAGCCAACTGCACAAGTTGTTGAAAGAGACACCTTCAAGAGTGCTGAATCAGACTCTGAAAGAACTTGAGGAGGATGGCTTCGTAAGCAAAAAGATATATCCTGAACTGCCTCCGAGATCGGAATACTCGATAACAGATATTGGAGTCAGTTTTCTCCCTGTGATTGATACAATGTTTGAATGGGGAAAGCAATATAGGGACTCTATTATAAATACCGCGAAATAGAATGTTGGGGACAATAAACAGAGAAGACCGCATTGTTATTTGAGGCAGTATTGTCAACTATATTAATTTCTTTGGTTTAGAGCATGGCATCTGTAATGGTATAGCCTTCAGGGACTTGTCGGTGTGCATCGCACTGGGAAGTCATTTTAGGGACATTGAACGGGAGTCATGTCGTGAACTTTAGCCGGTTAGAGGAGGTGGATTATTGCATTGTAGATACCGTCATCGTCCCCGGATGTGGTCACGTAGTCGGCAATCTCTTTCAACTCTTCGTTGGCATTTCCCATTGCCACGCCGATTCCGGCTTTTTGGATTATTGACATATCGTTGCCCCCATCGCCGAATGCCATTGTCTCGTCGATGCTGATACCTTGTCGGGCAATTATATCCAGTAGTCCGTTACCTTTATTGGCATCTTGTGCCGTTATGTCAGTGAAATCAGGATGCCATCTTCCGGAGATGCAACCTTTTAGATATGGCATTATTTTCTCCTCTTCCGCTTTTGAGATTACGGGGGATAATTGCAGGATGCGTTGGCGGAGAATAGGCTCGATATTGTTGTCGGTCCGTAGATTCTGCACGTTGAGCAATTGACGGAATATGCGCTCGGAGTCCTCATTATTATTATACATTGTAAGATCTTTTTCGCCTACCAGCATGAAGGGGAATCCGATTCTGTCGGATAGCTCAATCATTTTCATCACATCGTCGTGCGGAATAGGTCTGCAAGAGATCACTTCATCTCCATAAAAGCAGAGAGCCCCGTTGGTCGTTATATATCCGTCGATAAGATGTTTTATCTCACTGAGGTTCGTGATAAGGGGGAGAGGGCGTCCTGTGGAGATATAGATCTTCACGCTTTTGGATTTTGCCATCTCAATGGCTTTTATTGTGGAGGCAGGTATATGGTGAGTCTTGAAACTCACCAAAGTGCCGTCGATATCAAAGAATATAGCTTTTATCATATTGTAACACGTTGGCTTGATTCTGGAAGAGAGGTCTCGCTGCAACACCAGTCAGACCTCTTACTTATATCATAACGTTCAGAATTACAAATTTACAAATATTCTTTTATAAAATAAAATCGTGGAATGCCTTTGAGAATGCCGATATTGCCGCCTAATGATACGGTCGTGTAGTCAGGATTGTGGGTAGGGAAATTTCAAGATGACATTTTGCAATGATGGAAACGGATGTGGGTGTTGTCGGATATATGTTGTATAGCATTTTTATAAGAAATAATGTTAGATGTTTGTTATATTGATAAATCCACATAGAAGACATTTAAATTCCTATAAAGATATGGCAGAAGATAGAATCATACCCCCTTCTGAACTGATCATAAATGATGACGGTTCGGTTTTTCATATCCATTTGCGTCCTGAGCATCTGCGGGACAATATATTGCTTGTAGGCGATCCGGAAAGAGTCAACATGGTAGCGTCTTATTTTGATGAGATAGACTATGACATCAGTTCCCGCGAATTTCATGCCATAGGTGGTAGATACAAGGGGAAGGATATAATGTGCATATCTCACGGCATCGGACCCGACAACATAGAGATAGTGCTGACGGAGCTTGATGCTTTGGCAAACATTGATTTCAAGACGCGTAAGGTGAAGCCCCACCACTGCACGCTCAATCTTGTGCGTGTCGGCACGTCCGGCTCTCTGGTCTATGATTTGAAGATAGGGGATTTCGTTGTGGCACAGAAGGCGATCGGTTTTGACGGCATCCTGAATTTCTATGCCGACAGGGATAAGGTTTGTGATCTTGACTTCGAGAAGGCATTCTGTAGTTATGTGGCATGGGATCCGACATGGGCGGCTCCCTACGTGGTGGATGCTGATGCAGATTTGGTGGATAGGATAGGAAAGGACGATATGTTGCGAGGTTATACCATAGCAGCCGTAGGATTCTATGCACCGCAGGGTAGGGAAGTGCGGTTGAAACTTAAAGATCCGCATCTCAACTCGAAGATAGAGAGTTTCAGATATGACGGCCGTCCGGTCACAAATTTTGAGATGGAGTCTGCCTGTCTTCAGGGAATGGCGCGATTATTAGGTCATAAGGCAATGACTGTGTGCTGCATTATTGCCCAACGTGTGGCTGAAGATGTCAACACGGATTACAAGCCGTTTGTCGGAAATCTTATCGAGACTGTTTTGCAGCGTTTCTGATTGTGAGAAATTGAAGAAGTTGATAATAGATTTGAATATTCGATCGGGGGAGAGGTGCTGGAATCTCTTCTCCGATTCTTTTTTTTCTCCGGGTTTTAACCCGCTGATTTATTACATGTTTAAGATGCGGAGAACCGGTTGCCGGGATGACGTAGCAATATGCCGTCAAATTCCATTTCACCGAGAGTAGCCATCAATCTTGGCATGGGGATGAGTGTCAGTTGGTGTATGCGGTCAGCCTGCATCGGTTCGGAACTGTAGCGTATTGTCTCATACACGAGTTTTGCATCTCCGTCAAGTTCAGGGAAGAGATTCCGTTGCCGAGTGTCGATGTTGAGGTCAAGAGGCTGCCATCCTGTAAGTTCTATGAGGTCGGCGGCAGAGGTTATAAGATGAGCTTTCTGCTTTCGTATAAGCATATTGCATCCGGAGCTATACTGGTCGGATATCCTACCTGGAAGGGCCATTACGTCTCTTGAATAGGAGAATGCTGTGTTGGCGGTAGACATCGCGCCCCCTTTCACGTCGCTCTCAACGACAATGGTGACGTCGGAGAGTCCGGCGATAAGCCTGTTTCTCTCAAGGAAACGTTGTCGGTAAGGTTGGTCGCCGAAATGATATTCCGAGACGATTGCACCCCCGGATTGTATTATGGTCTTTGCGAGACTTCGGTGAGGAGCCGGATATATCATGTTGAGACCATGCGCCACGACAGCCACAGTCTTTACGTTGGCATCGAGGGCAGCCTGATGCGCAGCTGCATCAATGCCGAAAGCCAGACCGCTGACCACTACAAGGTCGGGGAAATATGGCGCAAGATCGCTTATGAGACGTTTGCAGAAATCAAGCCCGTAGGGTGTTGACCGCCGGGTGCCGACGAGATTCACGATATGCCTTGAATCAAGATCGGCATCCCCGAGTTTATATAGCACCACAGGTGCGTCAGGAATCTGGGCGAGTCTTACCGGGTAATCATTGTCGAGAAGGGAGAGTGGGGTGATGTGGTGGCGTTCGATAGCTTCCAGCTCCTTCAATGCCCTGAATATCGCCTCGTCGCGCTCCATCTTCTCAAAGCGGTTTCCTTGAGAGAGACGCAGTGCGTGCGCCAGTTCCGCAGTCTCCATAGTGAAGAATTGTTCGGCGGAGATACCTTTGTCGATAAGCGTGCGCAATAATTCAGCATCCGCTTTTTTTAGGAATGAGAACGCGAGTTTCCTTATAAGGTCAAGATCAGGCATATATGGGAATTAGGGAATTGACGTAGGTTTACCGGATATATTTTGCAAACACTTTTGCAAGATCGTCACCACGTGACAGCTTGCCATCCTTCAGCACGACCACAGTCACGATCCCTTGCGCTACGGTCTCACCGTTTGTCTTTATGATATCTTGATGGAAAATGAAGCGCGGACCTTTTCTTTCAAGTCGCAGGCAACTCAGGAAACTGTCGCCGCCACGTAATGACGTGATATATTCCACCTCGATTTTTCTCACCACGGCGTCAATCCCTTTATTATGCATCTCGATAAACGACATGCCGGCATCGGCGCAAAATTTATGTCGCGTATGCTCCATGTAATGAAGATAGTTGGCATTGTTGACTATCTGTTCGCAATCCAGCTCATAGTCTCTTACCTCCATATCCATTATGAAGCAGTATTTCTTATTGTTTGATTTTAGAAGTCTCATATAATTTTTTAGTCGTTGTCATGAATCCGATATTTTATCTTGGGTTCATGTGATGTTTCAAATTATTTATCGGTGATTATCTTTATCGCGTCAGCCATATCGCCATCCTTTTCAAAGGCAGACAGCGGAATCCAGAGGAATCCCCCATCGTCCCCCTCTATAGGAAATATTACGGAATTGGTTCCCGTCTTATATTTGCCCAAACGGGAGTAGGGGATATGTCGGGAAGCGGTCTCTATCAATTCAGGTTCGGATTTGGCATTATCATCGGCATGCTCATTATCAGGAATGGTTTCCGGCGGCGATAACAGAGAGACGTATACCTCGTCAGGAGAGAAAGAGAGAGTATGCGGGATTGCGTTTACCACCGACAACGGTTTCAGACCATGATATATGTAGAAGAAGGCGATGATCATCGGCATGATAATAAATATTATCATCAGAGTGACGACAGTCCACCTTAAATCATAAATAAAAGAGAATATTACGGAAATCAATACAAAAGCGGTTGCCGCTGCAATCCACGGCATACCGTAGAGCCACGTCATCTCTTTTATGAAAGAGGATCTGTTCATGCGGAATACTTTTGTCTTGATCATCTCAAAGGGTGGTTCTTAGTTATGTCAATGATGGTGCTGCTCCAAGAGAGTGGCGCGTTTTACTTTGCATCACGTATCTCCCGAACTTTCCGATATGTCTCGAGATTTTTCGGTACAAGGGTCTGCACATATCCGGTGCCCTCCTTGTTGAATAGTTTTGACATGTCTATATATTTATTGCCGTTCCCCTTTTTTATTGAGAATACCTTTGCCTTGCGTGCCTGTGCCTTATCTCCGATTTCAGAATGACCGTTTTTGGAGAGTCCGCGCAATCCGGGAGCCACTCCGTCAGGCATGCACCTGACCGCTACAATCTCAGAGCAAGGGGCATAGCCGAGACCTGTCCACATGATATATTGTTCGGCAACCTCCTTCGGGGAGATGATCTCAGATTTTTCTATCGGTCGGCATCCCTCGATCACAACAGTGGCAGTGGTTGTGTAGCGTGGGATGAAATCCTGATCCACAATCCATCTTCCTTCCCCCTCGGAGAAATCCTTCTGCATTAGGTCGTGCCAAAAGGAGCGGCTAACAGTCTCCGTGAGTATTTCGGGAGTTATCCCCCCCTTCTCCCGATAGGGAGCAAGAAGATGACAGGCGGTAGCCTCTCTGACGAATCCGAACCCTTCGTTGGGGCGTCCCGTATGGCTGTAGTTGGTGCGGACGATCACTCCATCTTCTGAATCAGAAAGGTTGATACGGTTAAAGGAATGATTATTCGTCTCGAAATAGGCACCGTCGCCGTATGCGTCGATTACACCGAAATTAGCCTCCACCCCCATCGGACGGGGAAGAGTGTCGAGCAGATTTGCAAAATCATCTACCGTGCGGCACTTTCTCAGGGCTATTGTCATCAGATACCCCTCACGGTCCATCTTCGATTGCGGCACGTTGTCATCCTTTATATTATAGGAGGCGGTATTCATGATTGCGAATCCGGCATCGTTCATCCCCATCCAAGCCTCCTCAAGATTCTTGTCTTCGGCATTGAAGAGGGCGACGTAAGAATGTTCACCGGCATTTGTAGCCACGTATTCCACTTTATTGTCGGCTTTGCTGGTATCTCGGTTTTTCCAAAGCAACGGACGTCCGTAGGGATTGGCTTTTGCTGCGATTATGGCAGACGTGCATGCGACAGCATCGACAGCTCCGATAATCGATGCCATAGATAAAACGATAAGGAGAATGTATGTTTTTTTCATTATTTTACGTTTTAAGAATTGGAAGACTGAATTTCCGAAGAAGTCCGTGGCATTTCCCCTCTAATATCAGGAAAATATGGGAGTAAATGGCTCGGCAACTGAAATTTTTACAAAATTAATAAAAACTTTGATATTAAAAATGGAATTTCCAAAAGACCCCAACATTCTTTTCAGTATTATCAATATGAAACTCCGCGACGGTGATTATGAATCGTTATCGGATTTGTGTGCCTCGCTGGGCTATGACGAGCAGGAGGTGGTCAGCACATTGCAGAAAGCCGGTTTTGAATATAATGGTGATATCCGTCAGTTCAGATGATAGATTCCTTTTCGAGAATTCATTATCTCCGTCAAGTCATTTGACTGAAGTTTCGCAAGCTGCACTTCAGTGGTTTAAAGTTTATAGTTTAAGGTTTAAGATTCACGAAAATCCACGAATCTTTTCATTATACAAAATTTAATGATCATAAACCATAAACCATAAACCATTTGAAAGAATAGACTGTAAAAAGGATAGATTGTAAAAGGATAAGCCACCAACGTTTTTTTTGAGTGCAATCATCTGCGGTAGCAGTGAGTGACTGAAACGTTGGTGGCTTATCCTTTTTTAAGAAGTTGTCTAAACTTATTTCTTAACCTTTCGGAATAAGTTTATACAACTTCAAAGATTAGAGATTGGAGTAGGATGGGGTGAAAGTGTCTCCGTATGAGATATTGCCGGAAGAAGCCCCCCTTTTTAACCATTTCACGCGTTGTGCGGAAGTGCCGTGATTAAACGTTTCCGGCACGGCGTATCCTTGTGCCTGCTTTTGCAGATAGTCGTCTCCAATCTTGGATGCCGCGTTAAGACCCTCCTCAATATCACCTGGTTCGAGCGAACCAAACATCTCATTGTCATGATACGCCCAGATTCCGGCGTAGAAATCAGCCTGTAGCTCAGTGCGCACGCTCATTTTATTGGCATCTGTGGTCGACATCCGAGCCATCTGACTATGTGCATCAGAAAGAGTGCCGAGCAGATTCTGCACGTGATGCCCCACTTCATGAGCTATGACGTAGGCAAATGCAAAATCTCCCCCGGCTTTCATCTGATGCTCCATCTGCTCGAAAAATGAAAGATCGATATAGATTGTCTCATCACCGGAGCAATAGAACGGACCGACGGCAGATGTGGCTTGTCCGCAGGCTGATTGCACGGCATCGGTGAAGAGTACCATCTTCGGAGGACGGTACGTAAGTCCCATCTTCTTGAATTCCTGAGTCCACACATCCTCCGTGCCTGCCAAGATCTGTTTGGCGAAGTTGGCATATTCCTCCTCCTGGGCAGTCGGTTTATAATCCGACCGGATCTCGTCGGAAGTGGCGAATGTGCTATTCTGATTTAACACGGAGATAGGATTCCCACCGGAAATCCATACGATAAGGGCGGCAATGATAAGTCCGCCGATTCCACCGAATCCGGCGATTGTTTTAGTCCTTCGGGAAGAGCCTCTCCTGTCTTCCACATTGTTGCTGAACCGTCGTCCGTCAAGTCTCATAATCTGAATTATAAAATATGAAGAAAAATAAAATTACACTCTGACTGCCTTATACCGCGAAAAATTACTAAAACAACAAGTAAAAGGTATGAGGCGATAATTTTAACAAGTGTCCTAATAAGTAACGTAAAAAGGAAGAAAAAATATTATTCATATAGGCTAAATGTTAATCGGTGTTGAATATACTTAAACAGATGTAATGTATCCAACATAAGGTATTCTGTAGCGTTTTATAAGTACAAAAAGCAATGAAGCAATATGGATTAAGTATTCAAGGTTTCGTGAGAAAGTTTGAATGCGGTTTAAGTTTAGTTAGATATAGTTTATAGTGGAATCGTGATAGGGGCGTAGTGGAAGCGCCCCTATCTTTTTTTCTCGGAATGAATCATCATCTTTTTTGTGTAGATTGTTTGTGTGTTTATATATAAATAGGTAACTTTGTATTCCGAATTTTTCATGAGGTAAATATTGCCGTGTGATTGAATTGATTCGAAAAAAAAGGAGATGAAACTTCAAATCTGAACGCAACAACAGAAACAACGAGTAAACAACGAGTTATCTATTTCATTGCAACATGAAATCTAATTATACAGGTATATGGCTGCTGCTTACATGCGCTTTGGCCATAATGATTTTTGTAAGTTTTTCCGACGACATATCGGTAGGAGGATGGACTGTCAAGAAAGCACCGTTTGCAGAAACGATTTATCCATGCAAGTTTACGGATACTGAGCTTAACGGATACCGTACCGTAACGCAAGACAGTATTAAGGATTCCCTCAAAGAATTTAAAGTGGTGGAAACTGACAGTATGCCCAAGTCAATATTTATGTTTGGCGACTCAATGACCTATAATCTTGCCCGCCGCCTTGCAAAATATGCCAAGCAGAACGGTCATGAACTTCATGCCGTTAACTGGGATTCAAGCAATACTAAGATATGGGCGGAATCAGATACTCTTGCATATTTCCTCAATAAGTATAATCCCGACTATATATTCATATCGTTGGGAAGCAACGAGGTCTATTTCAAGGATCCAACAAAAAGAATGCCTTACGTGAAGAAAATACTATCATTGATTGGAGATATCCCCTATGTATGGATTGGACCTCCCAACTGGAACGAGGAGACAAAGATCAACGATATGCTTGAGGCTACATGTGCGTCGGGTTCTTTCTTCCGCTCACAGGGTATGAAGTTTGTCCGCCAGCAAGATCATATCCACCCGACACGAGCTTCTTCCGAACAATGGATGGATAGTATAATGCGGTGGTTGCCGAAATCCGCCCATCCCATATTGGCAGTTACTCCCTCCGACAGCATAAAGAAAGTGCAAAATAAGGTAGTGTTCCTAAAGGCATTAAACAGATAGTAAGAATTATGGAGGATATAAGTAATTTATTTGATCCCAAATATATCTCGCCCATTCAGGAGGCAGCTAAAAATATATGGCATCTTTTGGCTTACGATCCCTCGGCCCCGATGCTATTCTCGAGTGGATTGTTCTGGATGCTCTTCATCATCTTCCTGCCGATTTATGCGATGCTTAAAAACCGCCGGGGGCAGATGGTGCTCTTTGTGGTCTGCTTCTCATTATATTTCTATTATAAGTCGAGTGGCTTCTTCTTTCTGATGCTGATTGCCACGTCAATGGTCGACTGGTTCGTGTCGCATATCATATACCGTCTGAAGGTGAGGCGAGCCAGACTGTGTATGATGTGGTTCTCCATTATAATCTCTCTCTCCATATTGGGATATTTCAAATACGCTAATTTCTTCCTTTGGAACTGGAATCAGATGGTGGAGGGTAATTTCCAACCGTTGGATATAATCTTGCCGGTAGGCATCTCTTTCTATACTTTCCAGTCGATAAGCTACGTGGTTGATGTCTATAAAGAACGTATCGCCCCGACTGAGAACTGGCTTGACTATCTGTTTTTCCTTTCATTTTTCCCCGCGCTTGTGGCTGGCCCGATAGTCAGGGCTGATTATTTCCTCCCGCAGCTTGAGCGTAATGAACGAGCATCCAATGCCGACATCTGGGGAGGGTTGTGGCTCATAATCATTGGCATAATAAAGAAGGCAGTCATCGCTGATTATATTGCCCAATATAATGACCTGGTTTTTGATGAGCCTTCGTTGTATACCGGTGTGCAGGCATTGATGGGTGTATTGGGATATACGATGCAGATATATTGCGACTTTTCCGGATATTCCGATATGGCGATAGGTCTTGCCCTCTTGATGGGATTTCATCTCGGCATAAATTTCGATTCCCCCTATCAGAGCCGGAATCTCACGGAGTTCTGGCGGCGGTGGCATATATCGTTATCATCATGGTTGAGGGATTATGTCTACATACCACTGGGCGGAAATAGAAGGGGAGTGTTCCGCACGTATCTGAATAATTTTCTGACAATGCTTATCGGTGGACTTTGGCACGGAGCTGCGTGGAAATTTATATTCTGGGGAGCAATGCATGGTGTGGGACTTGCCATTCATAAGGCATGTCGTCCTGTGTTAAGTCGCATTCCGGATAATTTTTTGACTATTTTTATAGGATGGTCTATTACCTTTGTGTATGTGTCGTTGCTGTGGGTGTTTTTCCGGGCGTCTGATTTTGCAACATCCGTACTTATAATAGAGAATATATTCCGAGATTTCAATCCGGCACAGATTCCTCAGTTCTTTGAGGCGAGAACGGAATGGTGTGTGATGATGATTATCCTAATAATATGCCATTTCCTGCCGCAACAGTGGGCGGATGTGTTGCAGTCGCTCTTTATAAGGATGAATTGGGTGCTTAAATTGATAATATTCCTTCTGACGGTTCAGCTTGTTGTTGAATTTATGTCGGAAGAGGTAGCTCCGTTCATATATTTCCAATTTTGATTAAGATAATATATAAAAAATACACGAAAAAAAGCCGTCGGGATAGCTCCTAACGGCTTTTTTGTTGTCAAAACGGTTTTATTATAACGTCAGAATTCCGGATAAAGTTCTATCATTAACAATTCTAAACAGAATTTAACATCCGTTGATTCGGTTTATTCTCAATCTATTAAGTGGAATATTTCAGAATAATATGCTCTACAACATAAAAACATTTGCAAAACGCCGGAAATGGTTGTAATTTTGCATCCGCAATCGGGAACGGAGCCACGGCGACTTCCCGGGAGCGACAGGAGAACATTGACAACAATGCCACAGGACAATGACCGGGACGGTGATTCGTTCCGGGCCATACAGACAGAGACAAGGAGACAAATGAAGTCTCCCGTCAATCAAGTCACAGGTAAACCGACATAGAATGGAATCCGGTCAAGACAAACTGATTGTCCGCAAGGACGGTCATCAAGACTGTAAAATAGGAAACTATAATACAAACAACGGAGAGTTTGATCCTGGCTCAGGATGAACGCTAGCGGCAGGCTTAACACATGCAAGTCGAGGGGCAGCGGGGAGGAAGCTTGCTTTCTCCGCCGGCGACCGGCGCACGGGTGAGTA
>RIAZ01000037.1 GCA_003762615.1 Muribaculaceae bacterium Isolate-037 (Harlan)
GGATAAGATTTTATCTAGCTCTTGGCTTAGGCTAACGCGACATTAGGAGGTTCTTCCTTTTTTGTTAAATTTTTTAATATTTGTATCTACAAAGATAGTATTTTCTTTGCGAATGCAAAACTAATAGCTCTCCGCGCTCTTTGTGGTTAAATTTGCACGAAGAAAAAAAAGAAACGAAAGAAATTATTTATTGAAGAAATTATAAAAATTTTTTCTTTTCTTTCTTTCTTTTCTTCGTGCTATTTCATTTTACAGGAATAAAAAAACTCTGTGCTCTCCGCGCTCTTTGTGGTTAAATCTTCGTGCGATTTTAATCTTCGTGTGGATTTTGGTGTCGGATTTTGATGGCAATCGGAAATTGTGTTAACTTTGTGGATTGTAAAATATTTGGCTTGTTTGCCGGAGTTTTTGCCACAATTATGAAACGAATTATCGATTATATTACAATATGTAGTGCGATTCCACGACACATGTTATCGCACCGTAGGATAGTTACACCGCAGTGCACACGGAGATTATATAAAAAACTCAGCGATCTCCGCGCACTTTGTGGTTTAGTTGAAATTTTAGTTATCGGAGTTGTTGTCGCTACGGGTTGCGACAGACATTCCGCAGTGAGGAGCGAACTTGACAGGGCTGATGCCCTCATGGAGGAGCATCCCGACTCCTCCCTCCGTATATTGGAGGCTATCCGATCGGATAGCCTTAGCGGAGAGGAACTTGCGCGTCATTCTCTACTCATCTCAATGGCTATCGACAAGAATTATATTGATACTACAGTATTTGACATATTGCAACCGGCAATTGACTTTTACAAGAAACACGGCACTCCGGATGAGCGTCTACAGACACTCTATTATCTCGGTCGGATATATCAGAATCGTGGAGAATCGGAAAAGGCGAACAAGGTATTTCTGAATGCTCTTGAACTGAAAGGGGAGGTTACAGATTCCATGGTTCTGGCAAGAACCAATGTTGCCATTGCGCAGACATTTAAGTATTGGCTTGTACTGACGGAATACGTGAAATATTATTCCTATGCAGCCGATATTTACAGACATCTTGGTCGTGAAGAATTGTACTACGATTGTCTGCTGAGTATGCTCAACGGATATAATCTGCTTGATAATAAGGAAAGGGCGGACAGTATTTTGATGTTGTGTTCGGAGGGTCGTAAGGATGGGCATATAGAATCATCGTTGTTCCGGAGTTATCATTTGGCGTATATCACGCATTTTGGATTGTCCGCTCAGTTGGATTCAATAATAAATCTGTGTCGAGATAATCGTGTAGGTTCAACAATAGATCTTATGATGATTGCCAATGGTTGCCTGGAAGCGGGCGATACTTCAAGGGCGGCAGAGATATTGAAAGATGTAAGGACATCTGGTATAGAGTATGACACGTTGAAATATCAAAGTATTCTGATAGACTTGTATCGAGTCACGGGTGATTATAAGAATGCCTTTGAGGAATGTCTGCGTTTTTTCAATACTAATGACAGTCTGAACCTTATCAAGTTCAGGAATGCACAGATAGAAAGTCAGCATCATCATGAGTTCCAACTCGCCGTCATATCCGACAGTCAGTTCAAATCCGGCATTATTACTGTCATTATTGCAGTCATGTTTACATTGCTGTTTGCTGTCATGATATTGGTGTATTCCCTTCGTATCCATAAGGCAAAAAACCATAGGCTCGCAATGAACAATCAGATGACAGACCTTGAACAGAATTTGATTCGGCAGATAGCCAAGACGACAGAGGCGGAAAACATCCGGTTGCATCTTGAACGAAAGCAACAAGAGTTGGAATCGGATAACATGCGGTTGCGCATGGCTGAATTGTCTTCGGAGATAGAGCATCTGAAGGAGATAAATTCAGAAAACAATCACGACGTGGCACAAGAGGTAAAGGAGGTAATACAAAACCGAATATCGATGCTCAATGCCTTTCTTGCATCGCGTTTGTCATCAAGTGCCCGTCATGAGGATTTGTATGAGAAATGGACAAGAGAACTGATCTCCGACAAGAATAAATTCATGCAGGAGAATAGACTCGCATTTCAGGTATGTTATCCCAAATTTATAGATAATCTCAAGAATCAGGATCTTGACGATGGGGAGATTGAATATGTATGCCTGTATGCAATCGGTCTACGTGGGACTGAGATTTCCTCTTATCTGAATTCAACGAGCCATCTGCATATAAGCAGTGCCGTAAGGAAGAAATTAGGTTTGGGAAAACATGACACCAATCTTGGGAATTATATAAAAAAACTATTGGATGAATCCAGATGACTTATGTTTTTCATTGCTTTTTTGATTTGAATGTCGGTAAATTCAAACTTTTGATTTTAGATTCAAACTTTTAGGTTCTAATTTTGCAGAAAAAACTATAATAAATATGCATAACTATTTATTTCTGTGGATGAAGACACCATCATCATCGATAAAGTGAGCTATAAAGGTTCATAGGGATTAGATATCGTGCTAATAAACATATAGATTGCAGTCTTATCTTTGCCAATCAATGATAAGACTGCAATCTATATGTTTAAAGATAATGATACGTTTAATTACAAGTCGTGCACAAATACCTGTTTCCCGTTACGCCATATAAATGGTTGTTCCTCATGACCTTTGGTGAGGTCTCGTAACCAATACAATGCATTCTCCGGAGCATCAAAGGTCAAAGAATGATTTTCTGCAATGGCTCTATCTACTTCTTTCCATCCTTTTTCAACAGAATCAAAATATAGAAGTTGATAATGATCTCCAGGCCAAACGAAATTATCATTGTTACGGGGTATAAATGCTACTGCTTCCACATTTTGTGGACTATCAAGTTCCAATATCAGCTTTCGTCTTTCTTTTGGCATGGCGAAAAAGGATAGTATGTCACCATCAATAGCATTTTCAGGATGAAAATATCCGTCAAACTTAGAAAATATAGAGCAGTTGATTTTTTTCTTTGCAGTGGAATCTGAGTAAATCTCTATCTGACCGATAACAATCTGATCTTCTCCCGGTACTGTCAATCTCACGTATTTTGAGTATGTTGGAGGGAATAACGATAGATGGAAATTGGTATCCAAAGTGTCGGGGAAACTTGCACCTCTGACGGATTTTTCAAAATTAAGGGAATTACTCAATTCAAAATAGCCTCCCGATACGCCTTTGGAAAACCAGTCATAAAGCCAAGGCATAAACGGCATCTTTCGGTTAATGGTGAGTTTAACCGTTTTTGGGGAAGGTTTAAGCATAGTAATTGAGCCATCCCTTTCAAATATGAATGGGAAACCACATAATTTAGTCTGTCCGGATTCCCCTTTTTCCAATACAGGGGCATAGATACTTCCAGGTTCTATATTCTTGAACACAGCTTCCGTTTCTGAATATTCCGAGGCATAATCTATTATTCTCCATTCTCCGGGAGAGAATACCCCAAGCATTACACGTTTTTCTGATGGATTGTCTATGGAGACCATGATACTGTTTTGTCCGAAATATTCTTCTGTCACATCCTTGATAAAATAATTACGGATTGGTGTCTTAATTCGCGTTGTCTCCACTATAGACTCCTTGCGTTCATTTTGCAAGGAAGGCATATATCGATATACTTTCCCCTTTTTTCTCCAATCATTGATTGAAGAATCCCTCCGCTCAACCATATTCTTACTTAAAGGGATGAACCGTCCTGTGATATTATCACGCACCACCACCCATTGATGGGATGTGGCGGTTTCAGGAGAACTGAAATATGTATCAACGGCACATGGTATTCCGACCGACCGTAGTGCATAGACTGCATGGTCACATTGGTCGCGGCATGGACCCGAATGACTTAAGAAGAGGTCAGTGGCTTTTCTGTGAGGCCATATTGCACATATATTATATTTGAAATTCTCTTTTTCCAACTCTTCGTAAATGATTTCCGCTGCCTTAAGAACGTCATTCCCTTTAGGATAAAGAGAATCAAGAAGAATTCCGTAATGCGACAAATAAAGATGACGCCAGTCTGACAGTTTTTCATCTCCGATGCGATGTGGAAGAATAAAATTATTGAAATCATCGTCTTTCAGTTCCACATTCCATTCCCTGATGTTACGTTGTTTCCATGCGTCATCAATATTTTTTATCAAAAGAGAATCTGTAATGGTATGGCAATCGTAAAGTCTGGGGAGTGTCGTATAGTTGAAAGATGACCAGTCCCTTTTCGTAATATCTTTGAAATACCATAGGTTTTCTGTTACAGCAATCTGATGCAATAGATTTTCAATTGAGTCAAGTTCTCCCTTATCTGAATAGGAATACCAGTGAGGCAGGTTTCTAATAATAAATTTAGCGGATGATAATTTTTCAGGACTTTCATTATAATGAGCTAACACATTTTCCAATGCATGCCGATTATCGGCTGCATAATCTAAGACAGTCTCTAAAGAGTTATTTTGTCTACATGAAAATAGACCTAAAAAAGTTATCAGAAATGATATTTTCTGAAGATTCATGATGTGTATATTTTTATATTATAATTTAGTTGTTTTATATCAAAAATCAAGTCAATCTAATTCTACTATACTTAAAGAATATTATTGATAGTAAAATTGATCAAGTGATGAATTATGAAGCTAACTTTTTTAGGTGACTGCAAAGTTATAATATTTATTTAAATAATAAAAAAAAGATTGTAAAAATGTAAGGTATAAAGTGTTTTTAGATTATATGGTCAGTTATTTTTTAGAGGTAAATAGCATGCATATTATTCGTTGTTTATTGAGTTAAAAATTTTTTTTTAATATTCAGATGATAGAGGTTTTTCTATTGTAATGCGTATAAGATGAGGGCAAATTCAAACTTTTAAAACTTTTCGGTTAGTTTGATTTGTGATTGCATTGTAATTTCTTAATTATAATACAATTATAAAATGTTAAAAAATATAAATTCAAACTTTTGATTTTAAATTCAAACTTTTGAATATTAATTTTGCGAAAAAATTTAACACGTAATAACATGAAAAGATTTGCATTAATAATGTCGGTATTGCTTATGGCATTCTGCTCAACTGCGGAAGCTAAAGAAGATGAAAAAGATGTCATAACAATTGTAATTAATAAAACAAACATACCAGATAAACCCCATAGAATGCCTTTGCGTCATAATATATCCGCGTGGTATGACACATTGGAGAATGCCATATATATGGAATCTTCTATGTCGGATGAGGTAGAGGTATATATAACATCGAATAATGAGGTGTTGCATTATTCCCCGACTATAAATACCGTATTTTATCTGCCATCAAATAACGGTACATATATGATAGAGATATATAGTAAAAGTTGGAGTGCATACGGTATTCTTGAACTATGATAACGCGTAAGAGATGAAGATTTCGGCAAGGTCGGTAGCAGTAGGATTCATAGCGTTTGTGGGTTGTATGCTCCCCTCATGTGTCAAATCCGGAGATGATGCAGCAGCAATTGTCAGAGAATGGATGGGCAAGGAGATTGTTGTTCCGGAGAATCTGACATTTGTATTGCAAGGCGATACTGTGAATTATAATTGGCAGAGTGCTGACTACCGTATCGTCACTTATATTGATGGCGAGGGTTGCACGGAATGTAGTATGAAATTGCCGATCTGGCAACAAATGATTGACAGATTCAATTCTTTGGGTGAGACAGATGTGTCTTTCCTTATGATTGTGGAGACAGATTCAGCAGGATACGACAAGGTTATAGAATTAGAGAGGAAGAATAAATTTTCTCAGCCTATAGTTATTGACGTAAACGGGTTATTCAGTAAGAGCAATTCCTTATCGCAGGAATTAGCATATCAAACTTTCCTACTTGATTCAGACAATCGTGTTGTTGCTATTGGTAATCCGGTGTATAATCATAATGTGAGTTCATTATATGAGGATATAATCCGAGGATCCGAAAGTATTGGGATGACTGATAGTGTAAGGAGTCTTGTCGGTTCACCAATCTTGTGTAGGAACATAGGGATGACTCATAAAGGAAAAACCAGCAAGATTTATTTTGAAATAACAAACTATTCCGATCAAGACATAATTATAGATAGGATTGCGACATCATGCGAATGCACTGAAGCTTATTCAGATAACGATACAATCCAATCGAAACAGAGTGTGACACTTTTTGTCAACTACACTCCGGATAGTGTCACGGAAGGAGAGTTTGAGAGAGAAATTATGGTCAATTTTAAAGGTATTGAAGAACCATTGGTTTATAGGATTATCGGATTTGTAAAATAATCTGATTTAATCTGAAATCAAATAAATTTTATTATAATTAGTGAACATGACAAAGAAAATTATCTTGTCTGCAGCGGCGACCTTAGCAGCTGCTGTGACAGTTGCTATTACCATTGATAGTAGCAACATTGAAAATGACTTCTCCAAATTGGAGATGGCAAATATAGAGGCTCTGTCAGAGTCTGAAATTGGGAGAGAATGCGGTGGATGTAGGACAGATTATCCAGGGAGGTATTGCTGTACCTTATACATAGGAGGTTTACCGTGGGTGTTTTATCATAGAAGTTGGTAATTAATGAAAAATATAGAGTCTGGCTGCTTAGGTGGTCGGGCTCTGTTTAAACTAATGTCTTTAGTAGATTATGGGATTTTATAATAGGAAAATAAAGTTATTGGCAACAGCTGTTGTCCTGTCGGGTATGTTTTCATGCCGGGAAAATAAGGAAGTGGGAGTACTTGACAACTTGGATGGGATTGAAGTTGTCAAGAGTGAGCACATATTGGATAGTTGTAGGTTTCTGAGTCCGTTTACGTTGACAATGGCAGGAAACACACTCCTTGTTAGTGAAAATCAAGCTGAAGGGATGCTTGGAGCCTTTGATCTCAATAATGAGACGGCTCTTGGAGGAATCGGAATGAGGGGAAGAGGGCCTAATGAGTTTATGAACATGAGGGTGGTCAGATATTCCGATCAAGATTCATTGCTGTTTATCCTTGATACGGGATCACGCAAGGCATCGTACTTTAAATTTAATCCGGAGAACCCCATGTTGTCGGAGAATAATCTGGTGAAGCTATTGGATCTTAAATCCGCTAACGCGCATGATATCCAGCCATCTAAATATGGACTGATCACAGATGTGGTTAACGGGGATGACTTATTTGCATTACTTGATGACAATGGAGGGGTGAAGTACACCTTCGGGAAATATCCGGGAGACAATAAGGGTATTGAGAATCCTATAGAATTTTTGATGGCTCATCAGGCGTTGTTCTGCACGAATCCCGGTGGCAACAAATTTGTATTGGCAGGGGCATTCAGCGACTGGGTGGCGTTCTACAATATAAAAGCAGATTCTGCCGAGTTGAGTAAGGAGTATTTCACTTTTGAAACTCCGGTAAATGTCCATAGCAGCGGAGACGAGGGGGAGCAGATTGTGTCAATGAGATACCTGCCTGAGACTAAGTTGGTCTTCACTCAACTGATTCCTACAGATAATTATGTCTATATCGTCTATAGCGGTGCTACAAATGCAGAGATTGAAGCAGGCGAAAAGAAACCAAAAAGTATTTTGAAGTTTAATTGGGACGGAGAGTTTATAAATGGATACAGACTTGATGTTAATACAATTACAGAGAGTGTCACATCTGATGATAAATATATAATTGCTTCAACTGAGGATGAAGATGGTAATTTCCGAATCCTAAGATTTACGATGTGATATTTAAATGGTTTAAGGTTTAAAGTTTATGGTTTATTGTCATTGAATTTTGTATAATTGAAAAGATTCGAGGATTCCCGTGAATCTTAAACCTTAAACTATAAACTATAAACTATCAACCACTGAAATGTAGCTGGTCAACTTCGGATATAGAATGCAATTATTTTTACAATATGATTTTTTAAGAAAGATATTTAGAGCAGTTTGTCGGGTTATCATTATTATCTTCTGTGTAGTATCACTGTATCAGATTGTGAGGATATTTGTCTTTGATCAATTTGTCATACCGTCCAACTCCATGATGCCTACGTTATGTCCCGGAGACAGGGTTATCGTGAATAAGCTGCATTTGGGGGCGAGAATCTATACGGATTTTGATTTCCGCAGTGAAGGGAATCAGCTTGAGTCCATAAGGCTTAAAGGATTACGAAGGCTGCGACATAATGATGTGGTGGTGTTCAATTTCCCGATAAACAACGGCAGAATAGCTTTCAAAATCAATTATGTATATTGTAAACGTATAATGGGTTTGCCTGGAGACACCATAAGAATAACCGACGGATTCTACAAATCAAATAATTTTTCTGGAGAACTCGGTATCCCTCGGAGACAGAGACAATTGACGGTTTATGGAGTGAATCCGGAGGTATATGAGGGATGGGGCGTCGGACCGGAACAGATTGGATGGAATTGTCTGAATGCCGGACCATGGTATATTCCGAGATGTGGGGATATTGTCAGGATAGGCTGTAAGGAGGGTTATCTTTATAAGGATATATTGGAATATGAGACAGGAAAGAGGGTGACAGTTGACGATTCCCTCAGGCGGGTGTATGTCGGAGACCGGAGAATTGAACAGTATGAATTCATACATGACTATTATTTCGCTGCAGGCGACAATGCCTACGATTCTTATGATTCAAGGTATTGGGGATTGGTGCCGGAGGAATATATTGTAGGGGTAGTTGATCTCATTTCGTATTCAAAGGATCCTTACAGTGGGAAACTCAGATTCGACAGGATGCTTAAAAAGATATGAGGATGGTTGAGACTACAGCAATATCGGAGAATCGAACAGGTGTCAATGGTATAGATATCATGGTGACGGCATTTTTCGTGTATTGTGCCGTCAATGCCCTGGTGGTGTCTGACGTGCCATGCCGGACTGAATCGCTGACCATTGCTCTGTGCTTCGGATTATATCTGATTTTCAGGGTGCTTTTCTCATTCCGTTTGCCATCGGATATGTTTGTGGCATACTTGCTGCTCATTGTCGGCGAATATGAGGTGATTGTGGGATTCCTACAGTTGTTTGGATTCATTCAGTCAGGACATACCCATTATGCAGTCACCGGAACATTCCCCAACCCGGGTCCCTTCGGAGGATTTATTGCGATAAGTCTATCCGCAGGTTTTTGGTTATATCGTCACAGGGGAGGTGGATGGGTCATGTACGCAATGTTGCCTATGATGATTGCATTGTTGGTGTCAATGAGCCGTGGGGCGTGGCTGGCGTTGGTGGTGTCGCTGTCAGTGTTATACCGCGATAGGCTGAGGTTTGAGAAACGGTATGCTGTCGCAGGCATCATACTGATTGCTGCAGTAGGGGTAGCCGTCTATCTTATAAAACGTGGGTCAGCCGACGGGAGAGTGGCAATGGCATTTATGGCATTGAAGGCCTGTGGTGTTTCGCCATTCCTTGGCTGGGGTGCCGGTGGATTCCTGTATGCGATATCGGAAATGCAGATAATGCACTTCTCGTCATATCCCGACTCCGCGCTTATATCGGTAACGGGAGTGGCAGACTATCCATTCAACGAGTATCTTCATGTGGCGGTGGAATTCGGCATTATCGGATTATTGCTGTTCTTGTCGGTAGTGGTATCTGTATTCCGTAAGTTATATGTTGCCGGGAGGGTTGAGATGTATCCGTTCCTGACGTTCCTTGTATTTGCCATTTTCTCTTATCCATTCTCATTATTGCCGTTTGGAGTATTGTTTATCCTTATAGTTGCTTTGGCGGCGGGTATTGAGGGGGATTTCAGGAGTGGGAAAAATGGGGTATTTGGAATAATTACCCTTGTAATTGGAGTGCTCATTACGGTGGGGAGTCTGGTATGTTATGTTCCGGTAATACGGGCATCAGAGATATTTGCAGGCTACGGAAATATTTCGAACCCGGCATCCATAAATCCGGCTCGTGAACTTTCCGCTGATCTTTCAGATAACCGAGACTTCCTGTTCTCGTATGGAAAAAGTCTTCGGGAGAGTGGCAGGTATAACGACAGCAATGCGATATTGCGTCAGGGTATGCTTGTCTGCAACGACCCAATGATGCGTATTGTCATGGGAAGGAACTATGAATCGCTCTCATGCTATGATAAGGCGGAGGAGATGTATCTTCAGGCGTTTCACATGCAGCCCAACAGACTATATCCACTATATAGGATGATGCTGCTTCAAGAGGCAACAGGAGACAGTATCAGGACTAAGGAATATGCCAATAAGGTCTTGGAATTCGATCCCAAGGTGCAATCACCTGCCATAAGGGAGATGAAATGGAAGGCCAAAGAGATAATTAACCAAATGTAACATCGTTAAAAATATATTGTGGTCACGAAACAGACATGAAACATATATCAGTATAGCTATGAACTATTCCGGTTGAAATGATATATACCGTGATAATTTATAAAAACAAACCATAAAATCAACATTCAAAATGAATAGGAAAATTTCTTCAGCTATTCTTGGTATTGCTTTTTTAGGCGCAACTGCATTTGCGTTGCATACCAACAATTTCGGCAAGACGGTTTCAGACCTTGAACTTGCTAACATCGAGGCTCTTAGCGAAACGGATACTTCTGTAACAGAATGCCCTCCTGGAGGATATACAGAATGCCATAGAATTTTGGCAGGCAATGTAATTTATATTTTCAATAGGAAGTAATAATTGTAACCTAATATTGTGTGGGATATTTCAATAATTTGCCTTATCCCACACATTTTTTACTTTAAATTGAGAAATTTATGAAAAAAAATAGTTTGTTGTCCGGAATTATGGCAGGAGTCCTGATAATCGGGATAAATAGTTGTGAGTTAGATAATACAAATAAAGAGCATATTTTTGATTTTAATATCTTACACACTAATGCGTTGATTGATACCCCTTTGGATATTGCTGTGAAGGGGGATTCATTGCTGGTCAATCAGTATTTTGGCGATAAATTCCTTGTGTGGTTGTCGTTAAAGGATGGGAGTCTGATTAAGACGGATATATCCAAAGGGAACGGAAGACGGGAGATGCAGGGACCGTTGTTGGTCAATTCTTTCTCAGACAGCTTGTTGATATACGATAGGCAGAGATTCGGTTTGTATAAGACTGATTTTATGTGCGATTCCATAATCACAGCCACAGAGCGACTGCCATTCTGGACTACAAAAGTATTTCCTTTTAAAAACGGGAATATGCTGGTTTCCAAAATCCCTTTCGGAGTGGAGGATGCGGAGATTGCTGACACGAGATTTGCCATCATGCGTGGGGATTCGGTATTGTCACATTTTGGGGATTACCCGAGATTGAGTAATTCTGATAAGGAGAGTGATTCAGAGGAATTGGCCAATTTTCATCAGATACGAGGTTTTCAGGAATTGCCGGATAATGAGTTTGCAGTGGTGTCGTCTCACGTATTGAGTCTATATTCGGCATCCGAAGATGGTTATGTCCTGAAAAAGGAGATAGCGGTTGTCCCTTATGAGTATAATACACGGGCTGCCACACAAAATCAGTCGGCAATGTCTTCCTTAAAAGAGGGGGAGAGTATAGGCGTTCCCATAGGACTTGCATATCATTCCGGAAAAATATATCTGCCTTTCCAGGAAACGGAGGATGACGATATAGTCATAATGTGCTATGACATGGATTTGAATCTTGTAGGCACAATAAAACCTGCGGTTTCAATAATGCCTCCATTTGTGATTGATGACAATGGCAGGATAGTGGCTCTTTCAGAGAATGATAAGGAGACAAGCATCGTTGTCTCGACAACAAGCGTGGATGATATCTAAGGAAGTGGTCTAAACTTATAATAAGTTTAGACCACTTGGAATGAATCGTTTAAGTAATTGTAGAAAAATAAGTTGTGAAAGTTTGGCGCATATTTCCGAGGGATTCCGCGCTCCGAAAGCACCGGAAAGATGCTGCCACAAGAAAAATTTAGATTTATAACTTTAACAAGTTTTTTTTGAAGATTACTAAATTCGGAATAATAAAGTTCATGTATGACGTTCTTTAAAAGAAATAATTTTCACAAATTTTTTATTGTCGGTATGACATTTCTGCTTGCCGCATCATGTCAAAAGTATAGTCAGGATGTTGTGGATTGTAATATATCCGGTAATGAAGCCGTGACTGTTAAGATTGATAAATGGTCATTATGTGAAAGTGATGTTATGCCTGATAGCCTTCAGTGTCATAGAAGTCTGTTGGATGCTGATGTAGAAAGGAGGATGTTTCTCTTTTCGCAAAGAGCTGTCGGCAACAGGTATATTCTGAATGGTGATACCCTTGAATTGAAAAGATTCGAACAGCAGAATTATTATCCGGTATTTCTGAAGGAGGGAATCAACGAACTTATTGCAATTACTGACACAGCAAGTAGGGAACGGCATATAAGTCTGGAATTGTGTGACAGCGTGATTGCCATACGGTTGATGGCTGAGTCAATGTTTGGCAGGATGTTTTATCCATTAATCAATCCGGACTCAATGATGTTGAATCTTGATATGAAGTATTGTAAAGTGATACCGTTGGAGTCTTCGATGGAGATATTTGATGTGGTAGGACGTAAGATTCATGAGCTGAAGATTACGGATGATAATCTTAGATATGAATTGCCTGCATTGGAGGTGGGTAAATCTTACATGAGTAAATGGACTATTGGGGAGAGTTCGACATGGCAGACATTTCTCTGTGGGGATCCGGATAAGGTATATGAAATGTATCGCAATAGATTTGATTCTGTCCGGATAAGTGTCGCAGACTCTTTGGAGATAGACCAATTGTTATGGAGATTCCGATTCTTGCTTGAACATCCTTCAAGAAAGGATGACTGGTGGTGGCAGTTTAAGATTGCGCCTATAGCATATCAATTGGAGTATGCTTTCCGTCGCATGGAAGGGGAGGATGGAATCGCGCCCACCCTTAACTTTGAATCATATAATTCAAGGATAGACGGGATGGTTCAGAGATGTGTGGTGTTTACTCCCAAGGATATGACAAGGCATTATCCATTGGTTGTGATGATTCGACCTAATGAGGAAAACAGACATGAGTTCTTTTCTTGTCCACAGTTGGCACGTCAATGGGCAGTCAATAATGTGCAGATGCTTTGTGATAAGTATGGGTTGATTGTAATGATGCCTGAGGGAAGGATGCGTTCATTTGGTCTGTTGGATGAGGATAACGAGAGGGAAATAATGAATGCCATTGACTTTGTGAAGAAGAAGTATCCTGTAGAGGATGGTAAGGTATATCTTCATGCCAATTGCAGCGGAGGAGAACGTGCATTGCAGCTTGCATCTCATCATCCGGATAAATTCAATGGTATGGGTCTGTATGCTCCATTTTTCAGTAGGTTGAAAAATGAAAAATATCCCGATAAGATTCAGATAAAATTGGAGAACCTTAAAGGGATGCCTATTTTTGTGCATGGGGATCCGCTCGATGGACATAGCCCACCGATATTTTATAAGGATCTTATCAATGGTATGGATAAGGTGGGGAATCCCTGCAAAGTGAGTATGGAATACCACTCCGGAGAATTGTATAATGTGACAATTGTGGGGGAGGAGGCTCTTCAATATTTTAAACAAATTGAATAGAACGGAATCTCTTTTTTTATATTGTTAAGGTAATTTTGTTAATTTTATGATAACGGATAGTGGTATTTTCATTAATTTTGTGAATTATCGCTTTTTTAGAGTGGCATTGAGAAATCTTTGTTAAATTTAGAGTGTATTGGTTTATGCGTTTCTTTTGGGTTGTTATACTTGGAGTTGTGGCGAGAGGGGCGGTTGCGCAGAAGTTGTCGCTGTCGCTCGATGATGCCATACGGTTGGCGTCGGAGTATTCGCTGGATGCGCAGTTGGCGAAGTTCAGCTATACGGGTGCGTATTGGACTTACCGTTCGTTTCGCGCAGAACTGTTGCCGTCGATTAATCTTGGCGGGAATCTGCTGAATTATAATCATTCCACTGTGGAGGCCCGTAATTATGAGACAGGCGAGATCAATTATGTAGACAACAACACGCTTGCAAACAGCCTCACCCTATCCATCGACCAGAATATACCGTTGCTTGGGGGTAAACTTTCGGTGCAGTCTTATCTGTATCGCCTTGACCAGTTTGAGTATGACCGCACGATGTATAATTCCCAACCCCTGCGTCTGCAATACACCCAACCGCTCCGCACATATAATGAGCTTAAATGGAGGAAGAAGACTGAACCCGTGGCTTTTGACAGGGCGGGGAGGGTGTATCTCGAATCGATGCAGAACGTGAGTCTACGCGTGACCGGTCTGTATTTCAACGTGCTTTCCGCGCAGAGCCGATATAATCAGGCTCTCGCCACGCTGAAGGACCGCGAGACGCTGTATGAGCAGGCGAAGAAACGCCATGAACTCACAACGCTCTCGAAGAGTGAGCTGCTTCAGCTGGAACTGTCGCTTATCAATGCACGCGTGGAGTCGAAGGATCTGAAGCTGAAGCTCGACAATGAGCGGTTTGCTCTATTCAGCTATATACGCGCCACGGATTATGACCGGGTAGAACTCGTGCCCCCCACCAACGTGCCGGATATCGTGCTGATGCCCGACGACGTGCTCCAACGTGCTTACGACAACTCTTCCTATCTTCCCAACAACAGGCTGCAGCTCTTGCAGTCGGAGCAGAGTGTGGCATACGCGAAGTCGTTGAAGGGGCTACAGTTGACCCTCAGCGGCGAGGTGGGTTTCAACAAGACGGGCTATTCATTCTCAAAGGCGTACAGTCGTCTTAATGATAACGAGATTGTGGGGCTAACGCTGTCGCTGCCGCTTTTCGACTGGGGAGTGAGCAAGGGGCGTGTGAAGATTGCGGAGGCTAACCTCGACGTGGTGAAGACGGAGCAGGAGATTGCCGACATGGAGTTTCGCCAGCAGGTGCGCAGTCAGGTGGAGACTTTCAACACCCAGAGTAGCCAGTTTACCGACTCTCGGCGTATGCTTGAGATTGCGGAGGAGAGGTATCAGCTCACCTACCGGCGGTTTGAGTCGGGGGGCGTGACGGTCACGGAACTGAACACCGCCCAGCAGGAACTTGACAATTCGCGTGCGCAGTATATCAGCCAACTCTCTTCGTTCTGGACAAGCTACTACAATATCCAGAAGATCACGCTGCATGACTACCGCACCGGGACGGATCTTTCCGACGGATATATCTACGAACTGCAAAAATAAAACTTAAATGGTTTAAAGTTTAAAGTTTAAGGTTTAAAGTTTATTGTCATTAAATATTTAATAATGAAAAGATTCGTAGATTCTCATCATCCATCACCCATAAACCATCAACTATCAACCATCAACCATCAACCATCACCCATCAACCATAGATTATGAGACCTTACATGATACCATTGCTGCTGCTCTGCCTTATGGGCTGCAAGCCTGCGAAGGAGGAGACGAAGGGGGAGAACTCTCCACGCAGCAACGCCACGCTGACTGAGAATTTTGTCGACACAATGAGGCTGTCGCGACGCGATTTCCGACATCAGACGGTGTGCAACGGCGTGTTGCGTGCCGGGGTGAAGAGCCGCCTTGCCACAAGGCATCCCGACGTGATTACGGAGGTAAGGGTAAAGACCGGGCAACGCGTCGGGAAAGGGGAGCTGCTTGCCGTTACGGAGGAGGAGAAGTATATCCGCGCTTTGGAGAAGGCGAAGCGTGATCTGGAGAAAGCGGAGATCGATTTTGCCGACAAACTGATTACTTTGGGCTATGACGACAAGGGGAGCGTGCCGGAGGAGACTCTGAAGCGTGCGGAGGTGACGTCGGGTCTGTTCTCGGCGCGTCATCAGCTGAAGCAGGCGGAGAGTGATCTTGCCGATTGTCGCCTGTATGCCCCGTTTGCCGGGGTGGTGGCTGACCTTGACGGGAAACTGTATCAGAAGTGTGACAATTTCTGCAACCTTATCGATGAGTCGGCTTTCGATGTGGATTTCAGCGTGCTGGAGTCGGAACTGCCTTCGGTGGCGGTGGGGTATGATGCGATGGTGATACCGTTCGCGGGCGATAAGGGTACGCGTAAGGGGAGAATCACGGCTATCAATCCGACGGTTTCGGATAAGGGTCTTGTGAAGGTGACGGCACGCATAGCCGGCGACAAGGGGGTGATCGACGGGATGAACGTGAAGGTGATAGTGGAGCGCACGGAGTCGGGGCAGTTTGTGGTGCCGAAGGATGCCGTGGTGGAGAGGGACGGCTACAACGTGGTGTTTCTCTATCGCGACGGTAAGGCGGTCTGGACCTACGTGGATGTGGTGTCGTCAAACACCGACAGCCATGCCATAACGGGGTGCGAACGTAAGGAGACGGAACTGCATGAGGGGGACGTGGTTGTGACGTCGGGGAATATGAACCTTGCCGACGGCACGGAGATAAAGGCACGATGATATAGGGGTGGATTTTTGATAAGACTGACAGAGGATTATGATTCTGAGACTGATAAAGCGTCCGGTGGCGGTGACTATGTGCGTGATAGCGTTGACGGTGGTGTGTATCCTGAGTCTTCGCGGTCTGCCGGTGTCGCTCATGCCGGATATCGACATACCGAGGATAACGGTCAACGTGCCGATGCCGGGCGCGTCGGTGAGGGAGGTGGAGACAAGGGTGGCGGCTCCGTTGCGCGGACAGCTCATGCAGATAGCCGGAATAAAGGAGATCAGGAGCGAGTCGAAGACCGACGGCACGACCATCACGATGGAGTTCACGCCGGGGAGCCGCATGGATCTTCTATTTATAGAGGCGAATGAGAAGGTTGACCGTGCGATGGGTATGCTTCCGGAGGGGATGGAGCGTCCGAAGGTGGTGAAGGCGGGGGCTACGGATATCCCGGCGTTCTATATCGACGTATATTCGGATGACGACAGTGAGGAGGGTTTCGCACGATTGTCTGACTACGTGACGGGGGTGGTGCGTAAACGCGTGGAGCAGTTGCCACAGACTGCCATGGTCGATGTCAGCGGCGACACGAAGCCGGAGATCGTCATTGAGCCGTATGCGGAGAAGACGGAGGCTTTGGGTATCACTCCGGAGCAGATAGGCGCGGCGGTATCTTCCGCCGACCTGCGTCTGGAGGCTCTCAGCGTGGCTGATGGCGCATACCGCTACAGCCTGCATTTCGATTCGCAGATGTCGACGCTCGATGATATCCGCAACATAACCCTTCGTCATGACGGACGCCTTCTGCGGCTCGGTGATCTCTGCTGCGTGTCGCAAAGGCAGATGGGTGACAACGGGAGCGTGAGGCATGGTGAGAACCGTGCGATCTCGCTTGCCGTCATAAAGCAGAATGATGCGCGGATGGAGGATCTTAAAGAGAGTGTGGAGGGTCTGTTGGAGGAGGTGCGTCGGGATAATCCGGGCGTGAAGTTCGTGCTGACGCGCGACCAGACAAGTCTGCTTTCATATTCTATCAATAACCTTTCGTGGAACCTCGCTCTCGGTATCGCGCTGGCGTGTCTTGTGCTTTTCGCGTTTATTCGCGACGTGAGGATTCCGCTGCTCATCGTGGTGAGCATACCGCTGTCGCTGCTGCTGACGATGCTCTGCTTCAAACTCGCTGGTATCTCTATCAACGTCATATCGCTTGCCGGTCTGATTCTCGGTGTGGGTATGATGGTGGATAACTCGATAATCGTGATTGACAATATCACGCGTCTTGCCGATGAGGGGAAGCCGCTGGATGATGCTGTGGCGCTGGGTGCGTCGGAGGTGTTCACCCCGATGCTCTCGTCGGTGCTGACCACTTGCTCGGTGTTTATCCCGCTGATATTCCTGAGCGGCACGGCAGGGGCATTGTTTTATGATCAGGCGATGGCGGTAACGATCTCGCTTTTCTCATCGTTGGCTGTGGCGATGCTCGTGATTCCGGTCTATTTCCGCGTGTTTTTCAAGCGGAAGGGGGTAAGGATGAAGCATCGGAAGGATGGAAGTGTGCCGTTGGTTGAGAGGGTCTACAACCGTGTGCTTGCCGCCACGCTGGCGCATCCGTGGAAGGTGGCTCTGTCGATTGCCGTGCTGGTGGTCGTAGGTGTGGCGTGTGGCTTGGGTCTGCGCAAGGAGCGTATGCCCGACGTGTCGCATACGGATATGCTTGTGACGGTAGACTGGAATGAGGGTGTGTCGCTCAATACGAATGAGGAGCGTATGGCGCAGCTCAGGAGCCGGATAAAGGGGATGGCGCAGACCACCACGACGATGGCAGGGAGCCAGGGTTTCATCTTGTCGCATACGCCTGGACTCTCGTCGTCGGAGTCGGTGATGTATGTCGCGGCTGATTCGGAGGATAGGATTGCGGAGATAAAGGATAGTATTTCGGGATTCGTGCGCGGGCGTTATCCGTCTGCCTCGCTGTCGTATGCCGTGTCGGGCAACGTGTATGACATGATCTTCTCGTCGGATATGCCGGATCTGGAGATAAGGCTTCAGACTGCCACGGGGGGACTCCCCGACGTGGTGCGTAGCCGCAGTTTCTGCGACTCGCTTGCCTTCCGATTCCCTGACGTGGAGATCTCGCCTGTAGCCACGGAGGAGAATCTGAGGTATGAGGTGGCGGGTGATGTGGCATCGCTCTATGGGATAGGCTACAGCCGTCTATATTCGCGTCTGCGTGAGCTTGCCGGGAGCAACAGTGTATATACGATTAATGACGGGTCACATTCCGTGCCGGTGATAGTGGGTGCGGAGCGTGCCGACAGGTATGGTATGCTTCAGAACAGCATACGCACGAATGACGGCGTTGACGTGCCGCTATCTACTCTGCTCAGGGAGCGGCGCGGTGAGGACTACAAGCATCTCTATGCCTCTTCGTCGGGGGCATATTATCCTGTGGGTGTGGATGCCGACGACAAGACTGTGGAGAGCGTGATGGATGAGGTGAAGGCTCGCGTCAACAGGGCGGATTCCGGGTTGTCGGTGCTGTTTGCCGGTGCGTATTTTGATAGCCGCCGTCTGATCGGGGAACTTATGGTGGTGCTTGCCGTGGCTCTCGCGATGCTCTATTTCATACTCGCGGCGCAGTTTGAGAGTATGCTTCAGCCGCTCATCATCCTCAGTGAGGTGGCGGTGGATATAGCGGCTGTGCTTATCGCGCTCTGGATAGCGGGTGAGTCGCTCAATCTGATGTCGATGATCGGAGTGGTGGTGATGTGCGGCATAATCATCAATGACTCGATTCTGAAGATAGATACCATCAACCGTCTGCGTCGCGGCGGGATGAAGACTGATGCCGCGATAATCACGGCTGGTCATCAGCGTCTGAAACCTATCATCATGACGTCGCTGACCACGATTCTTGCCGTGGCACCATTCCTGACGCGTGGTGACATGGGTTCTGACCTTCAGTTTCCGCTTTCGTTCACGCTGATAGTCGGTATGACGGTCGGCACTCTCGTGAGTCTTTTCATAATACCCTTATTCTATAAACTTGCTTATGACTGAGACTCCATCTAATAAACAAATGCGTTCTCAATTTCGCGCCATATTCGTGATGGGGGTGCTGATGCTCATCGGTGCTGCCCTGATATTCAAGGTGGACACGGCTATAGATCCGCGACCGAAGCAGGGGAAGACGCTGACGGTCACGTTCTCATGGCAGGGTGCTCCGGCAAAGGTGGTGGAGCAGAATGTCACGTCGGTGGTGGAGGGGCTTGTGTCGTCGGTGAGGGATGTGGCTCGCACTGAATCCACGTCGCGTTTCGGGTCGGGGAGTGTCAAGGTGGAGCTTAAACCGGAGGCTGACGTGTCGGCTGTGAAGTTTGAGATAGCGTCGCTTATGCGTCAGATGAAATCGACGCTTCCGGAGGGTGCATCGTATCCTGTGGTGACGGGTGGTGAGGTGGTCAATGAGAGCCGCGATGATAAGAAGACGGTCACTCTGCTGACCTACCGCATTGTGGATGACCTGCCCACGAATGTGCTGCGGGAGTATGTGAAGAACAGGCTTGAACCGGCTTTCGCGTCAATTGATGAGGTGACGGGGGTTGACGTCAACGGCGGTACGGAGAAGTATCTGGAGGTGAGCTATGACCCTGCGATGCTCGCACGCTATGGCATAACGTCGGCGGAGATAAGCGAGGCTGTGAGGGGATATATCGGAGAGAAGGGCATAATCGGTGAGGTGGATGATGAGGGTGGACGCATGGCGTTGTGGCTTGATTCCGACGGCACGGGTACACCGCTGGAGCATCTGGCTGTAAGACAGTCGGGACCTAATGGGAAGACGGTCTATCTTAATGATATAGCACGGTGCGCCTATAAGTATAAGGAGCCGAATGATTATTACCGTATCAACGGTATGAACACGGTCTACGTCAACGTGAAGGCACAGGCGGGCACTAATCTGATATCGCTGTCAGACAGGGTGCAGCGTAAGGTGGAGGAGGTGGAGAGGTCGCTCTCCATACCGGTGGGTCTGGAGCTTACCTACGATTCTGCCGAGCGTCAGCGGTCGGAGTTGGGGAAACTGGTGAGCCGTTCGCTACTGTCGCTGCTGATACTGATGGCGTTGGTGCTTGCGGTGAGCCGGAGCGTGAGGTATTTCTCTGTGGTGGGTATCACGCTTGCTGCTGCGTTGCTGATTTCGGTGATAGCTTATTATCTGCTTGACATAAGGCTCCATATCTTCTCGCTTGCGGGGATTACGGTGTCGTTGGGTCTGATTATCGATGCGGTGATAGTGATGGTGGATCATTATGGGCGTTACCGCGACCGTGGGGCGTTTTTCGCGATATTGGCGGCGTTGCTGACTACGATCGGTTCGCTCGTGCTGATATTCTTTATGCCGGATTATATTCAGGATGACCTTCATGATTTCGCGCTTATCGTGATGGTGAATCTCACTGTGGCGTTGCTTGTGGCGTATCTCTTCGCGCCTGCGCTGGTGGATGCGCTCATGAAGCGGAGTGGCAGGAAGCGGAAGAGGGGAAGCGGAGGCAGGAGATGGAGCCGGCTGACGATGAGGCTGACAAGGGTGTATGCTCGGAGTATCATGACGGGGAGAAGGTTCAGATGGCTTGTGACGGTGTTGCTGGTATTCGCTTTCGGATTGCCGCTGTTTGCTCTTCCGAAGGATTGGGAGTTTCCGTATAGGAAGGAGCTTACGGTCTGGCTCGGCGGCACGCTCCGTATGTTTGCAGATTGTCTTGATTCCAACACCTATTCACCGAAGAAGGAGGAGATGAAACTCCATATCATCGCGCAGATGCCGCTCGGCGGCACGGCGACGCAGCTTAATGAGAAGGTGCTGGCATTGGATGAGTTTCTGAAGACTCAGGAGGGCATAAAACGCTGGACCACGAATGTGGGTGCGTGGGGTGCGACGGTTGAGGTGGAGTTTACGCCGGAGGCGTTGAAGACCTCGCTGCCGTATAATCTGGAGAATCGGGTGATAGGTCGCGTGATTGATATAGGTGGCGCGGATTGGGCTACGTATGGGGTGAGTGAACGAGGGTTCAGCAATTCGCTGAATCTTTCTTACAGGAGCAGCCGTATAATGGTGAAGGGTTATAATTATGAGCGGCTTGTGAGGATTGCGGAGACGATATGCGACACGCTGCAACGTAATCCGAGGGTGGCGGATATCGCGGTCCAGACTCCCGGTTATGAGAATCAGGAGGATGAGTTGTTTGTGAAGTATGACCGTGAGCAGATGGCTCTATACGGAATACCGGCTCAGAAGCTACATTCGGCACTCGGTGATCTTCTCTCCACGCGCCGGGTGGGGGTGATTGATGATGGTGTGACTGTCACGGATGTGATGTTGCGTCCGGAGAGTCGGGAGACGTTTGATCTCTGGTCGCTCGGTAATTCCTACATACGTATTGACTCGGCTGATTATCGTGTCGGTGATTTCGTGATGATCGGGCGGCGTGAGGCGAAGAATGTAATAGAGAAGCGCGACCAGCAGTATGTGCTTAACGTGGCGTTTAATGTCATCGGGTCATATACTTATACGTCGAAGTATATAGAGGGGGTTGTTGACACGTTCAGTCGGACGCTTCCGGTGGGTTTCAGTTGTGAGGTGGCTACCTACGGATGGTATCAGGATACGGGTGAGCAGTATTGGTTGCTGATAGTGGTGGTGCTGATCATCTATATGCTATGCGGCATATTGTTTGAGTCGTGGACGCGTCCGTTTGTCATCATATTGCTGATACCGGTGTCGTTTATCGGAGTATTCCTTACGTTCCGGTTTACGGGGATACCGTTCGGCACGGGTGGGTTTGCATCGTTGGTGCTTCTGTGTGGCATCACGGTGAATGCGGCGATATATATCTTGAATGAGTATGACCGTCTGACGCGACTGTATACTGGAAGGAGAGGGGTGGATATATATGTGAAGGCGTTCAGCCGGAAGATAGTGGCGGTAATACTTACGGTAGTCTCGACGGTAGCCGGACTTATACCCTTCCTGCTCGACGGACCGGAAGAGAAGTTCTGGTATTCGTTTGCTGTCGGCACAATCTCCGGACTGACCTTCTCCCTGCTCGTGCTGGTGCTCGTGATGCCCCTCTACATGCGCCTCCCCACCGCTGCTAAGTTATCAACCGCAAAGCACGCAGAGAGCACAGAGAAATTATAATTTCCACATATAGATTCAAAAGATTAGAAAGATTTTATTCAAAAGCAATAATCTTTAGTTACATTGGGAATGTACTGATAGCTTTGAACGCTTCATACGCTTTTCTGGCAGCTTCTTTTTCGGAATTGCTGACAGGAGATGGATTCGCTATCCTACGGGCAAAATTCTCAGCGTCTTTACCTCTTAGAACCGGTGTCTCTTTTATTGGTCTTGCCATATTGTTACTTAATTTATATTTGATTACAAATATACAACAAATTTCTGATATGTAGAGTTGAAATTGAAAAGATTTGTAAAGTAATTTGTTAGAATAGAAAAATCTGATTAACTTTGCAAAACGAAAAAAGTGTATTTGGATGGTCCAGATGCTGCCAACTGCACTATAAACAAGATGAAACCGAGTCCAGTCTCTTAGATTGGGCTCGTCTTGCTTTTTTATAGAATATTGGTTGTTGTCTGTATATAACCCCATGCGGTAGATTACGGGATAAATCCTTCCTGATCGTAGCCGCGATGGTGGCGGTGGATTGAGTTGATAAGGGGTTGAAGGCGCGTATCGGTAAGAGGTGTTGATGCGAATTGCAATTGGTCGTTATAGCGGTCGGGAGATCCGGATGCAATCCGTTGGTCAAAATCTGAGGGGATAAGAAATGATGAGCGTTCTCCCAAATGGCAGAAATATTCGGTGAGGTATATCCTTATACCGGCAAGGTCAAGGTCGCCAAAATGGACGTATCTGTTGGGAATTGCTTTAAGCCATCTTATCAAATCGCCATGTTGAGTCTGCGGATAACGGCTTACAAACAGGAGGGGAGAGGATGATGAAAGGTTTTCTTTAAAGAAAACCTTCTGTCGTGAAATCCAACGGAAATTTTCGGGATTCTCAATTCCAACGACCATTACATCCTCCGGGATAGCGAAGCCGTCGAAGTCATATATGAAAGTGAATGTGCCCTCTTGCGGATGAAGTGTAAATGGTTTACTGTTGAGGGTGACTTCTATCGGCTGATAGCAGCTGACCATAAACCCTTTGAAACTGCGTGTGGATTTGAATTTTGAATCACCGATGGTGTGCACTTGTTCAGCACGGCTGGTATCGCCGGATTCCGCCAAACGTAGCAATTCCTCCGGATTGCGTATGCCATAGACGCTATTCAGATACGACATCAGAGCCGTAGCATCTTGAACGCGCCAACTCTTCCGGCTGCCACGGGTCATGGCAACCAGAAGTTTCTCCTCTTTCAACCGGTTGAATAAGTCGCCCTTCAATCGGCTGTCGGCGATGGTCTCTCCGTTTGCAAGAGCTATGAGGAGTCTTAATGAGGATGCCGAATATTTCATCTTATAGTAAGAAGAGATTTTACGATGGTGTTGCTTTTGGCATCCTTGCTAAGGGAGTAGGTATAGCGGTAGGCTGAGGCATTGTATGTAGTGGGCGAACTATTGATCAGCCGGATGTTGCGTGCGTTTGCAAAGGCAAGTATCCCGGCTACATTGTTGGGATGAAGTTTGCCGATTTCATCCATCATGCAATGGAGAGTGAAATCCCCGAAGCGGGATGAAGCCTTACGCTTGAATACGTTGATGAGCATGATGTTGACAATCGCTTTCACAAGAATATCCGTGCCGTCAGAACCGACATTTGTGAGCTTTTCCACCCAGTTTGTATCCTGGTCATTCTGTTTCACCTTAAATTCCAGTTTGAACGTGTCGGCAAGCGTCACCCTCTCACGTTTACTTTCAGCATCCATAAGGTCGCCGAGAGTCATGAGCATCTTTGCAGCACGCTCGTTTGTCTTATCCCTGTTTTCAATGTCGGAAAAGAGATTGAGTTCGCCAAGGTCTTGACCGTGGTTGTCATCAAAGCTCTTGATGATTAGCAGTTGCTGCATTATGCGGTCGTTGCTCTCCACAGCCCTGAGTTCAATCTCCTTTATCACTCCGGCGAAGTTATTGTCGCGGAAATCCTTGTTGATGTCGTTGATGGTCTTCCGAATGTCGGCACCATGCTGAATCAGGTCGCTGACCTCGCGTGAGATTCGTTGAATTATGTCAGCATACATTTCGTTGGTGCGTGTCCGCATGATCTCAATCATATTGTTGCTGATGAAATCACTTAGCTTCACAGCAAAATTCCGATAATCTGCGATAGATGATATGTCAAATTCAAAACCGAGTGTATTGACTGATGAGAAGTTACCCTTGAAGTCGTTGACCGTTTTACGGAAACTCTCCTCACACCGCTGATAGTTCATCAGTCTGTCGCGCAGACTCTCAAAAATATCGGATAGCGACTTGACAGTCTCAAACGGTAGGATGGAATCGAAATTTTTCGGTCGTGATTCCGATGATAGAAAACCTTTTACTTTTGAAATTGCCGTTTCTCGTCTTGAACGGTCTTCGCATGTTTTTTTCAATTCAGAATCCAGACGATGCAGCTCAGAGTCGAGACGCAGTTTCCTATCATCGTATTTTCTCTTCAGGTCGTCTAATTTCTTACGTGTCGCTTTAAGTTCCGAACGTTTCTCATCCTCCTGATCCAAGAATTCCTTCTTGTCTTTTAGCCATTCGAAGTAAGTCTGTTTATTGCGTTCTATGTAGACGAGTTCATCAGAGATTTTGGATAGCTGCCTGCGTAGTTCATCAAGCTGTTGGAGATTTACTCCGGCACCTTTCAGTTCTGCATCCATACGGGCAGTGATTATGCACAATTCCTTTTCTGACTCCTCCGTTTTGAGGTTCTTCTCTTTTTCGATCTCCGCTTTCAGAAGATTAGTTCTCTTTGCAATATCATCTCTCTGTTTACGCAGATTATCCTCGCATGTCTTCTTATCCTTCCTGTATTTTGCGTCTGCCTGTTGTTGACGCGATTTGATTCCGTCAATCCTTTTCAATACCTCTGACAGGGCTGAGTCTATTTCATCCAGTTGCGCTTTCTGCCATTTTTTAAGTTTGTCATCCAATTCCGACAACTCCTTTTTAAGGCGAGTCATGCGTGCGGGTATGGAGGATAATTCTGTGTTTATTGTCAGTTCATCTTCCTGTAAGGACTTCCGGAATTTCTTTGATTTGCCAAGAATATCATTGATATCAGAACGCAATTTTTCCTTACGACATATAATTTGATTCTGAAGTTCAGAGATATTCCGTTCAAGAGAGTCCATACGATTCTTCAGCTCCCGTGGGCTTCGCACATCGCGCTCAATATTGGCAGTATTAAGACGTATTCCGTAGATAGAGTCGGAATCATCTCCCATTTGTGGGTTGAGATTGGTATTGTATAGCACTGTCCGCTCATCAAGAAGTAGCCCTATATTCTCTTCCCAATCGGGTCTGTTTTCACAAAGCCATTCCATCAACGAGCCGTCATAACGTTTCAGCAGATCGTTATTTTTTTCAAGTTCAGTATTGAGAAGGGCAATCTGGTTATCAATTTTAGCTACATCTTTCTCACACACTGCGGTCAGATCCTTTTCTGCAATTTCATCCTTATGCATACTGCGGTCGATTTCGCTGCGCGTCCGGGATAGCTTATCAGTCAACTCCTTCTCACGTGAAGAGTATTCGGAAATCTTGCCGTTAATCTCCGTCATCTCCTTACTATAGGGATTGGTGTTGATGATTTGAATCTTGCGTATTTTTAGATCATTGCGTTCGTTTTCGGCAAGACGTAAATCCTCGGCTATGCTCTTTTTCTCTTCCTCATATTGATTGCGTATAGATTCGAGAGTCTTATTGTAAGCATCAATAAGTTGATTTTTCTCTTCGGAAAGTATCTCCTTCTCCTTATTGAAATGGCTTTCAATCTCATTCAATGATTCCGAAAGTTTGTTCTTTTCCGTCTGGAGCAGGGCTTTATAACGGGTCGTGACATCAAGGTTCTTGTTCGTCAGGAGTTCAAGTTGCTTCTCAAGGTTCCCTTTCTGTATATTCAGTTCCCCCTCACGATTTATGCGAGATACAATATCCGATATTCGGATGTTTTGGTAGTATTGAATTTTATCTTTAACGCGTTTCAGAAAATCGTTCAGTATACCTTCCGTCTGTTTCAGTTTGTCGCGTTCATTACTGTATTTTCCGGCTTCCTCGCTGATAAGACGTCTTTGTCGGGTGAGATCATTGGAAAGTTTTGTTTCCAGTTCAATCATTTCCGGTAAGGATTTTTCATCGCGTTCGAGGGCATACATGAGTTGTCCGCACAGTTCGTTGATTTCACTGCACAATGCCTCGTATTTAATGTGAGAGTCGATCACTTTATCGGCATCCACACGCACCTTCACGGATCCGTTTTTCTCCCTCTTATACCATTTCCAGATATCGTCATATCGGTTGCGGAATTCATTGATATGTTCCCTGTAGGATGCGAGGTCAACATTGTCATTTGAGAAGTCGAGAGAATCGATTATGGTATCCTTGATTACCCTTGATTCCAATGACTGGTTAAGGAAAATATTGGTTATGGCTCGCACGATATTCTGATAGCGGTCGCTCTCCATGATACAGAATCGGCGCAGATTAGGATCTACGTTCTGGCGATTGCCATAGATGATATCGCGAAACTCCTCATAATGGCGCAGAATCCTGCTCTTGAATATATTCTGACCGATTGCCTCGTTGATTTTTCCCCACTCACGTGCCATGCCGGCTTCATCGATGAATTGGCTGCGGTCATATTTACAGTCTACTATGCGGAATGCTGTCCGTCCTTGCGAACGGAACGACATTATGAAAAAGATACCGTTTTCGCGCACCACCTCATATATGATATAGGAATTGGAGTAGGGGAGATAGAAATCATCATAACCCTGCTGCTTGTCTTGGGTGCGTATGCCAAGTCGGCTCTTGTCGGCATTATAGAAGAAAAGTATTGAGCGGAGAAGGGTAGATTTGCCTACGCCTTGTGTGCCGATGAAATGCACGTTGCCGTCAAGGGATACTTCTGCGTAAGGTACGTGTGCGCTGTTGATAAAAATTATTCTATTCAGGTATCTCATCTTCAATATCTTCGTTGATGTTGATGCATAATATTATCTGTTCGATATATCCGAAAGCAGACGTCACTTGAAACTCCTCTTCCTCGGCATTTATCAGTTCGGCAAACCCGATTGCCACCATATCGTCGGCAATCTTCCGGATCTTGTCATGGTTTGCAGCAATCTCAAGGTTCAGGTTTGCAAGTTTGTCGCGCAGCTCCAGATCCGACGCCATTCTCCCCTCTATCTGAGAGATACGGAACTGAGTGCCGCTGCAGAAAGTGGTGTCGTATGTCTTCAGGAAATCAAGATAATCTATCCATTTGAACAAGGACTGGAGCTTGTTCTCAATAATCTGCCTTGCCTCATCACGGCTGAAATAGAAATAGCCATCTCCCCCCATCAGTTTGAAATCAATCTGGCTGAAATAGTCATAGTATTCCTGTCGGTTCTCTTCAATGTCGTTATATAGCACCTGTATATCCCGGTCAACACTGTTGCTTGAGATAAATTGTCCGCGTGATAGTCGCTGGAATATTTCTTTGGTATGTCTCATAATGGGTAAATCAATGGATATTCATAATTCCCTTTCTCTGCAAATGTATCGGTGAACCTCAGCGATTCATAGAATTGAGATGCGAGCTGAAGGAAAAGAACGAGTCGTTCCTCCTCATTGACTTCGGCAGCAAACCGATAGTTCCAGATAAAGGAGAAAAGATCATCGCTTTGAGCAGAGAATGCCTCGGCAAGCGATCTATGGTCGAATGCGCGTGTGGTCTCTTTCTGCTCTTCAAGATATTGGGGATCAATGGTGGAAGCGCATCGGTTCTTTATGGCGGTGGATTTATTCAGTTTACGTCTGACGTTTGCCAGCAATTCCAGTGCACCATCCTCATTGCGAAGGAAATCGATGGAGACCTTGGTGGAGAATGTGGTGCGTGGTTCAAGCCACACTGCATTCTCGTTTTCAATCACGTTCTTGATATCGGTGCCCTCATTGATAAGGAGCTGATCGCGCAGATATTTTAATTTGCGGACTTTCTTGACAATGCGGCTTTGGTATTGTATCCGGTTAAGATAGTCAATGATGAGCGACTTTATTGAGATTAATCCATGTGCGGATTCCTTCAATCCGTTTTTCACCTCGGCAATGGTCTCTTTCAGACCGATGTCTTGTACGGTTGAGAAAAAGATTGCCTCATCATCTATCAGAGTTTCAGTCTTGGTTATAAGTTCCTTTATGGCGGTGGCTTTCTCATCAAAGGCTTTGAGACGCAATTCTTTTATCTTGAAATTCGGTTCCTGCTTGTAGGTATGTTCTACGTTTCGTTTCAGATCAAGCACGTTGCGACGCGTGTTCTGATTTATTTTGCTGAATATATGCCTTATCTGACGCAGAAACTGGGGTTGTCTCATACTGTCGGCAGCAAGATACGACGCTATATTGAGTTTCAGGGAGTCGATATTTTCCTTTACGGATGCAATACTTATCTCCTCGTTGACGGCAAGTATTTTCTCGAAAAACTCCTGATATGTGCCGTCAAGTTCAAGATTGTTGCCCGACTGAATGATGACTCCGAATTTAATCATCCTTTTCAGGGAGTCCTCCTTCCCCTCAAGAGTCTCCACAGCATCGTCATACTTTACGGATATGGTCTTCCTTTTCTGAAACATATCGAAAAGCAACTTCTGCCCTTGGTAGAGAGTGCGGGTGAGTTCTTTGATATTTCGGAAGTATGCCATGCTGAAAGAGGATTTGTTATGCGGTCTGCAAAAGTAAATAAAAAACTTGGAATTACTTACATTAACCGCTTATAAATGTAAATAATCCGAAATTATTTTAGGAATCGCCTATAGATTTATGATACTGTAAGATTCGTTTTTCCAGATTTGCTATGTGCTGCGATAGCATAATGTCCTGAATGATTGAGCTATCCTCTTTCTCCCTACTATCAATCAGGGCTTGAATGTATTCCCCCTTATCCTCTTTGGTGACGATTGATGGGATGAGTCCTAATTGTAGTTGCAAGATATTCATTAGCAGGCGAGTGGTGCGTCCGTTACCATCCACCCATGGATGAATTGTCACCAACCGGAAGTGCGCTTCAAAACTCAACCGATAGCACGCTGCAACATCGTTTTTATCAATTGCAGCCAATTCCTGGTTCAGCCATGTGCAGAAATCTGCCGTTGCCTTAGGTACTTTTGAAAAAGCCAAGTAGCTTGTCCCTCCGATACCGGCACTCACATTGCAACGACGAAGGTCCCCTTTAGAAGAGTCGAAGGTGCCGCCTAATGTAGAATATTCCGATCCGGTGCGGCGCATTACCTTGGCAGACAGTCGGCATAATAAATCAACAGAGTAGGGTTGATTGCTTTTTGCCCAGTCAAAGCCATAGAGATATGCGTCTTTCAGATCGATATTCATCATCTGCTCATTCATACTTCTACCTTTTGCAGCGATACCCTCATCGAACAGCAATTGATTCTCCACCTCTGTAACCGTAGAACCTTCAATAGCCGTGGAATGGGTAATAAGAGAATATAGGTAGAATTTCTCATAATCCACCTGTTGCTCTATACCTGAATCCTTATATCTGTTGATTGTATCAACCAGCTTCTTGTCCAACTCTTTCATCATGCTGCCTTATTACTGAAGTTTAGCAAGCTGCACTTCAGTGGTTTATATCTTATAGCTTAAGGTTTAAAATTCACGGAAATCTACGAATCTTTTGATTATACAAAATTTAATGACAATAAACCATAAACAATAAATCTTAAACTTTTTTACAATGCAAATGTAGATAAAAATCCTGAGATTATCTACATTTGCTTACGACTTTGAGATTTAATGTAAACTTCACGCATTTTTTGACGCAGAATCTTTTTGTCAGGCAGTGCAAGTTCATCGCGTGCAACCATAGTAGACGATAGTCTTCGGCTCATCGTGTATTCCTCCATCTTATTTTTTAAGTAAGGGTAAGCGATTGAAAGAGTTTAAGTTGTAATTTGCTCACGTCATAAATGAGGTGAGCAAAACCACCTAAGCGGGGCTATTCAAATTCCGGGAAATACTCAATATGGGAATATTTATGACAGTGTAGATTGGGTACTGAGAGACCACATGTGCAAATTTTGCACATGTGGGTGTTGATGGTGATCAACAATACGTTACCACTCTTTATAATCTTGATGTAATCATTTCAGTAGGCTATCGTGTAAAGTCAAAGCGTGGCATCCAATTCCGTATTTGGGCAAACAAGATATTGAAGCAATATCTGCTACAAGGATACGCCGTTAATGAACGAATTGCTGCGCAGAAATATGACGAGTTAAGCCAGTTGGTGAAAGTTCTCGGTCGCACAATCCAAAATCAGGAGAAACTAACGGAGGATAGTCGGTCCCTGCTTAATGTTGTGGTTGATTACACATACGCGCTTGATACACTTGACTGATATGATTATCAGGAACTGAAGATAGAGAATACAACGAAAAAAGAAGAATTTCATGCTACTTACGAAAACGCTATGGAAGTCATTCGTGAACTTCATGAGAAATTTGGTGGTAGCAATCTGTTCGGCAATGAGAAAGATGACTCCTTCAAAAGTTCAATCGGGCAAATCTATCAGACTTTCGGAGGTATTGATTTATATCCATCCGTTGAGGAAAAGGCAGCCATGCTACTGTTCTTGTAACTAAGAATCACTCATTCAGTGATGGCAACAAACGTATTGCCGCCACACTCTTCTTATGGTTCCTAAACGGAAATAGCATACTCTACAATGAAGATGGCACAAAGCGTATCGCTGATAATACACTTGTCGCTCTTACTCTGATGATAGCCGAAAGCCGCACCGAGTAAAAAGATACGATGGTCAAAGTAATCGTCAATCTCATCAACAAGAACAACTGATTGGCTGTGATAATGCCATTTATCTTGCAGTAATAGCCGAAATACTTTATTTAAAACACAAATAATAACATATTTTTCAATATTAAAATCGATAATCAGACATTGATAATCAAAAATAAATGTTAATTTTGCAACTTGGAGATGTTTATATAAAAACGAAGGTAGATATAAACAGACTTAAAGTTGTATTAGTTGAGAGAAAATGGATCAGTAAATGGTTGGTAGAACAATTCCATAAAGACCTTGCTACAGTGTCTAATGGTGTACTAACTCTGCTCAACTGTCATTGGAAACATTAGTTGATGTCACAAAGACTTTTGAGGTTGATGTCAGAGAACTGATTGCTCTAACATTAGAACAAAGACTGTGATATTTCACTATTAAATAGGGTGTTCAGTTTGACGTTCCGAAAAACGGCATCCAGAACACCGGATTTTACATAAAAATCACGTGCTGGAAATTCTTGTTTTCAGAGACGAAATAGTACATTGAAAATTTGGATAATTCATTAA
>RIAZ01000038.1 GCA_003762615.1 Muribaculaceae bacterium Isolate-037 (Harlan)
GATAAGGATTCTGAAACATGGAAGAAAGGCAAAGTCGCTTGTCAAATATGGATTGGAAGAGATTTCGACCATACTTATGCGTCCGACTTATACCCCAAAATTCGATGTTTTCAAATTTTTGTCATGTACTTAAGCGCCGTCATAATCACCACTGTAAGCAATAGTCTTTGCCTCCGATAGATCTCTTTTCACATTATCGGAACCATCTCCACATGATACAAACAGACATAATGATATTATCGCAAACAGTGAAGATACTACCCCAGTCCGTTTTCGCCAATACTTCGGCTTGATATGCCATATCCATGTGTTAAACTTTCTCATAGCCAATAGAGTTTAGAATCAGACTTTTTCCGGTCTGAATTCCATCCGATAGAGGACGTGACGACGAAGCGGGGAGCCCTCTGCAAGATTTGGATGGTCAAACTCCCCTGTCTTGCTCATCCCGATTTTCTGCATCACCCGTTCTGACGGTTTGTTGACCACGGCAGTGAATGAATATATTGTGGTCAGTCCATGCTCTCTTGCCAATTCCAATACCTTCAGAGCAGCCTCTGTGGCATATCCCTGATTATGGTAATCAGCAGCCAACCGCCAACCGATCTCAACACTGCCTAACGCAAAATCTGCATCAAAACCGATTTCATGCAGTCCGACATAACCAATGAAAGCTCCGGTCGATTTCAGTTCGACGGCATAAAGCCCCCACCCTTTTCTATCAAACTCACTCTGAATACGGTTATAGAATGCTTCCGTCTGCGAATAGTTCAACAGCATCGGGAAATACCTCATCACAACCTTATCCCGGTTCATATCAAAAAATGCCGACAGGTCTTCCGGCTTCCACGATCTCAAAATCAAACGTTCAGTCTCAGCGCATATCATATTTTAAATTACTTATTATTAAAAGTTTAAAGAAAAAGCATTCTGATAAGAAATTTCAGCATGTGATGCCTGATTATCCAACCATGCCTTTTCGCTGTGGCTTATTTTTGAAATTTCCCCGGCATTCATATCTTTGAACAAACCACATACATACTCCACAATGGAAGACTCTCGGTCATCAAGGTCATTTTCTTTACAATCTGCTGATGACTTCAATTGAATACCGCTCTGACCGCTGGTATACACAAATTCTTCCATCTCCACGCATGGAAGAGAACTGTATATTTTTGCCCAATCCACCGGAACAGGACCGAATTGCAACGCACGATACGACAATCCGGTTATACCATAACCGTGTCTCTTATAACTGATGAAATCGATATAGAACATAAGTTTGTTCATTTTAGTGACGAACGTTGCACCCATCGACTGCACAATCTTTTGCACAATCGACTCAATTTTGACGTAGGATAAAGATCTATAGCCGGTAAGTTCAGATGGACGACCGTGTAGCACAAAATCACCATCCGCACTTTCAACCTTATTCTTAATACGAATATATTCAGATTCAGTCAGATCTGCCTTTGACGCCTCAACAAAAGCCATAAAAATCACTTTTTCTTTGGCAGCAATAATAGTATGGGCATTAGAGATACTTGGCACTTCCCCATCCTCATACATTCTGTATTGATTGATTCCAAATCCAAGAATCTGAGACATTTTTGCCGATGATAATCCATAATGCTTTCTCAAGCCGGCAATCTCATCCGGAAAAGGAATGCCATGTCTTGTCCTGTACTGATTATATACCTGAAATACATTAGCCTCATCAAGTTCGGTCGTAGTCCATGTATCACCGGTTTCATCTATAATTCCGGTGTGAATATATTGGTACTCCTCCTTGCGGAATGTAGCTGTTCTTATTTCTTGAAAGAATCTTTCACCTTGTGACAAACCATTATTTTCCATCTTCTCTATTTTTTAAAGGATACGACATCGGATGCTCCGCTTTATGGAATGAAATACAAATCGTATGGGCATTAGGCTTACCCATTGTGATTTTAATATAAACTTCGTTTCCTTTCACATCTTTACCAAACACCCACATTTCCCCCTGATTATTCAGCATATCAACAATCGGTCCCTCTGAATAATCATAGCAATTCAGTTGCATGATGACATTAAGCCTTTCATTCGGAGTAATTCCCAATTCGAATAGGGAATTTTGGTTCTTGGCTCTATCATCACGAAAGCGAATTCCAAAAATCTTAATCTTCACACTGAAATCTGCAAGGAATTTTTCAACATCTTCTTTTGTTATCATATTGCAAAGGTAATATCTTTTATCTATAAATGCAACTTTATCGTTGCATTTATATTGTTTATCCCATAAAAAGATTGCCCCTTACCCTTGCATCGTAAAAATTGATTCAGGGGTAAGGGTAGATGAAGTTGTTAGAAGCGTGATTTTTCGGTGTTGCCGGCGCCAGTGCCTCGATAGCGGTCACGTGTGGCGTTGAAACGGTATTGCAAAGTGAGCATAACCGAGCGACCGGGAGAATAATTCTTCTGCATGATCTGCACTGCATCGCTATACAGATTGAAATCCCTCTTTGCAGAGTCAAAAAGATCTTTTGCTTCAAGCGTGACGCTGAAAGCGTCCTTAAAAAAACCTTTGTATAACTTTGCATTGACATACCAAGGGGTGTTTGACATCCAAGTATTATTGTCCCATCCGCGCGTCATAAACTGTGCGTCCACGTTCAGCCAGATATCAAGCGGCAGATGGATTGCATTCTGCCATTGCAACATGAATATGGGAGTATTCATCCGTGTTGGCTCACCATTAACGGAAAGAGTAAGCCACTGCTTCATCATTCCGGCATTGACCTTCGGTTGCCATACGCCCAATTGGAAATTACCGCCTATGAATGCCTGGAAATAATGACGATGCGGCAGGTTTGCAGTCTTAATAAGCGTGGTTTTTATTTCTCAATTCAAGAATCACTTCCTTAATTTGTCCTGCCTGACCCGCGCCCGCAAATCGGCGTCCATCCTCAAAAAGATAGGTTGGCACGCTTGCGACATGCGCCTGATATGCCTCATATTCATCGCGGCGCACATCATCGGCATATCGGTCGGAACGAAGCATCCTCTCCGTTTCCTCCTTGTCAAGCCCCATCTCCACGGCAATACCCACAAGAGTATCAAAGTCAGCGATATTCACATTATCAACGAAATAAGCCTTCATCAGACGATCATACATCCCCTTAACACCCTCTGCTTCGGCATACTTTGTAAGACGGTGGGCATCAAACGAGTTTACAGGCTGAGCACCGGAATAATTATAGCCGGCTATCCCGACCTTGCGTCCGTAGGCATCAATCATACCAAGCTTCCTTACTGCGGCATCATAGCTCATGCCATATTTTTTTGAGAATACGTCGGCAGTAGAATAATCCACCTTTTTGGGAGCTTCCGGATCAAGTTCAAAAGCCTTGTTGATTAGGACTATATCGGATGTGTCGCCGAGAGTCTTCATCATATCTTCAAATTCGGCGTCTGCAATGTAGCAGAATGGACAGCGATAGTCGCTCCAATGTTCAATCTTTATCATCTTCATTCTCTTTATGTTTTCTGGTATAGAAATCTTCGGGAAGAGAGCAGCCTTCCGGACCGCATGAAAGGCCCTGCAGCGAAGTGAAGTCAAAGTCTTCGTTCTCGGCAGATGTCTGCAATCTCTTATCTTGTTCTTTTGTATCCATAATCAATATATCTCCATTAGTTTTATTATTAACTGAAGTTTCGCAAGCTACACTTCAGTGGTTTAAGTTTAAAGTTTATAGTTTAAGGTTTAAGGTTTAAGGTTTAAGGTTTAAGATTCACAAAAATCCACGAATCTTTTCATTATACAAAATTTAATGATCATAAACCATAAACATTAAACCTTAAACCATTTAAGTGAAGTAAGTTGGAAAACTTACGAAACTTAAATTATTAAAAAGATCCGGTCAGTAAAGTTGCAATATTCGTAAGGCATACTTCACAAACCCTGACTTCATCAATTTTAACAAAACAATACCAATGAAAGTTTATCTGCTTCCGGATATACCCACGCATACCACAAAATACCGATCCACACAATATGCCACGAAGTCAATAAATCTAAAAGGAATCTGATATAGACAACGAATAATTTACACACAACATATCATATAATAAATATTTTTACTAATTTTGCATTATTATATGTAAGCATGAGTAATTACATGGCATCTCTTTACTTATATTGCATTTCGCAACTCTTACCTCAAACATAAAATCGTATGGCAAAAAGCACTATGGGAACAAAACTTCCACGCAAATTGGAACAGAAAATGAAGTTGATGGGTGAGCAAATAAGGCTTGCCCGTTTTAGTAGTAATTAAATTCACAATCGTAAGAATATTCATCCGCTTTATTGGGACTCATGCTGAATACGACAAAATAGATTGTTCAACCATTTAAGAATAATGATATGGAAATCTCAAAACAGCAATATGAATATGCACTAAACCGCATCGAGGAACTGTTGCCGTTGGTGACTGACGAGACCCCTGCTAACGATAGAAATGCGCTTGAACTTACCATAGTTTCTGATGTGGTTGAGGAATACGAAAAGTTGCATTACCCCATTTCTAAACCCACGATAGGAGACCTCATCTGCCTTTCAATTGAGGAAAAGGGCATGACTCAGAAACAACTTGCATCCGAAATTGGAGTAAGCCCTTCTCGAGTCAGCGACTATATCTCCGGTCGGTCCGAACCGAATCTGAGGATAGCACGTGCGATATGCACAGTTCTTGGCATAGCCCCTGCTGCCATGCTTGGAATGTAAGGGTTACCCGACGCTGAGGATGTAGCCCTTCTTTTTCAGAGAGATGATCTTTACCGAAGGGTCGTCGAGCAACTTACGCAGATAAGTGATCTGCACGTTAAGCGCGAGGGAGTTGGCATAACTTGAATCGCCCCACACCGCATTCAGGATAGCTTCACGGTCAACCACTTTCCCAAGATTTTCCGCCAGAATGGAAAGTATCTCATTCTGTCTGACAGACAAAGAATGTGATTCATCCTTATAGGAAATCGACGACAGGTTAGGACGGAAAACCGTGTCGCCCAATCTATACTCTATATCCTGATTTGTAAGATCGCTCTCAAAACGCTCATTTATCTTGGCTATCAGTTCCTCCGGATAAAACGGCTTGGGCACGTAGTCATTACCTTTCAATTTGAAGCCATAAAGACGATCCACCTTATCCGTGCGGTCTGTCAGAAAGAATATCAGCACACGCCTGTTCTCGCTTCGGATTACCTTCGCCAACTCAAAACCATTCATTCCCGGCATGTTTATGTCAAGAAGAATCAGATCCGGATGAATCTCCCTATAAAGCCTCAGTCCTGACTCCCCATCAGACGCGTATGTCACCTCATACCCTTCTGCCTCAATGAAACGCATGAGCCACATCGAATTCTTAAAATCATCATCTACAAGAAGTATCCTTTTCATTGCGGCAATTTTATTGTAAATATAGAACCCTCCCCTTCCCTGCTCTCTACTGATATATCACCGCAATGGGCATCAACAAGGAGCTTAACGTAGGTAAGACCGAGCCCCATCCCCGGAATATCCGTAGAGAATGCCTTCCCCCGATAGAAACGGTTGAAAATCCTGCCCTTGTCGGCAGATGAGATTCCATTCCCATTATCAGCAACATCTATCCTCACCCCTCCATCGACAGACTCCCCACTGATTCTTACCGACACCTCATCCCCGGAATATTTCACGGCATTCTCAATCAGATTCGTCAGCATATTCGACAGATGCGACCTATCGGCGGAGATCTCCATTCCTTTAGGGACATCATTAACAAAATTCACGCGTTTCACGGCAGTGACAGGTATCGACGTGATTACCGAGTCAACAAGCTCATGAAGATTGAACGATTCCACGTTGAGAGGTATCTGGTCAACATTATTAAACGTGATGTCGCGCAGCCGGGAGAAATAGGAGGAAAGACTGTCAAGACCACCCCTCATCTCCGCAGACACCTCTTTACGGAACGACACGTCTTCCATGAGCTTATCACTCTCTATCCCCGAGACGCACATCTTAAGCGTCGAGATAGGACGTTTCAATTCATGAATCATTGTAGTGACAAACATACTCCGCATCTTGTCAAGACGAGTCAGCCTGACGATAGTCTTTATCTGCCATACAAGACATGCGATAAGAAATGCCGAGAGCGCAAATGCCAATGCAAGCGTCCACCCCATCTTTTCCAATACATCCGATGATGGGATCCTGCAATCAATCACCACAGCTTTCCTTTCAAGTTCTGAATAAGGATGTATCATTGTAAAATGCGGGTTAATCACCGAAGTGTGGGGCATCAGCACCGGCTTCCACATCATGCTGTCGGTCACGACAAGCGAAATTTCAGCATCAATCCTCTCTCTGCGCAACAATGAGTCGATACCTTCCGTCGCAAACGGAGAACGCATATCCAACTCAAACTTATTCATTGCAGTCCATGCTGCGCCGTCTGTCGGGGCACTGGTGGCATCAAAGGTGGCAGTCCGGGAATCTATGGCAGCCAGGCTATCCTCCACCAGTTTGCTGAGACGCTCCATCTCCTCTTCCGTGAGTTTCCTTATTTCCGTTATACCCAAAAGCTTACTGGCATTGAAAACGCGTGTCGTGACTGTAGCTCTCCGACTATTATTACCAAGAGAATCCATGTCTGTGTTGAGATTGTTTTCAGTCATCCTTCTCGTTATAGACTCAGGTTCCGGATTAAACTTTAAGCGCAGCTTATCATATTCCACCAACAGACTCTCTATCACAACCTGTGTTTCCATCTCATATTCCCGGAGCGAATATTCATAACGTATATATAGCCAATAGCCCTGCATTCCGAGAAATGTAAGGATAGCGATTATCGAGAGTATGTATAGGGTCTTTATTCTCTTTTCCATGACGCAAAGTTAGTCAGAATGTCCCGGATAACCATTTGATTGCGATCACTATTTTCACGGGAGTAATAATTTAGTAATAATTCCCAATAATTGAGTAATGATTATTTTCGCCGTGATGCCTTATGACGCGGTAACTTTGCAGCGTAAGTAATCGTAAAAAAGAAACAAAATTAAAATGAGAAAATTAAAATGAGAAAATCAGCGATCATCGTAGTCATAGCAACAGCCATAGTGGCAACGACAGCGTCTGGAAAAGTAAAGAGACGCACGCTCGGAATATTTCAGAACAACGTGCCGGAAACGGAGACTATCGCGCCGGAGAACATGGAGTTCGTCTATGACTATTCATGGTGTAACGACACTACAGGAGAACTCTCCGACAATTTCACCACCGACCGCATGCTGCTCCAGATAGGGGCAGACGGAATATCGAAATTTTCAAGCTACAAGAATCTGACCGTTGATTCCTTGCTGATGAACATGTCACCGGAACAAGTGGGTGAAGCTGCACTGGATGGCAAACTTTCCAACGGAGAGTTTATGACAATATTCAAGAACTATCCTGCCGGACGGCTGACCCATACCGAAAAGATATGTATGGACTGGTTCCGCTATGAGGAGGATATGCCCTCGCTCGAATGGGAACTGACCGACAGCACGACAAACGTACTCGGATACGAATGTCGGGAAGCGAAATGCAATTTCCGGGGTAGGGAATGGACTGCGTTCTATTCCGAGGAGATCCCGGTCATGGAGGGTCCCTGGAAACTACAGGGACTACCCGGTCTCATCATGAAAGCCTACGACAAGAACGGTCACTACACGTTTGAGTGCATAGGCATCAAGTCAAATGCATCCCGCCCGATCACAATCTATAAGGTGCCTTACAACACTACTTCCCGACAGAAGTATTACGATGCAAAAAATCGGTATGACGTAAATCCATACGCTTATTTTGAAGCGGGAGGACACGGACATATCACTGTAACCGATGAAGCCGGAAATCCGGCGCTTGATGCCTACGACCCCATCGAATTATCATTCGAATACATTGAACGCGATTGGAAATAATGAACAGATACAATTTTTTCATACTATGCCTTTTCCTTGGGTTGCTGCCGATGATGGCAGCGGCTCAGGAATCGGTGGATGGCACTGTCATTGACAGCGAGACGCGTCATCCGATTTCCGGCGTTGTCGTTCAGGCACTGAACAAATCCGGTAAAGCCACATCCTTTGCATCCTCCAATACAAGGGGGGCATTCAGAATAAAGGTTACGGCAACGACGGATTCCGTGTCGTTCCGATGTATGGGCTATGAGACTATGAAACTGCCCCTTGACTATGACTTTTCAAATGCCGTGGAGATGTGCCGGAAAGCCACTCAGCTTAAAGATGTGATCGTACAGGCTCCCGATATATATGCCAGAGGCGACACACTCGTCTTCAATGTGGCGCGCTATGCTAACGCCACCGACAATGCCATCATCGACGTGATCAAGCGTCTGCCCGGCATAAAGGTGGAGGACGACGGCACAATCAAGTATCAGGGGAAACCCATCAACAAGTTCTATATCGACGGTGATGACTTCCTTGGAGGTCAGTATGGTCTCGCCACAAACAATATATCACACAAGGACGTGAAATCGGTGGAGGTGATGGAGAATCATCAGCCGGTAAAGGCTCTTGAGGGGATTGATTTCCCGGAGGAGGCGGGCATCAACATCAAACTGAGCGAAAATGCCAAAGGGAAATGGGTCGGAGTGACGAAAGCGGCGACAGGCGCACAGCCGTGGCTCTACGATGGCTCACTCTATGCCATGCGCATAGATCCGAAGGTGCAGAATATACTGACGTTAAGGGGAGGCAACACCGGTTGGAACCCTGCGGAGCAGATAATGGAGCATGATTTCAACGACATGTCCTTTACAGATTATAACGAAAGCCTCTGGCTGGAATATATATCAGCCGACATCGTAAACGCTCCACTCAACGAGAAGCGCACACGCGACAATCTGTCGTGGCTCGCCAATTCAATAACGGCATGGAAACGTGGCGACACCTCAATGCGTTTCAAACTGAATTATGTCGGCGATCGGCTCGACTATAATTCCGGACTGCGTACAGACTATTTCAGCCAGTCTATACCGGAATTTATACAGAACAATTCCCTACGCACACAAAGTCATGACCTGTCGGCTCAATTCAACGCTCAGGTCAACAAACGCGGATATTTTCTGAAAGAGAAGTTTACAGTGGATGGTGTCTGGGAAAATTCTCGTTCGGCAATCACCGGATCCTTCACCCTCGATCAAAGAATCCGCCGCAGGAATCTGTCGGCAACCAACGACCTCAAACTCATAAAGCGGAATGATAAGAAACTATTTGAACTGACCTCCCGCAATTCATTCAGCCACCGTCCGGACCGACTGCTCGTCAATGGCAGTGAGAGTGCAACGCAGAGTGTGGGGACAACTGATTTCCGCAGTACGACTGAATCTCGGTATGGCAAGCTTGGTCGCTTCTGGAAATTCTATATCAATGGAGGAATGGATATAAACTATCACCGACTCAAACTTTCCCTAATCGGGATGGAAAGATTCGACAACGACACCATCTTCAACACATTCCTGTCGAATATTTATGCCACGCCCCAGCTTGACTATGAACGTAACGGCTGGCTGCTTTCTACAAAGCTACGGATGAAGTGGCTTCATCAGAGCGTGAATGGTCAACGTGACCATATTAATCTGTTCCCCAATCTCTATGCCCGTAAAAAGATCTCGGCAAAGAGCGAGATTTCAGCATCCATCGGTTATCAGCTCAGCTCTCCGCAGACGTACATGAACATTACGGTACCTGTATTATCTGATTACCATAATCTTTTCATTGCCGGGGATATCAACAAATATTCACAGCGCGTTGCTGCCTCAATCTCTTATAAATACCGTAATCCTCTGACTTCCTTCTTTGCCAACGCCTCACTGACCTACAACTATATGCGCAGTTCATTTATGTCAAATCAACTGTTTATTGAAGATTTTATCATCTCGACATACGCCGAGAAGCTTTCGGGAAGCAATTTCTGGAGCATAAACGGAGGTATCAGCAAAGGTCTCGGACATAGCCGGATGGTAGTCGGATGCGAGGCAAGCGCATCCACAAGTTCTGCCGCCTCAATGCGTGATAACGCTCCCTGCTACTACAGGCAGCAGACCGTATCCGTAAAACCCTATTTCAGAGGGAGCATCCTTCGCTGGCTATCGCTTAATTATGATGCCAACTATGGTTTCTCGCGCCTGGCTGTCGGAGATATAACAAACCACAATCATTCATTCAATCAGAAACTCTATGCCTCCATCATACCCGAAGACAGATGGGAGTTCTCCATTGGAGCGGAACATTTCCTGACCAGGTTTTCCGAAGGGAATACCGAAAACCTCATCCTACTCGATGCCTCCGCCGTGTGGCGTTTAAACAGCAAAATCCGTCTGTCGCTGACCGCCAACAATCTCCTCAACCGGCGCCATTACCAATATGCCACATACGGAACCCTATCGCGTTCGGAACACTCATTCCAAATCCGCCCACGCAACATCCTCGCCTCTATCCAATACCGGTTTTAAGAAGTTTATAGTTTATGGTTTATGGTTGATGGTTGATGGTTTAAATTCGCAGAATAAAAGGATTCGGAATTTCCCGTAAATCTTACTCCATAAACTATACCCCATAAACCATAAACAACTAATGGCGGGACAACCGAAGTTATCCCGCCATTTCTATATGTGCATATTCCGGTCTGTGACCGTAAGTTTGAGAAAGTGTATGCGCTCTGATTAGCAATACATAGCCACGATAGCCTCGTAAAGCTCCTGCTTGCCGGAAGTTGCAGCGGGTTCGGGCTGAGTCTTGGCATATTCCACGATCTGCTCGAGAGAGAGCTTGCCCTCCTCAAATTCCTTACCCATACCTTTGTCGAATGATGCGTAGCGGTCAGCAAGCATCTTCTTGTAAGGCGATTTCTCAAGAAGCTCGGCAGCGCAGAGAAGAGCACGTGCCATGGCATCCATACCGGCGATGTGAGCGAGGAAGATATCCTCAAGATCGGTAGAGTTACGACGGGTCTTTGCGTCGAAGTTTGTACCGCCATTGCCGAGACCACCGTTGCGGATGATCTGCATCATAGCCTGAGTGAGCTCATAGTTGTCGATGGGGAACTGGTCAGTATCCCAGCCGTTCTGGTAGTCACCACGGTTAGCGTCGATGCTACCGAGCATACCGTTGTCGACAGCCACTGCGAGTTCATGCTCGAATGTGTGACCTGCGAGAGTAGCGTGGTTCACCTCGATGTTCACCTTGAAATCCTTGTCAAGATTGTGAGCCTTGAGGAAGCCGATTACAGTCTCAGTATCCACGTCATACTGATGTTTTGACGGCTCCATGGGCTTCGGCTCGATAAGGAATGTGCCGGTGAATCCCTTTGATCGAGCATAGTCGCGGGCTGCTGTAAGCATCTGGGCGAGATGCTCCTTCTCACGCTTCTGATCTGTGTTGAGCAAGCTCATGTAGCCTTCACGACCACCCCAGAACACGTAGTTCTGACCGCCGAGTGCGATAGTGGCGTCGATAGCATTCTTGATCTGAACGGCAGCACGTGCAACAACGTCGAAGTCAGGATTAGTGGCAGCACCATTCATATAGCGTGCGTTGCCGAATACGTTGGCTGTACCCCAGAGATTCTTGATGCCGGTCTCAGCCATTTTCTCTTTGAGATATGCTGTGATCTCGTGCATGCGGTTCTCGTAATCCTCGATGTCGGTAAGGTCGCCGATAAGGTCAGTGTCGTGGAAGCAGAAATATTCCACACCAAGTTTCTGCATGATCTCGAAGCCTGCGTCAGCACGCTGCTTTGCAGCTGTCATCACGTCGGGAGCCTCGTTCCAGGGGAACTTCTTTGTGCCGCCACCGAACTGGTCGCCACCCTCTGCGCAAAGAGTGTGCCACCAAGCCATGGCAAATTTCAGCCATTCCTTCATAGGTTTGCCGAGCACGATACGCTCTGCGTCATAGTAGCGGAAAGCCATAGGATTGTAGCTCTCGGTCCCCTCAAACTGGATCTTGCCGATCTGGGGAAAATACTCTTTCTTTTCCATTGTATTAAAGATGTGTTAAGTTACTGAAGTTTCGCAAGCTGCACTTCAGTGGTTTATAGGTTATAGTTTAAGGTTTAAGATTCACGGAAATCCACGAATCTTTTCATTATACAAAATTTAATGATCATAAACCATAAACATTAAACCTTAAACCATTTAAGTGAAGCAAGTTGGAAAACTTGCGAAACTTAAATTATTTATTATGGTTTATTGTTAGATCTGTATCAGCATTTGGCGAGACATTCCTTCCAGCGTGCATACGCCTCCAGATAAGGAGTGCGGTCAGCGGCGGGATGGATTTCACCCATATTCACAAGCGTGGCAAACGCCTCATTGTTGTCCTTATATATCCCTGCGCCTATGCCTGCGCCCTTGGCTGCGCCGACTGCGCCGTCGGTGTCATAAAGCTCGATGGTAGCTCCCGACACGCTTGCGAGTGTGTCGCGGAAGATCGGGCTGAGGAACATATTGGCATGTCCTGCATGTATCTTGTCAATCTTCATGCCGATGCTCTCCATCACCTCCATGCCATACATGAACGAGAATACGATTCCCTCCTGTGCAGCCCTGAGAAGATGACTGCGGTTGTGTATGTTGAAGTTGATGCCATGGAACGAGCAACCCACCTGATTGTTTTCAAGCACGCGTTCCGCACCGTTGCCGAACGGAAGAATCGTCACACCCTCACTCCCTATCGGAGCCTTGACTGCAAGATCGTTCATCCCCTGATAGGAGATACCATCCGGCGCGATGTTGCGCTTGCACCATGAATTGAGGATTCCGGTGCCGCTGATGCATGTCATCACACCGATGCGTGTCTGGTCTGCCGTATGGTTGACATGGGCAAAATTGTTCACCCTTGAACGCGGGTCATAGTCAACGGTGCCGTTGATGCCGTAGACCACGCCGCTTGTGCCTGCCGTAGATGCCACCTCACCGGGATTGAACACGTTAAGCGACAATGCATTATTAGGTTGATCGCCGGCACGATAGGTGACGGGGATGCCGGCAACGAGACCGAGTTCACGGGCAGCCTCCTCTGTAAGACGCCCCTGTTCGCTGAACGTCGGCTTTATCGCGGGAAGAATCGACGGATCATATCCGAAATATTCCATCAGGAAAAAAGCGGGGGAATTCTCCTTGAAATCCCAAAGCATCATTTCCGACAGACCGGATGCCGTGGTGCATTTCTCACCCGTGAGACGCATTGCGACATAATCTCCGGGAAGCATCACAGTGGCAATCTTATCGAAAGATTCCGGTTCCTCCTGTTTCACCCACTGCAATTTCGACGCAGTGAAGTTGCCGGGAGAGTTAAGCAGATGCGACAGGGTCTTCTCCGCACCGAGATCGTTGAAAGCCTTCTCGCCGTAGGGCACGCCACGGGAATCACACCATATCAGTGCATCGCGGATCACCTTGTCGTCCTTATCGAGGAGCACGAGACCGTGCATCTGATAAGAGATGCCGATAGCCTTGATGTCGGAAGGATTCACCTTCGATTTGGCAAGAATAGAAGCTGTAGCCTCCTTAAGGTAAGTCCACCAGCTTTCGGGATTCTGTTCCGCCCAGCCTTGGCGGAGAGCCTTGATCGGAGCCTCCGTCTTGGGATAAAAGTCAGAAGCTACGCATACGCCTGTAGTGGCGTCGACCAAAGCTGCCTTCACTGAGGAGCTCCCTATGTCGTATCCTAATAAATACATGTCTTATATAAGGTTAATATCAGGTTATAAAAATGTGTATTATTGTCTCGTCTTGTTGTAAATCTTACGGTCAAACTTATAGTAGCGTGCCGCCCTGTGTGCCACTCCGGTCTGCCGCTCCTCAAGAGGCACCACATAGTCCATCTGAGCAAGTTTCTTATGGAAATTACGCGCATCTATCGGGTGTCCGGCAATCACCTCCAAAAGTATCCGGAGTTGCGATGCCGTGAACTTTCGCGGAAGAAGAGTGAACAGTCTGGATGAATCATGCTCCATCACCATGCGGATATGTTCGACCGACTCCCTTACTATCATGTTGTGGTCAAACGCAAGGTCGGGAACCTCATTTACAGCCACCCATTCCGCATTATAGCCCGCCATCTGCTTATTCAGCGGACGATCAATCTTCACAAGCGCAAGATAAGCTACAGTCACGATTCTCTCCACATGTGTGCGCTGTGCCCGTTCAAGCCACAGCACGTCACGCGGATCCTTCGTCCTATCCTTAGAACCGTATGCCCTAAACTGGATAAGGTCTACATTCTTAAGTCCCGTCAGTTCGTTCAGCACTCTTGAGGCTGCCTGATCAAGATCCTCATCTTCATATATGAGACTTCCGGGAAGTTTCATGTCATGATATGACTCTCCGTGGTCTTCGCCCTGACGATGGATAAGGAGAACGCGCAGGGCATCTCCGTCAAAACCTATCACCACACAGTCGACAGAGATGTGGTTATTGGCTAATTTGATGTCAGTGTCCTTGTTGTTCATGGTCTGTAGTCTCCGTTTTTTTGATTTACGCTGCAAATTTAGAACGAAATTTTCAAACCACCAAATAAAAATGAATAAATTTTTACAAATATAATATATTATTTTATTGCAAGATAGTTTTCGTATATTTTACGATAATATAACTAAGGGTTATCGTACATATTATGATAAGGAAAAATCATGCTATTTATCCATCTTCCCCTGCACGTAATCCACCATACAGACTGCATTCTCACAACCGATCACGTACTGCCTGCCATTTTTCAACCGGACGAGGATACATTGGTTGCGACTGCCGTAATAGCCGAAATAGCTTCCGATCATGATGTCGCTGAAATACCCCCAGTAACCGAAGAAGCCACCACTACCACACAACCTCAATCCTCCCGCAGAGGGATAGCAGGTGTCTACCGACTGAATCTCGGAATACATAAGACGTTTGCGTCGCGAAAGCAGACGATGGATAGTGATTGCTGAATCGTCAGTCTCCAACGACACGGGGCAGTAATACAGTCCGCAGATAGTCGTAATCCCCATAATCACGCCAAAAAGCAACAGGTCGTGGGGATTATCAAGAAGAGAGAACGCCCCCACTACAAAAAGAACGAGCACACCTATGGTCACTATCCGGGAATAAGTGTTGAATTTTACTTTTTGTTTCATAATCATATCTAATTTTAAGAAAACATTATTCAATAGCATTTAAAACAATCTCAGAAAATCAATCAGAATCTTCAAGAATAAAGATACTCTCCACCGGTTTACGGAAGAACCGACTTATCTTCAAGGCAAGTACTGTAGAAGGGAGGAAACGGTTCTTCTCTATGGCAACGATTGTCTGCCGGCTTACACCGACCGCCTCCGCAAGCTGTTGTTGGGTGATATCCAACTCCGCACGTTCCACCTTAATCCTATTTCTCATCTTCGCACATCTTATTATACCGGTGCATCTCCGACCGGAAGTTGCATACGAAAATTATAGGCAGCAACACCATATTAAATACTGCGAACGCCAAGAAATCGACAGAATTCAATAAAATAGTGCAACCTATCAGCAACGTCACATACACATAGATTGAATTCAACAGGGAGGCAAGACGTATGGATCTCGTCATCTCATCCTCTACCCTCTCCTTGGAACACACCACAAACAAGGCTCCCAGTGCAATCCCGATAATCACCGAATCATTCACAACGGTCTCCAAGCTCCCGGCAAACGAAAGCACACCGAAGTACACCAAAGCCCCCATCAGCAATGACGGCACAAACATCACCCATCCCACCAATTGAAACGCATGAGGAAAAAGCAAATTTTTCATAAGCATACCATTTAAATTATACCATTAAACATAAATAACACCATAAACAATACCATTAAGATACCATCTAAACCCATCCTTAAAATCTCACGCCGCAAAGGTAAACAAAACTTTCCGTATAGACAAGTAAACTTTACATTTTATCCAATACTATTTACATTTTCACCACATCTCCATAGCAATCGCCTCCCAATCCGCCAAGTATGTCACTGCACTCCATACGGGGTTAACCAACGAATCACGGCTTTGCCGTGAAAGTCGCTGCATAACGAAGCATGTTCGCTACGCTCCTATACGGGGTTAACATTCAACTCACCATCGTTCCACTGATTCATCTGATTCACCTTGTATCGGTGTGTTTCGGTTGTATCGGCTGTTTCACCTGTTTCACCTGTTTCACTTGTTTCACTTGTTTCGGGCGTTTCAGGGTGAATCACTGAAACAGACGAATCAAGGCGTTGTCGGTATATATCAAGGTAAGATTATACGTTATGGTATGTTTTGTTTCAGAATAACACTGGTGTGCGATCCTTTATATCTAACTTTGTCGCATCAAACAAAGATGCGCTTCGCGCAAGATAACAAGTAACAAGTAACAGGTAACAGGTAAAAAGTAAAAAGTAAAAAGTGACAGGAGATCTTCATCCTTATAAAAAGGAATGAAGCGGGACATCACGTCACTCACCTTGATAGAAACCCATCCACGCCGCTATAAGAAGACAGATGCCGACCATCCCAATCATATATCCCCACATATCATCTTGACTTTACCAACAACCATATTCACCATGATGACAATCCCACAACTCACCATTATTCCACTGATTCACCCCTAATCATCCATATTCTAACTCACGAAGAAACAAAAGAAAAGAAAGAAATCATAATTATTCTAATTATTTGGAAATAAAACATTTCTTTTAATTCTTTCATTTCTTAGTGATAATATCGCCCCGAATGCAAAGACCCACGAAAAAAAGAAAAAAATCATTTTGCCATAAATTTTTAGCACATGATTACCATCACCCAACCCACCACTGATTCACCCCCAATCACCCGAATCAGTCGTTTCACCCGTTTCGTGTGTTTCGGGTGTTTCACCTGTTTCACCCGAAACAAGTGAAACAACTGAAACAAGCGAAACAAGTGAAACGTTTGAAACACGTTACCGACCCGTCTTACATGACCATTAGGCGACATAAGCATTCTCCACCAAGTACATTGAAGACTTCATGAAAAATTCCACACGTTCTTTTTAACGATTACTAAAGTGAGTAAGACTCAAATATTTTACCCATTTTTACCAAAGCCTATTGTCAACTCAAAAAATCTTTCTAACTTTGTAAATAGGAATAGTAACACCAATCTGAAATACCTGCCCCTCGATTGGGATTCATCCTGTCATCATGAGAAAGATGAAGAAGTCAATTATATTTATCAACTTTGATTACCTATGCCAAATCTATATATCATAGCAGGATGCAACGGAGCTGGTAAAACTACCGCTTCATTCAATGTGCTGCCTCAAATTCTTGATTGCAAAGAGTTTGTAAACGCAGACGAGATAGCAAAAGGAATTTCGCCTTTTGATCCCGAATCAGTTGCTATTCAAGCCGGCAAACTAATGCTTCATCGAATACAGACGTTGCTGGCAATTAGTGTTTCGTTTGCCATTGAAACAACATTGGCAACACGCAGTTATCAGACGTTAGTAAGACGCGCACAAGAAAAAGGCTACACAGTTCAATTGCTGTTTTTCTGGCTTGAATCACCCCAAATGGCGTGTGAACGAGTGGCACAACGAGTATCAGAAGGAGGTCACAACATTCCCATACCGACTATTTATCAACGCTATCATTCCGGACTATGCAATTTGTTTGACATCTACATCCCGATTGTAGATTATTGGGCATTATACGATAATAATCTACAAACCAAACTTATTGCAGACAGCGAGAGCATAAGAGATTTACAATTATTCAATAAAATCAAAGAAGGTCATGTCAGAACAAGATAAACTTAATCAACGGGAGATACTGAATAAAGCACTTAAAGAGTCATTCAGAAAAATGCTTGAACTAAAGAAAAAATTAGGACAATCGGTAGTAACGACCGATGGCAACGGAAATCCCGTGATCATTACAGCAGAAGAGGCAGAGAAATTAGTAAGCGATGAATAAATTTCACTGAATCCCTCTGAATCATCCATATTATAGCTCACGAAGAAACAAAAGAAAAGAAAGAAATCATAATTATTCTAATTATTTGGAAATAAAACATTTCTTTTAATTCTTTCATTTCTTAGTGACAACATCGCCACGATTGCAAAGACCCACGAAGAAAAGAAAGAAATCATTTTGCCATAAATTTTTAGCACATGATTACATCACCCAACCCACCACTGATTCACCCCCAATCACCTGAATCAGCTGTTTCACCCGTTTCGGGTGTTTCACCTGTTTCACCCGAAACAAGTGAAACAAGCGAAACGTTTGAAACACGTTACCGACCCGTCTTCCATGACCATTGGACTACATAAGCATTCTCCACCAAGTACATTGAAGACTTCATGAAAATTCCACAAGTTATTTTCATTCCTCGGTATTCAATTTGTACCAACGTTTATGACAGCAATAAGATAGCATGTCGATAGGGATACCGCCTCGACTGAAATTCTGTCTGTCCTCATGAGAAGTTAGTAATTTAAGTTTCGCAAGTTGATAAAACTTGAGATTTGGGTATAAAAAAACGACATGGTTTCTTGCATATCTCGCAGAAAAATGAGTAAATTTAGGTACCAAACTAAAAACGTACTCAAACCATGTCGATACACAAAATTACACCTTTTCTCTCGGATATCAAAATATTTTTCAAAAAATCTGATATGACGGATGCGATGCAGAACATAGCAAATACTCTCGGTATGGTAAAAATGACCGAGCGTGATACTATCGGTGTGGTTAGCAAATGCAACTACATCCATAGACTCCTGACCGTGTTCCAATGCCTGATAATGCTCCCTCTTTTTGGTATCCGTAAGATATCTGGAGTCAATACCGACAGTGTACTCGCAAGCTTCATGAAGGCACGAAAAGACACCTTCTACCGCTTCCTTGACAATCCGGATGTAAATTGGAGCAATGCCCTGTGACGCATAAGCACGCAGTTGTGGAGTCGAATCCGTATCCGTACAGATCATGCCGAGAAGGATGTATGCCTTATTCTTGATAATACAGACCACGAGAAAACAGGACGTACTATTGAGATGATTGGTCGCGTCCACTCCCATCTGCGCCATAAGTCTGTGCTTGGATTCAAGTATTTGGCAATTGCAGTGACGGACGGAGTGTCCCAATTGTTGCTGTCCCTTGCACTTGTCGGAGAAAAGGGCAAGAAAGGCAACTACGGCATGAGCGACAAGGAACTCAAAAATAGAAAGAAATCCACCAAGACCAGCGACCTGCTTAAAAGCCGTAAGGAAGATTATGACACCTCCAAAATAGAACTTGCCAAGGAGATGATTCGCCAGGCAATAAGGAGGAAGGTAAGGTTTTCTTATGTATTGGCAGACAGCTGGTTCACATGTCAGAGCATGGTCAAGTTCATCCATCGACTTCATGTGAGATGCCATTGGTTGGACATGATCAAGGTCGGAGAAAAAAGCCGTGCCAAATACAAGGTCTGCAGGAAAGAGTTTACCGCACCTCAGCTTGTGAAGAAAGGCAAGAAGGAGAAACTTAAGAAGTACAGCCGCCGCCTTCGTTGCTATTATATCCGGTATGATGCCGTCTTTGGAGGAATCAAAGTCAGGATATTCCTCACAAGAAGAACCAATCATGGGAGCTGGAATGGTTTGCTCACAACTGACACTGAAATAGAATTCGCAAAGGCATGGGAGATATATTCCCGCAGGTGGGCTCTGGAGGTGGTTTTCAAAGACTGCAAGACTTACCTGGGCTTTGGCAAATGCCAGAGCCGGACCTTTGCAGCTCAGATTGCCGCCGCCACATTGTGCGCAATACAGTACAACCTGCTTTCCACGGCAAGAAGATTCTCCGATTATGAGACGATCGGAGGCCTCTTCAGAGAAGCGTGCGGTGACTCCATCCAGGTTTCCGTCGCACAGCAGATATGGGGCGTGCTTCAAGAACTCGTAAATGCAATAGCGGATGCCTTCGGCCTGTTGGACTAAGAAATCTACGATGTCATTATTAACGAGTCTGAAAAAATAGTTCATAGCTGTGAATTTTACAATTTGTCAAACGCAAGTTGCACTTGCGAAACTTAAATTACTTATTATCGTCCTGTTTCATAATCATAGAGCGTTTACGACCACAAAGTTACCACCCATTGTAGCCACAAAACGAAATGCACTTATTATTACACTCCAATAGCAAAGTCTCTTTCAAGTCTTGTTTAAATCAATGCCGATGTTTCAGTCTGAATTAATATACGTTTTCCCTAGGTATCATTCATTACTTAGGTTTCTTCAGGAAAACTCTTTTAGTGAGATTGTTGTGAAAATTGATTTATCTGCGTAGGAAATTCTTAAGTGATACCGTTGAAACACCTAAAATCTTCGATTTAAGCTGCAAGCCATTATCAGAAGTTAGCATAATAGGATTTTCTTTTTTGTATTTTAGAGCAACAGATAAAATCATATTGTCTGGTGATCGTTTGTCAAAGTCATCCGGCAACAATGAAACATCTGCAAATTCAAAGATAATTTCTCTTTGAGTCGCATTATTGAGATTTCGTAGAGCTTTTTCTGCATTTCTCCGTCTCTGTTCATCAAGTTTTATCTTCAACTTATCTAATTCATCCGTAACTTTTGCAGAAAGAATTATCGGATACATTTTATCAATCTTGGAAATTATATCAGGATAATCGACAAAGACATTTGTATCAATTATATAGTAGTTCTTATTGTCCGAACTCAATTCCTTCTTCTTGCGCTCAAACTTCGAGATGTCAATTTTACCGACAATTTTCACGCCTATAGTAGGAGTTGTTGCTTCTATCTCAGGAGATTCCTCTACTGTTTGAGTCGGCTCTGCGATTGGTGCATTTGTGAGTCTGTTGTTCATTATCACTTGTGCGCCACCATCATACTTATCGCAATTGTCAACAAATTGTATAACTGTTGGTGATACGGTATGGAACTCATTCAACGGAATGTCAGAAATAATGAGTGTGGTGCTTAGTGAACGGCTGGTTGCCACATTGAAACGACGATCTTCAAGTGCAAAACCTGGATTACGACCAGGAACATAGAGCACAGCATAATCTACCGTCATACCTTGGATTCGGTCGATCGTTTCTATAGTGATGTCCAATTCTATGTCAGATGTAGAGAATCTTTTTTGTAACTCTTTCACTGAGTCACGGAAAGGAGTGATAATTGCCAACGATCGTGTTGGATAATACTTCTCCATCGTGTCAATTACATCACGGATGATGGCATCAGCCTTATCGGAATACACTCCGTTAAGTGAATCGTAAGTGCAATGGTACAATACGCCTCCTTCGGAAGGGAAAAGGGGACTATTGGCATCGGCAAAGTCGAGATATTCTTTCTTTACTGAAACAAAGCGATTTCCATAGAAGCACTTAGTAAGAGCAGCAGAACGACTGGTGAGACGGAATGTTGTTACGATACGATACGATACGACTTAATCTTCGAACCTAAAGCCATCGTTTTTAATCCTTCCACCTGTGTTGACATATTCCACGAATTGTACTGCGGATTATTTAGTTTCACGATTGGCGGCAACTGCATCGGGTCGCCTACAATCATACAATCAATGCTCAACTGCTTGAAAGCCACAATAGCCGTCAAAAATGCTTGAGAAGCCTCTTCTATGACTACCAAATCGTATTGTGGCAATCCGTAGAGAGTCATCTTTTTCTCGCTAAAAACGCTCGATAACTGATAATTTGTCGCACAAAGCATCTCTCCACCAGGAACCTGCAAGTCTGCAGAAGCAGCTTTTATACCAGATACCTGTTTGCGCTCATCGATAGAAAGGTTTGTCTTGCTGACACGACCTTCTTTGACATACTTGTGCAAAGGTTTTTGCTTGATAAGTTCTATGAGTCCTTTATTAGCCATAGTGGTAACGCAGACGGTTTTGCCAGCGTCAAGATATGACGAAATTACAGACGCGATGGTATAACTCTTACCAGTTCCCGGAGGGCCTTGTACGATACAATAATGTTCATTGGCGAGAGTATCTATGATAGCATCAGAAATGCCAGTTGGTTTCTGCTCATCAAACGCTAGTTCTTCTGGTGTCCATTCGTCATAATTAATCGTAGGTTCGAGATTAAGTTCCTCATTAGAAGAGAACGAATCCATGTAGTTCGTAAGGTTTCGAAAATACTCTACTGGAGGGAATGGATTATGAATTATAAGTGTGAGACTTTTACCTGCGGCAATAGACCTTGACAAAATGTCGTATAGTTTGGAGCTAAAGCCTGAACACGCAACATAGTCGTAAGATGAATCGCTTTCATGCATGTAGTACATAGGTGTCATATCAGAACCTGGAGAATGAAAGTTTTTGTTCGCACAAAAATCTTCCCAACGACAAGTCCATTCCGTAATATGATCTCCTAATGCTTGTTTCGCACCTTTTGCAAGTATGACAACGCTCTTTTGAACCTTCAGACGTGGGGCCATCTTACGCGGACATTTGAGGATTATCATTCCTGTTTCATGCTGAATGGAATCCACATAAGCGAGAGACAATTCTCCCGTTTTGAATAAGTTGCACATTTGCGAGCGGTTTATCTTTTGCTGCTCATCAATGGCTTCCTTCACTTGGTCTGCAAAGAATGACTTATAATTTAATAATTTGATATTGTCAATCATAATTAATCTCCATATTCATTTGAGTCTTCATTTCCATCTTCTTCCTCTGCCATAGCGCCAACGTAGTGTGCGAATACGGCATCCATATTGGTACGTGCTGCTACACGTATCAAAGTGTATGCAGTACCTTTGACACCTTCGAGTATGCCAGTATAGAGAGCCTTTACAACATCCACTTTTTCTTTACCTGTAATCTTAATGACCACATCGTCTTTTTCAACGAGTTTTAGGAATTCTTCTGACGAGTTTATCCACGCAAAATTCTTGCCTTTACCATCAAGATAAACACAAACTCGACCTTTATCGTCAACCATTTTATTCCATATTGTAGGACCAATGTACATAACACCGCGAGCTGCACTACTCGTGTGTATGTATCTACCATCCTTGAATTCATGTATAGCAACATCGTTGGCATTATGAATAAATTCGGACATGTTTTCGACTAACTGTTCACGATCCTCGTCTGCCAAACTTTGATATAATCTTAACTGTGCAAGATAATTTGTATCTGCGATTTGTTCAGGTGAGATATTGCATTGTGCCAATATCTCAAGTTCTTCGTCAGTTGCAGGTAATGATTCCAGTTCGAGAGGAGCTCCATGTGAACGCAGACGCTCTACTTCCTCTTTGGTGAAATTCTTCGGATGCTTACGAGTCCGAGGCTTGTAAGGTTTGTCACCAACAGGCTGATAATCCTTGTCCTTATCAACTGAACCCATATAGCCATTACGGTCAGGATCATAATCCTGGCGAGGCTTATTTGATGGAGTGCGTGATAAGTTAGCGGTATGAGTATTAGAAGACGGTGAGTTGTCATTATCCGTTGTGTCAACATCTTCATCACCCTTGGTTTCTTCATCGTCTGTTTCATCTGGGACATCGTAGTTTTCAATATCCTCTTCATCGACCTGGTCGTATGTGTCATACTGGCCAAGGTCATCTTCTGGCTCTTCGTATGCTGTAGGTGACGTCATTTGACTAACTGGAGATTCAGTTTGTTGCGACTGATGTTGTTGACGTGAGCCAGAGGTTGGTTGCAGCGAAGCAGTTTGAGCAGATTTTTGTGGTGATGTTTCTGCATCTTTCCAACCTTCAGGTTCGCCAACTGGTCTTGACGTTACATCTGTATTTGGTACAGCAGGCTTATCATCCTCGCGAATAGTTTCCGGATAGTCAGTACGCTTATTTTCTATTGATGTCTCTGTCGTTTGTTCTGTAGTAGAATATGTTGATTCATTTGTAGCATCGCTATAGTAATCACTTTCAGTTTCAATAGGTTCTTCTTCCTCTGACTCAACGTTGAAAGTCAAATCCAACGACTTGAGATAAGTGCGGAATTTCTCATCGTATGCAAGCGAAGAGCAATACTTTTCAATACATGCTTCTACAGTAACACTATCATCCAGAACGTCTTCGCACACGTTGTCATACACGTCAAAGCCAACTAGACGCTTCAATCTACTACAGAACTTTGTGAATGTTCGATTATGCTTCCATGAACTTACATAATATAGGTGGGTGTCATCGTTATAGATTCGCTCCACATCGTTATGTATAGAGCTATAGCCGAGATCTATCTTGTCACATACAACAAAATGGTACTGCGACAGTTTTGTGTTATAGCGTTCATAGAGTTCCTGGAATCGGTCTGGATTTTCGATAGCCGATAAAACAAGCAGACGAGGTCTAAGTATGGCAACTATATTAGCAGTTTCGTCTTGTTTGCCAATAGGTGTAGCTACGAAATCTGAACTTTTCAGATATGTAATCTTAAGTATATCACAGGCCTTGACAAACGAATCTGTATCATTAGGGAAAGCACTTGTCTGCATTACGAACTCATCGCCACGGAAGATATTTCTCTCCTGTGTAGCATCCGGATGTATGGCATAGAGTTCCGTAATATGCTTTTTCTGCCCCTTACCGTTTCTCCATTCTGCTGTAGGCGTTTTGCGATATCTGTCAACCAAATTTGCATCCTGGATTGGAGAAGATAGCATCCAATCTATCACAACACTACGAAAATACGACTCATCCTCTCTAGAATGAGAAACATGAGCAAGGTAGTAAAGGCAATCTTCAAAAGAGAGTGCTTTACAGAAGTTAATCTTTTCAAACAGTTCACGAGCATCACGATTGTCAATAGAGTCAATAATAGTTTTGCAAGGAATCTTTTCTTGCCATTGAGGAGCCTTAGCGCGAACAGCATAACCAGCTATGTGTGGTGCATACAACAATTCCGGTTTTTGAACAGAGTTCTCTGTTGGTATGCATACCAGATTGTTAAAGCGACCTTCGGTTATCCATGTTTCGTATTCTGACAAGCGGCGAGAGAAACATTTCGACCAAAAATAACAAGCAAATGTGCGGTTTGCGAGATATTTCAAGTCCTCTCGAGTCATATTCTGATGCAAGTTCTCCGCCTTGAAATATTGCTTGATGGTATCCTTGTTGCCTTCGAAGATGTAAGTGTCAGAAAGATACGGCAATTCAGACACACCATTTGCCTCAAAGTCACACGTCGGAGAATATGATGTTCCAAGTGTCAGCTCATGAGCAAACTTGTATGTCGTTTCATTCGACTTGACCAGATACTTTATCTGTTTACGAAGAGTGTCATTTATGTCATACTCACTCTGTATCTTGGCAACTTCACGTACAAACTGAATGTGAATGTCAGCAACGCTATTCTCATCGGCAGCAAACTTTGCGAGATAATCTTTAACCTTTGCATCAATCCACATTTGCTTTGTGGTGATGAGATTGCGATTATCATACGCTTCAGAGATAGCAAGAAGCAAGTCCTTATTTGCCTTCAGTATATCGGGGTGAACCTCGTTGGCGAGAGTGATGTACTTGAATGGCTCAGATACTGAATCCTCATCCACGTTGACGATTATTACTTGATCAAGAGTCTTATAACCGGCAGATTGAGTGCGAACTCTCAACTGCATAATTTGGTGTTTCCTTTCTGTCCATTTATCCTTCAGATCTTTAAGGTGCTTGGACATCATCGCTACAACAGAATCCAATGACTCAGTTTCAATACTTGAAAGTTTAGGTAAGATGTCAGAGAAAAGAATATCCTTGTTATCGGACTTAAGACCGAGTTTCTTGAACAATTTCATCCATTCTGCCTTCTCGTTCTCATTGGCGGTTTCAATGTAAGACGAAGACACAAACTGCGCCTCCTTTACATACTTAGTTACCAGTGCCTCGATTTGCTCCTGCTGATAGGTGTCAGAAATGTAAAGTGATGCACCATCGATAAGTGTGTTGTTCTTGTCAAGCAACGGAATAGCCTTGAACTTATCAACAGATGCAATTTGCTTCTGGTTTACCCATCGCCAGAAATCAATGTTATTGTTTATAATATTAACCAACTGACGCAATTTTGCGTTCTGAGCAAGAATGTCAGTTGTGGTATTGATGTCAAACTTCACAATCTTGAACAGCTGACGCATATCTTGAGAGAAATCATCGGTATATTTCTGTGAGAGCACAACATACGTCTTCGGACACCATGCTTTTTTGCACAGAGTCTTTGCGTCCTCGTCGTATTCGATATACTGGATATTCAGTTCCCTTGCTCTTACAATGGTTCCATCATAGGCAAGTAGAGGCATATCCTTGATATCGTTGAAACTCATAGTATCATCAAAGAGTCTGTCTGCGTCTCGCTTCAAGTATTCCAAAAATGTGAGCATAGTTGCCTTGTCAACAAGACCGGCATAGATAACCGCTTTGTTCTTGATTACAACATCTGTGAAGAACGACTTGTCTGTAAAGGTCTTAACGCCAAACTGCTGACGCAAAAACGATTCCAGTTTCTTTACCTCTTCCTTCTCACGACCTTCAAAGTAAGCATTTGAGAGAGCATACATCATGCTATCCTGTAGCCAAGCATGATGTATATTTTCGGCATAGGTGCTGTTCTGAGCATACGCATCTTGATTGAAGTATCGCACGTCATCGTTGCAAAGATATACCTCGTTATGGCTAATGTCAACGCAACACAAGACATAATCCTTGAAACAATTTTCCTTTAACTGGGCTTCACAACAGAACACATATTCAACAAAAGCCTTGTTGGCAGCATAATTATTCTCTATTGCAGCATTTACTTTTGCTCGGAAATCGGCATCGCCAACGATGACAGTTGTGACGAACGAATCCTTGGTAAATTTGTTGAATCCAAGGTTGGCAAATATTGCAGTTATGTTATCTTTCTCGTAATCATCCAGACTGTCAAAATAGATATGCGATAGCACGTTGATAACATTTTCGCCCAACCATTTCTCATGTGTTAAGCCATGAGCATCTTCGTTGAAGAAGTAGTGATAATTGGTATAGTCGGTACTTGCACCACCATCCTCGGTAATGTACGGAATCTTTGTCTTGTTAGCCTTTAAATCAACTTTCTTTACTGCAAGATAACGATAAAATGCAACAGAATTGCTTGGTACGTTAAGCAACGCCACAGCATCTTCGTTGGAAAGAATGTAATTGGCTATCATCTCTGAGGCAACAAAAGGTTTGAAACGATTTTCTACAGCATCATCCCATTCTGAATTATTTATAAAGTAGAGTCGTGTGCTTTGTGCCAAATGAGGTATGTATTGACCAAACATAGGAATGTATTGCATTACCTCATCTATGTTTTCATAGATTTCGTTGGCAGCATATAGTATGCCATCGCTACCAAGGAATATTTTCTTTCGCTCTTTGATAAATGCAGGAAGATGGTCGTTAGTCAATAGGAAGTTCAAGAACTTAAGATTGTTCTCTTTGTTTGACAGCCATTTGTTAAAGTCCTCGCTATTACAAAGAGACAGAATAGTCTTCTGGCTGAATTCCATGTTCTTTGCACGATAACGATTCAGGAAATTATCGAAGTTTTGTTCACCACGTACATCTGGGTGTGCAAAGAATTCATCTGGATTAGATGTCCAAGTTCCGTGCCCATCAACAAAGGATAACAATTCTTCGTCTGACATTATGCCAGACTTGGATATGCCTGTTGTATCATAGATTATCTTGGAGATAAATTTCAGTTGTGCCTGTCCGTCAACAAGAACAGGCACAAAAGGCATTACTGCAATAGCTTCTTCAAAGGAAGCCTGCATTTCAGATACAAAATCCTCATAGTTTTCAACCTTATTGAAAGCTGGTACCAACGAATAAACAGAATCATATTCATAGCTACCACTCAATAGCAAGCTTTGCAACCACTCCGCCAATTTCCTACCGGCTATAGTGATAATTTTGTGGTTGAATTTAACCTTCTTCTCAAAGTCATCACGAGGACCAGTAGGAATCATGTCGGTATTCATCAAGAAAGGAAAGCCTAAAGATACCTGCGTAGGCAAATAGCAATAGACACGAGCTCTCTCTACAGGTATTAGTTTTCTTCCTTCACGTTGGCACGCAAAGGATATTCGAGTATCTTCAAAGTCTTTGTACTTTTCCGGAATACGCTTATTTGTAGCTACTTCTAGGTTATTAGACTCCAGCTCTTCCGGAGTAAACTTATATACAAGTGGTTCTTGGGTCATTGCCCATTTCTCAGGGTCTTTTATTCTGCAAATCTGCTCTTTCCCATCATAGAATACCTTAACAGACCTAATGTTAGGAATAAATAGGATATCCTTCTCGTCCTTAAAGATATCATTAAATATGTATTCAAACGATTTGTCACCAAAACGAAGCTTTAATGTGTCATCTGGACGTATTGCCATTTGAACGCGGAAGTCACCCGAATTAGCCATCGCATCAATAACCTCCTGTGCGACACCTTCCTTGGGAGTCCAAATCGGCATAATCTGCCAAGGAAATTTGGAAGAGCCTAATCCCGTTCTGGTTATGCTCTCGTCAAATCGCAAAGTGTATTCGCCAGATTCAAGATAGACATACTGGTTTTCGCTGAAGACAGTCTTAAAACCAATGCCTTTGTAACCGATTGCATTCTTTTCTTTTTTCTTTTCACCATCAGACATCTTACTGATAGCTGCTATGTTGCGAGGAGAAAAAATTTTGCCTGTATGGCGATATATAAGGTAATGTTCGGTAATGTGGAACTCAACATCCACCAACTGCACTTGGTCATCAATCTTTACAGGATAGTCGTTGGCATTCTGTAGCAATTCATAGATGAATGTGCCATCGCTACTTGCAGTCAGTTGAGTGTTCACCATTCTCTGAACTTCTGACATCTGCTTGATTGTGTCATAGTCCTTATTCTTCCAGTTATCATAAAGTCGTTCAACCAATTCTTTTGGTTGAACCATCTTGAATTTGTACACTTTGGGAACAATATGAAATCCACGCTCACTATTGTCGTTTTGCGTTGTCCATGAGAATTCGTAGTATTTGTTCAGTTCCAAAGGCAAGGCTTGGTCGAGTTCTATAACAATTTCTCCTTCGTCCTTGTATTTAAGTTCAGAGAACCGAAGAGAGCGAATGTCTTCGAAACAGTATCGACCATCCTTCTTCTGGGTGTAAAAGCCCACAATCATCTGCTCTTCATCTCTCCATTCAGCAATAAGTTCAAGTTCATGGCGACTTATGTCAAGTTTTAGAGATTCGATAAAATCCTGTTCTTGCTTCACATAAACACCATCAGCATTTGCCATTGTGATAAGCATATTCTTGACTTCTATTCTTTTATTTTCGTCCAAAAACGCAAGACTTTCCTTGCATTCATCCAAGGAAATATCTTTTGAAGCAAGTATATCTCCTTCAGACATACATAAGGACTCACTCATAGAAGAGAGATAAGATTTCTCTTCGTCTTTCTGTATATCATCTGCATCCATTACTCGTGTGAGCAACGAATAGATCACTTGTTTTTCTCTATCGGTAAAAACGTTTCTATATTGACTAAACATATGTGTTACGTATCTCATATTAGCTAAATCGTTCATCTTTCTGCACTAACTCAAAAAACGGTAAAAACGCACTCCATATACCTTCGAGCATGTCTTGCAGACACTCTTAAAGAGCTTTGCCTTGTTGATGAAGTCCATGTAGCGTTTGCCATTCGGATCGCTTGCACCGAATATGTTGGCAATCTCTGCTTTACTGATTGAGTTGACAATGAACGAATATCATACTATTTAGAAGCAAATCCATATTCAAATCGCCAATCTCGCAAGGATCAGAAGCGGCAATTTCATCAAAATTCGCTTCACCAATTTTATTCCTGACGAATACAAGTATTTTGTCAAAGTTGAAATACTCCGGCAACTCATAATTATGATATTGCTCCGACTTACAAAAGTGATCTAACGCTTCAGCAGAGGATAGTTCAAGAATACTTTTTGACATCTTACAATAGTTTAATAGTTAGGGTGTTCAGTTAGTTGTTCCGTATTCAGCTCACTTTTTTAAGTGTTTCGGTTCTATCTTTCACCCAATTGCGGGATAGATTGGCCTTGGCCCAGTCATCTATCTCCTTAAGTTTAACATTGGCC
>RIAZ01000039.1 GCA_003762615.1 Muribaculaceae bacterium Isolate-037 (Harlan)
TAGTTTTCATGAGAAAAAGCGTCCAAACTTTTCCTTTAAATTACTAATTTTCAGGGACTTTTGCAAATTTAATCGACTAAAAATTAAGTGTTTAACAGCATAAATTTAATTTTTGTCATCTACTAAAAAAAAATGATAAAAAAAGCATACAAATTAAAATTTTTTGGCAATAAAGATTTGTATATTATTTGGATTTTTAGCTAACTTTACAAACCCAAACCAAAATTGTGGAGTTATTTGAAATGTCTGAACCCGTTTACCATATCCCCGCGCTTCTTGAAGAAACGATTAAATTGTTGGAGATCAAACCTGAAGGTGTATATATAGATGTAACATTCGGGGGTGGCGGACATTCTCGCGCCATTATGAGTCATCTTGGCGAGACGGGAAGACTCTATTCGTTTGACCGCGACATGGATGCGTATGCCAACCGTATAGATGATCCACGATTCACATTTGTGCATTCCAACTTCCGATACATAGAGAATTTCATGCATTATCACGGCGTAGATAAGGCAGACGGTATAATGGCAGACCTTGGTGTGAGCTTTCATCATTTTGATTCCGGAGAGAGAGGATTCTCTTTTCGCACGGATGCCCCGCTCGATATGCGTATGAACCGCAATGCACAGCGCACGGCAGCCGACATCATATCGGAATCCACGGAGGCTGACCTGCGGACTATGCTGAATGCTTATTCCGATCTGAAGCGTCCGGGCAACGTTGTCAAAGCGATATTGAAAGCGAGGGAAAACGGACCCATCGATACTACTTTCCGTCTTGCGGATGCAGTGAAAGGGGCAATGGATCCACGTCAGGAAAAGAAGGAACTGGCGCAGATCTTCCAGGCATTGCGCATAGAGACCAACGACGAGATGGGCGACCTTCGTCGTTTCCTTGAATCTTCGGTAAGGGTGCTGCGCAAGGGTGGCAGACTGGCGGTGCTGACCTATCATTCGATTGAAGACCGTATGGTGAAGAACTTTATGAAAAGCGGCAACGTGGATGGCCGTGAAGAGAAAGATTTCTTCGGACGGTTGAGCACACCGTGGAAACTGATAACACGTAAGCCTATTGAACCGACAGCGGAGGAGGTGGAGCGAAATCCACGCTCACGTAGTGCGAAACTACGCGTTGCAGAGCTTGTCGGATAGGCCTGCGATATAATTAAAACAACACAACTCTCTCACATTATGGCAAAGAAAAAGAATATAAAAGATAAAAAGATAAAAAAGGACAGGGAGCGTCCTACCCCATCATGGTTTTCAGACCTACGCTACGGACGGTCGTTCTCAGTGGAATTTTTCAAACGCAACGCATGGTTGCTAATGGTGTTTGTCGTGGCGATATTGTCGCTGATGGGACTACGCTATAAGACAAAGACCAAGATGGAGGAGATAAAGCGTCTGACTGCGGAACTTCAGATAGCTGAAAGTTCAAAGTTGCAGGAGAAAGCCGCGTATATGTCGCTTATCCGAGAGACTGAGATGAAGCGTATGGTAAAGGAGAAAGGATTAGGACTTGAGTTTCAGGAATATCCACCATACGTCTTAGAACAGGACAACGATTGATAAATTCAACGCTGAGAAATGACTGCGAGAAATAGAAAACAGAAGGGACAGACCAATAAAAATCATATATTGTTCCGTTATGGATTGATAACCGTCGCATTCCTGTTGTTCTCCATAGCTGTGATAGTGAAGCTTATCGACACCACAATTGTAGAGGCTCCGCAATGGAATGAACGTGCACATAGAGAATTGTCGAAGACCACTGTCATCCCTCCGGAACGAGGCAATATACTCGCCTCCAACGGCAATATATTGGCGTGCAATCTGAAAGTGTATGACGTGAAGCTTGATTTGCGTCACAATAAGATTCCTGCCACATTGCCTTGGGCAAAGATTGACAGTCTTGCCGACTCGCTTGACTATTATTATCCAAGGGTGAAGAATCTTAGGGAGAACGCCGTCACATATAAGAAGTATTCATGGCATACGCGTCTTAAAAAGGAATTCGACAAGGCTCCTGATAAACGCACGCGCGCCCTCCGTGTGGCACAGAAAAAGACGATGGAGGATTTTGAAAAGATCCGCAATTTCCCTTTCCTGAAGGATTTCAAGGGGCGGGGATTCCGCATCCCGGTCTATAAGGAGGAGAAAAACGTGCGTATCTATCCTTACGGTAGGATGGCGTACCGTAGTATCGGTCGTGTTAACGAGAATCATGAGACGGGAGAGTTCCACGGTTATTCAGGATTGGAGAAAGACTTGGATTCCTTGCTCTACGGTCATCCTGGAGTGGCCAAGAAGGTGGCTCTCACATCCGGGATCGGCAACTGGGTAGACAAACCGGCTGTCAGAGGATTCGATATACACACCACCATCGATATTGACCTTCAGGATATGCTTGAGGAGGAGCTTCTGGAGGTGTGTGCGGGTTCGAATGCGGAATGGGGCACAGCCATATTGATGGAGGTAGCCACCGGCGAGATAAAGGCTATCTCAAATATCGAGCTTCTTGAAAACGGCACGTATGGCGAGGCTCTCAACCGTGCGGTACTCCCCTTTGAGCCCGGCTCGGTGATGAAGCCCATCTCATTGATGATTGCATTCGAAGACGGGCTGGTGCGCAGTGTCAACGACATGATAGACTGTAGTCCGTTCCAGCGGACGAGCGATCCTCATGCCCCGTCGGTAAAGAGCATGAAGCAAGTGATTGAGATGTCGTCAAATACGGGTATCGCACGCGTAATATTCCGTGGGTATGCCGATGATCCGGCGCGTTTTCATGATCGTCTCACGGAGATAGGATTCTTTGAGCGTATGCGCAGCGGTATAGCTGGAGAGTGTACTCCGCGTGTCAGGAAACTTCTGCCGAAGGATTCCCGTGGCAACAACATAACGATGACCGCGCGTCATCTCGACCTTGCCCGCCAATCTTATGGCTACAACACCGAGATTCCCCCACTCTACACCCTTTCCATCTATAATGCCATAGCAAATGGAGGGCGTTATGTGCGTCCGCACCTTGTGAGGTCATTGATACATGAGGATGGTCGCGACTCCGTTTTGCCGGTAGACTATATCCGCGAGAGGATATGTTCCGAGAAGACTGCGGAGAAGGTTAAGCTCTGTCTGCGCGAGGTGGTGTGGGGCGAACACGGCACGGCACGTGCGGTCAGGGATGATCGCGTAGAGGTGGTTGGAAAGACCGGCACCGCCTATCCGGTAGACAAAGGCACGTATGACCTCACGCGGCGACGCTATGCATTCGCCGGATTCTTCCCATACGATTCGCCCAAATATTCATGCATGGCTCTCGTGCTCGGTCCTTCGGGAACAAGCGCAAACCGCACGTCAGGACAGGTAGTCAAGAATATGGCTACCAAGATGTTTGCACGTGGTATGCTCGATAATTCCTCTACATTCACGTCGGAGCGGGCAGGCACGCTTCCTGTGCTGACCGCTTCTGAGAAATACGAGACACCGGATATCACCACTCCTCTCGGCATAACGAAGTCGAAGAAGGTGAAAGGGAATGCCGGGGATTACGACTTCATGACGGTGCCCAATGTGGTCGGCTATGATGCATCTACTGCATTGCGGCTGCTTGAGCATCGTGGACTAAACGTGATATTACGTGGCTCCGGACGTGTGGTGTCGCAATCCATTAAGAAAGGAAGCAAGGTGATACCGGGTGATAATATAGTGCTCTATCTGCGTATCTGACGGGAGCATGACAGAAGATAATAAACAGCAAAACAATAAAATATATGACATCGAAATTATCAACCCTACTCAAGGATATAGACGTCGTTGAGATCATAGGAGAGACAGATAAAAATATAACGTCGCTTGAGAGCGATTCCCGTAAGGTGGAGAAAGACGGACTGTTTGTGGCTGTCAAGGGAGTCACAAATGACGGTCATAAGTATATCCCAATGGTGGCGAGTGCACATGTCGGGGCAATTGTCTGTGAGAACCTTCCGGCAATGTTTGAGAAGGGGGTCACATATATCAAGGTGTCTGATTCGGCAGAGGCGTTGGGTCGCCTTGCCTCTGCATGGTACGGACATCCGTCGTCGAGGCTGAAACTCGTAGGCGTCACCGGCACAAACGGCAAGACCACTACCGCTACCCTACTCTATGAGATGGCAAAGCTTGAGGGTTTCAAGGCAGGACTTCTGTCGACCGTCTGCAATTATGTGGTGGATCGTGCGGTGCCTACCACTCATACCACCCCTGACCCGCTCACCATCAATTCCCTTCTGGCGGAGATGGTGTCGGAAGGATGTGAATATGCATTCATGGAGGTGTCGTCGCATGCCATGTCGCAGAAGCGAGTGGCTGGTCTTCAGTTTGCCGGGGGCATCTTCACCAATCTCACCCGCGATCATCTTGACTATCACGGCACAGTTGAGAACTATATGAATGCCAAGAAATCATTTTTCGACATGCTTCCGAAGGATGCATTTGCACTTGTCAATGCCGACGACAAATGCGGGCGTTATATGGTTCAGAACACTAAGGCAAAAGTCTATACCTATTCCTTGCGTTCGGATGCAGATTTCCGAGGGAAAGTGCTTGAGACGCGTCTCGACGGCACCCTTATGCTTCTTAACGGTAAGGAGGTGGAGGTTAGATTCACCGGCAGATTTAATGCGTACAATCTCACAGACGTGTATGGCGCGTCGATACTGACGGGATTTGATCCGGAGGAAGTGATTGTCAACATGAGCCGTCTTGTGCCCGTAGCCGGGCGTTTCCAGTCGTTTATGTCAGGTGATGGGGTTGCTGCCATAGTGGATTATGCCCATACTCCGGATGCGCTTGTCAACGTGCTCGACACAATACGCGAGATTGTAGGCGCGGATGGCAACATAATAACGGTGGTCGGTGCAGGCGGAAACCGCGACCATGGCAAACGCCCCATGATGGCTCAGGAGGCGGCGTGCCGAAGCGATTATCTCATTCTGACGAGCGATAACCCCCGCGATGAGAATCCGGAGGATATAATTGCTGAGATGCGTGCAGGTCTCAACCGCGACGAGCTTGAGCGTGCTGAATGCATCACCGACCGCCGCGAGGCGATCTGCAAGGCAGTGGTCATGGCAAAGCCGGGAAGTGTGGTGCTTGTAGCCGGTAAGGGTCATGAGACTTATCAAGAGGTAAAGGGAGTGCGACATCATTTTGATGATAGAGAAGAGGTTAAACTTGCATTCGAAAAAAGATGATATATTCGTTATTCCAATTGCTTCAGGATTCAGACGTGCCCGGCGCACGCCTGATGGATTACATTACCTTCAGAGCCGGCATCTCATTCACCCTGGCAATGCTTATGGCACTTGTCTGCGGCAAATATATAATCCGTCGCCTTCAGAAAATGCAGGTGGGAGAAGTGGTGCGAAATCTCGGGCTTGAGGGACAGATGAAAAAGACAGGAACGCCTACTATGGGTGGTGTGATAATCATATTGTCGATACTCGTGCCCAGTCTTTTGTTTGGCAATCTGTCGAATATCTACATGATACTGATGCTCGTGGCGACAGTATGGATGGGATCCATCGGCTTCCTTGACGATTACCGCAAGCTGAAATATCATAACAAGGATGGTCTTAAGGGGAAATATAAGGTTATAGGTCAGGTAGGTCTCGGTCTTCTTGTGGGCGTTACCATGTGGCTCTCCCCTTCTATCCTCATGAGTGAGAATGGCAGTGAGGTACGCCGCAATATTAGCGCGACGGAGCGTGTGGAGTCGGCAGACGGACCGACAGCAGAACTCTACACCACGACCGACAACGTGGTATACTCCCATCCGGTAAAGACTCCGCAGACCACTATCCCCTTTGTCAAGAACAATAACTTCAACTATGAATGGCTCACTGGCTGGATCAGTGATAAGAATGCGGCGGAGACCTTGGGCTGGATAGTGTTTGTGTTTGTGGTCATCATAGTGGTGACTGCAGTCAGCAACGGCGCGAATCTCACCGATGGTCTTGACGGACTTTGTGCCGGCACATCGGCTATCATAGCGGTGGCACTTGCCATTATGGCATATCTCGGTGGGCACGTGATCTACTCCGGCTATCTCGACATCATGTATATACCGGGCAGCGGAGAACTTGTGGTGTATGCGGCAGCTTTCATCGGGGCATTGGTGGGATTCCTATGGTATAATGCATTCCCTGCCCAGGTATTTATGGGTGATACGGGCAGTCTTACCATCGGCGGTATTCTTGCCGTCTTTGCCATATTGATACGCAAGGAACTGCTTATCCCATTGCTGTGCCTTATCTTCTTTATAGAAGACCTGTCGGTGGTGCTTCAGGTGGGATATTTCAAGTTTACTAAGAGGAAATATGGGGAGGGACGCCGTATATTCAAGATGACGCCCCTGCATCACCATTTCCAGAAGGCAGGCGACGGGTCGGTGAAATGTCTTGTCAACTTCCCGAAGATGCCAGTGCCGGAATCGAAGATAGTGACGCGTTTCTGGATTGTCGGTCTGCTCCTTGCAGCATTGACATTCGTCACACTGAAGATACGATGAATATGCTTCAGACGATATCGTAGTGCATCGGCACGACGCGTGTGGTAAGCAAGAATTTTTCAATTTAAGAAGGATTAAAATTATGAGCAAAAATAGATTTGGAGTAGATACTGACGGACGCCTTGTAGTGCTTGGCGGAGGTGAGAGCGGAGTCGGGGCAGCAATCCTCGGCAAAGTCAAGGGGATGGATGTGTTCCTTTCCGATATGGGGGAGATTTCATCCAAATATAAAGCAATGCTTGATAGCTATTCTATCCCATACGAAGAGGGAAAGCATACTGAAGATGAGATACTTGATGCCGATGTGGTGGTCAAGAGTCCCGGAATACCCCCCTGCGCTCCAATGGTTGCTAAAATATTTGCTAAAGGCATACCTGTGGTGTCGGAAATCGAATTTGCGGGGGGATTTACCGACTCCCGTATGATCTGTATCACCGGATCGAATGGGAAGACCACCACTACCCTTCTTACTTATCATGTGTTGCGAGAGGCAGGCATAGATGCCGGTCTTGCCGGCAATGTCGGCAAGAGTCTCGCGCTTCAGGTGGCTGTTGATCCCCATCCCGTCTACGTCATAGAGCTGTCGAGTTTCCAGCTTGAGAATATGTATCAGTTCAAGGCAGACGTGGCGGTTATAATGAACATCACGCCTGACCACATGGATCGCTATGACCATAAGATGGAGAATTATGTAGCCGCAAAGTTCAGGATTCTTCAGAATCAGACCCCGGATGACGCCTTTATCTATTGGCAGGATGATTCCGTCATACTCGATAAGATTGCGGAGGTCAATCCTGATGGACGTCGTCTTCCGTTTGGTATTGAGAGGAAGCCGGAGAGTGCCGCATGGACAGAGAATGAAGATGTGTGCTTCTCCACGACAGAGGAGCGATGGGATATCCCCCGCACCGGATTGTCGCTTCCCGGACGCCATAATCTCTACAATTCGATGGCAGCCGGACTCATAGCATCGGTCATGAAAGTCTCTCCGGACTCCATCCGTAGGTCGCTTTCCGATTTTAAGGCGGTGGAGCATCGTCTGGAATACGTGGCAACGGTTGACGGTGTGCGCTACGTGAATGACTCGAAAGCCACCAATGTCGACTCCACATGGTATGCTCTTGAAAGCATGACGACGCCTACCGTGCTTATACTTGGAGGAAAGGACAAGGGAAATGACTACAGCCAGATTGAGGATTTCGTCAAGGATAAGGTGAAGACGATAGTCTGCATGGGGCTTCACAATGAGAAACTGTTGGATTTCTTTACAGGGAAAGTGCCCGTTATAGCCGATACCCACAGCCTTGCCGACGCATTGGCTGCATGCCGTGAGTATGCCGTAGCCGGCGACACGGTTCTCTTGTCGCCCTGTTGCGCCAGCTTCGACCTATTCAAGAGCTATGAGGATCGTGGCGACAGATTCAAGGCGGCGGTAAAGGCTATGGTTTGACATATCAGATTACGAACTCTTCTCAAAAAAACAGACATAATGGAGACATCAAAAAATATTTCCGGACAGGGAATAAAGATAAAGGAGAGTCTTGACGGTGTAGCGGTGGGGCAGTCGTCAAGGACGCGTGCCGCGACGGTGCAGGCATCGGAAAGACCAAAGCCCGACACCTACATCTGGGGTATATATATAATGTTGCTGATGATATCGGTCATAGAACTGTTCTCGGCATCCAGTGCGGAGGTCTCGGGCACCAACGTGTATATGCCACTCATACGCCATGGCATATTCCTCGTGCTCGGATTGGGACTTGTGCTGGTATTGCAGAATATCCATTATGGTTATTATAGCCGATTCGCATGGTTTCTTGCGTTGATTTCGTTTTTCCTATTGTTGATTTCCAATTTCATAGGTATTGAGATCAACGGAGCGCAACGCGCCATAAATGTCGCAGGTTTTACGATTCAGCCGGCAGAGATAGTCAAGCTGACCGTAGTGGTGCTTCTTGCCACGATACTCGGACGCCATCAGCAGCCACGAGGCGTTTCAAACCAAGGAATGATAGAGGCGGCTATTGTGGTGGTTGTGTTTGGCGGTTGTCTGTGGAAGAATGGTCTGACCAACACTATACTGTTGTTTGGTGTCAGCCTATCTATGTTTCTTATCGGTGGCATGAAATGGAAAAAATTCGCCATGATTGTCGGCATATATATCCTTTGTGGTGGGGTGCTTTACGTAATGAAGTATCAGAATGACAAGGGTAGTGAGTTTGATACTATTGGGAAGACTGAGATTGTCTCTTCCAACGACCGATCAAAAACACATATAGGGCGTGTGGGACGTTTTATTGCCGGGGTTCATCCGAATGATCCTATCGACGACTATAACCGTCAGGTGGTCTTTGCAAAGATATCGCAGGCAAACGGCGGTATATTCGGTCAGGGTCCGGGCAACAGTCGTGAGAGTTCGCGTCTGCCGCTTGCCTTCTCTGACTATATCTATTCCATCATAGTGGAAGATACTGGTCTTGTGGGGGGGATCATACTGCTGGTCATCTATCTCTTCCTATTGGCGCGGGCAGGACGGATAGCCTATAAATGTTCGCGAGCCTTTCCGGCGTTCCTCATCATGGGGTGTGCGGTGCTGATAGTGTTCCAGGCTTTGGTCCACATGGCGATTGTCACCGGACTGTTTCCGGTGAGTGGTCAGCCGCTCCCGTTGATATCGAAAGGGGGTACGTCTGTGCTTGTCATGTCGGCAGCAATAGGCATCATGTTGTCGGTAAGCCGTTTTGCCGTGACAAGCGGAAATAAAAATGCAATCAAGCAGGAACTTGACGAACTGCCGGAAGATATGCAGGCCGCCAATTTCTCGGGACAAATAAATGAAGCAACAAAATGAAAGAGAATAATACAGCCACGTCATGCAGTGACCGCCGTCCGAGAGTCGTGATAAGCGGAGGTGGCACCGGAGGTCATATATTCCCGGCATTGTCTATAGCCGATGCCTTGCGCCGGCGTCTGAACGCGGATATAATCTTTGTGGGGGCTGAAGACCGCATGGAGATGACCCGTGTGCCTGATGCGGGCTATCGTATCATAGGATTGCCCGTGGCGGGTTTTGACCGCAAGCATCTTCTGCGTAACATTTCAGTGTTGAAGAAACTCTGCCGGAGTATGCGTATGGCGAAGAAGGTCATAAAGGATTTCAATCCTGACATAGCGATAGGAGTGGGGGGATATGCCTCAGGACCCACGCTTAAGGCGGCGCAGAAGGCGGGTATACCTACTCTTATCCAGGAGCAGAACTCATACGCGGGCGTTACCAATAAACTTCTGGGAAAGAAGGCGGGGAAAATCTGCGTGGCATACGATGGTATGGAACGCTTCTTCCCGGCAGACCATATAGTTAAGACCGGGAATCCCATAAGGAAAACTCTTCTCAATGGCAAGAAGGATACGAAAGAGGCGAGGAAATCCTTCGGATTGGATCCTGATAAGACAACACTCCTCGTGGTGGGTGGAAGCCTTGGCGCGCTCACCATCAACGAGAGCCTGGAGAAGGGTGTAAAGAGGTTGTCGGATAGTGGCATACAGGTGATATGGCAGACCGGAAAGAACTTCGGCACACGTGGACAGGAAGCAGCACGTGGACTTAAGGGGGTAGTGGTGACCCCATTTATCACTGATATGTCGAGTGCATATAAGGCTGCGGATCTTGTCATAGGAAGGGCAGGCGCCGGCTCCATCAGTGAGCTTCAGGTGCTTGGCAAGCCGGTAATTCTTGTGCCGTCGCCCAACGTGGCAGAAGACCATCAGACCCACAATGCGCGCGCACTCTCCGACCGTGGCGCAGCCGTGCTTATAAAAGACAGTGAGGCGCGTGATTTGCTTGTAGACAAGTCTATTGAATTGATAAAAGATAAGGATGCGCTCGCCTCCATGTCGGCAGAAATATCAAAAATGGCACTTCATGACAGCGATGACCATATCGTGGATGAAGTGTGCAGACTTTTAAATTGCAAATAGATATGATGACAAATATATCGACATCTGACTCTCCGTTCCGTAATCTCTATTTTGTGGGAGCCGGAGGTATAGGGATGGCTAACCTTGAGAGATATTTCCTGAGTCTGGGTCATGATGTGGCGGGCTATGACCGTAGCCGTTCCGCATTGACCACTGCTCTTGAGAAAGAGGGGGTGATCATGACCTATATTGATTTGGAGGAAGAGATTCCGGAAACCTTCCGTAATAGGGAGGATACGCTGGTGGTGTATACTCCGGCAGTGCCTTCAGACAGTCGGATTCTCAGCTGGTTTCGTAATAATGGCTTTGAAGTGATAAAGCGTGCGGCATTACTCGGGAAGATCACCCGCAGCACGAAGGCAATCTGCATTTCGGGTTCGCACGGCAAGACCACGACCTGCTCGATGACCGCCAACATATTGAGAGGCTCGTCGGTGGGATGCAATGCCTTCTTGGGCGGTATCCTGCGAAATATCGACAGCAACCTTGTGCTTTGTGAAGGTTCGGAATGGTCGGTCATAGAGGCTGATGAATATGACAGGTCATTTCATCAGTTGAGTCCGGAGATCGCGGTAGTGACATCGACCGATCCTGACCATCTTGACATATATGGGGATGAGGCGGGCTATCTTGAAGGGTTTGCACGTTTTACAGAGCTGATCCGTGATGGAGGTCTGCTTCTGCTTCACACAGGACTAAAGTTGAAGCCACGCGTATCTTCCGGAGTAAGGGTTGAGACGTATAGCGGCGGCAGTGATGGCGACTGGCATGCAGAGGATATCATGTATGGCGACGGACGCCTGAGCTTCACTCTTGTCGGTCCCTCCGTAAGGATAGAGGAAATAGAACTTGGAGTGCCGGTGGAGATTAATATCGACAATGCAGTTGCGGCAGCAGCGGCATCGTTGCATTCCGGAGCCACACCTGAAGAGGTCAGGGAGGGTCTCCGCACATTCCGGGGAGCAAAGAGAAGATTTGAGATCATCCTCGACGGCAGGGACGGCGGTCCGGTGCTTCTTGATGACTATGCCCATAGTCCAAACGAAGTCAAGGCATCGATACGCTCGGTAAAACGTCTTTATCACGGTCGGAAGGTCAGCGTGATTTTCCAGCCGCATCTCTACACCCGCACCCGTGATTTCGCTCCGGAATTTGCCGAGGCACTCTCGGAAGCGGATGAAGTGATCATGCCAGAGATATATCCGGCACGCGAGGAAGCGATACCGGGAGTTGACTCCATGTTGATACTCAATGCTGTCACATCCGCAGATAAATGTTATTGTGAGCGAAAATATTTGCTAAATAAGATAAAAAATAGTAATTTTGACATCTTGATGACATTAGGAGCCGCCGACATCGACCGGTTGCTCCCCGAGATTAAAGCAATACTAAAGGGTGAAAACCCTACATAGATATCTGCATAGCTATGGGTAGGACTATTCTTAAATGGATGATACTCAGCTCTCTGTTTTGCTATATCACGTTTGTGACGATATGGGCACACGGAGAGTCGGAGCGTCATACCTGTAATGGAATAGAGGTAGCCATAACGAGGGCGGGGAGTGCCGACACAATTACGCGTAACGGTGTATTGTATGAATTATCAAGATATCCGAGAAAAATAATTGGATGTCCTGTTAAAGATATCAATACTTTGGAGGTTAAGAATTATCTTGGCAGATTTTCCAATTTTGAGGAGGTCAATTGTGTATTGCGCACAGATGGAATCCTCTGCGTGACTGTTACGCCGATGATTCCGGCACTGCGGGTGTTTGATGGAGGAAAGAGTTACTACATCAATAAGGATGGTAAGCGAATAGAAGCGAAAGCCAACTTCTTTGTTGATGTCCCGATAGTGAGCGGAAATTTCACGGACCGCTTCAGACCACACGATCTATTGTCGGTAGTCAAGTTCATCACTTCCGATCCGATACTCAATAAGCTTGTGGGAATGATAGAGGCAGATGATGCGGACAATATCATCTTGATTCCACGGATCCACGGGCATGTGATAAATTTGGGTGATACTACTCGGCTTCCGGAGAAGCGCAGAGCTTTACTCGCGATGTATCGTAAGGTTATGCCCTATAAAGGGTGGGAGGCGTATGATACAATTTCGCTTAAATTTGAAGGTCAGGTGGTAGCGACACGCAGAGACAAGAGCAGATTGAACCATGGTGAGGACAATGGCGATGATATCGCGCTTGAGGAGGCGACATTGCCGCAGTTGCAATAGCCAATATTCATGGAGAGACTGAACAAGACTGCGGAAAATTGGTTAATAATAGAGAACAATAACACGCGATGAGTGAAAGATATATAGCAGCTGTGGAGATAAGCAGCTCGAAAATAATAGCATCAATAGGCAAAACGTCGGTTGAGGGTCAGCTGGAAGTGGTCGCCATGGAAGAGGAGAGCACCTTGGACGTGGTGAAGTATGGTATTATACAGAATCCGGAAGAGACTTCAATCAGGGTTTCACGCCTATTGAGCAGGCTTGAAAACCGACCTGAAGTTTCACCTCGCAAGATAAAGAGCGTATTTGTAGGATTGTCCGGTCGTTCGCTCAAAAGTATCACAACAGAAGTGTCGCTCAATCTTCCGGAAGACACGGAGATAACCGAAGACCTCATACGTCGGCTTCGGGAAGATGCCAAGCGTAAGGCAATCGACAACACGCTTGAGGTGATAGATGCTGTGCCACGTATCTATACAGTGGGTAAAACAGAGACACATTCTCCTAAGGGAGCCATAGGCAATTATATAGAGGCAACGTATGATCTGATAGTATGTCGTCCGGAACTGAAACGAAATCTGACCCGGACTATACCCGATAAGCTTGGAATAAAAATAGAGGGTTTCGTTGTCACTGCCCTTGCCACTGGTCATCTGATACTGACCCCTGATGAGAAACGCCTGGGCTGTATGCTTGTTGACATGGGCGCAGAGACCACTACAGTCTCCATATATAAGAAAGGCGGTTTGCGTTATTTCGCAACGCTTCCTTTTGGCGGACGTAACATCACCAGAGATATCACTTCGCTTAACGTATTGGAAGAGAAAGCCGAACAGATCAAGCAGACCTATGGTAATGCCATGGGTGCCGATATCATTTCACCCTCAAATATCAACGGAATCAAACAATCGGATATCAATAATCTTGTTGTGGCGCGTTCGGAAGAGATTGTTGCCAACATAATGGAGCAGATTGAATATGCCGATCTTAAGGAGACGGATCTTCCGGGAGGGATAATATGCATAGGAGGCAGTGCGCGTCTTCAAGGTATGCTTGATCTTCTGGAGCAGCAGAGCGGACTTCCCGTCCGTCGTGGTCAGATGCCCGGTTATGTACATGTGGATGAATCACTCTACACGAGCAAGAACATGCTTCAGGTTGTCAGTGTGCTTTATGCCGGTGCCACCCTCAGCAAGCAGGAATGTCTTGAGATGCCTGTCATAGAGGAGGTGCCGTCTGCCGGAGAAGTTCCAGTGGTAGAGGAACCGATAGTCCGAGGACGAGAAGTGAAGAAGAAAAGGACCAACCGTTTTATGGAAGGTATTGCGCGCCGTATAGGCAGTATATTCAGCGGTCCGGAAGATGATTCCGAATTAATGGAGTGATCGGACTGATATAAGTTCCCTAAAAAGTTTTTTCAATAGAAAAACAATCTCTTACCTCAATTAAATTAAGAATCCTATATGTCAAACGACGACGAAATATATAATTTTGCGGACGATGCGCGGTTTGATGAAGACCCCAACGCCTCCATCATAAAGGTGATCGGAGTTGGCGGCGGTGGAAGCAACGCTGTCAATTACATGTATGGTCAGAACATTCCGAATGTAAACTTTGTGGTGTGTAACACCGACAAGCAGCATCTGAATGAGATGGCGATACCGACTAAGCTATTGCTTGGCTGGGAGGTGACTCACGGCCGAGGAGCAGGAAATAATCCGGATGTCGGGAGGAAATGTGCTGAAGAGAGCAGCGAGGAGATAAAGAAGTTGTTTCAGGACGGCACGGAGATGGTGTTCATCACAGCCGGTATGGGAGGCGGCACGGGCACGGGAGCCGCGCCGGTGGTGGCACGTCTTGCCAAAGAGGCGGATATGCTGACTATCGGTATCGTCACGGTGCCGTTCATGTTTGAAGGGGAGAAGAAGATTCTGAAGGCACTTGACGGTGCCAATGAGATGCGCCAGCACGTGGATGCTCTGCTCGTGATCAACAATGAGAATCTTATAGAACTGTATAAAGACTATAATTTCTTCAATGCATTCCAGAAAGCGGATGACACTCTTGCCAATGCCGCACGAAGCATCTCCGACATCATATCAGAGCGATGCTACATCAACGTTGACTTCCAGGACGTGAAGACCACGCTGAAGGACAGTGGCACCGCCATAATCTCCACTGCCTACGGAGAAGGGGAGCACCGTATCTCGGACGCAATACACAATGCCCTCCATTCACCCTTGCTTAAGGCTCATGATATCAACACGTCGAAGCGTCTTCTTTTCAAATTCACCTGCTCGAGGGATTCGGAGAATCCGTTGCGAGCCGAAGAGATTGCGGAGATCACGCAGTTCACGTCAAAATTGCCATCAAGTATAGATGTGAAGTGGGGTATCGGCGACAATCCGGAACTTGGTGACAAGGTTAAGATCACCGTGCTTGCCTCCGGCTTCGACGTCACCCTGCGTGAGTCGGAGCAGACTCAACGAGGTGGCGACGACAAGGGTAAGGGTCCTATCGTGTTTGAGGCAAGTCGAGACCATGAGGAGGAGAAGCTGAAGAAGGAGGAGTCGACAGAGCGTATCGCAGATTTCTATGGTTCGGACAAGGTCATAAAGCAGAGACGCACTGCAGCGCGTATGAAATATGCCGTGTTGAAGCCGTCGCAGTTTGACAATCATGAAATCATAGCCATGATAGAGAGCGTGCCGACGTTCAACCGAGATCCACGCTTTAACGATGAACTTCAGCGTCTCACTGAGGGGCGTCGGGAGTATGGTTCCTCCGAACGAAAGGAGAAAGGGGGCGAGACGATATCATTCGGTGATTTTTCCTAACCCGTACATAGCATCTCCCGACAAAGGGGAATGCATACACTAAGAAAAAGAAATAACATCAAGACATAACGAGCGGGAAAGCGACAGCGACCCGGTTAACAAACAAGAAGTCAAAATAAAACAATGGAAACCAAATTCCAGATGGTTGCAAAGACCTTTCAGGGTCTTGAAGAGGTGCTCCGTGATGAACTCATAGACTTAGGGGCCGAGAACGTAGAAATCGGTCTTAGGATGGTTACATTCGAGGGAGACAACGAGTTGATGTATCGTGCGAATCTATGCTGCCGCACAGCTTTGAGGATTCTCAAGCCGATAGTGAAGTTTACTGCGGATTCCACTGATGAACTCTACGACAAGGTGCGTGATCTTGACTGGGAGCAGTTCATGACCGTAGATTCCACTTTTGCCATAGACTCTACAGTGAACAGCGCGGAATTCACTCATTCCAAGTTCGTGACATATAGGGTGAAGGATGGCATTGCAGATCATTTCAATGATAAGTATAACCGTCGTCCGTCGATACGGTTGACGGGTGCTGATGTGCAGCTCAATGTCCACATATCCGATAATCGGGTCACAATATCACTTGATTCGAGCGGAGAGCCTCTCTCCAAGCGTGGATATCGTGTGGAGCAGACAGAGGCTCCTATCAATGAGGTGCTTGCCGCCGGCATAATAATGAAGACCGGATGGAGAGGCGACTCCGATTTTGTTGACCCGATGTGTGGTTCCGGCACATTCCTCGTGGAGGCGGCACTCATAGCTGCCAATATCAATCCCGGCATCTATAGAGATAAATTTGCGTTTGAGAAATGGCCGGATTTCAACCAGGAGCTTTTTGAGGAGATATACAACGATGACTCTGCCGAACGTGAGTTTGCCTATAAGATTTATGGCGGCGACATATCGCCGGAGGCTATTGCCATAGCGCGTAAGAATATAAAGTCGGCAGGCGTAGACAATATGGTTGAACTTCAGTGCAAATCTGTGACGGATTGGACTGACAATGCTCCGGAAGGTGTGTTGGTGACAAATCCTCCCTACGGAGAGCGTCTTCGTCCGGAGAATATCAATATGCTCTACAGAAGCATAGGCACCACTCTAAAGACGTATTTCAAGGGCTGGCATGCATGGATTATCGGATATAAGGAGGAGCAGTTTACGGAAATCGGTCTGAAGCCGTCGGTGAAGATTCCTCTTCATAATGGCAGTCTGGAATGTACTCTTCGTGAATACGTGATGTTTGACGGTAAATATTCAGAGTTCCGTTCCGAAGGAGGCAGCATAAGCAATCCCGATGCAAGAAAGGAACAGGGACCGAAGAAGGTGCGTCATATATCTGATGATGACTGGGAGCGTCAGGCCCGTAAATTCAATAGCGGTAAAGGGATGGCAGATGATCGTAAAAAGAAGAAGCCATTCAACCGAGATGATAAGAAACGCAGTTTCGACAGGGATTTCGACAGAGGCTTCAACAATGCTTCCCGCAACCGTTATGACAGGGAGGATGATGAGGATTTCGACAACTTCCGTCCGATGAGGGATGATAATCCGCGTGGTGGACGTCCTTCGTTTGATAATAACCGAGGTGGCGACCGTAAGTTTGACCGAGGCGGCGACCGTAAGTTTGACCGGGGTGGTGACCGTAAGTTTGACCGGGGTGGTGACCGTAAGTCTGACCGGGGTGGTGACCGTAAGTTTGACCGAGGTGGCGACCGCAAGTTTGACCGAGGAGGCGACCGTAAGTTTGACCGAGGCGGCGACCGCGATCGTCAACCGGAGAAAAAAGGGTATAATCCTGCCAATTCAAGAGGTCCGCGACTTCCGGAATCATCAGCGACAGTCATAAATCCGGTCCACATGCGCCAGCGCAAAGGGTGGAAGAAGAATGAGGAAGATGATTGAAAAAGGAAAAAATTAGATAAGTGAGTACTCAATATAGAGGAATAGGAAAGACAGGACTCGTGATTGCTGCCATGGTGATGCTTGCCATGACAGCAATCACATTCATGTTGCGCCCATCCGAACGAATAACCGGAGAGCTTGGTATATGCCTTCCGTCGCCCAACACCTGGAATATTCCCCCCATCTCATCGTGGATGATCAATACGGTGCTTCTGGGCGCGATAGCGGCAGGCGGATTCTTCCTTAACAGGACGCATAACTTCATACGCTCGACACAACCGGTGCTCCCGGCAATGTTCCTTGTGCTTGCTGGCTCAAATCCGTGGCTTAACTACTATCTTTCCTCGTCTACGCTGATCTGTGTGGTCAATCTGTTGGCATTGTCGATACTTTTTGGAGAGTACAAGTCGCATAATGCCACTCAGGCGATGTTTGCCATAGGCACATTCTTTTCCGTTGGGTCAATGTTTCAGTATGCGTTCCTGCCTATGACGGTTGCCTATATCGTGGGTGCCATAATGATGAAGGCATTCCGCATAAAGGAATTCCTGGCATTATGTATGGGACTTGTCGCGCCTTATTGGGTAGGTGTCGGACTTGGTCTGATACATCCGGATTGGTTTACCGTGCCGGAGTTCACAAATCTGTTCAGCGACTTTGCGAAGGCGTCTGAGATAGTGGTGCTTGCTGTCAGCGTCGGGGTTGCAATCTTCTGTGGAGCCCTTCTTGCCCTTAACAACAGCATAAAGCTTTATGCCGGCAATTCGCGTGTCAATGCGCTAAATATGACGATAACGATACTCGGGGTAGTGTGTGTGGTGTGTATATTTGTGGATTTCTCAAATATGCTCGCATATCTTGGCACTCTGTATTTCACTGTGTCGGTGCAGGTAGCTAACCTGTGTGCACTCTGGCGCATGCGTAGGGAATGGATAGCAGTGGCAGTTCCGGCATTTGTGTATGTCATATTTTTCATATTGATGATAGTCAACGGGGGTAGTCCGGGATAAACAATAAAAAGAGACTCTTAATGGATCAAAAAATAAGGATAATAGCGGATGATAAGATTCCATTTTTGAGAGGACGAATGGAATCGGTTGCAGACGTCAGTTATGTTTCACCTGATGCCATCACCCGTGAAATGGTGAAGAATGCAGATGCCCTGATAGTGCGCACCCGCACACGTTGCGGAGCAGAGCTTCTTCAGGGCTCGTCGGTGGGTCTTGTTGCCACCGCTACCATAGGCATGGATCACATAGACCTCGGCTGGTGTCGCGATAATGGCATCGCAGTCAGGAATGCCGCCAGATGCAATGCTCCCGGTGTGGCTCAATACGTATGGTCGGTGTTGCTACGTAACGGCTTTGACCCCAGGAAAGACACTCTCGGAGTGGTGGGTTATGGCAACATCGGCAGTATAGTGGCGGATTGGGGCAACCGGTTGGGATGCCGTGTGCTTGTGTGTGATCCGCCGCGTAAACGTGCGGGCTATTCAGATGTGCGTTATCTCAGCCTGTCGCAGGTCCTGAATGAGGCGGATGCCGTCACTTTCCATACCCCGTTGACCAGAGACTGTGAGGATGCCACTTTCCATCTCGTGGGAAGACGTGAGCTTGACATGCTCAAGAGAGGCGCAATCGTGATAAATGCAGCCCGTGGGGAGGTGGTTGACAATGCGGCATGGAAATTACATCTGAAAGAGGGTAAGACCAAGGCAATAATCGACACTTGGGAGTGGGAGCCAAACATCGATTTGGAATTAATGCGTCTTGCCACAGTTGCCACTCCGCATATAGCCGGATATTCGCTTGAAGGTAAACAACGTGCCACTCGTATGGCAATAGAGGCAGTGGAGGAGTATTTCGGAGTGGAATGTGACAAATCGGGATTGGAGGGTGCGTATTCGGGTGGCGACGGCATAAGCATGGAGCGGATATGTGCATCATATAATCCGTTTGTGGATACAGACAACCTGCGTCGCACTCCGGATGATTTCGAGGGCTTGCGCGGCAGATACGACTATCGCAGGGAGCCATAATGGGATAATGCGTTACCATAGAGGAATAATATTTTAGAGGATATCGTTTTGGCAAAAGATAAGAAATATTATGTGATATTCAAGGGGCATAATCCGGGAGTCTATGACGACTGGGGAGATGCCCGCGACCAGGTGGAGGGATATCCTAATCCGGTGTATAAGGGTTATGGGAGTGCGGCGGAAGCGGCGGAAGCCTATCGTAGGTATTCAAAAAAGGAGGATGCCGGCGACCTCGGCAGATTCCTTGCCGGGGCAAGCAGCCGTGCGCTCCCCAAGCCGGGACAGCCCGACTACATGACTAACCCGGAAGTGGATCTTGATGCCTGGGCGGTAGACGCGTCTTGCCTCGGCAATCCGGGAAAGATGGAATATCAGGGTGTGGAGCTTATGACCGGGCGCACTCTGTTCAGGATAGGTCCTTTTGAGGATGCCACCAACAATATCGGGGAGTTTCTTGCAATCGTACATGCCATGGCATTGATGACGAAGGAGGGACGTTTTCACAATATCTATTCTGATTCTGTGTCGGGTATGGCGTGGGTTAGAAACGGTAAGATAAAGACTCAGCTGAAGACCACCCCCCGCAATGGAAAGGTGTTTGAACTGATGGCACGTGCCGTCACATGGCTCCACACGCATCAATTCCCATGCAAGGTGCTGAAATGGCAGACCGACAGATGGGGTGAGATTCCGGCGGATTTCGGAAGGAAGTAGGGATGGATAGGCTAAAAACGGAAATACGCGAGTCATTTCTATCGGCAGGTGCCGTGGCGGTAGGCTTCGCCCGTTCCGAGCCGGTGAGCGAGGAGGAGAGCGCGAGATATTCAAAATGGATAGAGGAGGGGAAACATGCCGGGATGGAATATATGCGGCGTCATGTTGAGCTTAAACTTGATCCGCGGAATGTGCTTGAGAATGCCGCTACGGTGATAAGCCTTGCATTCAGTTATGCGCCCGAGAGATTCCGGGATGATAGCCTTCCTGTGGTGGCAAGCTATGCCTACGGAGAGGACTATCACGACGTGATAAGACGGCGTCTTTCTCCGCCAGTGGAGCGTCTGCGCAATACGTATGGAGGGGAATGGAGGATATGTGTCGATAGTGCGCCGTTGGCTGAACGGTATTGGGCGTTGCGTAGCGGAATCGGGAGATTGGGCAGAAATGGCTCTGTAATCGTTGATAATTTTGGCAGCTATATTTTCCTTGCCGAAGTGATGACGACGCTTCCTGTGGCTCCGGATGAGCCGACAGAGGCTTTGTGTGCAGGTTGTGGAGCTTGTGTCAGCAGTTGTCCGGTAAAGGCATTGGATGCCGACGGGAGTGTGGATTCAAGAAGATGTCTGAATTATCTCACAATTGAACACCGTGGGGATTGGGCAGGGGATGCTCTCGAAGTGATGCGCAGTGATGCCGGCAAGCATACTCTCTACGGGTGTGACGTCTGCCAGAGGGTGTGTCCGCATAACGTTGGAATCAAGCCTACGGGTATGGAGGAATTTCGTGCCAAAGATGGTATCATGTCGCTTCGTGCGGAGGATGTCGCTGCAATGACACAGGCTGATTTCTCAGCATTTTTCAGGGGATCGGCTATGAAGAGGGCAAAACTTGACGGAATGAGGAGGAATGCGCTGAACGTGCTGAACCGCGAATGATTCGGCTTAGGTCATTCCGATACGTTCATAAGAGCCTCTTCCGCTGCTCCGGCATCCGATATGCCCGCTTCAGCGGCTTTCTCATACCAGTATGCGGCAGGCGGTATGGAATCAGGTATCGCATCGGGGAATATGTCGGCAAGTTCGGCAATTATGAATTGTGCAGCCGGATTACCTGCCAATGCCGCTTTAAGGAAATATGAGGTTGACAGCTGATGGTTGTAGCTTACTCCACGCCCTTTTGAATAAGCATCGCCTAATAGGGCAAGGGCATGAGGGTTTCCTGTGTGTGCGACATTCTCAAACAACCTTACGGCAGTCACTGGCGCGTTACGGGTATAATACTTCAATCCGAGGGACAATGCAGAATCGGGCGGCAGTGTCACCCACTTGCGTCCCATCATTTCAGAGATCTTTATGTCAGCATCCGCTATGCCGTGTAAGGCAGCATCGGAATATAGCTCAAGGGCTTTAATAGTGTCGGGAGATGATGTGAGACCAATGCGCAGCATGTCGGCAAGAAGGGATTGCGCCGGAGGCACACCTGCCGCAGATGCAGCAGAGAGCCATTTGAAAGCCTTTTGATAGTCACGTTCCACCTCTTTCCCCTCGAAATATAGGTAGCCGAGATTATTGGCAGCCGACATATCGCCACCATCCGCAGCTTTTGACAGCCAGAATAGGGCAGAGTCGACATTCCTGTTGACAAACTCTCCCTTAAAATACCTGAACCCAAGATAATTCTGAGCACGGAGATACCCTTTCTGTGCAGCCATACGATATAGGGCGGTGGAGCGTGCGGAATCCACCGGAATTGTGTCGTAGCCAATGTCGTGCATGTATGCGAGGTCATACATTGCCTTTGGGTCGCCGGCAGCCGCCTTCTCGGCTATACGGCACACGGCAGTGTGCCTGTCGTCGGCTCCGTGTGTTGCGGATAGGGCGACAGACATCATCGACACAAGGACTATTGGCATCAATCTGCGCATAATGAGGTATTATTTCGGCGACATTGTGATTATCGGCACAAGCATCTCCTGAAGCGATATCCCGCCATGCTGGAATGTGCCGGTATAATATTGCACGTAATAATTGTAGTTGTTGGGATAGGAGAAGAAGTCTTCGTTGAGTGCGTAGATATACGTGCTGGAGATGTTGGGGGATGGTAGACCGAACTTCTTTGGATCCGCCATCTCATACACCTGCTTGGGATTGTAGTTGAGATTCTTCCCTACCTTGTATCGCAGATTGGTGTTGGTGTTGCGGTCGCCGACCACCTTTATCGGATTGTCCACACGGATTGTGCCGTGGTCGGTGGTCAGTATGACCTTGTAACCGAGCTCGGCGATGCGCCGGAATATGTCGAGCGAAGAGGAATGTCGGAACCATGATTCCGTGAGCGAGCGGTAGGCTGCATCGGAATTTGCAAGCTCGCGGATCATCTTCGACTCGGTTCTGGCGTGGGATAGCATGTCGATAAAGTTGAGTACCACCACGTTGAGCGGCACGTCTTTTATCTGGTTAATCTTGTTGAGGAATTTCTCTCCGGCAGATGAGTCGTTGAGCTTATTGTAGGAGAATTTCTCCTTCCTGCGGAATCTTTCAAGCTGGGTGCGTATAAGTTCGCTCTCATGGATATTGAGTCCTTCATCCTCATCCTCCTCCACCCACAGGTTGGGATACATCTCCTTAATCTTCAACGGCATTAACCCGGCAAATATGGCATTGCGGGCATATTGGGTGGACGTCGGTAGGATTGAGGAATATAGCTCCTCATCCATATCAAACCATTCGGATAGCAGCGGCATCACCACCTTCCATTGGTCAAGACGTAAATTATCGATTATGAACAGGCATACCTTCTCACCCTTGTCGAGGAGAGGGAAGACCTTGCGTTTGAATATCTCATGGCTCATCATAGGATGATCGTCAGACTGCAACCATCCCTGATATTCTCTCTTCACAAACTTGCAAAAATTGCTGTTGGCATCACGCTTCTGCATCAACAGCAACTGTGCAAGGGCAGTGTCGGTATCGGCAAGTTTCAGTTCCCAATACACGAGCTGACGGTACACTTCCATCCAATTCTCGATGGAATCCGCCATATTGATGAGAGAGGATATTTTCTGAAATTCCTGCTGATAGTCGGAAGAGGTCTGGGCGGTTACAAGTTCGTTGCTGTGAAGATTCTTCTTTATTGATAGCAGAATCTGGTTGGGATTAACCGGTTTGATGAGATAGTCGGCAATCTGGTTCCCGATAGCCTGGTTCATGAGGTTCTCCTCTTCAGATTTTGTGATCATGATTACCGGAATTTCGGGATGAGTCTGATTAATTTTGGAGAGGGTCTCAAGCCCGGAGAGCCCGGGCATATTCTCGTCAAGCAGAATCAGGTCAAACCTCTCGTGCATCAGCATGTCGAGCGCGTCCCGTCCGTTAGAGGCGGTGGCTACGTCATATCCTTTTGCTTTAAGAAACATTATATGCGGCTTCAGCAGATCGATTTCATCGTCAGCCCAGAGAATTTTATCCATAATTACATTCAGTTTTTCGTGTTGTATGAGAAATTTAAAAGTCTTCCTGCGGATCATCCTCTTCCTGCGGATTTTCATCCTCTTGCAGTAGGGTCTCATCCTGCGGGTCGTCGTTTTGGGGGAGTATATCCTCTTCCGCCTTTAAGGCATCGTTGTTCTCGCGTGAGCGGAAGTATTCTTCGAAAGAACGTCCTTCACGGAGCAGAAGTTCAAAATTCGGTTTGGAGATCATGACGGGTCGCACCTCCTCGGGGAGCCGGAATCCGGATTTTGCCATCACGCTCCGGTAGTGCTCGAGAGCGGCGAGGTTCTTGAATCCTTTCACCACAATCAGACCTATGTCGGAGAACCGCATCGGTTCGAGATCAAAGTCTTTCACCACGAAAGATGAGAAATTGAAACGCGCCACGTCATACAGCAGTTGATTTGCGTTAACGGAGTCGGTGGGGAATGCAAGCACAAGATAGTGCGGATCGTCAGGATTGAAATCAAAATTGGCAGGCGTGCCGTTTTCTCCAAGTTCAGAGCCGGGGTCGGAGAGTCTTGTCTCCCAGAGCATACCTCTTGAATTTGACAATCCGGCATGAGGCTTGCGTCCTTCGTTCAGCCCCTTCAATATGCCTGACGCCATATCCGTCATGTCGGTGTCCGGCCATTTCTGAAGGAGTTCCGTAAGGCGGTCCTTGAATTTGGTGTTGTCACCCTCCGTTAGATATGACAGCGCGTCGATGAACACGAATTTGGGCAGGATAGGGGATAAGGGATAGTCTTTCTCCATTCTTGCGGTCATCTCGTGCACTTCACTGTTGTCGTTGTCAAGATAAGCCTTGTATGCTGAGCTGTACATCTCCTCCTGAATGTCGTGCATACGCCGCAAGTTGTCGAAATAATCCGGATTACGCATCGCTTGTCCGTAAGGGCTATCCGGAAAATCCTCCAATATCTTTCTTCTCCAGGATTCGGCGAGACTTTGGTTATTCTCCCTGACAGCCATAAGATACATATTGTAGTAAACGTCAAGACGATAGATATTGTCGGGATAACGGCTGTCAAGCCTCTCAAATTCCTTTCGTGCGGCATTGAAATCTTCAAGTTTATCCTTCAGTATCACCCCCATGTTGTATAATCCCTCCATCACTATGTCGTTGGCGTTCTGTATCTCTTCCGGAGAGGATGGGATCTGTTTCAGATAATACTCCACATTGTGAGGGTCGTCAGCTTTGAGCTGATCGTTGTCGGATTCTGCACCGATAGAATCGGTTGGCAAAGATGAAAGGTCGTCTGATAGCTCCTCATCAGGTTTTGTCTCCTCGTCGTCGAAAGAGAAACTTGCCTTGTTGCGTCGCCGCCAGTTGTCTTCAAGTTTACGTGCGCCCCATCTTCTCTGGAACTCGGTTTTTCCGGCATTCTTGGTCATGTTGTTGTAGAAATACCATGATTTGTCGGTGTTCATGGAGATATTGGGTGTGGCAGGGGCTTTATTGTCAATGGGATTGTTGTTACCCTCCTGTTGCGCGAGATACTCCTCTCGCTGGGCATTCTCCTTCTCCTCCTTCTCCCTCTTTATCAGTTCGTCGATTATTCTCTGACATACCGCCACCTGCTCGTCGTGGGTCATTGCGGCGAGAGTGAGCAGGGAATCCTGCAGATGCACGTTGCCGGAATATACGGCAAGTTCGTCAAGCACATCGCTTCTCAGGGCGAGGGTTTTCCGGTCGGGAAAGTTATCGGGTATCAGAGGTAGGGCTTCCGAATAGCATGGCTGTGCTTTCTCATATTCTCTTTCATCGAAGTATATTCCGCCGAGGGCAATCTGGGCGAGAGCCTTGTCTATTCCGTTGCGCGTGGATTTCTCTACGGCAGTGATGTAGTTCTTCTTTGCCTCTGTTGTGTCCTTGCGTGAGAGATACAGGTTGCCTATGGCATAATAAATCTGGTCGAGATACTCCTTGTTGCGTTCGTATCTTGCCATTGCACGTAGAGAATTTACTTCACCGCGTATGTTGTTGCCGGAATATACCTCACTCTGCTTTATTCGGGCATTGAACTTTGTGCGGTGGGGAGTGGCGGCACCGGCGCCGGCTTTCTTGAAAGCTTCGTAAGCCTGGGGTCGTCTGTCGAGCGCGGCATATATCTGCCCGAGCAGAAACCAGAGCCTGTTTTTTTGTGCTCCGGAAGCCGACATGGCTGCCTCACGCAGACAAGGGACTGCCTCCTCATATCGGTCGGTGCGTATCAGATAGTCAGCCTTCACGAGATTATAGAGATGACGAAGCTGTTTGTTGGTAAGATCTTTCTCTTTTACGGGATGCAAGGCATTCTCCGCCTCGTAGGTCCAGTCGAGTGCGCAATAGCATCGTGCCTGCCAAAGCCTTGCCTCAGTCACAACGTCTGGCAGCCATGAGAAATGTTTGGCAGTGTATAGGAATGTGGTGGCGGCACCGAGAAAATCACCGTCAAGATATTGAGCCTTGCCAAGCATAAGCCAGGCGTTGTGGAGGAAAGGGTTAAATTCACCGCGTTCACGGAAAGCCTTCTCTTTGGGCGATGAGGAGCGTTTTCTGGGTTTCTTTGATATGGAGTGCAATTGTATTGCCTTCTGCATCTTCTCGATGGTGCGTTTGAAATCACCTGAAGGTTGTGGCATTTTGGAGTCGGCGCGAGCTTCAGCGGGATGGGTGAGGAGTAGGCGGGAATAGTCGTCCTCATATTTATCCTCCATCTCCTTTAGAGTCTCCTTATAATGTTCTGAGCCGTTGAAATAGACGTTATAACGAGTTGTGAACGCCTGCCAGTTGCGCGAAGCGGGAGTATTTTTCTTCGTGCTGCAAGACGGCAACATGCACACTATCACCGCCGCGGTCAGCAGACGACGGAAAAAAGAAGTATAACGGGATTTTACACAGAATGCACTCACAAACAATAAACGCAACCATAAAATTCTTATTGTTGTCAAATTGAGTTCATCCTCTACAAATGAGATCTGAAAACAGGATTACAGACTATAAAAACTGAGCCGGTACTGTGTGGGAAAGTACAGGCTCAGTTTATATGATGATTTATCAATCGTCAGATTACGGCATCTGTCATGGTGAATCCTTCAAGAGAACCTTCCTTCACCTGAATGCAGATGTAGGATATGTCCTCGTTATCAGATGCAGCAAGCTGACGTTTCACTTCCGGCGCCACGCGTAACCAATCGCCGGCTTTAAGTTGCACATTCTCACCATCGAGCGTCATCACGCCGCTCCCGGATAGGATGGCATATATCTCCTCATTCTGCTTATGGGAATGAACGAAAGGCACCTGTGCACCTGCGGGAAGGGAATTTACGGAAACTTCCGCACCGGTCAGACCAAGTGCGTCATGGAGTTCTACACGTGCGTCGGAGGGTAAGTTGATTTTTGAATAATTGCTCATGATTGTGTCTTGATTTGTAATTACTAAATTTTTCTGCCGCAAAATTATAATGACAAGAATTACTATGCAATAAGGTACAGAAATGTGGATTGGTTACGTCGAGGTTAGTAATGCTAATTATCAATCTTTTTTAATATTAATATTTTATGAATTTTAACATAGCGCAACTTGTGAGCTGCAAGTCGGATTAGGAGTATAGGATATTTATTATTATTTTTGTAGTCGGATATAAACCTTAAGCCAATATGACGAACCCTGTATTCATTAGAGACTTGACTTCACCGGAATGCCCGATACGCAATGTGCTTGCCCGCATTGCCGACAAATGGTCGTTGCTTGTGCTCTACACACTGTCGCAGCAAAACGATCCCATGCGCTTCAAGGCACTGCAGCGTGCCATTCCGGATATATCGCAGAAGATGCTCACGTCTACACTCCGGACGCTTGAACAGGATGGCTTCATCGTCAGAAAGGCATACGCAGAGGTCCCACCAAGAGTGGAGTATCAGTCTACGGAACGTGCAGCGTCATTGATGCCTCATCTGAATGCCCTTTTTGGTTGGGCTATAGACCACATGCAATCCATCCTCCGTGACCGGGAGGTATATACGGCGAAAGGTAATGAATCTTAAAAAAAATCTCCGTGGTCTCCGCTCTAGGTGGTTTAATTTAACGAGCGGTATCTGTGGAGGATTCAACTGCGGAGAGCTATTAGTTTTGCATTCGCAAAGAAAATACTATCTTTGTAGATACAAATATTAAAAAATTTAACAAAAAAGGAAGAACCTCCTAATGTCGCGTTAGCCTAAGCCAAGAGCTAGATAAAATCTTATCC
>RIAZ01000003.1 GCA_003762615.1 Muribaculaceae bacterium Isolate-037 (Harlan)
TTTGTGTCACCTTCAACCGACCGGAATCCCGGTCTCCAGAAAGGAGGTGTTCCAGCCGCACCTTCCGGTACGGCTACCTTGTTACGACTTAGCCCCAGTCACCGATTTCGCTCTAGGGCGCGCCTCGCGGCGACGCACTTCAAGCGCCCTCGGCTCCCATGGCTTGACGGGCGGTGTGTACAAGGCCCGGGAACGTATTCACCGCGCCATGGCTGATGCGCGATTACTAGCGAATCCAGCTTCACGGAGTCGGGTTGCAGACTCCGATCCGAACTGAGAGTGGATTTCGGGTTCCGCTCGGCGTCGCCGCCTGGCTTCCCGCTGTACCACCCATTGTAACACGTGTGTCGCCCCGGACGTAAGGGCCGTGCTGATTTGACGTCATCCCCGCCTTCCTCGCGGCTTGCGCCGGCAGTCCGTGCAGAGTCCTCAGCGTTATCTGTTAGCAACTGCACGCGGGGGTTGCGCTCGTTATGGCACTTAAGCCGACACCTCACGGCACGAGCTGACGACAACCATGCAGCACCTCGGGGAGTGTCCCGTGGGAAACAGGCGTCTCTGCCTGAGTCACTCCCCGTTTGAGCCCGGGTAAGGTTCCTCGCGTATCATCGAATTAAACCACATGTTCCTCCGCTTGTGCGGGCCCCCGTCAATTCCTTTGAGTTTCACCGTTGCCGGCGTACTCCCCAGGTGGAATGCTTATCGCTTTCGCTTCGCCACCCAGGGGTCAGTCCCCCCGGACAGCCAGCATTCATCGTTTACTGCGTGGACTACCAGGGTATCTAATCCTGTTCGATACCCACGCTTTCGTGCCTCAGCGTCAGTGTGGAGCCGGCATGCTGCCTTCGCAATCGGAGTTCTGCGCGATATCTATGCATTTCACCGCTACACCGCGCATTCCGCATACTTCTCTCCAACTCGAGACTGCCAGTTTCAACGGCGGGCCGGGGTTGAGCCCCGGGCTTTGACCGCTGACTTAACAGACCGCCTGCGCACCCTTTAAACCCAATAAATCCGGATAACGCTCGCATCCTCCGTATTACCGCGGCTGCTGGCACGGAGTTAGCCGATGCTTTTTCTTCAGGTACACTCATCCGGGGACACGTCCCCGCCTTTGTTCCCTGACAAAAGAGGTTTACGATACTCTGTACCTTCATCCCTCACGCGGCTTGGCTGGTTCAGTCTCCCGACCATTGACCAATATTCCTCACTGCTGCCTCCCGTAGGAGTCTGGTCCGTGTCTCAGTACCAGTGTGGGGGACCTTCCTCTCAGAACCCCTACGCATCGTCGGTTAGGTGGGCCGTTACCCCGCCTACTGCCTAATGCGCCGCATGCCCATCCCTGTCCGGCCGAAGCCTTTCCTGCCTCCGGGATGCCCCGGTGGCATGTACGCGGGTTTAGCCCGCCTTTCGGCGGGTTGTCCCCCTGACAGGGGCAGGTTGCATACGTGTTACTCACCCGTGCGCCGGTCGCCGGCGGAGAAAGCAAGCTTCCTCCCCGCTGCCCCTCGACTTGCATGTGTTAAGCCTGCCGCTAGCGTTCATCCTGAGCCAGGATCAAACTCTCCGTTGTTTGTATCATAGTTTCCTATTTTACAGTCTTGGTGGCTGCCTTTCGGCTGCCTGTTTGTCTTGACCGGACATTCCTGCTATATCGGTTTACCTGTGACTTGATTGACGGGAGACTTCATTGTCTCCTTGTCTCTGTCTGTATGGCCCGGAACGTGTCAACGTCCCGGTCATTGTCCTGTGGCATTGTTGTCAATGTTCTCCTGTCGCTCCTGGGAAGTCGCCGTGGCTCCGTTCCCGATTGCGGATGCAAAATTACAACCCTTTCCGGCGTTTTGCAAATATCTTTATGTTGTAGAGCATCTTTTTCTAAAACAGGCATTATAACTTGTTGTATTAAAATAAAATCAACAAATGTTAATTTCTATTTCGTTTTGTTAATAAGAAAACTTTCGACTCGGTATTTGCGTTATAATAAAACCGTATTGTCGCAAAAAAGAGACCTCTTGGACTTATTGGACTTCTTGGATTTTTTTGATTCTTTGGACTACTTGGATTTTGGACTAATGACTTCTTTTTGACTATTATTTTTTGGAAATTGGATTTATTCGATGATATTTGGAATTATTTTTACAAATTAATTCTGTAAACATCGTATATTCATAATATTTTTTATAATTTTGACATTGGAGTTTGGTTAGCTTCAAAAATAATTCTTCTAATCTTAAATCTTTTAATCTTTCCATATTATTTCATCATGAAGAAATTGTTTTCATTATCCTTAATATTGCTCAGTGCATTTGGAGCAATGTCGCAAAGCCCGAGTGATGCTTGCACGAGTATCATGGTAGGGAAGAAAGCATCTACCGACGGTTCGGTAATGACAAGTCATACGTGTGACTCGTGGTACCGCACTTGGATGCAGATGACAAAACCGCAAGATTATCCCAACGATACTATAATGAGTATCTACGACGGCAGGATGCATACGGAATATGCCTCAAGCAAAGACGGCATGAAGGAGAAAGGGACTATCCCCCAGGTCCGTCACACGTTCAAATTCCTGGATACCGCCTATCCGTGCCTTAATGAGAAGCAACTTGCCATCGGAGAAACCACCTATACCGGACGCGACACGATGCAGAACAAGAAAGGCATGTTTATGATCGAGGAGCTTGAGCGCGTCGTGCTCGAACGCTGCTCTACCGCCCGCGATGCAATCACTCTCATGGGTAAACTTATAAAGGAGTATGGCTATGGCGACAGTGGAGAGTGCCTTACGATAGCCGATCCGAAAGAGGTATGGATTTTCGAGGTACAGGGTGAAGGTCCCGACAAAATCGGAGGTGTATGGGCAGCCGTGCGTATTCCCGATGACCATATTGCAGTATCGGCAAACGTAAGCCGCATCGGAAAGCTGAATCTTAAAGATAAGGATAACTACATGGCTTCTGACAACGTAAAAGACGTGGCTAAGAAGATGGGACTCTGGGATGGCAAAGAGGAGTTCTCCTTCTGGAAGGCATACAGCGGCGGCAACTACATGAAAGAGCCTAAGAACTACAGCGTGCGCGAGCTATATATAATGAATGAACTTGCACCCAATGCCGGCTTTAACGACAGCATGGAGGAGCTGCCCCTAAGCGTGAAACCGGAGAAGCAAGTCAGCGTAAAGGATGTGGCACGTCTGTTAGGTTCCTATTATGAAGGGACGCCACAGGCACTCTGTGACCGTCTGAAAGTAAAGAATCCAGCTAAGAAAGCGGATTCTGCCGCTGACGTGCCCGATTCCATCGTCAGTAATTTTGCCAATCCGTGGATGCGTCCGGATGAAATCGCTGTATATGAAGCTATGGGCGACAGCGCGATGCACAATATCCGCACCGTCAGCGTGTCGTGGTGTGCATATTCCACTATCATCCAATGTCGCGATTGGCTGCCTGACGGTGTAGGCGGAGTGGCATGGGTATGCCTTGATAATCCGGGACAATCACCGCGTTTCCCGATTTTCGCCGGATCTACCGACGTGCCTGAACTTCTGAAGATATGCGGGCAGCACCGCGAACGCGATGACGCAGCTCTATGGCGTTACCGCAAGCCAAACCGTCTCGCCACAATCAGATGGGGACAAAGCCGCAAGTTTACCGAACCGGCACGCGATTATTTCCTGACAAAAGGCGAACGTGAACTCCCTATGGTGGAGACTCTTTACCAGCAATATCTCTCAGAGGGGAACGAAGAGGGAGCCGCCAATCTGCTGACCGATTATCAGAAAGACTTCTTCGGAGCCACAATCAACCGCTGGGACGAGCTTGGCAATCGCCTATGGAAGCAGCACTGGGCAGGATTCTGACAAACATAAAATACAATTAAACAGCAATCTATTGTAAATTACTGAAGTTTCGCACGCTGCACTTCAGTGGTTTAAAGTTTATAGTTTAAGGTTTAAGAAAATCCACGAATCTTTTCATTATACAAAATTTAATGATCATAAACCATAAACATTAAACCTTAAACCATTTAAGTGAAGCAAGTTGGAAAACTTGCGAAACTTAAATAAATTAGCTATAAAATATATAAGCATGGATTCCATTGGAATCCATGCTTATATATTTTATTAAACACTGACTTAGCGGCGTATATCCTCAGTAGCACTCCATCGGTAAAGGCGATCGGAGGAACGAACCTTATCAGGCACCGGCATTGAGAAGCGATCACCTTTCACCACCTCATCCACAGGCTTCAGATCCACTCTCAATTCCTCCACCTTAAATATAAGAGCACCCGTGGTCGGACCGGTTATCACCACCTCATCCCCCACACGCAGTGTGCCGGCTTCCTGCTGGAACTCCCCTATCCCGATTTTAGGGAAATAACGCATAGCCTTGGCGGCATATACCTTCGTGCGTGTTGCCGACGAACCATATTTCGCGCTCCATTCCCCAAGGCGTTGCCCAAGATAATATCCGTTCCAGAATCCGCGGTTGAATATCTTTTCAAGACGGGCATCCCATCCGGCAACCTTCTCTTGGGAGAAAGTGCCGTCGCACACTGCCTCCAGCGCCTCTGAATAGCACTGCACAGCCTCATGCACGTATTCCGGACCACGCGCACGTCCCTCAATCTTAAACACTCTCACACCTGCTTCCACCATACGGTCGAGGAAATGAATCGTCTTCAAATCCTTAGGCGACATGATGAATTTATTGTCAACCACGAGCTCCTCATCCGTCTCTCTGTCGCGCACAGTGTATGACCGACGGCATATCTGATTGCATGCCCCACGGTTAGCACTTGAATTCATCTCATGAAGACTCATATAGCACTTACCGCTCACCGCCATACATAATGCTCCATGACAGAACATCTCAAGCCTTATAGGTTTTCCTGCGGGTCCGGTAAGATTCTCTGTCTCAATAGTCTTATGTATCGCAGCCACCTGATTAAGATTCAATTCTCGTGCAAGCACCATTACGTCGGCAAACCGGCTATAAAATTTCACAGCCTCAATATTAGTCACATTCACCTGAGTGGATATATGCACCTCCTGCCCTATCTCACGCGCATAAAGAATAGCCGCCATGTCGGAAGCGATAATCGCCGACACTCCTGCCTCCTTTGCCGAATCGATGATAGAACGCATCAGCTCAAGATCAGAATCATATACAATGGTATTCACCGTAAGATATGACTTAACTCCTCTTGCAGTGCATTCCCTCACGATAGTTCTCATATCCTCAGTCGAGAAATTCGAACTTGAACGAGAACGCATATTCAATCCCTCAATACCGAAATACACGGCATCGGTGCCGGCATCAAACGCGGCAGCCAACGATTCCCAGCTCCCTACAGGAGCCATTATCTCAAAATCCTTTCTATTCATTTTGCTATATAATACGTCACCGCCCCAAAAGTAAGCGATTTCCACTTCACGTCCTTAAATCCAGCCATCTTCATCAGAGCAGCCATTGCCTCACGTTGAGGAGCGGCGGCGATACTCTCAGGCAGATAGGTATAGGCACGGCTATCGCCACTCACCCTCCTGCCTACTGCCGGAATCAGATGACGTGAATAAAGGTCGTAGCCCATACGGGTCAGTTTCCCCTGCGGCACCGACAATTCAATGACACACAACACTCCCCCTTCACGCAGCACCCGTCTCATCTCCTTCAGACCGAGATCAAGATTCTCGAAATTACGGACCCCGTATGCCACAGTTATCATATCAAACTCTCCATCATGAAATGGCAAGGCAAGACAATCCGCTTTTCCGAAGACCAGCTGCTTTCGCTCATTCTCCGGAAGTGCGGCGAGTTTCTTACGTGCCACGTCAAGCATACCGGCAGACAGGTCGATACCGGTGATATTGGCTCTCGGCATCACCTTATGCAGACGGAAAGCCACATCACCTGTGCCGGTAGCTACATCCAGCACATTCACCGACGCCCATTGGGAGTCGACCGACGCCTTCTTGCTGTCGAGCAGCACACTGACCGCAGCGACAAGAGCCTTATCGCGCCAATGCCGATGGAGCCCGAAAGTCATGGCAGTGTTCATGAAATCGTAGGCTGGAGCTATCGAATCAAACATCTCCTCCACCTGCTCCCCTTTCGCGCTTCCTTCGCAATAAGGATTCACATTCTCCACCTTTTTCTTATCATTTTCATTCATATTCATATCATGAACACAATTGATTATCAAAACATTAAACTAAAACCGGATAAATCAGCAGTCCGACTTATCCGGCATTCGGCAACAGGGATGTTATCGGATTATTTATCAAAGAAATATGAAAGTCCGAGATTCCCCTGAATTGTGTTATAATCACCTGAAGTACTTAGATAACTTCCATTTACGGATACTTCACGTCAGCAATGCCATCACAACTTCTTATAGAAGGAGCGGCGACGACGGTGTTGACGGTTGCTGAAATAATCCCACTGACCCTGCACCTTTGCATTGGTCTCCAACTCAGGATTCGACTCAGCATATTTGAACCCATACTTATTGTAGTAAGGTATAAGGTCTTGAAAAAGGAGCGCATTGACTCCCTTATTCTGATATTCCGGCTTAACAGCCACGAGCAATAGGTCAACCCTATCATTCTTACCTTTCAATCCCTTCAGCAGATGCCACCATCCCAAAGGCAACATCCTTCCTTTACTTTTCTGAAGAGCCCGGCTCATCGAAGGCATTGAGATACCGACGCCGACAAGCTGATCCTCCTTATCCACGATAAGCGTCACCAGATCAAGATTCAGCAGCCCGAGATATATGTTGATGTAATAATCAATCTGCCGCTCCGTGAGATGAGAATATTCATACAGACCATCGTAGGCATCGTTGATCAGATGGAACAATGCCCTTCCATACTCCGTCTTTATACGTTTACGATTAGTATATTTAAGCACCCTAAGTCCAAACTTCTTCTTTACGATCTCAGCTATACGATTATGCTTATCAGGTATGGACTCCGGCACTTCCATCAGATATTCCACCCAATCCGATTCCTTCTTATACCCTAATCTCTCCAGATGAGCGGGATAATAGCTATAATTATATATGGTCGCCATCGTCGACAATTCCTGAAAACCCTCCACGAGCATACCCTCATGATCAAGGTCGGTGAAGCCCAACGGACCGATTATCCTATTCATGCCCTTCTCACGAGCCCAATTTTCCACAGCAACCAAGAGTGCTTCCGACACTTCAGGATCATCGATAAAATCAATAAAACCGAAACGTGCGTTCTTACGATTATTCCTCTCGTTCACCTGCCTGTTGATTATACCGGCGATACGCCCCACAGGCTTGCCATCTCTATACGCCATGAAATAGGCGGCATCGCAAAATTCAAATGCAGGATTGACATCAGGAGAAAGAGTAGCCACATCATCACTGATAAGTGGCGGCACATAATATGGATTCCCATCATAAAGGTCAATCTGAAACTTCGTAAATTTCTTAAGATTACCCTTCGTGGGTTCTATTTTTCTGATCTCTATCATTAAGTTGTCGGTTTTCTTTTCAATCCTATCCTCCATCATCCCTTAGTGGTCAGCCACGCCAGAATCACACCCATAATCACAATGAACACACACAGGAATATATAAATCTGAGCAGAACTTCTCCTCTCCATAGCCAGCTGAAGGTCGCTCACCGTGCGGTACGGATGATTCGGGTTAACACATTTCCCGGCTATCTTTCTCAATTTCGGAAGAGAGGTCGGGAGATGATCAAGCACCTCGTTTATCACCTTTCCATAGCTCTCTATATCAGCACGCGTGTCTTGCTCCGACAGGCTGTCCGTCTGATCATATCCCACATTCGCGAGCTTAAGATTCTCATTATATTCCGTAAACAGAATTGAATCAGGCGTTATAGGACGATGCTGCACATGGTTTTCCTGAATATATTCCATGGCATCGAGCAACTGAGTCTGCAAACGATGTATAATCTTGGGAGTCAACCGCTTCTCATCAATAAGCCGACGTAATGAATACCCGTAGGCATCATCCGTTATGATAGCCTTACCCACACCGGGAACCACTTCAAGGTCATTGACCATCACAATGTTGGGATGACAGAGATTATACCTTATGTCAAACTCCTTCTCAAGCATGGCCTGATATTCCGGTTTGTCGGCATATTCCTTTTTCAATGCCTTAAGCATCACCCATTTGCCATGCTTCTTAACTGTATACACGTCGTAATACTTCTCCTCCCATTCCGGGAGCAGGTAAAGGTCAGACCATTTTCCGGTAGGATCTTCTATCGGAATATTCTTCTCTCCTTTACTGATATAACTCAGTCCGCTGGTTGCCACGTCTATTCAATTATTAGTTACCGCAAGCCGCACTCCCGAAAGATTGTGCGGCTTGCGGAATATATTAATTAATTATATCAAATCCGGTGTATTTACGCAGGCATTCCGGCACTACGATACCTTCCGGAGTCTGGTTGTTCTCAAGGAGTGCTGCCACGATTCGCGGAAGGGCGAGAGCCGAACCGTTGAGAGTATGACACAACTTGATCTTCTTATCCTCATCACGATAACGGCATTTCAACCTATTCGCCTGATACGTCTCGAAGTTAGATACCGACGACACCTCAAGCCAACGCTCCTGTGCCGCACTCCACACCTCAAAGTCGAAAGTGATGGCGGAAGTGAACGACATGTCGCCACCACAAAGACGGAGTATATGCCACGGCAGACCCAACTTTTCAAGCAGACCCTGCACGTGATCCTTCATCTCCTCAAGAGCAGCGTATGAATTTTCAGGCTTCTCAATACGCACGATCTCCACCTTGTCAAACTGATGGAGTCTGTTGAGACCTCTAACGTCCTTACCATAGCTGCCTGCCTCACGACGCCAGCAGGGTGAATATGCACAATTCTTCTTGGGAAGTTCGCTACCCGGTATTATCACATCGCGGTATATGTTGGTGACAGGCACCTCTGCAGTAGGAATAAGATAAAGGTCGTCTACAGTGACGTGATACATCTGTCCCTCCTTATCGGGAAGCTGTCCTGTGCCATAACCGGAAGCAGCATTCACCACAAACGGCGGCTCCACCTCGATATAACCGGCTTTCCAAGCCTCATCAAGGAAGAATTGTATCAAGGCTCTCTGCAAACGTGCACCCTTGCCTACATAGAACGGGAAGCCGGCGCCGGTCACTTTCACACCCAGTTCAAAGTCAATGATATTGTATTTCTTCGCGAGCTCCCAATGGGGAAGAGCGTCGGGACCGAGATCAGGTATCTGACCGCCCTCCTTCTCCACCACATTCTCAGCCGCAGTCAACCCCTCCGGCACATCGGCACAAGGGAGGTTAGGCACGGTAAGAAGCAGGTTGAGCATCTTCTTCTCGCAATCCTCAAGACAATCCTGAAGCCCCTTCGACTCCCCCTTTATAGCAGCCACGCGCGCCTTTGCCTCCTCTGCCTTATCTTTATCGCCGCTTTTCATGAGTGCGCCGATAGAGGCAGCGAGTTTTTTAAGCTCAGAAGCATCATTGTCACATTTCTGCTGAAGGCGACGACGCTCAGCATCAATCTCAAGAATCTCAGTAATGACGGCTTTACCGTCGAATCCCTTTACTGCAAGGCGTTTCACCACGAAATCCGGATCAGCCTTTATAGTCTGTAATGTCAGCATTCCTTTAAAATCTTAATCCTGCTCAGGCGAGGAGTTCTTTTACTTTTGCGGAGATCAATTTCCCTTCAGCGCGACCGGCGAGACGCTTCGTAGCGACGCCCATCACCTTACCCATCTCCTTGGGTCCGGTGGCACCGGTCTCTGCAATGATAGCCTTCAGTTCTGCCAGCAGCTCCTCTTCCGAGAGCTGTTTGGGGAGATACGCCTCAATCACGGCAGCCTCCTCCAACTCACCTGCGGCAAGTTCGGGACGGTTGTTCTCCTCATATATGCGTGCGCTCTCCCTGCGCTGCTTCACCATCTTAACCATAATTTTCACGGCAGTCTCATCAGAGAGTTCCCCGTTTGAGCCTTTGGCTGTCTTAGCCTCCAGAAATTCCTTCTTGACGCCGCGCAGGGCCTCAAGTCTGACCTTCTCGCGTGCGAGCATGGCCTTTTTTATGTCTTCGCTGATCTGATCAAAAAGATTCATAAAAATATAGCGGTTTTATAGTCTCTAATTATCAATTTATGCACACAGCCTAACCCGAAGACGTAGCCATTTGTGCATAAAATACCTATTGAAGTGCAAAAATACTTCAAAAATGCGGTATTCGCAATTATACACGCATTTTTTTAATTCTCACACATTAAAATAGCCAAAACTTATCCTGAAATAAAAAAAATTCACACTCCTTTGTCACAAAATCTCGTCTTGTGAGTCTTTAATATGAACCGGTAACACAAACCGGGATATAAACCGGATAACCGACAGGTCAGATTCCGGTTTACCTTCCACAATTTACCAAACATTTATGAAGACATTCCACATATTAAAAAAGAAAACCTTCTCCAAGCTTCATCATCCGGTGGCAGCGGCACTCCTGGTGTCGTCTCTCTCTATTGTTGCCGGAGCCGGCACTATGGCGGCATTGGCAGACAATCCCTACTATTCATATAGCAGCTCAAGCTCCGGCTCATCCTACAGCCGCAGCAACAGTTCTTCAAGTTCCTGCTCAACCCACAGTTGCAGCAGTTCTTCAAGTTCCGGTTCGTCAAAGTCAAGAAAAAATAATGCATCAAAAAAGTCATCCAAGAGAAAGTCAAAAGGGAATGCCGGGAATACGACGGCAGGCATGACTACCCGACGCATCTCCATCAATAGGTTCAACACGCTTAGCCTATCAAATGCAATCGACGTGGTTTACAGGCAAGGTCCGGCGACGGGATATGCGGAAATTCATGGCGATCCAAAAGCAATCGACTGTCTCAACCTGTCGGACAGCAACGGATCACTAAACATCGGCTACCGGTCCTCTCCCGGCAACATCAACGGCGCGACAGTAGTCTACGTCACCAACCCTACGATTGATGCAATAAACCTAAACGATGCATGCAATTTCACCTCCATCGGTACAATTGACGTAGGACCGGTGTTCAACATACACTCCTCCGGAGCCTCTACCATCGACATCCCTGACGTGACCGGCGATATTGTAAACATATTAACCGATGGAGCCGGCAAAGTCAATATCTCCTCTGCAAATATGAACATCATCAACACCGATGCCAATGGAGCCTCATCCATAAAGATAAAAGAGATATGTGCCCAGCATGTGAATTCCATCTCACGCGATGCCGCCTCCATCTCCGTGGCAGGACGTTGCAACTATAAGAATTCCATCACTCACTCTGTCAGCAAGATTAACGATCGCGGGCTCATCATTGAGAGCCGTCCGCTTGATTGCTCGCAGAAGAGCAGAGGAAGGATACCACCCCGTCAGCCATGACGCATCCGCCGACATACAAATCCGGCAGTCTGAAAAAATATTAAATTAAAAATATATAAAACAAAATAATATGAGATTCAAAAATCTGATACTGTCTACATTGGCAGTCGCAGCCATATTTTTCATAGGCTGCTCCATGTCGTCAGGAAGTTCAATCCACAGCGACAACTCAAAAGAGGCGAAAGTGAAAAAGAGTGTCAAGATTGGAAGTTTCAACAAGATTGAAGCGTCATCAGGCATTCGCGTAATCTTCACACAGGGAAAGGAATCCGGAGTAGCACGCATCTCCACCACCCCATCGGCACAAAAGTATCTTAAAGTATATGTCAACAAAGGGAAACTTATAGCCAGATATGAGGGTAAAGGCAACATGAATATCTCCGGACAGACCACCGTGTCGGTAATCGCACCCGACCTGAAGGACATCGAACTGTCATCCGCTGCCCGGTTCCAAGCTAACGGCAATCTTGACATACGAAATCTTGAAATCGACCTGTCATCCGCCGCCAAAGCAACATTCAACAACATCACAGCGACAGAGATTGAGATCGACACATCAAGCAGCAGCAGCGTGAGCATTGAAAAAGCCAATGTCAATACCTTCGAAGCCGATGCCTCAAGCGCATCAAAAATCACGGTATCGAAGATCGTCGCCACCAAACTTGAACTTGATGCATCAAGCGCGGCAAAAATAAACGTGGGCTACTTCAACGGCACTACCCTCTCCACCGAGAGTTCAAGCGGAGCATCAGTCAATGCATCAGGCATAACGGCAAGGAATGTATATTCCGAGGCAAGCAGCGGAGGCAGCATAACACTCAAAGGGAGTTGCGAATATCTGAAGAAAAGTTCAAATTCCGGAGGAAGAATCAACGCCTCTCAACTCCATTCCGATTCTCGCAATCAACATACCTCCGGGAAGCAGACACCGGTGAGAAATCCTTAATGACGACAGTAATACATTCCATAATTATAAGTATTGCACTTATAATCAATAGGTGCACATACAATTTGTTTTGAATAAAGTGATGAAAGCGCGTATACCCGCGCTTTTATCGCGTTATAGTGGTGGGAAACATTATTCCGCCACGAGAAATAAACCATTCAATACTTCCGTTAGTTATATTAACATAATCAAAAGGTGATATTATGAAAATGAAAAAATTTACAGTGGCATTTCTTGCAGCCACACTTCTCATAGGAGCTACTGGATGTTCTTCAATGAACAATACAGGTAAAGGCGCATTGATAGGCACAGGCGGTGGCGGCGCGGTAGGTGCAGGCATCGGTGCCCTCATCGGTGGAGGTAAAGGTGCCGGGATCGGTGCCGCAATTGGTGCCGCAGTAGGCGCAGGAGCAGGAGCATTGATCGGTCAGAAGATGGATAAGCAGCAGAAAGAGCTTCAGGAGCAGCTTGCTCAGCAGGCAAAGGTGGAGGAGACAACCGACTCCAACGGTCTGCGTGCTATCAAAGTCACTTTTGATGGTGGCATTCTCTTCCCGACAGGCAAATACACTCTTAACCCGACAGCACAGGCTGACCTCACCAAATTTGCTGTCAACCTCATCAGCAACCCCGACACTGACGTTGCCATCAAGGGCTATACCGACAACACCGGTTCATACGCAGTCAATGAGAAACTCTCCGGTCAACGCGCAAACGCTGTCCGCAACTACCTCATCAATTGTGGAGTGCCTGCCGATCGTCTGTCCGCACAGGGTATACCGATGGCTGACTACGTGGCTTCCAACGACACACCGGAAGGACGTGCCCTCAACCGTCGCGTGGAAATCACAGTATACGCCAATGAGAAGATGATTAAGGATGCCGAGGCTCAGACCGCAAGCAATTGATAATTATATTAGAAGTCTTAGAAGCCTCAGAAGTCTTAAAACATTTTAAGACTTCTGAGGCTTCTATAGCTTTTAGATACTAAATCTCACTCCAGCAGTCAGACTACGTGGCAACATCGGGCCATATATATATCCGCTGTCACGAAGATAGCCCTTATCAAACTTCTTCTGATAACTATTGAATATATTACTTATACCCAGACTGATGTTGAGAGATCCACTGTGCATGATTCTCAATTCATAATTGATCTTCAAACTCATATCCAGAAAATCGGGTGTTGTCTCAGCAACATCCACCTCAGTTCCAGAGCCTGCCATGTGCTGCACAAGCATTGATCCGGAATAAGTTCCATTCAACGTTGCCTTCCAATGCTTTGCTATATCATAATTAAAGGTAAGATATCCATACAAGTCAGGAGTACGGAACATACGCTTCACCGGAGCCACACCTGAGTCCTCACTCCAATACTCCAGTTCCTTATACCGACTTTTCTGCCAAGTAAATCCTGCCTGCAAGTCCACACGAGATGACAGCACAGTCCTTGCCTCCGCATTGAATCCCCATACTGTCGCACCCGAACCGTTGTAACGTTCAAGCACAGTGTTACCTTTACTATCCGGTTCATCAAGTTTGCGCATTGCAAAAACGTCATTCAACGATGTGGCAAAAGCCTCCACCATCAAATTCACCTGCACATTCCCTATACTGCGGTACATATCTGCCGAGGCACTGAAACTATGGCTATTCTCATGCGTCAGGTCGTCAGCCAATACAGTCACCACACGTTCTCCACCTACAACAGCAACATGAAAATCCTCTGCGTATGCTTGAGGCGAACGAAATCCGGTAGAATAAGATAGTCTGAAGTTAAAATCATCCGAAGGATTAAACCGTATATTTGCACGTGGAGAGAAAATCGCATTGTCTATTATGGAATTCTTATCGACACGGCATCCTACAAGAAAACCCCAACGGTCGTTTCTCCATTCATTCTGAAGATATGCGCTGTATATACTGATTTTCTGAGTGACATCATGATCATAGCTTAGAGTACGGTCACGAAGATAATTATAATTAAATTCCACACCACCTATAAGTTCAGCCGGCATGAACCATAATTTCTCAAAACTATGTGTCCATTGTCCACCACCGGTCACAACAAGGTCATGGGTAGTACCATAAGCATTCGGGTCTTTTTCACTGCCATAATAGCTTTTCCTCTTGGTGTTTTGAGTGGCGGCAAAAACGTTCAGATGGTCATTCCTATTTGACGACCATAAATCAAACGACACTTCCCCACCATGTATATTATGGTCAACCTGTTCGGCAATCATAGCCTCATGAGCCGGCAGATCAAGATTGTCACCCCCACGACGATACTCATGGGTGCCATGGTATTCAATGTTAAGGCGAGTGTCGTCAGACGGTCTGAAGAAAGTACGCGCCCCCAAGGTCTGCGTTTTCAGCTGTGCTATCTCTGTAAATCCGTCGCCGTCATGGTCATAACCATCCCGGTTGCGGTTCTGACCAAAAATAAACATTCCCATACGGTTATTATTATTCACCACCGACGCATTGAAAGTAGTGTTATTATCCAAAGCCCCCGTGATGCCTATGGAAGTCATCTGATGGCTCGCTTCCGCAGAATTGACCACCGGATCACGTGTTATTATGTTTATGGTGCCACCTATTGCAGAAGAACCGAACAGAGCAGATCCACCGCCTCGCATTATCTCTATCCTGTCTATCATATTGGCAGGAATCTGCTCCAGTCCATACACACCTGTCAATGCAGAAAACACCGGACGGGAATTCATCAGGATCTGGGAATAATGTCCGTCCAGACCATTTATTCTCACTTGCGTAAATCCGCAATTCTGACAATCATTCTCAACCCTCAGACCAGGTTGATAACATAGTCCGTCTGCAAGGGAATTTGCACTTACGTTTGTCAACAATTTTGAAGTTGCCACACTCACCAACGAAGGGCTATTGCGACGCTTTGTCTCGCTTTTACTTCCGGTCACTACTACCTGGTCAAGCAAGAAAAGATCAGGGGCAATCTCAAAATTCACTTCCACCGTTTTCCCCTTAACGACCTCAACCCATTTTGTTTCGGTCTTATAACCCACATACGATGCCTCAATCTCATATTTACCCGGATTTATGTCATGAAGAGCATAATGTCCGGAGGCATCCGTAAGAGCGACTATGGATGTACCGAGTATTTTAATTGTGCAGAAAGGTATATGTTCCCCTGTATCTCCGTCTATTACATGCCCGTTAATATTGGCATCTGTAGGGGGAACGTTCGCATATAGGCATACCGATGTCTGTGTTAACATGCAAAAAAACGCCAACACCGACATGATTATTTGTTTAATCATGTGATAATTTAATTCGTAATTTATTATTGAAGAATGAATTCGTCTATACATCTACATAGACAACAATGACATTAAGACACAAATCACTTGCATCTAAACAATTTTGAAAAAATGAAAATACAGTCAGTCAAGACGTAACCGGGGGTGCGCGTCCTCTAATGAGATAGATATTATCCGACAACTTGCCCACCTGTGACAATTGTTCAATTATTGCGACAAGAAACTTATATACTCCGCCTACTTCAATAGTGTCACTGCAAATCATTAAAGATATGAAAGCATTATAATGCGCTATTAATACGTAAGCCCCCGAAATATGTTTATGTCCATCAGACGGAAGATGTGGATGAGAGTGTACTATAGTGTAACCCTTCTCTAAATGGGAATGCACAAACATAGTGTTTCCGCAAATAAACATTACGAAAACTGCAACCATAAATGCAGATATACTCCTCTTGAAAATTCCCATTTGTTATCGCAAAATTAATAAATTTAGCCGACATGGAGAAATAGACCATGTGCCATACAAAAAAACCAGAGCCACCGGCAGTGACCCTGATTTTCCATTAAACGAAGTCGATATCCTTACTTATTCGATATATATACATGATTATCAATTAAATAATAGGTTTAATATCGAAATAATCAATATCGGGCATAAAGTAATCCGGGTTAGAGAAGCGCACGCTGTTGACCCCCTTTTTTAGGGATACGGGAATCGTCAGAGTACCCACCTTGTTGTACCCTCCGGAATTTGCCACATATTTTGAGACCTTCTCGCCGTTTATCTCTACCAAGATTTCCCGGTCTTCCTCTGTAAGAAAACCGATGGTCATCTCATAATCTCCACCATTCTTACTGTATACATCGTCAAAACGTAGGTCATTCTCCTCCTTATAACCGAGCCATCCTGCCTTTGCACCACCCGAACATGCCGCTTCTTGAGAATAAATACCGGTACGCATTATAGCATTATTCACAAGTTCCTGATAATCGCTTATATATCCGCACTCACCCTCATAGCGCACTCTCTCCAGACGCCTGTCAGCCTTAGCCTTTAACACAACCACGCCATGAGCAGGCACAGTCATACGACATTCCTTCGTAAACGCTCCGGCATCTTTCCGGTTGATAAGGTCACGGAGTTTCACCTTTCCGCCCAATTCCAGTTTTTCAAGATCCACATCCACGGTCTGCGGTTTGTCAGAAGGGTTATAGAGTGCTATGGCGCGTGTATTGCCGAAATGTTTCTCTATATCCTTTACCATCACATACACATCGCCAATCTTATCCGCCACGTAAGCCTGAAGATGAAGCGGGTCCTGATTAAGGGCAATCAGCTCCTTATTGGTCAACAGGTCGACAGTTTCCGGCTTCATGTTCCTCATATCGCACCCGACAAGCAACGGCGAACTCATGATACACCACATTGCGAAATGCGTACGATCCTCCTCCGGAGTCATGCTGCGTCCTACCTCAAGCATATCCATATCGTTGTAATGCCCGTCACGACAATAAGCCGACAGATACAGATTCTCCGCAAGAATATTTCTCACCGATTCCCATGCATCATATATGTCGCCGGTAGTACGCCAAGAATCGGCGATACCTGTAACCCACGTACCGGGATAAGCCCATCGACATATATTGAACTGGATATCGTCACGTCCACAATTCCTTATAGCCTCAGCTATCTTGGTGTATTGTTTCTCATCATCAAGGTTGCGATGCATGCCTCCGCAATAGTCCACCTTTATGAAATCATAGTTCCAATCTATGAAATAAGTATGGCAATCCTCCTTTTCATAACGGAATAACCCTACATTAAGACCATACGGGTCACGGTTCTGTGAACCACAAGTATTGTCGCCTGCATCGGAATATATGCCAGCCTTAAGACCGACACTATGAATATAATCCGACACTGCCCTCATTCCGTTGGGGAACTTCTTGGAATCAATTATCAACTTTCCATCCTCTGCGCGGCCGTTCCAGAATCCATCGTCAATATTGATGAACATATATCCCGCATCCTTCAATCCTGACTTCACCATAGCGTCAGCCTGCTCCTTGATAAGCTGCTCATTAATGTCGAGTCCGTATGTATTCCACGAGCTCCAACCCATCAGAGGTGCACGACCGGAATCAGCGGCTCCGGCAGATACTGCCAGCATCCCTGCGGCAGCCAAAAGAATCATCTGTTTCATTAGTTTTTAAATTTAATTATCTAAATATCTGATAATGAATTTCTATCTATTTCTATATGAGACCGGCAATTTTAGGTAATATATAGGATCGAATGATTCTTCTATTATTTCAACGGAATTATCAGGTTATTATTTCCCCAAAAACGGATGGCTTAATCTATAACTCTTCTATTATTTCAACGGAGAGTCCGGTAAATTCTGCCACTTTATTGATAGGCAATCCCGCCGCAAGCATCTGTCGGGCGATAATCTTACGTTCCTTATCCATGCCTACTTTGACACCCTCTTCCAGTCCTTCTGCTCGTCCTTCTGCTCGTCCTTCTGCTCTACTTTCCTTGACAGCAGTGTTGAGTATGTTGTTCCAGTCGCGCATATTCTTGAGACTCTCCTCATAAGCCATACGCTCCTCCTTAGTGAACGCATATATCTCTGATACCCTGAACAGTTCACGGAATATATCATCCTTCAGAAATTCCGGATACTCATCAAGATCATTCATGTTCTTTATCGCCCAAAGCCATCTCTCCACAGGATTTTCCAGTTTCTCCAATGGCTTCACCACCTTTGGCATCTCGATGTAGACGTATGTCAGCTTGTCATACAGCACCCTTCCGTTGCTTACATCACATATCTTTGCCGTATGTTTTGGTTCCGGATCATCACAGAACTGCTGCATACGGAAGTTAAGGAACACCACGGTGTAAACCGGCGGCAGATTAAAATCCCAATCACCCTTCTTTGCCACCTCCTGCATCGGGAATGTCGAGTAGCAGATGCTCCGGTCCGTGAAGAACTCCTGATGCATGTTCTGCATCTCGACGATTATGTGTGCTCCTGATTTTGTCTGGCAATAGATATCGAAAATCGCCTTACGGTTTGTTGAGGCAATTCCGAGTTTCTCCGGATTTAAGTATGTCAGATCCTCAATCGGGTCATTACATTCAAGAAGATCATTAAGAATCCTTATGAGAAGATGCTTATTTTCCGGGGAACCGAAGATCTTCTTGAAACCAAAATCCGTAAAAGGATTTATATATCTTTCAGTACACATAACGATAGTATTTATTACAGTTGACATTCATCTACAAAAATAGATATAATAATTGAGATTTTATCCATGCAATATAAATAATTATTTAGGCATCCTAAAAATTATGTAACAAAATAGGTGAGATTGCCTACACGGCAACCTCACCTCAAGGATTGTTTGTGTTTTTATGGTTTTTTGCTGAGATTTCAGTTTTATCAGAGCACACCCTGAGCCATCATAGCGCGGGCAACTTTCATGAAGCCGGCAACGTTGGCACCCTTCACGTAGTTGATGAAGTCAGAGCCTTCCTCTTTGCCGTATTTCTCACACTGCTCGTGGATATTCTTCATGATGCTCTTGAGCTTGTCGTCAACCTCCTCTGCACTCCAAGAGAGTTTCTGTGAGTTCTGAGCCATCTCAAGACCGGAGACAGCCACACCACCTGCGTTGGCAGCCTTACCCGGAGCGTAAAGAATCTTGGCAGCAAGGAATTTCTTGATCGCTTCCGGAGTAGAAGGCATGTTTGCACCCTCGCTCACGGCAATCACGCCATTGTCAAGAAGTGCCTGAGCATCGTCGCCGTCAAGTTCATTCTGAGTTGCAGAAGGCATTGCGATATCACACTTCACGTGTTTCCAAGGACGCTCGCCGGGGAGATACTGCACATCGGGATATTTCTCCGCAACCTCGCTGATACGACCGCGATAATAGTTCTTCAATTCGAATATATAATCGAGCTGCTCCTCAGAGAAACCTTCCGGTTTGATGATTGAGCCGCCGCTATCGCTCATGGAGACTACCTTTGCACCGAGTTCGGTAAGTTTGCGGGTAGTATAGGTAGCCACGTTGCCTGATCCAGACACAGCCACTTTCTTACCCTTGATATCGATACCACGTGTAGCAAGCATATTGAGAAGGAAATAGCAGTTGCCATAACCTGTAGCCTCAGGACGGATGAGTGAACCACCGAAGTCAAGACCCTTGCCTGTGAAAGTACCGGTAAACTCACGCGCCATCTTCTTGTAATAGCCGAACATGTAGCCTACCTCACGACCACCTACGCCGATATCACCGGCAGGCACGTCGGTGTCAGGACCGATCTGACGCCATAGCTCAGCGATAAATGCCTGGCAGAAGCGCATGATTTCCATGTCGCTCTTTCCACGCGGAGAGAAGTCGGAACCACCTTTGCCACCACCCATCGGAAGAGTAGTGAGGGAGTTCTTGAATGTCTGCTCGAATGCAAGGAACTTGAGGATTGACTGGTTGACTGAAGCGTGGAAACGGATACCTCCTTTGTAGGGACCAATAGCATTGTTATGCTGGATACGGTAGCCCATGTTGTTGTGCACTTTCCCCTTGTCGTCAACCCAGCTTACGCGGAAAGAGAAGATACGGTCCGGAATGCAAAGACGTTCAATAAGGTTCTCTGCCTCAAAAGAGGGGTATTCGTTATAGACGTCTTCGATAGAGGTCACTACCTCTTCCACTGCCTGAAGATACTCAGGCTCATTCGGGAATCTGCGACGGAGATCCGCCATCACTTCAGATGCTTTCATAAATTGAAAATATGAGTAATTTAATATTCTTTATACCTGTAAAAAACTTTCGTTTCCTTTATTTATCCATCCTCAAAAATCGGGAATGGAAGTTTTGACAGGTGCAAAGTAACAACAAAAATTTTAATTACACAACAATTTGCAATAAAAACTTTAAAAAAAGTTACAATTTTCAACAATTAACATATTTTTCAGCAATTAGGCACCATATATAAAGAGAGGTTGAGAGCGTAATACCACTCCCAACCTCATCAATATTCAGGATTAATTCTATCTTCCGATCATTTTGCTTGCAGACGAAGCACACGCGAAGCATAGTCGTTGCGCTTGTTCCAGTCTACATTATGGCTCAACGGCATCTCCAGACCGTTCGACATCAGATAACGCCCGGTGAATGTCTTACCCTCAAATGGCAACGGGGAATTGTCCACTCGGTTAAGCTCCGTGACAGTATAGAGTTTATCCGGATCAAGACCCGCCATCGTCACGCGAGGCAACTGCTGGTTGACAAACTGCTCCGTCTTCCACCAATAATACACAGCCTCATTCTTATCAGGCGCGACATACATCAGGGATGCGGCACCCTTACCGTCATACGGCGAGAGAAGGCGATATAGATCGCCATGCTGCACCACCGGACGCACGCTCTTATAATCCGCGATAGCCTTACGCGTCTGCGCTTTCTCCTCGTCAGTCATATTCTTGGGCTGGATCTCCATGCCGAGACGTCCGCTCATAGCCACATCCGTGCGGAATTTCAAAGGCACAATACGGTTGGTCTGATGGTTCGGACTTGCCGAGATATGTGAAGCCATGGCAATCGCGGGGAAGAAATAGCTCGTACCCCACTGCATGTAGATTCTCTGAAGCGCATCGGTATTGTCGCTCACCCAGAACTCATCGAAATACGGAAGTATTCCCCAGTTGGCACGTCCGCCACCGCTTGCACATGCCTGAATCGTCAGTTCAGGATATTTGGCACGTATGCGCTGGAGGGTCTTTTCAAGACCTTTGTGATAATCAATATAGAGATGACTCTGGTTGTCGGCACTCTGATACTGCGAACCATGATTCATTATCGGGGCATTGGCATCCCATTTGATATAATCAATCTCCGGATACTTAGTCATGAGGGTGTCAACCACCTCAAATACGAGATCCTGCACCTTCGGGTTTGCCATGTCGAGCACAAGCTGAGTGCCACCACGCCCCTGCACGGCATCCCTGTTGGCAGCCTTCACGATATACTCCGGATACTTCTCATAAAGCTCAGATATAGAATTGACCATCTCCGGCTCAATCCATATACCGAACTTTATGCCATTCTTGTCAGCAGTGTTGCAAAGTCCCTTGATACCATGCGGCAACTTCGTGGTGTCTACCATCCAGTCACCGAGAGAGGAGGAATCATTCTTACGCGGATACTTCACGCCGAACCATCCGTCGTCCATGACGAAAAGTTCGCCACCCATATCGGCGATATCCTTCATCATCTGCCCCATTCCCTCTTCATTTATATCGAAATATACACCTTCCCAGCTGTTGAGAAGCACCTTGCGCAACTCGTCACCATTGGCAAGACGGTAATTACGTCCCCATTTATGGAAATTACGGCTTGCACCACCAAGACCCTCCTCCGAGTAGGTCAATGCAAGAGCCGGAGTGACAAATTTCTCACCCTTCTTCAGATTATATGCGGAGTTCTCCTCATTTATTCCGGCAAAGAAATGGTGATAATTGCTGTCATCAGTATCAAACATCAGTTTGAAATTGCCACCGTAGCACAACGCCGCACCAATCACACGACCATGCTGTTCCTCACCCTTACCGTCAAGCGACATCATCACCTCGGCATGAGACGTATGGGAATTGCGCACACCATCCTTATTCTTTATCACCTTCAGATTATGGGGCAACGGAGCCTCCTCCACTTTCCCCTCATTTGCCCATGAGCCATAGAGTTGCGACACGTGGACATCACTGCGACGGATAGGCAGATACCCCGACATGAAACGGGTCAGTTTCACCGGTTTCTTCTCGTCATGGCTTGTCACAGTCCACGTCTCTATCACGTCACTCTCCGGATAGGTGCGGTAATTCACGTCGACATAAAACGGATATACCTTATCCGCCATTGACACAGTTGTCACCTTCGCACCGTTCTGCTCCACAGAAGAAGTGATACCGGTCACAGCCATATCAAGGGTCATATTCCCGTCGGCATGCACCGCACTCATGGCAGCCTCCTTCTCAGGCCAGAGACCATAGACGGGATATGCGTTAAACTGCGCGTCACCACTACCTGGAAACGCATTCAGATCGTTGGCACCCAATCCGGCACCATAATACAGAAACTTCAGAGGCTCACCCTTCGTGGCATCCAGCACGAGGGAAGTCTTCGGTGTTGACACATGCACAATCTCGGCAAATGCCGGGATAGACATAGCCAACGAGATAGTCATCAATGATATACAGGTCAGTTTTCCCATAGATTTTATTGGATTATTATTATTCGAGACAAAAGTCCGCATCAACATCGGACTACACCGATACAAAATTAGACAATAATTCCATCCTTTTACTACACTCTCATACCTTTTTCTACCACTTTAACTTTATTTATAATCCTCATCCCATCTTACCGCTCTGAAGTGATTTGCAAATCCTTATTTTACATACAACAATCAATAAATATTATCGTTATTATGTCAAATTAACACAGAAGTTTACACAACTTCATAATATCAGTCATAATACCATGTCACCGGCTCAAAGAGAAATAATAACCGAAATCACACCACTCTCCGACAAAGACTGTTTCTATTTTATCGACAGATATAAGGATCGTTTCAACTATCCGATACATCGCCATGAGGATTATGAACTCAATTTTGTGGGGGATGCCGCAGGAGCTTCACGTGTGGTCGGCGACTCGGTATGTGAGATAGGTCCGCTTGACCTTGTGCTGGTCGGACATAACATCGAACACTGCTGGGAACAAGGGAAATGCTCTTCCCCTAAGATACATGAGATGACCCTCCAATTCTCGAAAAAACTTTTCGGCGACACTTTCCTGAGCAAGAACCAGATGGCTCCGATAAAGGAACTGCTTGAACGGTCGGGCAACGGTATCGCTTTCTCACATAACGACATACTGAGAGTGTATCATCTTCTTGACGAACTGACCAAAACGCCCGACAATTTCCAGCGGATGCTACTGCTTATGCGCATACTATACGAACTTGCCAACTCCACGGAAAGCGTACAGCTATCCTCATCCTCATTTGCACAGGCACCCACCCGCACAGACAGCCGTCGTGTGCTGAAAGTGCAGGAATATATCGACAATAATTATAAGGATGAGATACGCCTCTCCGACCTTGCTGATCTTGTAGGGATGACTCCCACAGCATTCAGCCGATTCTTCAAGCTACGCACCGGACGCCACGTCTCGGAATACATCATCGACGTGCGTCTTGGTCATGCCACACGAGCACTCGTCGACAGCACACACTCCATCTCGGAAATCTCATTCGAATGTGGCTTCAACAACATCAGCTACTTCAACCGCATCTTCAAGAAACGGAAAGGATGTTCCCCAAAAGAATTTCGCGAGCTATACAAACGCAACCGCCTACTCGTCTGATACATCAAGCACATCATGCTCTTACATCATGCACAACCATAGACTTTTGTGCATAATGTAATAACTTGATGTGCTTGATGTATCTTGATTGTACTATTTTACCAATTCCTTGCACAATCGCCTGTATCCCTTTGCAAATGACAGCAATAATTGTACCTTTGCAAAAAATTCAACTGAAAGACCATGAAACCAAGCAAAATAATACTTCCGGCATTCCTTGCCCTCGCGTTCAGTTCTAATGCCAAGATAGAGCTACCAAATATATTCACCGACAACATGGTAATCCAGGCTGACACCATGGCTGCCATCTGGGGAAAAGCCACTCCCGGCTCCACCGTCACGGCAGAAGGGTCGTGGGGAGAATCCGCATCAGCAAAGACCGGTAAGGATGGCAAATGGAGACTTACACTGAAGACTCCCGCTCCCTCCTTCACTCCTACGGAGATAAAGATTACCGATAAATCCGACAACGACACGCGCACTCTCGGCAATGTGCTTGCCGGCGAAGTGTGGCTCGCTTCCGGACAGAGCAACATGGAGATGCCGATGCGCGGATTCTGGCACCAACCCGTTGAAGGTGCCGGCGAACAGGTCATGTTCAGCCGCAGTCTCGGAAAAGGTATACGGTTTATCAATGTGCCGAAAGCCGCAAGCTATGAGCCGCAGGATAACTTCAACGGCAGCTGGATGGAATGTACCCCCTCCACCACTTCCGAATTTTCAGCCCTGGGATGGTATTTCGCCACTGCCCTACGCGACATCATCGACGTGCCTGTAGGCATCATCTCATGTGCATACGGTGGCTCGAAAGTAGAGGGATGGTTGCCCGCTGGCATCATTGCCAAATATCCCGACAGAAATCTTGAAGCGGAGAAAAACAATCCTGACATGGGTGAATGGGAACGCATCAACGTTATGTATAATGCCATGCTGCTCCCTGTGGCTGGATATACAGTCCGCGGCTTCCTCTGGAATCAGGGGGAGTCAAACGTAGGCGGACATGACTATTATCCCACCCGTCAGACCGAGATGGTGCATCATTGGCGCGATCTATGGCAGAATCCGTCGATACCTTTCTATTTCGTGGAGCTACCCGGCTGGGAATATGGCGGTCCCGACAAGACGGAGGCGGCTCTTTTCCGCGAAGCTCAGCACAAGGGAGCGGATACTGCCGACGGAAGATACATTGTCTGTACGTCTGATCTTGTGTATCCCGATGAGGTCAACGACATACATGCCCGCAACAAGCGTCCTATCGGTCAACGTATGGCTGCCGCTGCCGCCACATATTCCTACGGCATTCCCGGCATCCCTCACACCTACCCCACCTTTAAGGAGATGGAGAATCATGGCGAATATGCGCTGATCACGTTCGACAATGCATGGAGCGGCCTGTCGCCCAACGAAAATATCGAAGGTTTTGAGGTAGCAGGGGAAGACCGGGTATTTCATCCCGCAAAAGCGGAGATCGACCTGAGCAAACTATCGGTAAAGGTCTCCTCTCCCGATGTGAAGGATATAAAATCGGTGCGCTACTGCTTCAAGAATTTTGCAATCGGTAAGCTGCACGACAACTACGGGATGCCTGTAGTGCCGTTCCGCACCGACAACTGGGATATGTAAGACCCTAAAAACATCACCTCCAATTCATTTTAAATCCAAATTAAAATATGTCAAAAAAAGTCAATATTTTCATAATATTATTCATATTTATATTTTCAGGAATAATCATGCGTGCAAATGATTTCGTCACTGTTGAGGATGGCAAATTCATGCTTGATGGCAAACCGTATAAATATGCCGGCACCAACTTCTGGTATGGGGCTATACTCGCCTCTCCCGGCAACGGTGGCGACCGCACACGCCTCTCTGAAGAACTTGACTCGCTTCAAGCTCTCGGCATCGATAACCTCCGCATCCTCGCCGGAGGTGACGGCAACAGGACAATCCCCTCCCACATAGAGCCTACCCTACAGACTGCCCCCGGGGAATATAACGAAGATATTCTTAAAGGGTTGGATTATCTCATAGCCGAATTGGAACGACGCAATATGAAAGCCGTCATCTATCTCAACAACGCATGGGAATGGAGTGGCGGATTCGGTACCTATCTTGAATGGGCAGGACATGAGGAGGCTCCCCTCCCTCTACGCGACGGCTACGACAAATATATCAAATATGCCTCACGCTTTGTCACTGACGAGAAGGCAAAAAACATGTTTGCAAATCATGTACGCAATATCGTGACACGCGTCAACAGCGTGACAGGCAAACCTTACACAGACTCACCCGCCATAATGTCGTGGCAGATAGCCAATGAGCCACGCTGTTTCGATCCTGCCAACAAGGAAGTTTTCTATAAATGGCTTACCGACACCGGACGTCTTATCAAGAGTCTGGATCCCAATCATCTGGTATCTACCGGAAGCGAGGGGAAATGGGGATGCGAAGGGGATATCGACCTATGGGCACGTATCCACAATTCGGATGCCATCGATTATGCCAACATCCACATCTGGCCCTACAACTGGAGTTGGGTGAAACCGGAAAGCATGACCGAGGATCTTCCGGATGCCATCGCCAATACTAAGGAATATATAGAATCACACCGCGCTCTTACGAAAAAGCCTATTGTGCTTGAAGAATTCGGCTTCCCCCGCGATAATATGGATATTGCCATCGGCAGCCCCACCACCAACCGCGATGCATATTATAAATATGTGCTCGACACGCTGACCGAGGGCGATCTGCTCAACGGCATAAACTTCTGGGGCTGGGGCGGCAACGCTCATCCGGTGCATAAAAGCTGGCAACCCGGCGACCCCTATACCGGCGACCCGGCACAGGAGGATCAAGGTCTTAACTCCGTCTTCACATCCGACCGCAGCACGCTCAACCTCATCCGCAATGCCAACAAAAAGCTCAAAGTAATAAAATAAGTCATTTCCCTCATTATTTTCATTATCGTCATTATTGACATTATTGACAATAACGTCAATAACGACAAAACAATCAGGTAATTTAGGTAAATAAGATTGCGTCAGAGAGAGAAATTCAATTGAATTTCTCTCTCTTTATTTATAATTAACTAAAAAAATCTTATATTTAAAGATTTATGGTAATTTCGGATAAAATAGTGCAAGTTTTTAGTCGTTTATCACTATAACTTTGCAAACGGAAAAGATACCCGACTTAAGTATATATATAACCTAAAATCATATACTCACTTAAGATCAGCTCTCTCCTCCCCAAACAAAGAAAACTCAATCAATCTTAATATTTACAAAACTAATCTTTCAACTCATGAAGACAAAGCTTTGCCACTTCAAGTGGCTGTTGGTATCCTTCTTCTGCTTGATAGCGATGAGCGGAGCCGCACAGGTCACTGTCACAGGCGTTGTTACCGATGAAGCAGGTGAACCCCTGATCGGAGCCACCGTGCTTGAAAAAGGTAAACAGAACGGAGCAGCCACAGACATTGACGGAAATTTCAAATTCAACGTCTCTTCATCAAATGCCACTCTCATGGTCTCTTATGTGGGATATGCCACACAGGAGGTCAAACTCAATGGTAAGACCAACCTCACCATCGTACTGAAAGAGGATTCCCAGGTACTTGAGGATGTTGTTGTGGTCGGCTATGGCACACAAAAGAAATCCGACATCACGGGTTCTGTCGCTTCCCTTTCAGAAGCTCAGATGAAACAATCGATTGTCACCAATGCCGACCAGATGCTCCAGGGCAAGGTTGCAGGTGTGCAGGTGACACAGAACTCCGGTGCTCCCGGCGGTGCCACTTCAGTACGTATCCGTGGTGCAAGCTCACTCAACTCTTCTAACGAACCTCTCTATGTGATTGACGGCGTGCCTATGAGCGGCAGCAGCGACATCGGCGGGTTCGACTGGATGGGCGGCAGCAACGGTCAGACAAAGGTAAACCCGCTGGCAGCCATCGCCCCCTCCGACATCGTGAGCATCGACGTGCTTAAAGATGCCTCCGCCTGTGCCATATATGGTGCGGCAGGTGCCAACGGTGTTGTGCTTGTGACTACCCGTCGCGGTTCTGCCGGACACACCAACGTGACCTACGACGGATACGTGGCGTGGCAGCAGGTGGCAAAACGCCTCGACATGATGGATCTTCGTGAATACGCACTCTATCAGCAGCAGCTTCTCGCAGAGGGAGTGCTGAACAAAGGAAATTTTGACTCGACATACAGCGACATCTCCCTCCTCGGCAAAGGCACCGACTGGCAAGATGAGATCTTCCGCACAGCCTTCATGCAGAGCCATCAGGTGAGCGTCACCGGTGGTAATGAGAAAACAGTATATGCCATGAGCGGCGGCTGGATGCAGCAGGACGGTACGATCATCGGATCTGACTTCTCACGCTTCAACACACGCTTCAACATCGACAACAATTTCACAAAATGGCTGAAAATTGGTGGTGCCCTCGCCTACACACGCACAGATGAGACCATCACACGAAATGACGGTTCTGACGGTGTTATCATGCAGGCAATGACCATGATGCCCTCCGTGCCCGTGTATGACTACGACGGCAACTGGGCAGGTCCGAACACCGTCAACGGTGCATCGACATGGAACCCCGTGGCACTCGCCATGATGACCAACAACACTCTCCTCCGTCAGAAAATCAACGGTAACTTCTACGTAAGTGCCGATTTCCTGAAACACTTCACATTCCGCGCGGAATATGCTTTCGACGCTTCACAGAACCAGAACAAATCGTTCATACCACGCTATCAGTTCGGTCTCGTATCTAACGACATCAACCAGATGATGCAGCGTGAGGACCACAACTTCTTCTGGATGCAAAAAGACTACCTCACCTACAATCAAACCTTCAACGAGAAACATGACGTGACTGCGATGGTAGGTTTTGAGGTGTCAAAAGGCTCTTGGAACGGCACTCAGTTCATCAAGAACAATTTCACCAGCGACAACATCCATATCATGGGATCTGACGGTGATTTCGTATCCAACACAGGATGGTCTGACGCCAACTCCTCCGCCTCTGTATTCGCCCGCGTGAACTACGGTTTCGACAACCGCTACCTCCTCACCGCCACAGTACGTCGTGACGGATCAAGCAAATTCGGTCCCAAGAACAAATGGGGTACATTCCCTTCAGTGGCTCTCGCATGGCGTCTCATCCAGGAGAAATGGCTTCAGGACGTCAACTGGATCAGCAACCTTAAACTCCGTCTCGGCTACGGTAAGGTAGGTAACTCCAACATCAGCACCTATCTCTACGGCTCATCCCTTCAGACGATACTCACCCCGATGGGTTCCGCCTACATTCCGAGCAACCTCTCCAATCCTAACCTGAAATGGGAGGCTTCGGAGCAATACAACGTAGGTCTTGACTTCGCAGCCTTCAGCAACCGTCTCGAACTCACCGTTGACGGCTACATCAAGCAGACTCAGGATCTTCTTATGCAGACCTTCGTGCCCTCGCACATCGGCTCTAACTCTTGGGGCGAGATCAATACCCCGTATGCCAACATCGGTAAGACTCGCAACGTAGGTATCGACGTGCAGATCAATGCCCGTCCGGTCATCACACGCGACTTCATGTGGTCAAGTTCATTGACTCTCTCCCACAACCGCAACAAGATCGTTGCACTCAACGACGACTCTCAGCGAATCTATGGCAATATCGACTGGTGGGCACCTTTCCAGACTGTAACAATGTTTGCTGTCGGACAGCCTATGGGCGTATTCTACGGATATGAGACAGAGGGTCTCTTCCAGAATGAAGCCGACATCCTCGGTCATGCCTCTCAGACAGGCAGCAAGGAGCCTTACAGCAACAAGATTGATAAGGTGTCGGGCGCATGGATCGGCGACCTCAAATTCAAAGACCAGAATGGCGATGGCGTGATAAATGATGCTGACCAGAAGATCATCGGCGACCCCAACCCGGATCTGACTTTCGGCTTCACCAACACATTCTCTTGGAAGAACTTCGAACTTAACGTAGGTCTTACCGGTCAGATCGGCGGCGACATCCTCAACTGGGCACGCTACCGCACCGAAGGACTCAGCTCAATCTGGGACAACCAGGCTGTAAGCGTTCTAAATCGCGCACAGACTGAGAAGATCGACCCCAATGGCAGCGACGACATCTCCAATCTCCAACTTGCAAAAGGTCATAACGGAATACCCCGCTTCTCCAACCTTGACGCCAACGGCAACCAGCGCATGAGCGACCGCTGGCTCGAGGATGCCTCTTACCTCCGCATTCAGAACATCTCACTCACCTACAATCTCCCCGAGAAATGGGCGAAGAAAGTGTTCATGCAGAGCGCGAGAATCTACTTCAACGTGCAGAACGTCTACACATTCACCAACTACAGCGGATACGATCCGGAAATCGGTGCCTTCAATCAGAGTTCTCTTCTTCAGAACATTGACCGCGGCCGTTATCCCACTCCCCGCACATATACTATCGGTCTTAACCTCTCCTTCTAAACAATCTCACCGAATACAGAAATGAAAAATATAATCAAAACTTCAGTCCTGTCTCTGATTATCGGCGGATCGCTCGTATCCTGCAACGATTTCCTGACAATCGACCCCATCGACAAACCCGTACTGGAGACCTACTATACAACCCCGGCTGCTCTTCAGTCGACCACAATGGCTCTCTATGCCTCCAAGACTTGGAGCAACTTCCACATGAATTTCCAGTGGAAGCTCGACATGATCAACGGCGACATCTACTATACCTATTCCGACGAGGGTCAGTGGTATTTCGGAACATACACATCCGTCAACCCCTATCTCAACGAGGGTTGGAAAGGTATTTACAACGTTATCCTTGATGCCAACAGCATCATCCACGACATAGTGCCAATCTGCGGCGGCACAATCACCCAGGCGGACAAGGATCAGGCCCTCGGAGAGGCGCGTGCAATGCGTGGATACTGCCACTACATGCTGGCTGAGGTATGGCATGACGTCCCCGTGATCGAGAACAACACCGAGATGATCTCATCAGGCAATCTCGATGTGCCGCGCAACACTCAGGCAAGCGTCTACCGCTTCGCAATGGAAGACCTTGACGCAGCCGTGGAGCTTCTTCCGGAAGAGACCACCGACAACTACCGTCTCAACAAGCGCAAGGCTCGCGCACTCCGTGCGAAACTCGCCGTCACAATGGCGGCTCACAAAGACTACGGCTATGACCGCGACGCTCTCTATGCGAAGGCTGCCGCCGATGCTCTCGACGTGATCGAGAACACTCAGGCTCTGACCCAGATCGACTTCTCCACCCTCTTTGACGTGGAGGCTAACAATGGTCCGGAATCAATCCTCGCAATACAGTGCGGTGTGCTTGGATACTCCTACGGCAACGCACGCAATACGGCATGGAGCCGTTCAAGCGTGATAGCCGACCAGACATGGGGCGCAGGTAAGGGTCCGACTCTATCCCTACAGCAGATGTATGACCGCAACGACAAACGCCGTATGTGGACCTACATGACCAACGGCGACGTCTATCCGATGCTCAACCGCGCAGGTGGTGGCTACACCTACCAATACGTGAGCCGCGACGGTAACGGCGACGTGCTCGAAGACCGCAACGAGATGCTTGCCCACATAAAGAAATACATCATCGGTAAGGGTGCTGACTGCGACGGAAATGTCGGAATTAATCAGGATGCCGCCAACAACATCTACCTCATGCGTCTCGCCGACGTCTACCTCACCTACGTTGAGGCAAAGATGGGCACAGCATCATCCACTTCCGACGCCACAGCAATGAAATACTACAACATGGTGCGCCAGCGTGCCGGTGTAGCTGAAGCATCATCCGTCACCTACATGGAACTCCTTAAAGAACGTCGTCGCGAACTCGCATTCGAGAGCCAAACTTGGTTCGACACCCAGCGTTATCGCTACCGTGAGGGTAATGCCGCCGCTCTCGAGATGCTCAACAACGGCTACGGCACAGGGCTAAACCGTGCATCAATGATAGTGCCGGACTACAACAAATATCCGACAATCGACGCCTCGAACGAAAACAACCGCGACATCTACATCGTCGTAAGCAACACAGCCGACGGCGGACAGTATGATGAGATTCTTCTCACCGACCTGTCGTTTGTAGCACCCATCCCGGCTGCCGTATCGTCAAGTTCTCCGGCTCTCATGGGTGAGCCAGTCGACTACTATGGCGGGGCAGCTGAATGAAGTCATCCAAACTTGTTTCAAAAAATCAGAAACCGATGAAAAATAATCTGAAAAACAATATAAGATATAGTTTTGTGGCTCTTTCCGGGTTGCTTCTTGCAGGCGGAATGATGTCGTGCAGCGAGACAGATGCCGACAAGGACAAGGGCGCCACCCCGGTCATCAAGTATGCCCGTATGTGCGATATTGAGACTGCCGACTCCCTCGTGGTGAGCGCATCTCTCGGCACACGCCTCGCTTTCGTGGGCGACAATCTCGGCGACGTGCAGCAGATATGGTTCAACGACCAGAAAGCAAAACTCAACCCTACAATGGTGACAAGCCACACAATCATCGTCGACATACCCAACGTGATTCCGGGTGAGGTAACTAATAAAGCTCGATTCATCACATCGTCCGGCATAACCACGGAATACCCCTTCAACGTATCCGTGCCGGCTCCCCGTGTGGATGCCATGTCGTGTGAGTATGCCCATGCCGGATCTGTAGTGACACTCACCGGTGCCTACTTCGCAGATGATCCCAACGTGCCTCTGACCGTCACATTCCCCGGAAACGTTCCCGCCGAGATCCGCAGCATCGAGCAAGAGACGCTTCAAGTAGTGGTGCCGGAGGGTGCTGAGGAGGGTGCGATAACAGTATCTTCCATCTATGGCGACGGGCTCAGTTCATTCCATTATCTCGACACACGAGGCATGATGTTTGACTTTGACGGTCTCACCGGACTCGGCAACCACGGCTGGCACAACGTGCCCATCGAAAATGACGGCACAGGCATCAGTGGCAACTATATCCGCCTCGGCGACGGTGCTACTACACTTGCCGGTGCAGATGCTTGGGACGATGGCAACTTCTCTTTCGAATATTGGGCAGGAAGCTGGAACACCCCGACCGACTACCCCGAACGCGAGGGCGTGCGTCTGTTTGATATCGTCGATTTCTCCGACTACAACAACATGAGCCTGAAATTCGAACTTTGCATACCGGAAAATGCAGCATGGCAGTCATGTGCAATGCAGCTGATATTCGCTGGGACAGATAAAGTGTCGATGGGTAATGCCGGCACCGATATCTTCGGCAACACCGTGGCAGGTGCCAACAACAACTATCTCCAGACCACAATGGCACGCGGACTTTGGACACCTTGGACCATCAACGAGGCATATCACACCGGCGGCGAATGGATTACCGTATCGCTACCGATCAAAGACTTCGTGTATGCCCCCGACGGCTCAGGCGCGACATCCTTCCTCGGCAGTGCATCCGACTTCGCAAGTTTCCAGATCTTCCTTTGGAACGGCGGTGTCACCGGAGTTGATTGCACCCCGATGCTGAAGATAGACAATATACGTGCGGTAAAGAACTAACCCGGAATACTTAAGCAATTAATATGCGATCAAGCAATGAAAAAGATATATAAAATCACAGGCATGCTGATGATGTGCGCTGCCCTTTCCGCACCTATCATGACATCATGCAGCGACGATAATTACGACACCCAGCAGTATAAGGGAGGCGTAAACCTCAACGTCTGGGGACCGCGCCCCGTGGCACGCGGCGGTGAACTCCGTTTCCTCGGTTCAGGCATGGACCGCATCACCTCAATCACCCTTCCGGGTGCCGGCGACGTGACCGACATATCCGTAGTCAGCAATGAGGAGATACGCATCATCGTGCCTCAGAACGCTGAGCCGGGTAAAGTGGTGCTCCATCATGCCAACGGCGACATTGAATCTCTGACCGAGCTATCCTTCACCGAGCCGATCTCTCTCGACGAGATCTCTCCGATGACTGTGAAACCGGGTCAGCAGATCACACTCAGCGGCGATTATCTCAACCTCATCGAGGAGGTGATATTCACCGACGAAGTGGCTGTCGGCATAAAGGATTTCATCACCCACACGCGTCAGGAGATCTCACTTGTGGTGCCGGCAGAGGCACAGACAGGCAAGATCACCATCAGCGACGGTGGCGAACCTATCCCCAACCACATCCATTCCGAGGAGGACGTGACAATTGTGCTCCCGTCGGTTGAACGTGTCGCAGACCTCACCAAGATCAAACCGGGCGAGACCGTCACCATCACTGTCAAAGATATCGACCTTGTGACAGCCGTGGAGATGCCTTCCGGCGAACAGGTGGAATTCAACGTCAATGAGGATAAACTCTCATTCGTGCTCCCCGCCGACGTGACCGACGGCACAATCTGTATGCTCCCGGCATCAGGCGTGAAAGTGGCAATCGCCACTATCGGTGTGGCACTCCCTGAAGAGGTAGTGGCTGATCCCGCATCCGCAATCTGGGGCGGCGACGTCATCAAGTTCAAGGGCATCAATATGGAGCTTGTCACAGGTGTGTCATTCCCCAACGTGGAGGAGATTGTCGTTCCCGACAACGTTACGCCCACAGAAATCAGCGTGACAGTTCCAGCCGGCACACAGAGCGGTAACGCCGTGCTACGCACAGCATCCGGTGGCGCGGTAGACGTGGAGATCTCCACTCTCAAACCGGAAGCAGTAGCCTACACACCGGCTCCCGCAGCACTCGCATCCTCATTGAAAGTGACCGGACGCAATCTTCAGAACGTGACTGCAATCACGTTTGGAGGTGCAGCTACAGTTGAAGTGACCGGAGCCACCGCCACAGAATTTACTGTCAATATCCCTGCCACTCTCACTGCCGGAAGCAACACCGTCACATTGACACTCTCCAACGGCGAGACCATCGACACCGATGCAATCGAGCTTACAGCTCCCGAATGTGCATACGCCACCGAGCTTCCCGCAGAGGATGCCGAGATCAATGCCGGCGAGACATTCTCCATCATGATTGCAAATGCCGACAAACTCACCGGAGTTAAGGTCAACGGCAACGACGTGCAGTATATCCTCAACGGCAACCGACTGATCATACAGGTGCCGGAATCTGCCGGAAAGAACTCCACATTCACCCTCCTCTCATCCAACGGCGAGATCTCATACAACATCGCCTTCATCCCCGCCACCCATGTGGAGAACGTGATCTTCTCTGAGGTACGCGACCTCGGAAGCTGGGCAGGTGAAGATGCCGGTGGCGCATTCCGTCTCTACAAGAGCAGTTTCGAAGGCGTGCCCGCAGGTGCAAAGCTGGTGTTCCATATCTCACCCTACGACTACACTCAGATTCAGGTGAACGATGCCAACTGGGGTCAGATGGCAATGCTTGAACCCGCTCAGACAGCCACTACAGCAGAATTTGAACTCTCTGCGGAAGTGCTCAACAGAATCCTTACCACCGATGACGGATGGTCAGAGACAGCTATGGTGATACAGGGTCAGGGCACAGTAGTCAGCAAGGTACACATCGAATGGGAGAACTCCCTTGAGACTGTGTTCTGGACCGGCAACGCTGACCTTACCGGATGGGGAGGTATGCAGGATTTCGCATGGAATGATGATGCAATCGCCAACATTTTCTCAACATGGAAACCCGGTCAGATCCTACGTGCCTACTACACCACCACCGGCGGCAGTCAGCCTTGTATCAAGTTCGGACGCGGTGAAGACTGGGCTATGCTCCCCGGATCCGCACAGGAATACTATGACTGTCCGGCATCTCAGACAAACGTGGAATTTATCCTCACTGCCGACGACATCAACCAGCTCGTCAACAACCACGGTCTGCTGATTCAGGGCAATGATATCATCCTGACCAAACTGACAATAGAATAAAAGCTCCGAAATACTCATAAAGCCATGATTCTCCGGAAGGGTTTGGCAATCCTTCCGGAGAATCAAAACAGAACAAGAAATAATGAAAACAACTGCATATATTCTCGCGGGGGCACTCCTGTTTTCCGGTATCACATCCTGCGACGACAGCCACAAACCGGATTGGAGCGAGACCGCTCCAGTAGACGTGAACGTGGTCAGCACCTCCATCGCAAACGGTGCCACTGTGAGCGCATCCACAGGGAGCATAACTGTGGAATACTCCACCGGAATCGTGCTTAACCCCGCTGTCGGCATAACGCTATCCGGCGGATCAATCGAATCGGTTGAGGTAAACGATAACAAACTCACCGCATCCTTCAATCTGTCGAAAGGGAAGACATACGTATTCAATATCCCCTCACGTGCGGTAGCCGGCATAGGCACAAAGACCTTCGCTCCGGAGACCACCGTCACCTTCTCCACCGAAGGTGCTTCGATGATTATCGACTCCTCCCTTCTTACCCGATCTCTCACCAACCCCAACGCCACCGCCGAGGCTCAGAAAGTTTTCAACGTCCTTCTTGACAACTACGGCACAAAGCAGCTCTCAGGCGCAATGGGAGAAGTGGCATGGTCTACCCAGTTCACCGATCTTATCCATTCCGCTACAGGCGAATATCCCGCAATCATCGGCTTCGACTATATCCATCTCGCATCCTCTCCTGCCGACTGGATCAACTACGGCGACATCACTCCGGTGAAGAACGCATGGGAAGCCGGAAGCATCCCAACCATTACATGGCACTGGAACGTGCCCAAATCGCAGGACGACCCCTCATTGGGCTATGATGCCTCTTCCGATGCCTTCAATGCTGCTAACGTACTCATCGACGGCACTTGGGAAAATACAGTGGCGACTGCCGACGTTGAGAAAGTGGCAGGCTATCTGAAACTCCTTCAGGATGCCGGCATTCCGGTGCTCTGGCGTCCGTTCCATGAAGCTGCCGGCGACTACACTTGGGGAAGCTGGTTCTGGTGGGGCAACTCCGGTGTGGAGACCACCAAACAGCTCTGGTCATGGCTCCGCGAGAAACTCACAGTGGAATATGGACTCAACAACCTGATATGGGTATGGACCGTACAGACTTCCGACGAAGGGAAACCAGCATCCATGACAAAGATATCGGAGGCATATCCCGGAGATGATCTCGTCGACATAGTTGGTGCCGACCTATACGTGGATCCTCTTACAAACCAGACCTCACAGTTTGAAATCCTCTATAACCTCGTCAAAGGGAAGAAACTCGTCGCACTGACTGAATGTGGCAACCTTCTCGATGTGGAATCCGCCCTTGCTGATGGTGCTCTCTGGAGCTACTTCATGGGATGGTATGACCTTGACGACAACGGCAAGCCCGCCTTCGGCGAATGGAACACCAACAACGAATGGAAAACAGTGATGGATAATCCTCTCGTCATCAACCGTGGTGACGTGACATTCTGATAACAGAGAGAATTATAACCAACCTAAATTATATGAACAGATTTCTTATAGCCGTCGCAGCAATATCCATCATGGCTGCCGGCTGTGGCAGAAAGGCAAAGTCAGAAGTTGCCGACGAACAGACAATATCCACTCCGGCTGAGATGCTCAAAGAGCGTCTCGCCGCCGGAGTCGCCGACAGCATAGTGATGTTCGGTCATCATGACGATCCGGTGTATGGTCATTCATGGAAATGGGAAGGCACCTCCGACGTTGTGACAGTCACCGGTGCATATCCCACCGTAATGAGCTGGGACCTTGGTGCGCTTGAACTCGGCAAATCCGCCAATCTCGACGGTGTGCCGTTTGACACAATGAGGAAAGAAGTAGTTGCTCAGGCGGCTCGCGGAGGCGTCAACACTTTCAGCTGGCACCTCTATCACCCACTCACCGGAGCCGACAGCTGGACCACAACCGACTCGCTTGCCGTCAGCAAGATGGTAAACACCCCCGATGGAAAGGCTGCCTACGAGAAACAGCTCGACATGCTCGCAGATTTCTTCCTCTCCCTGAAAGATGGCGACGGCCAAAGGATAGGCGTGATATTCCGCCCCTGGCATGAGCACACCGGAAGCTGGTTCTGGTGGGGCACCGGCAACTGCACTGCCGACGACTATAAGTCACTCTGGAAAATAATGCGTGAGAAGTTTGATGCAAAGGGTGTCGACAACGTGGTCTGGGCTTATTCTCCCGACCGGTGCTCCTCTGCCGAACAATACATGGCTCGCTATCCGGGAGATGAATATGTAGATATCCTCGGAGCCGACGTATATCATTTCAACGGAGCAGAAGGGACCGATACCTATCGCAATGATGCCGGCAACACTCTCAGCATAGCCTGTGAGGAGGCTGAACGACGCGGTAAGATCGCCGCCTTCACAGAGACCGGATGCGAGTCGGTCGTAATCGACGACTGGTACACCTCCGTACTGCTCCCGATCCTGAAATCATACCCCGTGGCATACGTCACGGTATGGAGAAACGCCCACGACAAACCGCAGCATTTCTACACCCCCTATCCGGGACATCCGGCTGAGGCTGATTTCAAGAAATTCGCATCTGACCCTTCAGTTAAATTCATAAAACAATAATCTATTCACCCTCTTCACAACAACAGACAATGGATATCTTCAACATAAGAAAAAATCTGGTCCTTTCAAACTACGAGACACTCATCACACGCCACAACATACCCATTGACGGCAACGGAGTCTACACACGCTATGCACATCCCGTGGTGACTGCCGAGATGGTACCCCCATTCTGGAAATATGACTTCAATCCGGAGACCAACCCCTATTTCATGGAGCGTATCGGCATAAACGCCACCCTCAACTCCGGTGCAATCAAATGGAAGGATAAATATGTACTTGTGGTGCGTGTGGAAGGGAACGACCGTAAATCCTTCTTCGCAATTGCGGAGAGTCCGAACGGTATCGACAATTTCGTGTTCCGCGACCACCCCATCACAATGCCGGAGGATGAGATTCCCGGCACCAACGTCTACGACATGCGACTCACCGCCCATGAGGATGGCTACATCTATGGCATCTTCTGTGTAGAACGTCATGACGACAGCTGTCCCGGCGACCTTTCCGCTGCAACAGCCTGTGCAGGCATCGCACGCACGAAAGATCTTGAGAACTGGGAACGTCTCCCCGACCTCAAATGCAAGAGCCAGCAGCGCAATGTGGTGCTTCATCCCGAATTTGTAAATGGCAAGTATGCACTCTACACCCGTCCGCAGGATGGCTTCATCGACACAGGCAGTGGCGGCGGTATCGGCTGGGCACTCATTGACGACATTACAAATGCCGTTGTCGGCGAGGAGATAATCATCGACGAACGCCATTACCACACCATCAAGGAGGTGAAGAATGGTGAAGGTCCCGCTCCCATCAAGACACCCAAAGGATGGCTTCACCTTGCCCACGGTGTGAGAGCCTGTGCATCCGGTCTCAGATACGTGCTCTATATGTATATGACCTCGCTTGAAGAACCATGGAAACGTATCGCAGCCCCCGGCGGATACTTCATGGCTCCCGTAGGTGAGGAATATATGGGCGATGTGATGAACGTGCTTTTCGCCAACGGATGGATTGCCGACGAAGATGGAACCGTATTCATCTATTACGCATCGTCCGACACCCGTATGCACGTGGCAACCTCCACCATCGACCAGCTCGTCGACTACTGCCTCAACACTCCGGAAGACGGACTGACCACCGGCGAATCTGTAAAGACCCTCAACCGACTCATCGACGCTAACCTCGCGTTGAAGGATTGATGGTTTATGGTTTAAAGTTTAAGGTTTAAGGATTAAGGTTTAAATCGCCATGGCTAATCTTTCTCGAAAAATCGGTTACGGCTTCGGCGACATGGCGTCGTCGATGTTCTGGAAAATATTCAGTTACTACCTGCCGTTCTTCTATTCCAACATATTCGGGCTGTCGCTGATCGATGCCGGAGTGCTCGTGATGGTCACAAGAATATGGGATGCCGTCTCGGATCCGGTGATGGGAGTGGTGGCTGACCGCACCGACACACGCATGGGTAAATACAGACCATACCTGCTATGGTTTGCCGCACCCTTTGCAATCTGCGGCATACTGCTGTTCACCACTCCCGATTTCTCCTACGCCGGGAAGCTGATATGGGCGTATGTCACCTACGTGCTCATGATGACCGTCTATACCGGCATAAACGTGCCTTACGGCGCGATGCTCGGGGTGGTCACTGATAATCCCGAAGAGAAGACCATCTTCTCCTCCTTCCGTATGCTCTTCGCCTACGCCGGTTCTTTCATAGCCTTGGCTTCATGGGAGCCTCTATGCTCCATGTTTGAGCGCAGTTTCGGAATGTCGATGTCTACAAGCTGGCAGATGGCGATGGTGGTGATTGCCGCCGCATGCCTCGTGCTCTTCATCGTCTGCTTCTCTATGACGCGAGAGGTGGTGAAGACAAAGAGCGTAGTCAGCATTGGCAACGACTTCAAGGCTCTTCTCAAAAACCATCCTTGGTGGATACTCATTGCCGCTGCACTCTGCTTCAATCTCTTCAATACGGTCAGAGGTGCAACTGTAGCCTATTTCTTTGCCGATGTAATCGGTGCGGACGCCAATATGTGGTTCTTCGGGCTCTCGATACTCTTCTATTCCGGTCTATTCCTTAGCATCGGAGAGATCGCCAACATGGCAGGTGTCGCACTTGCAGTGCCCATCGTGTCGAGATTAGGGAAAAAGAACACGTTCCTTCTTGTCAACGTGCTGCTCGCCATACTCAGCGTGGGCTTCTTCTTCCTACCCGTCACCTCATTCGGATTCTTCCTCATGCTGGTATGTCAGATCCTCATCTCCATACTGACAGGCATAATGTCGCCGCTGGTATGGGCGATGTATGCCGACGTGGCAGACTATTCCGAACACCGCTTCCACACCGCCTCCACCGGACTCATCTTCAGTTCCTCATCAATGGCGCAGAAATTCGGTGGCGCAATCGGTGGTGCGGCAGTGCTGTGGCTCCTCAGTGCGTTCGGTTACGTGGCATCGGCTGACGCATCCGTGGCTCAGCCTGAAGCTGCAGTAAACTGCCTGTGGGCACTCATGAGCTTCATACCCGCAGCCGTGGCAGTATTGGCATTCGTGGCAATGTATTTCTATCCGCTCACAACCGGCAAGGTGAAATCGATAGCCGACGACCTGCGCATCCGCCGCAATAACCCTGCTGCTGACGAGGCTGCGAACTTCAACGAAATCAACGCCTGAAAATAATGGATAATTCAGTTATAAAAAAGTTGTCGGAAGAACTTGCCGACAATCTCAACAACAATATACTCCCCTACTGGCTCCGGTTGGAAGATCCGGCAGGGGGGTACTTCGGCAGAAAGGATTCTTCCGAGACCCTTCATCCGGAGGAACCGCGCGGATGTATCCTCAACGCCCGCATCCTCTGGACCTTCGCGGCGGCCGCCCGTGCCACCGGAAATCAGGAGTATGCTGACGCTGCCCGGCGGCAATTCGCTTGGTTCACCAAGCATTTCATTGATCCGGAATACGGCGGATGCTACTGGTCGGTTAACGCCGACGATACGCCGCTCGATACCAAGAAACAGTTCTATGCTATAGCTTTCTCAATATATGCCCTCAGCGAATACTACATGCTGACAAAGGATGAAAAAGCTCTCAACACGGCAATCGACCTGTTTCACATCATCGAGACACACAGCCGCGACCATAACGGTGAAGGATATTTTGAAGCCACTACACGCGACTGGCAACCTATCGGCGACATGCGTCTGAGCGACAAGGATCTGAACTCCTCCAAGACGATGAACACTCATCTCCATATCCTTGAAGGCTACACCAACCTGTTGCGCGTGTGGAGAACGGATGAATCCATTGAAGCGACCGCATCCTTGCTCCGTCTTTTCAACGACACAATCGTGGATAAGGACAGTAACCACATGGGACTCTTCTTTGACGACAACATGCAGCGCGTGGATCATGCCATCTCCTACGGTCACGACATAGAAGCATCATGGCTCATGCTGGAAGCAGCCGAAGTGATCGGCAACAAGGCTCTGTATGAAGAGACAAAAGAGGTGACACGCAAGCTGGCACTCGCCGCCCTCGAAGGATTGCAGCCGGACGGTTCACTCATCTATGAGCGGCACGAAGACGGCAGACTTGATTCCGAACGCCATTGGTGGGTACAGGCAGAAAACATCGTCGGACTGACCTACCTCGCACGTTACCACGATATGCCGGAAGCCCTCGACAAGGCACTCCGCTGCTGGGACTACGTGAAAGCCAACATCGTCGACACAGAGAACGGCGAATGGTGGTGGAGTCGTCTCCCCGACGGCACCATTAACCGCCGCGAAGACAAAGCCGGCTTCTGGAAATGCCCCTACCACAACTCCCGCATGTGCCTCGAGACCCTCCGCCAACTTCCCAACATCAAGATACATCATGCACACCATGCGATTACATCATGATATATCATGTCCATCATGATACATCATGCGATAACATCATGATACATCAAGCACATCATGTTAATACATCATGCACATAATACATCTGTGCATAATGTAAAAACATGATGTGCTTGATGTATCTTGATGTAACATATTTCCTATCCCAATCGTTATATTGTCATGAGACTACGTGAAGAGAAATTATGCCGTTACATAACGCCTTTGCGCGAGGGAGGATCGCTGCCGGCGTTGGCGGAAGCTGAAGATGGCTTCAAATATGTTGTCAAATTCCGTGGCGCCGGTCACGGTACAAAAGCCCTTATCGCCGAACTGATCGGCGGTATGGTGGCACATGCACTCGGATTCAATGTGCCCGAACTCGTATTCCTCGACCTTGACCAAAAATTCGGTATCACCGAAGGCGACGAAGAGATCCAGGATCTGCTTAAAGGGAGTGTCGGCAGAAATATCGGTCTGCATTTCCTTTCCGGAGCCTTCACCTTCGATGCTTCGGTCAATGACATCGATCCGGCTACAGCCGCCAAGATTGTCTGGCTCGACGCCTTCCTGACAAACGTGGACCGCACCACTCTCAACACCAATATGCTCGTATGGGACCGCAAACTGTGGCTCATTGATCATGGAGCCTCACTGATGTTTCATCACGCATGGAGTGATCCGATGAAGGCAGCCCTCTCCCCCTTCCCCTACATCAAGAACCACGCGTTGCTTCGCAAGGCATCAAGTATCGTGGAGATCGACAAACTGATGCGCCAGAAAATCACACCCCGCACCCTCTCCCATATTATAGACCTGATTCCCGACGAATGGCTTCACAGAGAGGGGGAAGATCTTACCCCTAACCAGATACGCGACAGCTATAAGCTATTCCTGACAGAAAGATTAAAAAATTCCATTATTTTTGCACAATATGCAGACGACACAAGAAAATCACTTGTATGAATACGCGGTGATCCGTTATCTACCACGTGTGGAGCGCGATGAGTTTATCAATATCGGGCTTATCATGATGTGCAAACGGCAACGATGGATAAAGGTACACCTTTCAGTCGACGAATCGCGTCTCACGGCATTCCGTTCACCCTTCAGCAAGGAAGAGGTGATGCGGCAGGCAAATTTTTTCAAAGCCGTAGCCGACGGCACAACAGAGTCAGGCACCATGAAAGACCTTCCTGTAGAGGAACGCTTCCGATGGCTCACAGCCGTAAAGAGCTCCTGCCTTCAGACCTCCCGTCCCCATCCCGGCATCACCAATGATCTCGACAACAAATTCACCACCCTCTTCGAAGAATACGTCCTCTGATAGCAACTCTCCCAGATACATCATGCACATCACGATACATCATGATACATCATGCACATCATGCTAATACATCATGCACAATCATAGTCCTTTGTGCTTGATGTCAGAACATGATGTGCTTGATGTTTGCAAGTACTAAATATCTGTGATTCTTCCAGAGAACACACATGCTTGTGTGCTAATCTCCATCAGGAAGAAATAGAAAGGACGATCTACGGAGACAGAATATGTCCCACCCGTAATTATAGGAGCTGAGTCAACAATAGAGCCTGATGTGGCTGCAGCTGCTTTGGCACCCTTCTCATCAATCATTAAGGCTGCGCCTTGATGGTATTTGACAAATCCATTTTGGGGTCCATTTTCAAACATATCCAATGCCAATAGTCCAACAGTTTTTGAAAGACCACCTTCATTAAGAATATCATCAAGTTTCAAGTTGGTATCTACTTTAAACCTTGGCAGATCAACGGCAAGATTACATGCCACAGCATTACTTCTTAGGTCATTAAGCAACTCGGTAGAAAGCATATTATTTGCTTCTTCAATCGACATGTTTTCATTAGGAAGCACTACCATCAAGGAATATGCAGAATTTCCGAAAGGAAGATAGAAGAGTTCAAAATTATCATCTTTGTAATAGTCGCGAACTGAATGGTCAGCATGCATCATGTCAACATCATTAGTCCCTTTTGTTCCGTGGAACGGTTTACTTGTAGTATTCTTTTCTGAAAAGGTACCCTCTTTCCACAGACCTTTGAAATATGCCGCATTTAGAATTATAGCCAATGTGTTTGGTTCTATCTTATCAACCATTTTCGAGATAACACCGTTGGTTTGTTTAGCACACCAATTGTCAATGATTTTAGATTCCTTCTCAATATTTCCCACAAAATCAAGATAATTTATCTCAGCGTTATATCGATTTGAAAGTAGCGAGGAGTAGTCGGTCAGCAACTTATAATTGTTGTTTACCCATGCTGAGTTTGCCAATTTCACTTCTGTCTGGTTATCAATCTTCGGAAGTTTGGTCAACATGGTCGATGCAAAAGAATTTAACGCATCAACATCATTTGTGCCGAGATAATCGCTTATCTCTTGCCTGACATCTTCCTCCACGCCGTTGGCGATCATAGATAATACCATAGATGCAGAGAGTGGAGACACAATGAAATTACCGGATAAATCAGACTCGTTGTCAACATATTTGGCTGCATCCGTCGTGAAGTTGACATAAAAGTCTTTAAGACTATTTGCTGCGGCACGTGTCGAACCATTCAATTCTATATCTACACGATCATTCGGAAGTACAATCTCATTATCCTCTGTGGAAGAACAAGAGGTGGATAACATGAGACAAGTCATTATCATACCTGTCCCAACAAAATTCGATACTTTCATAATAATATAGTTGTTAAAAGTTTATTTTATATCATCTCTTGTAAAAATTATATTCTAAATTTAATTAGTTATGATGATATCGGCAAATTACGGCACTTTTTCATATAATGCCAAATAATTTCCCAAAAATCATTTGGTTTTGCCCCAACAAGATATACTGGTAATCAGCCTGTTATAAAGAAACCAAATTTTAAGATTTGGTTTCTTTATAACAGGCTGATTATCAAATATGGGAAAATATCAAAAACCAAATTATAAATCAAAATTTTGTATAAGCATTCCCTTGAATGCTCAAAGGAAGGATAAATAACGCTCTTTTTCCTGATCTTTCAATTGCCGGATTCTATCTTTAAGTCGTCGTTTTCGGTCATAGACCGAATTAATCTTATCCTCCTTCAAAAGAAGAGCAATTGCCGTATTGGAAAATCCAAGAACAGAAAAAAGGAACAGACAATAATCCGCATCCTTAAGACCCGGTAAATCTTTTTCAAAATCGGTCATCAATCCATCATGCATCGTATCAACCTCCTGCTTCAACTCACGAATCTTTTCCCCATCTATCGACAATCCGTTTATTAGAGAGGAAACAGTATCTACTATTTTATTTTTTGCCGACTTCACATCATTACCCCGGACAATAACACAAAGATCATCAAGAAGACCATATCTTGAAGCCAATAATTCTTTTATCTTCTTATTTGATTCAATGCTCACCCTATCATTCTTATCATGCATTTCCTGAAGTTGTTCGGCAAAAAGGATTTTGTCCTCAGTAGCCTTCTGTTGCCTTTTTATCAATATAAAAATACCAAAACCCAATATCACTATAACAAGACCGCCTATAACCAAAGAGCACCAAAATAATCGGTTTGATATTTCCAATTCTCTTCGTACACTCTCATTTGACAATTTATAATAATCTGCAACAGATGATATCAATCCACTGTTCATATTAATCCGAACTATACGCGAAGACAATTCATGAAGAATTTCTAAATTTTTAAGAGCCTCCGATTCTTTTCCCTTTGCTTTCGTCAAATGATATGCAGCAAAATTATAACGCAAACTGTCAAGGCATGATATCTTATTAAAAAGATCGGTCGCACTATCCGTCTCTCCAAGCAATGAATATGCCACTACCATATAAGTTGAATCTTCCAATGTGCTCCAACCATTGTCACAAAGCATACGGATCTTCTCTACAGACTTCTCACTCTCATTATTGCCGATATAGGCTGTTATTGATGCCCGAAGACAGTTCTCATGAAGGAGCGTGTCTCCCGTAGACAACGCAAGCTCCTCCACTTGCTCACACATCTCGCAAGCCTTGTTATAATCCCCCATGTTATTATACGCCCGCTCCAAATCAAGAAGTGCAAAATTAAGATGTGGCTGGATACCCGCTGCCTTGAAATTCTCATATTCCCTCTCTGCATACATAAGTTCTTCCGAGGAATTATAGGTCTCGGTATAGACATCTGCCACACCTCTTGCCGACATACCCGCCCAAAACTTGTCGCCAATCCTGTCAGCAATATCCATCGCCTGCATGAATAAGACAACAGCCACCGGATAATTGCCTATACCCAATTTTGCAATACCATGATAATAAAGCGATTTCATAAGACGTTCCTCATCACCATTCGCCCTGAAATAGTCCACAGCGAAGGAGATTATGGAATCATTTTCTATCTGAAGATAATTCTTGTCAAGTGCCTGCGTATATAGCAATCCATACAATGCCCTGTCATAATCACAGGTCAGCATATCCCTATCCAACGACTCCAGCAACGAGAGAGCCGAATCGGGATGCTCCTGCATAATCCCTTCCGCCTGCCCCATACGCCTCCGCTCAACAGAGTCCGAGCAAGCGAAAGATGCCATCAAAACCACTGAAGCAATAAATACCCAAAAGAACTGTCTAATAATCATGAATTAAAATCTAAAATTAGTATTCACGCATAGCCCAATCAGCTATATCATGATCCTCAACAGAGAAGATTACGGCTATGCCATATATCTTTCTACCTGTGTATTTGAATCTTGTGGCATACCCTCTCTCCTCAATTTGTCTGAATGCGGCTGCTATATTACCATCTGACGCATTATCAATCTTAAACTCAAATATATATACGTATCTATCCGTCTGCGCGACAAGATCGCTTCGTCCTTTTGAGCCTGCCAATTCGCATAAGACATTTGACCTCAGCATCATGAAAATCAGATACACAACCGTATGATAATAGTGTTCCTTCTGTATCAAAGGTTCACTATCCTTTGGAAACAGATGATATGCTATCCGTGATAATATAGTCTTCAGAATATCCATTAGCCTATCAACATCTCCGCGCATAAGAGCCAACCTCAACTGAACCAACTGCATATTTTGGGAATCCTCCTTTTTACCCATATATGCAGGAATCAAGTCTTGTGTCAGCGAACGCATCACCTCCTGATTCGGCACCTGCATCTTATACATGTCAAGTTCTCGGTCATATTCCGATATGGTGAGATAACCCGACTGAAACATCAGCGAAATAGGGTCCTCCATATCATAGATTTTTGTCAACGATTGTGAATCATACCAAGTGTCGGTGATTTCCGGCAATTGGAATGTCGGATTCATCAGCTGCGAGACAAACACCGAGGTCAAACCAGTACTCACCCAATATGCCTCCAATTTATAATCCGACAACGACATCATTACACTCAACGGATTGAACACCTTTACATCTCTTGCCGTGAATCGGTAGCCATCGTAATATTTTGTAAGACTATCAAGAATTGAATCCGTTGTGACATTCATCACCGAGGCAAACTCCTCAATACCTTCCCGGCAATATGCAGTCAACTCCTCATGTGTAAATCCGCAGATTGTGGCAAACCGTTCATCCATCGAAATATCCTTAAAATTATTCGGTCCGGAGAACAGATTCATCTGATTGAAACGGGTCACACCCGTCACCATACAGAATTTTATATAGGCATCATAGGACTTACACTGCATGAAAAGTTCACGGAGCATCGACTGATTCTCCCTATATATATCCGATTCCGGATCAACACCATGAATCGGAACATCATATTCATCTATCAACACGGCTACCGGCTGTCCGGTCTTCTCCGCCAGTCTTTTTATGAGCAATCCGAATTTAAAACTCTCATCACCCGGATATGCCGACAGATCCTCTCCATAATCAGAAGCACACGTCTGAAGCAACGCCTGAAAATTCTTTCGCAGACTACCGGAAACAGCTCCTCCGGCTGAACTCATATCGAGATGTATCACCGGATACTTAATCCATTCCGTCTCCCTCTCCGACACTTTCAATCCTTTGAAATACTCCCGCTCCCCCTTGAAATATGATTCAAGAGTGGAAAGGAAAAGACTCTTGCCGAAGCGGCGCGGACGTCCTAAAAATATATATTTCGCCAACGAAAACAATTTATAAAAAAATTCAGTCTTGTCTATATAAAGACTGCCCGCCTCGCGGAGTCGCGAGAAGGATTGCATTCCGATTGGATATTTAGGATGTACGTTCATGCCACTAAAGAGAATTTATCCGGCTCAAAATTAACAAATATATTTAATTTTGACGTATTTCAATCATATATTTTTTCAGATTGCAAGGATTATTGGGTTGCTGGGGTGGCGATGTGAACAAAATACGGCGTGAGGGCGTTCTCTCGGAAAGCAATGTCTGTCGCGTCGCACGGGACGGATCAACGTTTCTTCTATCGCATATCTAAGGAATTTGAATTAAAATTGAAATTATTATGAGTTTTATCTGGTTTATATTTATCGGACTTATTTCCGGGCTTATCGCCGGGAAACTTATGCGTGGCGGCGGCTTCGGCTGGCTCGTCAACCTCATCGTCGGCGTTGCCGGAGGCGTATTGGGCGGCTGGATGTTCAGCGCATTGGGAATCCACACCTCAAGCATTATCGGAAGCCTGATTACATCCGTTGTCGGCGCCATCGTGCTACTCTGGATAGTAGGACTTATCAACAGATCCGTCAACAAACGGTAATCATATCACACAATCATTCCCCCGAATACATAAGCCGGACATGGTGTCGACACCATGCCCGGCTTATTCTTTGCCTCCGGATTTTATCCCCCTAAAAAGGCGAGGAGAGAGTATTTACATACGAGAAAATTAATCTCCGGCGGGGGATTCACATCTTTCTCCGGATGATTTGTCATTCATCAGCCACAAAACCTGTGCGACGATAGCCATGCACGTAATATGTGTAGCCATCCTCATCGTCGCTGTAGGTCACGTAGCACTCAAATTTATCTGCCGGCATACCTGACGGTGTCACTGTCCCGCCGGGAGTAATCTTGCCGTCCGAAACAGTCACCTGGCAATCATAGTAGGCATTCTGCACCGGAGTCGCGCTTCCAAACGTGCGGTCTGCCACGTTGCAGGGTACCTTCACTTTCGTTTCCCAGAAACTCTTGAGGTCGTCTACCCATATCTCGGTGCCATTGTTTGCACTGGTGTTGTAGGTGATCCACATCAACTGTCCATATCCAAAAGGATCCTCATATACCTTGTCGCCATCGACCACATCGACAGTCACCATCCATTCGCCCGCCACATCCACTGTGGATGTCATCGGAATATCCTCCTTGCTGCAAGCATTGAAGAATATCATTCCAATCAGGAGGATTGCGTAGTTTATATATTTTTTCATTTTGTCAAACTTTATCCATTAATCATTTTTGTCAAGAATCACGTGGAAGATAAAAGGATAGTCGGTATATTCCACCACGTATGACAGAGTACCAGTAGCAGCATCATACTTGCCATCGTAGAAAGCACCTGCCGAGTCTCCCCATCCGGAGAGGAAGCTGCTTTCGAGAGTGATGTTGTTGTCGGCATCAGCCTTCAGTTCGCCAGTCAAGGCATACGCACTGCCATATCCTGCCCGATACTCATACCAGCCGGCAAGAAGGTCGGAAATCTGATATGTGCCGTCGCCATTACCATAGATCACTTCCTGATAGCCGCCATAGTACGTAATCCCGTTGTAGTCACGATAACTGCCGCCATTCACCGTATAGTATCCACTGACCGGATCATCGGCATCCGACACGAGCACATAGCGGGTGGCTGATGCGCTGAAGCCATCGGAATTAGTGGCGGAATACACTATCGAATAATAACCCGGTTTCGGATTGGATAAATCCATTTTCGTAGTGACCACAACGTTGCTTGTATAATCCTCCCCGTTAAGGCTGGAAGAATATCCGGGATCCACAAACGGGGTGCCTGCCGTTGCCTTATCATAGATGGGTCCTTCAAGCTCTATTACCGGATAATAAGTTATGCCTGTCACCCCTTCGGTGTCTTTGCTACAGGAAGCGAGAGCCACGATAGCCAATCCTGCCGCTATTGTCGAAATATATTTTTTCATTGCTGTGTTCGCTGATTAAATTATTAGAATTACTGAGCCCAGAACACCGGAGCCCCGTCCCCCTTGTATTCGGGAGTCTTGCTGTTGCGGTTGGCAGAAGACTCCGGATAAGGCCAACGCTGGAGCAACTTGTCAGAGCCAAGCGTGCCGTTAACCTTTATCGGGGTATATAGTGTGCCAGGTTCAAGAATAGAAGGATCGTATGCATCCGTCAACACATTGTAGATCTGATCGCCTGTTACGTTTCCGAAGGTCGGGAATTTCAGACGGCGCATCTCGCACCATGCCTCATAGTTGTTGACACCGGAAAGAGCCACCCATTTCTGAATGCCTATACATTTTGCCCAATTTGTAGAATCCCATGGGTAAGCTGCGAGAACAGTCTCTACGCCTGTTACCCCGGCTGTTGCGAACGAAGCCTCGATTGCTGCCTTGTAATGAGCCTCAGCCGATGCCTGTGAGCCATAACGTGCCTCATACTCGGCAAGGAAGAACTCAATCTCCGAACGTGTGATCAGATAGACCGGATCATCATACTTCACGTTGGGACGGCACCAATAATTTGCCTTGTACGATGTAGTAGTGGAAAAGTTTGTGCCTGACACGCCACCTGTATATTCCGATTTATCAATGTTAGGATTGAAGAATGCCTTCAGACGCGCATCGTCGGCAGCATTCATCGTGGCAAGAAGCGCAAGGTTGAGAATCACGTTCTGCTGGGTAGAACCGAAATAGGTGGCAAACTCCTCCTGATAGAACGGGTTAGCCTGTCCACTCTCATTCTTCCAGCAGTTTGCCCATGCCACGTCGGAAGTAGGGAAATTATTCTCCTTCACAAGTGCATCCAGCTGGCTCTTGACATCTACGGCGTTGCTCTCTCGCATCAGTATCCTAAGTTTGAGGGCATTCGCCACTTTCACCCATTCCGAGGAGCGTGCACCCGGAAGAAGGAAATTTGTACAGACGGTCTCCATCCCGCCCACCTTCGAGATTGCTTCATCAAGCTCTGCGATGATGCCGGCATATATGTCCTTACCTTCGTCATATTTCGGGGTGATGTTGTTGATGTCGAGCGATTCGCTGTAGGGAATCTCTCCGTAGCAATCCACCATAGCCTGATACACGGCCGCACGTATCACCGTAGCTGCGAGCACGGTGCCATAGCTCTCGGAAGCCTCCGCAAGACTGATGACAGTCGACATGTTCTGTAGCGTGCGTGTGGCGAGATTGGAATATGTGCTGCTCGACCTAACCGCACTCTGCATGAACTGGCTATAGTCCATATAGTTTGAGGTGCCAAAAAATTGGGAATAATGCTGTGCGAAATATCCGCCCGTAATGCGGAAATAATCACTATAGCTGTTTGCAAAAGCCATTTCTGCGCCCGGGAAGATCAAGTCGGGAGTCAGGTTGCCGACTGCCGGGGAATTGGGGCTCTCGTTGATGTCGAGATAGCTGTCGCACGCTCCGAGAGTGAGCGACAAAGCCATTACCCCTGACAATAATATCTTGTTCATTGCTGATAATCTTTAGAATGTAACTTTTAGGTTCAGACCGTAAGTGCGGCATGACGGATTGGTATATAGCTCACCGAAGCCATATCCGACATCACCGGAATCCACACTGGTAGACGACTCCGGATCGACATAACGGTTGTCTTTCGCTGTCCAGATAAACGGATTGTTGCAGTATGCAGTGAGGACAATCTCATTGAGATACATGCTCTTCACCCATTTCTGCGGAAGGTTCCAGCTCAATGATATGTTGCGCACCTTGCAATATGAGCGGTCAATCAGATAAGCCTCGCCTCCGGCTCCCCATCCATAGTTGTTGAAATAGTCCTGGAAACTGCTGTTGGCTACATATATAGGAGTGGTGTTTTCGCTATACGTGCCATCACCGTTTGCCACGACAGAGTTAGGGATAATGAAGGGACGACGCTCATTCTCCTCAGTCACCTTGCCGTTGCCGGTGAACTGCATGAGGTTCTTCGTGCGGGAGAACATCTTGCCGCCGTAGCGGATATCGAATGCCGCGCTCAGTGTCACACCATACGCTGTGAACGCCGTAGTGATACCGCCCGTCCATTTATGGTTCATGCTCGCGCCTGTAGCCTGAATCTCATCGCTCAGCACCGGCTGACCGTTGTTGTCGACGATAGGACTGCCATAATAAGGACTCTTCTCGTCTGTCACATATTGGGGAAGATATGTATAGAACTGTCCGATTGCCTTACCTTGCTCCGCATACATATAGACTGCGTCGTTGCCTGCGGAGAAACTATAGATCGAAACCTTTCCACCATCAAGACTCTCCGGAAGGGAGATGACCTTGTTGTAGTTCTTTGAGAAGTTGAATCCGAGTTCCCAAGTGAAGTTCGGGGTCTGAACAGGGATAGTGTTCAACACAAGTTCCACACCACGGTTACGCACCTTACCGAAATTGACCACCTGATAACTGTAGCCTGTCGACGGATCCACCGGAAGGGTGAATATCTGGTCGTCGGTGACGCGGTTATAGTAAGAAGCGTCGAGATCAATTCTTCCATTGAAGAACTTCAGGTTGGCACCTACCTCAAACTCAGAGGTCATCTCCGGACGAAGCGTGTTGGAACCTGCCGTAGAGGAAGCCATGAAGGCATTCACTGCATTGAATGGGAACTTGATGATATAGCTGCCGTAATAGCCATTGGTATATGCCTGAGTGTAGTTGGTGGCCGTGTAATATGGAGAGGCATCATTACCGGTCTTACCGTATGCAAGTCGGATCTTTCCGAAGGTCAGCACCTCATTCTTCGGCACATATTTGGTGAATATGCCGCTGAAGGTGATACCGGGATAGAAGAAGGAATTATTCCCCTTTGGAAGAGTTGACGACCAGTCGTTACGTGCAGTGACGTCAAGATAAAGGAAATTATCCCAGCCGAGAGTCACATCTCCGAAAAAACCTACAAGGCGACGCTTGCTCTGACTCTCACCGAGTGTAGTGCGTGTCGCGCCGTTGCTGAGATGCCAGAAGCCGGTGTTGATCGCCAAGTCATCTGTCTCACCGTTCATGTAGGTGGAGAAGCGTTCGTTCATATTGACGCCGACAGTGACACCAAGGTCAAAACGCTCGTTGAAGAACTGCCTGTTGTAGTTGGCAAGGAAGTCATGGTTGAGTTCGTAACGACGGCTATAATATGAATACACGTAGCCCGCCTGATTCATGTTGCTGGGAGCATAACCGTAGTCCTCATTGATAAGAGCATCATCAAGAGCAATCTGCGGGAAACCCTGCTTCTGGTCATAATCGGAATAGTCGAAACCGAAACGATACGTAAGTGTAAGACCATCGATAGGCATTATGTCTGCCTGAAGTTTACCGAACGTCTGCTTGCCGTTCAATTCATTCTTATTGTTGGCTATTGCCCAGTAAGGGTTGGTGATGCCATAAGGAGTGTAGTATGCCTCCGGAGTATCGAATGCCGTGTTTAGGTTCTTGCGGTCGACAATCGACATATCACGCGGCACCTCATATACACCATCAATCACGGATGTACCCTGGAATGAACCTACTGTCTTTGTCTTCCAGTTGGAGAAGTTCATCGCCGTAGATATCTTAAACCATTTCTCCGGCTGATAAGATCCGCGGAACGCGATAGTGTTTCGTGCGTATGAATCGGCATCCGTAGGCATGATACCGTTGTTGCCGGTGTAGGAATAGGATGTGTAGTACGTCATCTTCTCATCATTGCTCGATCCGCTGATAGCCACATTGTGGGTCTGCGACCAGCCTGTATCGAAGAAGTCGCGCACATTGTTCTTCTTTGCATCGTATGTGTGGATAAGCTGCGAATGATTCCAGATAGGACCATACACCTGTATGCTTCCGTCAAGGGCAGGTCCCCACGAACCATTCTCGATGAAGGTCTGACCTCCGTTCCAACCTTGTCCCCATTTGTTCTGCATCTCAGGTATAAGACTCACCTGACTTGCCTCGACGGTTCCGCTGTAAGTCACCGTATAATTCTTACCGCTACCCTTCTTACCACTCTTTGTAGTAATGATGATCACGCCGTTTGCTGCGCGGCTACCATAGAGAGCAGTAGCTGCTGCGCCTTTGAGCACTGTAAGTGTGGCAATATCGTCCGGAGAAATGTTGCTTATACCTCCGGCAGCGATAGCATGACCCTGTGTATTGAATGTAGAGTTGGCGATAGGCACACCATCAACCACGTAGAGAGGCTGGTTAGAACCGTTGATTGATCCGAGACCACGGATCGACACGTTGTTAGCCATACCGGGATCTGACGATGTAGTCTGGATCTGAAGACCCGCCACCTTACCTTGAAGCGCCTCCATCACGTTGGATGTGCGCGCACGCTCAATCTCGCTCGCATCTACTTGAGTGGCAGCATATCCGAGTGATTTCTCACTCCTTGAGATTCCAAGTGCCGTCACGACAACCTCGTCAAGCACTTCGGAGTTAAGCCCCAATACAATACGAATCTCCCCTTTTGTAATAGGCACCTCTTGAGAGGTCATACCTACATAGCTGACTTTCAGAGTTTTAGCATTTTGGGGGGGTGTTTTGGATTGTAAACCGCCCGTCAATGTCAGTCGTTGTGCCGATAGTAGTGCCTACCACCATTACCGTGGCTCCGACAATCGGTTCATTGTCATCGCCTGAAATGACTATACCGGAAATTGTCCTTTCCTGCGCTGTCGCGCCCAAGGAAACTCCAATAATAGTCATGAGAAGTAGAAACAGTTTTCTCATACTCTTACCATAAATTAAACTTATAAATATACTTCTATCTTAAATTTTTTAGTTAAAATTATTAAAATTTACAACCAATCCGACTTACCTGAACTTTGCTGTCATTTTTATAATTTTAATCAAAAATAGCTTTACTAAAGGCACCAAACGCGTTGAAATATTAACTTAACGTTGTTTATCGGCTGCAAATTTATGCTACAATTCCGGAATATTTATCATATATTCTGTTAAAATTATTTAATTTTATGTTAAAATATATTTACATTGTCATTTTTAAAGCAAAAACATACAATTTAAAATAAAATATCGGCAAATGTCAAGATTTTTGACACATGCCGACACATTGTTTCATGAATTTAGGGAATTATGGTTGCCAATCGTCTGTGCGGAATGGTATCAGAGGAAGATAGTTGCCACCATGCACGTTGCCGGGAAGGAAGTCGCGCCAGCCGTAACGCACTGCTACAGGTTCGGGCACTTCCTTACTCGACACGACAAACTCGTTGGTCTGCCATTTGAACCATACGGAATCGGCAGGATGGAAAACCTTGTCCGGACCTGCCACCTCAAAACCGACAACATCATAATTACGGCAGATACCGTCGCTCGGTGAGTCTATCGCAACCCATGCCGCACCATCCTCAAATTTGTGACTCTTATAATGCGGTGACACCACCGGGATACGCGTCTTGCCATACGTCTTGTTGAGTGCCAGCTCAGCCAGACGCTTTCCGGGCGTCGCCTTATCAGAGGGATGGATATTGAATCTCTCGTATGGCTTCACCAGATCATTGGTGCAGATTATGCCTGAATTGGGTATGATATCTGTAGCCTTCCACTGAGCCTCTCTGAGAAGAGGTGCCCACGATTTGCCATCTGCCGAACCATATTCGTATGGGGCAATCTCCACACTATAGAAGGGTATTTCCCTCTCCCCTATCTCCTTGCGCCAATGCTCCACCATATTGGAAAGACGCACCGGATAATCCTCATGACGACCAACGTTGCTGCAACCCTGATACCAGATTATGCCGTCATACGTATAGTTCTTCACCGGATTAAACATGGCGTTATACATCAGCACCGGACGATGATAATGCACCATCTTCTCTATATCCGCCGGATCAAGCGACACATCGGAATAAGTCTCAACAATCTCACGCGGTGTCCAGCTCTCCACCTTGGCACCTCCGTATGCACAATTGACTATGCCGACCGGCACGTCAAGCACGTCGTTCAGACGTTTCGCAAAATTCCATGCCAATGCACTGTAATCGGGCGATGTGTCGGGCGACGGCACAGTCCATGTGGAGCTGACCTCATCAAGAGGAGTATCGCTCTGTTTCAGCGGCACGACAAAGAATCGTATCTTGTCGGCTTTCTGACGCGATGTCGCTATCTCGTCATATCCACCCTCCGTGCAACATCCGGCGAAGCCTTTCAGCGGCATCTCCATATTTGATTGTCCGGAGGCAAGCCATACCTCCCCTATCAGCACATTCTTCAATACGACATCATCTGCATTCGCCTTACCCTTTTTTGAAGGTGAATCAGACAATGTGATGGTATAAGGTGTATATCCGCCGGCAGGCGTCTCTACAAATAGTTGCCACTTGCCGTCAGTCCCGGCTTTCACGCTTCGCGTCACATTATCCCACGAAGGCGTAGCCTTCACCTCAGAACCGGGCGTGGCAGTACCATATAATTTTGCCTTTCCATTCTGACGGAGCACCATATTATCAGTGATCAGGGAACCGGGCACCACTTTCGCCGACATCAATACCGGCACCATGGTCAGCCCCAACGCAATAAATAACTTTTTCATGATTTTATAGATTATATTTCATCATACTTTTTCACTTTTTCCACACCTTCGTGGAGAGGATTATGACATCCTCTTTCGGACGATCGGCATCATCAGTCGCCATCAACGTAATCTTCTCTACCACATCCTGCCCATCAACCAACTCACCAAAGACAGTCACCGACCCGTCAAGATGCGGCGTGCCTCCCACTGTCTTATAGATGGTCCTCCTTTCAGGAGATATTGTAATTGCACCTTGCTCCGCATAGCGTGAGGCAGCACGCTCCCGCGCCTTCGCATTAAGGGTATCGCCGTTTGCGGGGTCAGACAATGAGGGATCTTCCAGCATCAGTTCATAGCGTGAGATATGATACAGATAATTCTTGTTCCACTCATTTAGGCGTACCTCCGTCTTGTCAAGCTCTTCATCCGTGAACTTACGCCCTTGCACAACGCAGAACTGTGTCCCCGCCGACATTCGCGTAGGATTCACGTCATCACCCAGCTTAGCATCTATCAAAGCACCTTGCTTGCAAAATTTTTCAGGCAGGATCTCTGAATATACGCAATATCCGCCATCCCCATCTCCATACGCCACGCCGGCTTGCTGCTCTTTGCTCTTGGGATCCCCTCCCTGTATGAGAAAATCCTTGATCACCCGATGGAACAGCACCCCCTCGTAGGTGCCATCATTACACAGGCGAATGAAGTTATCCCGATGTAGCGGTGTCTCGTCATATAGCATGAGAGTAAAATCCCCATGGCTTGTACTGACCGTGACGTAAGTGTTGTCATCCTCTGTAGTCTTCCCGTCAGCTGCCAATCCACTATCCGGGATTGCTATAAATACGGAAAAGGCGACGGCTGAAAGAGATCGTATTAGTCTTTTCATGATAGAAGGAATTATAATAAAGTAATCGAAGTTATCTGCCCCTCTTAAGTCAGATTCTCAATTCTTACAAAATTACAAAAAAATTAGTAATATATTCATCCTTCCGTTTTTATTTGTTACTTTTGTAAATTAATGTCCCCAAAAGAATCAGGCATGAGCAGAATGTTGTTTCCCATCGGAATCCAGACTTTCTCGGAAATAAGAGAAAATGGATTAGTATATGTTGACAAGACAGAATATATACACAATCTTGTCTCTACAAGCAAATATATATTTCTGAGCCGTCCGAGACGGTTCGGCAAATCCCTTCTGCTATCCACTATAAAAGCCTTCTTCGAAGGGAGACGGGAACTGTTCGAAGGGCTGGCAATTGCCGAGTATGAACATGACTGGGAACCGCATCCCGTGCTCCATTTTGATTTCAGCGGAAATAACTACAACTCTTTCAAGGGATTCGAAAGCCAGATTAATAGAATCTTTACAGAATTTGAAAATAAATATGAAATCACCACTGATGATGCCGACACCTTTGGGGTAAGATTCAGAAGAATCATACAGACTGCACATAATAAGACCGGGAAACGGGTTGTCATACTTATTGATGAATATGACAAGGCACTTCTTGAGACTGTCGATAACGAGCCTCTTCAAGAGCAGATACGCAATGAACTACGCGGTATATACGGAAATCTGAAGGGACAAGATGCACATATACGGTTTGCAATGCTCACCGGAGTGACACGCTTCGGGTATCTCAGCATATTCAGCGACCTCAATAATCTTCAAGACATATCAATGTCTGAGCAATACGCCGGTATATGCGGGATAACTACCGAAGAACTTCACAAATATTTTCATGAACGGATAAAGTTATTCTCAAAAAAAGAGGGAACCTCTGTAGAGAGTGTATATAAGGAATTGAAACGCAATTATGACGGCTACCATTTCTCTCCTGTTAACAGCCCCGACATTTATAATCCTTTCAGTCTACTGAACTCTCTGAGTGAATGCAATTTTGATGACTACTGGTTCCGCACAGGCACACCAACATCCCTTGTGAAGATGATACGCAACGGAAATATAAGCCTGCAGCATCTGAATAATTATGATTCCGGCATCAGGGCATTGTCTGATGTCTCCTTCAACCTTTCCAATTATATTTCCGTGCTATATCAGAGCGGTTATCTCACAATAAAAGGATATGATAAGGAATTCAGAATGGTCAGACTCGGATTCCCAAATATGGAGGTAGAACGAGGATTCCTAAATTATCTGTTATGTATCTACACCGACATTCCCGAGAATGAAACAGAGTTTGCTATCCGTAAGTTTGTTCTTGATGTGCGTAACGGTCGCACAGAAGACTTCATGCAGCGACTGCAAAGTTTCTTCTCCGACTTCGGATATGACTCTTTCGATCTCAAAAATCTTGAACGGCACTATCAAGATGTGATCTACATAATAATGAAACTTATGGGTTTCCACACCGATATTGAATATAAGACTGCATCCGGAAGAATCGACATGCTTATCCGTACTGCTGACTACATATATATCTTCGAATTCAAAATCGACAAATCTGCAAAGGAAGCACTCGAACAGATTGACTCTAAAGACTATATGCTTCCATTCAAAGCTGATGGTAGGAAAATCATAAAAATAGGTGCCAACTTCTCCTCTGAAATACGCTCTATCGACAGTTGGATCATTGAGTCTTAGACCCTGTTTATTAAAATCAAAGTTCAACAAATCAAGGTTTCAAAATCAAAATCCATTGAAGTCAGAGTATGAGATTCACTATCGGACCGGCAAGGAAGGCGGTCAGTATGCCGTTTAGGATTAGTCCGAGTGTGGCGTATGCCCCATAGCGGTCGCCATACTCGCTCATGCGGTTGGTGCCCATCACGTGTGCCGCCGTGCCCATGCTCAGACTCTTCGACACCGGACTCTTTATACGTCCCCACTCCATCGTCTTCACGCCTGCCATCGCCCCTATCATGCCGACCAGAACGACTATCGCCGACGTCAATGCAGGAATACCACCGAGCTGACGCGTGATCTCTATCGCTATAGGCGTCGATACCGACTTCGGTGCCAACGAACGTATCACCTCCGGACTCGCCCCAAGCCATGACGCTATCAGCACAACGGATATGACCCCAACAGCACATCCCGCCAATTCCGTGAGAAACAACGACATGAACTGGCTCTTTATATGCTTCAACTCATTATAAAGAGGCAATGCCAACGCTACGATTGCCGGCTTAAGCCAGAACTCAATCATACGCCCACCCTCATAATACTGCTCAAAAGATATACCCGTCAGTTTCAGGAACGTTATCAGGAAAGCTATTGTAAGCACCAGAGGATTAAGAATTGCCAGACGAGTGCGACGCTGAAGTGCCGTCGTCAGCCAGAACACCACAAATGTGAGGGTTATCGTAGAGAGAGGATTACGGGCTATTTCAATGAAAGTCATGATACGATATTATTTAAGTTTCGCAAGTTTGCCAACTTGCTTCACTTAAATGGTTTAATGTTTAAAGTTTATGGTTTATGATCATTAAATTTTGTATAATGAAAAGATTCGAGGATTTCCGTGAATCTTAAACCTTAAACTATAAACTATAAACCACCGAAGTGCAGCTTGCGAAACTTCAGTGATATTATTTATGTTGGTTATGATGTTTCGAACGGGAATGTAGATACTGATGCAGATGCCCCGTCACAAGCAACACGATTATTATGCTGACAACTGTCGCAACCATAATCGGGATCAGCTCCTTACCGATAAGGTCAAAATAAAGCATCAGCGCGACACCCGGCGGAATGAAGAAAAACGCCATGTTATCCGTAAGAAACTTACACACGGGTTTGATGGTAGCGGCACGCACCACTCCCCTATTGAGCAGGAACGTCAGAATCAACATCCCCCAGATACTCCCCGGAATCGTCATACCGGGCACAAGAGCCAACAACTCACCTAAAAACAGGCATCCGAAAATGATACCAAACTGTTTAGCCATTTCTATAGCAATTGAATTATGAAAACGTCACATCAGCCTCGCAGCTGACTGCCGAAAGCGAATCTTCCGGCATATAGTGGATTTTTTACCTTAAACCTATAATAGAAACACCCGACAAGCCTTTTTTATCATCAAAAAACGAAAAAAGAGTATGCAGACTCATCCACATACTCTTCAAAAACCTATCTTTTTTACCTTTACATCCTCATTTCATCGGTTTGATCGATATGGCGTAACCGCCACCGGGAGCCGCCTTCATCTTCAGGCGCGTCTTTGCATCCACCTTTTTCTTACTGATGACGTATGCCTGCGGATTATTCTGATAATGAGCATCCGGAGCATCGGCATATATCGTAGCCTCATATTTCTTTCCCGGTTCAAGGAAATCGAGAGAGAGTGTAGACGCATGTCCGTTCTCACCCGACGTGCAGCCTACATACCAATCATCGCCACCCTTGCGTTTACGTGCAGCCACAATATACTGCCCCGGCTCCGCCTCAAGATAACGGCTCTCGTCCCAATCTACCGGCACATCCTTTATAAACTGGAAAGCATCCATGAAACGGGTGTAGACCTCCGGCACATCCGCAGCCATCTGAAGAGGACTGTACATGGTGACATACAGAGCCAACTGACGCGCAAGCGTGCTGTTGACATGACCCTGACTGTTGGGGTTCACCTTCTTCATATCCATCTCGAAGATGCCGGGAGTATAGTCCATCGGACCACCCTGAAGACGCGTGAACGGCAACACCGTGGTATGCGACGGCTTATTACCTGCAAACGACTCATATTCCGTGCCTCGTGCGCTCTCGTTGCCGATAAGGTTGGGATATGTGCGGCAAAGACCTGTCGGACGTACCGCCTCATGAGCATTTACCATGATCTTATGCTTGGCAGCCTCTGTGACAGCATAGAGATAATGATTGTTGAGCCACTGTCCGTAATGATGTTCGCCACGCGGAATCATATTGCCGACATAACCGCTCTTCACCGAATTATAGCCATACTTATCCATAAGGTCGTATGCCGCCTCCATGTGTCGCTCATAGTTACGCACGGATCCGGAAGTCTCATGGTGCATCATAAGCCTCACCCCCTTTGAATGGGCGTAGTCATTGAGCATCTTTATATCGAAATCGGGATATGGGGTCTGGAAGTCAAACACGTAATCCTTAGAGTTGCCAAACCAATCCTCCCAACCGATGTTCCATCCCTCCACAAGCACCTGATCAAAACCATGCTCGGCAGCGAAATCAATATATTTCTTCACATTCTCATTATTGGCTGGATGCTGACCGTGAGGTTTGGTCTGGGAATAGTCAAGAGTCTCAAGTTTCACCGACGGCAGATCAAAAGTGTATGACCATTGCTTGCCGCCGCCGATCATCTCCCACCATACGCCGACATACTTCACCGGTTTGATCCACGAGGTGTCGGTATATGCACACGGCTCATTCAGGTTCAATATCAGATTTGAGGATAGCATATCGCGTGCATCATCGCTTACAATCACCGTGCGCCACGGAGTCTTGGCGGGAGCCTGAAGATGCCCCTTGTTACCCTGTGCATCCGGAGTCAGCCATGACTCAAACACCATATTCTTATCGTCAAGATTCAGATGCATACATGAATAATCCACCAATGCAGCCTCATGGAGATTGATGTAAAGACCATCGTCAGTCTTCATCTGAAGCGAAGTCTGCACCCCTGTCGGAGAGAACTGTGTCTGCGAAGCATTATCTGTAATCGCCCCCTCCATCAACCGTCTTATATCAGATAGACGGCTCTCCGTATAGTCATACTCCTGAGTGTCATAATCACCCGGAATCCACCATGCAGTATGATCCCCGTTCATCGCAAACTGAGAATGTTCATCCTTCACTACAAAGTACACCAGATTCTTCTGTTGCGGAAACTCATAACGGAACCCCATGCCGTCGTCATACACACGGAACCGGAGATTCATAAATCTATTCGTAGAAGTCTGCCGGAGTTTCACCAGCAATTCATTATAATGGTTGCGTATATCCTTTGTCTCGCCCCATACCGGCTGCCAAGTCTCATCAAAGGCAGAGGTTTCCGACCCGACTATATTAAAACCATCCATCAGGTCATTGGCATTGACCAGCTCAAGGCCGAGAGTCGACGGCTTTATCACCGTCTTGCCGTCAAACGTCATTGAATACGTCGGCACACCATTCTTCACGTCGAAATCAACCGCCACCTTACCATCGGGCGACTTCACCTCCACCGCATTAGCAGCCAGCGAAAACGCTGCCAATAATACAGCAGGTGCAATTCTTGTCATCATTATATTATTTCTCAAGATCATATTTTCAAGATCATATTTTCAAGGTTAGTTTATTTTATAACTGAAGTTTCCCGACTTCATTATATCTTCCGGGAAATATCTCCCCGGAATCAGATTTAATGACTCCGGGAAAATATCTGTAATGTCATTCCACCACGATCATCGACCAATATTTGAGAGATGGGAGCGTGAATGTCAGCTTATCTCCGGATTGAGTGAACGGCAATTCCACCACCGCACCGCCATGATAATCGGGAGAGGCAGTCCATACCCTTGTCACCTTACCGGAATGTGTCAACTCAAGCGGAGTATTGAGAGTGAGACGCGGGGCAGGACGCTCGCCGTTGAGATCACGCCAGCTCAGATTATCAATGTTGCGGAAATTCAGAAGATGAACCACCTTTTTCCCATCCACATTCTTCGCGTATGTGGTCAGACCATTCTCCTTAGGAGGCCATGCATTGATATTCACCCGTTTTGAGGCATCCGTGCATTTCATCTCCGCCTTAAACTCTGTCTCTGTCGATGTGTCGCGGAGAAGATTCTGATAAGCCGTCATGAAATCATAGTAATGCACAATCGCATCACGCAATTCCTCCGACATTGACAATGGTGAAGCGGGGAAATACTCACGCGAAAGCATGTGGTCGCCAAGTTCAAGATGAGAACCGCCGAGAGCCATCATCACGGCATCCGCCATAAGGATACCGGGAGTATTGAACTCACCTGTAGTCTTGTCAGCCTTGTCATAATTCATGTATGCAGCGAAGACAGTGCGCAGGGAGTTACCGCTGTATGAATCATTCGCCTTTATCACCGTATGGAGATCATTGAAATTCGCCTCATCATTCCACAACTCATTATAGCAGAAATCCACCTTACCCGATCCGGCTATCTGTGACGCGCCGTAGCTGCTCACAGCATTCATAATCAGACGTTTTGCAGGATGCTTCTGCTTCATCGCCCCGATAAATGAGGCATAACCTTTAGGAAGATTCACCTTGTTACCATTGTAGTCATAAAGGTCGCCACGGTTGCCAAGCTGGTCGATCTGATACCCGTCGAAATCAAAATTGGCATATACCTCATCATTTCGCTCGACAAGATAAGCCTGCCATTCCTCATTTGCCGGGTCTACAAGATAGATATTGCTCTTCCAGTTTGACGGGAGGGTGTGCATATCCTTATCGCCACGGTTGGGATTCTTGAAAAGATACCATTCATCCTTCACTCCGTCAGCCTTCGCATCATCAAGCACTCCGAAACAAAGATTGTAGAATATCGATTTCATGCCGAGAGAATGTTGCACTGAGATATACTTCTTCACAGCCTCGGCAGAAAGAGTACGGTTGGCAATGTCAGTATATGATTCCAGCACGTTGTCACGTGTGCCGGGCATAGGCCAATGGTGCTTGTAATGCCAATCCTGAAATTGCACACCATTGATATGACACCTGTTAAGGAAAGCCATCTCATTCTCTATCACTCCATCGGCAAGTTTGGAATCATCAAACGTTGCGACAAAGCCATAACGGGGATATTTCGTCCAGTCGCTTGAAACGTCCACCGCGATTGTCCCGAGAATCACCTCCTCATTATCCTTATCGCCGGGCGCCCATATCTCCACCATATACCCTTTAAAATCAGTGTTGGATGGAGTCCAATACCACTTCAACGAGGTCATAGGTTCCTCCTTTACTATGGAAGATCCGTGGCGGTAGCGTATTTTAGCTCTTCCCGGCAGTTCGGAAGCCGTGAACTCCACCCTCTCCCCCGGAGCATAACAAGCCCTATCAGTGGAAAGCCCGACGCTCAGATTAGACTTGACAGTGGCGACATCAGTCACCTTGTTATCCTCCCCCGGAGTTGGATTAGGCTTATTCGGCTCATCATTACCGGATGAACCACATGCGGCAGCCATCATCAGCAGCCCTATAGATAACATATTCATTTTCACCATTTGTTAGAGAGATTAGAAAATTTAGTTAAGACAAAGATCAATTTTTCTTTATTATCACCTCATCCAGCAATTGGTTGAGGGTTATCGTATAGCTTCCGGCTTCCGTTATTTTCCATTTAAGATCGACTCCTCCCGTGGAAAGATCCTTATATTCCTCCTGACAGGCATTATCGCTCTTATTGATGAAAATCATTCTCTGCACAGATCCGGTAGCTGCGGCATTCTCTGTGTCAGGCATAAACCATGCCCCGTTCCAATCATCCTGCTTATCGGCAGAGAATTTCATCTCACCGACATTGAGATTCCCGGTCCATGTGAAGATATTCGGATCAGCCGCATCCTGTGTCATAGGGGTGGCATTACCGAGATCCCATCCGTTTGGGGTGGCGTCTCCGACAAGAAACATCTCCGGATAAGGGGTGAACAGACGCATAATCATTCTCTCCTCGCCTGTGCGGATATCAAGACATATCTTATAAGCCTTGTTGGTCTCATCCTGCGTGAGAAACCATTTGTTGTCCGGATCAAAACCCTTCACAAACTCTACTGAGGAATTGGTGTATGACGCATTCTCTTCGGTAGCCTTATACATATTCTCCCATGAGCCTTCGGATGTGCCGAACTTAAATTCACCACCCTTCTCAAAGAAGACGCCGATACGGAAAAGGAACGGATCAAGAGGATCCTGCCACATCTGACGGAAGCCCCAGTCTGTCTCGTTACCCACTAAGAAGAGCGTGTCGTATGCCGGGGTGATACCCTCCACCTGAGTCATCTTGACAGTGAGATCAAGGAGATTCACATCCACCTTATATGTGTGAGCCTCATCTATATGGAACTTCTCATCAGGCTGGTCATCGCTTGTACGATAAACGAGGCTGCCGTTTCCATTATTGTTATACGACGGGAGGAAATTTCCGGATGTGGTTATGAATTTGAAATCACCGACGGAAAGATTTCCGGTCCAAGAGAAGACTCCATTCTCAATCCGTGTCATTGCCGTAGCATCATCAGCACTCCAGCCGTTGGGGGTGGCGTCTCCGATCATATAGAGCGTTGTGCTCACCGGAGTATAAGTGACAACTGTGAACGTAGTCACAGAAGTCTGCACCCGTTCCTCGCCAGCCACGCTTGCAGTCACCTTGGCATCGAGCGAGATACCATCGCCCCCTTTCACCCCGAATTGATTACGGATGATCTCATTAAGCTGCTCCACATTGGGAGTCCAGGAGTAGACCTGCTTCTGATTATCCACCACGATATATGAATCGGCAAAATCAGTGCCTGTCTCGGCAAGTTCCAACGTATAGCTGATTGCATTTCCGGTGCCGTAGTTATTGCCTGTAGACCATTTCAGTGAGATTGCCTCAAGGCTATGGTTTGTCTCGTCAAGCACGAGATCTGAAGATCCGGCAGTGATCACAAGCTCATCCGAACCCTTGTCAAGCACGGTATAGTCGTTGTCGCCACACGCGCCTGCCGTCATCAGCAAAGCTGACGCCATCGCGATTTGAATATATTTAAGTTTCATGTCTTTGGTCGTTGAAATAGATTAATAACCGGGATTCTGTGTCATCAGAGGATTGGCATCCATCTCTGTCTGAGGTATCGGAAAAAGAAGACGCTCCTTCGTTGCATTTGTCTTGCCGATTGAGTGCAGGAACTTGACTGCATAGTCGCCATTGTCAAGGCGGATCATGTCAAACCAACGATGACCCTCAAAGGCAAGTTCCATACGGCGTTCGTGGATTATCGCCTCACGCATCGCATCCTTGGAAAGAGATGAGGAGAGTGCCGGAAGACCTGCCCTCTTGCGCACCTCATTGACGGGAGCAGCAGCACTCGACGTCATGCCAAGTTCATTAAGAGCCTCTGCCTGCATGAGAAGCACTCCGGCATAGCGGTAGACCACGAAGTTTGCCGGCGATGTGTTGGTCTCCGGAGAGATTGTCTTCGACACAAGGAATTTTCTCACGTTGTAGCCTGTGTTGGAATAAGAGGGGCGGTAAGGCATACCCTCCCAATCGGGACATCCCTCATAGAACACTGTGATAGGCTTGCGGAGGTCGCCATCCTCATACTGGTCGATAAACTCCTGGGTAGGCTGATTCCAACCCCAGCCGCCGGCTACCATGTTGGAACCACGCGGTCCCATAAATGTTGAGAGCCATGATGCGTAGGGTGTGTTTCCCCAGAAATCAGACTCCGTACTGCCGGAATACTGCACCTCGAATATCGACTCCGTACCATTACGCACCGGGCAGTTGAAATTGTCGGCATACGGGCATGAAGCGAGATTATAGCCAAGCGAAGTAATCTCATTACAGATATCCACCACATCCTGATAATACTCCGGATTCGAGGGTGCCAATGTCAGATAAATGTCGGCAAGCATATATAGGGCGGCATCCTTGCACGCACGTCCAAGCTCATGTTCGGAATAGTCAGCCTTTGCCGGGAGAAGCTCTGCGGCACGTGAGCAATCCGCGATTATCTGAGTATAAGTGTCGGCAAGCGAAGCGCGTGCTATCGCACTCGACGTGTCGGGGTCATACGGTTCAAGACGGAGGGGCACACCGCCGAAAAGACGCGCAAGGATATAGTAGTAGTGCGCACGAAGGAACAGTGCCTCACCCTCTGAGCGCGTCGCAATCATCTCGCTCACCTCATTCTCACTCTTCAGAGCCTTCAGCAGATTGTTACACTGAGCGATACCGATCCACGGCGAACGCCACATATATAGAGCCATAGCGTTATCGCTCAACGTATTAAAATTAGCACACTGGATGGTCTCTATACCGTCGTCGCCACCACCGGCACCAACATTGGAGTTGCCCGCCACAATGTCAAGACCCCATATACGCTGATTGTAAAGGTTTGACGAACGCAAAGGCACATAGCAGGCATTCGCAAGAGCCTCAGCCACCTCATCGGTGACATTCGTCTGTGGATCCACCCTATCGAATGGAGTCTTATCAAGAAAATCCTCACATGATGTGGCGGTCATACCGAAAAGAAGCACTGCCACACTGTATATAAATTTTTTCATAGATTTTTTCATAGATTTTTAATAGACCCTGGTCTGATTTTGTTGTGATTAGAAATTGACGGAAAGTCCGATGTTGAATACTCTTGACGGTGGGAAACTTGAATAGTCAATACCGTCGATACCAACCTCCGGGTCAAGACCCTTATAACCCGTGATTGTAGCCACATTCTCACATGAAACAAGAATCCTCGCATTCTCAAAATTGATACGCTTCAACCATTTGTCGGGGAAATTATAGGCAAGAGTCACGTTCTTCAGACGCAGATAGCTTCCATTCTCCACCCATCTGTCGCTTATGCGGTTATTACCGTTAGGATCAGCCCATACTGCACGCGGCATACTGTTGGATGTGCCTTCGCCATACCATCTGTCGGCTGTGGATGCCGCCTGATTGTAGGCTGCCGACATGCTCTCCATCACCGAACGTGTCTGATTGTATATCTTGTTGCCTGACACTCCCTGAAGATATATGGAGAGTTCAAAACCTTTGTAGGTAAGGCGGTTATTCATAGAGAAGAGCCATGTCGGGTTGGGGTTTCCGATGACCGTGCGGTCATTCTCATTGATTATGCCGTCGTTGTTGAGATCGCGGAAACGTATGTCGCCGGCTTCCGCTCCCGGTTGCACTGCGTGCGCCTTAACCTCATCCATATTCTGGAATATTCCGTCAGTCACGTATCCGTAGAACACGTTGATTGGATAGTCAGCCGCAAGCATCGTGGCATACGCACCGCCAAACTGATTGCGCCATAGCGGGGTGTCGCTGTTGAGATCGATGATCTTGTTCTTGTTGTAGGTGACGTTAAGATCTGTCTCCCAACCGAGTTCTCCGGTAAGATTCACAGAACTTGCAGAAAGTTCCCATCCTATGTTGCGCACCTTTCCGGCGTTGGTATAAGTGTCAAACGTATCTTCAAATCCGGTGGTGATCGGGAAAGCCGCCTTCACGAGCATCTGCTTCGTATTCTTGATATATCCGTCAAGGCTGACGTTGATACGCGAATTAAAGAAAGAGAGGTCAACACCTGCATTGAATTGCTCAATCTCCTCCCAATGTATGCCGGAGTTGGCAAGCACCTGAGAATAGAGGGCTGACTGCTCGGCATTGTCGAGAGTGGTGCCGAAGGGATAGAGAAGTGTTACGAGGGTCTGGATGTAATCGTAGTTGCCAACCGATGCCTGGCTACCGGTCTTACCCCATCCGAGACGCAATTTAAGATCATTGAGTGCGATATCCTGCGGGAAGAAACTCTCTGATGAAATCTTCCATGCTGCCGACATTGAGGGGAATGTGCCCCAGCGGTTTGACGGACCGAAACGGCTTGAACCGTCACGGCGCACCGTAGCCGTCAGGAAATATCTGTTGTCAAAATCATAATTCGCACGTGCCATATAGGAGAGCAATGCCCACTCACTTTGTGATCCGTCGAGATTATATATCTTCTCACCATTTGTAAGCTGATGCACAGTGTCAAAGAGGAAGCCGTTCATCTGTCCGTTCATCCAATAGGCATGATTCCACTGAGCCGACATACCTGCCATCACGTTAAGTGAATTTTTGCCGAACTTATGGTCAAACGTAAAATAGTTATCCCAAAGATATGTGAAGTTTCTGTTGGAGCTATTATATTGTGTGCTCTCCTCCACAGGGGTGGGTTTCCAATTGTACTTGGGAGAGAAACTGTCTGAGCCCTGTTTCTTTATATCGGCACTGAAAAGCAGATTATTTGAAAGTTTCAGCCAGCTCTTCAGTTTCACGTCATTGTTAGCCTGAAATGTGAAACGACGGTAGTTAACGTGATCCACCACACCTGACTGGTTGAGGAAACCTGCCGAGAAATAATAATGAGCCTTGTCGTTACCTCCGGAGTAGCTGACGTTGTAGTTCTGCATCACACCCGTGCGCAGCAACTCGTCAACCCAGTTTGTAGAGGCGGTAAGTGATGAAGGATCCGCCCATGCGGGATTCGTATTATGTCCGGCTTCAGAAAGCATGTCATTGCTGAGTGAGGCATATCCTGCGGCATCCAGCAGACTCATCTTCTTGGATACATTAGAGAATGCCACATTTGCCGATACGGATAAGCGGGAAGTGCCTGCCACACCTTTACGCGTAGTGATCATCACTACGCCATTCGCACCGCGTGAACCGTAGATTGCAGTGGCGGAAGCATCCTTCAGCACGTCAAGACGCTCTATATCCTGTGGGTTTATTGCATTCAACCCAAGATCGGTAGGCACACCGTCGATCACCACAAGTGGATCGGAATTGTTGATTGATCCGAGACCGCGCACCTTTATGGTAACGTTATCACCCGGTTTCTCACCACCCACGATATTGACACCGGCAATCTTTCCTTGCAGTGCCTGACCGACGTTATTCACCGGCACATCCTTTATATCCTTGCCGCCGATTGAACCGACAGCACCTGTAAGGTCGCTCTTCTTCATGGTGCCATATCCCACCACGACAAGCTCGTCAAGAAGTTCTGCACTCTCGGTCATGGTCACGTTTATCACCGACCGACCCTCAATCGCTATGCTCTGTGTGGTGTAGCCCACATACGAGAATTTAAGCATTCCGAGAGCATCCGCCGTGATTGAATAGTTACCGTCAAGATCGGTGGAGGTGCCGTTGGCAGTACCCTCCGCCATGACTGTTGCACCGATAATCGGTTCTCCTGAGGCATCGGTCACTGTGCCCGACACACTGATCTGCTGAGCATGCGCAAGACCGCCGCATATAAATGCCAAGGTCAGCAGAAAGGAAATTTTCCATGATTGTTTCTGGGGTTTCATAATATTAATTTGTTAAGTATCTCATGATCGATTTTGAGTTACCGCAAAATTATATAATGAACCATCCCCCGTCAACGCCAGTGATTTAAAAAGTAGTGACAGAAGCCGATTTTATAAAATCAAAATACTGATTAACAATCCAATAATAATAAACAATGCCTTTAAATATATAGTGTTTGGAGAGTGATTAATGAGCTTTCAGAGGGTATTTTTTGCATCCTTTGCAAGACCGATTTTCATAACTTCAGCCTCAAGTGCAGCCCTTTCGTTCCTTGCCTTGTTGCGCACCCGCGTACGATAGTTATAGATGGTGGTAAGCGAGTAATGGAGGAACTTCGCAATCTTGTCGCTATCTGTTATGCCCAGACGGATAAGAGCGAATATCCTCAACTCTGTAGAGAGTGCCCCCTCCCTCTTCGGCACAATCCTCTCCTCATCAAGAAGCAACTTGTTGAAATCCTCCACAAAGGTAGGGAACAGTTTGAGGAATGTGGAATCAAAATCAGCATAGAAATTTTTAAGACACACATCAAGGATCTCAGTTGATTTCAGCTTATCCTTTACATCGGCAAGCTTACCGGTTCCGGCAAGTTTCAGCAGTGACTTTCGATATGAATCAAGATTGTCGATATACGACATGCACTCCTCCATATATCTGCCGATATAGAATTCCTTCAGACTGGAGTTCTCTGCAATCTCCTTATACGCGCAGCTGAGTTTCCTGTTCGCCTCACTCAATCCGGCAATCGCCTCGTTGAGACGGCTGTTGCTCTCGCTCAATTTGACATTCGCCACACTCAGATTCTCATTTGAAGTCATCAACTCCTCATTCAGACTATTGAGCTTATCATTTGCAACCGCTAAATCTGATCGCGATTTGGAGATAACCTTCATCTGTTTCCACACGTAGACCAGCGTCACGACCACGACAAGCGACAGAAACGTTATTATCCATAACGCCACCATCAATGAATGTTGCTGCTTCTTGATCTTATCGACGTAGATTCCCGAAATCTCCGGATAAGCCCCGTTGAGTTCCACGATTCTCTGGCGGGCATTGCATTTTGTGGCATCATCCATCGCGATATTCATGAATCTGTATGCCCTTTCCAGATCCCCCTCCTTATACAGCAACAATGCAAGATGGCGCAATGACACATATTCCCTGACGGCAGCCTTCAGATCACCGATAGAGGATATGATCAGTTGCTCCTTCTGGTTCTCCGCATCATTAAGATACCTGTAAGATTCTGCCAATGTCCACGCGCATATAGCCTTCTCATGTTCGGAAAGATCATTCTTCGACATGAAGTCATTCATGGTCTCCACTGCCTTATCATACTGCCCGAAAGAATTATATTTATCAGCTTTCGTGATTATATATGCCAACGAAGCCGGGTCATTGACCGACATCACGGAATCACGGTAGGAATTTGTAAGGGCGTTATACTCTGCCCTTATTGTTGAGAATGCCGCGAAATCACCAAGATTACCGGCAAGTGTACGCCTCGTATAGAAATAATGTGGCAGCAGATAATCGGGAAGGATAGCCGCATCAATAGAGTTTACAATCTACATAGCCTCATGATACATCCCCACTGCCGACAATACATTCGCCTGATTCATTCTGGCATTTGCCACAAACACTGGATTACCGATCTTTCGTGCCACATTCTCCCTTTGAAGAGAATAATAATAAGCGGAATCCGTATTATACGGTTTATAAGTGTCAAACAGATTTCCAAGCAATTCATATCTGACGGAATCATCAGTAGCAGCTTTCAGATCCCTCTTCAATGTGGCGATATGGCTTTCCCTAAGACGCGAGAAATTCTCCCGGTCAGCGACCACACTGTCAAGTTTATTCATAAGAGAGTCAATTCTAAGGCTACTGACAGCGTATGCTTCCTGACAAAGAAATGAAAGCATCACCATCACATATATATACACTTTCTTAGGCACAGGCTGAATCATTTAAGATGATGACAAATACAATGAAGTCACATAAACTCCATTGCAAATTTAGCAAACAAAATCAAATCCACAAAAAACAATCACACCAATCCGACGAAGACACTCACCACTCACCACTCCTCACCATCCCCCGTCCCATCTTCCCGTTTCGCTTGTTTCGCTTGTTTCACCTGTATCGCCCGTTTCACTTGTTTCGCCCCGAAACGACCGAAACGACCGAAACACCGAAACAAGCGATACGGGTATTGACAAAAAGCCGGCTCATCTATCAAATATGATGAGCCAACTTTTCAGAGTAAGATCACCAATCTTCAGATGGACCCCATTCCCATGGAAGTTTACCGAATGTGACCTGAACTCCATTGTCCCATCGGAAGCTATACACCTTTCTGACATCCGGTCTTGGGGTCACACCCTTCTCCTTAATCATTCCACATGATATTTGCACTAAGAAATAAAAGAATCAAAAGAAATTTATTAATTGAAGTTGTCTAAACTCCATTTTCAGATATCTAAAACAAAAATAATTTCTTTCATTTCCTTTTTTTCTTAGTGCAATCTTCTGTATCGCTTGTATCGGTTTGTATTGGTTTGTATCGGTACCGATACACCGATACAAGCGAAACAAGCGAAACAAGCAGGAGCTGACAGAATCGGGGAATGGGTATAGTCAGTTTCAAAATAACATATCCATAAGATTCCCCGGATTTAACTTTGCAGCATCAAACAGTGCGCTGCGCTTTGCGCAAGGTTACAAGTAATAGGTGACAGGAAACACGTTACAGACAGAAAGTCTTCATTCCCATAAAAAGGGATGAAGAGACCCGTCGTATATAAAAGTAAACTTTTATATTTCAGCAATATCAGTCGCTATAACTCACTATTAAGCCACTCTGTTTCCGTTTCCGACGTGATGGAGGAAATGAAAATAGAATCAAAGATTATTGAGGATAATATCCGGTTTCATTTCCATTTTTGAAAAGGCAAAGAGCTTTCTGCCGAGGTCTTTGATTGAGGCTCCGATATGATACAGTTCATCGTCCACTATCAGGAAGCGGTCGTGAATATTTGCAGCGGTCTTCACATCAATCGCCGGATACTGCCGATTGTGACGCTCTATGTCTAATCGGAACTGTCTGGAAATACTGTGGGTATAAATCATGGCATTCACTCCATCCGTTCTCTTGTCAAGCAATATCAAGACGGATTCATCAACATAGTTGTCAATCAGCACAAGCCGCTTTCGCGCTGATTTAACAAGACCGCTGGCAAATACATGGGCATCAAAAATCTGCCCGTTGAAGAATATGCCCTCTACGGGTGGGACAGATGTACGCACAAAGAAATCTACCTTATCTGAAAGTTGGTTAAGTCGCTTATCATATTCCATAAATCTATTATCCATTCGACTTCCCATATAAAAAAGCCGTTGGTTAACGCTATAACCACGTAACAAATATTCTTTCAGCACCTTGTTTGCCCATTGCCTGAACACCGTGGCATTTTTGCTATTGACACGGTATCCAACAGAAAGAATGGCATCCAGATTATAAAACTTTGTCTTGTATGTTTTTCCATCTGACGCAGTATATTCCAAAATGGAATGAACTGAATTTTCATCCAGCTCTCCACTCTCAAATATATTCTTCAAGTGTTTGGATATTGCAGGTTGCTTTACTCCAAACAAATCGGCAATCTGTTGTTGGGTCAACCACACCGTTTCATTCTCCAATCTGACCTCCAGTTTCACTGTAGAATCGGGCTGATATATTATGATCTCATTGTCGGCATTTGAAACTTTATTTGGGACTGTTTCAAGAGCATTGGGCTTATAGTTCTCCTGCATTACTATATTGCTTGGTTTAGATAATGCAAAGTTAGCTAAAATATCCGACAATTCAGTTATTTACGCTGATTTATCGGATATTATACTCGCCATGATACCTCTCTTAATTCTTTAGACCCTACCTTTCAAAAATGGACATATCCAATTAGAGGTTCCCTACGCACCATACACCCGGCATCATCGTCCGGGATAGACCCTGAATTTTCAAGTCATTAGGCTTATTTTTTTGAATTCCACGAAGAAATAAAAGAATCAAAAGAAATTTATTAATTGAAGTTGTCTAAACTTCATTTTTAGATATCTAAAACAAAAATAATTTCTTTCATTTCCTTTTTTTCTTAGTGAGATATTCCGTTTCGGTTTGTATCGGTTTGTATCGGTGTATCAGTACCGATACAAGCGATACAAACCGATACAAGTGAATCAGTAGGACCTGACAGAATCGGGGTATGGGTATAGTCAGTTTCAAAATAACATATCCATAAGATTCCCTGGACTTAACTTTGCAGCATCAAACAGTGCACTGCGCTTCGCGCAAGGTTACAAGTAATAGGTGACAGGTAACACGTTACAGGCAGAAAGTCTTCATTCCCATAAGAAGGGATGAAGAGACCCGTAGGATATAAGACTTCATCTTATATCCTACTTGTTATATTCTACTTGCTGACTTTCCAATCAGAAATCAACATCAGGAAACCCTCCTCTACTTCCTTGTTGGGGATGCCTAATGTGTATAGGCTGTCTGACGGATTGTATGATTTGATTGTAAGATAACCAGTCTGGTAGAGTAATGCTATGGGACGAGGATTGTCAAGGTCGAGTCCTTTCAATGCCTCTATGCTGCAACATGGGTGCAACAATGATTCCAAATCTACGTTAAAACGGGTCAGTTGCTCTTTCAAAATGGTCGGTTGTCCGGATTCAATCCAGTAATTTCCATATTGCTCAGAATCTATCACGTTTAATAAGGAATAAGGATTGTATATATCCTTCCCCTTGTTGGCGAAACGATAGCCGTCATAACGATGCTTCAATTCATTGCACGCCTTTTCAAAAGATTGTCCGTTGGCTTCCGCCAAGTTCTTGATTCCGGGAGTGAACACGTCTAACAATTCCTCTCCGGAGATTCCACAAATATCGCTGAATCTGTTGTCGAATGATATATCTTTGATATTGTTGAGACCGGAAAATACGCTCAGTTTTCCAAACCGACTGACACCGGTGATAAAAACCAGTTCAATGAAATCTGCACAACTTTTAAAGTTGGCATAGAATGCTGCAAGGTCTGACCGGAATCGCTCAAATCCATCCTTATCCGAGAGATGTCCTACCAACGGTTTGTCATATTCATCCACCAATATCACTACACGTTTACCGGTAGTATTATACGCTGAGTGTATTACATTTGTAAATCTGCTGGCAATGCTTCCGGCAATACGCTTAACTCCATATTTCTCCTCCCATCGTTCAAGGTGATTTTCCAACAATATACTCAATGATTCCGGGGAATCATAGTTGACAACATTTAGGTCAATGTATAAAACCGGATACGGTTCCCATTCCCAATCAATAGAATCGATATATAGACCTTCAAAAAGATGCCGTTTACCTTCATAGAAGCACTTCAGAGTTGACAGAAAGAGACTTTTACCGAATCTACGTGGGCGAGCAAGGAAGTAATATTGGCTACCCTCCAATATCTCCTCAATGAAACGGGTTTTGTCAACATAGACGTAACCCTTATCACGAAGCACCTCAAAAGATTGCTGTCCTATCGGGTATTTCTCTCTTCTTGTCATATCATATTCATTTAGGGAATTTTTATCACATATTCATGTTAAGTAATCTTCCACAAAGATAATTAATTCTACTGAATTATCTGCAATGAATACGTGAGTTTCAATTTTTCACCACATAGAAGTGCCCAATACCTCTCTATCTCTAACCACACCCTTGAATCGCCTGAATCCAACAGAACCGGAGGATAATAATATCTTCTATAGTGAATCCGTTAGCAAGAATCTCCGGAGGGATATATGCGTGATGCCCTCATAGTCTTTGGGAGTGGATATGGGATCCATGGAAACCACATACTTGGGATAATTGTCTTGTATCTTCACCAAGTTCCCAAATTCTCGTTCAATATAAGAATTTTTATTAATCATACCAAATAAAATCGCTTCGCAACATAATTTTATTAATCATACCAAATAAAATCCGCTTCCTCAAGTTCTTATTCCATGTCGGGTTTTCAATTCGCGTAGGTGCCTTCAATCTTATCACAGACTTATGTTACAAAGATAATTAATTCTACTGAATTATCTGCAATGAATACGTGAGTTTCAATTTTTCACCACATAGAAGTGCCCAATACCTCCCTCACCCACACTTGAATCACACATGATATTTGCACTAAGAAATAAAAGAATCAAAAGAAATTTATTAATTTTCAAATATTTAAAACAAAAAAAATAATTTCTTTCATTTCTTTTTTTTCTTAGTGAGATCTTCCGTTTCGCTTGTTTCGCTGTTTCGCTTGTATCGGTTTGTTTCGCTTGTATCGGGGTGAAACAAGCGATACAGACCGATACAAACGATACGTATTTACAGAAAGCCGGCTCATCTTTTCTGATAGATGAACCGGCTTTTCAGGGTAAGGCTACCTTTTCTGGGGTGTGCCTTATTATGAGGGTGTAGGGAGGGGTTACTTGCCGGAGGTCTGGCGAACGGGTAGCATCAGTCCGTCGGCGTCGTAGCGAAGGGTGTCGACGCATACCGAACGACGTCCGATTGCTCCTTTGTGTCCGTCTATCTCCTGCGACGCGTTATGGTAGAAGAGATACCATTCTCCGTTAAACTCTATGATTCCCGGATGAATCGTGAAACTGTTTTCTGCCGGTCCGGTCAATTCTCCACGAGGTGTCCACGGACCTTTCATAGAGGGTGCGGTAGCGTAGGATATTGTCTCCTGTCCTTTTCCAATGGAGGCATACGTCAGATAGTAGATGTCGCCTTTCTTATGAAGCCAAGGTCCCTCCACATAACGGGGAAGGTCGATCACCTCTATCTCCCCGTCTATCTCTGTCATGTTGGGTTTGAGTTTTGCAAGGAAACATGTGCCGTTGCCCCAGCAGAGCCATGCGTCGTCGCCGTCAATCAGCACTGTCGGGTCAATGTCGTTCCACCATCCACGTGCACCATTGTCTGTCATATCGTCGCTTACAAGAGGCTTACCAATCGCATCCTTAAACGGACCTGTGGGGGAATCACTGACTGCCACACCGACACATTTGCCTACATACGGCTCACCACCCTGTGCTGTGGTGTAGTAGTAAAACTTGCCATCCTTCTCAACCACCTGTGAAGCCCAAGCCTCACCTACAGCCCATTTGAAGTCGGTAGGTTTCAACACACTGCCGTGGTCTGTCCATGTCTTCATATCATCGGTGGAATAGCATAGCCACTCCGTGATATTAAACTCCTTGCCACCGGAAGCCGTGTCCTGACCCTCATAATACTCGTCATGCCCTACATAGAGATACAAACGACCATCATGCACCATCGGGGCAGGGTCTGCCGTAAATTTATCACGAACCAGAGGATTACCGGCAAATACAAATGTCTTTACCGAATCCGTAGTCTCCTCCACCTGTTGTTCCTTCTGAGAGCCTTTACCTCCGCATGCAGCCGACGAAATCATCAGCAATATCGAGAACGCTCCCAACACTTTATAATGTTTCATATATTAATATAATTTAGTTAGATCTGTGTCATTTATTTGATTCCGGGAAAATAATCCTGTAATTACCGCTCAGGTGCATAAATGAGAAAAGGCGCAGCAAACCATCATAGTATGCATCGAAATAACCGTCGTCATACGGCTCATGGCGTGCATTCCACAATTTCTGAGCAAACTCATAACCTTTCATGTCGGTCGATACCAGAGAGGCTGCGGCAGCTGTCGACACAAGTCCGAGCGAATGACGCAACTTCTTATACTCCCCTGCTCCGAGAATCTCCTTCACGTCTGTGCCATCCACGTTATATTGGTCGACATACTCATCTATCCCTTTGGAGTAAAGGAAATCATGCAACCGCTCCACATATCCGCGTTGCCAGTCGCGGTCGGCACATGACCATGAATAATCCAACGCCACATTCATCGGCACACGCCATGAGTCAAACCGGAAAGCATCCCCTATCGGCATATTCCTTCCCAACAGAGAGCCGTCGTAATTGCTGTAGTCGGGGGTAAGACCCGTAGAGGGATGCGTGCAGTCATGAAGATACCGGCGACTCTTATCTGCACATTCCTTCCAGAACTTTGACCGTCCGTCGCCAAGCCATTCCGCCCACACCTCATAGAATGCCGGGACGTGGTAGGAGGGATCGGTGAACCTACCTCCCCAACGGTCAGGTGTAAACGTTATCAACTTGTGCTCAAGATTAATCAACGGCACGGCATTATCCTTACCAGCCTTCAGCATTGAATTATCCACTATATCGCGTGCGGCAGCAAGATAGTCAATCCCGGTGTCATTACCCCATCGGTTTGAGGCAAACACCAATGCCGTCACGAAATAAAGTTCGCCGTCTGAGGCAGAACCATGGGCATTACGTGTGCCGTCGGGTTTACAGCTCCATGCAAAATACCCCTTGTTGTCGCCATCATCATGACGCATGTAGCGACGCGTCCATCTCCACAGACGGTCGAATATATCCTTCCGGTCGAGCTGAACAGCCGCCATCATGCCGTAAGACATACCTTCGGTGCGCACATCCTTATTCTTCAGGTCGCTGACATAGCCCATGCTGTCGCCTACCTCAAAATATATTCGGTTCTTGCCAAAGAATAGCTCATTGAAAATATCGTCAAGACGTCTATCTATCTCCTTAGGGTCATAACCCATCTCGGCAAACAGATTACGATATGCCCCGGTTTGAAATGCACCCTCCGTCAACGGCATTGCATCGAAACCTATCCAATCCACCTCAACGTCATTTCCATCGGCGAGCTCCACGTATAGATCGTGGATTCCACCAGAAGGGGCACCGTTGACCGACTCAGAAATCTCCATCCAACCGCCACCCGCCGGCACCTTGATATCGCCGATAACGTTTTCGGTGGAAAGACCGTCAGCCAATATCCTGAGCACTCCCCCTTTAGCCGAGCGCACATTCGCCATGACACGTTGGGCAGGACGCTCACCGAAATCAACTGAATTATATCTCACCCATGAGCCTTTTTTTCCGATCCTTACCTTCCATCCGTCGAAAGGATTACTCTTGTCAAGGAAATCAACCGACACGCCTTTCTTCGACACGTCGGAATAACGGTCTACCTGAATCCTGCTGCGGGCATCGCTCACGCCAACTCCACGCAGTGTAGGCGTCACCTTGCGTATCGTGCCGTCTGGATTGAAACTGAGAGTGTCAATACGTGTTGAGCGGCGCTTATCGAAGTCAGGGGAATAATCATTGTGATGATAGAAGAGATACCATTCTCCATCATACTCCACTATGGAGTGATGATTAGTCCAGCAGCCGGAAGGGGATTCATCCATGATTATACCCTTGAACTCAAACGGACCGAGGGGTGAATCGCTCATAGCGTAGGCAAGAGTCTCCGTCTTCTTTCTCACCCAAGGGAAAGTGAAGTAATATTTCCCCTCACGCTTGAATACGAATGGTCCCTCCTTGAATCCTTCTGGCAAGCCCTCTATCATGACGGGCTCGGAAGAGAGCTGCATCATATTGTCGGCAAGCTGAGCCCCCTTCATCCCCATTCCCGACCAATATATATAGCTTTTACCATCATCATCAACAAGCACACAGGGATCAATGCCCATTATCCCCTCTATCGGACGGGGCATCGCCATGAAGGGACCCTCCGGCTTATCACCGACAGCCACACCGACTTTGAATCCCCTCTCCTCACCGGCAGGAGCCGCCGGGAAATAGAAATAGTAACGACCGTCTTTCTCAACACAGTCAGGTGCCCACATGGCATACGAATCCGGCTTGATCCAAGGCACACGGTTTTGTGACACTATTACCCCATGGTCAGTCCAATCCGTCAGGTTATCAGAGGAGAACACGTGATAATCCTCCATGCAGAACCATTCCTTCAGCTCATCTATCGGACTCTCTATGTCGTGCGACGGATACAGGTACATCCTCCCGTTAAACACGCGTGCGGTAGGGTCGGCAGTGAACTGCCCCTTTATAATCGGGTTCTGTCCAACTGCCGTACCCATCGACACAACAACCATAAAAACCGAGGATAATATCCTCTTAAACAATCCTTTCATTATTTGATTTCAGGTTAGAGTATTTCTTATCTAACGTGGAAACTCCACTTGGAATTATCACTATCCATATCAAAATGTCCGAGAGTGGGTGTGCTGTCGGCAGTAGCCACAAGAGCAAGCTGCTCATCAGTGCCCGGCACCACCTTCGGCATTATGCGGTAAGTGCCGTCGGTCAGCTGCTCTATGCGCCACAACTGTTCGGGGGCACCGGTAAACTCCGGTACAGCCACAACTTCGGCATCGGCAGTAGCTGCAAGAGCCCTGTGCGTACCCTCGATCTCAATCTTATAATATTGTCCGCCAAGATACCCACCAGCCTCCGGCACGGCAGTGATTGTCCATTTCTGGTGTGGGCGGAACATGTAGTCGCCTGTTCTCACGGCAATCTCACCTTCGGGCCATGTGGAGATCACCTCCTCGAGAGTCTGTGATTTCAACGGCTCCAACGGTTCCTTAGGCTCCTCCCAAAACGGCACACGCGGAGCATCCATCCTGACAAAATCCACAGCCAGCTCAAGGGCATACCCACGTCGTTCCGACTCAATCTCGTATGTGCCCTCCTTCAAAAGCTCACCTGCCACGGGCCAATCATTCTTCCAGAGCAGAGGACGTATGGCAAGGACGCTTCTGCCGCCACGGTCAAAGTCAGCCTCATAATGGAACGACATCTTCTCCACTCCGTCATCCTCTATGTAGCGACCGAAATGACCCGGACCGGTATTGCGGTCGCCGGCAGCTATCACCATCTTTCCTCCACCTTTCAGCATGTCGCGCCCAATATTATCGAGATACGGACCCGTAACGTTGCGCGAACGCCCCACCACGATATTATACGTAGAATTGGGACCGTCACAGCAGGTGCCATGAGTGCCGAGAAGGTAATACCATCCGTCGCGATATATGAGATCGGTAGCCTCGCAATCTATCGCCACATCTACCGGCTCATTACCCTCCACGCGCTTACCCGTGGCAGGGTCGAGCTCCACGATACGGATAAAACCGAAATACGTGCCGTAAGAGAGCCACAGACGTCCGGTAGTCGGGTCGAGCAGCAATCCGGCATCAATAGCATCGCAATCCTCATCATCGAGCGAACGCGCCACCTCGACAGGCTCCGTAAACTTGAAGTCGGGCGAGTCAGGGTCAAGAGTCTTGTTCCACATCGTCAGCACCTGACCGGCATGACCGCCGCCCAGACCGCCACCGGTGGCACTGTATGCCACAAGATAACGGTCGCCAATCTTTATCGCATCGGGTGCGGCACCCCCACCGGGACGCACCGCGCCGCTTCTCCACGTCCAGCCGTCGTCAGATATCAGACCACCTCTCCCGGTGCCAAACGTATAGTATTTCCCGTCGCACTTCACGATCGTCGATGGGTCGTGGATATATGGTGCGCCATCCAGGGCAAATGTAGGGATAGCGGATGCCATTGCCAGAAATCCGCCCAATAATATTCTTCTATTCATCTTCGCTTTACTGATAACTGATTGTGAAATTGTCTACCGGTCTGCCTGACTCATCCATAAACCTGGCACAGAAATCGCTCATGCCCGGACCATTGATGACCGCACACCATATCGTGTTTTTCCCCTTTTTCAAAGTAAGACGCTTTGAAGCACCGTCATCCGCCACCATACGCCGGTCGCCGGAAAGGGTAAGCACCTCTTCCCCGTTTATCCACCATCTTGAAGCGGAATTAGAACCGGCGGAGAGACGCACATTCTCAATATCCTCATCACAATTTATTGTAGTGACGGCGAAGAAGATTATGCCATACACAGGCTTCTTCAGTGCAGCCGAGAAACGATACAGCTTGTAGTTATCCAGCTTGCTGTCGAGAGCATGCCATTTCAGTTTCTTACCGTTGACCTTGACGGATGCCCCGTTTTTAGGGGGCAACTGAAGCTGCCCCTTGAAATACTCCGTCGAGAATACATCGTCAAGATAACTGTCGGTAAACACTGCGTTCGAACGGTTGGGTTTCTCGATAGGCTCCAGCACACTCCATCGGCGGATAAATCCTGTGCTATCGGGAGAAATAAGAGGCGTCGTGCCCTCTTCAAAATAATCGGAGAGATATGTGGGCGTCTGTATCACGTAGTCCTGTCTCACGGGAGGGAACTCCGGTGGAGTCGGCGTAGAGCTCTCCTGCGCATCTGCCAGCGCCACCCCGGAAATCAACAGCGATACTGCCGTGATATTCTTAAAAATTTGAGATTTCATAAAAATCAGTTGTATTATCACAAATAAGAAGTTCCCCTCAGGAGCACGTGGCTCAAGAAGGGAACCTCCCTTATATTAAATTACCTACTTCCCTATTGTTTTTATTCACCGCTGGGATTTTGCTTCAGATTCGGGTTGATCGAAGTGGCATCATACGGGAAGGGGAAATATTCATGTTTCCCTTTGATGAATCCGGAGCGTCCCTGGTTAGGATTAGAGTATTCCACGTATATCCTGTGTTTCGGCTCCCCTTTTGTGAAGAACGCGTCGTAGGTAGACGGGATATTCTTACCGTTGTTGACAACGCCATCGGTGTCGCCCCATCTTACCATATCGGGGAAACGCACACCCTCGATCCACATCTCATAACCCTTCTCGTTCTTCACCTCATCAAGAGTGAGCTGAGATGAGATATGAGCTGATCCGGCACGTTTCTGAATAGCCTGCAGATATTGCAGACCATCGTTATCGCCAGTCACGGCACAAGCCTCGGCATACATCAGAAGCACCTCTGCATAACGGAAGATCGTCAGGTTCTTGAAACCATACCAACCCTTCTCATTATCCTCCGGCCAAGCCACAATCTTGTTTGCAAAATATCCACCGAAGCCATACAGACCTGTAGCATCCTTGATGCCGATCTGATCACTTGTCTCACGCTGTTCGCGGGTAAGACCCTGAGCACCGTTCCAATCCATCTCATAGAGGAACTCATCGGGAGTGAGGAAAGTAGCCTTACGACGCGGAGAATCGCCATCGTTAGCAAGCATCCTTTCAGCAAAGTCCTCACGGATTGAGTGTCCGCCCCAGCCATCTGTGCCTATAAATGAGGGTCGGGAAGCCAGCTTGTCGGTACGCCAGTTCCAGAACTGTATCCACATCCACGACGTGCGCTGAATCTTGTTTGACCAGTCCCCGATATTCGGATTCTCCAGACAGTTCGCCTGGAATATCATCTCCTCACAGAGATCGCCTGAAGCATGGAACAGGTTCGCCCAACGATCAGTAGGCACGAGTTCATATTTATTGGAAGAGATCACCTGCTTTAGATCCTTCTTGGCATTCTCATAATCCTCCATAAAGAGACGCGCCTTTCCGGCAAGAGTCAATGCAAGACCTTTAGTCACCTTGGAAGCACCCACCTTATCGGATGGATCAGTACGCTCATCAAGATCCGCAACAGATTCCTCAGCCTCTTTTGCACACCATTCAAGAAGAGCCTTGTGACCGCCTTCAAAGTTTGTCGGCTTGGTATCCGGGGGGAGGATATGATCCACGAGCGGCGGACAATCCCAACCTATGGCAAGCGTGAAGTGTGCCCACGCACGTAATACACGCGCCTCAGCTCTCACGCGACGTTTCACATCTGTGTCGTCAGCCACATGGTCAAGGATGAGGTTGGCATCGTAGATCACGGCATACAATCCCCAGTAAGAGTGCTTTATCACCTCGTTCTGCGAATCATAGCGGAATTCATTTATCTGAGCGGCAAAGTCATTGTCGCCATACATGTTGCCTGCGGCAAGCATGTCGTCGCCCGCCTCGTTGAAGAGTACCGGAAGCGCGACATATATACCATGTGTTCCTACTCCCGCAATGTTAAGACAGAACGACTGATAGAGGTTGTTGCAGGCATTCTGTGCATCATCATCGGTATTATAGAAATCCTTGACGGCAATGACGCCCTTCTGATCTATGTCGAGACGATCCTCACATCCTCCCATGAAGAGAGTCGCGCCTAATCCTATAAGGGAAAACAATATCTTTTTCATGTTGTCTTTTTTTCTTTTTAATATTACTTGATCAGAATCCGATAGTGGCACCGAAAGTCACCTTCTTCATTGTCGGATAAGAACCTATGTCATATCCGGCAGCGCCATTGTTGGACGTTGTGGCAGTCTCGGGATCCATACCGGGATATTTAGAGAATGTGAAGAAATCATCCAGAGATACGAAGAACCTCAGATCCTTGATAAAGGCTTTTCTTGTAAGCTCTTTAGGCACGGTGTAGCCGAGCTGTATCTGCTTGATCTTGAAGTATGAGCCATTGAACATGGATGCGCTTGAACTCCAGAAATTGCGGTCGTGAGCCACCTGACCCACCTCCGGCATCTTGGCATTATGATTGTCGGCAGTCCATGCATTATCCATATAGTATTTCAAAGAGTTTCGCATCGGGGTGTCGGCACGGTAAAGCACGTTGTAGATCTTGTTGCCGGCAACGCCTGTACCGAACACTGTCAGGTCTAAGCCTTTCCAAGCAAGATTAAGAGTAACGCCGTATGTGACCTTCGGAATTGCCGAGCCTATGTCGGTCATATCCTCCTCTGTCAGCTCTGATGAAGATACGATATTACCTGCACCATTACGGAACATTGGGGCACCTGTCTCCTTATTTACGCCGGCGTAGTCATACGCACGGAAATACCATATCGAGTGACCTCTCTCCATAGCACTGCTGACCATGTTGTTGGTGCCGTCTACACCACCCTTTGCAGTGATTATGCGAGCAATGTCATCATAAAGATAAGTGACCCTGTTGCGGAGAGTTGACATATTGGCTGACACACTGTAGCTGAAATCACCGATATTGTCACGCCAGCCGAGTTCAAGCTCGAAACCACGGTTGTTGATCTTACCGGCATTGATGGTGGTGGTATTGGAGTAAACCTCCGGAACCGGATTGATCTGGATAAGAAGGTCGTTAGTGTTCTTGTTGTAGTAGTCAAGACCGGCAGTGAGTCGACCGTCAAGGAATCTCATGTCGATACCCAAGTCGAACTGCTCGGAAGTTTCCCATCTCAGGTCGGGGTTAGCAAGACCTGTAGGATACGATCCATAATACTGGTTGGGATTATCTCCATACTGATACCATGCGCTGTTGTAGCTGATCGGCGATACGTAGGGATAATTGTTCAACACATTGATATTACCATTCTTACCCCAAGAACCACGTATTTTCAGGAAGGACATCACGGATGGATTCACATTGTCGCGGAAGAATGCCTCGTTAGATGTGGTCCAACCCACAGACACAGAAGGGAATTTACCCCAACGTTTGTTAGCGGGAAGTTTGGAAGTGTCGAATGCATCGGCACGGAAGTTAAATTGTACGTTGTAGCGGTTGTCGTAGGCATACATGACACGTCCGAAGTATGAGAGACTTGTTGCAAGTCCGATGATATTGCCAATGCTCTTCGTCGTGGTCTCTGCGGAATTCACGAAATCAAGATACTGGAAGAGAGGACCGTCGCCGTTCAGAATCTTGCTGCCACCGGTGCCTTTTGCAGAAGCCGATACGTTGTCGGTCTTTGTCTGTGTAAATGACATACCGATCATGGCACCAATATCATGCTTCCCGAAAGAATTGTTATAGTTGATGAAGTTTTCCCACTGATAGTAGTATCCATTGTTTGCAGCAGCCGAGATCTCATAGTCAGTTGCCTTTGCCTGACCGTTCATATAATATGGTTCCGCATAATTGTGGCTGTTGTGCTGCGAGATACGATAAGAGAAACGGGAAGTCAGCACAAGACCTTTCAACGGCATCAAGTCAAGGAAACCTGTGCCTCTGACAGTGAATCCGGAGTTCTTCTGATTGTTGCGGTCAAGTTGGAGGATAGGGTTGCCGTTGTCGTCATTCTGGAATTTTGAAGTGGCATAATATTTACCATTGGGAGCAATCTTAATCATGGAGGGATCAGCCTCATACTGAGTCATCATGTCGGCAGTGAAATCTTTCGTGCTCTCCCAGTATACCGGTGTCAGAGGGTCAAGAAGCAGAGCCGGGGCAAGCATTGAGCCGTATGCACTCTGCTGGGTGATGCTGCGGGTGTGCCATCTCTCGATAGAGGTGTTGGTGCCCACCTTGATCCAATCATAAAGTTTATATTCCGCATTGAGCTGTGCGGTCAGTCGGGAATAGGTATCCTTCTTCCCCTTCACGATACCGTCATTGTCAATATAATTGATTGAGGTGAAGAAATTACCCTTCTCGTTTCCACCTTGGAAAATCACAGAATGTTGTGTAGCCCAGCTGGGTTCGAACACTTCTTTAATCCAGTCGGTCTCAGCCGGATTATCATAATTCACGCCATTGTCAGAGCAGAGTTTCTTCATGTCGTAGCCGGATAGTTCCTTATAACGGATCCAATCCTTCGCGCCGAAGATTTCGGGAGTCTTACCAAGACGCTGGTTGATAGCCTTGAAAGAATATATCACTCTCGGCTGTCCGTCGCGCACGTTACCATTCTTTGTAGTGATGAGAATCACACCGTTACCCGCCTCGGCACCATATATGGCAGCGGAAGCGGCATCCTTCAGCACCTCCATAGATTCGATCATAGAGGGGTCGAGATACTGAATATTGTCTACCTTAAGACCGTCTACAATCAACAACGGACCGAGCTGTCCGGAGTTGGATGAGTAACCACGTATACGGATTTTTGCACCCTCACCCGGAGCACCGGATGAATTGAGCACCTGCACGCCTGAAGCCTTTCCCTGAAGAGCAGCACCGGCATCAGTAGTGGCAAGACCTTTTATATCATTTGCAGATACGGAGGAGATGGATCCGGTCACATCACTCTTCTTCTGCACGCCGTAACCCACGACCACGAGTTCTTCAAGCTCCTTGTTGTCTTCTCTCATCACAACATTAATATGATCCTGCGAGCCAACAACAATCGTCTGCGGGGCATATCCCACATAAGAGAATACAAGCGAAGATTTAGGGTTAACTTTGATAGAGAAGTTGCCGTCAAGATCGGTAATCGTGCCGTTTGATGTGCCTTTCTCTACAATACTTACGCCAATCAACGGTTCCTGATTGGCATCTTTCACTGTTCCGGTCAGTGTTTTAGTTTGAGCCGAAACACCTATGAATACAAACAGCATACATAGGAAAATCGTTACATGTTTTATCATGCGCATCAATTTTGTTAGGTTAAATTATGTGTTGGTTTTTTGGCACAAAAGTATGCCACACGAATCCGAGCAATGTTTAATTTTAGATATTTTTTAATTTATTTTACAATTTGAAATGCTTTTGATACATATTTGAAAGCCAAAATGGGGATAATATAATATATGTAACCTCCTTTTATTGATTTTTAAACCTGCAATTTATGATTATATATAATGGTCACATTTCAGGATTTCACTAAATTTAGCAATATACCAAGTTTTGATATAAAAATTTCAAATTATTATATCCGTCGCCATTCTTTATTATTAATTTTGTATGCGATTTTTATCCAAAAGATTGAAATTATCCATAAGAGACATCTGAATCATCATTGACAATAGGCAGACGCCTATCAGCTCAATTCAATATATATCATCCCTCCCTATCATTCATCAACATTCTTCATTCTTCACGATTTTATAGTCTAAAATCAATTATATCATGAGTAATTATTCGTTTGATACGAACCATTCCGATGAAAATGAGAAATCGGAGAACCCGTATGTACCGGATTCAAAAGAGACGCCTGAATTTGTCGCACAATTCATAGAGGTGCTTGACCGGCATCTTTGCGACACCTGTTTTAAAAAGGAGGATTTCGCGGCAGAGATGGGCGTCAGCATATCTCTTCTCTACAAAAGGATAAAATTGCTGACAGGTCTTTCTGTAGCCGACTTCATACGCAACTACAAGATGCAACTTGCAACTACACTACTAAACGACAAATCAATATCAATAGGAGAAATCTCTTTTAAATGCGGCTATTCCTCAATCGGATATTTCAGCACCGTCTTCAGAAAGCATTTCGGATATACACCTACAGAATACCGCAACCGCCTCCCGTAAGAATAAGAATGGAATAATCGGCTCAAATCTGATTGATCTGAGCCGATTATTATTGGACCTCTTGGACTTCTTGGACCTCTTGGACTTATTGGACCTATTAGACTTATTGGACCTATTAGACCTCTTGGAATTATTGGACCTCTTTTACCTCTTTTACTTTTTTTACTTCTTGGAGCTCTTTTACTTCTTGGACTTCTTTATGAGACTACGTTGCGGGGAGTGCCTGATAGGAAGGCTGACAGATTGTCTTCGCAGATATGCATCAGGCGGCGGCGTGCCTCTACGGATGCCCATGCTATATGGGGGGTGATGTATGCGTTCGGAGCGGTAAGCAAGGGATTGTCGGGGGAAGGTGGTTCTGTGCTTAGAACGTCGGCACAGAATGCCGCTACCCTACCCTCTTTAAGTGCGTCTGCCATTGCATCCTCATCTACGAGCGGTCCGCGACCTGTGTTTATCACTATTGCGGAGGGTTTCATCCCTCTCAACCGGTCGGCATTGACAAGATGCTTGGTAGATGGAGTGAGCGGACAATGAAGCGACAGCACATCGCTATCGGCAAAGAGCCGGTCCATATCCACTTTCGCAACACCCTCCGGCAACTCGTCCTGCGGCTTCGATGTGTAGGCTATCACGTTCATTCCGAAAGCACGTGCAATGCGGGCAACCGTCATTCCGATGTGTCCGAGTCCCACAATGCCGAAATTCTTTCCGGCAAGTTCTGTCAGCGGATAGTCCCAATAGCAGAAGTCGGGGTTACGGCTCCATCTTCCGTTGCGGTTCTCCTCTGCATAGTGTTCCACTCTGTTCGTCACGTTCAAGAGATGGGCAAACACCATCTGTGCCACTGAATCCGTGCTGTAGGCAGGGATATTCGTCACTGTTATTCCGGCTTGGCGGGCTGCATCGATGTCTACCACGTTATATCCGGTGGCAAGCACTCCGACGTATTTAAGATGGGGCAATGACTGAAGCATCTCTTTGTCAAGCACCACCTTATTGGTAAACAATACGTCGGCATCCTTTGCACGGTCGGCAATCCGGTCGGGGGATGTGCGGTCGTAGACTGTTACCTCGCCGTATTTGTCGAGCCATTCCCAGCTGAGATCGCCGGGATTCAGTCCGTATCCGTCAAGAACTACTATTTTCATGGAAGCGTTGAAAATTTAGAATTTAGAATTTAAAATTTGATATTGGTTTTATTTGAAGGGGACGCACCCCTCGCCCATGGGCGAGGGCACTGAACTCCAGCAAACACATATATGCCGACTTTTTTACTCCCCCTTTAGGGGGGGTGGGGGCTATTCAGTTTTTTGCAGCTAATGTCAGGCGGATGAAATCCTCTACGCTGAGGCGTTCGGGGCGCAAGCCCATGATGGGATCCTGCATTATGGGTGAATCCGACGGTATCAGTCCACCCAATGAATTGCGTAGGGTCTTACGGCGTTGTCCGAAGGCTGTCTTGACAATGGTCTTGAACAGTCGTTCGTCGCATCCGAGCGATGTGCGTTTGTTGCGTGTCAGGCGTATCACTCCGCTCATCACTTTTGGCGGTGGTGCGAATACTCCGGGTGGGACATTGAATAGGTATTCGCAATCATACCATGCCTGAAGCAGGACGGACAGAATGCCGTATACCTTTGTTCCCGGTTTGCAGCATATCCTCTCCGCCACCTCCTTCTGAAGCATACCCGCCACAACGGGAATCTTCTCCTTATAGTCAAGCACCTTGAAGAATATCTGTGATGATATATTATATGGATAGTTGCCTATAAGGGCAAACTCTCCGCCATATAATTCAGAAAGATCCATCTTCAGAAAATCACCTTCGACCACTTCCAATCCGGGATATACCTTAGAGAGGTATTCAACACTTTCCGTATCTATCTCGACCGCCTTTATGCGTCTACCTGCCGACATAAGGAATTGTGACAGCACACCCATGCCGGGACCGACCTCCAACACGGGGATGTCAGCCCATATCTTGGCATTGTCGGGCAACTCGTCACGATTGATAGTCTCGGCTATCCTCTTCGCCACATTCAAGTCTTTCAGGAAATGCTGTCCGAGAGCCTTTTTAGCTTTTACTTGTGTCATATTAAGAGTGTAATGAGATTATGTTGAGGAGGATTGCGTCAGCATTAATGTTTCATCATTAATGCTTCATTATAAACAACGGGCGCACAGACATAGTTTGTGCGCCCGTTGTAATATGGAGCGGATCAAAGTCCGATTTTCTTAGCCACGTCAGCGGGAACGGCTTTCTTGTTGACAACCACGTCGATTGTCTTGTCAAGGAAATATGGTTCCGATACGTAGAAATATCCGCCATACTTCTGGTCAGTGTCCCAAGAGTTCTTAACCTTGTAGAAACGGTTGCCCTTCTGATCCTGAGCGATACCAACGATTACCATTCCATGGTCGTCAGTGGTCTCGAAATTGTCGAAACTTTTCTGACGGGATTCCTGAGTCACGTTCACCTCTTTTACAGGACCCTTGATGTCATATCTGTCTTTCTCCTTATCGGCAGCAGATAGGCTCACCCAACGAGAAAGCTCAGTGCCTTCGAGATCTTTCTCATCCTTTGGAGCGGGAAGCACAGCAAAACCATCTTTCCATTTGAAACCTTTCTCGGAAACGTCGGCAGCCCATGCCACGGTATATCCATTCTCGAGAGCATTGTCGACGATAGCCTTCATCTCATCCAAAGGCACGTTCATGCTCTCAGCCCATAGCCAGTTATCGGGGATCTCAATTGCAAACGGTTTGTAGAAGGGATGATGATTGTAGCTTGTGATTGAGATATAATCATCAGAGCTGTAACCCAATTCCTTTGCAAACGTCTGAGGAGTGTAGGTCTTGCCGTTATAAGTGAACGATTCAGGTTCCGGACCGAGATAAGCGTCAAGGATACCGATGAAACCGTCGAGCCATGCGGTAGACAATTTTCTGTTGGGATTCTTTACAATCACATCCAGATAGGCCTTCAGAGCCTCACTAAGCTCTCCATGCACGTGCTTGTCCTCGCCATAGTTCAGACCCTTGTATGCCTCTTCCGGCACAAGACCATAGTTTTCTGCTACATATAATACATCGGGGAAACCTCCACCCTGTGCAAAATTGATATTCCCATGAGTGCGTATATATTTCTTAGCCTTGTCGATATAGCATTTACGCACGGCGTACATTTCAGAAAGGTCAAGTTCAGGACCACCCTTCTTCATGATATCCTCCTCAAGGAAAGAAGTGCCGGAGAAGCTCCAGCAAGTTCCCGACTTGTTCTGGTTCTTTACAGATGTGGTTGGATTCACCTTTATGTCGGTGAATTTGAAACCGACAGTGTCGGTTTTCGCAGTTTTTTTCTTCGCCTCAGAAGCATTACCGATTTCGGTTGCCGATATGCCGAAAGGGATTGCCATTGCGATAGCAGATAGTAGAATCAGTTTCTTCATGCTGTGTGCCGGTATTTCGAAATAAGTTATCATTACGGGAAAACATCTCCCTCTGTTAATTAGGTGCAAACTTAGCAAAAAACTTTCTTTCCTACAAATATTTCCCCAACTGATGTCGATAAACATCCAAAAATGAGATATAGAATTGTGCTTTTGAGAAAATTTGGCTATATTTGCAAAGTAAAAATGCAAGTCCCGTCAAATATTCGGTGAAGCATGTTTTTTTATAATAAAAGAGTGTTTTACAATTAAAAAGTGTCTATATGTGCAAGGAAAGATTCATAAACCCCTTTACCGATTTCGGATTCAAAAGACTTTTTGGCACACCGGGCAACGAGAAGTCGCTCATCAGCATCCTGAATGCCATAATCAATGATGACGATAAGATAACAGAGATAACATATCTCCCCACCGAAAAATTAGGTATGGGACAGGAAAGCCGTGTCGCAATCTTCGACCTTTACTGCATCACACAAAGCGGATCTCACATGATCGTGGAAATGCAGAACAACTATCAGGAATTCTTCGTCGACAGAAGCGTATACTATTCAACATTCCCCATACAGGAAGCGGCCGTGAAAGGGAAATGGGACTATCATCTACCAAAGGTCTATACAATAGCCTTCCTAAACTTTGAGATAAGGCAGCTCATGTCTTCTCCCAACTTCAGAAGCGTAGTGAAACTTGCGGATGTGGAGACCGGACAGGTGTTCTACGACCGTCTGACATACATATATATCGAGCTTCCAAAGTTCCGCAAAGATATCAGTGAGTTTGAGACAAAGATGGATTGGTGGCTATACATCCTAAAATATCTGGATCAGTTTGATGAGATTCCAAAAGAGATTGAGGATGAGGTGATGCAGTATTTCTTTGAGTCAGCCGACACAAAGAATTTCTCAAAGGAGCAAATACGCGCATACGAGGATAGCCTAAAAGCCCTTAGGGACTATCAGAACGTTATAGACTCAGCCGCACGCAAAAGCCTTGCAGAAGGACGGGCAGAAGGACGGGCAGAAGGACGGGCAGAAGGACGGGCAGAAGGACTGACAGAAGGATGCCGATTAGTGGCAAAACGTCTAAAGGAGCTTGGCATGCCACTTTCTGAGATTGCAAAGGTCACCGGATTGCCCGAAAACGAAATATAATACTTCTATAATGCAAATCTTCAGACTCTTTTGTCTGGAGATTTGTGTGTTAAAGAAATATCAGTTATTTTTGCGGTGTCTATTCTAATTGCAGGATATGACAAGATAATCTAACTTTTCACTCAACATACCGATTTTTATGTTTGAAATCGTCAGCAAGCGCGAACTTGCCCCTAATATCGTGGAGATGAAAGTCAAGGCACCCCGCGTGGCCTCATCCGCCCAACCCGGTCAGTTCGTAATCGTCCGTACTGATCATACAGGCGAACGCATCCCGCTCACAGTATGCGACTACGACACCACTGCGGGCACAGTAACTATCGTGACCCAAGCCATCGGATATTCCTCCAATAAGATCATCCACATGAATGAAGGCGACTTTTTCGCTGATTTCGCAGGTCCGCTCGGATGTCCGTCCGACCTTCTCGAACTGCCGGAGGATGAACTCAAGAAAATGAGGATTCTTTTTGTAGCCGGTGGCGTAGGCACCGCCCCGGTATATCCTCAGGTGAAATGGCTTAAGGAGAACGGAGTGACTGCTGATGTCGTAATCGGAGCAAAGACAAAGGATATATTCACATACGTTGACGAGATGCGCACGGTAGGCAACGTCTACCTTTGTACAGACGACGGCTCCGAGGGATTCCACGGAATGGTCACAGGGCTTATGAAAGACCTTATTGAGAATCAAGGGAAGCAATATGACCGCTGCATCATAATCGGACCCATGATCATGATGAAGTTTGCCGCGCTCACCACAAAGGAATACGGCATACCTACAGTCGTATCACTCAACGCACTGATGGTAGACGGCACCGGCATGTGCGGTGCCTGCCGTGTGACAGTCGACGGACAGACCCGCTTCACATGCGTGGAGGGTCCGGAGTTTGACGGTCATAAGGTTGATTTTGATGAAGCTATGCGCCGTCAGAACATGTATCGCGACACCAACAAAAATCATAACGAAGAATCTCATAACTGCAAGTGCAATGGCTAACAGAATACCACGCGTTCCCGTCAGGGAACAAGATCCCGTGAAGAGGGCAGAGAATTTTGAAGAGGTTTGCTATGGCTACAACGCAGAGGAGGCTACGCTGGAAGCCTCACGCTGCCTCAACTGCAAGAATCCGCGTTGTGTCAACAGTTGCCCGGTGCACATCAATATACCGGAATTTATCCGCCATATCGCCGAGGGCGACCTCCGTGGTGCCGCCGCAACAATTGCCGCCGACAGTTCGCTTCCAAGCGTATGCGGACGCGTCTGCCCGCAGGAGAGCCAATGCGAGGGTTCATGCGTGCTCGGCATAAAGTCAGAACCCGTAGCCATCGGTAAGCTCGAACGCTTCGTCGGCGACTGGGCGATAGAGAATGCCGACTCCCTACCGCAGCCGGAGATAGTGCGCAATGGGAAACGTGTGGCAATCGTAGGCTCCGGACCTGCCGGGCTCGCCTGTGCCTCCGATCTTGCCAGGATGGGATATGAGGTGAAGATATTCGAGGCCCTGCATGAAGTGGGTGGCGTGCTCGTCTACGGCATACCGGAATTCCGTCTGCCCAAAGACCGCATCGTGGCAAAGGAGGTAGAGGCTGTGAAACGCCTCGGTGTGGAGATAGAGACCGACGTGATCGTAGGTCGCACAATGACCATCGACAACCTTCTCGACAATGAGGGTTATGACGCAGTATTCGTAGGAAGCGGAGCCGGACTCCCCCGCTTTATGGGTATTGAGGGTGAGAATCTCAACGGGGTCTTCTCCGCCAACGAATTCCTCACCCGTGCCAACCTCATGCATGCCTACGACCAGAACTTCGACACCCCTATATGTGCAGGGAAGAAAGCCGTAATTGTCGGAGGTGGCAACGTCGCTATGGATGCGGTGCGCACTGCACGCCGTCTGGGCGCGGAGGCAGTCATAGTCTACCGCCGCAGCGAGGCAGAGCTTCCGGCACGTGTGGAGGAGGTGCACCACGCTAAGCAGGAGGGGATTGAGTTCCGTATGCTGACCAACCCTATCCGCGTGCTCGGCGACGACAAAGGCTGGGTGAAAGGTATTGAATGTGTGGAGATGGAGCTTGGTGAGCCCGACGAGAGCGGACGACGCAGCCCTGTAGTGAAGGAAGGTAGCAACTTCGAGATTGACTGCGACGTGGTCATAATGGCACTCGGCACAAGCCCCAACCCTCTGATAAAGGCTACGACAAAGGGTCTGGATACCAACCGCAGAGGGTGTATCGTCGCAGACGAAGAGGGACGCACAAGCCGCGAAGGTGTATTCGCCGGCGGGGATGCCGTCACAGGAGCCGCCACCGTGATCCTCGCGATGGGAGCAGGACGCAAGGCAGCCAAAGCCATCGACGATTACCTGAAGACTAAATAAGGGATTCTTTCGTGATTCTCATGATTTTTTGTTAATTTTGCACATTATAGGTCACTTGCAAAGTATTTGCCGGCGACCTATAAGTGCGCAAGAGAAATCTATAGCCCACTTATAAAAGCAAAATACAGGGAAATAATATCCAAGGAAATAACAAACAGACTCCATAAATATATGGCAAATCAAGAACTTTCCGAACAAGAACAGGTGCGCCGCAACAGTATGCAGGCACTACGCGACCGTGGAATTGAACCTTATCCCGCACCGGAATACAAGGTGACAGGTCATTCAGTCGAAATAAAAGAGAACTTTGTAGACGGCGAAGAGAAACCACGCGAAGTGGCAGTCGCCGGAAGAATAATGAGCCGTCGCATCATGGGCAAGGCTTCCTTCATGGAGCTTCAGGATGCCGACGGAAGAATACAGGTGTACGTAAGCCGCGACGACCTCTGTCCGGGTGAAGACAAGGATATGTATAACGTTGTCTTCAAGAAACTTCTTGACATAGGCGACTTCATCGGAGTCAAAGGCTACGTGTTCCGCACCCAGATGGGCGAGATCTCGATCCACGCACAGGAGATCACCGTGCTCTCCAAGAGCCTTCGTCCGCTCCCCGTAGTGAAGATGAAGGATGGCAAGGCGTATGATGCATTCACCGACCCTGAGCAGCGTTATCGCCAGCGTTACGTAGACCTCGTAGTCAATAAAGGTATAAAGGACATATTCATCAAGCGCACCAAGATGTTCAACTCTATGCGTGAATACTTCAACTCGCATGGATATCTTGAGGTGGAGACCCCGATTCTCCAGGCAATCCCCGGAGGCGCATCGGCACGTCCGTTCATCACACATCATAATGCACTCGACATTCCTCTCTATCTCCGTATCGCTGATGAGCTTTATCTCAAACGCCTTATCGTAGGCGGGTTCGAGGGCGTATATGAGTTCTCCAAGAACTTCCGCAACGAAGGCATGGACCGCACCCACAATCCTGAGTTCACCTGCATGGAGATCTACGTATCTTATAAAGACTACAACTGGATGATGGACTTCACCGAGAAGATGCTTGAGAAAATCTGCATGGACGTCAACGGCACGACAGAGGTGAAAGTCGGCGACAACACAATCTCGTTCAAGGCACCCTATCCCCGCGTCACCATGACCCAGGCAATCCTCGACAAGACCGGCTTCGACATTACCGGCAAGAGCGAAGAGGAGCTTCGTGCATTCTGTAAGGCAAACGGTATCGAGGTGGACGAATCATTCGGCAAAGGTAAACTTATCGACGAGATTTTCGGCGAGAAATGCGAGGGTAGCTTCATCCAGCCCACCTTCATCATCGACTACCCCATCGAGATGTCGCCACTCACCAAACGCCACCGCAACGATCCGCGTCTGACGGAGCGTTTCGAGCTTATGGTCAACGGCAAGGAGCTTGCGAATGCCTATTCAGAGCTTAACGACCCCATCGACCAGTATGAACGTTTCGTGGAGCAGATGCGTCTTGCCGACAAAGGGGACGACGAGGCAATGATTATCGACGGCGACTTCATCCGCGCGCTGGAATATGGAATGCCCCCCACATCAGGCATGGGCATCGGCATGGATCGTCTCGCCATGCTTATGACCGGACAATCCACTATTCAGGAAGTTCTCCTCTTCCCGCAGATGCGTCCTGAGAAGAAACAATCTAAAGAGAACCAGGAGGAAGAGGGAGAGTGATGGCAACGTTGGGAAAGATAGCAGTGATCGGTGCAGGCAGTTGGGCTACCGCGCTCGCAAAGTTGCTATTGGGCAACAACGAGCGCATCAACTGGTATGTGCGCCGGCAGGAACGCATTGATGATTTCATACGCTACCACCGCAATACCGTCTATCTCAGCGACGTCACATTCGAAACAGACCGCATCGACTTCCATTCCGACATAAACGATGCCGTCGCCGATGCCGACACCCTTGTCGTGGCGATCCCCTCCCCCTACTTCAAGAACGAGGCGGAGAAGATCACCGTCGACATCTCCGGCAAGAACATCGTCTCGGCTGTCAAGGGTCTTGTCCCGGGCGACAACATGATCATCACCGAATGGTTCTGCCGCAACTTCGGATGCAACGACAGGAATATGCTCGTCATCGGCGGACCGTGCCATGCCGAGGAGGTGGCTCTCGATCATCTGAGCTACCTCACCATCGGCTGTCACGACATTGCGAAAAGCCATGAGTTCGGACGAGCCATAGCCGGACAGCGTCTAAAGACCATCTATTCGGAAGACGTGAAGGGGATAGAATATGCGGCTGTCCTGAAAAACGTGTATGCCATAGCCTCAGGAATGGTCAACGGTATGAAAGCAGGCGACAATTTCAAGGCAATGCTCGTATGTAATGCCGCCCGGGAGATGCGTCGTTTCATCGATGCTATCGCACCACGCAAACGCGATATCTGCCGCTCGGCATATCTCGGCGACCTCCTCGTCACATCTTACAGCCTATTCTCGCGCAACCATAACTTCGGAGCAATGATCGGTAAAGGGCATAGCGTGAAGGCAGCTAAGATGGAAATGGAAATGGTAGCGGAAGGCTACTACGGCACACAATGCATGCATCAGATCAACGGAACGACGGTCAAGGTCGATATGCCAATCCTTGACTGCGTCTACGACATACTATATTCCGGAATATCGCCGAAGAAAGCCTTTGAGGCGTTATCAGAGAAATTCAGCTAAGTTTACTCCCGTTAATTTATATTATTTCATCCAAAAAGATGAAACAATCCTACAAGCCCCTTTATTATTACTTGTGGAAGGAAATGGGAGATAAAATATAAAACTCAAAATTTTTGACACGAATTTTTATATAAACAGACACAATGAAATCTATTGAAATCAACATTCAGGATGCAGTGTCATTCGCAGAGAAGCAGTATAAGGCAAACCGCACGTCTGCTGTAGAGGCAATGACCACACTGCACGAAGGTAATGGAGAAGGCTCCGATTTTCTGGGCTGGCTCCACCTCCCGTCATCAATTTCGCAAGAGCTTATTGACAGAATCAACAAGACTGCTGCCCGTCTGCGCGAGAACTGCGACTATGTAGTGTGCATAGGCATAGGCGGCAGCTATCTTGGTGCCAAGGCAGTTATATCTGCACTTTCCGACTCTTTCGCTGACTTATATGCACCGGCACCCCACAATCCCAAGGTGCTGTATGCAGGTCAGAACATCGGTGAGGAATACACAGCCGAGCTTGAGAAACTTCTCACAGGCAAGAAATTCGGTATCATCGTGATATCCAAGTCAGGCACAACTACCGAACCCGCCATAGCATTCCGTATCTTCAAGGAGATGCTTGAGAATCAGGCAGGGAAAGAGGCTGCCAAAGATCTTATCGTGGCTGTCACCGACGAGAAGAAGGGTGCGCTCCGCACGCTTGCCACTCAGGAGGGGTATGAGACTTACGTTATTCCCGATAACGTGGGGGGACGTTTCTCCGTGCTCACTCCCGTAGGTCTTCTCCCCATCGCTTGCGCAGGTTTCGACATCCAGAAACTCGTGGCAGGTGCCGTAGAGATGGAGAATACCGCAGCTCATGAGAGCGAAGAGAATCCCGTGGAGGTATATGCACGTCTTCGCAACGCACTCTATCAGAGCGGTAAGAAGATCGAGATTCTCGTTAACTTCAATCCTAAGCTCCACTATTTCGCAGAATGGTGGAAACAGCTTTATGGCGAGAGCGAGGGTAAGGACGGCAAGGGTATCTTCCCGGCAGCTGTAGACTTCACAACTGACCTCCACTCAATGGGACAGTGGATACAGGAGGGCGAGCGCACTATCTTCGAGACTGTGCTTTCAGTGAAGAAGCCTGCAATCACGCGCCGTATTCCGGAGGATGCAGCCAATCTTGACGGAATTAACTATCTTTCCGGCAAACGTATTGACGAGGTTAACAAGATGGCAGAACTCGGCACAAAGATCGCTCACGTCGATGGTGGTGTGCCCAACATCAAGATCGAGCTTGCCAAACTTGACGAGCACACTCTCGGTCAGCTCATCTATTTCTTTGAGAAGGCTTGTGGCGTCAGCGGCTATATGCTCGGAATCAACCCGTTCAACCAGCCCGGTGTAGAGGCATACAAGAAAAATATGTTTGCCCTTCTTGAGAAACCCGGCTACGAGAAAGAGACAGAGGCTATCAAAGCAAAACTCTGAATAAACAATACACCACGTTTTTTATACACCACAAAGGGCACGGAGGGCACGGAGATCTTTTATTTCTCTGTGCACTCTGTGCCCTTTGCGGTTGAATACTTCGGAAAGGGTACGGATATTTTTTATCAGAATTAAGACTTGATACCATGAAAATCTGAAAACTATTTTGTATTTTTGCAGCCGAATACGACGAGAGCTCCGTGGGGACTACTGACGTATCAACTAACCTTAAATCAAATCATTCTCCGGAATGATATATTCCGGAGATAGAACAACATCTTTCAATCATGAGACCACTCTTTTTTGCTTTGGCATTGGCGGCGTCTGCCAATATCATTCACGCTGATGATAATGCCAATATTGATGAAAAATTGCTTAATCTCCGGATAGAAACCCGCGTGGACTGGGAAGGCGCATGGCTGGATGGCGATGTGGAGAAGGATAATACCGGATTCGCCGGGAAATTCCTCAATCTGCGACTCGATGGCAATCTGACCGACAATCTCAGCTATTCTTGGCGTCAACGTTTCAACAAGCCACATAAGGATGCCTCTTTCTTTGATGCAACCGACTGGATATACCTTAACTACAATCTTGACAACTGGTCGTTTGCCGGAGGTAAGCAGGTGGTGGCTATCGGTGGTTGGGAATATGACCGCCCCCCTATCGACCATTATGTGTATTCCGTATTCTGTTATAACGTGCGTTGCTACGGATTGGGCGCATCAATAGGTAGGAAACTCTCCACCAACGACAAACTTACGTTTCAATTCTGCCAAAGCCCGTTCTTTACAAGCGAAAACCGCAATCTGTATGGCTATAACCTAATGTGGAACGGTAGCCACGGATTTTTCGACGCAATATATTCCGTCAATATGATGGAGTATCTTCCGGGACGATTCATCAACTATATTTCACTCGGCAATAAGTTCACGTTTGACAAAGTGGCACTTGAACTCGACGTTATGAACCGCGCCTCTTCCCATCAGACCTTTTTTCTGAAAGACATGTCGGTCATAGCCGATCTCGCCTACTCTCCCAACGGCAATTGGAAAGTATTCGGCAAGTTCAGCTACGATGTCAATAAGTCGGGGACAGATGCCGACCTCTATGTGCTCAACGGAACAGAAATGAAAATGGCAGGAGCCGGAGTGGAATTCACGCCATTCATACATCCCCGCCACACACTACGTTTCCACGCCGCAGCCTTCTATTCATGGGGTACTAACACAAACACCTCCAACCTTATGCAGAATAAGACTATGATGGCAACAGCAGGCGTCACTTGGTATATGAACCTACTCTCTCTAAAACGAAAATAACAATCTGACCAATGGAAATGGAAAAAACAATCGCCTCTACAGATAAGGCGGAAAAAAAGAAGTCACACTATCGGTTTATCCCTACAGGAGTGCCATGTCTCGTGATTGTGATACTCCTATTCTGGTATATCGGTTCGATCATGGGTCTGCCCAACATGCTCAACACTATCATGCACACTGCCCATGACCTGCTTCTCAATACGGTCTTCTATCTTATGGGTATATGCGTGGTGACGGGGGCAATCGGACGTCTGTTTGTGGAATTTGGCGTTGTCAAGCTATTGGAGAATCTCCTGCGTCCGCTCATGAAGCCACTGTTTAACCTTCCCGGCGTGGCGGCATTGGGAGCGACTATGACCTTCCTCAGCGATAATCCCGCCATCATCTCTCTGTCGCAGGACAAGCGTTTCAGCAGTTATTTCAAGAAATACCAGTTTATCTCGCTGACCAACTTCGGCACAGCGTTCGGCATGGGGCTCCTCGTGATGGTCTTCATGGTCGGACAGGGTTATTTTGTCGAACCGGTAGTAGGTCTTTTCGGGGCATTCTGCGGGTGTATCGTCTCAACACGCCTGATGCAACGTTTCATCATCAAGGCATATCCCTCATTTGCTGTGGAGGAAGCTATCTCAGAGGAAGCAGCTGCAATAGAGGCTGCAGAAGATAAGGTTGTATCAAAATCCGTATTTATCCGCACGCTCAACTCGCTTCTTGATGGCGGCAAGATGGGTGTGGACGTCGGCATAGCCATCATACCGGGCGTGCTCATCATCTCTACATTGGTGATGATACTGACATTCGGTGCATCGGCAGAGGGTTACACCGGAGCCGCTTACGAAGGCATAGAGTTGCTTCCCTGGCTTGCCGCAAAGGTCAACTTATTGTTTGAATGGTTGTTCGGGTTCACCGATCCTCATCTGATAGCCTTCCCGATTACGGCACTTGGAGCCGTAGGGGCTGCCTTAGGACTCGTGCCCAACTTTGCTGCACAGGGATGGATCGATGGCAATGCGATAGCCGTATTCACAGCTATCGGCATGTGCTGGAGCGGTTATCTGAGTACTCACACCGCAATGCTTGACTCACTCGGCTACCGCGAACTGACCCCAAAAGCTATTGCCGCACACACTGTCGGCGGTATCGTTGCAGCCATCGTCGCTCACTTTGTCTACGTCGGCGTGACAATGCTAATGGCATAGGAAGCAAACTACTTGGACTGCTAAGACTACTTGGACCACTAGGACTGCTTAGACTGCTTGGACTGCTTGGACTTCTTAGTAGTCTTAGGAGTCCAATCAATCCAAGTAGTCTTAGGAGTCCAAGTAGTCAAAAAATGCAAATCGGCTCATTCTCACGAATGAACCGATTGTTTACGAAATATTCTTAAAAGTTCGGGGAAGTGGGCGATTACGGATTCGAACCGCAGACCCTCTGCTTGTAAGGCAGACGCTCTAAACCAGCTGAGCTAATCGCCCCAATTTCGCAATTGCTTGCGAAGTTGCTTTCGGTGGGCGATTACGGATTCGAACCGCAGACCCTCTGCTTGTAAGGCAGACGCTCTAAACCAGCTGAGCTAATCGCCCGATTGCGAGTGCAAAGTTATACCAAAATTTCATAACTACCAAATTTTTTTGCTAATTTTGTGAAAAAATTTTTACTTTTTTTATTCGAATTTTGATTATTTATTGATTATCAGATAAATAAATCTTTATTCAAAATGCACTTTTTTTCATGGTCAAAGATATTAAAATTGAAGATTTCGATTATAATCTCCCCGATGAAAGGATTCCGCGTCATCCGTTGCAGCAACGCGACGCATGCAAACTGATCCTTTCGCGTCCTGACGGCGGGGTGGCTCACCGCCATTTTAACGAACTACCCTCTCTTCTGCCCCCTGCGACTCTCCTTGTATGCAATGATACACGCGTGATCAATGCACGCATATCATTCTATAAGACCACCGGGTCAAGAATCGAAATATTCCTTCTCGAACCTATTGACCCCGCCGATTATGTACTCACGTTCCAATCTCGCGGAAAATGTATATGGAATTGCCTTGTCGGTAATCTGAAGAGATGGAAGGAGGGAGCTCTCTCCATTGAGATAAGAGCGGAAGGGACCACCACCCCTGTCACGCTCTCCGCCCGCCGACTAAATCCCACTGCCGGGAATGCCCACGCCATTGAATTTACGTGGGACAATCCTGACGTGACATTCGCTTCCGTAGTGGATGCTGCCGGATTTATCCCTATCCCACCCTATCTGAAACGCGAATCGGAAGAGTGTGACAACGACGACTACCAGACCGTGTATGCCGATGCCAAAGGCTCGGTGGCTGCCCCCACTGCCGGATTGCATTTCACGCCCGAAGTGTTTGACGACCTTTATGCCCATAATATCGAGGTGGGAAAACTTACTCTCCACGTCGGAGCCGGCACTTTCCAACCGGTGAAATCGGAGAATATAGGCGACCATCCCATGCATACCGAAAGTTTCTCAGTGAACCGCGACCTTATCCGGCGACTCATAGCCCAAAAGCAAGCTGGTGAACCTTTGGCGGCAGTAGGCACCACCTCCGTCCGCACGCTTGAATCCCTCCCCTATCTCGGCGCGGCCATCGCTCGTGGCGATGAAAGTATGCACGTAGACCAATGGGAGGCATATTCAGCGGAATCATCTTCAATCGACACAATAGAAGCCCTCACAGCAATTGACAGATGGCTTGAAAAGAATAATAAGACAATACTCACTGCCTCCACAGCCATAATGATAGCTCCGGGGTTCAGATGGCGAATGGTAGACGTAATGGTTACAAACTTCCATCAGCCGCAATCCACCCTCCTGCTTCTCGTATCCTCATTCCTTGGAGAGAGAAATGGGCTTCCTGTATGGCGCGACCTTTACGATGAGGCTCTACGCAACGATTACCGCTTCCTATCCTACGGCGATGCCTGTCTGCTCTTTGCCCCGACAGTGGCTAAAAGGGTAAGTATTGATAATACAGTTGATAATACGGCAGAGGATACAACCGACAATAACGCTGATAATGCGTCAGACGCGACCGACACAATCATCCTTCCCGTATCAAAGAGTATAGGGGCACGCTATCTTGCAGCCTCATACTTTGCCGGCACCCTACCCACTTGCCCGGCACTAACTGACTGCGATGACCTGCGCGTGATACAACGTGCCTTGCTCGCTCTCTTTGACATGAAAGAAACGGGAAAGATCAGCGGCGAATCAATCGACATACATGCCTCCGGCACGGCATTCCGGTTTGTGACCGCCATAGCCGCCTCCACACCCGGCACGGACTGTATCATAACAGGCACTCCCCGACTATGCTCTCGTCCGATGGCTCCAATGCTTGACGTGCTCAGAAAAGCCGGTGCACAGATTGAATCACTCGGCGAGAACGGCACAGGACCCTACCGCATACATGGATCCGCTCTGAAGGGTGGAGAATTTGAAATAAAAGGTGATGTCAGCTCACAGTTCATCTCCGCGCTCATGCTCTGCGCACCTACATGGGAGAATGGTATGTCGCTACGATTCACAACTCCGCTCGTTTCCCGTCCGTATGCCGAGATGACAGCACAGGTTATGCGTCAGTTCGGCATAGAGGTCACTCTTCATGATGAGGGTGTTGAGGTAAAAGCCGGGAGGTACGTCGCACCCGCCAGGTTCAAGGTTGAGGCAGACTGGAGTGCCGCAGGGTTCTTCTACGAGGCAGCAGCCTTATCCAATGCAAAAATCCGCATTGCCGCGCTTGTCTCCCCTTCCGAATCATTGCAGGGGGATGCAGCAACTGCCGGATTCTTTGAGATGGCAGGGGTAGAGTCAACATTTGATGATAACGGAGCCACGCTTTCAGAGGGTGAGGAGAAGCCAGACCGTATTGAGGTGGACCTCACAGATAATCCGGACCTCGCTCCGGCATTTGCCGTGGCGTGTGCACTTTCCGACTGCGAATTCCGGTTTGACGGTGTGCGTAATCTCCGTCTGAAGGAATGTGACCGTCTTGCAGCCATTCAAACGGAACTGCGCAAGTTGGGCTACGTCATAACCGTCACTGACGATTCCATAGAGTGGAATGGCAAACGCTGCGACACCACGCCGGAAGCAATCGCCACATACGATGACCACCGCATAGCAATGGCTTTCGCAATGGCAGCCCTACGACTTGGGGAGATAAAGATAGCTGACCCCGATGTGGTGAACAAATCATTCGAGGATTTCTGGAATCAGCTACCTAAGATCGGTCTCCACTGCCAACGCAACGGCAACGTAATAATACTTAAAAGAGTGCAAAAATGATTGGAGCATTGATAATATTGGCGGCAATGGTAGTCATCGGTATCATTCTTTACGTGACAGACCGACTATATTACCGCAAGAAACATCCGGAAGTGGTTGGAACAGCCTCTCCGGAAACCGACACGACAACGAAAAAGGAGCCTCAGCCACAGCCTGCCGAGGAAGAAGTGAAGGCAGACACCAAGCCGACATCCGTTCCTACCGCTAATCCGATGGATGAACCGGAAGTGTGCTGCGGTGCGCATACCGTATGTGAGAAGACGAATCTCTCCCCCCTCACGGGTGAGATTGTATATTACGATGACGAGGAACTTGACCGTTATCGCGGAAGGGCTGCCGATGAGTACACACAGGAGGAGATAGAGGAATTTCGCGATGTGCTCATGACGTTGTTGCCACAAGACGTGGCGGGATGGTCACGGAGCATACAGGTAAGGGAGATCAACCTTCCGACTGAGATACGCGAGGAGCTTATCATGATAGTCTCCGACCTGCGACGCTAAATGCCCCCACATCACATACGATATCTGATAAAATCCCGGTTGCCCATCACACATCGGCAATCGGGATTTCTTTTCACGAGACTCAATTCACGTAAAATACGTTGTACTCCACACCGTCTATCATCTCGGTAGTGACGTCATCAATTTCAAAAGATCCTTCAGGACTTACCGACATCACCATCTCTCTATCCCCATTCTCTATTTTATATGATATTTTAGTAAGATCTCCCCTTGTTAACTTAAAATCCATGTGCCAATATCTTCTTCTCTCATCATAAACCACCTCCCCATTCTCCACATCGTCTCCTAATACAACTCTAAATTGCTCACCTAAATCATACCAATAGATTCTATACCTACAATTGGGATCAAATGTATCAATAAAAGGATATTTCAAATAAACTATAGAAACAGAGTTAAGCCAACAATATGTTCTGGTTATGGTTTTACCCTTCTCCTTCTCTTCCACATTCTCCAACTTTATGACATCCTCACATAATTGATGCTTATAATCATCTATAAATCTTCTACTACCTTCATTATTTGTACCCAAATTATGAAGAGCAATCGCATACCATAAATTATGATATTTCTCTCTTCTTTCCATTACCTCACCTTCTAACGAGATATCAAAATACCTACAATATATTTTTAATCCCTCCTTCAATGGATAATCAAAATCCATTTGACTCGTATTACCTTTCGTAGGCTTAACTAACGATTCTTCTTGCGAAAAAGCGTATGTAAAAAGCGTGGCAGTATTGTTGTAGAATCTTCCATTATATGTACCATACCATATCACCCGCAGTGTGGATTGTATCTCTATCTCCGGTTCCACTGCCACATCCCCTTTCACTACAAAGCGATATATATGATTGCCTTTCAATCTTTTCCATACATCTTCTGTTGACTCTGTCGGAAGACCCGTCTCATCATGATGCGCAATGTATATATCTTTCGTCACACCTGAATCTCCACCCTCTCCGTCACACATCGTCAGCGTGATTCTCCTTCTCTCATCATCAACACTTTCTCCAAGTATCATCTCCGGCACGTAAAGATAATAGCATGTCCTATCCACCTCATCCACCGTAATCACCGACTTATTGAAACATAGAGAATGTCTTGATTCCTCATCCTCCGGCTTTACATCTTTCCCCTCTTCCGAGAAATTACCGGATGGCATAACCGATCCCGAACCAAGATAACATGCAAGCGATGCAGAAAGGATACCGGAATCCGTATTGTCTATAATCTCTATCTTCGCCATGCGTCGTTCAAGTCCTATCTGCAACTCATCCGACACTCCCGCATCCAGCAGATTAAAGACCCTCTCCCCATACATCGGCAATGGGTAATAATCCGTAATGCCCTCTTTATCTGCCGACGCCAATTTCTCCGGACTGAACTCAAAACACATCTCAGACAGACCCTTAATATCGGTTATCGCTCCGAACGATACCCCATCAGGAAGAAATCTACTCCAGTTTGCCAAGGCAACAACCCTTACCACTCCATCCTTATAGGATGCGGCATCAAATTCAGCTGAAATATCACGAATAGTCCCGTCGGCAGAATCATCAGCATCAGGTTCCAATAATAGGCCTGTATCATGACTGTTGTCATATATAATATCAATCAGAACGCCATCCTTATCAAATGCACCCACCCAAAGATCGTCAGCCGATATATGATTCTCATCCGCCGATCCGCCACGTCTGCCGTATTCCTTACCCGTCGAGCCCCTCGTAGGCATATCACAAGCAGACAGACACAGACGCATGCCTCTGACGGAATGTGGACCATCAGTCAGATTACCCTCCGACTCGCAGCCAGAAGCAATGACTGCCAACATGACGACAATCACAACCGGCAATATCCCGGATAAAATATAATCATAATGAGAAAAGTTTCTATAATGGGGTATATTCATCAGGTAAACAGATAAAAGTTAGGGAACGGGAATGATTATGCCCTATAATACGGCATGAATCGATTCAATGACAAAAGTAATCATTAATATGGAATTATATGATGATTCATCTGAAAAAAATATGCCTATCTCCCATTGATTTGAAACTATTAGCCTAAAAACGCTACTAAAGTATTAAAATCTATAAAATCCGACATGAGCCAACACCCGACATCCCACACTCTTTCAGAAAGGGAATTTCTCGACATCATAGATAACAACAGCAGCGTCATCACCCGTATATGCTATTATTATGCACAGGATACGGATGATTTCAACGACCTGCGGCAAGACGTGATTGCCAATATATGGGCATACCGCGACTCTTTCCGAGGGGATTCCGCCATCTCAACATGGATCTACCGCCTGACGCTCAACACGTGCATCTCCGCCCTGCGCAAGAGGAAACAGAAGGGGGTCAGCGTAAGTCTTGAGACACTCACCGACCTACATTCCGACACGTCAGACACCGCCGGAATGCACCGTGAACTATACCGCATGATCTCCCGTCTCTCTCCGGCAGACAAGGCGATAATCCTGCTATGGCTCGATGATCTCTCATACGACAATATCTCCGATATAATCGGTATAGGACGCAACACGGTCGCAACCAGACTGAGACGCATAAAGGAGAAACTTGCTAAAATGGCTGAGGCATGACTCCTTGTCTTAATATACGACAGGCTTATACCTATCCGTCTAAAAAATCCAATGAATAATACTTACCCAAAAGAATAACTGAATTATGGAAAATTTATCGAATATCACCGACATTGATCGCATGAAAGAGATGTGGTCGGATATGAACACCCGTCTTACAAAACTGGAGAAAGATTTATCGGAACAGTCGCGCAAGGTAAGTTCCAATAAGGTGCATACCGCCAAAGAGGATCTTATCAGAAAATACCGTCGCTTCATCGTCATAGCCGGCATTACGGGGATATTCTTCCCTCTTCTTCTTTGCTTCGGAGGAGTAGCCTACTATCCACAAATCCCTTGGCGATACGCATCAGCCGCCATGTTCTTTATCTTCTTCATGGTAGCCGCCGGCATGGATGCCTATCTTTACATGGCGGTGCGCGACATAAACCTCGCCACGATGAGCGTGCTGGAAGTGGCATCGCGCGGGCGCTCGCTGAAACGTCATCACCACATCTTCCAGATCATCCTCATCCCGTTTGCCATCGTCACGCTGGTGGTGTTTGCCATACCGATTGCAAGCGACACCGGACTTATCATCGGTATGGTGATAGGTGGTATCGTAGGTGGTTTGATAGGACTTTCGCAGTATCTTAAGATAATGCGCGACTATCGCGAGATCATATCCCAAGAAGAGATCAAAGATGAGGAATGATCAAAGAAATCATGCCAAGACCTGAAAAATATGGAGAAAAACCCGAAAAATAACGCATATTCCATATAATCTTTCAAAATATTCTATCTTATTGGGGCATAATCATTCTCTATTTACAGATTTTTAATTAATTTTGCACTCCGAAAACCAAAACATGTAACTGAGAAATGACAAAAGCAGAAATAACCAACGAGATTTCGAGAGCAACCGGTATCGACAAGGAAAATGTGCTCCAGGTGGTTGAAAAATTTATGGAAGTTGTTAAGGACAGCCTCGGAAAAGGTGAGAACGTCTATCTCCGTGGTTTCGGCAGCTTCATAGTGAAAGAAAGAGCAGAGAAGACCGGCCGCAACATTTCAAAGAACACTGCGGTTATCATCCCCGCTCACAAGATTCCCTCTTTCAAGCCATGCAACACTTTCAAAGAGATGGTGGCTGAAAGAACTTCAAAATAATGGCGACCACTTTGCAATACTGTCCCCAAGGCACATGCTCCCGCCTTATTGAAATCAAGGTTGAAAATGGCATCGTGGAGGAGGTGAACTTCACCGGCGGATGTCATGGAAATCTTCAAGGCATTGGAGCATTGGTGAAAGGGATGAAAGCGGAAGACGTCATCAAGCGTCTTGAAGGAATAAGGTGTGGCAATAAGCCGACTTCCTGTCCTGACCAGCTTTCAAAAGCATTAAAGCAGATAAACGCCATGAATTGAACATATCGAAGGGAATTTCGATGAGTTTTTTTCACTACAATGTAAAAAGGAAGATTCCGTAATGCTCGCATTCGGAATTTTCCTTTTTTTCTTAGAAGTCTTAGCAGTCCAAGCTGTCCTAAGACTACTAAGACTACTAAGACTTCTTGGACTACTTGGACTACTTAAAAATAACCATTCTATAATTATCCCATGAAACAGATTTCAAAACTAATGGCTTTCGCTTCCCTGGCATTGGTGTCATGCCAAAGCAATGGAGTGAAAGTGACAGTCAGCAATAATTCTGATTCCGACTGCAACAGTGCCATCGTGGAACTGTGGGCAGATTCCGTATTGTCACGTCTCGGAAGTAAGTATTGCTACGTGACAGATTCTAATGGCAATGAAGTGGCATCCCAACATACCCATGACGGGAAAATAATATTCCGCACCTCTATCGGCAAGGGTAGTTCGGAAGAGTATCAGCTTCTCCCTTCCGACACACTCCACACATATCCTCAACTGACAGCCGGACGGCTTTATCCTGAACGTGCCGACGACATGGCATGGGAAAATGAGATGAACGGCTATCGTGTGTACGGACCGGCTACCCAGGCAAAGGGTGAGCGAGGTTTCGGCTACGACCTGTTTTTCAAGCATAAGACCGATGACCTCATTCTTGAAAAATTATATGGTCCGGAGACAGATCCCGCCACATGGCAGAAAGTGGATTCCCTACAGAAAATTGACCCCGAATTGGCTAATAAATTCAGAGATTCCATCTCTTATCATATTGACCACGGCTTGGGGATGGATTGCTATGCTGTCGGTCCGACACTGGGAGCCGGTGTTGCGGCAATATTAAGAAACGACACTATATTCTATCCGTGGTGCTATGAGAAAGCGGAGGTGCTCGACAATGGTCCGCTCCGTTTCACCGCCCGTCTTGACTTCGCACCGGTGAGGATTGCCGGTGACACTGCCGTGGTTGAACATCGTCTCATCTCTCTTGACGCAGGCAGCTATCTGAACAATACGGAAGTGTGGTATGACGGTCTCAGTGGCAATGCCGACGTTGTTGTAGGTTTCCCGCTGAGGGATGATTCCCCGTCCTTCATATCGGAAGGGATCATAGCATATTCCGATCCCACACAGGGACCTGACAACGGACGCGCACAACTCGGCATCATCATCGACAATGATTTCACCGCAAAATCCGACAAGAATCGCCACGTGCTCGGCATAGTCAACATCTCCCCCTCCGACACCCTCTCCTACCGCTGGGGTTTCTCCTGGGACCGCGAGGATATAAAGGATATGGAGAGCTGGATCCAATATCTTAAAGGACAGAAACGACAGAATCTGGAAGTGGAATATTGATTCTGATTTTGATTCAACATGATAGACCATGACGCAACATGATTTATCATGGATTTTGAGATATCATGGTATAACATGCTGAATCATGATATATCATAAAAATATTGCATCATGATATACCATGGTTGATCATGTTATATCATGATGCAATTTATATTGCTAAAGATTAATATTCAATTGGATCGGAGGTATCAGAGTCCAGGGGCTCTGCGGAGCCCAATTGACGGATATGACATTTCTGGCACCGTATCTGTCGGCATAAGGATATAGATACTGAGTGTAGTAATGATTACCTCTACGATATTTCACGATATACGTGTCATGGCTGATCTGCCATACCCCGACATCGTGACACCCTCTTGTGGCGTATCTCACCATGTGCCCGAGACGTGGTGGTGGCGGTGGAGCGTGATGATGACGTCTTGGTGGTGGCGGCGGAGCGTGGTGATGATGCTTCGGCGGTGGTGGCGGGGTATGTCTGTGCTTATTGCCGGGAGCCGGGAAACTATTGCCGGGACGCCCGTAATTACCATGATGCTTATCCTTCTTATACTTATGGTCACGGTCTTTTTTATAACCTTTCTTCCTGTCGTATCTTTGCTCATGACGATCACGGTCATGCCCCTTGTGCTTGTCAGCAAAAGCCTCGACACTGCCGACCGACATGAATAAAGCTATCAGAATATATGCGAATATATGTCTCATAAGGATTCCGTTTAAAAGGTGAAACAATCTGAGTTAAAAGGAGGAGACCGATGATCCAGTGAACCTCCTGTTTACTTATAAGACAATAATACATTATAAAGTTTAAGCAGGTCAAAAAATTAATTAGAATTGGGGAATCATATCTTTTTTGAGATATATTTCCCAAAGAATCTTGTAATGTCGCACTTTTTCCTTAAATTTGGGGATTGTAAACATACTTGACATAAATTTTAGAGATATGAAATATAACCGTATTCTTCTCAAGCTTTCCGGAGAATCTCTCATGGGCAAACAGGGCTACGGCATCGACACCGACCGCCTCAACTCCTATGCTCTCCAGATACAGAAAGCTGTCAACAACGGCGTGCAGGTTGGCATCGTGATCGGCGGTGGAAATATCTTCCGTGGTCTGTCGGGCGCATCCAAAGGTTTCGACCGTGTTAAGGGCGACCAGATGGGTATGCTCGCTACAGTGATCAACTCCCTTGCCCTAAGTTCTGCACTTGAGGCAATCGGACAACCCGCCAAGGTGCTGACCGCTATCCCCATGTTCCCCATCGGCTACCCCTATTCCAAATGGGAGGCTATAAAAGCTATGAAAGAGGGCACTGTTGCTATCATGAGTTGCGGCACCGGATCCCCTTACTTCACAACCGACACAGGCTCGGCACTGCGCGCCATTGAAATCGAGGCTGACGTAATGCTGAAGGGCACCCGCGTAGATGGCGTATACACAGCCGACCCGGAGAAAGACCCCACTGCCACAAAATTTGACCATATCACCTACGAAGAAGTGATAGCACGCAATCTGAAGGTGATGGACATTACCGCTACCGCACTTTGCAAAGAGAACAGCATGCCTATCTATGTCTTCAACATGGACAAGGAGGGCAATCTCGAAAAGATGCTCAATGGCGACAATGTAGGCACGCTCGTTGACTAAAGCATTTCTATTATCAACAGCAGAAATGCGCTTAACATGCGCTTTTATACATCATTTAGCAATACTATCAAAATATTGATTAAATGATAATTATTTCTTAAAACACTCCTTAACCCATCCCATTTAAACATTAAAACAAATATGGAAGTTAACGAATATCTTGACAATGCGAAAGACAGCATGGAACTCGCTGTGGAATATCTCGACGACACACTTTCGCATATCCGCGCCGGAAAGGCATCCGCTCGTCTGCTTGACGGAATACGTGTAGATTACTACGGTTCGCAAGCTCCAATCTCAAATGTCGCCAATATTTCGGTGCCAGACGCAAGAACCATTGCCATCACTCCATGGGAAAAGAGCATGTTCAAGGAGATTGAGAAGGCTATCATAAACTCTGAACTTGGCATCACTCCTGAAAACAATGGTGAAGTGATACGCCTGTCGATACCGCCGCTTACAGAAGACCGCCGTAAGCAGCTCGTAAAGCAGAGCAAGGCAGAGGCAGAGACTGCAAAGGTGTCGGTGCGCAATGCCCGCCGTGAGGCTATCGAGGGTCTGAAGAAAGAGATCAAGAAGGGTCTCAGCGAGGATATCGAGAAGGATGCCGAGAACGACGTGCAGAAACTCCATGACAAGTACATGAAGAAAATCGACGAAATCTTCGCAGCAAAAGAGAAAGAGATTCTTACAGTGTAATCGCTGCGCTTACGCGCATTGTAACATATAATAAGTCGGAAGTCGGAAGGGTATAGCCTTTGACTTCTGACTTTTTTTTATTTCTTTTGCATAAAAATAGTGAATCGCATGGTTTCCATAATCATTCCTGTATATAATGCCGAGTCTTTCTTGGAGAAGGCAGTGGAGAGTGTGTTCCGACAATCATATAAGGATTGGGAGATTATCCTTATTGACGACGGCTCGACAGATTCTTCCGGCATTATCTGCGACAGTCTGGCAAATCAGCATGATAATATCAAGGTGGCGCATATAAGCAACGGTGGACAATCCCATGCAAGGAATCATGGATTGGATATGGCGGAAGGGAGCCATATAATCTTTCTTGATGCCGATGATATCCTTCCGCCTGACACTCTGAAGATAACCTATGATTGCTTTCTGAAGTCCGGATGCGACGTAGTGTGCGGCACCATGCAGAATTTCTCAGAGGAAGATGAACTGAAATCTGTAGATAGATCCCCTTCGGAAGCCTTGACAGGGAATAATTATTTCCGCATGCTCTCTCCGGAAGATGCAATGCTCGACATCCTCTATCAGAAAAGACTCGACAATTCCGTATGCGGAAAATTATTTACAGCCCGCATCTGGAAAGAGCTGCGATTCCGTGAGGGCACCGGCTATGAGGATCTTGACGCAATCTGCCCTGCCATTATGCGAGCCAACCGAGTAGTCGTGCTGAAAGATTGCCATCTTTATTTCTATCGGCAGCATCAAGGAAGCTATATACATACGTTCAATCTGCGGCGTTGCGATGTGCTCGACGTGACACGACGCCTCACCGCCACGATGGAAAGCCATTATCCCCGTCTGGCACCTGCTGCACGCTCAAGAGAACTGAGCGCGAATTTCAATATGCTTACGCTCCTCGCCGCCAACTCCACATCTCCGGAGGCGCGTGCCTTATCCGACAGATGCTGGATAAGAATAAAGGAGCTGCGCGGCGAATCGCTGCGCAACCCCTCTGTCAGATTAAAAAACAAGATCGGAATAGTCTGCACCTATATCGGCGGCAGACGGCTCGTGGAGATTCTCGGCAAGGCATTATGCCGATAAATTCATGATTCCATTTTTATGAGATGGGATCTCTGGGAATCATATCATCCCCGACACAATCTGCCATAACGCTATCCCTGCACTCACCGAGACGTTGAGGGAATGTTTCACCCCCGACTGTGGAATCTCAAGAACGATATCAGCAACGTCAACGATACGCTGGTCGACACCCTTCACCTCATTCCCCACCACAAGGAGATAGCGTTCGCCATCAATAGGACGGAAATCTTGTAAAGCAATGCTATTATGTGTCTGCTCAAGCACGCACACTTTCCACCCCTCCGACTGCATTCTTCTCACCTCCTCGAAGGCATCATTCACGTGTCGCCAGTCGACGCTCTCCTCTGCTCCAAGAGCCGTCTTCGTGATCTCCGGGTGAGGCGGGCAACCGGAAATTCCGGCAAGCACCACCTCCCTTATAAGGAAGGCATCGGCTGTGCGCAGCATTGCGCCGACATTATACATCGACCTCACATTATCGGCAAGCATCACGATCGGCAGCTTCTCCATCTCCTTATATTGGCTGAGGCTGCAGTTGGTAAGTTCGATTATATTCTTCTTCTTACGATCCATGACCCGTCACTCCGACATCTCAAGCATACGCACGATAGGTCGCAACGCCTTCTCTGCAATCTCGGCATCGACCGTCACTTCCGGTTTTCCGTCGCGCAGAGCCTCGTAAACCTTGCGGAGAGTGTTGCGCTTCATATAGTCACATTCGTTGCACATACACCCCGGTTCATCGGGAGGAGCGGGGATGAATTTCTTCTCCGGACACTGGCGACGCATCTCGAATAATATGCCACTTTCTGTCACAACAATATATTCCGGCGCATCGTCGCTCCTGGCAAAATCGAGCAGTGCGGCAGTAGATCCCACCTTGTCGGCAATCAGCTGGAGAGGACGTCTGCACTCCGGATGCACGAGCACCTTAGCTTCAGGATGCTCCCTCTTCAGCTCGTCGATTTTTTCCAAAGAGAATCGGTCATGCACATGGCAAGCACCATCCCATAGGAGCATGGAGCGCCCGGTCACGCAATTGATATACTCACCCAGATTTCTGTCAGGACCGAAAATTATCTTCTCATCCTCGGGAAGCTTATCCACTATCTTACGTGCGTTGCCGGATGTGACCACGATGTCAGTGAGAGCCTTCACGGCAGCCGACGTGTTGACATAGCTTATGACCGTATGATCCGGATGCTCCTTTACAAACTGTTCAAACTTGACAGGGTCACAGCTGTCGGCGAGAGAGCATCCCGCCTCTGTGTCGGGGAGCAACACCGTCTTGTCGGGGCAAAGTATCTTTGCAGTCTCACCCATGAAATTCACGCCACACATCACGATTACGTCGGCATCCGTCTTTGCCGCCTGTCTCGCCAAGGCGAGAGAGTCACCGATGAAATCGGCTATCTCCTGAATTTCGTCACGCTGATAATAATGTGCCATGATGAGAGCATTCTTATCTTTCTTCAGACGCATTATCTCCTCGCGCAATGCGTCTGTTTCGGGATTTTTTTGACTAAGGTTCATTATTGTTTATTATTTAATAAAAATTTAAATCTATAAAAATTAATCAACAACAACAACAAAGGCTGTCAATAACTACCAATAACTTTTCCCAAAAAAAATTGGAAATATGAGTTATTGAATTTTAAGACGCACTTATTGTCATATTATTAACAATAGATATCCTTGATAATCAACAAGATGTGAAGGTTATTGACAACTTGTAAATAACTGCGATGTTTACAAATTTTTATCTCGCAAAGTGTAGATAACTGTAGATAACCCTGCAAATAACTGTAGATATCTTTGACAATAACTATTGATAACCTTTGAAGGAATATGCAAAGATACAATAAAAACCGCTATCTCAGACAATATTTATAAATTGCAAGTTAAATTAAAATATGTTATAAAACAATTTTCTACAGCTTCTTTACAACATATCTACCACTTTTCGACCACTTATCTACAAGTTATTGACAATTGCGGCAAGATTATTGACATCATAAAATGAAAGCGGGAACCGGATATTTCAGTCTCCGGCCCCCGCAACATCAAGGTTACGAAAAGGTGATTTCCTTTTGTCAGTTCGGCCTGTCCTTGTTCGGCCATGATAGTTTTGAATAATCAGCACAGAAAAAAATGCCCCTTGCAAAATGATATTGTCTTTCGGATAAGAGGTGGTCCGATCCTATCAATTTCTCAATAGAGATCCTTAATCGGGGCTTCATCTATAATAACCGATAAAGAGAAAAAGAGGTTCACGAAATAGGGTAAAAAAAGAGACGCGGCATCATAGCCACGTCTCCTCTTTTTGGTTTCCGGGAAATAAAATCAGATTAGTCCTCTCCCCTTCTCGATAGCCTGCTCATTGAGTGGGATTAGATTATGATGACGTTCCGGAAGAGATTTCTTAAGACCTTTCACCACATTCTCCATTGGGAGTTTGTAGGGCATCACTTCAAGGAGCGCGCCCATCACGACCATATTATATGCTTTCGGATTGCCGATTTCAAGAGTGGCTTCCATGGCATTTATCGGATATACCTTGACATCGTTTCTCTCGGGACGCTTGTGTATTCCGCTGGTGTCATACATCAGTATCCCGCCGGATTTCACTCTTGGGACGAACTTGTCGAGGCTCTGTTGATTCAGTGCCACAACGATGTCGTATGAGTCGAGCACTGGGGAGGAGATTTTGTCGTCGGAGAGGATGACAGTGACGTTGGCAGTGCCCCCTCTTTGCTCCGGACCGTATGAAGGCATCCACGTCACTTCCTTGTCATCCATGAGTCCGGAATATGCCAATATTTTGCCCATAGAGAGGACACCCTGTCCTCCGAATCCGGCTATTATGATCTCAACTTTCATCACACAAAAATTAGGTTAAAGATTTTTCAAGTCACCCAGCGGGTATTCCTTAAACATATTTTCAGCCATCCATTCATTAGCCTGGACCGGGGTCATCTTCCATCCGGAATTGCATGTGGAGATCACCTCCACCACCGAAGTCCCCTTCTTGGCAAGCGCATTCTCGAAAGCCTTCTTTATTGCGGCTTTTGTTTTCTTGACAGCGGCAGGCGTATGCACAGACTGGCGGGTCACGTAGCACGTTCCTCTCAGTGTAGCCATGATGTCGGTTATCTCGAGAGGATAGCCGTTAAGGTCGGCGCGACGTCCGTATGGGGAGGTGGCGGTTTTCTGTCCGAGGAGAGTTGTCGGCGCCATCTGTCCGCCTGTCATTCCATAGATAGCATTGTTTACAAAAATCATAACAATGTTTTCGCCACGGTTTGCGGCATGTATGGTTTCCGCTGTACCGATAGCCGCCATATCGCCGTCGCCTTGGTAGGTGAACACCACATTTTCGGGCCAAAGTCTGCTTATGGCAGTGGCAACGGCAGGAGCTCTTCCATGGGCTGCCTCTACCCAGTCGACGTCAACATAGTTATATGCAAATACCGCACACCCTACAGGGGATATCCCGACGGTGCGTTCCGTCAGTCCCATCTCATGGATCACTTCGGCAAGCAGCTTGTGTATGACACCGTGGCTACATCCCGGGCAGTAATGCATGTGCACATCGTCAAGGAGCTCAGGTGTGCTGTACACCTTATTCTCTTCCTTAATTATATCTTGAATTTCCATTGGTTTCAGTCTTATTCTTGCAGGGCAAGAGAGTGATCAATCATTAATCATCTTTTTGAGCTCTTCCACGATTTCAGCAGGACTCGGGATTATACCACCCAGACGTCCGTAGTGGCAGACAGGGATTCTGTCGTGCACGGCAAGCCTGACGTCTTCGATCATCTGTCCGGCATTCAGTTCCACACACAATATCCCTTTCTTCCCTTCAGCTGCCTTCTCAATCGCCTTGTCGGGGAATGGCCATAGGGTTATAGGTCTCACGATTCCGACCTTTATCCCCTCCTCTCGTGCAAGCTCCATCGCCTTGGTGCAAATTCGTGCGATAGATCCGAAAGCCACGAACAGATAATCGGCATCGTCCGTGTTGATCTCCTCCCATCTCACCTCATTCTTCTCGATTTCCCTGTATCTTGCCTGAAGACGATGGTTGATGATCTCCATTTTTGAAGACTCGAGTTCGAGAGACGTAATCACGTTTCGCTTACGCAACCCTTTCCGTCCGGTAGTTGCCCACGGGCATTGTTCCCTTATCTGGTCGTCGGTGCGTCGCGGACGCTGTGGAGGGAGCACCACCTTCTCCATCATCTGCCCGACGATTCCGTCGGCGAGGATCATTGCGGGGGTGAGATATTTGAAAGAGAGGTCAAAACCGAGAGCCACGAAATCGACCATCTCCTGTACGGATGCCGGGGCGAGCACAATCAGATGATAATCGCCGTGTCCCCCTCCTTTTGTGGCTTGGAAATAATCTGCCTGTGAGGGCTGTATTGTTCCGAGTCCCGGTCCGCCTCTCATGACGTTAAGGATTAGAGCGGGGAGTTCGGCACCCGCCATATATGATATCCCTTCCTGCTTAAGGCTTATGCCCGGGGAAGATGATGAGGTCATGGCAGCTTTTCCGGAAGCAGCCGCGCCATATACCATATTGATGGCAGCCACTTCAGATTCAGCCTGAAGCACCACCATTCCGGTGGTTTCCCAAGGCATAAGAGCCTCAAGCGATTCCAGCACTTCCGACTGAGGGGTTATGGGATAGCCGAAATAGCCGTCGCAACCGTAGCGTATGGCAGCGTGAGCCACCGCCTCGTTGCCTTTCATCAGTCTTATCTCGTCGTTCATTGTTTCTGTCATAATTACTATTCTGGAGAGTGTTGCGCTAATAATCAGGTGTGTGGTATTAAATCATTACACCTTAACCCTATATACTTCAATGCATGCGTCTGGACAAACCCAAGCGCAAGAGCAGCATCCGATGCAATTGTCCGGATTTGCCATAAATGCGTAATGATATCCTCGGTCGTTGACCTCGTTTGGCTGTAGCGCCAAGGTCTTCGTGGGGCAAGAGTTCACACAGAGATTGCAACCCTTGCAGCGTTCTACGTTGACCGTTATCGCGCCTTTTACTTTTGCCATATCTTTTATTTTTTAGAATGAGAAAAGTTGTCGTGACGACAATTTTCATGAATTACTTCACAAAAGTAGTAAAAAACTTTCGTGAAGAGGGTATGATTTATATGTTGAACAACATAAAATATGTTTTACAACATATTTTTAACGGATAAAGGGTAAAAAAATTTAAAATCAAAGAGAAGGAATAATTAAATCCATTAATTTTTTCATACCCTCCGTTGCTGTGGCTTTTATTATGGTGACACCGGGCATACCGACAGCAGCTGATGCCGGATTCGGGTCGATATAATATATAGGAGTGCCCGGGCGCACACATTGTATAAGACCGGCTGCGGGATAAACGGCAAGAGATGTGCCGATGACGACAAAAATATCAGCTTCGTTTACCAGCTCCATAGCCGGCTCGATGTTAGGGACCGCCTCCTGAAAGAATACGATATGCGGACGCATCAGGTCGCCACGTTTACCGCGCGTTGCCGGGGTAGTCTCAAGATGATTTATGTCGAGAGGCTCGATATAGTCCGGGTCGCTGACGGAACGCATCTTCATGAGTTCGCCGTGTAGATGCAGCACGTGTGAGCTTCCCGCCCTTTCGTGGAGGTCGTCTACATTCTGGGTTATGACGTAGACGTCGAAATATTTCTCCAGTTCTACGAGAGTCTTGTGGGCAAAGTTCGGCTCTTTTGTTATGAGATCCTTTCTGCGGGCATTATAGAATTCATGCACGAGAGCCGGGTTACGACGGAATCCGTCGGCAGACGCGACATCCATCACGGGATAATTCTCCCATAGACCACCGGCATCACGGAAGGTTGATATACCGCTTTCAGCACTTATCCCGGCACCGGAAGAAATCACAAGTTTTGGTTTTGCCATAATAACAGAGTCTTTATATTCAGCTTTTTTATCGCAGGCAAGAGTGTCCGAGATTATAAAACTCCATACTCACGAAATGAACAAGCGAAATTAATAAGCGAAAAGAATAAGAGAGAGATGTCTGCGAAATTACATTAATAAATCCGAATAGATGCTCTGGTTGCACTAAAAATGAATATATTGTGCAAAACTACTCACAATGTCATTTTCTGTGCAAAATTGAGAATGTCAATGAAATATTGGGATGGTGATATAAATTTGGGAATGTGGATGCAAGATAAACCGGTATAATATCCCTTGCATTATATAATAAGAGTGGCTACGTCTGCAATTTCCTTAGCGAAGGCATTTAATTGCAGGCATATCTTGCGTGAGATTTTGCTGTAAGCATATTGATTATCGAAAGGGCATATCTGGAGCAGCCGTCCTTCGGCACAAGCATCAAAGACAATTCCGGAGGGTTTGTAATATTTGCCGAAACCGGTGTCGCATAATTCTATAACCGAATAATTACTTAGTATTGCCTCGTTTCTCACCGCCTTCTCACGTGGGGATATGAATGCGCCCACGAGGATGCCACCATGTTCGCCACAATTCATCCATCTTTTGAAATTCTCTTGGTAAGTCTCCTCAGAGTCTTTTCTGTGAACCACCACAAACTCCTTCTCCGGAATATTCAGTAGAAACATATTCCCGAATATCTGGCATTTGCGTCCAAGAATCTCCTTATTATATCTCTTTTTGAAAAGCTCCGGATACATACGTTTCAGCGCGAGACGACGAGGGTTGTCGGCAAGATATCTTTTCCATGTGGAGAGTTGACCATGGCGGTTTATAATGCGGTCATTATAATTTGACTCAAAGATAATTGCATCCGGATTATTCGAGATGATTCTCCAAAGGCGGTTGCATCCGATTTTAAACCCGGCAATCACATTGCCGATATGTTTCTTATCAGGCATCTTTGATCTGACTTCCATTATCAGATGTATATGATCCGGCATGATGCAGGTTTTCCAGATTGCCACGTTCGGAAATACGGTAGAGATCTTCGGTAATTCCTCGGAGAATATTCTTCGTCCTAATTCTGACTGATAGATATAGGGCTTATCCTTTATTATCAGCTTGCCGAATAGTTTTTCTCGATTTAAAGTTACCAACGTAATGAGATATATCCCCGGCATCCTGTAATCATGGAACGGGGCACGTTTCGTCAGACGGTTGGAGCCGGAATGATGATACGATTCCGGTGGTTCATTCGCGATGGAAGATCCGGCATCAAGATCCGGATAGTCGGCATTTGGATAATGGGTATCGGTAAGATAGCCGGGATAGAGGCAGGCATCTTCTATATCATAGGCTGCATTGTCGAAAGCGGGAATATTGTTATCCTCTATAAGAAAATTGATTGGATCAAAAGCCGGCAAATCAGTCTCATCTTCATTTGGGAGATAAGAAGGAATCTTATTTGGAGCGGGAGCCTCTTTTTTATTGGGGAGATTGGAAGGAATCATTCTTTTGTAAATTAGAGAAAGATAATACAAAAGCTATCGTAGCCACGCAATGGGGCGGGATAGCGAAGATGGAATCGAGGGAATCGAGGGAATCGGCGATAAAATCGCCTCAACACGGACTCCTGCGGAGCGAAACTGCCCCCCCCCAATCCTTTCAGCCTCGGCCTTCATTGGGCTCAGCATTTCTTCGGCCTTCATTGGGCTTCATCTTTCAGCCTCAGCTTTTATAGGGCTTCATCTTTCAGCCTCGGCCTTCATTGGGCTCAGCATTTCTTCAGCCTTTATTGGGCCTGCTCTTGTTGAAGGAGTAGCAGTTTCGCTCCGGAGGAGTCCATGTTTATAGCGATTTTATCGCTTCTAAATGGCTCGCTTGAGAGAGGGGTGAGAATCCGAATAAGAGGCGGCTGGGGCTGGAGAGCTGGCGGCTGGAGATAGGCGGCTGGGGCTGGAGAGCTGGCGGCTGGAGATAGGCGGCTGGGGGCTGGAGAGCGAGCGGCTGGAGAGTGGGGGCTGAAGCGGAGCTGGCGGCTGGAGAGTGGTTATGGAGCGGGCGATGCAGCAGGAAAGCCAGCGGGACAGGGGAAATGAAAAAATCCTGTAAGGGTTTAGCTTACAGGATTCTGGCGGAGAGGACGGGATTCGAACCCGTGGTAGGATTGCTCCTACGTCAGTTTAGCAAACTGGTGGTTTCAGCCACTCACCCACCTCTCCTTGGGATTGCTCCGAATGTATGCAGGAAGGTTATTCCCTTCAAGCGAGTGCAAAGTTAGGCATTTTTTCTGTAACTGCAAATTTTTTTCGGTGTTTTTTGTGAAAGTTGTTATTACTAATTTAAAAATTGTGTGTTTTTAGGGATTATGGCGATAAAAGAGCATTGATTTTGTCGTGTGATAGGGGGGAGATTATGGATTTTTTTGTAATTTTGTGGTATGGAAGCAGAAGATTTCGACATAAGGGAGCGTCAGAGCCGCGAATCGGATAAGGATATAGAGAAAGCCCTCCGTCCGCTGGCATTTGATGATTTCAGCGGTCAGGAGAAGATAATAGAGAATCTCCGTGTGTTTGTGAAGGCGGCCCGTCTTCGCAAGGAGGCACTTGACCATACGTTGCTGCACGGACCTCCGGGACTTGGCAAGACCACCCTCTCCAATATCGTAGCCAATGAATTGGGTGTGGGGTTTAAGGTGACGTCGGGTCCGGTGCTTGATAAGCCCGGTGATCTTGCCGGCATCCTGATGAGTCTGGAGGAGAATGATGTTCTCTTCATTGACGAGATACATCGTCTGCATCCTATCGTGGAGGAATATCTCTACTCGGCAATGGAGGATTACCGTATCGATATCCTGCTGGATAAGGGACCGGGAGCTAAGAGCGTGCAGCTGTCGCTTGCCCCGTTCACGCTTATCGGTGCGACTACGAGGAGCGGTCTGCTCACTTCGCCCCTGCGTGCGCGATTCGGTATCAACTGCCATCTGGAATATTACGACCATGAGATATTGAAAGGGATTGTGCGTCGTTCGGCAAGTCTGCTGAGAGTGGGTATCGCCGACGAGGCAGCCATGGAGATAGCCTTGCGCAGCCGAGGCACACCGCGTATCGCCAATGCACTGCTGCGTCGCGTGCGTGACTTCGCTATGGTCAAGGGTAATGGTTTCATCGATATAGCCATCGCGCGCCATGCGCTGGAGGCACTCAATATCGACCGCTACGGTCTTGATGAGATCGACAACCGCATACTGCTGACCATAATCGATAAATTCAAAGGGGGTCCGGTAGGACTATCCACGATAGCGACGGCACTCGGAGAGGATTCCGGTACGCTGGAGGAGGTGTATGAGCCATTCCTTATAAAGGAGGGCTTCTTAAAGCGCACACCGCGCGGACGCGAGACCACCGACCTCGCCTATACGCATCTCGGACGCAAACGCTTCGATGCACCGGGAAGTCTGTTTGAATAAATCCCCCGCTTGGGTCTCGGCCTGCTCCCTAAAGGGGAGTTGCTATAAACTTTAAACTTTAAACCTTAAGTACATGACAAAAATTTGAAAACATCGAATTTTGGGGTATAAGTCGGACGCATAAGTATGGTCGAAATCTCTTCCAATCCATATTTGACAAGCGACTTTGCCTTTCTTCCATGTTTCAGAATCCTTATCGGTTTAATATTTATATCTTTATGTTCACCAACGAGATACGCCCATACAAGAGCCATGCAGACCATCGCGACAAGTCTTGCGATGCGGTCCATATCACGCATATGGGTATCCTCGATGTTGAAGCCGGAAGATTTCATGGCTCTAAAGGCCGTTTCTATCTCCCATCGTTTTTTGTATGTCAAAATCGCCTCCTCGGGCCGATTGAAGCATATGAGAATCTGCAATTCCGGAACACCATCGGAGTTTTTGATCCGGCTGCCGGCAAGATAGACATACTCACCTTTGTGAAGAAAGAGCGTATGGAAGAATTTCTCCTGACCGACCTTCAAATCATTGAACAGCCACCAGGCTCGGATTCTCTCACCGGTGGAAGGCTTGACAATCCAGAAGTTCTGACGTATTCGGATGTAATACCGTATGCGACGGCTGTTGAGCCATCCTGTCCATTCCTTTCCGATGAACTCGCGGTCTGCCACAAGGCAGTCGATGCATTCCGCTCCGAAAAGACGGATAAAACGTTCCATAATTTTCTTGCGTTCTTCCCAGTTGGAGTTGCCACGTTTCGGAAGAAGGCTGAATATCAAAGGGAAGGCAATCCCTTTATAGGTTATGCCCAACATAAGGATGTTTATATTGAACTCCCCGAACTTCCAGTTGGTCCGGTCCATGCTCAGCACAAGACCGGTCTTGACAGGAAGCAGCGAGAAAATCATACGGGCTATGATGTCAAGGTCAAGTACATACTTGGCAAAGAATCTTTGGAGCCGTCTGAGGTTGGAATCCTTGTCTACAGCCGTAGGCATCGCATCAGCCAGTTTGTGGAGGCTGACAGTCTGCACCACACAGAGTGCATGGAGCAGCAACGCCATGAGTTTTATGCGTGCCAAATTCATACTTTGACCAAAGTGCTCTTGCATAATCGGGAGGATTTGGTTAACTTTGACCGAGTCCTTGAAATTAGTAGTTTTCATGAGAAAAAGCGTCCAAACTTTTCCTTTAAATTACTAATTTTCAGGGACTTTTGCAAATTTAATCGACTAAAAATTAAGTGTTTAACAGCATAAATTTAATTTTTGTCATCTACTAAACTTTAAACCATAAACCATCACGTGGCTGGAATAAAATCATTGGCAAAAGACACTGCGGTCTACGGACTCAGCAGCATCATCGGGAGATTCCTCAACTGGTGTCTCGTGCCGTTGTATGTCTATCTATTCCCATCGCAGGAATATGGTGTAGTCACCTATCTTTACGGTGCGACAGCCGTGGCACTCGTCATCCTGAACTACGGCATGGAGACGGGGTTCTTCCGTTTCGCCAATAAAGATAAGGATCCGGAAAGTGTCTACACCACCTCCCTCCTATCCGTGGGTGCCACCTCCCTTCTCTTCATATTACTTCTGACCTTTTTCCTGAATCCGGTCTCGCAAGCGTTGAAACTGCCACATCATCCGCTCTACGTATGGATAATGGGGGTCACGGTAGCTATAGATGCTTACTCCAACATCCCCTTCGCCTATCTACGCTATAAGAATAAGGCATGGCGTTTTGCCGGGATAAAATTGCTCAATGTCGGGTTCAACATCGGGTTGAATCTCTTCTTCCTGTTGCTGTGTCCGGTAATAATGCGTCATTACCCTCCGGCGATAAGCTGGTTTTATGAGCCATGCGGAGGGGAGAGTTTCGGCATCGGATGGATTTTCGTTGCCAACATCATCTCCACCCTGCTTGTGTTTATCTGCCTGCTTCCGGAGCTTACCGGAAGGCGTTATGTATTCCGACCTGACCTTCTTAAGAGAATGTTAAGCTACAGCTGGCCCCTTCTTATACTCGGAGTGGCGGGTATACTCAGCCAGAATATGGGTCAGCTCGTCATCCCCTATCTCTTCCCGGCTGATGAGGAGGCGGCACGATCCATGGTCGGTATCTACGGAGCCAACATGAAGATAGCGATAGTCATGGTGATGTTCACGCAGGCGTTTCGCTACGCCTACGAACCCTTCATCTTCGCTCAGGCAAAAGGGGATGGGGAGGATAAGAGTAGGGCATATTGCGATGCGATGAAATACTTCGTGATATTCGGATTGCTGATATTCCTTGGAGTGATGTATTTCCTTCCCATATTGAAGCATTTCATCGCCCCCGGCTATTGGAGCGGACTTAGGGTAGTGCCTATCATGATGATGGCGGAGCTATGTTTCGGAGTGTTCTTCAATCTGTCGCTATGGTACAAACTCACCGACAAGACCCAGTGGGGGATGTATTTCTCCTTGATATGCTTCGTGCTCATGTTCGGACTCAACGTATGGCTTGTGCCGGCGATCGGCATCCCCGACGGCTACCTCGGATCGGCATGGGCGGCATTGATAAGCTATTTCATCGTCATGGTCATGAGCTATCTTGCCGGACGCCGCTACTACCCACTCCCCTACGAGACGAAACGCATGGGAAGCTATCTTCTCTTTGCCGTGGCATTGTATGCGGGCGGGATGTATGTGGAGAATATCATGGGTATGTGGCTAACATACGCAGTGAGGATAGTTCTGCTCCTTATTTATGTAGGAGTGGTGTGCACATTCGAGAATGTGCCGGTGCTCTCCCCCATTTTCCGTCGCCTTCTCCGGCGATGACACCTAAAAACAGACATAATCAAAATAGACAGAAGGATTGATTCCATTTTTCAGAATCAATCCTTCTGTAGTATATTGCGGATATCAGCCCGGTGGAATTATATAATTGATAGAAATCCTGACCCCAATCATACAAATATTGTCGTAAAAGTCCAAAATGTGTAATTATGTACAATTTCGCACATATATAACTCACCGAAATCTTAATTTTGCGTACAATCAATAATTACTAATAACACCTAACCATGAGAAAGGAAATCAAATTAACCTTAGCTGTCGCTGCTACCCTTTCCGTGTTTGACGTCGCCGGAGTAAGGGCGCACGATACGGAGAGCGGAGGATTTCTGATGACTCACGCCGAAGTCTCAACCGGTTCGCCTGCACCGCAGTCAACCAATGCTGCCACAAGAACCATAGAAGGGACAGTTGTCGACAAAACCACCGGAGAGCCATTGATAGGCGCCACTATCCAGGTGAAAGGACAACCGACGTCGGGAACAGTGACCGACGTTGACGGACATTTCAAATTATCTTACAAGACACAGAAGAAAGATGTGATTCTGATGGTGTCATACGTGGGATACCAACCTAAGGAGGTGCCTGTAGAGGGTGTCACAGACCTTAAAATCGAACTTGATGCCTCAGCCCAGTCGCTCAATGAGGTTGTTGTGACCGGTACGGGTGTGCAGAAGAAAGTGTCGGTTACCGGTGCTATCTCTTCAGTGTCCGGTGCGGAACTGAAGACATCGGCATCAACGCTGACCCAGAATCTTGCCGGTAAATTTGCGGGTGTCTACGCTAACAATACCTCCGGCGAACCCGGTTCAGGCGCAGAATTCTACATCCGCGGTATCTCCAACTTCGCGGGTAAGAGTGCGACTCCCCTCATCCTGCTTGACGATGTTGAGATCTCTGCGGGCGACCTCAACTATATCCCGGCAGAAAACATCAAGAGCTTCTCCGTGCTGAAGGATGCATCCGCCACCGCAATATATGGTGCACGTGGTGCCAATGGTGTAATGATCATCACGACCAAGGGTGGTGACTACAACACGAAGACGAAAATCAACGTTACTCTTGAGAACTCATTCAACTTCATGGGTAAGCTTCCCGAATTTGCCGACGGAGCTACTTATATGGAGATGTGGAATAAGGCATCTTTATATCGTAATCCCAATGAGCCACTCAAATATACGGATGAGATGATCGAGCGCACACGCTCCGGTATCAATCCATATCTCTATCCCGACGTTGACTGGCAGAACGTCCTATTCAAAAAAATGGCTATGCGTCAGAGGGGTAATGTCAATGTCTCAGGTGGTGGAAGCAAGGTGAAATATTACATGTCGCTTGAGTTCCTTCATGAGACAGGCCACTACAAGACAGAGAAATTATATTCCTGGAACAACCAGCTTCAGAATTATAACTACACCTTCCAGAACAATATCTCCTATAAGCTGACGCCCACCACGACCATCTCTATGAACATGAATGCGCAGATTCATCAGAACACACGTCCGAACGTAAATGCTGATAATTTCTTTGCATCTGTCATGGATATGACTCCGGTGGAGTTTCCTACCACTTTCCCTGCCCGTGAAGGTATTGACCATGTGATGTTTGGATGTTATGATAAAGGTGGTGGCAATTTTTCCGACAACCCATACGCACAACTCCGCACAAGTTTCCGTCAGGAGAATTCAAATACCGTCAACACGGTCATCAAGTTCAATCAGGATCTCGATATGATTACTAAAGGACTCAACTTCAATGTCTGGGTCAATTTCAAGAGCTGGAGCTGGTCTGGCTACACCCGTTCTGTCGAGCCATATCTATACTACATCAACAGTTCGCATCAGGCAACCGAAGACTGGCAGGATACGATGTTCATGCCTCTGAGAGCCGGCACATCGGGAAGCAAATACATTTCCCAGTCAGACATCTCGAAGGCATCCGACAACACTTTTGAGCTTCAGGCAAACCTCAATTGGCTCCGTTCTTTCGGTGAGCATGAGTTGAATGCTGTTGCAATCTACCGCATGAGGGAATACCGTAACAAGGTTCTTCCCAACCGCAACCAGGGTATCTCCGGACGCGTCACTTACGATTACGGTCATAAGTATCTCGCGGAGTTCAACTTCGGCTATAACGGTACAGAACGTCTTGCAAAGGGCTACCGCTTCGGCTTCTTCCCGGCAGGTTCTATTGGTTGGGTCATCTCCAACGAGAATTTCTGGGCACCGATTTCGCCGGTTGTGTCATATTTCAAGGTGAGAGGTTCATACGGTCTTGTTGGTAGTGATGACATGACACCCGTCGGTTCAAATCTATATTTCTTTTACTATGACCAGATATACCAGAATAATCTGAGTGCCTTGGGATTCCAGACAGGAGCGGGTGCATCGCTCGGAGTTTCGGAGTCATTCGGCGGTCCGCAGATGATTTATTATGGACTGACAAATCTCGGTTGGGAGAAGGTGAAGAAATTTGATGTCGGTGTCGATATCCGACTTTTTGAGGATCTCAATATTACGTTAGACTATTTCTGCGACAAACGTTACGATATCCTTATGGCACGCCAGTCATGGCCTTCGTCACTCGGTTACGGCGCCGCCACCCCTTACGGACCGGTGGGCAGAATCACCAACAAGGGTGTAGAGGGAAGCGTGACGTACTCAAAAGCCCTTACCTCTGATCTATCTGTGTCGTTCAACGGTAATTTCACCTATAACAAGAACGTCCTCGTAGAGGGTGATGAGTTGCAATATAAGTATCCATGGCTTTATTCCACCAACCTTCCATTGAACTACATGAGAGGTTATGTGGCTGAAGGATTGTTCCAGAGCGAGGAGGAGATTGCTAACAGTCCTACACAGGATCTCGGATCCAGAGTTATGGTCGGTGATATCAAATACCGCGACCTTAACGGCGACGGGCGCATCGACACCGATGACCAGACAATGCTTTCGTCATACGGCACAACCCCACGCCTTCAGTACGGCTTCGGAGCGACTGTCAACTGGAAAAGATGGGACTTCGGTTTCTTCTTCACCGGCTCGGCAAAACGGAAGATCATGATCAACAACATGCAGCCGTTCAGTGCTCACGGATGGGGCGGCAGTCCGAGAAACGTAATGCAGTGGGTGGTTGACAACCATTTCGATCCTGAGCTGAACAACTTTGATGCGGAATTTCCACGTATGGGTCTTGGCACCAACGATTTCGCCAACAACAATGAGCCGTCATCCTTCTGGCTCCGCAACGGTGATTTCCTCCGCCTCCGTAATCTTGAGCTCGGCTATTCCTTCCCGATCTGCCGAATCTACGTTCAGGGTATAAATCTCGTGAATTTCACCTCATTCAAATACTGGGATCCGGAAATGGGATCTTGGAACAAATATCCTACCCAGTCGAGTGTGACAATCGGAGCACAGTTCAACCTCTAATAAAACAGATAAACTCATGAAACTACATAATATTTTACAGAAAACCTTGTCAGTCACTGCTATTGCAGTAATGCTGGGATTCTCATCATGCAATTACCTTGATGTGGTGCCACCGGAGCAGGTAGGTGTGGACGATGCCATGGGGAGTCACAACAATGCCTACGGTTTCCTCTTCTCTTGTTATAATGCTTTCACCTCGAATGAATACAGCGAACTCCCCTACGGTTGGGATCGTGGAGAACTCTGTACGACAACAGATGACGTTATCAATCCTTACGGTTGGGCTTCCGATCCGGGACTGAACTCACTCGCCGGCAGAGTGCTTATGAATAATCAGACAGCAGCCAACGCTATCGATGTGTGGGGACATTTCTATGATGGTATAGGACAATGCCTTCTTTTCCTTGAGAAACTCGATAGCTGTGATCCTTTGGGAAAAGGCTATATAACGCAAGCTGAATATACGGAATGGAAAGCGGAGGCAAAGGCTTTGATAGCATACTATCATTACCTGCTTCTCCGTCGCTATGGTCCGATTGTGATTCTTGAGGAGAAACCCGGACTCGGTACGTCTTCATCGGGTTTCAATGGACGTTACCATTTCGACTACTGCGTTGATTGGATTGCTGACAAACTTGATGAGGCTGCTAAAGATCTTCCCGCAACAAGACCGAATGCAGAGATCGGACGAATGACCTCCACTATATGCAAGGCGATTAAGGCAAATATGTTCCTGTTGGCTGCATCTCCTCTGTGGAATGGAAGTTTCCCATACTCAAATTTCAGCAATACCTCTTTTGAGACTCCGGGTTATGGACTTGAGCTTGTCAGCAGGACAAACGACCCCTCCAAATGGCAGCGTGCATACGATGCAGCTGATGAAGCTATCAAATATGCCGAGTCAGCCGGTCAGCGCAAGATGTTTACGGATGATTTCGTAGTGAGTGGCTTTGACCTTGACGATATATATATTCCCGGAGATGTTGACGATGAGTTCCGTCATGCAGTATGGAGAATGAGATATATGCTCTGGTGTGGTGCCGGAGAGGGTAATACCGAGGCAATACATGAGATATATGGCAAAAACCTGCACTCCTTCCAGTATCCTATGTGGCCGAGAACATGCCAGCAGTCAGACGTGCCGCGTGGTGGCTATGGAGCGTATGCCCCGATGCTGAATGGTGTCCTCGCGTTCCTTACCAAAGATGGCTATACCCCCAGCACCGACCCCAACTTCATTCCTGAGTCGGAATGGTATAAGGCAGCCGGAATAGAGAATGAGACACCGGATCCCAAAGATCCCAACCAGATGCGTTTTCGCGACAGAATCATCAATCTCCACGTTAATCGTGAACCTCGTTTCTATGCGTGGATAGGCTTTGACGGTGGCGACTATAGCCTCGTGATCCGTAACGGTTATCCGGTTCATATCAATCTCCTTCAGTGGCATAATCCGAATAATCTCAACGACATCATTGACTACCACGGCTATGATCCCGCACAGACCAACCGCGACAACTGCCCGACAGGATATTTCCTCCAGAAATTCTTGGATCCACGTATGAGATTTGCTGATAACCGCTGGGCTTATCAGGATAGCAAGAACGCAACAATCAAGCTTATACGTCTTGCAGAGATCTATTTGGACCGTGCGGAGTGTGCCGCTCATCTCAACAAGACAGATCAGGCTATATCTGACGTAAATGTGATTCGTGCGCGTGCCGGGGTGAAGCCGTTGACCACCTCAATGATAGGCGCAGGGGGCATGTCGCTCCTCGATTGGGTACTCAACGAACGTCGCGTCGAGTTCTTCTCAGAGTCTCAAAGATATTTCGATATCCGCAGATACGTGGTGGGTGAGAAATATCTCGGCTACGGCAAGAGAAAGGGTCTGAACTCACTTGTGGGAGAATTTCCGACGTTTGAAGAATTCAATAGACCAGTCGCACTCCCTTATCCCTACACATGGGCTAACCGCCTCTATCTCTCCCCCATTCCGCAGGATGAGGTGTATGCAAATCCGCAATGTGTGCAGAATCCCGGTTATTAATTACTTGTCGGATCAACTCTAAAAAGAACCTGTTATGAAAACAACAAAATATATATTGCTTACGGCAGTGGGAATGCTCCTTATCGGGGGCTCCTGCTCCGAGACATACGATATCTACCCTGAGGAGTATTCCAAGGTGGTGAGATTAAAATCAAGTGGTGCGCAGGAGATTACAGTCTATTCCCCACATGCTGTCACGGTATGCCCGGTGACAGTCCAGAAGGGGGGATGGAATCCTGAGACTGACGCGACCGCTACGTTGAGAATAATGACGGAGGCAGAATTCAATGACTACCTTCTTGAATCGGGTGCGGGCTACTCCTATATACCCTCCTCATGCTACTCATTCAGCGACGGCACAGGGGCTACGCAGACAACAGTGTCGTTCAATGGCGATGTAAGATACCAGACTGTGAACCTGAATCTTTATCCGCCTAAGATAGGGGAGTTTCTTGAGACGTATACAGATGCGTCGCGCACTCCGGTGATTCCGGTGATTCTTGAAAGCCAGGATGCAGGCATAGATATGGAGAGCCGGGAACTCTTCATCATGCCGAATTATGCCGAGCCTTCTGTCGGCTTCCAGAACGGAGGGTTGCAGGTGCTGCCGGACGGAACGGATTCCTATCAGCTGAAGATAGGCTTCCCATTTACATCCGAATGGGATGTGAACTGTAAGATTGAGGTAGACCCGTCTGCCCTTGATGCCTACAACAAGGCGAACGGCACTTCATACGGTCTTATGCCGGAGGGTTCGTATAGCGGAGTCGGAGATGTGAAGATTGCAAATGGTGAGGAATATGCCACACTCGACATCAAACTTGATCTCGTCAAGGCACTCTTCCGCAATGCACTCCCCTTGCGTATCACGAGCATTGACGCTGATGGTTTCACAATTTCGGAGACTCCCGCAGTCATAGCCATTGACAATGCTGCCGGCTACAAGATAAACCTTACAGCCGACGACATTAGTTCAAATGATGTGTATGAGAATGACGGTGCCGGCATCCCCGGTCTTGTGGATGGCGATCTTAACACCTATTGTCATGGCTACTATTGGACACGGGATCTTTCCGAGCCTTTTGGCGCATGGATACAGATCCAGCTTCCGGAAGAGGCATCTCAGGTGGCGTTGGATATCTATAACCGCAGGTCGTACAACAACGGACATATCAAGCGTGTTCAGCTTATGGCAAGTAATCCGGAGACCGGCGAATGGGAAATATTCTCCGATAGCAATGCCTACGAAAATGTGCTGACAGACAAGGAATCTGTAGGCTACTTCGGATCTTTCCAGGCTCCTTTCAAGTTCAAATCATTCGTGATGCGAATCTATGAGGCCGATGGCGGAAACCTTATCGGCAATACGAGTGCCTTCTGGAGCATGGGAGAGCTTGTGGTCTATGCCAAATAAATATTAAATCGCGTTTTTAGGAAATATCAGGTAATCTTAAGGTAATTATATTCAAGGGAGGGGGTGGTCTCCATCTCCTCCCTTCTATAAAATACCGAAAACGCTCTCCCGGTCATAATGACTTAAATAACCCAAATAATCATCATGAAAACTTTAGCTCAAAAAATGGCGGTATACTTCCTTGCAGTCTACTCTTTGCTGCTTATGGCCTGCTCATCCGATAAAGATATATCACCGCAAGGTGGTACGGAACAGTTTACGATTGAAGCTGCCTACAGAAATGTAGAGGTGGATCGTCCGGCAGTCACACTCCAGATCCCCGTGAAAACGAACCTGTCTCTCGATAAATGGAATGTAAGCCAGGAGGGGACGTGGTTCACAGCCTCAAAAGGGGAAGACTCCGAGAAAGTCCCCTATATTGAAATCAAAGTGCGTGAGAACACCACCGGAGAGAAACGGATGGGGACAATCACCGCACGCACGGAGTCAAAACTCAATTCCCAACAGATCAGCATCATCCAGCACAGCGACGGACAGAGCGTGGCTGAGGATATTCGGGTGAAGCCTATAGATGCCAAGGCATCCTCATGGGAGACTGCCCACTCCAATCAGGGCATCGACATGACAATAGACGGTGACTACTCCACCCATTTCCATTCACCTTGGAACGGGACTAAATTCCCTATAACACTGGAATATTTCTTCAATGGCGATAACGTCATCGACTATATAATCTATCATTCCCGCAACGGAAACGGTAATTTCGGTAAATTCACGCTATACGTGGCAACCGATGCATCACACACTTATTCTAAAGTAGACGACTACGATTTCTATGAGAACAATGCTCCCTCCAAAATAGATCTGAAAGGCTCCATCAAGCCCACCGCAATCAAATTTGAGGTGAAGAGCGGATATAATGATTTTGTCAGCTGCGCCGAGATGGAGTTTTGGCAGACCAATTCCACCAACACTCTCAATGATGAGGTTCTGACCGTATTCACCGATCTCTCCTGCTCAGAGTTGCGTAAGGATGTCACCGACGAGAAAATCAACGCACTTAGCGACTATTTCTCACGTCTGGCAAAGATCCTGCGTGACAATTCCTATACCCCATTGGAGAAAGATTTCCGAATAAGAGACTATGAGGCGTATTCAATTGCATCGGAATGGCGCAACAAGCTTATGACCCGCTGCTACTCCTCTCTTGACAATCCTACAGGTATGACAGTGAAAGCCGGAGATGAGATAATCGTCTGCGTCGGCGATACCCATGGAAATTCTGTCGCACTGCAATGTCTCGGTGAAGAGCTTGTGAAGGATGACAGGGGCAACTATTACCAGCCGGCAGAGTCGGGCGACACTTACCTGCTGAAGGAGGGTGTCAACAAGGTTAAGATAAGGAATGAAGGACAGTTGTTTGTCATGTACAACGTGCCTGACATACTTTCAGCCGATGCCAAGCCGATAAGGATTCATTTCCCGCCCGGCGCAGCAGTGGTCAACGGTTTCTTTGATCTCAAGGAGCATAAGACTGATGATAAATATGCCGAAATAATCGCCAATGCCAGCCATAAATATTTCTGTGTGCGCGGCAACACATTCATCATGTATTTCAGCCGCACCAAGATGCCACAGAACAAAATCATAGATGCCCTCGACCTATGGGACAGCATAGCGGAATGGGAGCAGGAATTCTGCGGTATTGATGAGTTTCGCGGAGAGGGTGGAAGATTCAACAACCACCTCTACGGCATGTCGCCGGAAGCCGACAACAATCAGCTTCATCTTTGGGCATCTGAGTATCGTATGGCGTTCATCTACACCGTGCTCGGAAAAATCCTCATCAGCAAGGAGGAGGCAAATTCAAGTGTAGGTTCCACATGGGGAGCCGCCCATGAGATGGGACACGTACACCAGCAGGCAATCAACTGGGATCTCTGCACAGAGACTTCCGCGAATGTGTTCGCGCATTACGTATGTGAAAGATTGGGTAAGTACACATCCCACGGTCCCGGTCTGCGTCGCCTTGCCATAGCAAGGAAGAATAATGGAGGGTCATGGTTTGACATCTGTGTCAACTCCGCAAACTATAATCATATCAACAATAGAATGTGGTGGCAGCTCTATATCTACTATACTAAAGTGCGCGGTATGGATAAGTTCTATGCCAACGTCTTCAAGGAGATGAGAGAGGTCAATATTGATCCTTATGATCGTCCGGGAGAGAAGCAGATGGAGTTTATCAAGGCATGTTCAAAGGTGGCGGGTGAGGATCTGAGTGAATTCTTTGACCTCTGGGGTCTTTTTGTCCCGACAAATGAGACATCACCCTATACATTGAAGGTGACTTCCGACATGGTGACGAGCACCAAAGAGTATCTCAGCCAGTTCCCCAAGCCGAAACATGCGCTCCAGTATATCGAAGACCGCAAGATGGTGGGTTATCTTGACGGCGACTTTGACCGTGCCGACATTGGAGACCTCGGTTTCTTCGATACTTTCAAGGAGAATCCTCAGCTTTCAGAGAATATCTCCGCGACTGTGTCGGGCAGGACTGTGACGGTGAGCAATGCATCGGAGGCAGTGGCGATCGAGATAAGGAGATCGGATGAGTCGGGCGATATTGTGTTCTTCAGCAATTTCACCACATTCGAGATACCCTCCGACGTCAACACCAACGGCTGCCGCATCTATGCGGTCAGGGCAAACGGCGATCGCCGTCACCTTGCCGATCTTTGACCATAAGGGGAAGATATGATCCCATCCTGATTTATTTATAATAAAAACCAGTACACATGAAACGCATTTTCATATCTGCGCTTGGCGTTGCCCTCATTCCCCTTGCGGGAATGGGGCAGTGTCCGGCAGAGAGAGACACACTGCCGAAAATCGATAACTCCAAATATATCCTCACACCTCCGGCACCTGCCACTCCGAGAATCAACGGGGCGAAAGTGTTTGGTGCGCGTCCCGGTTCCAAATTCCTGTATCGTGTGCCCTGTACGGGTGAACGTCCGATGAAGTTTTCCGCAAGCGGGCTTCCCAAGGGACTCTCAATCGATCCGGAGAAGGGTCTGATTACCGGTGTCGTCAAGAAGCCGGGTGAATATCCGGTGGAGATAACGGCTTCCAATTCCAAGGGAACCACAACACGTTTGCTGACCATAAAGATCGGCGATGAGGTGGCACTGACCCCGCCCCTCGGATGGAGCAGCTGGAACTGCTGGGGACTTCTTATTGATGAGGGACTCGTGAGGGAGACGGCAGCCTCTATGGTTGACAATGACCTCATCAACTATGGATGGAGCTATGTCAATATCGACGATGGCTGGCAGGGTTTGAGAGGTGGTAAGCATAATGCTATACAACCTAATCCGGAGAAATTCACCGACATGAAGAAACTTGCCGACGAGCTTCATTCGGAGGGGATGAGACTGGGCATCTACTCTGCCCCATGGGTCGGCACTTATGCCGGATTCATCGGCAGCTACTCCGACAATCCGGAAGGGAGGTATGAATGGACAGTCAGGGATTCTCTGCCATCGCTTCAGGAGGCATGGCCCGCACGCTATTACAACTGGCGTAACGGTAAGCACTCATTTGTGGCGAACGATGTGAAGCAATGGGAAGACTGGGGTATAGACTATCTTAAATATGACTGGACACCCAATCAGCTCTACTACGTGAAGGAGATGATTGATGCGTTGCGCTCCACGGATCGCGACATTCTCTTCGGAATGTCGAACGCCGCTCATTGGGGTGATGCCCCGCAATGGGCAAGATACCCTAACTGTTACCGCACGACCGGGGATATCCGCGACACCTGGGGCAACATGAGCCGTATCGGATTCCAGCAGCAGGATAAGTGGGCACCATTCAACGTGCCAGGTCATTGGGCTGATGCCGACATGATGGTGATCGGCGTAGTGGGCTGGGATGGTGAGCTTCATCACTCGCGTCTGACTCCCGATGAGCAATACACCCACGTGTCTTTATGGACAATACTTGCTTCACCGATGTTCTTAGGCTGCGATATGCAGCAGCTTGATGACTTCACCCTCAGCCTTTTGCGCAACAATGAGATTATTGAGGTGCATCAGGATGAACTGGGTTATCAGGGTTTCCCCTTCTTCAAGGATAACCGCAGTGTGGTATATGCCAAACCGTTGGTAGATGGAAGCATGGCGGTCGGTCTTTTCAACTATGGCGACACCCCCCTTGACATGGTCATCTCCCCCTCTGATTTCGGGATAAGGGGTCAGCAGAAGATCCGCGATCTCTGGCGTCAGAAGGATGTGTGGGAGAAGGAGGCGAAGGAGAAGTTCACTGCCAATGTTGCGCCTCATGGAGTCGTGATGATAAAGATCTATCCCGGCAACAACCGTGGCGAGGAACCGGACGGAAAAGTCTACTGATCCGTATTTTAAATTAAATAAAACACCATAACAATCGTAACATCATGAGACTACCACTTCTCGTCGCTGTCATGGCATTGCTGTTTGGCAATACTGCTATGGCTGTTGACATAAATATGTCTGACTATGGAATCAAGCCGGACAGAAAAGAGAATCAGAGTGCCAAACTTCAGAAGGCTCTCCAGAAGATAAAGAAAAAATATAACGGAACCCCTGTCACCCTGAATTTCCAGAAGGGTAAATATAATTTTCTGGTGAAGGGGACTGCCGAAAGGGAATATTTCATTTCCAACCATAGCCAGATGAATCCTCGCACGGTTGGTTTCCCGATTGAGGACTGGAACGATGTCACCATCGATGGCAATGGTGCCGACTTCTATTTCTCCGGACATACTCTCCCCGTTGCACTCGTGCGTTCTGAGAGAGTCACACTTCGCAATTTCAGTGTGGATTTCGAGACTCCACAGATTGCACAGATTGAGGTGGTGTCAAATGACGGTAACGGGGTTGTCTGGCGTCCTGCTCCTTGGGTTAAGTTCAGGATAGGTGACGATGGAAAATTCTATAATTATGGGGATGGATGGGAGATTCAGACTCCGGGAGCGATTGCCTTCGATGGCAAGACCCGTCATATCGTCTACAGGACGAGCGATATCTGGAATCCGGTAGACAGCGTGGTAAAGGTTGACAAGGATCTATACCGATCCCCGAAATGGACCGATTCCAAGATGGTGCCCGGCACGGTGGTGGCTCTACGTTGGTATCATCGCCCGGCGGCAGGTATCTTCGTGGATGAATGTAAGGACACTCAAATCAACAATGTAAAGGTGCATTATTGTGAGGGGATGGGACTAATCGCCCAGATGACAGAGAACATCACTCTCGACGGTTTTGGCGTATGTCTCCGGGGGGATGATGATCCCAGATATTTCACCTCGAATGCTGATGCCACCCACTTCTCCGCCTGCAAAGGTAAGATAGTGTCGGTCAACGGTCTGTATGAGGGTATGATGGATGATGCAATCAACGTACATGGCTCCTATCTCCGTATCGTGGAGCGTAAGAATGAATCTACGGTTGTCGGAAGATACCTGAGCCCCGGATATTACGGGTTCAAATGGGGAGAGGTTGGCGATTCCGTCAAGGTGATAAGATCTCGCACTATGGAGAATCTTGATTCGGTGTATGTGATCAAGTCAATCACTCCGGTTGATATGCCAACCTATCATGGTGCCAAGGATTTTGAAATTGTTTTCAATGCCCCGTTGCCGAAGGAGGTAGAGTGTGGAAAGACCTATGGACTCGAGAATATTACATGGACCCCGGAAGTGTATTTTGCCGGTAATACAATCCGCAATAACCGCGCACGTGGCACGCTTTTCAGCACACCAAGGAGGACGATAGTGGAGAACAATCTGTTTGATCACACTTCCGGCACCGCAATCCTTCTTTGCGGTGACTGCAACGGCTGGTATGAAACGGGAGCCTGCCGCGATGTCATAATCCGCAATAACAGGTTTGTCAATTCTCTGACCAATATGTTCCAGTTTACCGAGGCTGTAATATCCATCTACCCAGAGATTCCCGAGCTGTGGCGACAGGTGAAATATTTCCATGGAGGAGAGGGGCATGAGGGTGTCGTGATTGAGAACAATGTGTTCGAGACATTTGACAATCCTATCCTTTATGCTAAGTCAATTGACGGTTTGCGTTTCAAGGGGAATAAAATCATACATAACCATGACTTCCCGGCTTTCCATCAAAATAGATTTACTTTCAAGCTGGAGAGAGCAGTAAACGTGACAATAGAGGATAATGACTTCAGTGGAGAGGATCCATCTTTCTATGTCAAATAAGTTGGATATAGTTTATGGTTTATAGTTTATAGTTTATAGTTTATAGTTTATGGTTTATTTATGGTTTATGGTTTGGGGAAGTTATGGCTATTGTCATTTTACAAGATCCAAACTATCATAAACCATCAACCATAAACCATAAACTATCAACTCTAAACTTTAAACAAATCAAAAAATATTATGAAACGAACGATAACAAGAATATTCGCCGGGATTGCGTTGGGGATCATGTCGTTTACGGCATCGGCTTCCGTGCCGCGTCCGGAGTATCCGCGTCCACAGTTTGAGCGCACGGATTGGGTTAACCTTAATGGAGACTGGACCTATGAGTTTGACTTCGGCAAGTCAGGCATGGATCGTCATCTCTATAAGTCGGAAGGATTCAAGGATAAGATAACGGTGCCGTTCTGTCCGGAAAGCCGTCTGTCGGGAGTTGCGTATGTGGATTTCATCCCTGCAATGTGGTATCACCGCAAGATACAGATCCCTACCGACTGGCAGGGACGCGACGTGATGCTGAACTTCGGAGGCGTGGATTATTTCTGTGCCGTCTATATTGATGGGAATCTTGTAGGTCATCATTGGGGTGGCACATCCTCATTCAGTCATGACATAACGAAGTACGTGGCAGACGGGAAGGAGCATGACCTTGTGGTGAGAGTGGAGGATGACCAGAGAAGTGGTAATCAGGCACGTGGTAAGCAGTCGGGCAATTTTTATTCACAGGGTTGTGACTATACGCGCACCACCGGTATCTGGCAGACAGTGTGGATGGAGCCGGTTGATCATGCCGGGCTCTCTTCTGCGTATATCGTTCCGGATCTTGACCATAAGAGATTCGTGATAGAGCCGTCGTTCCGTAATCTGGAGAACGGACAGAGTGTGGAGGCTATTGTGCGAGACGGTGGCAAGGTTGTTTCGCGTGCTTCGGAGAAGGCTTCGCGCCAGGTGAAGTTGGAGCTTCCGATAAAGAATGTGAAGACATGGTCGCCGGAATCTCCGTTCCTCTACGACGTGGAACTTACCGTATATGACGCTGATGGCAACGCAATCGACAAGGTTTCCTCATACAGCGGTATGCGAAAGATTCATTGGGAGGGTGATCAGCTCTATCTCAACAACGAGCCATGTTTCCTTCGTCTTGTGCTTGACCAGGGTTTCTATCCGGAGGGTATCTGGACGGCACCGGATGATGCCTCACTGAAACGAGACATAGAGATGAGCATGGATGCAGGCTTCAACGGCGCACGCCTGCATCAGAAGGTGTTTGAGGAGAGATTCCATTATTGGGCTGACAAACTCGGCTATCTGACTTGGGGCGAGACTGCAAACTGGGGTGCGAATACCAATAAGATAGAGGCTGCACGCAATTTCATTCCGGAATGGGAGAGTATCGTGATCCGCGACAGGAATCATCCGTCAATAGTGGCATGGACCCCGTTCAATGAGACTTGGGAGCGTCCCGGCGACTCAGAGCAGGCAAAGCAACATGACCGTTTCGTGAAGGATATCTACACCCTGACAAGCCATCTTGATTACCGTCCCATCAACGACACGAGTGGCAATTATCATGTCATCACCGACCTTTGGACCGTGCACAGCTACGAACAGGATCCTGATAAGCTCGCGGATTATTTCGTGATTAAGGATGGACGTTATCCTCAGCTTGACCCGAATAAGGAGATCTCCTACGGAGGTCAGCCATTCTTCATTGATGAATATGGCGGCATCAAATGGATTGACGGCGCACAGTTTGCCGACAATTCATGGGGATATGGTAATGCCCCACGCACAAAGGAGGAACTGTATGACCGTCTTGAACGCCTGACCGACGTGATTCTCGCCGTACCCTACATGTCGGGCTATTGCTACACGCAGCTCACTGATGTGGAGCAGGAGCAGAACGGAATATATAACTATGACCGCACGAAGAAATTCGATATGGATCGCATAAAGAAGATTTTCAGCAAGGTTCCCGAACGTTTCAAGAGTAATAAGAAAGATTCCAAGAAAAAATAGTAATAGGGAATGAGAACATTTTTCATTACAGCCTCACTCCTTGCAGCTTCATTTGCAGCCTATCCGGCAATAGAATTGCCCCATATCATAGGGAGTAATATGGTGGTGCAGCAGAACTCTGATTTCAAATTGTGGGGTAAGGCATCGCCAAATACAAAAGTGACCCTTTCAGCATCGTGGGATAAGAATAAAGTGTCTACCAAGAGCGATGCGGAGGGTAACTGGACACTATCTGTCAGGACTCCTCCGGCCTCCTTCACTCCACTCTCCATCACAATATCCGACGGAGAGCCGCTGACTCTCGACAACCTATTGAGCGGCGACGTATGGATATGTGCGGGACAGAGCAATATGGAGATGCCTCTATCAGGATTCACCTCCCAGCCTGTGGACGATTCTCTTGACCACATAATGAAAGCATCGCAGAAGAGGGATAACCTGCGCTTCTTTACCGTTGACAGGGTGCGCTCATACGATGATGAGAAAGAGGATTGCGGAGGGGAATGGCTTGTATGTTCCCCACAGTCAGCAGCGGAATTTTCAGCTGTAGGGTATTTCTTCGGCAACAATATCGCTGAGGCAACCGATATCCCCATAGGATTGATAGCCGCAGATTTCGGCGACACACGCGTGGAGGCTTGGATGCCGCTCGACGCACTGAGGGAGGCAACAGACGAGAAGGGATTCGAGGAGAAACATTCCAACCATTGGTGCAAGCCGAGTGAGATGTATTGCGGAATCATCGCCCCGATAAGGGATTTCAAGGCGAAAGGATTCATCTGGTATCAGGGGGAGTCCAACCGCAAGGACTATCACGATTATGCCAAGCTCCTTGCCAAGCTCGTGGAGAGATGGAGAAAGGATTGGGGCGACACCGACGGCTCTATGCCCTTCTATTACGTGCAGATAGCCCCTTTCATCTACGATGGCTCACGTGAGATCAGCTGCCCTCTCTTCGTGGAGGCTCAGGAGCAGGCTCTCGATCTCATACCTAATTCAGGGATGGCGACCACGACCGACTTGGGTGAGGAATATATGATTCATCCAAGCCGCAAATCGGAAGTGGGACAGCGTCTCGCCGCCCTTGCATTGTTGCAGACGTATAATATGGGTGGATTTGAGGCAAAGGCTCCCCGCCTGAACTCTTTCAGAGTGGAAGACGGGAAGATAATACTGAAGATGGACAATGCTGACAAGGGGGTCGGTCCCTGGTCGCACGGACCCATCGTAGGGTTTGAGATTGCCGGAGAAGACAGGGTGTTTCATCCGGCAAGGGCACACACTTCCGACAACCCGAAGGGGGAGGTGCGCGTATGGTCGGATGAGGTGAAGAATCCTGTGGCTGTCAGATATGCCTTCCGCAACTTCATCAAGGGGAACCTTCAGAACACTTTCGGCATTCCCGCCGCACCGTTCCGCACCGACAACTGGAACGATGTAAAATAAGATACAAAATCAATAACACATGAAAACAAAACCAAAATTTTCTATTCCCGGATTGCTGGCACCGGTTTCACTGATGCTATTTTCGGCACTTACCGGAGGGCTTGAATGCTCGGCAGAACGCATCCATATCTCTACTCCGTCAACCTCCATGGTGCTTGACGGCTCAAAGGGCTCACCGCTCTATATAATGTATTATGGTGCCGCCCTTTCCGACAATGAGATGAATTCTTTCGGCGACAGCGGTATGTGGGCGCAGAACGCGTATCCCGTATATGGTCTCCACCCCTATAATGAATCCGCGCTTGCCATGACGCATGCCGACGGCAATATGACGCTTGATATGGAAGTGGCAGACATCGAGAGGACTTCAACCGACGGGGCTGACATAACCACTGTCACTCTTCAGGATAAGGTCTACCCTGTCACTGTGAAACTGAACTACAAGACATATCCGGGTGAGGACGTGATCGAGACATGGTCGGAAATCACCAACAAGGAGAAAGGTAACGTCACCCTGACCCAATTCGCTTCCGGTCATCTCCCGATACGCGTTGGCGACGTTTGGCTCTCATCGCTATATGGATCATGGGGTAATGAGGGGCGTATCGAGACGGAGCCACTGACCCACGGCATGAAGGTGATACAGAATAAGGACGGCGTGCGTAACTCCCATTCCGCCCACAGTGAGGTGATGATATCTCTCGACGGCAAACCGCAGGAGAACACAGGGCGCGTGATAGGCGCGGCTCTCGCCTACAGCGGTAACTACAAATTACGCTTCGACACCAATTCCGGCGATCATCATCTCTTCTTTGCCGGAATCAATGAGGAGAATTCCGCCTACCATCTTAAGAAGGGGGAGACATTCACCACCCCTCACCTTGCCCTGACCTTCTCAAAGGAGGGACTCAGTGGCGCAAGCCGTAATTTCCACAAGTGGGGACGCAACCACATGATAGCTCACGGCAACACACCGCGCAAGGTGCTTCTCAACAGTTGGGAAGGTGTATATTTCAATATCAATGAGGCGGGCATGAGCCAGATGATGAACGACATAGCATCGATGGGTGGTGAGTTGTTTGTCATGGACGACGGATGGTTTGGCGACAAGTATCCGCGCAAAGGTGGCGACACGGCACTCGGCGACTGGATTGTCGACACGGAGAAACTTCCCCACGGCATCCAGGGGCTTATAGATACGGCTGAGAAGAACGGCATAAAATTCGGAATATGGATAGAGCCGGAGATGGTAAATTCCAAATCACGCCTCTATGAGAAGCATCCCGAATATATCATCAAGGCAGCCAACCGTGAGCCGGTGATGGGTCGCGGAGGCACACAGATGGTGCTTGACCTCGCCAATCCGAAAGTGCAGGATATAGTGTTTGAGGTGGTCGACACACTCCTGACCAATTATCCCGGTCTTGACTATATCAAGTGGGACGCTAATGCACCCGTCATGAACCATGGTTCGCAGTATCAGACATCCGACAACCAGAGCCATCTCTACATCGACTATCATAAGGGTCTTGCCAAAGTGCTCGACCGGATACGTGCGAAATATCCCGACATCACCATACAGGCGTGTGGTGCCGGCGGCGGACGTGCCAACTATGGCTTCCTCCCCTGGTTTGATGAGTTCTGGACAAGTGACGACACGGATGCCCTTCAGAGAGTGTATCTGCAATGGGGCCACAGCTATTTCTTCCCACCCTTGGCAATGGCTTCCCACATCAGTGCCTCCCCAAATCATCAGACGCGCCGGTCAATCCCTATAAAATACAGGATAGACGTGGCAATGAGCGGACGTCTCGGCATGGAGATACAGCCCAAGGATATGAGCGAGGAGGATAAGGATATATGCCGTAAGGCTATCAGCGAATACAAGCAGATACGCCCCGTCGTTCAATTTGGCGATATCTACCGTCTTCTCTCCCCGTATGATGGGAAAGGTGCTGCCTCAATGATGATGGTGTCGCCTGAGAAGGATGAGGCAGTCTTCTACTGGTGGAAAACGGAGGCTTTCGTCAACCAGCAGCTCCCGAAGATCCGTCTGGCAGGTCTTGACCCCGATAAGACATACGTGGTCACTGAGCTAAACCGCATTGACAAGAGCCCTATGCGCTGCGAGGGTAAGGAATTTACAGGCCGCTTCCTTATGGACAACGGTCTGGAGATGCCATCATCCCACGATATAGACTATCACAAACGCACGGAATACGCTTCACGAGTGCTTCACCTGAAGGCGAAATGATAGCTGCAGGTCAAGATAGTCATTGCGCGATTCAGAAATGACAGAATAAAAAGGAAGGTGCAGCCGGATTAGCGGATGCACCTTCCCTTTTTTATCTATAAACTATAAACTTATTTGTCACGCATGAAGATGGCGATGGGGGTTCCGTGGAAGTCCCATTTTTCGCGTATCTTGTTCTCAAGGAAGCGGCGGTAAGGCTCCTTCACCCACTGCGGCAGGTTGCAGAAGAATATGAACGTGGGAATCACGGCATCCTTGAGCATAGTGACGTATTTAATCTTCACAAACTTACCCTTGTTGCTTGGGGGCGGCGTTATCGCTATCTGCTCAAGCATGTAGGTGTTGAGCTGCGAGGTGGGGATTATACGTCTGCGGTTCTTGAATACGTCGATAGCGGTCTCCAGCACCTTGAATATCCTCTGTTTCGTGATTGCGGAGGTGAAGAGAATGGGGAAGTCAGTAAACGGAGCGAAACGCTGTCTGATAGCGTTCTCAAAGCTTCTCTGCGCCTTCTCAGACTTATCCTCCACAAGATCCCATTTGTTGACACACACCACGAGCCCCTTCCTATTCTTCTGTATTAGTCCGAATATGTTGGCATCCTGGCTCTCTATGCCCCTTGTTGCATCAATCATAAGGATACAGACATCGCTTGCCTCTATTGAGCGGATGGAGCGTATCACGCTATAATACTCAATATCCTCATTGACCTTCTGCTTCTTTCGTATGCCGGCGGTATCGACGAGATAGAAATCAAAGCCGAATTTGTTGTATCGGTGATATATTGAATCGCGTGTGGTGCCTGCGATGTCGGTCACTATATGCCTCTCCTCGCCAATGAAAGCATTGATGAGAGATGATTTTCCGGCATTAGGACGCCCTACGATTGCAAATTTAGCCACATCCTCTTCCGGTTTCTCCTCCTCTTTCGGTTCGGGCATATCCTCTATCACCTTGTCAAGGAGGTCGCCTGTGCCGCTACCATTGGCAGACGACACCTCAACCGGGTCGCCCAATCCAAGGGAATAGAACTCCGGGATATTGAATCGGGCGTCGCCGATATCCTCCTTGTTTGCAACGAGAATGACCGGTTTTTTTGAACGCCGGAGTATAGCCGCCACCTGATCGTCGAGATCGGTGACTCCGGTGGATGCATCGACCACGAATAGAATCACGTCCGCCTCCTCAATGGCGATCTGCACCTGTTTGTTGATCTCCTCCTCGAAGATATCCTCGGAGTTGACCACCCATCCACCCGTGTCGACAATTGAGAATTCCTGCCCACACCATTCGACCATGCCATACTGGCGGTCGCGTGTGGTGCCCGCAGTATTGTCGACGATTGCGCTGCGGGTCTGCGTCAAACGGTTGAACAAGGTGGATTTACCTACGTTCGGCCGCCCTACTATTGCTACTAATCTGCTCATTATAATGTTTGTTGGAAATTTAAGACCGATAATTGTCTGATTCCATCAGACTCACTCGATATATCCGAATGCGCGGAGTTTGTTCTCCCTGTTGCGCCAGTCTTTCTCTACTTTCACAAAGATTTCAAGGAAAACCTTCTTACCGAAGAATTTCTCAATATCGTGACGTGCCTCGATCCCTATTTTCTTTATTTTCTCTCCACCTTTACCGATGAGAATCCCTTTCTGAGAGTCGCGCTCCACATAGATCACCGACATGATATGGATTGAGTTCTCCTTCTCCTCGAATTTCTCTACGAGCACCTCCGTGCTGTATGGAATCTCCTTATCGTAGTTGAGGAGGAGCTTCTCGCGGATTATTTCAGTGACGAAGAAACGCGCGGGTTTATCGGTGAGGGCATCTTTGCCGAAGAATGGAGGAGACGGCGGCAGAAGCTCCACGATACGACGTTTGAGGTTGTCAACATTGAAATGCTCGAGTGCGCTTGTCGGGAAGATCTCCGCTTTCGGCAGGCGTTCGTGCCATTGGTCAACAAGTTTTTCAAGCTCACCGTCACCCTTCAGCATATCAATCTTATTGATGACGAGAAGCACCGGCACATCCTCTTTTGCCACTCTGTCGAGGAAATCCTTATTTTTCTCTGGATTTTCGATTACGTCGGTGACGTAAAGAAGGATATCGGCATCCGTCAGTGCTCCTTCAGAGAACTCGAGCATTGATTCCTGAAGTTTATATTTAGGTTTCAGCACGCCCGGGGTATCGGAATATACGATCTGATATTCGGGAGTGTTGACAATGCCCATAATACGGTGTCGGGTGGTCTGTGCTTTAGATGTAATTATAGATATCCTTTCGCCGACAAGATCATTCATAAGGGTAGACTTGCCTACGTTTGGGTTTCCGACAATATTTACGAATCCCGCTTTATGAGACTGAGGGATATCTTTGTTAGCTTCTTCCATAATTGATAAATTTTAGAGTTAAGGTCGGTCCTGCCTTGAGGGGGGATCCGTGCCGGGCAACCAAAATTGCCTATAAGATAAACGCCTCAGCCGCTGTAGGGGTTCAAGTATGATGGTGGAAGCATACGATTACGCGGTAAGAAAAAAACGGGTCGATGGAAAAGAGAAATCCATTGACCCGTAGAATAGATCTTTCATCCGGGGACTTATCAGGAGTCGAAAGCCCAGATAATATACATAGCACCCCAGGTGAATCCGGCACCGAAAGCAGTCATCATGACCTTATCCCCTTTCTTGAGCTTATGCTTATATTCATCAAGGCAGAGGGGGATTGATGCAGCGGAAGTGTTGCCATAGTGCTGTATGTTGATAAGCACCTTGCTCTCATCAATCTTCGTTCTTCCGGCAACAGCCTCGATAATGCGGAGGTTTGCCTGATGAGGCACGAGCCAATCAATCTCATCAACGGTAAGGTTGTTCTTCTTCATGACCGAGATGGTTGAAGAGAGCATATCCTGCACGGCATTCTTGTAGACGTTGCGTCCCTCCTGGTATATATAGTGTTCGCGTGCCTCCACGGTCTCGATAGAAGCCGGTTTTACCGAACCTCCGGCTTTCATCAGGAGATGAGGGAGACCTGTGCCGTCGATATGGAATTCACCATCGATTATACCGACATTCTCCTCGGTGGGCTCCACGAGCACGGCAGCCGCTGCATCGCCGAAAAGAGGACAAGTGGCACGATCCTGATAGTCGGTCATGCTCGACATCTTTTCAGCGCAGACCACGATCACCTTCTTGTAAAGTCCGCTCTGTATGTAGGCTCTTGCCGCCTGGAGGGTTACGATAAATCCGGCGCAAGCCGCCTGAATGTCGTAGGAATAGGCATTGGATAGCCCGGTTTCGTGAGCGATTACCGAACCTGTCGAGGGGAATCGGTAGTCGGGATTTGACGTGGCACAGATAAGGAGGTCGATTTCTTCCGGTTTTACGGATGTAGACGCGAGAAGTTTTTCGACAGCCTTGATGCCGAGGAAACTTGATCCTTTGGAATCATCCTTCAGGATTCTGCGCTCCTTGATGCCGACGCGAGTGGTGATCCACTCATCGTTGGTGTCGACCATCTTGGAGAGCATGTCGTTGTCGAGGATATCCTCCGGGACGTATGATGCGATACCGCTGATTTTTGCGTTTACCATAATGGCTGCTAAGAAATGAACTATAGATTAAATGTAGGCGACTCCACCGATTTTATTTCCGGTGGAGTCTGCCAGATGATTTGTTTGCGGAATAAGAAGCCGGATCCGACTTCCATGTTTCCGGATCAGACGTTAGCTTTCTCGATAACTTGCTTTCCGCGGTAGTAACCACATTCACCGCACACAGTGTGATATACGTGCCAAGCGCCACAGTTAGGGCAGATGGCGAGTGTGGGGATGAGGGCTTTGTCATGAGTGCGACGTTTTGCGGTGCGGGTATGCGATTGTCTTCGTTTAGGATGTGCCATTGTTCTATAGTTTTTTTAGTAATTATTTTTGTCTTTAAAAAGAGAAGAGGGTGATGATCATTCGGTCTCTATTTCAGAGTCGATCTGTTCGCTGACGTCATCGAAATCCTCGTCAGTGTCGTCCACGCCGATCGAACGGTGCTTGCTGAGCGCGGCGGCCATTGCGCGGTTGCATTTTCCGAGCGGATGCACGTGGCGAAGAGGAATTGTAAGGACGAGGGTATCATAGAGCATATACGCCACGTTGATATAAGTGTCGCTCTGCGGAATGATGAGAAGGTCGTCGGTCTCGTCGTTATAGTCCTCGCCATATTTCACGGTGATGTGGTAGGTGGTGTCGACGTCGATGTCTATAGGGTCAAGACAACGGTCACACGGCACTTGCATCAGCCCCTTGCAAGTGAATGTGCAGTCGTATGAGTCGTTTTTCTTCTCAAGGTCGAGATGCACGTGCACGTCTGATGCTATAATGTCAGGGTTCTCCATATTTTTGAAGAACTCCGATCCACACTCAAAATCTTGTTCGTAATGCCCGTCGTTGAGAGATGCGAGCTGAACTTTATATTGCGAAAACTTTCCCACTGTCAGAGAATATTATTGTACCTCCGAGGAGAATCGAACTCCTATCTAAAGTTTAGGAAACTCCTAACTCAACTTTGACTATCAACCAGATACGAGGTTAAATCGGCATTTTGTAGAACTATTGTAGAATTTGTGCTTAAATTCTAAAATCCCCGCGCCTTTTTGGAGCTAACGGGGATTATTTTGCAACACCGATTACAAGAATCGGTAGTGCAAAGTTAGCTCTTATTTTTGTAACGACCAAACGCATTATATATTTTATAATGGTATCAAAAAAAATAAGGGGCAACCTCACGGCCTCCCCCTATCTCTAACTATAAATGTTACTACAAGAAAATTATTTTTTTAATTCGATATATTCAGTATAAGTTATTTTGGTATGTGGATTGGTGCTTACTACTTCTTGCCGGATAGCTTTGCACCCCCACTTGATAAACCAAAACTTTTTCGGTACCCGGTGGATAATCTGCTTGATAGTGTCACAAGAAACAACATCAAGCTCAACATCACGCCCCCGGATTTCTCCAGCAACGTTAACCCACGGGTCTTGCCACCTTAGCACCTTGAGGCTATCAAGCAATCCATCACGATATACAATGCTGTCCCGGATTTCAGTAACAACCTTAACCTCGGTCTGCGTTGCAGTCGTGGCGGCGGCTTGTAAGCGTTTTACTTTTATATTCAAGTCGTGTGCCGTCTGGCAAACGTCTTGATAATTGCGCTCCAGCTCGGAATAGGTAAGCTCCAACTTTTGAACTGAGGCGGCAGACTTGCCGGCTTCGGTTTCGTAGTAGTCGGCTCTTTCCATTAGGGACGTGTTGTTGGCGGTCAAACGCTCATTTTCGCTTGTGAGCTTTTTGTTGGTAGCGCATACGGAAATTAGCATAAGACACAACCCCATTATAATGGCTGCTATCCACCCTTTCATCGGCCTATGGATTTAAGGTATTTTACTACGCCCTCAACGTGGAGCGCAACGATAGAGCTTTTGCCATGCTCGGATAGCAAGTAGTCCACATCGGCCTTGTTGTCTTGGAAAAGATTCTCTGTAAGGACGGCAGGGCATTTGGTCTTTTGGAGAATGTAAAAAGCCTCCTCAAAATCCGGGTCTCCGTCCGTCATGTCGGTACGGATAGGACGCTGCTTGCCGTCATAATCACCGGCGGCCTTACGATTTGGGAAGTCCGCTATGTAGTCTGCAAGAGCTTCGTTGGCGGCATTGTAGAGAGCGGTTGCGAGGGGGTCGGCCTTTGTCTGTCCTTTACTTGTGTAAGCACACCAGCCACCAGCTTTTAGCCAAGAACCATTGCCGGCGGCGTTGCAGTGTACGGATATAAGGATAACATTGGCGGCACCAAACTTGCCGCATATTTCATTCACTCGGCGGGCGCGTTCAGCGAGGGCTATGTCAGATTCCTCGGTTACTATGCGCTGCGCGTCATACCCACGCGCTTTAAGCTCGCTTTCTATGCGGGTCGCAATCTCGCGGGCATACTTGTATTCAAGCAATCGCCCATCGGGGCTACGCTTGCCTTTTGTGTCGGCACCGTGGCCGTTGTCTATTAAGATTTTCATTCGTGATTCATTCTGTGGTAAAAATCAATTTTTATTCTCTCATAAACAGCTTGCACATTGGTGTAGGCGCGTCCGTGATTTATGGTGTCGCTATATACTTCACGCTCTACAACCTCAGCCACCCATTCCACCCAATCCGGGTTTATGTATGAGGATAGCTTTTTTCCACGATAGTTGAAACAGTCAAAGCGACTATTCCTGTCCTCATGGATATTAAGTATGAGCGTGTGTATTTTGGTGCGTGTAGCGTCCTTATCTATAATGTGGTTTTCCTCACGCACTTTCTTTATTATGCGACACACCTTTTCAATGGCAAGGTCAAAGAACACGCCGGTTGTGTGCTTTATTCTAAGCTGCGTTTCGGGACGCAAGCCCTCGGATATGTCTGTGAGCATATCATTTTGTTTCCGGGTTTCTACAAGTAGGTCGTTTACCATTTGGGTATTGCCCTTAATCATGTTGTCGATGATAGACTTAAACCAACGGAAACAAGCCACCCATAATAGAGCGGAGAGCAAAAGGAAAAAGGCGGCAGTGATAGCCATCATGCCTAATTCGCTTATGCCGTGGGCTACTGTCATTGCTTCGTCTGTCATCGGCCTCGCTTTTTACCTCGTTTGTAGAAAGAGAAATTATCTCGGTCAGCGGTGGTTATCTCCGTGTTAGGGGCAAACACGTTAAAACCAAACATATTGCCATAGCTTACCACCTTGATAACTGCGCGAAAAGGAAAACGACGGTTTGTATTGCAAAATACATTCCTTAGCTTTTTGCTATCGGTGAAAAACGCGGATTTAGCCGCGCCCTCACCATAGGCGATAAGTAGGCGGTCGCCATTCTCGGTTGCCATTGTCTTACACCCGGTGAACATCGTTACCTCGTTGATAACTGCGTCAATCGGGGTATAGTCGCAATCGAAAAGGTCGGAGCCGGCGGCGGATTCGTCCTCAACGAAATCCTCTACATACTCATCGTTCATAAGTCTATCGGGATATTAAGGGTGCTACAATCGCTATCCACCATATTGCGGATAGCAAGGCGGTCTTTGAGGAAAGCCTCGTAGGGCTTTTTGTAATCATCGGGGAGTAGCCCCAGCACTGCGCTTTGGTATTCGTTTACCAGTTTGCTCTCAGTGTTAGCGGGGTACTTTGCCGAAAGCAAGGTGCTGAAAATGTTGTCGGCTGTGGTAGGATATTCCACGCGGAGGCTGTCATACTGATAGCGTTTGCCGGTTGCAGTCTTTGGGTCATCGGTAACGGTTACACCACCCATTTCATCTTCGACCACATCAACCTCAACAATGTTGTGGTTGTAGAGAACTGTACCTTGACCGTTGTTGTAGGGGTCAATTACTTGCGGGCGCGTCTGCGAGAGCAGCCCGATTGATAAAATACTTTTGTCCATTTTGAATTACGGTATTAAAGATGTTTTGTTTATGTTGCTCACTACATCTTAACGCCCAGCCATATTCAGACGGGAACAGATGCTTTATGTCCGTTTCGTTGTGGATAGGATTGTTTCGTGCAACCTTGATAGATTTCTTATAAAATCTCAAAAGTATGCTCTTGCGCATCAAAACTCCGTGGTGATTTTGTTTGAAACCCACATAGTCAATGCTCCTATCATCAACCGGGAAAATCTGCCAATTCTTTTTGAACTCCACTTTTAACTCAGCCGCCAGATAAAGCCCTGCCATATCGAGAACGAAATGCAGTGCCTCCGAACTTTCAGAGAGAAACACCATATCGTCCATGTAGCGGAAATAATAGAGCTTGCACCCGAAAAGCCGCCTAACCAACGCCGCCAACTCCTCAACAACCCAGTGGTCGAAATATGCGAAATAGAGATTGGCGAGATATTGGCTTGTGTAGTTGCCGATTGGCAAACCTTTTTCTTTACCGTTGCTATCAATAATCTTATCTAACAGCCTCAAAAGTTGCTCATCTGCAATGGTTATGCGGATAATCAATTTGAGTGCGGCATGGTCTATGTTGTCGTAGCATTTCTTAATGTCCGTCTTGAGGCACATTCGAGTGCCTTTCTTATCACGCATAAGGGCGTGTCGCACATCAAGCATACATTTGTGGGTGCCGCGCCCCTTAATGCAAGAGTATGTATTCTTTATAAAAATGTGGGTCCAGTGTTGCCCCAACACGTTTATAATGCAATGATGTATAATCCTATCTGGAAAGAACGGCGCAATCATTATTTCGCGCTCTTTCGGGTCGTGGATTTTCTTTGTGCGATATTCGCCCGGCTTATACGTTTCATATCTTAACATATACCAAAGAGCGTACATATTCTCCAATATGTTTCCATTGAACCGCTTTATGTCGGAATGGTCGCCTTTGCCTTTCTGTGCCTTGTATTGTGCAGAGCAAAGGTTGTCATTGGTATAAAGCAGCCAGTATATATTGCGTAGCTTTTTGGTCGGCGAGCAAAAGAGTTTGCTTGTGTTACCAATATAAAGCCCGCAATCCTCAAAGTCGGAGTATTGGGAGAGGTATGTATGCGGTTTGTCGCTCATTGTGCCGTTAGTCAAAAACAGAGCTTTGGATTTCCTACTCACACTGTCTTAATCACTATTTTTTTACCAAGAGGTAAGGTGTCGGCGGTCAACAGTCTGGAAATATCTTATTCAAGAAAGTCGAAACCACGGTAAAAGCGGAACGCCCCATTCGCATTCGTCCACGAGCTACGATTATTCGCATTCAGATAACCGAAACCCGCATTCGCGCCATTGTTCGCATTGGCAGACAGGAGGGCACCCCTGACCGCCGACACCCGTATTTCGTTTTGCGTTAATTCGTTTTATTCCATTGTCTTATGTGTTTAATTGATAATATTTTCGTTGCTCCGTGTACCGTTGGTTTGCAGTCCGTTAAAAACGGCACAAGCGGAACGCCCCATACGCACGCGTCCACGAGCTACGACGATTCGCATCCAGAGAACCGAAACCCGCATGCGCGCCATGGTACGCATATGCAGACAGGAGGGCACCGTACCAACCATTAGCGGTTGCTTTTGCTATGCGCCAAAAATAATCGCACATTCCTTGATTCGAAGCACCACCTACACTTGTAGGTAGTGTAAAGCCATCATACGAAAAGCCAAAATTCCAGATATAGCCCTCAGTAGTAGGCAACTCTGTGATAGGAACATATCCGTCTGGAATAGAGGTTGCCGTATCGCTTGGTGAGGCGAATTTCGTAGGGTCTGTGCAACCGTAAGCTGTGCAATGTCCGGGGGCATCGGCTGTTTCGGGTGAACAGTGAACAAGCAAGTCATCGGCAAGCAGCCAAAGATATTCATAGGGTAATTCAAGCCCGCGATAAGAGAGGCACTGTACCACCTTATCGCCGCCGGTCCACCCCTTAATAGTGTAGGATATGCGGCCGGTGTTGTTACCGAGCGGTGCAGTAACTCCACAAGGCACAAACGGATAATAGCCACCGCCCCATGTATTCCATTGGTCGGCATTTGCCACGGGACCGCTACCTAAGCCGCCTTGATGAAAGCCATCGGCTGTAAGCGTTTCGTTGTATGCGTCTTGGCAATGGAGCGAGGCATATTCGATACGCTGGAGCCAACCGATTTCCATATAGGCACGAGCAACGCCTAAGTGAGTGCCATTCTTGCAAAATGGCCGCGCTCCAGCCTTTGAGATTGACGTGCGAGGCATACCGAGCTGAGAGTTGTATTTGCCGTCTTTGGCCGCTGCGCCCGCGCCATTACCTCCACGGAAATTAGCCGCGTTGGGGAGTAAGGAAATGAAGCCATTCGCATCACGCAAAAGCTCATCGTCTGCGCCCCACTGGAGCCAGCAACCGGAAACAGCAATAGAGTTAGCAATGTCGATTGTGGCACACCACGGAGATAGTGTTTTACGGCTCATGCGTACAAATCCGGGCAAAGCATATTCAGAAATGCACATAGCCCACCTTGTACCCTCAACTTCAAAGCGGCAAAAGTATTCGGGCTTTTCCAACATCACGTTTCCATCCGTGGTGTCGAGCTTTGCAGTTGCACCAGAATCCTTTTTACGGGAATCGTTCTGGTGGAGATAGTATTTAACGGAGCCGTCCGTGTTTTCCACGAAACGCCTCAGCTTTTTCTGGATAGGTAGTGTGCGGTGCAAGTCCATATTACCAATGCGAGTGAGCTTATAGTCCTTGCTGGTAAAATCGCCTTGCACACCATACCACATATCGTAGGGGTATTGCGGCTTAGTGGAGCCGCTGCCTAAGATTAAGCCCATAGTGTTACGGTTTAATAGGGGTTATCGCTTGCACCCCAATAAATCTCATATTTGGCGGTGTCGATTGCGTTGGGGGGCAAAGCCACAATCTTACCGGGAGTCCAATCACCCACAGGCACGGGGAAATCGCCTATCTCCTTGTCACAAATAAGGCGGCATTGTATGAGAGTATCATTCTCAACAACACCCGTTTTGGAACGTAGGTAGATAGAGAATGGCAGACTTTCGGGTAGTCGAAAGCCTTTGGAGAGGTCTTTTATACGACCCTTTGCTACTATTCTTACATCTTCCATATTGTTAACTGGGTAAATTCAACTGCAAATATACAAAATAATGTGTTCATAGAACACATATTAGGATATAAATAATTGCCATTTGAAGCATTTGCCCCACAATACCGCCTAATATTGTGGCTAAGAGGTCAAGCCAATCCCACACTCCACCATGCGCCTTATCCTTAAACTCCATGCCGGCGGCAAGTCCACCGACAAAGAGAATAGTGAGGATAATAGCGCATGGTATAGCGTAAAGAAAATGCTTGAGGCGGTTGCTTTCAGTAATCCAGCTCATTGTTACGTTATTAGTTTAGTCCAACTTGTCCCGTTTTTGGAAACGGAAATATCACTACTCGTTACTCGAAAGTGGTAGTTACCTATTTTCACCGCTAATCCATCGGTAGAGTGCATTCGTAGATAATTAGCGTTGTATATTGCCATGAAGCCATCTTTAGCAATAATCATTTCGGTTTTTGCCGTGATAGCCCAAATAGCTTGTGTCGCAAAGGTAAATTTACCGCTATAATCGGTATATAGCGTTTGGTCTATTGTTCCATTGAACGACACTTTTATACGACCTTTCTTGGGTATGGTTATCTTTGCCGTGCTACTATCTTTGAGAGAAACACTGCCAATTGTTTGCCATTGAGTACCTACTTTTAGAAAAGCCGTTGCCGATAAAGAGCAATCTAACCATTCGTATTGTGTGGAATTTGTGCGTTTTACACCACAACTGAATTGAATACTACTTAGGTCTAACAATGTGTTATCTTCAGCTATATCAAATTCAATATAGGCGTATAAGGAATCGTGCATATCATCTTCATGGTCATCACGCCCATAATAGCACCAGACATCTTCCTCAAAGCTCACCTCCCAATTAGTTGTGCCTGTATATGTTGCATCGCCTCCAGTAGCTTTGATAATTACATCTTCATGACTGGAAGCACCACCAACACTTGGCAAAGAGCTTGGAGTAAGTCTTAATCGTTGAATACCGTCATCATCAAAACCGAGCAATTCTCGACCTACGATATTTAGCCAACCAAGTTTTGCACTTGCTCCGTCAAAGACTGCGCTTCCTGCTCCAAATGAGGCGATATTCTTTAATCCGTCAAGAAAGAAATTAGGAACACCGTTTGTCTGGCTTTGGCTTTCAAGTCTTTCATTGCGAAAAATAAGATTTGCGATATTGGCATTTTCAGCAAATAAGAACCCGGTAGCTATTGCTTCAAACTCCGCTCCAAAATCATTCCATTTCGCTGTGTTTGTTGGCAATACGTTATAAAATGTTCCCGCATCAGTACGAGCAACATAATAATGATTATTGTACTTTACGACATCAACACGTTTATCAGAGCCAACGTATGATTTTGAACTACTATATATGCCACGAAATACAAGAGCGGGACCAACATCACCATCTTTACCCGGAGTACCGTCCACACCATCATAGGGGGTTACACGAATCGGAGTAGTCCAATTCGCCCTCAAGGCATTGGTTTCTCCATTGATTTTTGCAGTAGTGAGCCAAAGATATTGCAAGCTGCCAACAGAGGGCATTACAGTTGTCCAGTCACTGCCGGGGTTTCTATCGCTGGCGGTAAATGCCTTTCCATGCGATAACTTGCCGCCACTCACAGCATAGCGATATTCGGTAAAATCGCCATTCTTTCCGTCATCGCCTTTTTCTCCGTTCAATGGCAACACCATCCATAACACAGGTGTAGAAAACGCGCCCCATTTACCATCTTTCTTTTTACGAACACTTTCATATTCGTATCGGTAGGCATTTGTTACTCCTGTTGGGTTATCAGACCAACCCTTGCGAATACTCCAATCCACAGATATAATCCAAAACTGGCCGCTCTTGGCTATTGGAGTTTCGGTTGTTGTGGTTACAACACATTCATAATAATTACCATCAGCACCAATAACGACATCGCCACGCTTGTACTCCTTGCCGACAATGTGTGTTTCGGTAGTAAGCGGTGGTACATAGTCATCAACATAAGCATCACTACCCGGAGTTGCAGGGGTCGTTTCGCTACCCATAAGGCGATATATGCGCTCCACATCGGGAGTGTCAATAGAGAATGGCACAGGGTCGCTCCAAGATACGATTTTTCCATCAGAGCCGATTGTTCCAACCGACATCCAGCAATTTTGAGGGGTGACAATGCGATAACGTCCGCAATCATTAAATCTCTCATTGGAGCTGTCTTTGGCGTAAGCTACATCAACGAAATGTGTGCCGGCTGTGGGGATAGGTAGATATACAACTTTCTTAACCTCATCACCACTAATGCGGTCGAAATAGTTTGCAGTTCTGGTAAGCCCCTCGGTGTCAAGTTTGCCAACAAGCACGAAGTCAAAGCCACTTTCACTTGAAGCCCATAGCTCAATTGCGAGTAGTTGGTTTGGTTTGCTTGTAGTAAATGTAAGCCTGTTTGTCGATATGCCATTGGCCGCGACAGCCGGAGATTTATAATAGCCATCCTTGAGGGTGAAAGCTGTGCCATGTGTGACTTTGATTGTGTCATTATCGGGGGTATCACTCCAGCCCGTGGGGTTAGGGTCTATTCCCGTTGGCTTTGCTGGCTTATCATATCCATAGCGGTATACCAATTTATTACCCGCGCCATTAACCCCGTCTATGCCCTTTGCCGCAACTTCCCAATACACAGATTCAGTAGGCTTGTGACCTTTTGTCGGTGTATTGTGAATGTAACGATAGGTTGCAATCGCGCCTTTCTCATCGGTATAGCTTACCTCATCATTCTTGTAGTATGTGTAATTGACGTTCCATACGCCACGATATACGCCCAACGGTGCAACATCGCCACTCTCACTAATAACACTTACGTTTTTGAGAGTTATAGTGTTGTTTCGGCTCACATTCCAATCGATAGAACTTGACCTATCGCCTATGCGGAATTTATTACCGTCTAAGTCCAGATAGCACTCTCCATCACTCGTAATAATGCGCCCCGTGGTTATAGTATTGCCGTTTATGCGCGTAAATCCATAAGTGGTTGTGAAATCACGGAAGTTGTCATCTGCGTAGAGCGTTGAAAGAATACCCACAAGGAAATAGTAATTGTTTGGGTCATCGGTCGGCTCAAACTTATATTGCGTCTGGGTCATTATCCATGTGCCACTCTCTCCAGTCTTAGAGCATTTGGCAAAGAGATAATATCCGGCATTGCTTGGCAATTCAAATGTGAGTGCGCCCATTTGCCATGCCCTTATTCGGCTTGGGTCAATCGTAAGGTGTGATAATATGCCGGCGGAGGCGGCAAAGTTATTTGGGTTGCCGTTTACATTGGCTTGGAGTATTACACCCGTCAACACAAACTGCTGGCTCTTTGAGCCGACAGTGAGCATATTTGTGTCAATAGAGTTGGGGCGAATGTTATCAACATCAAAAAAGCCGTCCGTGTCATACACCATATTGCGTAAGTCCTCGGTGGTGCGCCACCCGCGGCGGGCTTTGTTAAGGTCCCGTAGGCGGTTGTTATTTATAATCCGCTCATGGTCGATAACAGAGAGAACGGTCTGGGTCGAGATTGAAATTGCAGTCGTATCGGAGAGCGTGAGCTGATAATCCTGCTCCAAAAGTAGATTGCGGGTAATCTTTTGTATGCGTATTTGTTTCTCTATGCCAAAGCGAGTATCACGCACAGGTGCATAATCGCCCACTTTGAAAAGGCAAACATCAACGCCTCGCTCCAACGCCTCAAGGAAATACAAACGGTCCAGTGTTAGGCTGTATTGAGCCTTAGCTTGTGTAGCCTGCTTGAAATCGTCCATAGCGGCATACCATAAATCTTCCTCAGCATTTTCCTCGTAGCTTTCGGGCAAAAATATGTCGGTAATTTTGTAGGTCGCTCCTACCTCAATAGGGTATGCGCCACCTTGCTCAAATGGTACAGTCGGAGTAGTTAGGCCGCGATTGTCGGTAAAAGGAATCAATCGGAATTTCTTTGTCGTATGGTCATAGCCATTCTTAGCCTCAAGCTCAAATTGCTGCCCAGCAAGTCGGCCGCTGGTAAAAGTGATTTTCGCGCTAACCTCATTCACTAAGTAAACGGTGCCTTTGTCATCTTTCTTGCAAAGGTCAAAATCCATAGTGTCATCAATGAAAGCGTTAATATCGCCGGCCACCAGTGCAGTCACGCGACCCGTGCGGGTAGGAAAAATTTTGTCATAGGTCTTGCAATCTTCCTCGCTGCCTATTTTGTCGCGCAATGCCACGTCCTCTAAAAAGCGGTCATTGTCGTTTGTTATGCCTATAAGTTCGGTGTTTGGCTCAATCACAGTGCCGTCACTAAGGACGTGCCTTTTACGATTGTAACGGCGTGGATATGGCAGTTGCAATCTCTCGGCATACTCACGGTAGTTTGTGCGGATATTGGTTGTGCCACCCTCTACCCACAAACGAGTAATCACGGCCTTATCATCAACCTTTTGCTCTTTCAGTTTATACAGGCCGTTGCCCTTGCCCCACTCAAAGTATTCTGCTCCGCCGGGGGGATTGACACGTTGCCCGAATTTACCGATATGGATTGTTCTTACATTCCCGTTTTGGGATATAAGAAATTCCAGATTGAAATTGTCTTTGTTGCAAAGCGTCTGTAACACTTGCAAGCAATTCACCCCGGAGAATTGGATTGTGATAGCCTCGGTTTCGGGGCAATTAAGCTCATCGAAAGCCCACATACCCGGATAATCGCGGTTAAGGTTGTAGATAAGCACCTGCACAAATTCCTTAATTGTGTAGGTCAAATCGAATGTCGAGCGGTCGGATTTTCCGTCTTTGTCGCAATTTCGATATATGGTTTTCATAAGGTCGTACATCGGGCCGTAGAAAACAGGTTCAAAGATGTTGTAATCCTCGCCTTGAATTTCACGAGTTGTTGTAGTCCTTATGGTGTAGTCGAATCCGTCCACAACGATTTTATCCCCCTTGCTGAAAGAGAGCATTTCGGAGGAAACGATTTGTAATGTGATATTGTCATCGCCCATAAGGGAGCTATTTTGCGTAGCCTGCTTGACTACGCAAAACGGCTCCTTTGTATTGAGCTTGATAATCTCGCCGTTGCGTTTGATTATTTGAGTAATTCCCATACCATTATGGCGTTGGTTTCAAACTTTTCAATATCTTCTATCACCCCCGTTACGATAATGTCATACTCGCCGGGGAGAGCGTAGGTATGCTCCACGGTAGTATCATTGCCCCCCACGTTGAATGTATGAGTGCCATCACCCCAGTAGATGTTAAGGTACTTGTAGGTTGACACGGTGATAGTGGCTTTTGAGTTATTGTTGTTGGAGATATGGCGTAGTACCTTTTTCACCGGCTCGTCCTCTGTTAGTTTGAGTGTGAATGTGCCTACCATTAGTTCCTCGTTGTAGCTGCCCCACTTTTTATCAACTGCCACATCATCAAGCAAATCCACCTCATACACAAGGGGCTTTGCCTTGCCGTCATACTCTACGGTAAGGCGGCGCGTATGGTCGCCGTCAAAGAGTGCGAGAAAGCGGTTAAGCCACTCTACAAACGCACTACGGCTTGAGGCTTCAATGAAACATTTGAGCGATATTGTGCGCTCTTTGAAACGCTTGCGCTTGCGGTCGCGCACAACACCGTGGTAGTTGTCGTAGTCTACCGATAGGCTTTCTTTCTGCGCCAGCCTGCCAACAAGCCCGTCAGAGGCCGACACATACACGCCGTAGTCCTTGAAATTGTGACCGTCAACATAGTATTCAACATCGTTGTTGGCTTGCATTTTGAGGATTTCTTTCTCGGTCTTTGCCACGTTGAACACTCGCACTTCATCGAGCTTTGCAGTCGTGGTTAACAGTTCCTCGGTGCAGAGAGCAAGCCCCGTGGGATTAGCGGCCAGATTGCCAACGTATGTACAATCAGCATTGAGAAAGACTTTGAACGTAGAACCAGAGCGCACAAAAGAAATAAAATACCACTCACCCGGCACCACATCGACCCATTGCTCTTTGTGCTGCTCTATACCGGGTAAATTCAAGAGCCAGCCCAAACGCCTCTGCTGAATCTGAACATAGAGTGATACGGTAAAATCGCCCGTAAATGGAATATTCTGCTCAGTGTTTACCTCTCCACCGCACAAGTCAAGAGCCTTACCGGCCTTTGCTTGTTTGGTAAACATCGCTCCACCAGAAAGTGTTGCGTCATGGCGACCCGCGGAGTAGTCGTAAGCCTTTGAGCCGTCCGGGTCATCAAAAGGCAGATACAAGATTAAATTTTTATCAACCATATCAGTATGTGGGTTTATCGTGAAATATTGTTTTAATTCTCGCAAACGATGAAATGCCGATATAATCTACCGTGGTATTACGACCATAGGCGTTGATGTTGACACGCGCCTCGGTGCCTATTACGGAGATATGTATTTTCGCATTATCGAATAGGTCAATGGTAACAATGGCATTGTTGGAAACAATCACGGCCGCCTCGCTATCATGGCGCATATATAGACGCGAAACAGAAAAATCGTCATACTCTAACATGGCTTTGCAAGCCCCGTTAAGCACCATATCGGGCTTGTTGGCGGTCGGGGGTATCTCATCATCGACATACACCCCGAAAGGCTCACACTTGCCCTTGAAATGCTCCCGGAGAAAATTGAGTGTAGGGTAATCCTCGGAAATACAAAAGTCAATGCCCTTAATGTAGAGCTTTGCAAGTTCCTCGGTTGAAAGCCCAGCTCGGAGTTTTCCTTGCCATAGGCGGCATAGCCCTTTGTCTATGCCGTCTTGTTTGAGTTGTTGAATCAGTTCCATAGCCTTACGATATTCCTTGTGAGAGTAAAGAGTTGTCTTTGGTTTCTATCCGTTTGAGAGTATCGCGCACCTCGGAGAGAATAGTGTTGGCGGTTGCAGTGTTTTGAGCGATTGCCGATTGTGCCAAAAGCTGTTCACGCAACACACTTGTTTGCTCGGTCTGGTTTATGATGAAAGCGTTAAGACGGCCCGCAATCACACCGCCTGTTTCCTCACTCATTGAGGTAACGGCACCCGTCAAGGGGTCTGTTGCGACATCTTCAACATCTTTAATCCAATCGCCTACCGCGTCAAGAGCATTAGTGAATGTTTCACCGGCTCTTTTTGTCATCAATTCAAATGTTTCTTTCTCGCGGTCAGTCAAAACATCGTCCGACATTGCCTCTCCAAGATATTTCACGGCTTCGTCCATAGCCTTAGCTAAGGATTGGCGTTTGAGCGCATCTATTACAGCCTTTTTCAATACCTCTCTCGTGGTATCACCAAGAGCCTTTGCCGCGTCCTCTCCAGCGCAATATGCGTCAACAATAGCGTCCGCGTATTGGTCGAGAGCTTCTTGGGTTGTGGTCCCGGCAAAGGTTTCCATCATTTGCCGGTCTAAGTCCTCAATCTGCTGTTCAATCTGCTCTATCGCGTCATTCCACTGTTGGATTTTGTCGTTGTCGGTCTTTTTCTTTGAGCGTTCTGCGTCTATCTGTTGGCGCATCAAATCCTGTTGCTCACGGAGAGATTTTTTTTGCTGCTCATATAAGCCCAGCATATCATCACCCTCTTTGGCTTTTGACAACTGGCCGTTTAAGTCCTTAATTTGGGCTGTCAACTTTGCATACTGAGCAAAATCCCATGAGCGACGGGCAGTTTCGCGTTGTTTCTCCAATGCGGCTATTTGGTCTTCTATGAGCTTAATGTTTTGCTCAAAACCAGCACGTTCCTCATCATTAAACACCCAATAGGTGTTGTTAAAGGCCCGTTCAAGTCGATTGTATGAGCGTTCCAGCGCGTCAATCTGCTTTTGTAGGTTTTGTATTCGTTTCTCATACTTTGCGTCATGGAGCTTGGAAAATATACCTATAACAGATGTTATAGATGAAATCATGCCAGTAACTCCACCTATAATATCGCCACTCATAAACTTGCCGACCGAGGCAGCGGCATTACCCAACTGCCCCATGAGTTCTATTGCAGTTCCCAGCCCGTCAGCCACACCGTCCATGCCCAGTGCGTCAAACATACTTTGTAGCGAAGATGCGCACTCTGTGGTAATATCCGTTACCTTTTCTACGGATTCTGTAATACCATTGGCGGCCGATTTCACCTCACGCTCGGCACTCTCAACATCTTCTTTGCTACCCTCGCCCCTTGCAAGCGCGGCCTTTGCTTTTGCCAACTTGTCTTTGGCTTTTAGGTAGTCATTAAAGAATGTATCTAAGGCGGCAAAGGGGTTGAGCTGCTGAATACGTTCCTTTGCTTGTGAAAGGCTGTCGATTACCGCTTTGAAATCAATAGGCGAAAGCTGGAGATTGCCGGAATTGAGTTGCTTTTCGACATCGCTAATCAGCTTGGAGATTTGCCCTACTGAAAGGGTGTCAAGGTCGCTAAACAACTTTTTCCAGCTATCGGTCTGCTGGAGAAACGATGTATTGAGAGTTGACAGTTCCTCGGTTTCGCTCATTTTGATAAGGCGTAGGCGTTCCTCGCGTGTACTCTTTACGATGTTAATGCGCTCTTGATTACCGCTTTCCTCGGCTGCTTTCAAGTCGGCCGCAGCCTGTCGCTCAACTTCTTCTCGCAAAAGTATGTGCTTGTTGATTATGCGACTTTTTTGTTCTTCAAAGGTGCTATAATCATTCAATACGGTTTCTCTAAGTTCCTTTTGCAGTTCGATGTTACGCCTTTCAAGGTCGAGAGCGGCGGCGGCTCTGTCATCATCATTGACAATGCCACTTTTGCCATTCTCTAATTTCTCTTTTGCTTTTGCGACTGCTTCTATCTTTTCGGCTAAAGTCTGGGCGCGTCCTACTGTCTGCTCCACTTGCTCCTTAAACGCCTCAAGAGCGGTTTTTGCACCAGTAATCTCATCGTATTGTGCTTTAAGCGTGATAAGGAAATTGCCCTCACCTTCGGATAGTTCCATGCCATTCTTTTGCTTGTTAGTAAGTTCGGCTATCTGCTTTTCAAGATATTCTTTGAATGAGCCGCCGGACTGGAGCAAAGATGCAAATTGTTTGTCGGCCACGTCCTTACCCATATTCTCAACCCAACGCCAATATAATTCATATTGCTTACGCTTGTAGTCAAGTTCATCGTCAAAGAGTTTGGCACTATCACGATTGTAATTCTGTTGGGCGTAATCGCGTCGCTGCTGAAATTGCTTTGTTTCAGTAGTGGACAATCCACCCTGTCCAGCTTCCTTTTTGGCTTTGGCAAGTTCGCGTTCCTCCTTATTTATGCGGTCAATCTCCTGCTTAAATTGCAAATCCAACAGAGCCTTGCGTTTGGCATAACCATCTTCCATTACCGTAATACGAGCCTCTTCCAAACGCCTATCGGCTTCAAGCCTTTTTTGACGTAAGGTTTCTGCATGGCGTTCAGCACTTTTTGCTTCCGTTTGCGCATTGGTATGTTTTGGTAGGCGGCCTTCAAGTTTTGCAATCTCTTTGTTTAGCTCTTTATATCGGGCTGTTGTCATATCCGTAGTCGAGCGTTCCTCTTTTAGTTGCTTTATACGATTAGATATGCCCTCCTCGGTATTGAGGTTGGTTTCTTTTGTGGAGATTGTACTTTTAATTTCTTTGAGCTTGCTTAACAACTCATTAAGCATGGTGTTGTCAGCGTCAACCTTGACGGTTTTTCCATTGATTGCATCTATTTCTTTTTGTGTTTCTACAACCAATTTATCCAATTCCTCAAAAGACATTTTAGCGTAGTCGGTGACACTCTCAGCTCCGCTTGTATCTTTTGGAGAAAGAAAATTATTTAGACGCTCATCAACTAATGCAATGGCTCTGTCATATACTTGAATGTCGCGTATCTGGTTATCCAAATAAAGAGTCAATTGTGTCTGGAAAGCCTGCATTTCGCGTTCAGTGGCTTTTGTTCCACCTTTTACACCTGCTACTATTTGGCTAACAATAGCATTGTATTTCTTTGTGTATTCATCGCCACTTAACTTTGAGAGTTCCTTAGCACCACTTTCTACCAAAGTACGCACGGCCTCCTTTACTTCCGGTGCCATACTGCGTATATTTTCAGCGGCCGCCTGAATATCTACCTCATAGGATTCTCCATGCTGTTTATCGTTTACAGTTCGTTTTTCACCCGTATTGTAGGTAAGATTATTTATACGGGTTTCAAAGCCACCATAGTTTGTATCGCCTTTTTCATTGAGCTTGTTTAATTCTTCCTCAATACGCTTGGCTTTTATTTTCTCTGCGGTTGTAGCTTGAACGGCTGCTTTAACTTCGAGATAACGAGCCTCTTGCTCTTTGAGAGTCGCGTTTTCATCAAGTAATGTTACATTATATTCTTTGCATATAGCATTGATTTTCTCCAGCATTTCCTTATAAGTTTTTGACTCCTTATCGGATTTTTGGAGAATAGCGTAATATAAATCAAGCCTATCATTTACCTTTTTAGTACCCTCAGCAAACTCCTCCATTACATCATTGGTTTTCTCTGTCTTTGAGGATAGCATGGTAATAATGCTATATACTGCGCCGGCAATAGTTAGTACCCAACCTAACGGATTTGCTTTAAGTGTAGCCCATAGAGCTTTGAACATTCCAGTCAGCTTGCTTGTGGCAAGTGCAAGAATATTGGTGCTTGCCGCTTGTGCAGTCTTTGCCGCGGTGTCTGCCACAGACGCATTACGCGAGGCTTGTGTGGCGGCTGTTTCAAGGGCTTTTTTCTTGGCATAAAAATCCGCTTGCGCTGCTAAGGCTGCTTTGCGAGTAAGTGCGGCATTATCCTCAGCCGCTTCAAGTTTCTTTTGGGCTATAAGGTATGCGTCCACTCCGGCCGTTACAGTGGCTCGGTGGAGTTCCATTTGTGCGGCTTCAAGTGCGCTCTTGGCTTTTATTGCGTCCATACGGGCCGATTCAGCTTTGGCGGCGGCCTCTTTTACAGATAGGCGCATTGATTCCAATGAGGCGGCTTGATTTGTACGCTTTGCGGCTACCTCTTGGGTCAGAGCGGCACGATAGGCGGCACTCTGAGTTGTAAGGTTGATTTTCGACAATGCCTCTCTTTGGTCTGCGTTCATCACACCAATAGCCGCGGCCTCGTAGCCCGCACTTGCAACAGTAAGCCCCAAAGTTGATAGATACTCTTGCTGTTGAGCGGTCAAAAGGCTTACAATAGCCCCTAAACGTACTTGTTTGGCAACATTCACACGTTCCTCTGCGCTCAACATTGCCTCAAGTGCGGCGGTTGTTGCTTGTGTAGAAACAGTTTCAGCGTTTTGCGATACAGCTAACTTGCCGTTCAAAATGATTTCCTTTTGGAGCAATGCAACTTTGGCGGCTCTTACGGTATTGTCAAGCACTGCAATGCCGGTCTGCCCTTTCATTGCTACGCTGGTAAGTATCATCGCAGCTTTATAAGAGCCGTAGGCAATGGTAATGGCTTTCACAATGCGAAGCACATCGTCCATGTGTTCAACAAAGTAGGTCGCTCCAGATATGCCAGCGGCAAAAATATCTTGCCCGGACTTTCCAAAATCATTAAGCACCGTATCCCATGCGTCCTCTAAGTTGGCAATCTGTCCCGTAAGAGAGGCAGATTGTTTTTCCATGAGGTTATAGAATTGACCGCCGGCATTTGTCATTTTGTTTAAGACTTCCTCAACGTCTTTAAAGCCAACTTTGCCGGCCGATACCATTGCATTTATCTCATCGGTCGTTTTATGGTATTTCTCCGCAAGCTCTTTTACAAGCGGAATACCGCGACCTGTAAACTGGCGCACATCTTGGGCGTAGAGCCTACCCTGTACCATTGTAGTACCATAGAGATAGACAATATCATTAAGCGGGATAGAGAGGCCGCTGGCGATATTTCCAAGCCTAACAAGGGTGTCATTGACTTTTTCAGCACTAACACCATACGCCATAAGCTGCTTTGCGCCCTCAGCAACACCCAAAAGGTCAAATGGTGTTTTGGCGGCGGTGTCAATCATTTGCAACATAAGAGTATGCGCCTTTGAGCCATCACCCAGCATTGTTTCAAAGGCAATCTCTAACTGTTGAAATTGTCCGCGAGTCTGTATGATGGAATTTACAAGACCGTGCATACCCTGTCCTACAAGATAGTAGGATATGTATTGCCCTGCTTTTTCAGCCATGTGCCTAAAAGAGTCCTCAACCTGTCCAACCTCGCTAATAGCGTTATCGGAAAAATTCTTAATCTGTCGCTCCATAGCAAGAGCCGACACATTGAAATCGTCTATGTTGAGCGTTGCCCTAAAACCTAAGCTGCCGCCTATATTTTCCATTACATATAACCTTTGAGGTAATTTTTAATCTCTTCTTTTGTCGTGAGTTCCTGTTCCACTATTTCGTTTTCATCAATAGGGTTGCCGTCCTCGTCTGTTGGTAAATCTTTTGTGCGTGGGCCGTCCGCAATCATTAATTGGAGATTGAGCCATGAAATACCCCACAGCAAATAATCATAGCTCCACCCAAAGTTTCGCAATAGTTCACCACGGTTGCCCCACGGAGAGTTTAACCCGATTACTCTATTCGCTCGTTTTCGGTCTTGGGTCGGGTCGTTCCCATCTCCCGTATCAATCGAATAGAGGACGTAAAACCCGCGGGATTCATCATTTGGTTAATCACCTCAGCGAGTTTGCGTAAACGCGCCACAGTAAGGTGTTCCATAAAGAATTGTTTAAGTTCCCGGACGGCTTTATTTTTTGGGTCAACAACAGTAGGGTCGTTAATGACTGCAACGGCGGCTATCTCTGCCATTTGGGGTATGTACTTGAATAGCCTTTTGCTTTCTTGGATTGGCTGCTCTTGCACAGTTTCCTCATCGTATTCTATGAGAATATAGAGTTGGCGTAGGCGGTCGATTGTACCCAGATATAGAGGCTTGATATGAAAGTTACGCATATACACCTCTTTCATCTTTCCCAATTCAACATCGGGTATCTCGGTGAGTGTTACGTCCCAGCCTTTGGGTATTTGCTTATCGCGCCATACAACTGTGCGGTTGCGAAATATGCGTTTTTTGAGGTTAAACCATTTGGACGGCTTAACCGGGTTAATTTTCAGAGGCACGGAGAATTTAGCCCCCATTGACAAGAGAGCCTGTATCGCCTTGTCCTCTAACTCTAAACGCTGTTCTCGCGTGAGTTCCTGTTCCTGTTGTTCCATTGTCAATAGATATAATCAAGCCCCCTAACCGAATAGGGATAGGGGGCTTGGGTCGGTTGGTGTTGCCCGGTTTACGCTCCGGCTTTAGTAGGGTCGGTTATGCCCTCTTGGGTCGTGAGCTGGTCTTGGAAATTGATTTTCATAGGCACGAGGCAGATACCCTTGGCTGAATAGGTGATTTCAAACTTAGGCACAACTACCACATTGGGGCAGCCCACGAAAAAGCCCTCTTCTGGCATAAGCCAGATAGCCCATTCCTTGTAAACGGGCTTGAGGGGGCGTAGCCACTTGCGTTTGCCCTTGGTTCCGGAGAGTGTGCCACCGAAATAGCGGGCGAGCAACTCCATGTCCGGGTCCATGAGCGTGAGATTTACGGCTGTTACATACTTGCCCATGAGAGTGATAACCTTTGCGGACGTTTCACTTTCGTGCTTGGTCTGCTCTACGTCATCATCTACGAGTTGGCAGGTGTCTTTGTAAACATCGCCTAAATCGAGCCATGCGGGGCCGTTGGCGGGCATTTCGCCGGGGGTTGTGCCGGCAGGGGTGATGTAGATTTTTTTCAACCCCATTGTAGATAAAATAGGCATAGCTATATGAGTTAAAATTATTATTGGTTACTTTTCTTATCTCTCACGGTCAATTCCAGCGCAAACGAAACAAAATGCTCATCGTGGTCTGGCTCTTTGATTGGGGGATTTATAAGCCCTACATTCCAGTTGTAGCCTTGCCCGATTTCATAATGGTTTTGCAGTACTTCTATGGCTTTGGCTCGGATGGCTATCAACCGTGAGTGATTGATACGAAAGACGGATTTGCCGCACCCAACGGGTTTTGCAATGTCCGGCACATGGATATTCACATTGATTTGCCCGAAACGAACACTACCCTCACCGTCTATCGTGTGAGGCACAATAATTACGTCCTCTTTGGTGTAGTCGTTCCTTTCGTAGTCGATTACACCGCTTATCATGGTCTTTACCTCGCTTTCTTGGAGCACTTGGTAAACCCTAACAGCTATTTCTTCGGTCGTTATCATATTGTCGTTCCAAACATTTCATTTGCTTTGGCTTTCGCCTTATCCATTAGCTTTTTCATCGCTTGCGGAAAGTCGGTTTTGGCTTTCAGCTCGGCGGGGAGTATCACGTTATATCCCTTTGCCTCCACATAGGCGGCATAGTTCATACCAGCAACGATTATAAGAGAAATGCAATCAGGCAACGTGTCAATCATTTTTAGAGCTGCTTGCAATGCCGCTGCTTGCCCTGTGCTTGATTGGTCTGGACCGAAAACTATCTCTTTGTTGCGCACTACCACATAACTAATTGAGTTTGTAAGATTGCCGGTACGGTCAGTGTAGTTGTGTTTGTCCTTTGCATACTTGACAAGTTCCTCGCCTAAGTATTGCATGAGGAAAATAGCGGCTTGCTCAACGCGCTTTTGAAACGCGGCGGCTTGTGCTGCTATCAACCCACTACCAAACATCGGTGTTATCCCCATACCTCAATGTGTTTGCGGTTTAACGTGTCAACGCCCTGCGCCTTAAACTCTGCTATCACGGAATGGTCAGCACCTACAAGCTGAATCGTATCGCCCACACTAATTTCACCCCGGAAATACTTTGGAATGAAAACATCGTATGTGTAGGTGTATTCTTGCCCGTCTGTGCCTATGAAATGTTTGGCAGGAATAGAAACATCAATCTGGCACTCGCAACCATGCTCAAAGGTCGCTGTGTCGCTTTGAACGATAAAGCCGGTTGTTGGGTCGGTTATGACCGTACCACCATGCCAATAGTTGAATGAGCCGTTGTATTTCATATCCTACCAATACATTGAGCCGTCCGTGATTGAGGAAATTTCCAATATCTCATCAGCATCAAGCCCAGCCTCGGCGCACAAGTCTTTGATACGCTTTCTAAGCTCCTTTGTATCGTAAGACTGTGAGGATTTACCCACGCTATCGCTGCTCAAAGGCAGAAATTTTTTAAGCACCTTGATTGCGGCGATAGTTACATATCGCTTGCAGTCTTTGGTGTAGGGTGTATCGTTGGTAAAGTCATCAAGCCCCGCGTCTATGAGAGCTTTCTTACACACCACTTGCGCAGCGGTGTAAGGCTCCAGCTCGGCCATAAGTGCCTCAAGAATGGTTATCTCCATAGCTTAATCAGTTGCGGTGTTGGGGTCGGACGTGTCGTTGTTGTCGAGTGCTTCCGTGAGTGCCTGCGCCTGCTCATCGGAAAGAGCGGCGAGAGCATTGTTTACGGCCTTTTCTTTGGCATTGTGAGCCACGCGAACACCGATAACGCCTAACGCGGCCTTAACGGTTTCGATATGGTAACGCTTGCCTTGAAATTCAACCGTGGTGTTGCTCTCCGCGATTTCATCGGCAGGGTCGGGAGTAGTGGCGGCCGTGGGGCTATCCAGCGCAACGATTACGCAAAACCCACCCGAAACGAGTGTGTTAATGCGTTCAACATCGTTGCTCTGGATAACATCGCCGGGGCGCATAATTCGACCCTCTGCTTTGCCGTTGAATGTCTTGATTACTTTAAGTTCCATAGCAAAGCATTAGATTATACGGTTGCAAGCTCGGTTTCAGCGTCATACTCGGCTTTTGTTAGGTAGTAGTTGGCAACACCGTTTTCATCGGTTGTTTCAACCGCTTTCTCAGTAATGCCGCGTACCTGTAAGCACACAATCTGCCCTATCTCGGTGATAAGGGGCAGCAAGCGAGCCGCACCTTCGGTGTACTCGCCAGCGGTCTGGCCCGTAGAGGCACCAGTGCGCCACTTGGAGATACGAACACCATTACCAGCGTTGATATAATCCACGTCATCTTCTTCGATAAGCTCGGAGTCCTCAATTGAGGGCTGGATTTCACCGATAACGCCGGCAGGCTTGATAGCAATAAAGTTGGGATTCCACGGGTTGATAACCTTGTTTTTGCCATCGGGCGCAATACCCATTTTACGTTTTATGACCGTGATAGTGGGGATTTCGTTTTCTTCCAGAATGGCGTTAAGCTCTGACTTGGTTACGACCTGTGCCTGCTTGTCGCTACCATGAGCGAGGAGGCGAGTGGTGCTATCCATACGCAGCCATGTGTAGAGTTCCTGCGACATGAGGATTTCACCCGGCTCTATGCCGCGGTCGCGGAGATTGGAGCAAAGGGCGGCGAGAAAAAGGATTGGAATGAGCTTGCCGGCCTTGGTGTTTGCAGTGGTCCAGTTGACGAGCGAAACAAGTTTATTAGCCTCGGGCATGGAATAATCCACCTCATATTCGCGTCCACCGGGATTGTTGAGAGTGGGCTTGAATTGAGCTACACCCCAGTTGGAGAAAGCCATCAGCACGATAAAGTCCATAACGTCCTTACAACCGAGGTAGGCGTCCTGTATATCGTGCGTGAGTGTCTTTTCAATCTGTTTCACCTTGTCGGCTTCCTTGAGGCGGGGATTTTCGTAAACCTCCATGAGTTTACGATAATCACGGGCAAACATCACGAATTTGTGGCCGACACGAGGGATTTCTTTGGTCCAGACATCGAAGCCATCAGAGCGGCGCAGGGGTGTGGGGGATTCATCGCCTATGAGCGTAGCCATAAAACGAATGTTGTATTTTCCGACAATAGCCTCAGCAGTCAGCGACATTTGAGGTGTATTGTAGGTAAACCAACTATCGGTATACATCTTCTGGAAAAGAGCTACCTCTCGCTCTGAGGCTTTGTCAAAGGTCTTACGCCACGTTGCAAGCAGTTCGAGCGGGGAGCCGTTCTTGTGCAAGCCTTTGAAAGTAGTGTAAATTGACTTAGGCATTAGTCGTTGATTTTAGAGTGATACTTACATGGATTTTGTCAGCTTGACGTGGGGATTGGCTTTAAGGAAAGAGCCGGTTTCGTCTTTCTGGCTGGCGGGGATAGGAGCAACGCGCCTCTCAAAGAGTGCGTATTGCATGGTGTCGGCCGTAACGTCAATAGCGGTTTCAAACTCGCTAACGGTTACGTCCTTAATGGTGGTGGAATTGGCGAGGCCGCGCTCTGCGGCGTTCTCTCCGCTTTTCACTACCTCCACAATGACATCGCCCTTAGCTGCGCCTGTGATTGCCTTGTCGAGCGTGATACGATAGACATTGCCCTTTTCCTCTACCTTTGTGATAGCGGGAGCGGCTGCGAATGTGCCAGAAACGGCATCAGCTTTAAGCACCTTATCGCCAACCGCAAAGAAAGGAGCATAAAACTCATCTACATAGAGAGTGAGAATTTTGCTATCTTCGGGGTCAACGTCTGAGATTTTTGCAGTCTTAATGACCTGTACCTTGCGGGTTTCCTCATCGCGGATTGCGAGTGTTCCAGCGGGGATTACATCGTCCACTGAGAAATTGCCGCTCTCTTTGTCGAGATTAAAGCCACCGGGTACAATCGAGGGGCTACCCGTGAAAATCGGGCGCGTACCTACAAAAGAGGCTTTCTTGCGTTTCATTGTTGAAAAATTTATTTAGCGGTTATTGTGTCCAGCAAAGCGTCAGCGGCTTCGTCAATCTGCTTTTCGCTTGCGGCCTTTGCACCCTGCGGCTGGTCGGACATAAGACCGTTTGTGATACAATCCTGTTTGAACGCCGCCACAACGGTTTCCGCGTCCTCATCATCGGCAATAGACTTGCGGAGAGTTTCACGGAGATACGCGGGGACTTTGTGCTTGTCAAGAATGGCATTGATTTCCGAGGTACGCGCCTCACGGGTGCGCTCTGCCTTAGCCTCTGCTAATTCCTTTTCAAGTGTTGCAATGCGCTCATTTGTGGAGTTATCACTGGACTTGCTTTTACCCTTACCTTTGCCTTTGGTGTCGGTGTCATCGTCCGTGTCGGTGTCATCGTCCGTGTCATCGTCATCTTTGGCGGGCTTGGTTTTGGCGTTGCCCTTAGCCTTCTGCGCCCAGCGGGTAGCCTCACCTTGACTTTCGGTTGCTACCTCTGCGATAAGGGTCGCAGTCTTTTCGATTTCCTCCTCATCGGTAGAATCATCTTCAACGCTACCACCGAGCTTTTCGGTTATCGCTTTGAGGTACTTCTCCGATAGGCGGGTGTCTTTGGTTTTGTCCTTGACCTTTTCGTAAAGTGCTTTGTTCATATTGATAGTTATTTGCCCCGACAAAGGGGCGTTAATGATTGGCTTACCTATTATTAAGCGCAAAGATAGCTAAATTTTATAATATGTGTTTATAAAACACACTAAAATTTTACTTGGTAAATTCATTATATTTCAGCTCATTATATTTACTTGGTAAATTTTTATAGAAAATAATTGCCAAAATATTTGGTGTATTCAATAAAATACATTAACTTTGCAATGCGTTTGAGAAACACAGATAACTCAAACCGATTGCAACACCGATAAAAACTACAAGAAAACATGAAAAAAGTTATCAAAATAGCCGAAGCAAGAGTAATTGCAAAGAACAACCCTCAGCTTGACGCAGATGATTTGATTTGGGGTATTGAATACCTTAACAAAGGACATGAGGCCAGTGCTGGACTAACAAAAGAGGAAATGTCGGCTGTAACGCTCTATCTTATAAGCCGTGAGGTTGTAAATGACCGTCAAAGCGACTTTACTTGCAATGCGAGAGAAATTTGTCGCAGAGTAGATGATATGTTACTTGCTCCTGTTGGTTACACACTTAGCTTTGTGCGCGGCGAAACGATTAAGTGCAACCGTATGTTGATAGCCGAACTTAATATGGGGCTTAATCATATCACACTTACCCAAACAAACCCCTACCTCAAAACAGTTTAATCTTACAAGAAAATGGAGACCCCCCAACAAATTCAGCAAAGGCGATAAGGTAATAGTTACCAGACGCAACGGCGAGAAAGTATCTGGCACAATATCCGATTGGGATTACAATGTATGCACCTTTGATGTAGAGTATAGCGTGGACTATCCCAGAGATGGAAAAAAAATTACCATGATATGTGTTCCACAAACAGCCATTGCCCTTAATCAATAATACTATGGCAAAATTCAAACGCTGCTCATCATGTAAATTTTTTGAGCCGAATTTAGACAATCCCAAAGTTGGCAAATGCCCCGTAGCCAATAAGAAATACGATTGTGAGTGTCGCTGGCTTGCCAATGGCAGAGCTTGCACCTCATATCAACCTAAGAAATAATATCGCAACACCAACAAGAATCATGGTACAACAAATCAAATTCACAATCCCCGCTTGGCCGGTTGAGCAAATGACCGGCTACAAGCCTTTCACTACCTTTTGGCAAGACTTTTCTATTGCCGACCGTTTCGGTGTAAACGGAATCAAATCCACATTCACACGCGCTTTCCGCGAGTGGAAAGATAACTACAAGTACCTCACCGAGCTTTCAATGGTACTCAACCACAAGATAGGCTATTTCTACGACCAGAACAAACCTATGGACGCACGTTGCAACCGCATAGCCGCCTTGTATAGCGCGTTGTGGGAGCAAGTCAATGACTAGCCTATGACAACTTGAAAGGCGAGGAATTGCAATACTACTATCGTATCACCGACTAAACGCTACCGAAATGGATATATCCGACTTTATGGCTCTATCACCAACGGAGCGATTAAAATTTGCTCCTATCATTGCCAAATATAACCCCGCTGGCACCAGTGCATTTGAAACCATTATAAACATAATCAACCGTTGCGGATTTGATGCGCTTAGACCCTGCTTTAAGCTAAGTTTTCTGCTCAATCTCGCCAACGTACCAAATTCTGAAATAAACAAATAACCTATAACTATGGGAATAATCAAAGACGCTATACGCAAAGTTCTGACCGAGGAAGCACAGCGCACGGGCCGCGATATTCGCTTTATCGACAGCCCCACACAAGTAATTGAAACTCCGGCACAAGCCAAGTATAACGATATTCGCCGTGTATTGCCCGTGTCGAGAGAAAGGAGTAAGTTATGAGTATTAACCATCAATTCGAAGCGTTCAAGGAGCGATGTGTGGCTTTTTTCAATGAGAAACTTAAACCGCTTGGATATACCGACTTCACTTGTGAAGACCTCACACAAACCTTTGTCGGCAATGCCACACCCTTTTTCAATTTTGCCGTGTCAAGGATTTGCCCCAGAACGGGGAGAAACATTTGGGCTTTGTTTATGGATTATTGCCCCACCGACAAAAAGCCGGCAATGCTCTATGAAAACTTTGAGAGCCTTAGCGACATACCCTCAGAGTATGGAGATTTAAGGCACCCGGATATGCCGGCACAGCCGCCGCAATTTGTCTATGGCAATTTCTCGCGGCTCGGTGACGCGCTCAACTCCATGCTCAAAGGTTGCTCAATAGACCTACGCAAACCAATAGAGCTTTATTACTAATGGAACAAAGGAAAATAAATGGATTGATAATAGACGGAGAGGTATATATTGCCACTCTATCTGATAACCCCGCCACACGTTGCGAGAAATGCGAATGTACTTGGTGCGACTACAAGTTAGGCGATAAACTTTGTCGTACTATCTTGGGGCGCGATGAGTATTTGATTTTATCAAAAGAATTAACAAAACTTGTTAATGAAAAAAGCAAAAGAGATAACCAAAATGATTAGTGGCTTTGCCAAAGCCAACCCCGAAACGATAAAGCGACTAAATGCCGCCGCACACGAAATGCTCAATTACAGCCGCGAGGAATTGACTGCAAAAGAGCTTGAGGCCGCACAGGTGGCGTTCTGCTTAGGCGGTGCGTGGGTAATCATTAACCAAGTAAATATAATAAAATGAGTTACTGTCCGGATTGCGGGTGCAAGATGTATAACGGCATTTGCACCAACTGCCACGAGGATTTGATAATCTTCGATGAGTGTTTGGAATACGACATTCCAATGAGTGATGAATTTTTAGATAGTGTCAATGATTGCCGACAGCGGCAACAAGAATACGCTAAACGCCCAGATGTAAAACGAGCAATGGGAGTAGATGAGCGATAAGTGCCATTACATAAACGTCCCCGATGTTGGGCGTGTCCTCATTCCGGGGTGTATGGCGGTGGCGGTAAGTGGCGATTTATCGCAATGCACTTGCAAAGCCCCGCTGTCCTACCCGGAGCAAATAGACAAGCTCCAACGAGAGAACAAAAGGCTTAGAGAGGAAACAACACGCCTCAAAACCTTGTTAGCACCACAAAACAACAAGACCAATAAAAGAAAAGTGCAAAAATAGTTTGTTATATTAAATATAATTCATATATTTGCGTTCAATAAACACAACTAACGATGAGAGATACAAATTTGATACTCGCCCAAATAGAAAGCACGACACAAAAACTATCCATAAAATTACGCCCGTGGGAGGATAACCCCAGCGTAAGTGTTCGGAATGATGGTGATGCCTATGTAATATCTATTGGCTATGATAATTTAGGCAGAATATCCCAGTATGAAAATGGCGATTGGTTTGCCGATTGCAACCCTATCTATGGGGTAGGCATGAGTTGTAGCTGTCCAACATTAGAGTATGCAATCACCGTTTTAATAAAACGCTGTTTCGGTTTACAATGACAAAGGCGCGTAAAGTAATCCACGTTGAGCTTAAAGAGCCATACAACGGCCGGCGTAACTACTATTTTGGGAGCGCAAAAGCCATATACAACACTCTACCCACGGAGATAGTGGGTATTGGTTTAGGCTCACTCTGGAATTGGTTTAGCAAGTCAAATACTTACACCGGTTCACTTGCGACAATCCGAAAAAGAGATTTAACCACAACACCAACCAATAGAGGAAAGAGAAATGAAAACCAGACTCACCCTTGAACAATCACTAAATCTTATGGTGAGAGGTGTAAAAGCCTCCGAAGCAAGTACGTTTTTGGGAGAGCCTTGTTTTACTCTCACCGAGTTGCTTGCACTTGTGCCTACACAGAAATCATTTGCTAACGCGGAACTTTATCTAAACCTATATTTTGAGCTTGCCGGCCATAAGTGGGTTGCTCAATATCTGGATTATGATAAAGATGATGATGTAATTGTTGATTATTCCGCTAATGAGCTTATAGACGCACTTTATTCTCTTTGCGTATGGTGCTTAGATAGGGGGTATATAACTTTATAAAACGAATAATATGTTAGGCGCAATCGTAGGAGATATAGTTGGCTCACGCTTTGAGTTCAACAATACGCATAGGAGCGATTTTGAGCTATTCCATAAGGCTTGTAGCTTTACAGATGATACAATATGCACCGTGGCTATTGCGGACGCGATATTGCGCAAATGTAGCTATCAAGAGAGCCTATTGCGTTGGTGTCAGTCATACCCTAACCCTATGGGCGGTTATGGCGGCCGTTTCGGTCAATGGGTAGCCTCCAGCAATCCCCAACCCTACAATAGCTATGGCAACGGGTCCGCGATGAGAGTTAGCCCGGTGGCATGGGCTTTCGACAATCTCGTTGATGTGTTGGACGAGGCCGAAAAGACTGCATTGCCGACACACAATCACCCGGAGGGTATTAAGGGAGCGGTAGCGGTGGCTCACGCTATCAACCACCTGCGCTTGTTTGATGACATGACCGGCTTTATTGATATTGTCGATTCATATTATCCCGACTTACAAGAATTTACGCGGGGTAAATTTGATGAAACGTGCATGGGTACGGTCCCGTTGGCGTTCAAAATATTCTATCAGAGTAATTCTTTTGAAGAGGCAATAAGAAAAGCTGTGGCATGGGGTGGCGATAGCGACACAATCGCGGCCATTGTCGGCTCTCTTGCGGAGGCTCGGTGGGGTATTCCGTGGCATATCGGAGAAAAGGCATTGAGTTATTTACCCCAATCAATGCAAAGTGTTATCCGCTTATTCTACGGATTATGAATTTTGATAGACGCAAATTCTTCGAGGCTTTGGATAAACGAGAGGTGGCAAAAGCACTCGTGCCAGTTCTCAACAAGACCGTCAGCAAAGGGCATACTTGGCAATGTGATGACAATGGAAATATCTACATCTTGCGCGGCCCGTTCATCGTAATAAAATTATAATAACTATGGCACAAAGCAATATAATTGAAATGGTAAAGAGCCTTTGCAAGCTCTACAAAGGCGGTGAGAAAAACCCCTACAACCCCGATAGTGTGGAGCAATCGGAGTGGGCTAACGAATACCTCAAATTCCAAATTTGGGACGCGGAGTATTCAGTTGTACGCGGTTTTGAATGGTGGTACGACACTTGGAAACGGACGCGCCCCAAAGAGCTTGCCAATAAGGCGGAGAAAGCGGAGGAGGTTTACAAACTCGCAATCTTCGACAAGCTCCAAAAGATGAAACGCGATGATATAGACTTTCAAGCAATGTATTTCGCGCTCTAAGCCCTATCACTTAACCAATCTCTTATCGCGGCTCAATAACTCAACATAGATAGTTATTGAGCTGCCCTTTTTGCCCCCTGCCTCAGCCTTGATAAAGCGATACTCATAACCTCGATGAACGATAACCTCATTCTCTCGCCCTTTGTCAAATATTCTGCTTGCGGTGGACCCGTCCCAGCCTGCGCCGTGCCTATCGCCATACCCGGAAATGGGTTTAGCGTAGAGGGCTTGTGTGCCTTTTGGCGCATAGATACGCAAATCTACGCTTTTCCAGAAACCACCGCTCATATCGAAAGAGGTTGAAATGAAGCCCTCGTTGATACCTCGACAACCAGCGACTGCATTAAGGCCGTCAATATCACAGGCTCTTACCATGCGCAAAAATTCATCGCCAAAAATAGACCCCATTTCTGCCATATCACACCCACGCCTAAGCACTGTGTCCTTTGAGAGTGCGCAACCGTCAAGAATACTATCCATAAGCGTACCGTCTGCGTGTGTGCGCTTGTGCTGCCAGTAGGAGCGGTTGATTGTGTCATAGGTACCGTTTGTGTAGGCACTCACGGCTTTCTTTGCCTCGTCCGTGGCTGCTTGCCATGCCGGGGAGCTATCGGTAATCATTCTATCTTGGAATGGCACAAAAGTTTTATCGCTCTTAACCTTGCTATCAAAGGTGCGGTGTTTGTCGCAATACTTTTCAAGTTTGGTGGTACTATTCAAGCCTTGTTTCATTAATTCGGCTTTATATTCCTCGATAGCCTTTTGAGCCTCGCTCAATAATCGCAGGGCCGTATCTACATCGCCAGCGTCATAGGCTGCTTTCAGTTGTGGAAAGAGAGCATTGACCTTATCCACGCTATTAGACGCAACAAAAGCCTCCACGCCTTGAATGTCGGCCGCCATGCGCTCTCGGCGCATTTGTAGTTCAACTTTATTCAGAGCCTTTTTATAGGCATTAGCTGCGCCCTCCCACGTTGGGTATTTCTTTTGTTTAGTAACCCAATCTATTTCAAACTTGAGGGTGTCGGCTTGGTGTTCAAGTGAGCCATTGAGCATTTGCCCCAACTTTGATTGCACAGCGGAGTAAAGTTGCTTGAGGCTATCCATGCCGTGTTGAGCAAGCAAGCCCATAGGGTCATCAAGTAAATCCCCCATAGTCCTTGCCGCCTGCTGTTCCGGGGTCAGTCCGTGGAGTATCTTTTGAATGGTGCTTTGGTTATCCTTGACAAAGTAGGGTAATGTGCCGGCGGCCACTGCTTTCTCCATGCGTTCCTCATTGTCCTTAACCCACGCCTTGAATGTTGGCGGCGGTGCCGTTACCTCTCCAGCGCAATCCACGCTTGCGGGGTCGGTCCCATCAAGAATATTATCCAACATCTTATCAAGCTCGGCAGGGCTTGACAACACCGGCTCTTGATAACACCGGCAATTAGGGTGCCAGCCCGTCCACTTGAAATTTTTGGGATAGATACCTTTGAGGTCATCACAAATATCCGGCTCCGGGTGGTTATTGCTCAACTTGATTTCAATGCCGATAACAAAAGGCATTTGTTGCCAACGCTCATAGTCGGCCGTGCGATAAGCTATGTTGGTTTCAGTTCGCGCCAGTCGTTGAGCGTTGCGGTAAGAGCTACGATATACACCCCGGCCGGGGTGGTATTTGCGAGGGTCATCATCAATCCACTTGTAGGACTCGCTTTCAGCGTCATAGACGCGCCTTTTCCAGATACGCCCATATTTGGGTGTGCCGTCCTCATTCTCGCCAATCTTGACACGGAAACGCCTATAAAAGCGGTCGGGGTCGTTGAGATACTTTTGAATTTGCGTTGCAAGTCGGTTGGCCGGTGTTCCCTCTCCAATAGCCAAATCCAAAGCGTCCTCTAACTCATCTTTGTAAATGCCCGTGTATTTCCATACCTTTTGCGAGAGATTAAGCCCCGTGCCGGTCTTACGCGCAAAAAAGGCGTTCATTGCGTCCATGTTGCGTTGAAAGAATCGGGCAAAGTGGTTATCCTCTATTGAGTGTTCGCCAAAAATAGCCTTAACAAGTCCATCGTTATGCTCGTTGGCATTGAGCCATTCTTTTTCTACGCCCCCACGGATAATCTGGTACACGCGAGAATACATAGAGCGGAGTATTGGCGTAACCTCATCAGAATAGCCATACTCAGCAAATGAAAACGGTTTGCCTGCCTCAAGTTCGGTGCCTTTTACCAAGTTAATTATTTCGGTCAACGCAGAACGATAAGCCGCGCCCACATTGGCGGCATAGCTTTCAGTGCGCTTGAATAGCTCGGCTTGCTGCTTTTTGTAGTCTATGTATTTTCGCTTTGCCATTAGTCTTTATCAGTTAAGAATGATAGGCATAACTCTCGTTTAGTCGCCTTAATCTTATTCTCCCATACATTTTTCTCATGGAATACTCCACGGAGGGGCTGTGGGTCGGTAGTGCGTAGGTCATAAGTCGGCATTGGTCGGTGATTACCTTCTACATCGCCTAAGTGGATAACCTCAACTATCCACTCTTGAGGCTCATTATCGTGCATTATCCATACACGTTGCCCCACATCGAATTTTGTTGTTATATTCATCGCTTTTGAAAATGGTCGCAATAATCGTATTTGAGAAATTTGCAATATTTCTGGAATTGGCACCGGCAAAATATCATGTTGCCGTCAGCCCCTTTGTTGTGCTAGTCTGTCGAGTGTTTGCAGTCCTTACAGGTGTAGGCGGGCCGCTCTGCTTTCAGTGCTTTCTTAGCCATAGTTATTCATCTATCATGTCAATAGTTTGCCCAGCAAGAGCATGGTCGCAATCAGATAAGTATTGAATTTTGCCATCTCGGATAAATGAGTGACAACGCATTTCCCTATACTCATTTGCAATGTTTGTTACCGATAGGACAGCCAAAGAGGGCGTGAATGTTGGTTTATCCACGTCCCCGTTAAAGCCCCATATAGGTTGCTTATAGCCCTCGTCCTTTGTGTTAATAGTGTGATACTTGCCGCAGCCGGGGCAAAAGAAAGAGTAGATGCCGCGTGTGCCAGATACTAATTTAATTTTAGTCATAGGTGTTCCATTAGTCAGTTGGTTCAAAAGCGTCCATTCTTTGTAAAGCCATTTGCTGCTTCAAATTTTCTTGCTGCTCGGCTTTGATACGCGCTATCTCGGCTTGCGCGTCCTTGATTAAGTAGGAAAGCTCCACATAGGTTTCTCGGCTCATTGCGCCGTCATTGTATTGCTTGGAGCAATCAGCAAGCAACTCGCTCACGTCATCGCCAAACGGCTCTTGAAATTCATGCCCTAACTTGAGGGCTTCATGTTCGGCACGGTGCGCATAGTCCAACACGTTACCCATTATCGCTTTCATAAGCGAGGCGTGTCGGCTCATATAGCCATCGTGTTTGTCCTTGTGGCGTTCTGCCTTGATAACGGCCAACAACATTACTTTGCGAATAGCCTTAGCCGACAGATTGCCGAGGCTTTTCATGTTGTCAAAATCAATATTGGGAGTGAACGACTTGGAAAGAATGTGCTTATCCATGCGCTCAAACTGGTTGCGCTTGCTCTCGCTTGCCTCGTTCCATGTTAGGTAAGACACGTTGCCGCCATTTTTGAGAATAAGCAACTTTGCCTCTTCCTCTTGCTTAGGTAAGGAGTTGAGAATTTCGGACGTTGCAACCATTGTAGGATTAGCAAAGCGGTCGATAACATCGGCCTCCACGCTTTCGGAGTTCTCAATCTTTTCAATGAGCGGTTGCACATCGGCGTGTTCTGGCTCCTGCTCAAAAAGCAATACGGGGATTTTGCCTATTGGATTAGGTCGTGCGTCCACGTCCCAGCCGACAGCCCCACGCTTACACAGATAGATTGTGTCGGCCGTGTAAATGTCGATATGGTGAATAGTGCGATTGCCCTGCTCAGTGAGATAGTAGCCCCACGCAAACGCCCTAAGACGCTTGTATTGGTCTTTGATAGTGTAAATGTCATCACCGTTTTTCTTGCTCAATACGTTAAGCAAGAGCTTAGGCGTTTGGGTGGCTTCCTCTCGGTAAACGTGGTAAAGAATAGCCGACACACCCTCCGCGCCAGCGGTGCGCTTGGCTTCACGCACGGCACTATCAAAGCGAATTTCGCTCATCAACTCTTTGTAGTAGTTGTATGAGTAATCGGTGCTGTCAGATTGTTGTGTCCACTTTACAGGGCGGCCGTAGAGAAACACCAACGCAATTTCGTTGATAAATTTTTGGTAGGGGATAGGAATTTTGTTGCGCTTGCTCCAACGTAAGAATTTGCCCTTTTTATCGTAAACGGCCCTATCCTCACGCTCCATTACCTTGTGGGTACTTACCTCATACTCTTTCAAGTGGCGCAAAGCCTTTTCGGAGTGTGAGGTCATCATTGCCACGGCTCGCGTTACATCTTTTGACGTAAGCAATTCATCAAAGCTCTGTTGATAGCCAACAGCGGCTTTAATATTGTTCGTGATTGATTGAATGATACTCATATTATTGGGGGTTTAATATTTGTTCTATGTTATCGGGTATCTCTATTTCGTTGTAGTCAAACCAACAGCGCATTAGAAACATATCGCGCCAGTCCGGGGAGCAACCAATATCGAGCTTGATTTCCTCTTTGGGCTTTAATTGGAGCTTGCCATCGCTATCGCCTTTCCACGTTTGCAGTTGTTCAAGCTCTCGGATAATCTGCTCACGTTCCCCTTGACTCACTAAGTCCTCATCAATGCCTACCTCATTGGCGTTAATATGTTCAGCCAGCTTGTAGCCACATTGCGTTTGTAGGTTTCGGTAGTTCTCGCCATTGAAAGCGATAGAGCCATTAACAAAGCCGTTAATGTCGCAATTATCTACCACGCCACCGCCCACGCCGTCCTCATCGACAATGCAACGGTGATTAGGTACACGATACTTGCGCTGCTTGGTTGTTATCCATAGCTGAATATCCGTTAGCTTGCTCTGTGGCATACAAATCTTGTCTATGATATGATAGCCATCCCACACAGCCAAACGCGCACAGTCGGCACCGAAACGCGCAATATCGCCCGTTATGTAATACTTGCCCGTGCGGATAGAGAGCTTGTTGCCGAATATCGCGCAAATGTCATCATACGAGCAAAGGGCGTTGGGGTTATCATCGTAATCCCAATTACCCTTAAATAGTCGCTCAAATTTAACCTTGTCGCTTGTGCTGCGTAAGCCCTCTATATAGCCGGGGTCTATGTATGGATTTTCTTGCACCAAACAAGCGATATAGTAGCGATACGCCTCAAGCTGATTGGTCTTATAGGGCTTGTAGAAAATATCATACATCCAGTTCTTTTTGGGATTGCAAGTGATAAAGATTTTTCGCATTAACCCATACTCCAAATTCATGTGGCGGCCGACACGGGTTTTAAGTGTGTCGTATGCTCCAAAGTTCACCTCTCCACCCTCTTCAATCCAACCGCCGGTAAACTCAATAGAGCCGTAGCGTTCATATAGAGGGTCAGAGGGTTTATATTGCAAGTCCAGAAAGTCAATGCGTGAGCCATTGAAAAACTGAATGTAATTGAGCTGTCCGTTGAAAGTGAAAAGGTCATCGGTGCAACCATACATCGCGCAAACTTTTTTGAACGTGATATAGGTTGATTGTGTGATACGCTTTAACTCGGCTCGACCGATAAACCATTTCGTACCCGGATAAGCAAGACACATAAAAAGCAACCACGCGGCACCCGTCCACGACTTAGCACCGCCGGCGGCTCCACCATACAGCACCTCAACGTGTTCGTTGTCGGTTAGTATCTGGAGAGCTTGCCCTTGCTTTTCGTGCCTTTTGCCATCTCGACAAGTGATAAAGTCGAAACAACCGCGCTTGAACAATTCAACTTTGACTGCAAGCGACAAAGGCATGGATAGTGTCTTAGTTCGCGCCATTGTTGCCTGCCTTGATTTTGTCTAAGAGTGCATTGTATTGTATAAGCTCATCGGTGGATAGTACCGACAAATCCACCGTATTTGTAACCTGCGCATTGATTTCCCCCTCAATGGTCTGCGTTGCCTTGCCGAATACTCGGTCAAAGAGCATTTCGATTGTGGACGTGCGCCCGTAGCGCATATCGGTGTTGATAGCCGATATAATGCTCAATACCCACATCGGAGTGTTGGGATTGGGCTTGTGCGGGTCCGTGGGGTCTTTCAACAGTGGCTCCAGCTCTGCGGGTGAGCTTTCGTAGATATGTTGGATAACTTTTAGAATTTCCTCTTTGCTGCTCTGGGGGTCAACTTTCTTGCCGGTGGTCTGACGTATGTAATTAAGCACGGAGAGCTTGCCACGCCCCTTTCTCTTGGGCTGGTTCTCGGACGTAAAGCGATTGCCTTTCTTATTTCCTTTTTCAAAGAGTGCCATTCGTTGTAATTCCGTTGTTTTTAATTCCCGTGTTTGTCAAACACACATAAACTGCAAAAGAAACCGGACAGCCGTTAAACTGCCCGGCTCATTTACTCGGTGAACGTGTAGTTAGGCGTTAGCCTCCTGTGCTTGGTATTCACGCCATATCCACGCTACAAGGTCATCGCCAAAGTCGTAATCATCGGGGTACTCATCAAGACGAGCCTCAGCTTTATCAATCACGCTTGATAGGTGTTTCTGCTGCTCATCGGTAGCACTCCACACCTCAATCTCGCCGTTGAGTTGCTGCTGGATAACAGCCTTTTCCTCGGTTGTAAATTCAATTCTTTTCATTTTCTTGTTGTATGTAGTTAGAGTTTATATTTCTTGCATATAGCTTTAACGCGGCGAGTGTACTTGTCGGATTTACCGTGTACTGCCTTAGTAACAGTTTCAGCCCAAAACTCGCTCACATTGGTACGAGCATATTTGCCATAGCCCGTTTTCTTTTTATCTCGCATCCACGAGCGGTAAAGAGAGCGGATTTCCTTGCCGGCTGCTCTTTGATTGGCACCGCTTAGATGTTCGTTCCATGTAGCGTGTGCAAGCTCATGTGTAACGGTGTGAGCCACGGGTTTATTGGTGCGCGTACTCCAACCGCTTGTATAATTGTCAGAGTGCGCCCTACCAACGGCCTTTGCGCCTTGATTGAAATGTGTGCGATTGAGATAAACAGCCTTAGACGCGCCACCAGCGGTAACATGAACACCATAGGCACCCGGAAAGTCTGCCAGCTTAACCTCTCTTTGTCTAACACCCAAAACAGCGTGATAGCGTGATATGGCTTGTTTGGTTGCCTTATACATCTGCGGGTCTGTCATTTCCACGAGAGAGCCGACATTGGTAATTTTGCCCTTGTAATCGCCGCCACCGTCTTTTGTGCCGCGATTGGAGCCGGAGTTTCTACCCATATTATTATGCTTTACAGATTATACAATATCAACATCTACATATATTGAGCCGCGCTTACCATAGACAGACTTAACTTTGTATCTGGTATTGCGTTTCAACAAAACTTCTTCCTCGCCGATAGAATGTTTGTCTAAATCCATTCCTCTTGCTTTTTTGCCCGGACTTATCCTAAGCATAATCGGTTTTATCGCAAAGTCTAAATCCTCAGCAATGGACGCGCTTTTTGATGTACTCATAAAGCCCTTTTCGGTAAATGTACGTCCTGTTGCCTTAGCAATTAATTTTCTCATATCGCCACCGCCTGCGCCCTCTACAACGTGCATATAGAGTTTATCGTAGTCGGATTGGCTTAGATAGCCAAATATCGACTTCGCCTCGGTTTTACGATACAACACGTCATTGGTAACGGGTGCAGTCAATATCGAATCCAGCACCTTTATGTTGGCTCTATTGGCCGGCGATAGCGTATAGTCGCTTGGTGAGCGTAGCCAGCCGTTGATTTCAGAGGAATAGCCGTTTACATAGTCGCTTAACGCATTTTCAATTTGAGCCTGCGAGAATGAGCCACCGCCACTATTTCTTCCCATAGCTATTTCTTTTTGGAGTTGATAAAGTCGTGAATGTAAACCAGTCCGTGTTGGCGGCAAAACTCTTTAATCTCATCGCCACCACCATAGACAACAAGATTAGGCCGTTCAAGCCCGCTTATCTCTTGCGCCACCTGTAAATCGCTCTTGAGGCTTTCAAGCCACCCGTCAAGTCCACGAGTGAAAAAGGCGTTGTAACCTTTCGGAATACCCATTTTGTTGTATTCGATAAACTTGTGGGCTACATTGAGGTCGGCGTAAACCTTAATGCCACACTCTTGCAAATAGCGACAAAGCCACCGCTTTTTGTAGATAAGGCTTATGCCATACGCGATTGGCGTTTGGTCGTGACAACTACAATTAGGCTCAACCACGGCTTTGCAACCGCTTGTGAGCAATTTTATTGGGTCTTTAAACAACGCCTCAAATCGGTAGTCATCTACATAGAAATGGTAAGTGGCTACATCTTTGCGGAGGCGGCTATTTGCGCCCCACGGGGTCAATGGCAACTCAACCTTGCCGGCTTGCATTTCCAGCAATAAGTTGGGAATCTCATAGATGTTGTCGCTCTCATACAGCACATCTTTCAGCATGGAGCGATAGAAAGCCTCTTTGTCATCGGAATTGTCATCATCGCCCGGCTCATTATCGTTGTCATCGGTCCCGTCCTCATCATCGGAATTGTCAAATGGAGCAGCGGTTGCAGTATTGGCACTGGCTTTCTTGCCTTTCTCTTTCGGAAAGTCCAGCCCGATAAAGCCAAAATCAACATCGCCAAAAGCGGGGTCAGTCTGTAATGCGCCAAAATCCCACTCTCCGTTGTTGATGTTGGAGCGTAGGATAAGGTCGTTGCGCTCATCGTCCGAAAGCTCGGAATAAAGCACGGTCGGGACCTCTTTAATTTTAAGTCGCTTTACAGCCTTGAGGCGTTGGTTCCCGTCCAGAACAACAAGGCGGCCGTCCTGTTCCTCTAACGCCATAGGTCGGTGTTCCCAAAACCCATTGAGCTTGATAGAATCAACAACACGGTCCAGCCCTGCTTTGTCGATAGTGCGTGGATTGTTAGGCAGAGGGTGCAAGTCAGCAGCCTTGCGGTATTTCATAGGCTCACTTTTCATCTTCCTCTGCGCCCTCCTCGGCCACCTCGGTTAAAAGTTGCTCATCATCGGCATAATCGGGATTGAGGTTGCTTTCGTCCTCAACCAGATTAAACACCTTGCGTATCAGTTCAGCCACCCGGATAAGGCGGTAATAGCCACGATTGGAAAGATAGATAAGCCGGCTACCATCGTTGCTATCAACGCCTATGCCATAAAAGCGGGCGCGATAGTCAAGCGGTAACTTAACCTTGTTGTCGTAGATATACACCGCGTCTGCCACAACTCTTGTGAGTGTGGCGGTGCGATTATAGCGACCATTGAGGTATATATGCGCTTTATCGCCCTTAGAGAGCGTATCGTGGGGCAAGAGATTTGCCACCTTTTCGCCTATCCATTCGCGGCCGCCTAACAGCCACAAACCTACCAAAGCCACCATAACACCTCCAGCGGCGCAAGCATACATGATGTAATCTCCAATATGGAGAGTTGCCATATCCATACGATAAAAATTAACTCGGTTAATAGTGCAAAGATACAAAATAATGTGTTTATTAAACACATTTTAGGCGACAAAATTTACTATCTCCCAAAAACCAACATAGCAGCGTCACGTTTATGCTCATTCGTGCGTCCTTTCCACTTGGTGATGTTTACAAAACTTTCGTGTGAAATCTTGGTAACATTGCGCTTGGGAGCTACCATTTCAAACCAAACGCCCAAATCAGAGAGAAAGCCCTCCCAGATTGAAGCGTCCCGCTTGACAGAGCCAACGCCTTGCAGTCTCTTTCGTTCTTCCTCGCGGCTCATTCGCTCAGTGCCAAACCACGTTCTTTGTCGCGGGTCCTCGACACGCACATAAAGCCTTACCCCCTCTTGGTCGGCTATCTCTTTGTAGTGAGCCACCATTTCCATAGCCTTGTGGATTGCCATATCCTCAATGGCTCGGAAACACTGGCCCCGGCTATCCCACACGGCAATGCCTGTGTGGGTGCCGGTATCAATGCCAATGTGTATCATACCTTAGTAGCGGGCGCAAACGATGTCATAGATTGCCTTGCAAACCTCGATGTCGTAGAGAGCGTCATGGAGCTTGCTTTCATCAATAGCAATGCCGAGGGTCTTGGCTACGGTGCCTTGTTTGAAATTCTCCATTTCAGCGCGGCGGTCGGCGAGATAGGGGGTTGCCATAACCATCACGTCAATGCAGTTAGCCCAGAACCATGAGCCAAAGAATTTATCCCCGTTCTGGATAAACCATGCGCGGAGAAATTGATTGTCGAAAGAGGCGTTGTTGTAGCCCACAAGAAAAAACTTGTCTTTCTTATTGTAGCGGTCAACGTACTTTGAGAGCATATCCACAAATTGCTTGTAGATTTCGCCCATAGGCGGGTAAGCCTTGATTTGAGCCTCAGTAACATCAGCTACCTCTAAGGCGGCCGGCTCAATGAGAGCTTGGGGGGTAGGCTGAACGTGGAGATTGAATTTCTCCTTGATTTCGCCGTCTATCACAACGGCCCCGGAAATTTGGTGTATTCCGTGCTTGTTTACCAGCGTTCCAGTGGTTTCTAAGTCGAAAAATAAGAGTTTCATTTCGTTGTATTATTTTATTTAACCTTGCGGATTGAGAGATACTGATTGCCTCCCATGAGGACTTGCAGAGCCATATAGCCCATAATTTCGTAGTATGCCTCGCGGCCCGATGTCTTGATGATGTCCTTTTTCAGCTTGCGCGGTAGGCGCATAGGCTTGTGGGGTCTTTTGGTGCGGACACATACCCCTTTGATGTCTTGTGTCATTGTTCGGGTTGAATTTTGTTGTATGTGAATAGGTCGTTATTGTCGGACGTGAGAAACAGCGGTGGGATAGCACCCCCATACGTCATTTGTGATACATATATCCGCGGCTTTCTCTTGAGGCGTTCAAAGTCTGCCTCGGTAAGCTCCCAACAAGAGATTACTTGGGTGCCGTCCTCAGATATGCGACAGGGTAGCGGTTGCACATTCGCGTCCTCGCTTGTTGCGAGCGCGTTCTGTTCTGGAAATTCTATTGGTTTCATATCTTTATCGGTTATCGCCGGTGCCGTGGATTGTACCACGTTCAACACGGCCGTTTATCTTTTCGATGTTCATTTGTGCAATGTCGGAAAGGTCATACCCCAACACCTTAGCGAGATTGGCGGCATACCAGAGTATATCGCCCAATTCAAGCGCGATTGCGCTTAGGTCGGCAATGTAGAATTGTCCGTTCTTATCGCGTATCACTTTCTTAACCTTATCGGCTAACTCTCCGGCTTCGCCACAAATAGCAAGCGCGAGATAACTAATATTGTTATCGTTGGGGTAAATAGCGGTGGAGAGTGCCGCCTTTTGGTATTCGTTGAGTTCCATGTTACTTGTGCGATGATTTATATTCTTTCATAGCTGCGTATAGAGTGCCGTGCTTGTCGAGCAACTTAATGAGAGCGTCCACCTCAACGGTCGGCTCACCGTCCAGATAGGCAGCGACACACCTAAGAGCGTCTGCGATTGCTTTACCCTGCTTTGCGTCCTTGAGGGAGCGTTGTACCTCTTTGTTGGTAGCGGTCGCACGTCCGGCCGCTTTTGCAGTCCTCACCGCACTTTTGGCGGCTCTCACTTGGTCGTAGGGGTCGGTATAGTTACTTGCAAGTTCACGAGCCGCCTTAGCCGACAACTCCCCACTCGCTATCTTGTCTTGCATATACCGAGGCAGGTCGAGCAATGCGAGGCACTTACTTATGAAAGCCGGGGATTTCTTGAATGTTTCGGCAATTTGCACCTGTGAAAAGCCAAATTCCTCTTTGAAACGGCGAAACATGATTGCGCACTCCAGCTCAGAAAACCTCTTACCCTCATTCCTCATCATCTGCTCAATGTAGAGGTCTTGAACGGTTGCGTCTTTCGGAGCTTTGAGGGCCGGTACATAGGGAATATCAGCACCCTCAGAAATTGCAAGCATAGTCGCACGATAGCGACGCTCACCATCCACCAGCTTGTAGCGTTCCAAACCGTCCTTATCCTTGAAAGCTATTACAGTAATGGCATTAAGCACCCCTTTTGCCTTGATTTGCTCTTTGAGTTCGTCTAAGTCAAAATCTCGGCGCACGTTAAACCCGTCCATCACCACGATGTTACGCGGGTCCACAAGAAAAATATCCTTGCGTTTGGTAGCATTTATTACGTTGGTTTCCATATAGTAACTAATCGTTATTTCGTTAGAAAAGGGATTGTTGAGCGACAGCACCAGTGAGGCGTTTCATTGCCGGCTCAAAGTATTTTTGTAGTATCTCACACCCGATAAACTTACGCTTTTCCTTGTGGCAGGCTATCGCGGTGGAGAAAGAGCCGGCGTAAGCATCAAAAACAATATCGCCCTCTTTCGTATGGAGCAACAAAAGGTGTTGTAGTAGGCTCACGGGCTTTTCTGTTTCATGTATTCGCTGGGCGGCTTGGGGCGGTTGATTGCGAAATGTTTTCAGTTGCATATCATAACCGAGGGAGTTGTAGGTAACGCCTTTCTCGCGCACATACACGATAAATTCCAGATTGTTAATGTAACACCCATTACCTAATGGTATAGGATTAGGCTTATCCCACACCAAAAGAGTTGCCACATAGCCTCGCTGCTCCCACCATGTCATTATGCGCCCTATCTGCTTATTAGAGCAAAACACACATATATTCACGCGCTTGCAAATCCGCTCAAACTCGCTAAAAATCTTGTCGTAGTCAATACCTTGCGACACGAAATATAGAGAGCTATTCTTACGCGATTGTATCTGCTTGCGTGTGCAGAAATCCCCATGTGCGCCACCACCGTTAAGGTCTAAATCGTAGGGTATATCTGACAATATGAAATCCACGCTGTTATCGGGCATATCGCACATGACACTTTCGCAATCGGCATTGTAGCATTTGCAATCTCCCACCATTAAGCCAATCATAATCAATAGCGAAAATCGGTGAAATGAATAATCTTACCTTTGAACACGTTACCCTTGTGTACGCTACCAAAAAACCACTCTATAAAGTCAGAGAGTTCGAGGCCGTCATTCTTGGCGAGTAATTCGACCGGGACCGGCTTTCCGTCAACCCATGCTTGAGGCGTTTCATCATCAACCCCGTAGGTAATTGTGATGTCTTGCAGTCCTACTTGCACGAATTGTTTTATGTCGGCTTGCTCGGAGTTGTAGGGGCGGCCCGTCCATTCACGCACACAAAGGATTTTCTTGCCCTCGTTGATGTCGGCAATCTTTTTCTCCCATTGCTCTTTCTCATCTGCGCGTATGGTGTGGATTTTGCGGCCGGCAAAGAGCTTGACCGCAAACAGGGTGTTTATCCCTCTTTTGGAATGAGTGGCCGGGAATACTCGGCACAATGTCAATATTACTTTTTTGCGTTTCATTTCACTTGGTTAATTTTTGATAGCCATTGTTCATAAACTTGTGTAGCGATTTGAGCAATCATTATTGGCGGTACACTCATTCCGCATATATAGTGTGGCTTTTGTGAGCCGAAATCGTAGTCTTGAGGGAAAGATGATACTTTGCAAATGTCTGATTTGGAGAGCCATTTGCGCTCCCATGCCGGCATAGGGCTTGCCTTATCACGATAGCTTGCTAAGAGCGTTGGGTGTACGTCTGTTTTTTGCACTAATGCACATTGCTGATATTTCTTTTCCTCTCCACGCTGTAAGCGGCCGTAGTCCTCAACATAGCATTTGGTGGTTATCTCATCGCCCAATTCAAGTTCTGCGTCCTCACACGTTATGCGTGGCTCGTTGAAAGCGAGATTAAGGTGCGGTACCACGTCAAAAAGATTGTATCGCACTGGCACATGGTCTATGAGGTCTTTTCTAAGGCACACGAAAAAGACACGCTCACGCCTTTGTGGTACGCCCATATCCTGACCGTCCAGTAGCCAGTGTTGGCAATAATAGCCCGCTGCGTCAAACTCGGCATAGATACGTTGCACATACTTTTTCGCGTCTCCTTGTAAGAGTCCTTTCACGTTCTCAGCGATTACAACTTTGGGCTGGAGCTTTCGCGCAACCTCTATGAAATCGAAAAAGAGCGTATCAAGCACTTGGGTTGCTTGACCCTCACGAAACTTTTTCTCAACGCCCCATGCCTCCTCTCGGCTGCCTGCCATTGAGAAAGCGGAGCATGGCGGGGACCCGTCCAGAATGTCAAGATTATAGAGTGCGTCCGGGTATGCAGTCCTCTCTCGGAATGTCTGTATCGGTTCCAGAAACGGATAGCGTGGGTGGTGATTTGTTTCGTATAAGCTCATAACGCGAGGGTCAATTTCATTACAACCTATTACATCGTAACCAGCTAATTTATAGCCCATTGTTGACCCCCCCCACAAGCAAAGCACGAAAACACCACACCCTTATCTTTGCTGAAATGAGCGTCTTTGAGAGTCCAGTTGTAGTTAAATTTATGCTTCATTTTGCTTTGTAATTGTTCGGTGAACACACTTTTAGGGAGAGAAAGATTAACGCCGGCGGCTACCTCCGTGTAGCTCTATCACGTTGAATGCTTTGAAGCGGTCTTGCAAACGCCCCTCAAAGCGTTTTTTTAGCTCCTTGACGGTCAGATTGCTTGTGATATGATAGCGTTTACCATACTGCTGATATATCTCATAGCGGGCAAAGAGAAATTCATCGGTAACTTGGGTTAAAAGCGTACCAAAACTCTTTTGCTGCTCGGTCGCAATACCCAAGTCATTAAGACAAATGTTATACGGGTCCACACCGTCATAAGCCTCTTGGCGGCTCGCTCCTTTAAGTTCGTTGTAGGTGTACTTGTCAATATGCCCGAATACCTTTTGATAGTTCATTAGCTGGGTCATACTGATATTGCGAAACTGGTTGTCGTTCTGAGTCGCTTGGAGATAGTCAGCGAAAATTTGCATAAGCATAGTCTTACCCGTACCCGGCTCACCGATTAAGAGTATGTTCTTGTGAATCTTGTAATCCTCATTTGGAAACACCGTTTCAGCGAGGGGGCAATTGTTGAAGTAGTAGAGCAAGAAACGCAACACGTTCTTATTATGCTCATCTACTACGAATTGCGAAAACTCGCGTAGCATATAGTTGTTACCCATTTCAAGCACCATAGCGGCGTGTACGTTGTATTCCTCATGGTCGGTAAGGTCATACTTAAAACCTTTCAGAATAGTCTTTCGCCGGCGCATCACCAGATTGCGGGCTTGTTCCTGTTGTAATTTGTACCGCTCTTGTTGCATTTGGCGCAAAAGCTCCAATGCCGCCTGCTGGTTTTGCGGTAGTCGTAATTGTTGGGGGTCGAGTGCCATATCTTAGTTGCTCATCGTTATATCTGTTTACTACCCAATTAAGGATAGCTCTATAATCACTTCTGTATCGCTTGCCATTCTGCCCTTTGTAGTTGTCAAGAATTTCTATCATACGCTTTACTGCTGGCTCGGTGTGTTCCTCACACAACTTGGCGTATTCATCTCTTGTAAGGCTTACATTTTCAGCGTATTTATATTTTCTCTTTTTCTCGGCTTTCGCCTTTTGTTCGGGCGTAAGCTCTGGGGGCATTTCGGGAATTTCCTCATTATTGAATAATTGAGGTATTGGTGTGGCTTGCTTGCTTTCGGGGGGTGGCTCTACAACCACGGAGGCTTGCTGATTGGGGGTAATTTCTTGTATAACCGCAAACACCTTGCCTTTGGTTATCTCTCCACCTTTGCGACCAGCATTGCGCCTTACGCTACTTATGCGCTCCTTGCGCACCATTTCGGGAGAGTGGTAAGCTCCGTTATTGTCTATTGCCAACAATCCGCTCTCAATGAGAATTTCAAGCGAGATAGGGTCTATTTGCAATTCTCGTAGGATTTGCCCCTTTGTATAGGGCTTTCCGTTAGAGTGCGCCATAATCCCCCGTGTGGGGCTATCCCACATATAGCAAAGCAATGTAAGCCATATCCCCCTTACATCGTAAGAGAGAGTATTGACACGGGGGCTGTCTAACCATTCCCCCGTGTCAATAGGCATTAGGGATTTAATCCGCTTGTTTGCCATAGGGGAGTTGCAGTCGTTATGCTTCGATTATGGCAATGTCGGGGGCAACCCCGCGGATTTTGTCAAGCACCGCGTCAATGGTCTTATCGCAATATTGGTCGGTGAGTTCCTTTGCACCCGGAGAAACAAGCTGTAAGAACACCTCGCCGTCCGTGAGGTAGTGGTCAAATTCCACGTCAAACGTGGTTTTTTCCGGCCCCTTGAAAATGGGGATTTTAACGGTGAACGACTTGGGGAGATTGCTTTCTACGGTCTGGCGGTACACCTCGGCGCGAGAGCCGGACGGGTCATGCTGCTTTTCAATTTGAGATTGTGCGTTAGCCTTGAAATTCTTGAGGGCAGATACAAGTTTCATACAAATCTCTTTATCTTCAAAGGCTGCGCGATTGAGGCGAATGAATTGCCCCAGTTTTGCTGGTGTCCAGCCCACATTGGGGTTGTTAATACCGAATTTTGTAAAAAGCTCAGAGAGTTCAGCAGAGCCAGTTATTGTGCCTTTTTTGTAGGGGTCGCTTTCGTTGATTGTGAGAGTGATTGCGTATTTGTCGCGCTCAACGAGAATAAACGCCTCTGCTTGGTTGATTGTGTCAACGCGCTTTTCCAGCCAGTCAAGCGGAGTTGAGAGCACGCCGGCGATTTCGATTTTTTCCGGGGCTTTCTGGTCCAGCACCTTGCCGGCCACACCCTCGCGGTAAACCACCTCAATAGGCTTTTCGCCTGTGTAGTTTTCGATTGTGAGATTGATTTTGTTGTTATCTTCCATTGTGGTTTGAATTATGGGTGATTATTACTTAGTCATCAGTGCCGGTGCGATTGAAAAAGCGCGTGGCTTGAATGATGTTGCGCTGTCGTTCTTGTGGTGTCATGGCACGTTCTTCAATCTTGTAACCCTCAGCGGAGTAGTAGGCAGTCTTGCCCTCGTCCACATCTACAAATTTGAATGTGTCGGCCGTTACCCACTCGCCACGAGCTTTCAACTCATCGAGTATCTTGCCGCGGCGTTCAAGCAAAGGCTTGATACGCCCTTTTATGTCGGCGCGGACTTGGGCGAGTTCATCTTCAAGCTCAGTGATTTGGATTGATACCTGCTCCAATTCGGCGCGGCGGTCATTCACCTCATCTTGGGAGAAAGAGCGCGTAAAACTACGCGGCTCTATTTGGTCGCAGTTATCCCGTAGCATTTGCTCACGAGCTTCGACCGGGTCGTTGGGAAACATTACATCTTGCATATCCCTATGTATTTTGGGATTGTTGGTTGCAGTTATTCAAGATGACCGCCTACCGTGAAATTGTAGGCATAGGCTTCAGCCCACAGCTCCACGAATTGCTTGCCAAAGTATTCTGCCTTTTCCTCGGTGTCAAGGCACAAGCGGAACGCCCCATCCGCAGTCGTCCACGAGCTACGACCATTCGCAACCAGAGAACCGAAACCCGCAACCGCGCCAGCGCCCGCATCGGCAGACAGGAGGGCTTTGCGCTGCTCATCTTCCATGCCTGCTATCTCTGAGGGTGTCCAGAGTGCAAGTACCGGGTACCACCATACTTTGCTCCCGTCAGCGGTAGGCTGGCATTTGTTCTCTCCACCCCAAAGAGCTTTGCAAATAATTTCTAACTTCATCTGTGCGACTATATGCTTGGGGAGAGTGAATAGGTCTGCTATACCTTCTCCATCACGCACGAGTAGTGATTTGTTAAGGATTGGCTCTATTCCAAGAGCCTCACAAGCGTCCTCATAGGAGCGTATGGTGGTGTAGTCGGATAGACTGGGTGCCGGTCGAGCCGGCGTTGCAGTTGTGTCGTTATCGCCCACGAGTGTGGCGAGAATTTTGCGCGTGTTGTCATCGGCCATTGCATAAGCAGCCTCATAATTCGCGGTTGTGATTTTGAGTTCTTTGTTTTCTCTCATCGTCTAATTGTTTTAATTTATTGAGGTTTATCTTTGTCATTCGTATTGCATTTGCCGCTCTTAGGCTCTTGGTAGGGTTAGGCGGCAAGAGGTCTAATATCATCGGAATGTGTCTTACCAACTCCGAGATTACGTTGTCAGCTACTTGTATCATTCGTGCGCCAATATTTATCCGGGTCCGGTATTTCGATTCCGAGAAATTCACGCCCATACTCTCTTAGTTTTTCGCAATATGTCGAGAATTGCACGGTATTCATTGTGGCTGTCGAGCTTGGAAATTCCACGATTTCGCCCGTGTGTCGGTTTACAACGCTATCTTTCGCAATGAGAGCCTTGAAAAACTCATGCACTTGCTCCACCGTTGTAAACTCCCAACCAGCCTCTAAAAGCCCGTCTAAGAGCATTGGGTAAATACAGCCCCAGAGCCAACCGTTTTGGTCGTTGGTGCGCGGCTTGCGGATTTTCTTTACCTCAATGAGATAAAGCCCATCGCATACCTGCGCAAACCACTCATACAGGGGCCGGAGATTGAATAGCCCGTTAATCTTTTCAACCATCACCTTTGCCATGTCAATACTTGGTAATGTCAATGGTTAAACCCGGACTTGCGGCATACACAACCTTACCCGTATGTCGCTCTATCTCGCTTATGAAATGCTCACGGTCGCTATTGTGAGCAGAGAGGTGGAGCAATACAATCTCTTGTACATCGGTAAGGTCATGTTCACGGATAACTCGCTTGCAAGTGTCAAGCTCCATGTGAGAGTTTGGTAGTCGCTCAATCTGGCTTTTGAGTGTGTAACCCTTATTCACCGCCTCAAGCAAGTTGAACGTGGAATAGTTGCACTCTATAAGCAAATGATTGAGTTGTGGGAATATTTGCAAACAATCGCAGCTATCGGTCAAGAATAACATACGTCCGCAATCGGGGTGGATAATGTGATAACCCACACAGGGCACATCGTGGCAGGCAGGGAAAGGTAGCACCTTAAAACGCCCCAGCTTGTAGCCTTTGTATGGCTGGACAGCAACGGCCCGTGAACTTTCGATTTGCTTTGCAGTCCATACCTCCGGGAGTGCCAGTGTTGTTATACCACACTCCACCACATTGCGTATGTACTTGGCGTGGTCGTTATGCTGATGTGTAATTAGGCAGCCCGCCACCTTGCGGAGATTAAAGCCCAAAGCCTTTTTGACTTTCGCAAAAGCCACACCAGCCTCAAGTATCAAAGCCTCATTGCCATTGTCAAGAACATAGCAATTTCCAGCGGACGAGCTACCTAATACTTTCAATTTCATTAGTCGAGCGAATTAAAAGCCACATTCAATATTGTCCGTGGGTAATTCTGACTCATCGGCTGGAGTCATGCCTACGTCCTCATAATCCACCGTGGTAACGTCAATAGCCTGCGGCGCGGTCGTGGAAGCAATAGCCGGCATGGATTGAGCGGCCGATAATGCCAATTTAGCATTATCGGTGATGTCATCACTCGCCAAAGCCTTTTGGAGTTCAACCGAGAGGTAGCCATATTTACTAAGTAGATTTCTTAGTGCTGTCTTAATAGCCATGCCATGAAAGTTGCCAAGCCAGCCCAGAGAGCCACTATCTGCTACCACGGGGAGCTTTGCAAGCTCCATAAGGGATTCCACGGTAACATCTTTGGAATACATAAGAGCCTTTGAGTAGCGTTTTGCGTGTTTCGCAACGTCCTCTACGCTCATGTAGAGAGCCTTGTGATAGCCGTTGAGCAATTCGATATAGGCAAAGTAGCCAATAACGGTATCGCTCTTTTTATCACCCTCTAAGTCGATTTCGCCGGTGAGCTTTGATTTCTTTTGGAGTTCGCCCTCATACACCACATCGGCGTTGATGATACGATATTGGCCGGTGCGCATTGCAAGCTGATACAAGCCTTTATAGCCTATCTGGAAAGTAGGCTCATACTGCTTGCGCTTGTTTCCGTGTTCATCTTTCACGGTGTTGTTGTAGGCTATAATAAAAGCCTGTCCGAGCGATTTGTTGATAGGCAAGCGCAATACGGCCGCTTTGAGAGCCTCTTTTACTACGAGGGTAGGGTCACAAAGCTGGAGCTTGCTATCGCTGCTGAAAAGCTCCAATATGCCTGCTATGAATGTCGGTGCGCCCGCTCCGAGGGCATTGTCAAACTGCTTGCGCATTGCTCTATTGTTGAGTAAGTCATTAAGCATATTGACCGGCGTTTTCTGGACTTGTGTTGCTGTCGGCTGTGGAGCAACGGCCGGTGCAGTCCTTTGTGTCTGTTGCGTCATTGTAGTAACTTATTGGATTGTTAATGCTTTGTCGTAGCTCACGCGGAGATTGATAACCTGCGAGATTGTGGGGATAGCCTCGTTAACGCTCTCGCGGTTGTCAATGAATATTGGCGCGGAGTAGCCTTTGGCTTTACATAGGGCGTTGATGATGTCAAGACCTGCGTTGAGCTTTCCGGCGGCGTTAACATCGGGATAGGGGGTGCCGTCCACGGTGCATACACAAGTGATTTTCTCGCCACCGTTCTTTTGCTCTTTGATGAAAGAGAAAGAAACATAGCTGAAAAGGCCGTTGATACGCTGATAGAGCAATTCATCTTTGGCTTTGAGGAAACGGGTATAGGTGTCCTCCCAACGCTCCAAATCGGCAATGGCTTGGTTATTGGCTATGCGCTTTTCCTCTAACTCGGCGAGTTCCTTTTGGGCGCGGTCAACGGCGGCTCGCTTACCCAGTCGCTGATTGAGTTCTGCGATACTATCGGCAAGCATAGCCTTTGCCTCTTGCAGTTCGCTTGTGTCGGCCGGCTTTACATCGGCGTTGAGTTGGTTGTTAAGCTCTTGGATTTCGTTGGTAAGAGCAATACATTGTGCGTCCTTGCTGATTATTTCCTCGGCGTTGAGCGCGGCAGGAATATGAGCTTTGGCGTATTCGATTTTACCTTTGAGTTCCAACGCCCTATCCTCTAAGGTCGAGATTTGCCCCGTAAGGCGTGTTTCATTGGCTTTGGCGGCTTCTAAGGCTTGCCCCATAGGTATGCCGCGGGCTTGGATTTCCTTTTGGCGTTTGGCTTTGTGCTGCTCAAAGTTACCACGGAGTGTTTCAAGCTGCTTTTTGAGGTTTTCGCCCCTAAGCGGTTCTCCGCAAGTAGGGCATACGAGATTGTCATGTGCCGGCTCTTTGTAGGTTTCAAGAGCCACGGCCTTAAATTGCGCACGGAGTTCTACAATCTCGGTGTCGGTCTTGGCGATAGTGGCTTTTAATGCCGTCAGTTCGTTACGCTTGGATTCGATATTGCGCTGTATGGTCGCAAGCTCACTCTCCATAGCTTGAACATCTGCCATAGCCTTGTTTCGGTCAGAGCTGGCTTGCACTCGGATTTCATTTTCACGATTACCTAACGCAATTCGCTTTTCACCGCACATACGCACAATCTCGGTCTTGCGCTGATTTGCAGCCATAGCCGCATTGTTCACATCGGCGAGTTGAGCGTCAATGTTGGCGAGGCTCGCTTTCTTGGTTGTAAGCTCACTTTCAAGCGCGGCCCAGTCTTCTATGTCGTTCAAAAACTTTTGGGCTGTTTCGATTGCCGCCGGAATGGTAGTTAGCGCGTCATTACACCCTTTTTTCTTGGCGGCTACCTCGGTAGCGTATTTTGCAAGTGAAGTGCCGTTGATATGGTCGAGCAATGCCATAAATTCCGGGTTGAGCGCGGCCACCTCATTATCATCTATGTTGCCTACGATTTCAAGCAACATATCTTTCTGGTCCTCGGCTGAAAGACGGGGGAAAAGATAGGGATTGGTTATAAGCCTAAACACATCTTCGGGTATAATCTCGGATATTTCGGCTTGATATTCCTTTTTGGTGCCGCAACGTACATCATTGATGAAAAATTGGGTTTCATCTTTCATCGTTTCCTCGGTGGAGCCGTTAACCTTGTTCCATTTCTCAACAAGGCAGCGTTGCAGTTTTACCTCTCGGCCGTCTATTACAAACACACCTGTTACCGAGTGTTCCAGACGATAGATAGGCTTGCCGTTCTCATCGAGCGTCTTAATGTTGAAATCGCTACGCCCTGCGCTATCCTTTCCGAATAGCAGCCACAGATAACCATCATAGAGCGTGGTTTTGCCCGTGCCATTTTCGCCAGATACCAGCGTTACCGCATTGGAGAAATCGGCATGAAACTCGCGCACACCCTTAAAGTTTACCAGTGTAAGGGATTTTAGAAAAATCTTTTTCATGCTTATTTGTGAATTATTGTGTTTAACCTTTCGGCTTGATTAAGAGCCATAAGCTCTGCGCGTGAATAGTAGCGTTTGGAATTTTGTGCAGCCCCGTTGCGTTGGGGTGTTATCAATCCATTTTCGACCCAGCGTTTAACCCTCACCTCTTGGAATTGGCGATACGCTTCCCGTTGGGAAATGAGGTCAGTTGCCGGAGCCGCTTCCTTTTGGTAAGTAGCAACACCCAGAGCCGCCATATTCGCGCACAGCGTTTTGAGTTCGTACAATTCCATAGTGATTGTCATAGCCTATTTTCTATGCGCTTTCAATTTGCGAATTAGTAAATCCTTGAGGCTTTCTCCGTCCTCATTATCAAGAAAGAGCAAACCAGAAAAGTAGAGAGAAGCGACCACGGATAGCCAATGTGCCGGATTGCCGGCGCAAACTCCCCAGATTGCCCCCACAAGACATAAGAGCCAAATGAAAAGCCAAACGGTGTTAAAGATTTGTATTCCTGTCATCGGTGTTGCGTTTTTAGGTGAATAATTCTTGTTCGGGAATACCTAACTCTTTGGCTATAATAGAGGTTTTAAGTGCGTCCGGCTTTTGGGTGCCGGCTATCCAGCAGCGCACCGTTACCTCATGCACTTTGCACATAGCCGCGATTTTCTTGACGAATGCCGTTTTAGGGGCTATATCGGCCTTTGGTGGCAGTGCGTCATAGAATTGTCGAAACTTAGTTTTTTTATTGTTCTCCATTATAAAACTTATAGTGTTATGTGTTCAGTAAGCACAAATTTTTGTATCTTTGCGCCACTACAAAACTTATTATGGTGCAAAGATAAACAAGTTTATCCGAATCGCCAAATGTTTAGTAAACTATTTTATAAGAATTTTTCCATTAAAACGCTAAATGACTGAAAATACGCGAATTAAGACAATAGTCCACTGGCTAATAAGTCAAGGCATAATTTCATCACAACAAGATTTGGGTGAAAAATTGGGTATCTCAAACAAAAGCTACCTATCACAGCTCGTTAATGGCAGAGCCACAAGCCCGGATTTTATAAACAAGTTAAGTAAACTTAGCGCACAAATCAATAGTGAGTGGCTTGAAACAGGCGAGGGAGCTATGCTCATAGGCTCACAAGACAATCACGGTGGCGGCCAGCATTTCCACGGGCCAATAACGGGACCCAACCCTCAGTTTGCCGGTCACGATTTTACTAATAATCCACCATGCTCCTTTGGAGCGGAGATAGACAAAATCATTGCTGCCATGACTGCTCAAGCAGACCTCACAAAAGAGGCTCACGAGTTAACCCGTAGAGCGCAAGACCAAGTAGACCGCGCACAAGCACAAGTTGATGTGGCGCAACAACAGATGAACCGCCTATTGTCTATAATCGAACAAAAACTAAATATTGATATGGCATGAATAAATACTACCGTATGGTGTTGGAGCTTTACAAGGAAAGCCTCACCAGTGTAAACCGGGTAAATCCCGATGAGAGCCTTAGAGTGCTTACCGAGCTTGAAAAGGCGATAACGACTGCAAAGATAACCAACCAGCCCCTCGATGAGCTTTACCAGCTCAAAGCAGATGTAGAACTAATCCGCGCTTTGAACGAGTAGATATGAGAAAGCTATTTTTAATCTTGGCAATGATGGTTGTAATTTCAGCTTGCCAAAAGCCATACGAGAAAACCATTACTCAAAATGTGGATAATCTTTGGGAGTGCTACAATCAAATTTCAATAAGCGAGCCAGTGCCAGATTTAATTGACAGCACTATGTGGATGCCTAAACATCAAATCGCCACCTATGAGCCAAACTATCGCGGACCGGTTAAAGTTGTAGAGCATATCTTCACAACAAATGCAGAGCGTACAGATACAGTTAAGGAACTTTGGGTATTTGATGACGATATGGAGCGTGTTATTTTTATTTCACAAGAATGAATACTGCAATTAGCAAGCAAATCATGGAGCGTTTTTATTGCGCTCTGGACGCGATTGTGGCGATGAAAAGAATTAGGGGTGTAAACACCTATTGCCGGCTATACGAGATAGACCGCCGGAATCTTATCGCAAATCGCAAAGACTTGGATAGAGGTTGGTTTCAAGTGTCGTGGCTCCAGCCTATGATAATCGACTATGGCGTTAATGCCAAATGGCTCTTGACCGGCACCGGCAAGATGTTCGATGAATAAGAACAGGGCAGCACTTTCGGAGTGTTGCCCTGTTTTGTTCTTTCCCCCACACCCCCTATTTCATATACTAACACTTTACTTATACTCTCTATATAGAGTATATTTTTACGCGCGCAGGCGCATAATGCGCGCAGGCGCGAGGGAGATTTTTTGCCTAAGCAAAATTTTATCCAAAATTTTAAAAATTGCGCTTGATATTCAATGCGTTACAAACTTTTGCCTAAGCAAAACGGCAAACGAAAGGTTTTGCCTAAGCAAATTTTGTATTTCACTATATTTCAATGTATTATATGTTTTGCCTAAGCAAAATGAAAAGGCGTGGAACATTTTGCCTAAGCAAAATAAAATCATTAAAGCATTGATTTTAATTGTGTTGTAAAATTTTGCCTAAGCAAAACGACCTTAAAAAAGTGTGTTTGAGAGCCTATTTTTAGGGCGTTTTCTCCGTGGAACATTTTGCCTAAGCAAAATTAAAAAGGCAACTTTGAAAAATTGCCCTTATATATCAGCGCGTTACAAACTTTTGCCTAAGCAAAAATCGCGTTTTGCCTAAGCAAAATTATTCCCGTTTTGGCTCATCTACACTTGGTAAATCCAGTTTGAGCAAATCAAGCACGGTGCGATTTGCCTTGTCTATCTTATCCCAGCTTTTGCGGATATAGATGTCAGTTACACGCATACTCTCATCTACATGGTTGAGTGCGGAGTGGACGGTGTATTTGTCAATGTCTGCGTCATTGTTGGCAATGGTAGCCCAACTATGCCGGGCTGCGTAAAACTCCAAATCATCAACACCGATAATAGCACCAATCCTTTTCAGCCCCTTATTGATTGCTGCGCAAAAAGTGTCGGTCGAGGAATAGAGCTTATAGAAATTGAACACCCTTTGCCCTGTCGGGTCCCGATACTTTTCTACGAGAGCTTGCGCCTCCGGCTCTATCTTAATAGAGATTTCGGCTTTGTCGGCTCGGCGGTTGCGCGTCTTTTGGCGTTGGTATGTAATTCGACCGTCCTTGTAATCGGTGGCGGCGTATAGGTCGGCCTCATTCATACCCACCAGAAAGAAACTCAAAAGGAATAGGTCTTTGGCAAAGTTGAAACGATTAACGCCGGGTTGTAGAATGGTCGTATAAGGCACTTTCGCCAATGCCCTCATCTGTTCAACTGTCAAAGCACGTTTGCGCGATAGCGCGGGTTTAGGAATGGTAATCTTATTGAATGGAGAGAATGGTATGCGAATTATGCCGGCCTCTTCATCGTTGAACTCCAATTTTGCACGATTATACATTGCCCGGAGTTGGGCGAGATATAAGCCTTGCGCTCGGTCGCCTTTCTTGCAGTTTCTCCGTGGTGGCTGCTTACCAATCCAATCTATCCAATCGTTGAGAAATTGCACCGTGATTTCCTTAATGCTTACAACATCACGCTCGGCAAATCGCTTGAGGCTGTTAATGGCAACTTGGTAGGCTTTGGCGGTGCCGCCACGACCCTCTTTTTCCAGCTTGACAATGAAAGCCTCAGTATATGCCACAATATCCAAATCAAAAGGCTGCTCAGTTGTCTTGCGTGTTATAAGCTCAACGACTTGCTCCACGGTCATATCATCAAGCCCCTCGCCCACGTTATTGCAAATGGCGCGATAGCGGCGCAATGTGTCCTCTACCATGTCGATGTACTTTTGGTTTTTCAGTTTGAGGGCACGGGTCAAATCCTCTTTACCCACATACCACGGAGTAGAGAGATACTTTTTGCGTTGCTTATGCGTAACGCGGATTTTGATATTATAAGTGCCGTCCGCTCTCTTTTGATGAGCGTAAATCTCAGCCTTGAATGTAGCCATGTCTTTTCTTGTAGAACTATTGTAGAACTTTCCACCGCAAATATACTCAAATTCTGCGGAAAGTGAGGAAACAAAAACGCCCCACTCTGTATGAGTGAGGCGATATTTTGTAGCCCTGTGGGGAATCGAACCCCAATCTATGGTTTAGGAAACCACTATTCTATCCGTTGAACTACAAGGCTTTATGGCAGATTATCAATATCTGTTGGCTCAGTTGTTCACTTAGTAAACGGCTTTGAGCTTCAATTTTATGCCCTTGAATAGCTCATACGTTTAGGAAACTTCTATTCTATCCGTTGAACTACAGAGGCAGACACCTTACGGCGGCAGCCCGACCATTGGTGGCGGAGTGCCGGATGCCGATAATGTTGCGCAAAATTAGTGAAAAATTTGATTTTGTGCAAAATTCCTTTGCCAAAACGTGTTTTTTGGCTGTTATTTAAAAAATTTTTACCTTTCTCCCCTCCTTTTACCTTAAATTCAGGACTGTCCCGGGGGTGTCGGAGGCTTTATGATTGAGATTTTTGATGACCTTCACTTTCATCCCGTAGCGTTGCGCGATGGAATGGATGCACTCGTCCTCACCGATGGTGACTGTTGTCACTCCATCCGGAGCTGTCTCAAGTTTCTCCTCAAGATATACCTCCTCCCACGCTTTTATCTCATGGTCTTTATGTGCATCATTATATTTCATGAGTTTCTTCTCCTTTAGGTTGAATTCCTTCGCGATCGAGGCGTAGGTGTCGCCCGGTGTCGCCACCACGTAATGCAGTCCGCGAGTGCGGCGCACGGGATGGGTGTTGACCAGCATGTCGCGTATGAAGGCTACGGTCTCCTCTTGCGAGCGTCCCTCCTGCGTGTCATATATATATAGGGAGTATCGTTCTATTATGGTGATGAGGCGAGCGGCATAGTTAGGGTCGGTGGCATATCCGCACTCACGCAGTCCGCGTGCCCAGCCGGAATAGTCGGTGATGTCGAGGTCAAAGAGTTTCTGATAGCGAGTGCGGCGCAGAAAACGGGAATGATCGAGGAAACTCTCTTCCGGTGTGTTGTAGGATCGGAAACACTCGTTGGGAGAGTCGTCGCTTCGTTTCATTGATTTCCCCTTCCATTCCTTGTGACATTTTATGCCGAAGTGGTTGTTACCTTTGGTGGCGAGGGTGCTCTTCCCCGCCGCGCTTTCAAGGAGTCCTTGCGCCAGAGTTATGGAGGCGGGTATGCCGAATTCCTCCTGATGTTCCACCGCAAGGTGGCAGAACCTATCGATATACACTTCATAATTATTGGTTGCGACAACCGTTAGGGAGGATGTCGCCAAGGAGAGCAGGAGAAGTAGGGATAATAAACGTGGAACCATTGTCGTTAAAATGAGAGTACAAAGATACACAAATTGCCGGTATCTTCACAAATTTTGATATAAACTAATACTAATACAGAAGTGTTCCCTCAATGAAGCCTATGTGGGTTTCCATCTGTGAACGCAATTTAAAACATACGGAACCATGAAAGAGTTTACAATCACCACCCTCGTTAAGGAATGTGGCATCGAGGAGCTTGATGCGTCAGACCGCCGACTTGTGGATTCAGCCCGAGAGGCGACACGCAGTTCATACTCCCCATACTCGAAGTTTCATGTCGGAGCGGCATTGCAGCTTGCCGACGGCTCGATAGTGTGCGGCTCCAACCAGGAGAATGCCGCCTATCCGTCGGGGATGTGTGCGGAGCGTACCGCCCTTTACTATGCCTCCGCCACCCATCCCGGCGTGGCGATAAGGAAGATTGCCATAGCAGCCTGGAGCAAGGATGGTAAGGAGCCGGATATGCCGTGGGAGGAATATTTCCAGCAGATGCCGATAAGTCCGTGTGGAGCATGCCGTCAGGCATTGCTGGAATATGAGGTGCTTTACGGAAAGATAGAGGTGCTACTCTACGGCAAGGAGAAGACCTATATCTTCCCCTCCATCGGGTCGCTGCTGCCGTTCTCGTTTACCTCTTTCTGATGGAGCATGATGTGTCATGTTGTATCATGTTAGATCATGATGTATCATAAAGAGTGCTGAACTATTCTTCGGTTTTTGTGGTTGTTTTGATAGAAAGCTAATTATCAAAATATCGAAGGTTATGAAAAAGAGATCACTTTTAATGGGTATGGTGTTGGCAGTGTGCGGATTGGTTTCGCTGACCGGCTGCGTCGAAGGTGACGATTGGCCCTACTCTCCCCCTCCGGGTTGGGGATCTGACTATTTCTATGATTCACGTCTTGACGGTGTGTGGATGCTCACGCAGGCTAATTCCACTCCTGTAGACCGCTATGATACTAACTATCTCGATTTCTACGGACGTGGTCACGGATGGTATTATTATTATGATAACGGACGCCCTGAATCGGAAGAGCTCGCCTATTTCTGCCAGCGATCATATTCCGCAACTACAAATTATCAGATTAATCTTCAGTATGAATCAGGGTCGGCATCTACTATGGCATACTGGTTTTCGGATGGCGACACGAGCCTTTGGCTTCAATGGAAAACCAACAGTGGGCGTATCGTGACCTATCTCTATACGCGTGTCGGCGCTACTCCTTGGTGACAACCGAGGCTGTATTTAGGTGATTGACGGTGTTGTCGTGAGGTGATAAGAGCGAGTGTAGTGATGTCATGTCGCGGAAATTTATTAATTTTGCAACAAATTAATAAATAGCAAAACAGCAATGTCTTTAAAATGCGGTATAGTGGGTTTGCCTAATGTCGGTAAATCCACCCTTTTCAACTGTCTGAGTAACGCGAAAGCTCAGTCAGCGAATTTCCCGTTCTGTACGATAGAACCCAACGTCGGTATGATCACGGTGCCCGATGAGCGTCTTAATAAACTTGTGGAGATGTGCAACCCGCGCAGTGTGGTGCCCGCCACTGTCGAGATCGTGGATATAGCCGGTCTTGTGAAGGGTGCCTCCAAGGGTGAGGGTCTCGGCAACAAGTTCCTCGCGAATATCCGTGAGACTGATGCCATCCTCCACGTGCTCCGTTGTTTCGACGATGACAATATCACTCACGTTGACGGTAATGTCGATCCTGTGCGCGATATGGAGATCATCAACTATGAGCTTCAGCTGAAGGATCTGGAGACGGTTGACGCACGTCTGGCAAAGACTCTTAAGGCTGCCCAGACCGGAGGCGACAAGACTGCCAAACTTCAGGCGGAGGTGCTGAAAGCGTATAAGGAGGCTCTGGAGCAGGGTCGTCCGGCACGCAGCGTGCAGTTTGAGACAAAGGATGAGCAGCGTTTTGCCCATGATCTTTTCCTGCTGACAAATAAGCCGGTGCTCTACGTCTGCAACGTGGATGATGCTTCGGCAGTCAGCGGCAACAAGTATGTGGAGCAGGTGAAAGAGGCATTGAAGGATGATTCCTCACAGATAATGATTGTAGCGGCAGCCACGGAGAGCGACATAGCGGAGCTGGAGACAGCTGAGGAGCGTGCGGAATTTCTGGAGGAGATCGGTCTGACGGAGAGTGGCGTGAGCCGTCTTATCCGTGCGGCATATTCATTGCTTGATCTTCAGACTTATTTCACAGCCGGACCGGATGAGGTGCGTGCTTGGACTTTCCTTCGTGGCACTAAGGCTCCGCAGGCCGCCGGTATAATTCACACTGATTTTGAGAAGGGCTTTATACGTGCGGAAGTGATCAAATATGATGATTTCGTGACCCTTGGCTCAGAGAATGCAGTGAAAGAGGCTGGCAAGATGTCGGTCGAGGGTAAGGAATATGTGGTCAACGATGGCGATATTATGCACTTCAGATTCAATGTCTGAGGCGGTGTAGAGGTCCAAGAAGTCCAAGAAGTCTTAAGACCACTGAGACTTCTTGGACTTCTTGGACTACTTGAAAATAGAAAGGAATCTTAGGCGGCTTGGGCTTCCTAAGATTCCTTTTTTTGCTTCTTATTCTTTCTATTCTCTTATTCTTTCTATTTTTTCTATGCTTTTTGGGTCTTGCTGTTGTATTCGGCGAGGGCGGCTTCGAGGGTGTCGAGGGCGCCGGCGAGATAGTCGATGTTGTGTACGTAGGCGAGGCGCACCTGGTTGCGTCCTTCTCCGGGCGAGGTGTAGAAGCCGGATGCCGGTGCCATGAAGACGGTATGTCCGTTGTGGCTGAACTCGTCAAGCACCCATTTGCAGAAGTGGTCGGCATCCTCTACGGGCAATGACGCAACCGTGTAGAAAGCTCCCATCGGCATTGGGGAGTATACGCCCGGAATCTCGTTGAGACGCTTGATGAGGAAGTCGCGACGACGGAAATATTCGTCGTAGACGTACTGCATGTATTCCTCCGGAGTGTCGATCGAAGCCTCCGCCACGATCTGACCGAGCAGCGGCGGGCTGAGACGTGCCTGGCAGAATTTCATCACGTTGGCACGCAACTCCTTGTGGCGCGTCACGATGGCACCGATGCGGATGCCGCACTCGTTGTAGCGTTTCGACACGGAGTCGATCAGCACCACGTTCTCCTCTATCCCCGGCAGCGACATGGCGGAGATGAAGGGGGTGTCGGTGTAGCAGAACTCGCGGTAGACCTCATCGGAGAAGAGGAAGAGATTGTGTCGGCGCACTATGTCGGCAATCTTCAGAAGCTCCTCCTCAGAATATATATATCCCGTGGGGTTGTTGGGGTTGCAGATAAGTATACCCTTTGTGCGCGGGGTGATTAGAGCCTCAAACTCCTCCACCGGAGGGAGACGGAACCCGTCGTTTATATCCGCGCATACGCTCTTTATTACAGCCCCGGCGGATATTGCGAACGCCATGTAGTTGGCATACGCCGGCTCGGGAATGATGATCTCGTCGCCCGGGTCAAGACATGCCATGAAAGCGAAGAGCACTGCCTCTGATCCTCCGGAGGTCACTATAATCTCATCGGAGGATATATCCATACCGAATCTTGAATAATATTCCGACATCTTCACTCTGAGCGATTCGATGCCCTCCGACGGGGAATATTCCAGCACCTTGCGGTCGATATGCTTCAGAGCCTCAAGAGCCTGTGGAGGAGTGGGGACGTCGGGCTGCCCGATGTTAAGACGATACACGTGGGTGCCCCTTCTTTCGGCGTCTCGTGCCGCCCCGACAAGTTTCCTGATCGGCGACGACGGCATCTCATAGCCACGGTGTGATATTTCGGGTTTCATATAATATATATAGTCTGATTGTATAGATTCAGATTGAAAAATACTGATTGAAAATAAGTGCAAAGTTACGAATAATCCGTGAAAATAGATATATTTATTGCGATTTAAATTAAAAAATGCTGCAAAATCAGTGTGGAGGATATTCAAAATGCCTACAATACGTGCCGTTATAGCGACGCCTGCCGCATGGCTTCACCTGTCGGACTGACGGCGTATATGCCTCTATGACGGAGATTTTTAAAAGGGCGTGCAAATTAGAAGATTATGCATTTTGACTGCAAAAAACTTGCAGTCAAAATGCGTTTGTTAAGAATATTTAAATAAGATGAGTGTCATTTAAATGCCGAAAAATTATGAGTTTAGCAATCAGTTTTATTAACTTTGCAGTGAAGTTAAAGATCAGGTGAAAAAACGGTATCTTTACTTCGTCAGTACTCGGAATAAAACTAAAACAACGAAATATATGGCAAAGAAAAAAGCAGCGGCATCCGCCAATAGCGGCAGGATCAGTGATATGGATGCGAAGAAGAAAGCCCTTGAAGTGGCAATGCAGCATCTTGAGAAAGATTTTGGATCAGGCACCGTGATGCGTCTTGGCGATGACGCTGTGCAGGATGTGGAGACAGTATCGACAGGTTCGATCGGACTCGACTTCGCGCTCGGCGTCGGCGGACTTCCACGCGGACGAATCACCGAGATCTATGGTGCGGAATCGTCAGGTAAGACCACACTTGCCATCCACGTCATAGCGGAGGCACAGCGTCAGGGTGGCATCTGCGCCATAATCGACGCCGAGCACGCATTCGACCGTTTCTATGCCGAGCAGCTTGGTGTAGACGTCAACAATCTCTGGATCGCTCAACCCGACAACGGCGAGCAGGCTCTCGACATTGCCGAACAGCTTATCAACTCCGGAGCAATCGATGTGCTTGTGATCGACTCCGTTGCAGCATTGACCCCCAAGGCTGAGATAGAGGGTGAGATGGGCGACAAGAACGTGGGTCTTCATGCCCGTCTGATGAGCCAGGCGATGAGAAAGCTTACGGGAGCGATCTCGCGCACCCGCACATGCTGCATCTTCATCAACCAGATACGTGAGAAGATCGGCGTGATGTTCGGTAACCCGGAGACAACCACAGGCGGTAACGCCCTCAAGTTTTATGCCTCGGTTCGTCTTGAGATACGCCCCTCCTCATTCATCAAAGATGGAGAGCAGGCTATCGGACGACTCGTGAAGGTGAAGGTGGTGAAAAACAAGGTTGCGCCCCCATTCATGAAAGCGGAGTTCGAGCTTATGTTTGGCGAAGGTATCTCCAAAGCGGGAGAGATCATCGACATGGCAGTGGAATACGGCATCGTGAAGAAGAGCGGCGCATGGTTCTCCTATAATGGCAACAAACTCGGTCAGGGTCGCGACGCCGTGAAGCGCGTCATAAGGGAGAATCCCGAACTCATGGCAGAGCTTGAGGTGAAAGTGAAGGAGGCTCTTGCCGCCAAACGTGATGCTGCACGCAACAAAGTGATCAATCCCTATCTCCCCGGCAATGAGTCAACCCGTTCCGATTCGGATTCCGATGAATCGCCGATGAATGACGAGGATTTCGGAGAGGATAATGGTGCTGAAGGAGAGGGCGACGATCTCTTCGGCGATGACTTCGAGGTGGATATCGAATGAAGATCTGACCACTTAAATAAATAGAATCTGAACAAATAGCCTGAAAGCGTGCCACACGTTTTCAGGCTATTTATATATAGAGGCAGCGATAAGTGCAGAGGCAGTAATAAGTGGCATATAACGACAAAAATGTATTTGGTAAAGAAAATCAGGCATATTGACCGGATTTTATCGGAATATGAATAGCTATTACTTATCGATAGATATATAATTGGATTAAATTTGCATTAACGAGTAACACCCCGGAGCATACCCCGACCCGTAAGCCCCAGCCCCTAAAGGGGGAGCACGGATGAGTTTTCTCCAGTTGGTTGCCCAAGCCCATGGGAGCGAGGTGTCTCTAAACTCTAAATTTTAAATTCTAAATTTTAAAACCATAACCCCTATCATGAAACTACTGAATTTGGCAGCATCCGGTTTTCTTCTGTTTGGTGCATCATGCGCCGGAGCGGCAGGCTTCAAGGCAGAGAATGTAGATATGCCCTATATCCCTTCATCGACAGACTCCGTGGCTTTACGTCCGTTGGCACTTGACAAACTTCCCGTAGGCGCAATCAAACCCGAAGGATGGCTGCTGCGTCAGCTCGAACTTCAGCGCGACGGACTCAACGGTCATCTGAGCGAGATCAGCGCGTGGCTCGACAAGAACAATAACGCATGGCTCGTCAAGGGTGGCGACAGAGGTTGGGAGGAGGTGCCCTACTGGCTTCGCGGCTACAGTCATCTGGCATTCCTGCTCAATGATCCCGATATGATCAAGGAGTCGCAGTTCTGGATCGACGCCGTGCTCGCCTCCCAGCAGGAGGACGGCTATTTCGGTCCGGACAATATGCGCAACGGAAAGCGCGAAGTGTGGGCGCAGATGATCATGCTTTGGATCTTGCAAAACTATTATGAATTTACAGCCGATGAACGCGTGCTCCCCTTCATGAAGCGTTATTTTGAATGGGAGATGGCGCAGGCTGATGAGAATTTCCTGGAGGATTATTGGGAAAACTGCCGAGGCGGCGACAATATGTGGAGCGTAGTATGGTATTATAATCAGACGGGCGACAAGAGTGTGCTTCCACTCATCGAGAAGATCCACCGCAACAATGCCGACTGCACCAACCCTTCCCGTCTCCCCAACTGGCACAACGTGAATATCGCGCAATATTTCCGTGAGCCGGCGGAGATGTACCTGCTGACGGGAGATTCCGTCATGCTTGACGCAACGTATAACGTCCATGAGATGATACGCCGTAACTTCGGACAGGTGCCGGGAGGTATGTTCGGAGCCGATGAGAATGCACGTATAGGCTACACCGACCCGCGTCAGGGCACGGAGACTTGTGGCTTCGCCGAGCAGATACTCTCCGACGGCGTGATGATCGGCATAACGGCAGACCAGCTATGGGCTGAGAATATGGAGGATGTGGCGTTCAACTCCTTCCCCGCTGCCATGATGCCCGACCTGACGGCTCTGCGCTATATTACGTCGCCCAACCAGACTATCAGTGATTCGGAGAACCATCATCCCGGCATTGACAACCGTGGTCCCTTCCTCAACATGAACCCCTTCAGCTCACGTTGCTGCCAGCACAATCACGGTCTCGGATGGCCTTCGTTCACTCAGGCGTTGACATTCAGCACCAAGGATAAAGGCGTGGCTTATACAGTCTATGCCCCCAACACGGCGACACTGACCGTGGCTGACGGAAAGGTGGTGACAATCACTGAGGAGACCCAATATCCGTTTGAGGATGTACTGAGGTTTAAGGTATCTACAAAGGATAAGGTTAGTTTCCCGATCTATTTCCGTATCCCGTCATGGACAAAGGATGCGAAGGTTACAGTCAACGGCAAGAAAGTCGGTAATCCGCAGCCGGGAGAGTATCTCCGTATAGATGGCGAATGGAAGGATGGAGATGTGGTGGAACTCAAGTTTCCGATGGAGCTTAGCTTACGCCGTTGGGAGGCTAACCGCAACAGTGCTTCTGTGAATTACGGACCACTCACCCTTTCACTCCGTATCAACGAACGCTACGAGAAGGTCAATTCTGCAGAGAAGGCGATAGGCGATTCCAACTGGCTTGAGGGTGCGGATCCGGAGAAATGGCCCACCTACGAGATATATGCGGATTCACCGTGGAATTACTCGCTGATACTTCCGGAGGATAATCCGTTTGCCGCCTTTAAGGTGACACGTAAGGAATGGCCTGCTGATAACCAGCCGTTCACAATTGATAATGTGCCCCTGGAGATAAAGGCTACAGGTCGTCTTATACCGTCATGGGGTATCGACGAGACCGGTTTGACGGGAGTTCTCCCCGGCGAACGTGCGAAGCGTTCGGCACAGGTAGATGAGATTACCCTCGTCCCGATGGGAGCCGCACGTCTGCGTATCTCCTCCTTCCCTACATCATCGAAATAATCACACCGCTTGCCCAGCGTTGAAACCCCACCACGGAGCGCGCAGAGGACACGGAGAAAAATAAAAAACTCCGCGGATTATATTAAGGGAATAAAGAAATAAAAGAAATTTTATAATTTAAATAACTGGATAATAGCTTCTTAAATAAATTTATGCAAGATTTTTCAAAAATCTTGCATTTTTTTGTGAACCAAATGAACTTTCAATTTGTATTAATATCAGAAAATCGTTTCATGATGTTAGGTTAGTTCGAAAAAGTATTTAAAACCGGTCGATGGGAATCGATCGGTTTTATCATTTCAACATGGTTAAAAAACTTGTTTCATACGCTTATATGTGCAATATTATGGCATATATTTATTGTTGGTCAAATTTGCTATAGTGATACAGCATCTCCGGAGATAAGGTATTTAAAATTAATAAATTTTGATTCCGGAAAATCAAAATTTTGTTTTTTAACGGGTAAAATATATCCTCGAAATTGGATTAAATAGCGACAAAAATGCAAAAATTAAGCATTTTAACATTTCATTTCCCCATTTTTTAACTATTACTGCTTTGGCATATTAGTTTTATTGCCTAAATTTGCATATCTGCCGGATATTATGCATTACATTCTTGGCAGACCCGAAGTTCAAGTGAGTTCTAAAAGTACCTACGAATGCAAGTTGATAACTGCTTCAAAGCGATTAGGTCATAAAAAAGTTGTGAAACTGACGATTATAATTGCTTTTTCGGGACAAGTATCTTCGTGCTTGTGAAATCATGAAGTTCATTCCTGCTGAGCTGTCTCAGTTTCAGCAGGAATTCGGTCCCCAGAATTTATACTTGAATTTTGGTTATGGGAGGATGGCATTTTTTGTGAAAAAGATGCCATTCTTTCTTTAAGCCCCCCACGCTAAGAAAATCACCGCGCTCTCTACGGACTTAGAGGTTTAATTACTGAAGTTTCGCAAGCTGCACTTCAGTGGTTTAAAGTTTAAAGTTTAAAGTTTATAGTTTATAGTTTAATGTTAAGATTCACGGAAATCCACGAATCTTTTCATTATACAAAATTTAATGATCATAAACCATAAACCATAAACATTAAACTTTAAACCTTAAACCTTAAACCATTTAAGTGTTTTCAGATTATTTGCTTAATTTTGTAGGATAAAACTAATAATCTGAATAAATGCGTCATACGCTTCTTTATATATTGCTCCCGGTGTTGGTTCTGCTGTCTGTAATTCTTACGTGTTGCGACAGGGCGGAGGATCAGCGGCTGCTCCGTGTGGAACGGATAGTAAATGATTCGCTTGAATCGGCAACCGCTCTCTTTGAGAGCATCAATCCCGACTCTCTGTCGGAACGTGACCGGTATCTGCATGATTTCCTGTCGGTGAAGATTGCCGACAAGAATTATGTCACCCACACCTCCGACAGTCTCATCCTCCGGGTCATCGACCATGAGGAATCACACAAGGGTGACGGCAGGTATGCCGAGGCACTCTATTATGGCGGACGCGTCTACTCCGATCTCGGCGACTACCCTACCTTCCTGAAATATTTCCAACAATCGCTCGAGCTGTTGCCCGAAGATACCGACAATCTCCGGCTGCGCTCCACTGTCTTGAGTCAGACAGGTAGCCTCCTTGAATCACTGAGACTGTTTAACGAGGCAATACCTTATATCAAATCCTCCTTGGATATAAGCCACCGGTTGGGTGACAGTGTAAATGCAATATACGACTTGCAACTGCTTGGTGCATTATATCTGCGTGCGGAACAGTTTGAAGAAGCCGAGAAATATCTTGGGGAATCAATTGCCGAGATGAGCGGCAGTAATGCTCAATTACTGCCGATTTCGAAAATGTATCTCGCTCAGGTAAAGTATAGAAAGGGGGAAATTGATTCTGCCTTGAATCTGATAAGGGATACCCCTGACAATGTGTCTGATGAATGTCGCAACTATGCGCTTATAACCGCATCAAAGGTCTATCTTGCTGCTGAGAAATATGATTCCGCATTCATCTATGCGAAGGAATTGATTTCAAGCGATATGCAAATGAATAAGACGGATGGCTATCATTTTCTTCTTTCCGAACTGAATGATAGGTTGGATACTGACTCCCTATTGCAATATGTATTGAACTATCGTGATTTTATTGAATCAACGTATGATGAGAATGAGGCGCAACTGACGATTAACCAGCAGAACCTGTATAATTATCAGCTGCATGATCAGGCAAGGCAGAAGGCAGAGCAGCACAATATCAGATTGCATTACTGGATTGGAGGGTGCGTGTTTGTCATAATGGCAATGGGTATTGCACTGCTATCCTTCAAGAATCGTGAGCAGAAGCATATCATGGATCATCAGAAGGCTCTCAGAAATATAGAGAAGCTCAAACGGGAGTTAAGCATCATCAAGGACTCCGTTCAGGAAGATAATGTTTGGAAAGATACCTCACCGGAAATAACCGATGATACGGAATTGGATATGGAGGAGGATATACCTGAGGATACAGAGTCCGATACATTGAAAGGGTTGCGGGTGCAATTGAGAAAAGAATTGCGAGATTTGTACGAGCAATCCACCCATCATAAAACAGTCTCACCCACAATCCTGCAATCCGAGGCGTACAAGTCATTGCAGGATTTGATTTCTGCAAAAAAGATAATAAAGGATAAGAATAAATTATGGGTGGAGCTTGAACGTGTAGTTCTGGAGAGTTCCCCTAAATTCAAGGAGAATCTGAATCTGCTTACTTTGGGAAAATTGAATGTCGCAGACTTTCAGACAGCCCTCCTCATAAAGTGTGGTATCAAGCCTGTGGAGATGGAAATCCTGCTTGGAAGGACTCATGGGGCATTGGTTTCACGACGACAGACCCTCGGACTCAAAGTTTTTGATGAAAAAACCAGTATAAAGATTATAGATGGGATAATTCGCTTATTGTAAGTAAATTATAAATTGCCGATATAGACAAACAGATGACTGAAAAATGACTGAAATTAATTTCAGTCATTTTTCAGTCATTCGTTTTATCACTATTTTGAAAAGAGGATCGTAATTTTGCGGCATCAAAAATTTATTACGACATGAAAATTTTTTCAAAACTCCTACTCATCATGGCGATGCTTGTCAGCCTCACACCGACATACGTTTTCGCCGACAAGACACCTGCCCCTACACGTGTCATCACACTAAAAAAGAAACCACCGAAAGATTATGGGACACAGTTACCCCCTAATAAACATAGAACCCCTTCGCAACCGATAGAATGCGTCATCTCCTCCAACGTGGTAAGCATTTCAGCAGACATATCCACATCCGACATTCTCTCCTACGAGATATGGGATACGGCTGGCGAAGTATGCCTGGCATCTTTCATTGACGAGTCGGATTTCATAGAATACGTTTTCGCCAATGACCAGGAGATGCAAATCCAATTCGTCACAGAATCATACGTCCTCGCAGGATTCCTATAATGTAAACTATAAAAAATAATTACCATAAAAATAACAATCATGAATTTAAAAAGATTTAGATCTGCGTATTTGTTGCTGTCTTTAATGACAGTTGCATGTTCTCAAGAAGTTGTAAACGAAAGTTTGTCTGAAAAGTCAGAGTCTGATGAAGAGGAACTTATCGTAAAATATAATGGCAAAACTTATACTACGCAAGTAGTATATGAAGGTGATTCAGTAATATATTTGAATCAAGAATATGCCGATATCTATGAAAATGAAATCAAAACAGCTACGGATCTTGCAATATACCTGCACAAAGATGAATCTGGAAGAGATATCGTTGAATACTATAATTCTGAAGAAGATCTTCAAGAAAGTGTGAATATCTCTATTATTGAAAATATGCCAGTGGAGAACATATCAACGACATTAACAAGAGGAAGCAATACACTTTATGAGATTCCTATTGATGGTAAAATTCTTGGAGAAGCATTGATGTTTGATGACAAGGGATATAGTGATCGACGAGTGAAATTAAAAGTTACAGAGAAACTATATCAATTTATTCCTCATTTGAAGGCTTTTGCAAATTTTAATGATAAAACATCTTCAATAAAAGTATATAATTATATGTCTCCAAATGGAAAATATAATGGCGACCGTTGGGCTCCAACAGGAGGGGTGCCAGGCAATGATTATATATTGGGGAAAGATTTAAGGACATGTCTTTTAGGTTATCAAAATATAAACTATAAAGGAGATGTGCTATATTGTGTGTCTAACGAATCAGGAGATCCTAATCCTCATGAAGATTATGATTTAAAAAAGATTGGATGGAATGACAAGATTTCTTCTGTAGAATTTAAAATTATCCGAGAGGATGAGATATCTGAATACTATCCACCTCACGATTAAGACTCAGATTATTATATAGGTATTAAGGTTGTAGATGTAATTTTTATGATTACTAAAAAGTGAAGTAATATGAAAAATTTTATTATAATTATAACCACATTGTTTGCGATGTTATGTGGAACATCTTGTTCAAAAGAAGGCTCCGGAGAAGGAGGTGAAAATATAGCTTATATTTCCGGTGATTACGGAGAAGGAAAGCAGTATAAATTATCAGCTACGCTTAACGGAGAAGAATTGAAGTCAACAGGGTATGTATCTTTTATTACTCATGACTTTAAGATAGGAGATTTTACTCTCGTTGATATCGTTCCAGATATACAAAAAGTTGAATTGAAAGATGTATCTCTTGAGGAGATTGAGACTGAGGAAATTTATGAAGTGAAATTTGACGGAACAACAACTATTATCGGACATGGGAATATTGGCATATCTGGGAAAATAAAGGGTGGCACAATGTTCCTTGCCGTAAGTATAGAGTAGCGTATGATATACAGAATTGTTGTATCCTTTTATATGGCAATATCATTCGTGATGGTCATGGGGCAGGAGAAATCCGATACCATGGCTATCACAACTCTTGATGAGGTACTTGTCACAGATGACAGAGGTTTTCTTCGTGATACAAGAATGGGATTTCATTCCTTCTCCGCAGATAAAATAAAGACTCTCCCTGTAATCTTCGGAGAGCCGGATCTGATTAAGGCTTTTCATACATTACCGGGTGTTTCCGCAGGACTTGAAGGTTTTTCAGGATTATATGTACGGGGTGGAGAAAACGATCAGAACCTTTTTATTCTTGACGGGATGCCATTGCATAATGTTAGTCATCTCGGTGGAGTGTTCTCCACATTCAATGCTTATTCTCTTAAAAAAGCTGATTTTTATAAGTCTGCTTTTCCTGTAAGTTTCGGAGGTAAAATTTCAAGTGTGACAGAACTTCAGTTATCAGCTCCCGGTATTGAAAAAACTGTGGGTTCTTTTAATTTAGGTCTTATCAGTGGGAGTATGTTCATTGCCACGCCCATAAAGAAAAATAAGACAAGCATTGCTGTCGCTTTACGACGTACTTGGCTTGACGTTGTGACAGTTCCAACTCTCGCCATAATTAATGCCACTACAAAGTCTGAAGGAAAGAAAACTATCGGAGGATATCACTTTATTGACGGCTCTTTACGATTGGACCATATATGGAATAGCAGATTAAAATCAACACTTACTGGATTTTACTCAGGGGACAGTTTCAAAATCGGGGAGGAACGCTTTGGGATAGAGGATGGTTATGAAACACAGTATCATAAAAAGGATATCAACAGGTTAAAATGGCAAAGTTACGGAATAAGCGCAAATATGACCGCAAATATTTGGAATGGATGTCTGATTTGTGATTTATATTGGACAGGAGCAGAATCTAAACAAATAGAGTCACAGGATTCCAAATATTCTGATAAATTGGTTACAAACACAACCTCAAACATAAATTCAATAAATGAGTGGGGACTTGTAGAGTCTTTTGACCGAGATATATCAGACAGAACAACGTTGAAATTCGGTATGGGACAATCTTTGCGAAGGTATAATCCGGATAGACGTAATATGACAAGAATAGATAAGAATGAATCATATTCTTTACATGGGATTTCCAATCATATATCTGTAGGAGAACTGGCTGCATACATAGAATGCGACTGGAATCCTATAGATAAAATGTCAGTCTATGCCGGAACACGAATACAGACATATATATCATGTAATAAGAACCATCTGTCGGTAGAACCTCGTCTGTCAATGCAATTTTCCTTATCAAAATCACTGAGTGTAAAGGTCAGTTATTCGGAAATGTCACAGTTTATGCAACAAGTGTCTTCAAACTATATATCGCTTCCTACCGATTCATGGTTACCTACCGGAACAATAGGCAATCCTCTTAAAAGCAACATAACATCAATAGGTGTATATGCCCTATCAAAAAACGGATACAGGATATCGGCTGAAGGATGGTACAAGGATATGACTGGTGTGGCTGAATTTAAAGAGGGCGTATCAATTTTTAATCCTAATGTGGTGTGGTCAGATAAAATTACGTTTGGCAAAGGATGGGCATACGGATGCGATGTCTCGTTAGAAAAAGAGTTTGGGAATATTCATACGAATATATCATACGGACTTATGTGGAACATGCGAAAATTTTCAGACCTCAATGGTGGAAAAACTTTCCCTGCGAAATTTGACAATCGTCATAAAGTAGATATAAGTTTAAACTGGACTATACGAGACAATCTGATATTGAACACACAATGGCAATTCATGTCAGGTAATAGGACAACAGTGGCATTATATAATATTGACCTACCCAACCATTTCTTCCCAACTGCTCCTTTTGAACGTCCCAGTGATTCTTTACAAGGTGATTATACCGGGGCTGACCTGCTGACAAGTAGAAATAATGTCAGATTGCCGGCATTTCATAGACTGAATATCGGGGTGACCCTCACCGGAAAATTGCATAATGGAATGAGATATAGTTGGAATTTCGGTCTATATAATGCATATTGCCACATGAATGCATTTACTCTCACTAAAGATTATGTACCCAAACGTCCTTTAGATGATCCCGGATGGCACCGCAATTTTCAGGTATTTTCATTGATTCCTGTTATACCTAATATTTCATACACTCTAAATTTTTAATAATGAAAAATTTAATAATTCTTTCCATTCCATTAATGTTTTCCGGTTGTTATTCCAACATTGATCTTGACCATTACAAGAATGATAAGATTGAAAATATGGTTGTATTAAATTCCCTTATGAATCCAGACTCAATGATAACAGTAATTGCCACTCATCCTTATTTCTTCTCCGATCCTCATCCTAAACCATCTTTTGAAAGTAATCTTGATATAGAGCTTTATATTAACGGTCGATATGAACAATCTCTAAAATTCGATTCTCTGAACAATTTTTATTATTCAGATATCTTTCCCCAACCGGGTGATTCCATAAATATTATGACAGAGTTCAATGGAATAAGAATTTCTGCTAAAGACGAGATTCCGAAACGGGTAACAATTGAATCATTCACCGCAAGGATTAGCGGACCATATCCGATATATTGGCAGGATGATTATATTATAGATTATGAGATAAATTTTACAGATCCGGCAGATGAGGATAATTATTATTTCCTTGAGTTCGGAGAACCTTACGGGTTAGGAGGATATTTGCATGAAGGTGAAAAAGTGTATGATAAGGAATTTGTATTCCAAATTCTGGCATCTCAGATCGATGAATCTATTCCAGGTTGGGAACCGTACTCTGTCAAAGGATTGCCATTCTCTGATAATGGAATAAATGGAAAGAACTATACATTACATCTTAGCGAAATCATACAGCAGGCAGGAAAAGATTATGAAAAGTATATTGGTCTTCCAAGGGAGGCCAAACTTTATTCAATATCTAAGGACTATTACCGTTTCATGATAAGTCTTATCGCCACTGATCCGGAAGATGACAGCATACATGGTAGTCTTCTTGGATTAGGAATGGTCGAACCGGGAAGGATATATACTAATGTTGCAGGTGGGGCAGGCATTGTCGGAAGTTATATTTTTGACATTGCAACTACTAACATTAGCAAATAATGCAATACATTTGTAACACATATCTTAGCGAAACTTTCCATGTTAAGCATTTCGTGAATACTGACACTGAGCTGCAGCCTATAATGGTAAAAAAGAAAGAAAAATCTCCGCGTCCTTTGCGTTCTTGGTGGTGGTTTAACCACGAAGAACATAAAGGATGCGGATTTTTTTGTAACTTTGTCAAGACATTGTGTGCATGTACGTATTGGATATTTAAGTACATGACAAAAATTTGAAAACATCGAATTTTGGGGTATAAGTCGGACGCATAAGTATGGTCGAAATCTCTTCCAATCCATATTTGACAAGCGACTTTGCCTTTCTTCCATGTTTCAGAATCCTTATCGGTTTAATATTTATATCTTTATGTTCACCAACGAGATACGCCCATACAAGAGCCATGCAGACCATCGCGACAAGTCTTGCGATGCGGTCCATATCACGCATATGGGTATCCTCGATGTTGAAGCCGGAAGATTTCATGGCTCTAAAGGCCGTTTCTATCTCCCATCGTTTTTTGTATGTCAAAATCGCCTCCTCGGGCCGATTGAAGCATATGAGAATCTGCAATTCCGGAACACCATCGGAGTTTTTGATCCGGCTGCCGGCAAGATAGACATACTCACCTTTGTGAAGAAAGAGCGTATGGAAGAATTTCTCCTGACCGACCTTCAAATCATTGAACAGCCACCAGGCTCGGATTCTCTCACCGGTGGAAGGCTTGACAATCCAGAAGTTCTGACGTATTCGGATGTAATACCGTATGCGACGGCTGTTGAGCCATCCTGTCCATTCCTTTCCGATGAACTCGCGGTCTGCCACAAGGCAGTCGATGCATTCCGCTCCGAAAAGACGGATAAAACGTTCCATAATTTTCTTGCGTTCTTCCCAGTTGGAGTTGCCACGTTTCGGAAGAAGGCTGAATATCAAAGGGAAGGCAATCCCTTTATAGGTTATGCCCAACATAAGGATGTTTATATTGAACTCCCCGAACTTCCAGTTGGTCCGGTCCATGCTCAGCACAAGACCGGTCTTGACAGGAAGCAGCGAGAAAATCATACGGGCTATGATGTCAAGGTCAAGTACATACTTGGCAAAGAATCTTTGGAGCCGTCTGAGGTTGGAATCCTTGTCTACAGCCGTAGGCATCGCATCAGCCAGTTTGTGGAGGCTGACAGTCTGCACCACACAGAGTGCATGGAGCAGCAACGCCATGAGTTTTATGCGTGCCAAATTCATACTTTGACCAAAGTGCTCTTGCATAATCGGGAGGATTTGGTTAACTTTGACCGAGTCCTTGAAATTAGTAGTTTTCATGAGAAAAAGCGTCCAAACTTTTCCTTTAAATTACTAATTTTCAGGGACTTTTGCAAATTTAATCGACTAAAAATTAAGTGTTTAACAGCATAAATTTAATTTTTGTCATCTACTAAAATTGGATATACTATTATTGAATTGTTATATATTATTGATATGAATAAAGTTGGCTATCTATATCTTTTTCTTATTTCAATATTGCTTCTGGCATATCCTGTCTATACACTCATCATTGAATCTCGTTGGGCATCACTGTATCTTATTATTGGATTAGTGATCTCCGCATCAGTCGGCTTATATCGTATGTTTAAAAGAAAAGTCTAAGATTCAGTGTGATAAGTTTACGAAGAAACAAAGGAAATAAAAGAAATTAGAAAATCTCAGAGTACTCTGCGTTCTTTGTGGTGGTTTAACCACAGGGAGAACGGAGGGCATCACCTATGCGCAAGACAAGTTATGTTTAAAACAATCTTTTGGGTTACTTCAAAATGGAGTACGATCTCAATCACTCCATAACGGCTGATTAATCCAATCTGCCGGGAATCCCATAGCCGCGACATCTACATTCGGATGAGAGCTGATCAACTGTTTCAGCTGCTGCTTGAAATCGTTAATCGGATGGATGGTGTTCTGTAGATACGCAAGACAACACAACTGGGCATATAGCTTGTTATTGGGAACTGACGAGATGTCAATCCAATCGCCATTCAGTGATTGAGGAAGTTGCGGCTGTATTGGATAAATCCTGTTCCATGTTCTTGAATGGTGGGCAAGGTTGTTTCTCAGTGCTACAACACTCTTGCACCAGCTCTCCAGATATTTATGCTGCGGCAGATTGAACTCTCTTGCTATTTTCTTTTTTAATGGATTGTCCGATAGATTGCAAAGAATCCGAGACAAAGTCCCGAATGAGACAACTTCTAAGGTTTTCCATGCAGGAGGAACAATCGGATTATCGTATTTGTTGAAATGTTCCTGTATGAAATCTTCTTTTGAGCGATAAACTTCCTGTTGAATACGTATCGTACAGTCTGAAAAAATCTTCTTATCGGAGAACAGCCCTCTGTCTATAACCCAAAATGCGCCGTATTTAAGAGAGCAATGATGTATCAGTTTTGAACGTAGGGCAACCTCAAAACTTTGGATAGTCGTGAAAATCAATGCCCTCAGTTTCTTGTCAAAGTAATAAAGATCTATTGCATTTTCAAAATGACTGTTAGGCTTGAATGTGTGAGTGACCTTGTCCTGTTCCATCGGGCGAAGATAATTTGCCAGACGAAAATAGCTGATGATTCTTAATTGTTCCAATGCCTGACCATAATTGCCAATCAATAGGTTGCGTTGCTTGAGCATCGTGATGATCTGAGGATAATCCAGTGGTTGTTTAATATAATCCATGTGGGTATAAAAAGCAAAAGTTCCACCCTGGTACGCATTGGCAAGAGGCGTGGTGGAAACTGTCGGTACAAAGATAGACTTTTATATTGAGACACACAAATTTTCAGCAATAAATTTTCTCGTTTTTGCAAAATAAAGTTATGTTTCAAACGATTTTGTGGGTATAGTGTTGAATTATTAAGATTATTGACTATATTTGCACTTAGAAATTGAAACTTATGAAACTGATTGAGTTGAATCTAAAACGAATCTTGGACCTTTGCCGATTGCATAAGGTCAAATCCCTTGCTGTCTTTGGTTCTATCCTTACCGATAGATTTAATGATAACAGTGATGTGGACTTGCTTGTGGATTTCGAGTCAACCGACCCTGACAAGTTTGATTACGTTACCAACTATTTCAGCTTACGAGATTCTTTGGAGCATCTTTTTAACCGTAAGGTAGACTTGATAGAAGAAAAAGGGTTGCGTAATAAATATATCATAGCTAATGTAAACCGTACCAAACAGATTATTTATGGCTAAACAAGAGGTGTTGGCATATCTTCAAGATATCTTGGATGCCATTAGTGATGTTGAGAGTTTCTTTGCCGATTATCCAATGCGATATGATGTCTTTGAAAAAGATTATCTACGCAGAAGTGCGGTTGAGCGTAAAGCTGAGATAATGGGTGAAGCTATGAATAGGATTAAAAAGGCTGATTCCACTGTGGAAATTCCCAATGCGAGAGCTATTATTGATACACGCAACAGAATAATACATGCTTATGATAATGTTCGACCTGAATTCTTGTGGAGTTTAGTGGTGAGACATATTCCTGAACTTAAAAAGGATGTTGAAAGCATCCTTTCTGAATACGAAGAACAATACAATGAAGAAAATAATATGGATTCATATTTTTCTTAACCTATTCCCAGACAAATAGACGATATCATAATACGGTGGTTCACGAAGAAACAAAGGAAATAAAAGAAATTAAAAAATCTTTGCGATCTCCGTGTGCTCTGCGGTGGTATGACCAAAGGCATGGAGGTTAGTGCGAGGTAGGGATGTATTGGAGCCATTGTTTGCGGAGTGCGGACCATGGTATGATCTTGCCGTAGGAGTTACCGTCGGGAGAGGTCATGGTGAGCCATCTGCCGTTAAGACGGAGCGACACGAAGGTATCCCCTACCCTGTCTTTCAGCATCACTATCATGAGGTTTGCCCCCAATGGCGACACTTCCCAATCTTTCCATTCCGATGCCACGGATTCAGCCGAACCCTCCGGATAGTAGCATCCAGGCAGACGCATGAGCGCGAAGAGGGGTATTACGGTCTCGGCATGTCCGAAGCGTAGAGCCGCCACCTTTCCGTCTGTTTTCCCCGCAGCAGCCGCATCGTTGGTGCGTATTATATCATCGAGAAGCGCAGAGGAGGCGGCAGCAGCCACAGATGAATATTCCGACACCGAACGCTGGTAATAGTGCTTCAGATTTGCAGCCTCCCAGCACGCACGGTATTCCGGCAATGAGAACCATATCTCCGGTTGCCATTCAAGACGCGCAGCAGGTAGCGACTGCAGAACGCCATACATGTCGAGCGTCAACTTGCGCAACTTCCCCTGCGGTATATCCGTGGTAAACAGGGAGCGTGCCGGGGATGCGGATATATTGGTATCTACAAACCGGTCATATCCCGCTTTCCAATCACCGTTTTCAAGATAGTCCACGTAGGCGGAGTCAGTGGTGAAATAGCGTAGTAATGAGTCGAACTGCCTTCCCTCGGAAGTACTGACGGATATATGGGTAGAGTGGCGCGCAAGCTGATGACACAGCTCATACATCGTCATCACTACCCTCGGCACGTAGGATGATACAGCCGTCGCTTCCCCCTTCGCCAACAGGTCGGGTGCTATCCGCGTCATCTCCTCCCCCAGTCGTTGCTCCTCATATATGCCGGTGGCGTTCAGTGCGCCCCAGTTGCCATCGGTCACAGAGTCAACGCTTTGCAGCAGACGCATGAAGAGCCTACCCTTATCGGAAAGAGTGCCGGTTGAGTCAGCGTCATGAAGAGTGTGGCGCAGACTCTCCACCTTCTTTTCGGAAGAGAGATAGCGGGCACCATGACGTGCGACGTAATTTATGAATACGGGTTTCATATCATCACTCCACGGCACTATGCTGTCGGTAGAGGAGAAGTTATATGGCATCATCGTGCCGTTCAGTTGTGGGGGGAATCCCTGTGCACAGATCGGGAGCAGGGATAATGCGGCGATACATAGCGACAACACGCGTCGGAAGGTGGCGTTCATATTATTACGTTTAAGGTTTAAGGTTTATAGTTTATAGTTTATAGTTTATAGTTTATAGTTTATAGTTTATAGTTTATAGTTTATAGTTTATGGTTTAAGATTCACGGAGATATCCGAATCTTGTCATTTTTAAAATTTTAAGACCATCAGCCCTAAACTATAAACCCTAAACTATCAACTATCAACTATCAACTATAAAACCTAAACAATTATATCAATCAAATGTTTCGCTTCAAGCCGGCTTCGACTGCTCCATGAAGGAGAGAATGTCGAGTGCTTCGCTGACGGTGGAGATCTTATCTATAAGTATCGAACGCTTCCCGTTGACGTCGCGCAGCTCACACCGCAGAGGATTTGTACGTAGATATGCAAGCACCTTACCGAACGCCGGACTCTGATAGTAAGCCTTGTTGTCGTCGCCTACGAAATACATCCTCATCTTCCCCCCTTTCAGAGCCAGACGCTCCACGCCGAGCCGGCGTGCCGCCATTCTCAGTGGTACCACCTTTATCAGCTCCTCCGAAATGAGGGGTATCGTGCCGAAACGGTCGCGCAGGTTGGTGCGGAAGAGTTCGATCTGTTCGGGAGTCTCAATATTGTCGAGCTGCTGATACAGGCTTATTCTCTCGCTCTCTTGGGGCACATAGTCGGCTGGCAGTCTTAGTTCAAGATCACTCTCAATCGTGCAGTCAGCCACAAATTCCTCTGTCTTTCCGGCAGTCAGCTCGTCAAATTCCTCAGCAAACTCCTCCGTCTTCAGTTCGAGCACCGATTCCTTCAGAATCTTCTGATATGCCTCATAACCGAGGTCGGCGATGAATCCGCTCTGCTCTGCACCGAGGAGGTTGCCGGCTCCGCGTATGTCGAGATCCTGCATGGCGATGTGGATGCCGCTGCCGAGGTCGCTGAAATTCTCTATCGCCTGAAGTCGTCGGCGTGCCACGGGAGTGAGAGGATTGCCGGGGGGCACGAGGAGATAACAGAATGCCTTCTTGTTGTTGCGTCCCACGCGTCCGCGCAACTGGTGCAACTCGCTGAGACCGAAGTTCTGCGCGTTGTTGATGAGGATTGTGTTGACGTTGGGCATGTCTATGCCGTTCTCCACTATGGTGGTGGAGAGAAGCACGTCGTAATCATGGGCTGCGAAGTCGATAATCGCCTGTTCAAGTTTCTCCGGGGGCATCTGCCCGTGGGCGGTCACGATACGTATCCCCGGCACGAGCCGTAGAAGCGTGTTCTCGATTGTGGATAGATTCTCTATGCGGTTTGAGATGAAGAATATCTGACCGTTGCGGCTCAACTCGAAAGAGACCGCCTCCTTTATAACGTCGTCGTCAAACGTGGAGACATTTGTGACGATGGGCTGGCGATTGGCGGGTGGAGTGTTGAGCGATGAGAGGTCGCGCGCACCCATCAGAGAGAATTGCAGGGTGCGGGGTATGGGGGTCGCGCTCATGGTGAGCGTGTCAACGTTCACTTTCAGTTGTTTAAGCTTCTCCTTGACCGCCACACCGAATTTCTGCTCCTCATCCACGATCAGGAGGCCGAGATCCTTGAATTTCACATTCTTCCCGATGAGCTTATGGGTGCCGATGATGATGTCTACCTTCCCGGTCTCCAGATCGGCGAGAATCTGCTTCACCTCCTTAGGTTTCTTAGTCCTTGAGATAAACTCAACCCTTACGGGGAGATCCTTCAGACGCTCGGAGAAGGTGTGGAAATGCTGCATGGCAAGCACCGTGGTCGGCACGAGCACGGCAGTCTGCTTGCTGTCTGCGGCAGCCTTGAAGGCGGCGCGTATGGCTATCTCCGTCTTTCCGAAACCCACGTCGCCGCATATCAGGCGGTCCATCGGTCTTGCCGACTCCATGTCGACCTTCACGTCTTGCGTCGCCTTCAGCTGGTCGGGGGTGTCCTCATAGATGAAACTTGCCTCCAGTTCGTGTTGCAGATAAGAATCGGGAGCGAAAGCAAACCCCTTCTCCTGACGGCGAGCAGCGTATAGCTTGATGAGGTCGCGGGCGATATCCTTCATCTTGCTCTTGGTCTTCTCCTTCAGGCGTTGCCATGCCCCGGATCCCAATTTGCTGATCTTCGGGGGTACCCCCTCCTTGCCGCGATATTTCGAGAGCTTATGGAGCGCGTGGATTGACACGAGCACCATGTCGTCGTTCTGGAATAGGAGCTTTATCATCTCCTGCGGACGTCCGTTGACGTCGGTCTTCACGAGACCGCCGAATTTCGCGATGCCGTGGTCGATATGCACGATGAAGTCGCCTGTCTCAATCTGCTGTAGTTCCTTTAGCGAGAGGGCAAGTTTTCCGCCGCGTGCGCGGTCGCTCTTAAGATTATATTTATGGAAACGGTCGAAGATCTGATGGTCGGTGAAGAAACATATCTTCGATTCATGGTCGACAAACCCCTCGTGGATGGTATGGTCGACAGGGGTAAATGAGATCTTGTCGCCGCGATCCTCGAATATAGCCTTCAGACGCTCGTTCTGGAAAGGGGTGTCGCTCAGGATAAGAATCTTATAGCCGTCGTTGAGGAATTTTGTGAAAGAGTCGGCTATAAGGTTGAAATTCTTATGATATATTGTCTGTAGCGAGCAATCAAACGTCATTGTTGCATCTGGGGAGAATGATGATGCGGCATCGGCATCACCGCCAAATTCCACAATTTTCATGCTCTTCATCCGACTGACGAAATCATCATAATCCACGACGTTCTTCATCGCATCCGTCTCCCCCTCACCGGTGACGCACACCGCTTCCGATAAAGTCTCGGAGGAGATTGCCTTTATACGGGTCTCCAGCCAGTTGACCGACTGGCATATCACGATAGTCGCAGCGTCGGCAAAATGGAGCAATGAGACGCCTGCAGTGTCATTATCAGCCATTCCGGCAGGTATGATGGAGATGCTTTCCTGTTTGCTTTCAGAAAGCTGTGTCTCCACGTTGAACGCACGTATTGAGTCGATCTCATCATCGAAGAAATCCACGCGATATGGGAGTTCACCGGAGAATGAATATACGTCAAGAATAGATCCTCGCACGGCAAACTGCCCCGGCTCATATACGTAGTCCACCTCCTTGAACCCCAGTTCACGCAGACGCATGCAGATGGCGTTCATGTCGGCTGTTTTTCCTGCCTTTAGTTCGATAGTCCTGTCGGACAGGGTCTCTGCCTTGGGTACTCGTTCGGCAAGAGCCTCCGGACAGGTCACCACCCATGTTGGATGGTTCTTCCTGTGCCAAGCGTCGAGGGTCTCCGTGCGGAGAATCCTCGAAGGCTGGTCAGGCTGTCCGTATTTTATGTCGCGCCGGTATCCGCTTGGGAATATTGCCACGCTCTGCTCCCCGGCAATCTGGCACAGGTCATGATAGATGTAGCCGGCGGCATCAATGTCGTCGGCTACTATGAGGAATGGTTGTTTTCTTGCTTTCAGTCCGGCAAAAAGCATTGCCGGTGCGCTCCCCTTCAATCCTTTGAGCGCGATACGCCTGACTTTCTTATCATCAATAAGAGCTTCAAGCGCGTCGCCTCTGGATTTGGTGACAAAAAGATTGTCGGCTTCCTTAAGTTTCACTTTTTTGTGTCGGTTTTCTGTTTTGGGGTAAGGATTTCAGCGAGTTTCGCCTTATCGGAAAGAATCTCCTCCGCCTTTTCAAGAGCGGGGTCGGTCTTTAGATCCTGTATCAGCTTACCATTGTCGAAATAATATCTGCTGGCAATCTCTGCACCGAGATATTCGGAAATCTCCTTTCTCTTGTTGTCGAGATCCTTGTAGAGATTATGCGTCATCAGCGGCGCGAGGGCATCTATGGCAGCAGTGGTCTCCTCGTTGAGATACCCCTCCTCTTCGGCAGTCTCACGCAGTTTCTTCACAAGCTCCTCGCAGATCTTGTCGTATTTGAACTTCTCCGGATTGATGCTCTTCTTGAAATCCTCATATATCTCATCCGTCACCTCAAATTCCCAGGCGGGCGGAATGGTGGGATGTGTGTTGGCATATTTGTTGGCATAATCAAATATCCAGAAGTCGCGCATCAGGTTGTAGGTGAGTCGGCTGAAGTCACTCCATTTCACCTCCACGTCGGGAGTCAGACCGCCGCCGTCGCGCACCTCCCTGCCGTGGAGTGTCTTATAGACGTTGGTGAGGGAGTCGGGCGTGCGTGCCACTGATCCGTCGGGATTGCGGTGGGAGTAATCGAGAGCCTGTATAAGACGCCCGGAAGGTATATAGTATTTCGCGATTGTCACTTTTAGCAACCCGTCGTAAGGGAGAGGAAGGGTGCTCTGCACCAATCCCTTACCGAAACTTCGTGTGCCGATGAGCACAGCTCGGTCAAGATCCTGCAATGCGCCGGCAGTGATTTCAGCTGCCGAGGCGGAACCTCCATCAATGAGCACAGCAAGCGGTATGTCGGGGAAGAGTGGAGTGCGCGTGGTCTTGTAGATCTTTTCGGAAGCGGCGTCCTTTCCACGGGTGCGGAGCACTTCGGTGCCTTTCGGGACGAAGTTGCCGAGAATATCGACAGCCGCTTCCAGCAGACCGCCGCCGTTGCCACGAAGGTCAAGCACAATCTTATCTACCTTTGGATTCTTCTTGAAAGCCTCCAGCGCCTCTCTCACGTCCTTTCCGCTGTTGGCAATGAACTGCGTAAGACGAATGTAGCCGGTGTTGCCGTTCACCACGTCCCAGTAAGGCACCGACGGTTCGGAGAATTTGCTTCTGACGATGTTGAACGTGAGTATGGAGTCAGTGACGTATGGACGGCACACGGTGACGTTGACCGATGACCCGGCTTCGCCACGCAGCAGTTTTGTTATGGCATCCGAGGTCATACGATAGGTGTCGGTGGAGTCTACCCGTATTATATGGTCGCCGCTCCTCAGTCCCGCCTTTGCGGAGGGAGTCCCCTCGATAGGAGCGGATATATACGACATGCTGTCGCGCTGCATTATGAAGCTACCGATACCTGCATAATCATATTCGCCGGTGGTCATCTTCGTCAGCTCTGCACGCGAATCGGAGTCGTAGTATTCCGTGTATGGGTCAACAGTGGATAGAAACGCCTGTATGGCAGAATTGAATGCCTCCTTGGGGCGTATCGTGTCGACATAATTCATCTCGACAGCCTTGACGATTGAATTGAACGTGTTCAGATTCCTGTTGACAGCCGCATCATGGCTTTGCTGCGGCAGGTCGGGGGAAGCGAAGAGCTGCGAGGCGGCAACGGCAACCGTTGCGAGAGGTAATAAACGGGTAGATAGGGTCATATATTGAGAATTTCTTAGTTCGACGGATTGTGTGGCGTGGGTGGATAATCGACAGTGAAATGCAGACCACGGCTCTCTTTCCGTTCTCTTGCCTGGCGCATGATCAGGTATGCCACGTTGATCATGTTGCGCAGTTCGCACAGTTCGCGGCTCGGTTTGCTTACCTTGAACAGCTTCTCGGTCTCTTCATAGAGAATGTCGAGACGATTCCACGCACGGTCAAGGCGTAGGTCACTACGTACGATTCCAACGTAATATCCCATGATTTGGTTCACCTCCTTAGCACTTTGGGTGATAAGCACCATCTCTTCCGGGTGAGCTGTGCCCTCGTCGTTCCATTCCGGCACGTCGTTGCGGAAGTCATAACCGTCGATAGCCTCTGTGGCGTGGCGTGCGGCGGCATCGGCGTAGACCACCGCCTCGATAAGGGAGTTGCTGGCAAGACGGTTTCCGCCGTGCAGACCCGTGCAGCTGCACTCACCGAGGGCGTAGAGACGCTTGATTGAGGATTCGCCGTTGAGATCCACCTTTATGCCGCCGCAGAGATAGTGTGCAGCGGGGGCAACGGGTATCATATCTTTCGTGATGTCGATTCCGAGGGATAGGCATTTCTCATAGATGTTGGGGAAATGGCGTTTTGTCTCCTCTGGGTCTTTGTGGGTGACGTCGAGGAATACGTGGTCCGAACCGTTCTGCTTCATCTCTGAGTCGATAGCACGAGCCACGATGTCGCGTGGCGCAAGCGAGAGGCGCGGGTCATATTTCTGCATGAACTCCTCTCCATCGAGATTCTTCAGGACTGCGCCATATCCGCGCATCGCCTCTGTGATAAGGAAAGAGGGGCGGTCGCCGGGATGATACAGGGCTGTCGGGTGGAATTGGATGAACTCCATATCTTTTACGGTGCCCTTGGCTCGATAGACCATTGCGATGCCGTCGCCGGTGGCGATCAGGGGATTGGTGGTGGTGGTGTAGACTGCACCGGTTCCTCCGGTTGCCATTACAGTGGCTTTTGCAAGAAATGTGTCGGTCTTTCCTGTTTCCTCATTTAGGATATATGCGCCGTAGCATGTTATGTCGGGGGTGCGTCGTGTGACGATCTTCCCCAGATGATGCTGTGTGATGATCTCGAGGGCGAAATGATGCTCGAAGATGTCGATGTTCGGATGGTTTCTCACCCGGTCAACGAGACTAAGCTGAATCTCCGCGCCGGTGTTGTCGGCATGGTGAAGAATCCGGAATTCACAGTGTCCCCCCTCACGATGCAGGTCGAAGGATCCATCCTCCTTCTTGTCGAAGTCCACTCCCCATCCGATCAGCTCTTTGATCTGTTCGGGAGCTTTTTTCACCACCTGTTCCACCGCATTGCGGTCGGATAGCCAGTCACCGGCTATCATTGTGTCGTTGATGTGTTTGTCGAAATCGTCAACCTCAAGGTTAGTGACGCTTGCGATACCACCCTGAGCGAAATAGGTGTTTGCCTCATCGAGGGTGGTTTTGCAGATTATAGCCACGCGTCCTTTTTTGGCGGCTTTTAGAGCGAAGCTCATTCCGGCGATGCCGGAGCCGATCACAAGAAAATCATATCTGTATACCATAGTCAGATAATTACGTCGTTAGCCCGATATGCGGGCAAGTTAGAGGCGAGCGTCGCAACCAAAAGATTCCGGCGTTTGCTTATCGTTTGCATTATTATGCAGCAAAATTAATAAAAATCTTTAAACCCACAAAGATACATTCCGATTACGAGTAGCCGATGTATATAAAAATGACGGAAATTCCAATATGTTGTGATGGAATTTCCGCCATGTTTTTGAAATACTACGAAATGTCAGACGTTGTTGAACGTCAGGCGGAGAATGCGGCGTTTGAGTCGAGCTTTGTACTCGACATCTTCACCTGGATCTGGCGTAGGGCGTCTTTCTTTAGTTTCTCCAAGTTTATGGTGTCAAGACCTGGATAACCCCATTCGCTTCCTTCCGGCTCCTCAACGTGAGGGGTGAGTACTGCCTCGCATTTAGCTGCGGGTAATTTCTCCTTCACGTAGTCATAGACTGCATCTTTGATTCTTTTGAACTCGGAAGATTTTTCAAACTCCTCAAGGCTTCCGTCAAAATGGACGGAATATTTGTCGGAGTCTCCAAAACTGATGATAAATGCTTTCATAATAAATGTCTGATTAAGAGAAGTCATACAGACTTCAGATGAAAAAGAGGTGACAAATGCCACCCTTAATCCGGCGGGCGTTTTAAAAGATAACGCCTCATCCCGCCTCCCGGTTCACGAAGACACATAATCATTGCAGACAGTATTATTCTATAGTAAGCATCTTTATGGAAGGTCGGCAGAAAAATCAGCATAAATGATTAAATGCTAAAAAGGTTTTATTTTTACAATATATAATGAAAAAATACGTTATAATAATATTATTAACTTTATATCATAAATTGTCATGAAAAAAAATTATTTGCTTATTGCTGTCTGTATTCCCTTAATTGCATCACTGTTGTGTGCTTGCGCTGACTCAGACTCTGTTGAGAAGTTTGCACCAATTCCTTCAGAAAAAATTGAGGCTATGTTTTTGGAAGCCGGTTTTGTTCCTGTCAATGTAAATAAAGACTCTATTGGTCAGACATATTTGGAAATAACCTCTGAAAAGCAGGCTTATGCAGTGTTGCAACAATTAGACGATGCTATGAATCTGTATGGATATTTATCTACTCGCGCAGGTTATACGACAGTTAATATGACTAAGACAAGACTTAAGGGAGGAGAATATCAATATGCTTTTCAATGCTATAAGATGGATGTTACATTCAGGGGGGGTGAGTTTCTTTCAGGAAGAATTAATCCGGAATATATAGAAGTAAATGGATATGGGATAACTCCTCCAGGTCTTACAGGTAGAGATTATTCTGTAAGTTATGAATACCGGAATGGTTATAATTGCATAATAATCCATGCAAACTTTGAATTTGGATTAAATGTTGGAGGTAATAAGCTTGTTGGATATTCATTTATCATGGGTTATGAATGTTATATTATTGATACGGATAGAGTTGCGGTAAGAGTGATTGAAAAAAGATTTTAATTAAATAATAAAGTGCTATGGAATTTGGAGTTTCTTTTACACTATTATTTGGATTACTTGCGATAGCATGGTTCATTCTTCCACCCTTTATCTGTCTGCGTTTGGTAAATAGGAATGATGGACTTGACTATATGCAGCGTTGGCTGTGGGTGATTCTCAGTTTCATAATGGGCTGGATTGGTTTGCTTATTTATATCGCTGTCTATCACAAAAAAAACCGGATGGATTGACCAGACGACCGTTTCATGCCGATTTCGGATGATTTCAGCTGAGTATCTTTATGGCAAGGATGAGTTCAGGGCTTATGCCGAAGATATCACGTAGCCGGGTGATGAGCCTTGCCTTACGTTTCTTTATGGTGATTTCTGCCACACCGAGACGTGCGGCTATTTCCGGATTGCGTAGCCCCTCCTCAAAACTTAGGTTGAAGATCTGACGCAGTTCCGGCGGCAATGTGGCTATTGCGTTGAATAGGCGGGTGCGTGTCTCCACCTCGATATAGTCGGTCATCACATCCCTTGTGAGCATTGATGGGTTGAACGTCTCATTAAGATAATTCCCTTTCGCATTCTCCTTTCGGATGAGAGAAATCGCACGGTTGCGTATACAGGTTATGATGAAGGCTTTCCATTGGGCGGCAGATGAAAATGATTCCGCATTGAGATATGCCTTTTCCACAGCATCCTGCACAAGATCTTCCGCTGTTGTGACATCATTACCTGACAGTCGAGATGATGCGTATATGAGCAAGTCAGGGTAGAGATAAGAATAGAAATCATCTATCTTTCCTCTACAGAAATTCAGAAATATCTCATCAGTCCAGTTCATTTTGCATTGTGCCGGAATCCTTGCAATGGTTTGTTGACTTTGCGAAGATACAACATTTCATATTCATAAGCAAGCAAATAGAGTTAAAATGAAAAAAGAGAGGGCAACATTATTGTATTCGGGAGAATGAAAAGAGCACGACCATGGGTTGATGAATGGTCGTGCTCTTGTTGTCTTATCCTAAGCCGGATATATGAAAGTCCATTACATGGGTGAGATAAGGTGTCATTTCACGATTTTTGAAACCTCACCATTCTTGACAAGGATATATATACCTTTATCGGGATTGATCATTCTGCGTCCCTGAAGGTCATAATATACAGCCTCGGAATTATCTCCGGTCATGATACTCTCTACTCCGGAGTCTTCTGACGGGAGGAAAGATATTGATGCAGAGGTGTCGGATGTGGAGAAGTTAATGTCGTATTTACCTTCCGGCAATGCACTCTTGTAAGGCTTGCCATATATTCCCATCATTCCGAATGGAGAATCTAATGATATTGTGTTGCCGAGCATTGGCACGAACATTGTGCTGAGACCGTAGGAGAAACCACCATCTTCGGTTGTCACGATGAACCCGTCTTCGGAGCAGGATTTTATATCAAAATTCTTCAGTGTGTAGGTGATGACTGTTTCTGAGATCATTTCGCCTGTCTCCTCATCCTCGTATGATGACTCCTCTACAGAGCGGACGAATTTCACTCCATCCGTAGGATTCTCGATTCCGTTGAACCCAAGCAGATAGTAGACACTCTCATCTGCCGGGGTCTGATCCTCACAACGAAGAAATGAAATCATATTCAGACCGTTCATGGAGATGAAGTTGACGGTGTAATAACCGGGGGTAAGAGAGGATTGCACTGCATCCCCTGAATTTTCAAGCGACGCGAACGGATTTTCATCAGTCACTTTATCAGACCGGGCAGCAGCACCTAAAAGGGTGTCGTCCTTTGAGTTCGCAACAAAGAAGCCATCGGCACAATCTTCCACAAGAAACTTTGGATATGTGTAGATTACACCATCTTCCGACTCCTCTGCCACAAATATATTATCCTGCGATAATTCATCATTTCCGTTAAAGCCTATGAGATAATAGCTGATTGCTTCATCATCGTTATTAAGAGACTGGAACATCATTGTCCAAGACATGGGATCACCCTCTTCCTGCATACTTGCGAGAATCACCTTATACGTGCCGGCAGGAAGTTCGCAGTTGATGGCAGGTCCGTTTTCGGCAAGAGAGGTCATAGTGGCATACTGGTTTACCATATTGCTGAATCCGAAATCATTGTCAACATTGAATCCAAGTTTCAGCCCTTCCTCACCGATTGCGAAAAATCCATTCTGACATTCCGAGATTACGAAATTATCATTGATGAAACGGTAGATACCCTCATCTTCATCCTCTTCATTGCCGGGGACGTATGTCAGACGGTTGGATTCGGTAGCCTCGCTTTCTCCGTTGAAGCCGGAGAGATAGAAACCTGTCTGTGGTGGTGCCGCCATTGAAACGGCTGCACTCATAATGAGTGTGGAAAGTAGAAATTTTTTCATAAAATATTTAGTTAGACTTAAAAATATTCTTGTTAAAAACCTGTCAGTATGATTCGGTTTTAATATATACGCAAACCAAGTGAAACGGTATACGGGAAAATAAAGAAAAAATGAAAAATAAAAATTTGTCGTAGTCATGGTATACCAAATATAGGTGGTTGCGTATCTTTATAAAAACATTATTAAACGAAATTCTATATGAACTTTACAACTTTCAGCACGATTGGCAGTGCGATTGGTAAGACTGTCGGACTCAGTGTAGTGGCTTCATTGCTTATGACGGCATGCTCGTCGACCGAAACAAAGGATCCGTTCACCGGCATACTGAAAACGGATGCGGTAAACGACATGATGTATAATTATGCACCGGATCATGATTTTATGAATATGACGACCATACCGGTAGTGCCGGATTCCACAGGTCATTTCACTTTCCCGGATTCATTAGTGCTTGATGACGGAATACGCATTCAGCTTCTTGCGGATAATGATTATTTCGGCATTTATCTTGAAAAGGGGAAAAGCGTGGAGGGCACCATCACTCAGGATGCCAACGGAAAACTTATCATGACTTTTGAAGGGGATAATGCCGATATCAACACATATTACAATGCACTTTGCCAGGCATTTGATACGATGAAATATTTCTCACCAGATCCGGGGGAGGGTCCATCACTTGATGAATATTTCGCTCTTCTTGAGAAAGAGCATGATAATGTTGTGTCGCTCCTTCCTACCATCAAGGATGAGGAGACTCGTAAGTTTTATGAGAAGATGACCGACAGGATGTATACTTGGACAAAGATTCGCCTTATCATGGATCGTGATTATGAGAGTAACACCGACGTGAGGGAGGATCCTGAATTTGTGTCGCTCGTGGAGACTATTGATCCCAATGATGACCTGAGTCTTGAATGCACACTCATCTTCCCATGGCTTACCATGCAGTCAAAAAGCGATCAGAACGATCAGCTTGCCAACAATATAGAGCAGCTTCACATCGTTGATAAGCAGATCACCAATGCCAACACGCGCAAGGTGATGATGAACCAGCTTGCATTTAATTATTTCTCATACGGACAGCCTACGCAGGAGCAGGCAGAGACGTATATGAAGGAATATGAGAAGATTGCATCCGCTTATCCCGATCTCGTGGAGCGTTATAAGTTGCGCCAGTCAAGCATAAAGGAGATAAAGGCGGGGGATGCCTTACCTTCCGACCCGATGCTGAAGACTCCCGATGGCAAGACTCTCCGTCTTTCCGACCTAAAGGGTAAGGTTACTTATATCGATTTCTGGGCTACGTGGTGCGGTCCATGCTGCAAGCAGATTCCGTTTATGGAGAAGTTGGTTGAGAAGATGAAGGGGAATAAGGATGTGGCCTTTGTCAGTATCTCCTCTGATACGGATGAGGCTGCATGGAAGAAGAAACTTGCTAAGGATAATCCGGAATGGGCACAATATATATTCGATGGAGCAGATGGCGACACATTCTTCACACAGATGGGAATAAACGGAATACCGCGGTTCTTGATACTCAATGCCGACGGCACAATAGCCGTTGCAGATGCGTTGCGCCCGTCAGATGAGGGGGTAGAGGCTCAGATTCTGGGTTGCATACATTGATTTTATAATATTTATGGATCAGACGGAAAGAATCATATATCTTTTAACCCGGCGCCTGTCGTCGCCTCTCACGGAAGATGAGATAAAAGAGTTGGAGGCATGGATGTCGGAGAATCCGGAGGTCAGGGAGGCGTTGTCACAACGTCTCTCTGATCCGTCGCTTCTCGGGGAATACTGGCGTAAGCGGTCGCTTGTCGATACCGGTCGTCCGCTGGCAGATATGCAGGAAAGACTCGGGCTCTCATCGCGCAATCGTCGTTTCGGATATGCTGTCCTTGGTGCGACTGTGTCGGCAGCGGCTATCATTGCCCTGATTTGGTTGCCATTATCGCGTGATAAGGATATGGTGCCAGTTTCAGTTGTCAAGCAACAAAGTCTGTCGGTAATATCGCTCGACAGCATACGTCCGGGAGAGACGCTTGCGTATCTTGACAACGGCGAGGATAAGATTCCTGTCGAGTCATCATCACGCGGGCTTCCCGTCGCTGCCTTAAAGAAACAGGGTAATATAAAGAATGGTCCGATAGTCTTGGAAGTGCCGCGAGGAGGAGAGTTTATCGTAGTTCTTGAAGACAGCACCAAAGTATGGCTCAATTCTGCCAGTACCCTTACATATCCCGAGAATTTCTCATCCGGCGCACGTCGTGTAGAGGTGTCGGGTGAGGCATACTTCTCAGTTACCAAACAGCCTGACGGCTCACCCTTCTATGTCACTACCGCCGGACAGGAAGTGTGTGTCTATGGCACGGAGTTTAATATACGGTCATATCCGGAGGAGAAATCGGTGTTCACTTCATTGTGCAGTGGTGCAGTAGGTCTTCGCAGGCTTGATGGAGCAGGTGGAGAATTGAAACTTTCACCCGGGAATCAGGCTGTGTTCGATAAGGAGTCGATGAGGGCTGAGGTCAGAAATGTGGATATAGAGATAGTGACCGGTTGGCGAAACGGTCGTTTCGTATTCCACGAGCAGACGCTCCGTCAGATCATGTATGACCTCGGAAGATGGTATGATTTTGATTTTGAATTTGCCGAACAGGAATTGGAGGAGATGGTTTTCATGGGCAGCATACCCCGCTATAGCGATTTCTCCACGGCTATGATGATACTTGAGAAAATAGGAGGGATCTCTTTCACAGTCAACGACGGCAAGATACTGGTTAAACGAAAATAGATTCCTGATTTTAACAAAGACGGAGGAATGACCTGATATTAGGTCAGCACCCGGAACTATCCCTATACATTTATGAAGCAAATTAGTAGAATATCAGCAATAGTATTGATTGGCACAGGACTGTCGGTGAGTGCGTATGCGAAAAATCTCACACTTCATTTTCGAGATGTACCCATAGAGACGGTCATGAAGGAGATAAAGAAGCAGACCGGCTATGAATTCGTATATAAGAAAGGGTTGATTGATTCCGGCGATAAGGTCACGCTCAATCTTACTGATGTGCCGCTCGCGCAGGCTCTCAACCGAATATTTAATGAAGATAACGGTTTGCAATATGAGATTGTGGACAAAAATATATTGTTGTCGGAATCTCCTGAGTCGGCACCATACTTCAAGCATTCTGTCTCCGGCGTGGTTACGGACACCTCGGGTGAGCCGCTTATCGGGGTGTCGGTTTTTGTAGAGGGCACCAAGAGCGGTGCTGCGACAGATATAGATGGACATTTCAGCGTAATTGTTGAGAAGGGTAATCCTAAGTTGCGTTTCTCATACGTCGGTAAGAAGACTAAATATGTTCCGGTCAAGCCGGGAGAGGATCTTCTGATGGTCACTCTTGAGGATGAGTCGCAGATAATGGAGGAGATCGTCGTGACCGGCTATCAGCAGATGAAACGCGAGAGTGCCACGGGATCATTCCAGACCATTAGCGCGGAGGATATGGCGAAACGCTATACCGGCGACATAACGTCGAATCTTGAGGGTCAGGTGCCCGGACTTGTATCATACGATAATGGTAACGGCAAGGGTATCACTATCCGTGGCACCGGTTCGTTTCAGGCGAATACATCCCCGCTTGTAGTGGTGGACGGACTTCCGATAGAGGGGGGTATAGAATCGGTCAATCCCTACGAGGTGGATAATATAACTATATTGAAGGATGCGGCGGCCGCCTCAATCTATGGCGCACGCGCATCTAACGGAGTGATTGTGATAACCACCAAAAAGGCTCGTGAAGAGAAGCTGACGGTGGAATTTAATGCCGACGTGACGGTCAGCGAGAGGAATGACTACGGCTATATGCAATGGGCAAATGCCGCCGAGATGGTTGAGCTTGAAAGGTATAACTTTAATTATCTGAATTCCCTATCTGACCGTTCGGCTTATAACTCTCTTCTTAATTACTATAAGACCGGCAGATCTCATAATATCTCCCCTGCCACTCTTCTTTTGCTTCGTCATGATTTGGGAGAATTGGATGATAGCTCGCTTGCCAATGGTCTGCGGACTTTGTCGGGGAATGACTATCGCAGGGAATGGCAGGATGCCGTCGAGAGAGAGAAGATAGAGCAGCAATACAATCTTGCGATACGCTACAACGGACGTCAGATGTCGAACAGCCTTGTGGTGAATTATGCCACAGATAATGCCGGACTTGTAAATGGTAGGAATGATTCCTTCATGCTTAATTATCGAGGAGAGTTCAAGGTCGGGAGTTTCCTGAATCTGTCCGCCGGACTGAATATTGTCAGCGAGCGGTCAAAGGCTCCTCTATATGATTCGGAATGGGGAACAATCACGTCGTTCGCCCCCTATATGACTATGTATGATCAGCAGGGTGTCACCATCCCTATGCAGGCAGGGTTCCAACTTGATAATCCGATTCTTAAGGAGGAATCCTACGGATTTAAGAGTGCCGGTTATAACCAGCGGGAGGAGCTTGGCTTGAGCACACAGCGCATACGACGCACTAATCTTCGTCCTTGGATTAATGCCCGTGTCAACATTCTTGACGGATGGACTGCCACAGCTCAATTCCAATATGAGGATATATATTACAAGAGTGATGCGCTCAGGAATGCGGATTCCTATACGATGCGTTCGATGTATAATACCTATACGGCTGAAGATAAATCCACCGGACGGATACTACATCATATTCCTGACGGGGGGATGTTGGGCACCAAGACCTCGGAGGGTGCGTTTTATACTTTCCGAGCACAGACAGATTATTCCAATACCTTCCTGGATAAGCATGAGATCACAGCCACAGCCGGTTTTGAATTTCGTGAGCAACATGAGAAGACCTACGGGAATGTGATGATGGGATATGATGATGCTACCCAGACCAACAGCAACTATCTCATGAATTGGGGATTACTGAAGGAGATGGAGGGGTCGGCAGGTGTGCTTGGTCCGGATTATCCGATGTATGGCGCGCCTGAGAGTGACAATTTCTTTACCGGAGATATCCTTCACAGGTTCTATTCATTATATGCAATAGCCAATTACGTGTATGACTACCGTTATGCACTCTCTTTAAGCTGCCGTCTTGACAAGACTGATCTGTTTGGAGCTGACCCCAAGTTCCGTGGTCGTCCGCTTTGGAGTGTCGGTGGAAGCTGGAACCTTCACAATGAGAAGTTTATGCGTGAGGCTACGTGGATAACCGCGCTCAAGCTGCGATTGTCATACGGATTGACGGGAAATATCGCACAGAATGTCTCCTCGCTGCTGACGGCAAAAGTGGATATCAATGATATCTACGGACAGAAATATGCCACACTCAATACTCCTCCCAATGACCAGTTGCGTTGGGAAAAGACTGCCTCATGGAATGCGGGCGTGGATTTCTCGTTCTGGGGAAGCCGGTTGGGCGGTTCGTTTGATTTCTATCGCAAGAGCGGTTCGGATCTCCTGACGGTGACAGACCTTGACCCCACAACAGGATGGAGCCAGTTGACCATCAATAACGGTAAGATGGTGAATACGGGCGTTGAACTTCAGTTGAACGGTACTATCCTTGAGGCATTGACTCCGGAAGCGTTTGGCTTTGACCTTGGCTTCAATATCGCCTATAACCATAATAAGGTGACGAAAGTAGATCATCTTCCGGCTACCGGTTCGGAGGCGTTGTTAACCTCTACCCTTCATAAAGGTTATCCTGTCAACTCCCTATTCAGCTATGATTTCGCCGGAATGGTGAAGGATGGCGATATGCAGTATTTTTCATGGCGCGATCATAAGGGTGTGGTCCACACCTCCAGCATAGAATCGGATGAGTTCACCCCTGCCGATATAGTCTATAGTGGTTCGCTTGACCCAAAAGTTATGGGAAGCCTCACCCCGGAGTTCAGTTGGCAACGTTTCACGTTGTCAGCCATGATGGCATGGTATACAGGTCACGTCATGCGTGCTGACACGGAGAATTGGACGTCGGAAGGCTCGATGTATGGCTATTACAACGGTTTGTCAGGTATAGATGCAGTCCCGTCATCTTATCTTGATTATTGGACTACAGGCGATGCCACGAAGCATGTGGCAAACGGCTATGCCGGCGGCACACACGTAACGGGCAATCATGCCTACATGAGCTCCAATGTGGTCAGCGCAGATTTCTTCAAGCTGCGGAATATAGTGCTCTCTTATCAGTTCGCGCCTTCGGTATGTCGGAAACTGCGTCTTGATGACCTGCGTCTCCGTTTCCAGATAAACAATGTCTGTATGGCGGCAAGCAATGATAAGGGTATAGATCCGGAGGCAAACGATGCAATCGGAGGCATCCGGTCGCTCAGACTGCCGCGCAGCTATACATTCAGTCTATTTTTCCGGTTTTAACTACTAATACATCGTTTATGAAACTTAAACAGATATTTAATATAACGCTAATCTCCTGCGTGGTGATGCTCTCGTCATGCGACAGCCGGCTTGACCTCGTGCCGAAAGGGGAATCGACCCTTGACAATATTGAGGATATTTCCCTACTGCTTAATCAGGAGTATTCACTCGGAATCCTTCCGTTTTCAGATTTAGGACTTATATGCAATGAATCATTGGGATGCATGCTGTCAGTGCCGGAAGTGCTGTCGTCATCCAACACGCTTAATTATGCCTATATGACATATAATGAGGATGTGGATCGCGTCACACTCTGCCAAAGTGATGAACGCTATTCTGCTATCTACAAGTATGTCAATTATATGAATACGGTGATTGCTAAGCTTGAGGATGTGGAGGGGAGTGATGCCCGCAAGAATGAATTGCGGGCGAAGTCACGCGTAATGCGGTCATACCTGCATTGGCTATGCGTCAATATTTATGCCCGTCAGTATGATGAGGCTACTGCTTCGGAGGATGGCGGCATACCCTACGTCACGGATATTGACAACATGGCAGTGAAGAGAAAGTTATCGTTGTCGGAAACGTATAGGAATATCCTTGAGGATTGTACGGATGAGGTTATCTCTATGCTTCCGGATGAGACGACAGATATCATACAGCCTGACCGTGCATTCGGCAATGCCGTGAGAGGTAAGGTGCTTATGCAGATGAAGAGATATTCGGAAGCCCTTTCCTACCTTCAGAAAGCCCTTGAATTGAATGGTGGTATAGAAGACCGTTCCGTACTAAAGGAGACGGGAGAATGGATTCTGCCGCGTACCGTGTCAAACAATTATGTATGGATTGGCGCGGGGATACGTGTCTCTCCGACTACAGAGGTTATCTCTTTGGAAACGTGCGCAAAATTTGAGAAGAATGATTATGCGATACGCTATCTCGGAAGCAATGGTTGGGACTTCGGTTATGGCAAGATGTATTCCGGAATAGAGGGTTCGCGTATGTTTATGGGATGGAGCACGTGTACTAATCCATACGGGATCACGTCGGATCATCTTTACTACGATGTGGCGGAATGTCTTATCCGGACGGGTAGAATCAGGGATGGTCTTGTGCTTGTAGACAAGGTTAGGAAGAATCGTGTGGAGAATGCCTCATCCTACGTTAAGGTGTATGATATATTTCCGATAGATGAGCATCGGGCTATGGCATTACTTCAACCTGCCAAATGGATAGAGTGCCTGGGCGGCTATGAGAATTTCTTTGATATGAAGCGATGGAACTCGGAGGAAGGGTATCGCCAGACTATAAGCCGCAGTCTTGGAGATTACGGCACCTATACCCTATCTCCTGACTCACCACTATGGATCCTGCCATTCCCCGGAAATGCAACGCGGCATAATCCTACTCTGACTCAGAATTTTGGGACAAAGAAATAGTCCTCTGTAGTTTGCAAGATAATCAGAGGCGTCAAAGTTTAATTGACTTCATTAATATCATACGATTTCATGATAATAACCATACGACTTCATAATATGAGATGAGTGTATTAGAATTGGTTAGAGAACTATAGCTGCAAAGCGGATTGACTTGAAAGAGAGAGGGATTGTCTCGGTCTTGACGACCGAAGCAATCCCTCTTCGGTAAATATGATTGTTTTGTATGAAGTGATATCCTCTATGATGCTGCTGATATAATTTTACAATATTGAGGGGACTTGATGTATTATTGAAAACACTACGAGTGATTATATGATGATTTTGGTTTTCATTTGCTTGTCGTTCGGGCTTTGTATTTATAGAATGTAGTTGTTTGATTGGGTATCAGTACCGGGTCTTTAGCCGACCATTGCATCCACAATTCCGTTGGTGTGAGTTTCTTGATAAGCCAATAGCCATCCATTGCATTTCCTGCTGTCTGAATGACCGCGAAATTCTCGGTCGTGAAAGTCCACTGAAAATATCTTATGTCCTCTTTCACGTTTTCATCTTTTAGAGAGCCGACAGCAACCCAGCCTTTCCCTTTAAGATCGAAATAATATATGGACGTTTTATCCTCAATGGTTTGTTCGTTGCCCAGTCCGTAATCAGCATATACCTCAACCCACTCTTTCCCTGTCAGCATTGACAATGTGTTTTCCTGACCTTCATTAAGATAGCCTGTGCGTCCCTCGCATGACGAAAGGCACACAAACAATATGGTAAGAATAGAAAATATTACCGCCTTCATTCTGAAATTGTGACGGACAGCGTTCCGTCGCCGACAAGATTTTTGCCTTTGAGAGACATGGTCTGATTGCCATCCCCGGTATTTACCCGATAATGTGAGGCTCGGCAGGGAGATTGCACTCCTGTCACGATGATTGTGCCGGCATCAGACTCGGAAGAGATACCGAATGAAAGTTGGTATAGATAGAACTTGGAAAGACTGTTTGCAGAGACAGTCATTGTCATTGTTTCAGGCGCATAGAAATATCTGGGCTCCAACTGTGTGCCGTCAAAAAGCTGCTGCACGAGGTTGGCACCGCTTCTTGATTGTGTGAAAGCCTTGCTTATCTCAATCTTATTGTCTCCATTAATCTTAATGAGATAATCCGAGGAATATGTCGAATACAATATCGCAGTGGCGACTCCGGCTTGCTTGATTGAGGAAAGCAGCTCGTTCACACTCTCCATTTCGCGAATGAATATGTCGCGGTTTATAGAGCTGACAGCCAAAAGTTCCTCCCGGTTGCGGTTTAGCAGATAGTCGGATGCCGTTAATTTCTTGTCAGGATTTATGACGAACTTGCCCGTGGCATTGTCAAGATCCACGAACTGAGCCATTATCTGAGCATCCGTTTCGTATGCCCTGATCTGCGACGGTTCATTGAAAACAGTGTTGTCATCGCTGCACGCCGTCATCGCGGCAGCAATGGTGAGATATCCAAATAATGAATTAAGGTATTTAGTATCCATCTTTACTCCGTTAGATTTATATTTTTGTTGGGAGAACAAAACGATTAACAATACAAATATAATGACAAAAAATATACTGCCTTACAAAGTATTATGATAAAATGTAGGATAATACAGAAATATGAAACCAGTTTCATATTTCTGTATTATCGCTATTGCCCTTTATGCGTGTTTTTCTTAGACGGCAAAGATATTGCGGAGATATTTGCAGGTAAGCGGCAATGTCTTTCTGTGGAACGTCCTGTTCGATTTGAGGATGTTCGCAGATGAGGTTGGCATACCTTTCTGCCGGTGATTTTAGTAAAATATTGCAAAAACGATTCAACAGAGATCGATAGGAAGATTCCATCAGCAATTCCCATTGTTTGCCGGCGTATGGGTCATTATCGCATATACCCTTTAAGATTTGACCATCCATCAGCCAAACTTTAGATTTACGGCGTGCCACAATATCAAAATGGGAAGGCTCATTATTCAGACAAAAAGGGAAATCTCCAATTAAAGCATCTTTAAATGCAAAACCTCCAATCTTAGTTTCACCGTCATGCTTGATAAACTCAAGACATAAATAACCGGATTTAACATATCCGCAAAGAGAAGATGGTTCACCGGCATGACATATATAGTCGCCGGCATTCAACGTAACGAGCTTGCCATGGCTTTCAATCAAGTCGTGCCAAAATTTAAGGTCAATATCTTCGATATGCGTATTGAAAGGGCGTTTCATATTCACAAAATTACTGATTTTATTTGAGATAAACGCCTGATTGGACGCAAATAGTATCATATAACCCATAAATTCAGCCATTAAGTAAAACAAGATAAGGAGAAGTACAATGGTAAATTCCTGATAAATTATTGGAGTGCTCGTTAAGAAGACGGAACCCCCTCACCTTTTGACGGCACTACCTGAAAAAACGCGATGCCGTTACATCTCCGTAGTGTTTCGCCAGTAAAATGCACCAAAGATGGAGTGCCAGCTAATTCAAAATGATAGTTATGTCTTTAGCAGACGTATGTATTCCGAAAATACTATAAATTTGCAGTATTTTCGGAATACTATATGAACATATATAACTATATCAGACGAGATGAGTATCTTGACAAGCTCATTGCACGATGCGATAATGGAGAGGTCATCATCATTACCGGTCCATGAAGACACATAATCATTACAGACAATATAATTCTATTCTATAGTAAGCAACTTTGTGCTTGTAAATGTGCTCAACAAGTTCCGTTAGCTTTATTTCTTAAATTTGATTTCTCAAGTTGAAGACGAATTAATTCTGTCTGATGATTTATTTCAGCCTGTAGTTCTTGTGGTGATGGTAATACCAGACGGTATTTTGTTGCAAATATCTGTTCATTCCCTTTAAGTATGGAATAACGTGCAATCGCAGGATCTGTTTCCGCACACAAAACTATGCCGATAGTAGGATTATCATCCTGCTGTCGCTGAAGCTCGTCATACATGCGAACATACATATCCATTTGTCCTACATCTTGATGCGTTACTCTCCCTATTTTTAGGTCAACAAGAAAAAAGCATTTTGTGATGAAATTGTAAAATACCAAGTCAATGTAATAATCACGAGCTTCAGTACGAATCAGTTTCTGACGCGCAACGAGAGCAAAGCCCTTTCCCATCTCCATCAACACTTCTTCGATATTATTTAGAATAGCCTTCTCAAGATCTGTCTCTGTATAGCCGCTGTTGGATTCTAATCCGAGAAATTCCAGCACCGTAGGGTTTTTGATATACGCAAGTTTATTATTTTGATATTCGGAGGTATTAGATAACATCTCATTATGAACGGAATCTTTTACTTGCGAAAGAAGCATCCTCTCATAATATTGCGTTGAAATATTTCTGTCGAGAGTGCGATAGCTCCACATTTCTTGTCTTGCCTCATTCTCATACCACTTTCTTGCTTCAATATTTATTACACGCATCAGACGTTCATAGTGGCTCCAAGGTAATAACACAGATAGTGTCTGCTGGATTGCAGAAGATTCAGCAGACACTGTCTGCTGAATTGCAAGTTCTTTATACTCAGTGTAAAATTTTCTAAAACTTCTGATATTTGACTCAGAAAAACCACGACCATATTCTTCTGTCAGAGACTCTGATGCAAGTTTGATTACGTATTTACCATATTCGGCACGTTCTGAACCACCTTGCTCCTGCTCAACTATGCGCTGTCCTATACGCCAGTTCATCATTACTTGGGCATAATTTACGGTGCGGTATGCCTGCCTACGGCAGTCATCCACAATTTTCTTTAAATCGTGGATAAAACATTTATCTGAATTAGCAATCTCCGATTTCATAATATTTTTTATCCCCATTAGTCGGCTTTGTTTGAGAATGATGCAAATTTAGTTATTATTTATGAAATTACAATGTCAATATTTAAGTTGCTGTTAAAATTGAGATTTCAGAATTAAGAGATGACTGTATTGGAATTGGTTCGGAAACTCTTATTAGACATATTTTTAGGTGGGTTTGAATAGATTGGAGTAATAGATGATGTCGATGGCGAGGAGGAGGTCAGGGCTTATGCCGAAGATATCGCGTAGCCGTGTGATGAGCCTTGCCTTACGTTTCTTTATGGTGATTTCTGCCACACCGAGACGTGCGGCTATTTCCGGATTGCGTAGCCCCTCCTCAAAACTTAGGTTGAAGATCTGACGCAGTTCCGGCGGCAATGTGGCTATTGCGTTGAATAGGCGGGTGCGTGTCTCCACCTCGATATAGTCGGTCATCACATCCCTTGTGAGCATTGACGAGTTGAACGTCTCATTAAGATAATTCCCTTTCGCATTCTCCTTTCGGATGAGAGAAATCGCACGGTTGCATGATGCTGCTGATATAATTTTACAATATTGAGAGGACTTGATGTAATTATTGATCATTATTTTACAAGTATGAAAAGAAAAGATACATATTGAAAAGTGAGATTAAGATATTTTATATAACTTTGCATAATCCAAAATAATATTACAACAATTTCAATAAATACTTTTCTAAAATTGTAAAGACATGAAAAAATTAAGTTTCATAAGATTGCTTCTGCCTGTATTGTTAGTCGGGCTTGCCCTTGTCTCCTGTCAAGATAATGAGTGTTGTGATGATATGGGTATTAAGGAATATGATATGTCCAAGTCTATTTGTGTCAATATGGATGGGCAGGATTATGTATTACTCTCTTCATCAAAAGCGGCAAAAGAATTATTTGGTGAGGATGCTGGAAGCCTGTCAGAGATAGATTTTTCAAGATATAACCTCCTTTATGTGCAAGACGCATCTCCAAATTCAATCCTTAGGATTCAGAGTGATTGGCAGAATGGTGACAATGATGTTGCCTTATTTTTGAAGGTGGAGACGCTGCTTACGGCTGAATACGTCGAATGGCATAAGGGATTTCTACTGCCGAAATCAATAGGAGACCGATTTTCGGTAGAGATTCATTACGAGACTGCCCGACAATAACCCCAGCCTCAATTACAAGATGAGTGATTGCCTTGTACCGTCTTGAATGATAAATTTGGGAGTGTATCCTATCAATATACAAATCAGCTTGACAACATGTCGGGATATAATCCTGTCACATTGACTTGTATCGCACAATTAAATGTGGTGGAAATAAGCATCAGTATCAGTTCAGGTCGTTTATTAGTGATAATCGGTTTCAAGGAAATCTATTTTAGCTTCTTCTTTATTTTTGATATGATCCTTTCCGAGGTTGATACCTAATTCCGCTGAATTTATGGAGTTGTTGTGGTCTCTATAATTACGGAGTTGTCTTAACATCTCAATACGTGACATCTTCTCATATTGCCGATAAGGATAGATTGGATACATCTCTTGATTGGATGCCTCCAGACCCGTTGCAATGAAACTGTGTTGTCCTGTTGATTCGGATGCTTCAAGAATCAAACCGGGGAGACCGGTGAGTTTCCACGGACCTTCCTGCAACGGGATTTCAGTAGTGAACCATGCAGTCCAGTGCCTGCCGTGATAATTAGCCGTAGCAATAGAGCATTCATATCCAAGTACAGTCTTAGTGGAATCTCCAATTTCCCACTGTATTTCGCCAAGAGGTTCGGTATAATAGCCATATTCAAAAGATCCGGCATAATCAAAGACAGTCAATTCATTATCAAGGAGCGAACGAAAAATATAAAGAAATGTGGGATATACAACGGCATTTATAACATTTAAATCTTTTGTTTCCAAGTATTTTTTTGCTACTGAAGTAGTCATTTGTCTTTCTATAGCACGTCCTTGCGGTGTCGATCGCAGAGAGTCTTTGAATTCAGTATCCAGACTATAAAACTTTGACTGCTCTTTATTTGCGAGAAGCACAAACGGTATCTCTCTTTTTATTATTCCGTCAGAGCCACGCACAAAAGTTCCGTTATAAGTATAACCCACTTTTATTTCAGCACGCGGATACTCCTTACTCTTCGCCGATATAGGGAAGACAGCGATCAATAGGAATATGAATATGATAAGTTTGGTTTTCATTTGCTTGTCGTTCGGGCTTTGTATTTATAGAATGTAGTTGTTTGATTGGGTATCAGTACCGGGTCTTTAGCTGACCATTGCATCCACAATTCCGTTGGTGTGAGTTTCTTGATAAGCCAATAGCCATCCATTGCATTTCCTGCTGTCTGAATGACCGCGAAATTCTCGGTCGTGAAAGTCCACTGAAAATATCTTATGTCCTCTTTCACGTTTTCATCTTTTAGAGAGCCGACAGCAAACCAGCCTTTCCCTTTGAGATCGAAATAATATATTGACGTTTTATCCTCAATGGTTTGTTCGTTGCCCAGTCCGTAATCAGCATATACCTCAACCCACTCTTTCCCTGTCAGCATTGACAATGTGTTTTCCTGACCTTCATTAAGATAGCCTGTGCGTCCCTCGCATGACGAAAGGCACACAAACAATATGGTAAGAATAGAAAATATTACCGCCTTCATTCTGAAATTGTGACGGACAGCGTTCCGTCGCCGACAAGATTTTTGCCTTTGAGAGACATTGACTTATTACCCTCCCCGGTGTTTACTCGATAATATGAGGCTCGGCAGGGAGATTGCACTCCTGTCACGATGATTGTGCCGGCATCAGGCTTGGAAGCTATACCGAATGTACGATTACGCATCCAATTTTCGATAACAGCATTAGGCTCATCGCTTTTATGCCGAGCGAGATCTGTTAGCGACACATAATCATCACCATCTACATTGATGATAGTGATATTGGTATTTTTGACTGTTATTTTTGCCATGCGCAGAGAGGGATTGGTTTATTATGCAAAGGTAGCAAAAATATCTGATATATCAGTGTATTAGCGACTTTTTACATCCGAATATATGCGGTTCTTTCATAGACATTATTTCAAGATTGCTGATGTACCACCGTTTTGTTCTCCCACTTCGTTGCCTTGACGCACTTTCTTGCCATAGTTGAAAGTATAGGTCACGGATAGGTTTATTCTGCGATGATAGTAGTTCCCTCCCTGATATTTCACCTCCGAATATAACGGCGATGTCAGCGTCTGGGTAGAGCCTAACCAATCGTTACGGAACATATTGATTGCCGTGACGCGAACATTCCAACCCGATTTGCTCCATCCTGCAAGGATCTGGTAAAAATCACGGTCTTTATAATAAACCCCGCGGTTTCCCTGTATTGTTCGGCTTGGAGTCTGATAGGAAGCTTGGAAATAGAAGTTGTTAAGATAATATGTAGCTGACCCGTTTATGGAAAATGGTGTTTTGGATATATCGTAATATCCCGTCATTCGAAATATTGAAACAGATGGTTGCGCGGCAAGCTGAAGTTTCCCTCCAAGCAACTTATCAAATGTTGAGAATCTCGTTTTTCAACTATTTCTTACCGCTTTTTTATAATCAGAATGGACGGAGGATCGCGGAATTGATTTTTGTATCGGTTTCCACTCGCTCGCGGTCGGTCTTCTTGCCATAAGGAAGAATATAGGTCAATGACACGCTTATATTACGACCTTTCATATCACTGAGTGAATGAGCCAAAGAATGGTATACCCCATAATCAGCATCAGTTCTTGTGCAGAGTCGGCGGTCAAGAAAATTATCAATACAACACTCTGCCGCCCAGTCCCCATGCTGCCAGTTGATTGATAGCCCGTATTGAGCCGGGAAGCGGACTTTTGTTCCTTCGTAGTCCATGAATTTATACGGACTGACATATTCGCCCTTTATCTGCCAGTCGCCGAACATATATGATGCACTCAAGGCTTCACGCCAGTCATTGCTTTTAGTCGGACGATAATCTGAGTTAAATCTGTTAATGCTGTAAGAGACATTCCCTTTAAGACGCAGCTTATTACCAAGAAGATTTGCTGAAATGCCAAAAATCAATTTATTGTAGCAGAAATTGCCATCATTTACGAGCTGATGATACATGATATTGCCGTCGGCAAAGTAACGGTTTGTGGTATTACCGAAATATTTGAGAAAGTCGTAGGTGAATGAAAAACCGAAATGTCCGGCGTGCCCATTATAGCCCACCACATTCTGAAACGCTTTCAACTGTTTGAGCTCAGGATTGCCCATTGTCGCTTCAAAGAACGAAGTCCGTATCACCGCATCATTCTTGAATGACGGATTGTATATGCTGTGAACATAATTACCGTTTAAGGAAAAAACGTGTTTTTGATTGACTGCATAGGTAGCTCCATAGTATGCCATCGGAGAGATTTGGTTGTCGTTATAGTCACCGATAGTTGAATATAGGTCGGTAAGTCCTGCCGACACATAATAGGACAATCCGATAGGTAGGTTCTGGTCAACGTTAAGCATTAGCATTGCGTGGTTATTGGTAAGAGTCTGTTTGCTATCAAAACTGCCGGTATAGACATCATGAAAATAGTTATAGAATTCATCAACCGAAACACCAAGTGAAAGTTCGTGAGGCAATGATTTGAAATATGAGATACTGCCCCCTGCTTTCAGATTATTCTCGACAGCATTGTTCGCTATCGGGTCAAATCCGGTTTCGGTTCGTATACTATTGTAGTTCGTATGACCGTGGCTTACCTCGCTTGTGATCATAAGAGTGTGACCACCGGGCATGAACAGATTGTATTTCAGACCCAATGCCGGAAGAACTCCCCGGTCACGGCTGTTCCGCTCGACATTCGAGGGGAAATTGTATAGCCCGGAGTAGGTCATGACATCAGTCATCAGATTGCGTGGGGTGGCGTTGCGCTTGAACAATGCCGACAAATCGAGCGTGTGGTTTTTGGCAGCATGAGAGAATTTGAATTTGAAATACTGCGAATTACTCCTTGCTGAGGCTTCCTGTGGTGTAATACTTTGGTATAATGTTCCATCGGAGAATATTGCGGCATTTTCAGCACTGTTCAGTACCGATGAATTTTCCCATTTCCCATTTACCGTGAAAGTAAGGGTAACAGCATTTCTCTTATAGTTTGCCATGCCTGTATAGTCGCCATATTGACGCGCCAAACCTTCATCTGCAGATAGATACACATTTCCACCGTAATCATATTGCTCAGTGATAAAGTTGATAACCGCACCGCAGCCTGCCCACCGTCCACCGGGGTTACGCTGATAGTCGATCTGAGTTATCTCGGAAGCGGTAAGCGTCCCAAGTTCATCGGGTGAAACTTCCACTCCGTTTATAAGGATTTTCACATCGCGTCCGGTTATGGTTGAGATTGTCTGATCTGTGGGATTTACGGTGAAATCCGGCAAATTCATATTGGCAAACAGTGTATATCCGTTGGTGCTGTGTCTCTTCTCCAATTTTGTAGGATGGAGAATCACCTTTTGAGAGGTTTCAATTTGCGTGTCGGCTGTCACCACCACCTCTTTGAGAGAGGTGGTGATGGAATCTGTTTTTACGTCTTGTGCGTATGCCATGAAAGGCAGAGCAGGGGCGAGAGCGAGAAGTAACTTTTTCATGCTTATACGATTTTTTGCAAAGCAAATGAAAAAGCTCCAGATTCACCTTAAAAGTTGTCTGACATTTATCTGACAAATACTGACAATGCAATAAATCAGGATATTACACGGAGTTCGTAGGAGTCGCCCCTATTACATACAATTTCCATATTGGCAACTGAAAGAGCTGCCTTTGTACGCCTTACAAGAGTATATAACGACTCCTCGGCATTACTCTTGTTGCCCCATAGAGCCGAGCATAAGGTAGCTTTATCCACTTTCATATCGGGAGCGTCAAGAAGCATCTGTGCCAACTGCCTTTGCATGGGTGTCAGTTTGATTCCGGTAAGTGATGGAATAGAAGGCACTTCCACGGCAAGCTCTGTTATGGGTTCCGTTTCTTTGCGTCGCCAAATATACATTGATACTATCGATAGTAGCGACAGAGAGAAAAATACTCCGGGCAAAGTTTGGTCAGATGCAGCGAATACCGATGCCATAGAACAGTCTGCAAATCCTTGTAACTGCACGGCAACTCCACTTATATTGTTTTCGGGTATAAGCATTATGGAGTCAGAAGCAATCTTATGACCTTTGATTTTCGGTGCTGTAGTTCTTTTGTCCACGAGTGCAAGTATGAAATAGGCATCCTCTTTCAAGGCTGCATTTCTGAAATTGACATCGGAAGCTTGATATATTATCGGCTTGTGAGTCGTCTCGTGCATCTTACGCAAGGCTGCTATGGTGTCTTGCCTTGTCCATAGCTCCCTATTCTCGTTCGCAAAAGCAAACATCGCCTCGTTCAGATCATCGGCAATATTCTGCCTGGCATTGGAATACGAAAAACAACTTGATATCAAAGATGCAATCATAAAAGCCAGCGGTACGAACATCCCATAACGTAGTTTATTCATATTGTTATTTGCTTTTTGTATTCTACATAATTCTATTCTTCAAAAGAAGTTGGTCGTTAGAATTGATATCCGAGCGACAGGAATATATTTTGGCTAAGTTTCTTCTTAGGAACCCAAAATTTTGAGCCATTTATCTTCTTGGGCTAAGGAAATTGCCGCAATCATTGAAATGGCTAAAAATACAGGTAGCTTTTTCATAGTTCATGATTAATTGTTTTTGATTTCTTGATTGATTGAATTGTATATGTTTCGCAGCAGTGTTGTGTCCGGACTGATTATCTGGAACGAGCCACTTTCTATTCGGGCATTGACCTGTGGTGCCATGATAACCGAGTCATTGAATACAAATCCCAAGCGTTGACCTATCATCATCTCGGTGGCATCCGCAAAATCATTGATTCTGTCTGCCTTTATTTTTCCCTGTATTAACGTCTGGCATACAGTTTTTCCGTCAATTGTAAATGTATCTGTTGTCAAGACAACTTTCTCAAAATCCTTGATTGTCACCAATGACTCTCCTATAATGGTATTTTCAGTATCAGAAGCGATGGGGTACCATCCGGCAACCTTGTGGTGTGAAGAACATCCACAAAGCGGAATCGTTAGTATAGAGATTATGACTGGTCTGAGTTTCATTTTTTGCTATATTTATAATATAGACTCGCAAACAATGGATATGTTACAGTCTCAACGAACAAAGTTCATCATAATTGCCTTTTATATGTCAGAAAGATTTTTTCTTAACTTTAGAGTGAATTTATTTGTTGTTATGGAAAAGAGTGGTTAATTTTGCGTAGTTTATCTAAAAGTTAAGTATGACACTACGATATTCAATAGAACTCATTGAAGAACATGATGCTGTAAACTTCTACAGCATCCATTTAAGCGAGGAAGAACTCTCGGAACTTGAAAGATTCTTTGAGAAATTCCCTGAGGGATCTCCTTTTGATGAGGATGTTGACACCATCATTGCGTGGCTTGACAAGATAGGTGAAACAGGCGCTTTGGAAAGATATTTCAGATATGAAGGTAAGTATGGAGATGGAGTAAGCGCCATTCCCATTGAAACAAGCAATTTGAGGTTATATTGCATCAGATTGTCTGATAGAATTCTGATATTTGGTAACGGTGGTGTTAAGAATTGTGCTGCATGGCAGGATAGTGATACACTTGCTGAATATGTGGAGATGCTTGTCGATACAAGCCGTTTCATAACATCCTGTCTTGCCAATGGCACTCTATATATGGTTGATAAGGAAATAATAGGGAACTTAAATTTTAGTCGCGATGAAAAGAAGTAGCATTATAGAAGCACGTCGTGCGAAAGTGTCACCGGAGGTCCGCAGAAGAGTTGACCTTTCCTTTCTCATTGTTGATCGTATCCATACTATCCTTGAAGAGCGTGGGCTACGTCAGAAGGATCTCGCGTCAATGCTTGATAAGAATGAGTCGGAGATAAGCAAGTGGATGAGAGGCACTCATAATTTCACGATTGAAACCATATCGCAGATAGAAAATGTGCTTGGAGTGCACATTTTACAGGTGGTTGAGGTATGAAATTCCTATATAAATCTTAATATTGGAAATAGTTAGGAGTCAGGAGATTATTATTTCTTATTCCTATTACGGAAATATTCAGAGTGTACTTTGTAAGCCAATATGGTCGCTATGATTACAAATATGATAGCTCCCAGGCCCACACATCCACGCAAGAAAATCATTGTTTTATAAGGAATAGAGTCTATCCACACTATCGTTGCAATTTGAATTGCAATGATAATACCTATTACTATCAACGCAGCATATTTTATTTTTTTGAATTGGGGAGCATTGAATAAATTGTCTATATCGTATTTGTTTTGCCAGTAATTTTTCATATAGCAAAGTTAAAAATTTTTTGTATAAAACTTTCAACACATGGCATTTTATCTCAAAATCAGGAACTTTTTTTTTAGTAGATGACAAAAATTAAATTTATGCTGTTAAACACTTAATTTTTAGTCGATTAAATTTGCAAAAGTCCCTGAAAATTAGTAATTTAAAGGAAAAGTTTGGACGCTTTTTCTCATGAAAACTA
>RIAZ01000040.1 GCA_003762615.1 Muribaculaceae bacterium Isolate-037 (Harlan)
TAGTTTTCATGAGAAAAAGCGTCCAAACTTTTCCTTTAAATTACTAATTTTCAGGGACTTTTGCAAATTTAATCGACTAAAAATTAAGTGTTTAACAGCATAAATTTAATTTTTGTCATCTACTAAAACACCGGGGTAATCGCCACAGACATCTTTTGTGTCAGACCTGCCTTGTTCGTCATACCATTTTCTGCCATACATAAGGTCATCATGATGACCGAACATGAAGCCTTTCTGACCTATCGTCCATAAGTTGGAATATAGAGCTTTTGTCTCAGGCGTGGCTTGTTTGTCTACTATACTTAAAGTGATGGCTTGACCCTGTTCATTACCGGATGAAGGCTTATCCGGCTCGTTACCTGAACATGAGGCTGTGCTGTATGCTATGAATGCCAGGCTGCAAATGCTTAAAATTGATTTGAGGTTCATGATATTGTTAATTTAGTTGTGTTAGTAAAACCATAGATAGGGGGGAGAGTTTCGTGCTGAAGGTATTATTAGAGATATCTGATTGTTCCGGTAGGAGGAAGCCGTCATTATCCAGAGTCATGGCATTTTCCTCATATCTGTAGACGTCGGCATTAGCTGTCCCGTTAGGGAGTTTTATTGTAATTGATTTTTCAGAGTCCCCTTTATTGATCAATGCTATGGTGTATTTCCCATCATATTTTGCCGCACAGGTGAAAATATCATCATCTTCCGGATGATTGACTTTCACAATGTCGCAGCCGGTAGGAAAGAAACGATACATCAATGACCAGGAGTAGAACCACGGGCGTATATCTTCCTGTGATGGATCATTAAAGACCTCACTGCCCAAGATGTTCCACATACCCCACAGTTTAATGTCTTCGGGCTTACCTGAATCTCCTTGTGAATGCATGGCGTCGTCAAGCATCCATGCCGCAACACCTGAAAATCCATTGTTCATTACCTCCGTTGCCAGTATAGCCATGTCAATACCATAGAAATAGTCGTAGACAAGCATATTGCAATCACTCCCTTTAGTGAAAGGATGATTTTCAACACGACGATTATATTCAGCCATCAGCAAGGAGTCTGCTTCTCGCCAATACTTATATCCGGCTTCTCCAAGTACAATCTGCTTATTTTCAGGTATAAGAGATTTGTATTCTTTTAGAAGACCGGCATATTTACCGGATAATACTTCAGCTTGACCGGGGTAAGCATGAATGTCGTATAATCCGATAATTGAATCAGCATTCTTGACAGTCTCTGTAAGCCATCCAGTGGTATTTAGATCGGAATTACGGTTATGGTAGTCGGCAACTACATCAGGTCCGGCAAGAGATACCTTATCAAGCAAGCCGGGATACTCTGCCATTTTCTTATAAAATTTCTCTGCCATTGAATACCACAGATTGAAATCCCCGTTAGTGGATGCCCAATCTCCGTCCGGTTCGTTGAAAATGACAAAATGCTTTATACATGAAAAACCTTTATCAATCACGAGCATATTTAGATAATCTACAGCCATCTCCACCCATCGGGAATCATCTTTCATATCCCAGGAGGGAGGATTATACTCTCCGTAAATCACGGTTATGTCATTATCCGTGCAATATTGTAGAAGCCTACAAATTGACTCTAAATTGTCTTCTTTATTATATTCCCCTGTTTTGACATCGTAATAGCGGAAAGGACTATTTATCATGCAGCGGATATATTGTGGTCGCATGTAGTCAAGACGTTTGGTTAGTTTTGTCCAATCCTCTTCAGAGATTGGTGCGCCCCAACTTTCAGCCTCGTCATACGGATCCCATTCCACTCCATTGCCGATGTAGGATGCGTTTATGACCTCATCAGTCACGGTAAAATCCATAGAACCGGAAGAGGTGCACGATGTAAACATTGCAGCGCAACAGGCAGAAGTAATTATCAATGATGGAAATTTCATATTATAAAATGTTACTGATTATCACTAATGATTTTGCAGGGACAGATAGAATATCCCCTTCATGAGATATACAGGCTTTATTCTCCTCCGGAAGCGATAATTCCGAAGAAAGGTTATTCAATACATTCTCATTGTATATTGAAACTTTAGCACCGGGGATGAAAGAAGTCATCTCCCTATTAATGTATGCCGATAAATTTGCTTCAGAAATATTCAAAAGGATTAAAGAATATTTACCATCCTTTCTTACAAGGGCACTTTTTAGAGAGCCGGGAGCATTGGATTTTACATTAATGACCTCACACCCACGCGGAATTGAACGGCACAGAATCGACCAGGCATAGAACCAGGGACGTATTTTCTCCTGATCTTTACCGAAAAATTCATCGCCAAAACTATTCCAGAATCCCCATATTTTCAGCTTATCCGGAGCTTCATTGTTATGCATGGCATCATCAAGCATCCAGGCTACTGTCCCTGAATAGCCTGCCTGTAAAGTCTGGACAAGAGCGTCAGCCATATCCAATCCATAAGCCACGTCATACACCGACATTTGAGAGTCTTCAATAGAAGCATATTTATAAGTTTCTGCACGAAGTCGATTCAATTCATTAAGGGCTTTGTCTTCCGGGGCTACATATTTAAGTCCGATTTCCCCCATTATGATTTTATGATTAGCCGGGACACAATCACGATAGCTTTTGATTATTTCGTAATATTGATTTGTATTGACAGTATATTTTGATGGATATGTATGAATATCATAGAGCCCGATGATATTCCCTATGTCAGATGCGGTTTTTTCTATCCACCAAGTTTCATCCGTGGTCCAGATGGCAGCATCCGGACCAATAAGGGATATGCGGTTTGCGAGCCCTTGTTTCTCTATTTCTGAGTGGATAATCCTCATCCCGTCGCGCCATAATTCAAAGTCTCCATCAGTTGCAGACCAATAACCATTTGGCTCGTTCACAAAGTTCAGGTAGCGTATGCAATCCATTCCCTTCTCATCAAGAAGATAACGAATAAATGATACCAACGTGGTTATATTCTTCCTATTGATTAATTTGTCGTTGTGGCTGATTAAAGAGCCACCCCAATCTCCAAATACAACGTCAATTCCACGACTTTGACAATATTTGAGGAGGAACTCGACATTTGGATAGTAATTATTGAAATCCGGAGTGCCATTTTCGGAGGAAAGAGAAGAAGCATTAATCATCATGCGGACTATGGCGGGTTGCATAAAATCAAGACGCTCATAGATTTTTGCTATGTCTGCATCAGAGAATGTCAAACGACCATGTCCATAATCCATTGTATATGGATCCCACTGAACACCGTTGCCTATATATTCATTACTGATGACAGACGTTTCATCAATAGAAAGGATGACCTGACCGATTGTGGACGCCGGAAATCCACAACCGATCAATGTCATCAGTAACCTTAAAACAATCTTTAACTTATTCATGCCACTTAAGAACTAATCTTTATTATTCTTACTAAATACGTGTCAAATCTTTTTCACAGAGATCCAATATTTACGAGGTTTCTTGACAAATTTGTCGTAATCCTGATAAATATTTGTCCAGTCATCTGTACCATTCAGAGTAAATGTAAAGGCATTATCTGTGATGGTAAATGATTTATCATATCCAAGATCTTCGGTGCCGGCATTTTCAAGACGCCCAACAGTCACGTTTCCATCCTTGTCTGTAAAAGTAATTGTATTCTCGGCATAGTCCCTTTCCCATTTACTCTCGCCAATGGGAATCTGGCGGTAGAAATGGTCGAGATTTACAGCCTGACCGGGATTTTCAGGATTATTACCGATATAAGTGAAGTCGGCATATTTGCCGTCTGCGCCAGCTTCATTTATGCAGATGCCGTTAGTATTACCGTTGTCTGACACACCGGTCATTGTAAACGTCAGCACGTTGTCAATCTCACAAGCCGGTCCTTCGTTTTCCTTCCAGCACCAAGGTTTATCGGTAAATGCCATTACTGCACCTCCTCCATATTCCGGACCTGTTCCACCATAGATTTTGAGTGATTGGATTGCCCATTTCCCCTCTACAGATTCTGTAAATTCAGAGACATGAATTGTATAGTCTCGATATTCACCTGTAGCAGAATTAACAGACAAGGTAGCAGTCCGCTCCGGATTCTCGAAGTTAAGGACATCGCCTATCCCCACAGAAGAATTAGCTTGATAGGAGAGTTGCAGATTGGTTATTTTGATATTAGACAGATCCGGCACAGCATTGACATTTATTGAAAGCTCAATTAAGCCTGTTGTGGCATCTACGGCTTCAATTTCTGCAACACCTATCTGATTCTCAAATTTAATATCAATGACTTGACGTTCATGATTCCATTTGCCGTCATTTATCTCATCTTGCAAATCTTTTTCACAAGATTGGAATCCGGCAGCGGCACATGCCAAAGCGAGAATTTTATATATTGTATTCATTGTTATTGTCATTATCTAAGGCTACCATTTAGATTTATCTCAGCTTGAGGGATAGGATAGAATGTGATATCATCTTCCGACATTCCCCGAGCCTCTGGAATTTCCCCAATCCTGTTCCAGCGACGAATGTCATACATGCGATCACCCTCATGGGATAGTTCAAAACCACGTTCTTTATATACTGCCTCCCGAAAGTCTGTCATTGACAGATTGGGTTGCAGGTCAGACAGTCCCGCTCGATTCCGGATGTAGTTGACAAGTTGATATGATTGTGCGGTAGGACCCGCAGCTTCCGCATAAATCAACGCCACATCTGAGAACCGAATAAGGAACGGGCGAGTGCTTGTCTTATCTCCTGAAAACTTAGGGTCAATATATTTTCTGCTGAAGGGATATTGGAAGTTGTCGGGATATTTCGCACTTACTTCTCCATTCGCATTATAAACCTTGTCACAGATCAGATGAGTCTTACGCTTGTCATTATCTTCAAATGAATTATAGAAGGCTTGTGTCGTCTGGTATTCACCCCATCCATCATGAGAAGGTATAAACTCTTCAGAATCTCCTTGTTTCAAGTAGATTGTTGCGCCATCGATATACGGGATGAACATCTTGGATATTTTGGAAAACTCGCCCTCACTCGTCCCGCTTCGGTCCATTGCCATCATGAATATATGTTCAGGTCCGTTTGCCTTCTCGACATCGTATATATCAAGCAAGTTTGGCTCGAAACCATAGACATGTTGTTCAGTGATAACTTGATTGGCGAAATAAGCGGCACTATCATACATCTCTTCCGTATCACGACGCATATCGCGATAAAGTTTTACTCCATGCTCTTTAGCAGAAGCGACATACAGATAAGCCTTTGCAGCAAGGGCTTTTGCAGCAACTTTATCGGCACGGCCAAGGCGCGGAGCGTCATAGACAGGCATTAAATCGGCAGCTTTACGACAGTCGCCGAGAATAAGATCATATAATTCATCGATATCTGATGCAAGTGGTGCGGAAGTCTGATCGAGAGTTTCCACTACAGAATTATGCATGGGAACCAGTCCGAAATTACGGACCAGGCTGAAATAATTGTAAGCACGTAGGAAATATGCTTCTCCTAAATACTGATCCTTAATATCCTGGCTGAAATTACATTTGGGAATATTCTTTATCACGGCATTGGCGCGGTTTATACCGATAAAGCTGTATTTGAAGAAATTCTCAAGAGTTTTGTTTGTTTTGAAATTTGACACCTTCCAGTTATTGATGTCTTGATTGTCCATTGTGGCATCACTCTTGGTTGTCAAAGCTTCAGTCGGCATATCGCCCAAGAAGAATATCGATCGTGAATATTCGAGGAAATTCATGCAACCATAGGCATAATTGACGGCAGCCTCTGCATCAGCCTCAGTTTTATAGAAATTATCCTCTGAATAAAACCCATAAGGAGTTTCGTCCAAGTTACAGGAGGATAGCATTATCGCCATCCCACCCATAAGCGAGAGAATTTTATTAGTAGTTATCATGTTAGGATTTTATTAAAATGTAAAGTCAACTCCAAAAGTCCATTTGCGAAGACGGGGATATCCACCGGTATATACGCCATTTAGCCCGACTTCAGGATCATAGCCTTTGAACTTGGAGAATGTATATAGGTTAGACACGTTGGCATACAGACGAATTTTATCACAAATCCAAGAATTTTTGAAATTGAAAGTATATCCTAAAGTCAAAGTCTGTATTCTTAAGAAAGATCCGTCTTCAACCCACCAGTCAGAAACCATTGACTGTCTACCATCGCGCAGGCTCGGATATTTATTTGTCGGATTGTCGATAGTCCAACGAAGGGGTTGATTGCTCGGTTCACCAAACGCCTTTGTATTGTAGACGTCCTTACCAAATTCACCATTGAAGAATACCCCCAAGTCCCAGTTCCTCCATCCGAGGTTAAGTTGCAGGCTCATTGTCAAATCCGGATTAGGATCACCAATGATGGTTTTGTCGGCTTCAGTAATTGATCCATCACCATTTAGATCAACATATTTGAATTCACCGGGCTGAGCATACTCTCCGTCAAGACCGGCACGGATGCCTTCGTCAAGTGTCTGTACGATTCCATCGACCTTATAACCATAGAACACATTCATTGGCTGTCCGATAGCAAGAATATTGATATAGTCGCGATATTTCTCATAACTATTGCCGGAATATTCAAACAGCATCCCTGTCATTGGATCCTCAATGAGCCCTGATTCCAAGGTATTGCCAAGATTGGTAATCTTATTCTTATTATGTGACATGATAAGTGTTCCGTTCAATCTCCATTCAGGAGTGCTCAGTATGATGCCATCAATTGACAATTCTACACCGCGGTTCTCAATATTTCCATCGTTAACCCACATCCTGTCGTATCCGGATGATGGTGCAAGGTTGCGTTGACGTAGCAAATCTTTAGTCTTTTTAATATAAGCATCGAAGCCTATGCGCAGACGGTTATTGAAGAACCCCATGTCTATGCCAAAGTCAAACTGCTGTGTTGATTCCCACTTTAGATCGGGGTTAGGTATGCCACTCCATACGCGATTGATGCCACCCTGGCCGGTCCATCCGGAAACGTAGCCGGGACCGATTGTCGTCACCCAAGATCCATTGTTGTAATACTTTTCTGTGCCGTATCTGCTCAATGTCTGATAGGCACTGATACCCTGATTACCGGAGACACCATAGCTGGCACGGAATTTAAGCTCATTAAATATACCGAGCCTGCTGATAAATTCTTCCTGATGCGCTTTCCAACTTATTGCCCCCGAAGGGAAGTAGGCCCACTTATTGTTTTTTCCAAATTTGGAAGAACCGTCTGCACGAAATGTTACAGTGGCAAGATACCTGTTGTCGAATGTATAGTTTACCCTGCCCATATATGAGACGAGTTTCGTGTCCAACTTGCCATTAGAGAGGCTGTTTTGCTCCGGGTTTCCGGCTCCCATATTCTCATTGCCAAGGGTTTCATTTACGAAATTACGTGCAGTGAGTCCTGAACTTCGTTCCGTATATGTCTCATACGAGAATCCTGCCATTGCACTCAGCGAGTGCTTATCAAAATCTTGATTATAGTTGGCGAAAGTTTCTGAAACAAGATTTTGTCCTTGCCAATTGTCAATTTGTGCCTGTCCGTTACTAAATGTACCGGCTTCCGTATATTTTTTTGGATAATATTTATCACTTATCGAACTGCCATACTTATAGTTAAGTTGAGTTGTCAAATTAAGTTGCGGTATTATCTGCCAATCCAAAGTTCCGGATGAAATTACATCAATACCTTTAGACTGCTGTTTGCGATGCTCCGTGATGGCGACAGGGTGCTCATAGTCTTGTGAATTTGTAAGGTAGTAATCACCATTTTCATCATATACAGGGAAAATCGGATTCCTCCAGTATGCCAACCCGCTATTGTTATCCCTGACATTACGGCTGAGAATGTTCATGACACGGATTTTGAAGTTGCTGAAAAGCTGGTGTTCCACACTTAGATGGTAGCCATACTTTTTGTAATCGTCATTTATAAACAGACCCTGATCAGTGTAATAATTAGCACTCAATGCAAAATTGGTCTTCTCATTTGAACTTTGCACAGCAACAGTGGTATTATTGGATACAGGGAGATCTCTAAGCGTAATTTCATCCCATCTGGTATTGATATCCCATGTAGTCATGAGTTCTTCAATAGAAGGATAGTATATGCCTGTAGAATTTACCTTTCCGACATAGAGGGGATCAAGCCCACCGTTTATACGACCCTCGTTGTTAAGGGAGGCCATCAAGACCGGATCTCGCCATAAATCAAGTTTCGTTGATTTTTGAGATAATGTAATCTGCTGACGGATATTGACGATGGTTTTACTCTCTTTTGCTTTCTTTGTCGTAATCATGATTACACCATTTGCACCACGAGAACCATAGATCGCAGAGGCTGATGCATCTTTGAGAATCTCAATGCCTACTATATCTGCAGGGTTTATTTGCTTAAGATCGCCCGCATCTCCTAACGGGAAACCATCAACCACGACAAGTGGGGAGTTTGATCCATTTAGTGAACTCGCACCCCTTATGCGTACTGTTGAACCTGCACCCGGATCCTGAGATGAATTGTTGACCGACAGACCGGCTGCGCGTCCTTGTAGCAGTCCTTCAACGGAGTTTGACGGGGTAGTGGTTATTGCTTCAGGTTTTACCGATGTTACGGATCCTGTTAGGTCACTTTTCTTTACAGTTCCATAACCGATGGCAACAACTTCATTAAGCATTGTTGCATCCGTGGTTAGAACCACATCAATTTTTGTTCTACCTTTGACCTGCTCTTTTTGAGGATTCATACCCACATAAGAGAAAATCAAGGTGGCATCCTTAGCGATTCCTTTTATACTATATTCTCCATCAATATTAGTGGTGGTGCCAAGACTGGTACCATCAATTCTAATGGAAACGCCTATTAAAGGCTCATTGCTTTCGTCTACAACCACGCCGGAGACATCAATTTGTCCGGAGGATTGTGCGAAGCCGGTCAAAGAACCGCCAAGTAGCAGACAAAATACTATCAGCGGCAACATGACTTCAAAGGCTTTTCTTCCTTGTTTCATGATAATATTGGTTTTGGTAAGGTTTTTTTAGTTACTTGTCACTTAAAAATACTGCAATATCTTGGTCACAAAGTTACTATGAATGAATTAATGAAATCTACTATTTTACGCTATATAATTATACTTTTTTGAATTGTCGGTTGGATTGATTTGTTTTAACAAGTGTTAATCGCGCACAATGATGTTTTTAACACTGTTTTCAGCTGCAATTTTGCATTCTTCTGATTCAAGATGGTCAAGCAGCTCATCAAGGACACAGCTTGCAAGCCCGATATGCTTATCGGCACAACCATAATAAACAAGCAGATTGCCTTTTACAATCACATTGCCGGTTGGGAAAACACAGCCGTTATAGTAACCGATGAGTTCATGTTCTGAATCCGGTTCAAGAATTGGCTCAGTTGTTCGTCCGATGATTTTGAGTGGGTTTTCTTTGTCAAGCAATAGTGCGCCTACTCTATAGTGCCCGACTCCACCATGTTCCACACCGTGATAGAGCATAAGCCATCCGCGTTCCGTCATAATCGGAGGTGTGCTTCCACCGATTTTTTCCTCCCAAGTGCCTTCGATTCCGGTAAGAAGCAAATGGCTATCCTTTGATTCCCAGTCAAGAAGGTCATCAGAATACTTTAACCATATTGCAGGATAGTCAGTTCCATATTTACTCCCGATATATTGTTTAGGTCTATGCAGAAGCGCATATTTCCCATTGATTTTTTCGGGAAATATGATTACATCACGATCATCAAGAATCGGGGACGTGATTCTGCCTAACCGACGGTATGTATAGAAATCCTTAGTAACCGCCAGCCCGGTATTGCCGAGATTATCACGGATCGCCTTGGGCATGAATTCATCACAATCAGGAGTCTCTACCACATCATGCGCCATTTTCCAGTATTGTCCAGGGGGAAATGGGCGGTAGGCATAGGTGACAAAGAAATTTTCTCCAAACTTAACTATACGTGGATCTTCTACGCAACCTGAATCAGGACCATCAAGACTGGGACCGAATACAGGTTTGGATGACATTCTCTTGAAATTAAATCCATCTGTGCTTGTTGCCAGTCCGAATCGGATCACGTGTTCCTTGTCATTTCCGGCAGCCCGGTAGAGCATGTAATATACTCCATTGTCATATACTACTCCTGGATTACAAGTCACAAGAGATTCCCATTCGTTTCCCTCATTGGGAGAAAGTATCGGATTATTTTTATGTTTTTTCAGTTTCATATTGTATGAAATTTAGAAGTATTGAATATATGTTTAGCTGAATAGAATCCAAACGAATCCACTTATTATCAAGAGTAGGATTGCCCAAAACAGATAGCTTGACAACCAGTTGGAATTATAGGCTGAAATGATTTCGGATTTGAACTCTTCATAGCGGAATGTAGTGGTTAGCAATTTATTCTCTTCCGGACGTTTGCCGATTATACTTATTGACCACATTACAATAAGACTGAGTGCAAACAGTATTGGCACGATATAAAGGAAGTGAAGATTGCCGAATATCATATTTTTGCAGAACAGCAGACCAATTGCCACTACCAAACCGATTATTAATCCGACAAACGCGCCATTTGCATTTGTTCGTTTTGAAAAGATGCCTAATATGAAGGCAGCGACAATGGGGGGTGCGATATATGACAGCATCTCCTGATAGTATTTAAGTAGCGAACCGAAATGTCCTATGAATGGAGCCCAGAGGGCAGCAAGAATTATTATGACACAAGAGGCTATTTTGCCTATCACAACAAGCCTTTTAGATGATGCTTTCTTGTTGAACTGGGCATAAAAGTCTATTGTGAAGAGTGTTGAGGTTGAGTTTAGGATTGCAGACAGTGTTGACGTTAAAGCTGACAAAAGCGCAGCCAGCATAACTCCAAGCAATCCGATTGGCATAAGATTTAATACCATATTGGGATAAACCATATCTGGTTTTTCAAGTCCCGGAAATAAATCTCTTGCAATTACCCCCGGGATAGCAATGATAATTAGAGTGAGCATTGTGAGGAATCCGGTGAATATTACTCCCTTACGTCCCTCTTCGATGCTTTTTGCACTCAATACTCTCTGTACAAGGGTCTGATTGTTGGCCCAGAAGTAAAGTCCGGTAATTGGCATTCCAACAATAAGACCGAGCCAGGGTGTTGCATTATCGGCTAATGGCCGGATTAGCTTGAGCGATATGTCGCCGCTGGCAAAAAGATTTGTAAAATAATCACCTCCTTGCATGAAGCAAAGTATGGTAAGCATTATCGATCCAAGTATTAATATGGCGGCCTGAATTATTTCGGCGTTAATTGCCGATGATAATCCTCCAGGTATGGTATAAGATGCAGCGATAACTGCAAATATTATGATTATCAACTGAAGATCCGTTTCGGGCATTATCAACTTTATAATAAGAGCGGCTGCATACAAGGCTCCGGCTGCATCAAGGAAGATATTTCCGATTATGCATATAGCGGAAAAGTAGTAGCGGGAGCGTTTGTCAAATCTTCTTTCAAGAAATTCCGGGATTGTAAAGATTTTGGATTTAAGGTATAACGGAAGTATGCAGATTGCAAAAAATACCATCACAGCTATACCCGTAAGATTATAGTTGAATACAGCCAACCCTGTGTGATACGCATCTCCGGATTGACCGATAAGTGTGGTGCTTGAAATGCTTGCCGCGAAAAGCGAAAGACCTACGACCCACCATGGCATAGAGCGTCCTGCCAAAAAATAAGATTGAGAATCGTCGCTTTTTCCATTTCGGAGTCCCCACCATATTATAAAAAGTAGGTATGCTCCGATTACAGTTAAATCTAATGTACTTATATGAAATTGTTCCACGATATGAAAAGATTTGGTTATTACGCTGCAAAATTAGCATCTATTTAGATTTTTGTTAAACATTTTTTGGCTTAAAGATTATACTTTTTTGAATACTGAATTTGCATCTTAATTATTTTTGTTAATTTTGTAGCATTGAAGTTTAGACAACTCTATTAATAATATTATGGTATAATAATGAAAGACTATCAAAAAGAGATAACTCCTCTTGCGGATGATGACTTATTTATTTTGTTGGATCATCCTAATGCAAAATTTGATTATCCTGTGCACTATCATTCGGATTATGAAATTAATCTTGTTCTTAATGATGAAGGCACAAGGGTGGTCGGGGATAGCGATGAAAAATTTTCAAGTCCGGATCTGGTAATGCTTGGTCCTAATATACCTCATGCTTGGAAAGGGACGAGACAAGAGGGTAATCATGTGATTACAATTCAATTTTCTGAAGAGTTGCTTAACTTTCCTATATTAAATAAGCGTATGTTTGCGTCTATTCGTCAACTATTGATAGAGTCACGAAGAGGACTTACATTCTCCAACGATACGAAGGTGCTAATTGCTGATAAGATATTAAGACTTACTCGGTTACAGGGGTTTCATACGGTGCTTGACTTCCTTTCTATACTTTACGATCTTTCTATTGCCAACAAGGAGATGCTTGTCAGTAACTATTATGACGCAAATGAAGCCTTGACAGCATTCAAGAGTAGGAGAATCACAAAAGTATGCGATTATATTGAGAAAAATTTCCAGGATTCTGTAAAACTGTCGGATGTTGCAAAACTTGTAAATATGTCGGAATCAGCATTCAGCCATTTCTTCAAAAAGAAAACAGGATGTTCTTTTATCGACTATCTTAACAGCGTGAGGATAGGTAAAGCCTCACAAATGTTGATAGATACGACTCACTCAATAAATGAGATTTGCTATTCTTGTGGATTTAATAATTTATCAAACTTTATAAGAATATTTAAAAAGTTTAAAGGACCAACTCCAAGTGAGTATCGCTCAAAGCTTCAGCAGATCCTGATAAAGTATTAGAAAAAGACTTGTTTAAAAATTAATTACTGAAGTTTCGCAAGCTGCACTTCAGTGGTTTAAAGTTTATAGTTTAAGGTTTAAGATTCACGAAAATCCACGAATCTTTTCATTATACAAAATTTAATGATCATAAACCATAAACATTAAACCATAAACCATTTAAGTGAAGCAAGTTGGAAAACTTGCGAAACTTAAATTAATTATCATTTGCCAAGAAATGCCAATACTTTTCTATTTGCATTTATCTTAGGAATCACCATTGCATAGATGATGCTTATTTTTGCATGAGAAGAATCAATCCTTTCGGGAGGGGCACATTCTCTTTGTAATCTAATAAATGGTATCTGATATTTGATGCGGTTACTTATCAAGATTTTAGGATAATAGCCATCTATAGGCTGCGCGTACATTGATAGTTTTGCCAGACTCCTCAATTGTTTTCTCATCAAAAGCAGTGATAAGTGTAAGGTTATTACACTTCAATGGAGTTGAGGCTTTTAGCAACGCATTCAATTCACGACGATATGTCTTATCATTACTAATGTTATACGATACTTGTATCAACTCTATTACTGTGTTACGATGACAAACCACAAAATCCACCTCATAGCTATCGGTCAGATAGAAGTATATATCATAACCAACGCCATAAAACTGCGATAACTCGGTGTTTTAACCACTGAGAGCGCGGAGAACGCTGAGATTTTTTATTTAAATACTCTGTGTTCTCCGTGTGCTTCGCGATGCAATAAATCGGTATTTAGATTATGTCTTGAGACTTAAATCTTCTTTTGGGGACGTGTTAATTTTGATATTTCGGGAATTATGTCTATCTCTGTAAGTATCATTATATGGAATATTATATATGAAATAACGCTATAAAGTTCATTAAGATGATATTTATAGATAAGTCATTGGCAACGCCTTGAACCTTAATGAAAATTGTTGACAGTTAACATGTAGCCGAATCCTCGTTGGTTGATTATGGAGATTGTCGTGTCGTGGCGCAGGATACGGCGGAGTTTATGGATGTAGCCGTGTAGGGAGTTGCGGTTGCTTAGTTCATCTCGTCCCCATACGGCTATCATAAGCTCAGAGGCATCGACTGTTTTCCCTATATTTGAGGCAAATTTATCCAATATACGTGCCTCAATATTGGAGAGTGCGGTCTCTTTGCCGTGGAATATAAGTAGCTGTCCGGATTTGTTGAATCGGTATTGACCGATTTGGTAAATCACATCCTCTGCAACGATATCCTTGACCTTATTGCGCAGCAATGCTTTGATTCTTACCAGCAGTTCACGTAATTCAAATGGCTTTTTCAAATAGTCGTTTGCCCCACTTTCAAAACCTTCCTCCACATCATCAATAGTGCTTTTTGCTGTCAGAAATATTATGGGTACATTTGCTGATAGCCGCCTTATTTCCCGAGCCATAGCAAACCCGTCAAGTCCGGGCATCATGACATCGGCAACAATGAGATCAGCTCCCTCAGCCTTGTATTTAGCCAGACCGTCAATACCATTGAAGACAGAAATGACATCATAGCCCTGTTGCCGCAAAATATCACAGACAATCAGCGACAAATCTCGCTCATCTTCAACAAAAAGAATCTTATTCATGATTACAAAATTTTATTGTGAATGTGGATCCCAGTCCTTCCTGACTCTTTACAGAAATATCCCATCCCATCTTGTCAAGGATATGTCTTACATAATATAATCCTATTCCGTAGCCTCGGATATCTTGACGGTTGCCATGAGGTACGCGGTAAAATTTATCGAAGATGAAAGGTAGATTTTTTGATGGAATACCTATGCCATTGTCTGTAATTCCAATGCTTTCTGTATCAATGGATATTCGGATTGAGACAGATTCACCGGAATATTTTATCGCGTTATCGATAAGATTATTAATCACATTGGTCAGATGATACTTGTCGGCAGTCACTTCAATATCATCTGTCGTATCAATTTCAATGTCAATATCTTTCTCACCTCTCATTCGTTGCGCCTCAGCTATATCTCCAATGAGTTCCGGCAACTTGATTTTCTCCGGTTTCAGAGTCATTGTTTTTCTCCGCTCCATACTCATGGCAAGTATATTCTCCACAAGTTCTCCAAGACGTTTGAGTTGCTTCAAGGCTATGGAGAGGTATGCAGTTCTCTTGTCAGGATCGTTTGTTATATCGTAATTTAGCAATGCATCATTAGCCGAATAGGCTATGGCAATGGGGGTCTTCAATTCATGAGTCATGTTACTTACAAAATCATCCTTCATTTCTTCTATGGTACGCAATTTGGAAACAGTATGGAACAGATATAGGAAGGCAGCGGCAAAAGCTACCATCAGAAGAAAAACGGTGATGATGACACCCAGCATCTGCGACAGTATGTGACGGGTGAGAGGCGTCATGTAAGCTTTGTAATATATTCCATCGTTGGGATTGATGTTTATACGGAATGAATCCAATCCTGACTCCCCTTTAAAATTTTCATTACGGTAGATGACGGAATCGTTGCGGTTGACGACCTCCACGCATAAGAAATCAGGATAGATGAATCTATTGGCAAGCTGATTGCTCAATACGCTGTCCATCACTTCCATATCGTAAGGTATATATTTATCCATTATAACATGGAACTGTCTGCTCATTGCGTCTACCATCTGATTTGAGTAGGTCCTGTTTTCCGATAGCATAGCTACCTCTTCCACGACACTTCCGTCAACCTCGGTCCTTACGGATATAAGTTGTCCGTTGTCATCTCTATAGGTAGTTGCCTCAGCTTTTTTAGGTGGTGTATGAGTGGTAGAGTCTTCTTGCATCTGTACATTTGACGTCAATCCTTGTGCTCTCCCTGCGCGAAACATAAGGTCGTCAATATCAGCGTCTGCCATTGCGGTCATGACCTCACGCTCAACATCTTTTCTGATAGAACCATATAATTTTACAAGATAAAATAGATTGCAGCCGAAAATGACTGCAATGGCAGATATGAATATTATGGAATTTATTCTGAATTTTGTCATACACAAATTTATATAAGTAACCAACCATATTAAAACGATACTAAAATAACCATCTTTTGAGGAACTATGAAATCCCTCATCAGTCATAATGGAACCCCATTACTCCATCTTCGGGCTTCCATATTTCCTTCAAAATATTAGCCATTTTATTGTATAGTTTTAATATGGCTGGTTACTTAGATACAAAATTACATATTATATTTCGTATTGCTATCCGGGATAATACAGATTTAAGACTAAATAAGGGAAGACTTAAGATTAAATAAGGCTGTGGATAAGAATTTAAGCGTAATACAGTTATAATTTTGCGCAATAATAATAAAATCAACGATTATGAAGCGCATATCAATCATTCTAACTCTCTTGTCTGCGTCTACCTATATGAGGGCTCAACAGGAGATTCCCGACAGTATCGGTAGTCAGAATCTGCAGGAGATAGTAGTGAAAGGGGAAAGACCTCAAATCAAAGGAGAGGATGGCATTATGGTAGTTGACTTACCGACTATCGTCAAGGATAAACCTGTGACTAATATATTGGAAGCATTAGGTTATCTTCCTGGAGTTGTCAGTAATGGCGGAGAGATAGGTTTGAGCGGGGCATCCTCCGTCTCTATTATCATTAATGGGGAACCTACTACGATGCCATTACAGAATCTATATCAACTCCTTTATTCCACTCCTGTTGAAAGATTGAAGAATGTAGAAATCATGTACTCTGCCCCTGCCAAGTATCACGTCAACGGTGCTGTGATCAATATTGTCATGAGAACTCCAAGACCTTTGGATGGTCTTATGGGTCAGGCAACGCTTGGATATAATCAGGCTAACTACGCATCCTATTCGGGGGGATTGAATGCTGCATACGCTGTCAAGGACTGGACATTCGATATGAATTGGTCGCTCGTCCGAAAGCAATCCTACAATCGGCAAGAAACATATTCCAATCACCGTCTTGATGGCACTCTCCATAATATTGAGGACGATATGAGTCAGATAGGTAAAGCATGGACAAATCTCGTATATGCCGCCGCAGCATATAAGAAACTTAAATTCTCCTATAATGGACAAATTACATCGGGAATCCGCAACATGAGTCTTGCTGCCGGAACATTCGGAGATTTCAAGAATATATATGAAGGTTTGTCGCCTACAAGCTATCATAATATAGCTCTGCGATATGAAACTCCATTCGGACTTACTATCGGTGGAGACTACACCCATTATTATGAAAACAGATGTCAGAATCTTTTCCGGGGAGATGTGGAGCAAATTAATTCAGAAAATTATCAGAACATAACTCGCTGGCACGCATATCTGGATCAGGAACATTCCATAGGAGTATGGACATTAGGATATGGTGTGGATTATCAGCATTCGGATGATAAAAGCCGTCAAACATACATCTTCCCTCAGCAACGCGGATTTGACAACACCTTGCGTGAGGATGTGGCAAGTGCTTATATCGGAGGTCAGGCTTCATTTGCATGTGGACTGTCATTCAATGCCTCCCTAAAGGCGGAATATTTCCACAACGATTACCGGCACAACTGGAATATGATCCCGCAGCTTGGCGCAACTTATTACGAGACTCCAAAGAGTATATTTCAACTTAATGTCAGCACACAACGTGTGTATCCTTCATATTGGGAACTACATGGAGGGACATCCTACATCAACGACTATTCGGTGATTCTTGGTAATCCCACGCTTCAGCCATATATGAACTATTCCGGACAGTTGAGTTATATATTCCGTCAGAAATATGCCGCCACGTTATACGCACTCTATGCCGATGACTATTTCGTGCAACTTCCATATCAATCCACCTCCGATCTTCATCTGATATTTCAGACTCTGAATCTGGATTATTCACGTACTGTCGGGTTGCAACTTCATTTACCTTTTGATGTTAAAAACGTTTGGAATGTAACGGCCACGTTAAATGTCTACCATGCCCGTCAGAAGTCAGTAAAATTCCATGATCTTAGTTTTGATAATAAGCGTTGGGGCATCTATGCCGGATGGGATAATACAATCCGCTTTACTCCGACATCTCCGGTATCATTATCAGTGTCTGCCTCTTATATGGCAGGCATGATACAAGGCGGCGGACGTATGGATCCTCTGTGGAAGATTGATGCCGGTATTAAGTGGCAATTCGGCAAGAAACGCTGTTGCGAACTTGATCTGAAAGCCACAGATATCTTCAATATATGCAATCCGACATTTAAAATAGACTTTTCAGGGCAAGATTATCGTATGAAGTCGCATGATATGAACCACAACATCAAGTGTACTTTCGTCTGGCGTTTCAATGGCTTCAAGCCTAAGAATGAGGTAAATATTGACACTTCAAGATTTGGATCCGGACAATAATTTAGGCTTAATTTAAAGTGTACCGCTGTCGGAGAATCAGTCACTCCGGTAGCGGTGTTTGTTGGTGTTTTGTCAACGCCATAAAATTGCAATAAATCGGTATTTAGATTATGTCTTGAGACTTAAATCTTCTTTTCTTTCTTTTGGGAATGTGTTAATTTTGATATTTCGGGAATTATGTCTATCTTTGTAAATATCATTATATGGAATGTTATATATGAAATAACGCTATAAAGTTCATTAAGATGATATTTACTGATAAGTCATTGGCGACGCCCGACGTTGTGCGGATTCTTGGAGAGCGATTTCGTGATTACAGGATGAGATTAAGGCTGACACGCAAGGAGGTTTCTGTGGCAGCCTCAATCGGTATGACCACACTTTATAAGTTTGAGACCGGCAATATGACCGACATCTCATTCCGCACGTTGTTCCGTCTTTTGAGGGTGATCGGTCTTGGCGAGAATTGGAAACAGTTGTTGCCGGAATTGCCGGAGTCGCCGGAGTCGCCCTATCTATATGATGACAACGACAAGAAGATGCAACGCGTAAGACATTCAAAGAAATGAAATATCTGAAAGTAAAATGAACAACGCCGTCGGAGGGGTGATTCTCCGGCGGCATTGTTTGTTAGAGATTTGTCGGGGGCTTTGGTTGGGGGGTAGAATCAGTTGTTGACGAGCTGGACCACGATGAGGCGGTCGCCGTCGTTCTTGCCGAGGAGTATCTTTTTACCCTCTGTCAGCTCTACGGCTTGTCCGATCTCAATCTTCTTGTCGGTGTCCTTATCCCATAGGTTGGGGAGACGTCGGTTAATGAGTATCCATTTGCCATTGTGGAAGTGGAAGTCACCCACGGGACGCTTCTCTTCGGCGGTCAGTTTCTCATTCGGGAAAATGAATCTGTTGACGTGCCACATATATAATGACTGGTGATGATACACCATAAGCCGATAATTCTCCGGTTTAAACACACCCGGTTTCGGAGAATAATACAGGTTGAGCACCGGTAGCTGTCCGTGATACTCCGTTCCGCAGAAGGGACACCGGGGTTTCGTGGTATTGTCGAATACAAACCATTTTGCCTCGCAGTTGGGATTCTGGCATGGCTGCATGAGGTCGGTGGTCTTCACAAGGGCGGTCAGCCATTCGTCAGCAGTGGGACGCAGAGCCGGGTTATGAAGCCCGTCGATAAACGCCTTATTGAAAAGTTGCTTCAGATATGGTCCGCAGATAGAGTAGGGGAGTTTCTCCACATCCCCCTGTGGCAGTTCCGACGGAGCCATGTTGGCGATCTTCGGACGGTTGCTCGTATCGTATGGGTGCTCGATAAATAGAGCCTTGCTTCCCATGGAAAGCTCCTCATCCTTGGCAGGATCAAGGTCGTTGACCTTTCCCCCTCGTAATGGATGACGATAAAGCAGATACATGTATATCATCACGGCAAGGGCATGTCTGTCGGTCTGTATGCTCGGCAACTTCTTATTCGGATCGCAAATTTTCAGGGATCTTGTCGCAAGCACCTCCGGAGCTATGAAGTCGGGCGTACCCACCACGTCCGGCGGATATTTCCCCGGCACCACAAGTCCGTCGCAGTCAATCACGCAGGCGGTGCCGGTCTTCGGGTCTACAAGCACATTGTTGTAGGAGAGGTCGGAGTGAGCGAGACCGGCGGCATGCAGACGTTTCACGGCACGCGCTATCTGTATCAGCATGTGGAAATGCGTCAGCCAAGTCCCCTTAAACTCATGCTCCACGAAACGGTTGCGCAGCTTCGCTGATGCGAACCATTTACCGATTTTCTCCTTACCTTTGAATTTCCCCCCTTCAAAGAAGAAATGCTTCTGATAGGCGGGAACTACCACACCGAGTTTCCCTTCCCATTCCACCAGCTTCGTAGGCCAGCAGAAGAGTTTATCCCAATAGTCGCCGCCCGGCTGATTGAAAATCTTGTCGCGGTATATGCCGGTGATATTATGCAGGCGGTCCTTGGCATTCGCATCCTGCGGGGTGCGGAAAAAACCTACCACATAACTCTTGTCGGGGCTGAAATATACATCTTTCATAGCACCTGAGCCGATTACCTCATCGACAAATTGCACTGTCGAACCGTCGGTGGCCTTAAGGGTAATAGTATTTGCCATAAGTCAGTTGTCAGTATAATATTGCGATGGTTCTGTCGTCATGTTCACCCGGTTTCCAGAAATCGAGCCATTTGAGCAGACCCTCCTTCACGTTCTCATTGTCGTCTGATAGATCCACTCCCGGTATATCATCCTCCGGGAAACCGTTGGATAGCTTATCCCAAAGGTCGTCCCATCTGTCGATATTATTCAGGTTGGCTTCGGTGCCAAACATCGGGTCACTCACGCCGTCGGTCATGAGCATAAGGGCGGTGAAGTCTGGCACGATGCCGAATCTTAGCCGCTGATATAGCGATCTGGCGTCGCGGAATATCTCAGGCATGGTCAGGAATCTTGTCTGACCGGAAAATTCCCCCTCATCAGGCACCCCGAGAAGCCTTGCCGTGTGTTTCTCACGATTGTAGATGCACATCGCGCCATCGCCTACCCAGAATGAGGCTACAAACCATCCGAAATCCAATTTCTTGCAGATTGCAAGCAGAAGGGTAGTGGCGAAATCCTTCGGTTTAGTCCCCTCTACGTTATCCGAGAGTGCATTTATCGCCTTATGAGCCATGAATGCTGCGTTACCTACGATAGAATATACAGCATCCCCCAAGATCTTGCGGGCAGTCTCTTCATCGTTAGCATTCCTGTAGTTATTGATTTTCTCTTCAAAAGCTGACGCATCCGCAAGTTTTGTCTTGCAGAAATCGACAACTGTATTGCATGCCACTTCCGAACCTTTTCGTGAGAAACGGGCTGAGCCTGCGCCGTCAGCCACTGCAATGATATACCAATCGTTGTCGTCGGAATGAAACAGACGGAAATGATCATCGCGAGCCTTTCCCTCCTGCGCATGGCTGCGTCCGCGCTTGCTTGCCGCCACCATATCCTTTCTTGGTGACCCGTCGGGACCTGCCTTTATGATAATCTGTTCAGCCTCGCAATCCTCCTTAAAGAATTGAATATCGGTTGGAGTGGGTATATCCTTCCAAAGATCACGCGGATTGGGATTCACAGCAAACGGAATCTTGCGCTCAAGCAGCGGTTCCCCTTCAAGCCAACCGTGATATTTATATCTCAGGGTGAAGTGGAAATCACCTGTGACTTGTGGAGTGCCGGCAATTTTGAATACGCCGTCAGAGTCATGTAGAACAATGAGTCCTAACTCATCCGGACCCTCTATACTGAAGTCGAAGGCATCCTCTGTCGGAAGCGTTATTACCGGAGAGGAATAATGCTTCCCTTTTGTGGCATTAGGAATCACGATAGGGTGGCTGTCTATCCGGTTCTTGACTATTATTTTCTTATCCATACGATCTTTCTGATAATTATTCCATGCTTCAGTCGTCATCCATCGGATGAAATCCTTAGTCTCAGGAGTGGAGGCGGAAATCCCGTTCTCCGACAACATCGACTTTAAAAGCCTGCATGAATCAATATTGTTTCCCGAATTGTAACCGCGTCGGAAATCGCGTTTTCTACGGTAATTATTCATTAGAGTAGTCCATTGTAATTATCCCGGTGTTAACCTTTTTAATTAACCTTGGGTACGTTTTACATCGATACCACCTTCGCCTACAGTGACCAGTTCGCCCTGCATACCGCACCATGGGCAATGGTCGTTGGCATTCTCTCCGGCACAGAATATATTGCCGCATTCACATACCACGAACCCATATTGATTGCCGCAGCATGGGCAGGTAGGACGTCCGTAGAGAAGATTGGTGTTGATATTCTTGCCAAGAGCCTTACCGTCGGAAAGCTGCGCGTATTTCGCCTCATCGATGGGATACGTGCCGACGAGACGGAATCCCTGCTGAATGAAATCCTCAATATCCTCCGGATTGCCAAACCGTCGGGCAAATTTGACCAGATACGGCTTACCGGTAGTCTGGCATTTCCCCATCATTACCGCGAAATTCTCATCTACTTTGCCCCCGGTGCCAGGTTCTACCTTCGTAAGATTTATGCCTGATGTGGATGGGAGCTTAAGACCATCGTCACCGGTCTCCTCCACAGCCACGCTCGACGTCCTTATGGAAGCCGTTATCCATTTGAAGAATTGCCGGAATGATTCCTTGTCGGTCTGTTTCAGCAATAGGATATTATTGGATAGCTGACCGAGGATAAGGGTATTGACATTATCGCCTATGGAAATGCACACCATATTGCAGTGCGTCCTGTACTTATCATTCCATCGTTTGAAAGTCCGGTGATAATCATCGGTCGGGTTGCCATCGGTAAACAGGAAGATTATCGGTTTCCAGTCGCCTTTCACCTCCAGAGTGGTCTTCTGAATGTCGTGGTCGATGGAATCCATCAGATAATCCATTGCGACGCCGAGCGACGTGCCTCCACCGACAGGAAATACCGGAGGATAGAATTTATATAATTCAGTCAGGGGGGAGAGCGTGATAGCTTTCCCGGCGAAAGCTATTATTGACACGTAGACAGTCTCAAGGGCGTATGGATCCATGCGCAATTCCTGGATAATGGTGCGCATGCCATTCTGTACCTCTTCAATCGGTTGCCCTACCATCGACTCAGAGACGTCGATAAGGAAATAGACAGGGAGTCTTCGCATTTTGGTATTATTATAAGAGTGGTTTACAAGCATTCTTTGACAGTCATGACGCACTATGGGTGCGTCCGCGTTTAGGAATTTATGTGGGGAATAATCTTTCCGGGACTCAGATATACCTTCCCGGGTCCGGAAATTCTGAGCATGCTCAACCCCTCCCCACCGAATACGTTCTTCAATGACCAGGCGGAAGAGAGCTGATGCTCCTGAATGCCCTGCATTGCGATGATATGATCTTCGTCTACCTCAATCATCTCGCCATATCCCAACTCTTTCATTATGGGTTGCCCCTTGCAGTCGAGGAATACGGTGGAGGTGCCGGATATTTTCTGAAGGAATACCCCCATGCCGCCCATTATGCCGGCGATTGAGATTTGAGTGGAGACATTCACCATATTGTTGGATGCTACGTAGACCCCTTTATTGCATATCAGGGTCTCATTCTGAATCTTCACGGGAGTTAATCCGAACGACCCTCCTAAAACGAGCCGTCTGTTCCTGTTTGAACGGTTGATATAGTGAACGAGGAAAAAGGATTCACCGGATAATTTTGCACCTATCAGATTGCCTATCGCACCGAGTGCGCCGGTGCCGTTGCCACCGTTCATTACGGTCTCCTTCTCGATGCCTTGCTCCAGATATATCAATGCCCCTTTCTGTGCGAAGAAATCCTCGCCGGGCATTAGTTCCACTTCAATATGTTGGATAAAGTTGCCAACTAATTTCACGTTCATAGTTCAAATGTTTAAAATAGATGAGTTGGGTGGGCAGATAAAGTCAGATCACAACATTTATTTCGTCCGGCGGTGGAGGTAATGCCACATCATCAGTGGCACCGATAGACTTTCCACCCTCCTCGATTATGCCGCTTACCCATTTGAAGAACTTCATGAAGGCGGTGCTGTCCATCGAATCGATCTGGAATACTTTGTCGGTGAGCATCAGAAGCTCATCGGTCTTGGCTTTCGGACCGGCGGCGAGTGCGACGATATTCGTGAAGTGATGACTTTTCACTTTCGGGATAGCCTCCTTATACACCTGAAGATCGGAAGGTTTTCCGTCGGTCATAAGGAACAGTATAGGCATCCAGTCACCTTTCTGATCGGGAGTGCCTTTCCTCACTTCCTGATCAACCTTCTCGCAAAGCATCTCAAGGGCGGCACCGGTGAACGTCGGACCGCTTTCCGGAACATTTATTTCCGGCATCTGTATCTGATCGATTGGAGTGAGAGGTAGAACCTGCTTCACTTCCCTGTCAAACGTGATAATGCTGATGCTTACCGTGTCGAGTGCGTAAGGATCAGTACGCAGAGTTGACAGCATAGCCTCGATGCCGACCTTTACAGATTCAATCGGCTCACCCCTCATTGACCCGGAGGTGTCGATAAGCAGATATACTGGTAGTCTTCTTGACATAAACTGATTGCGTTATCTTATTGTGTATATTTATAGACGACTCCGGCAGGAAAACCCGTGCCGGAGTCGAGTAAGTATGATTTCACACGACAATGTTGACTTCCGGAGGGGGCGGCGGGAGCTCGCTGAGCGAACCCATCTCTTTCCCGGTCTCCTCCACCTTCATGGATCCGGCACTGACAGATGCTGATACCCATTTGAAGAATGATTGGATTTTTGCAGAATCGGCGTTTTCGATGGCTATAACGTTTTCTGTGATCTGTTTCAGCACACTGGTATCGACACCCTTTCCTACTGCACAAGCCACCACAACTCCGAACTTGCGTTTCCTAAATTCCTCAAGTCCCTTCTGAATGTTGTCGGTAGGCATACCGTCGGTCATTATGAACACGAGTGGTTTCCAGTCGCCTTTCATCTCAGGAGTGGTCTTAGTCACCTCCTGATCCACTTTCGTGGCAAGGAGGGAGAGAGCCTCGCCAAGAGCTGTGCAACCGCTTGCTTCCAGGTTAGGAGCCTGGAAATTGGCAAGCTCGGTGAGAGGCGTCACCTGTTGAGCGGTGCTGTTGAATGTGATGATGCTCAGATATGCAGTTTCCAGGGCATACGGGTCGGAACGCAGTGTGCTGACAAGCACCTGCACGCCGTTTTTGACAGCCTCGATAGGCTCGCCATACATTGAGCCGGAAGTGTCGAGCAACAGATATACCGGTAGTCTTCTCATATTGTCATTTGTAGTTTGTGGCAATTCTTTTGATAGTCTCGCAAAGGTTGGCATCAGCGTATGCATCTCCGATGGCGGAGAATTTCCATTCGCCGTTGCGACGGTACAGTTTACCCATTATGAGGGCGGTCTTTCCGCTGTATTGCGGTTCGGCAGCCACGTCATATTGCGCGAATACCTCTTTCACACGCTGGGGAGTGCCTTCATACATCCTGATGGATGCGTATGGAATCTGAGAGAAATCCTCCTTGCCGCAGTTGTTGAGGAAGAAGAAGATCTGCGACACGTTGGGGGATACGCGGGTGAGGTCTACAGTTATTATTTCGTTGTCGAGACCGTCATTGCCGTTCTGGTCACCCTTCAGATCGTCGCCCGAATGATGCAGGGCGAAATCGTTGGAGTCGATTTTACCGGGAGGCATGCCGTAGCGGGCGAGAAACTCACGTTTGTAAAGCGGAGAGTAGATATGATCGCAAAGATTGCCGTTGGCGTCAAGCATAACGCAGCTGAGATCCAAGTCAACGTCCTGCACGTTTTTACCGAATCCGAGGAATCCCCCCTTTTCGATTGCGCCCCAGTTGCAACCCACACAGAATTGGGTAAGTTTCGAACCATTATTCTTCTCAAGGTTGATTCTCTGACCTTTTTCTAATCGTATAGCCATATCCTCTACATGTTTTTAGTTATACTTATCAAGGAATGCCGCCAATCCTTGCTTATATCCGATGCCCATAGCCTCGAATTTCCATTGCCCGTTGCGTTTGTACAGGCGACCGAACTCCACGGCAGTCTCTACGCTGAAATCCTCTTCCAGTTCATATTTAGCAATCTCCTCGTGAGTGTCGGTGTTATAGATGCGGATGAAAGAGTTGCGCACCTGACCGAAATTCTGTCGGCGCTCATCAGCTTTGTGGATTGTCACCACGAAGCAGATCTCAGTGGCACGCGGATCGATCTTGCTCAGGTCGATGTGTATGCTTTCGTCGTCGCCTTCCCCTTCGCCGGTAAGGTTGTCGCCGGTGTGTTCCACAGCTTCATCAGGCGATTTCAGATTGTTGTAGAATACGAAATACTCATCGGAAAGAATCTTCTTATTCTCACCAAGAATGAAAGCCGACGCATCAAGGTCGAAATCAGAGCCCGTATCAGAGCTATTGGTATCCCATCCCAGTCCGATTGTAAATTTCGGGAGGTCGATGGTCACTCTTTGTCCTTTTTCTAAATTAATCATGATCTTAAATATTGGTTTTGTTTTATGTTGCAAATTTAAATATAGAAAGAGAGTGGTTGTTATTTTCTGCAACATTATAATTATTCTGCTTTCGGAATATGTCTTGCAGATTGCAATGTTACAACATTAACGCCGTAATGTGTCAGCATCTGTCATTCTCCAACCTCAAGACATCCGTCGGTTATAACGGAAAAAATGGTGATAGGGTTGAGTGTCCGTTATCTTACGTACTTGTCGACGAGAGCCTGTAGGCCGCCTTTGCAACCGTAGCCCATAGCCTCGAATTTCCATCCGCCGTTGCGTTTGTATAGGCGACCGAACTCCACGGCAGTCTCAGTGGAGAAGTCTTCGTCAAGCTCGTATTTTGCTATCTCCTCATTTGTGATGGCATTGTATATGCGGATGAAGGAATTGTGCACCTGTCCGAAATTCTGACGACGTTGCACAGCCTCATGTATCGTGACTGTGAACAGGATCTCCTGTATGCGCGGGTCAACTTTATCAAGGTCTACGGATATGGTCTCGTCGTCACCATCGCTGTTGCCGCCTGTGAGGTCGTCGCCAGAGGATTCCACCGCACCGTCGGGCGAAACAAGATTGTTGTAGAATACGAAGAATTCATCTTCCGGCAGTTTGTGGTCGGCATCAAGCATGAAAGCTGATGCGTCAAGATCAAAGTCATAACCGGTGCTTTGGTTGGGATCCCATCCCAGACCTACGCCTACTTTCTGCAGACCGATTTCAATGCGTTGTCCCTTCTGAAGGTTAATAGCCATAAGTTTTTCAATTAAATTGTTTTTAAATAAGTAGGGTGTTCAGTTAGTTGTTCCGTATTCAGCTCACTTTTTTAAGTGTTTCGGTTCTATCTTTCACCCAATTGCGGGATAGATTGGCCTTGGCCCAGTCATCTATCTCCTTAAGTTTAACATTGGCC
>RIAZ01000041.1 GCA_003762615.1 Muribaculaceae bacterium Isolate-037 (Harlan)
TTTTGGCATATCCAAATTTAGATATTGTATCAAAATAAGGCCTATACTCAAAGAAATGTTTATAACAAAATACCAAAGATAGACCAATTTATAATTTTTAAGAGAGGCTGTCATGATAAATACTATTGACAGATACAGAACCCATATTGGATTTTTGAATAAGAGGAGCATCAGTTTCAATGAGGATTGTGTCATTGAGCATTGTATTATTCTCTACAATGCTTGCGCTTGATTCCGGAATGTCCTCTTGAGATGTACATGCAATAGCAATTGCAGAAGTCGCAATAACTGCGAGTGCTGAAGAAATCAGCGAAAATTTAGTTTTAGAGTTGAACATAATAAATTTGATTATATTTAATATATACGCAACTGGTTTTAAAGCCAATTACATTTTTATGCTAATTATGTTATTTCAAGATTGAATGATTCAACGTATTTATTTGGAGAGTTAAACTTATTTAATGGAATAAATTCCTAATTATGGCAGTTTTATGGAACCTTTTGCAATCCAAGTTTCACCTATTATTTCTATAGTATATCGACCTGGAGTATTAATTGAAAAAGAAGCGTTGATTTCTGACTCATACCCCACAAGCACACCATTTAAATAAAGGAATACTTCTCCTTTCGCCTCACCATCGTATGAAATGTTGATGGTATTGCTTTCCGCATTATAGTATGCGTCTATACTTATACGCATGGGAGCACGATGAACCGTTGATGTTCCGTCCGAAATAGACTCGAATTCCAAAGCAACACTATGAGAGTTATCGCTTTTTGAACCTTCAGCAAATGATGGAAGTGCGATTGCCATCATTACAAGAATAAGAGTTAAAATCTTTTTCATTTCAATTGCGTTTTAGTTGATTTTGATGCTGCAAAATTACAAAGACAGACTTTCATCCTCCAAAACAAAACTTTCATATTTTGAAAATATTTTAAATTGTAAATTATTGATAAATAATCTATTGTTATTTGGGTTAAAAATTATTTTGGCGCAATCACTCTCGTACTTTCATATTTGGCTGATTATGGAAGTACGAGAGTGATTATATGGATATTTTAGGCTTTTATTTACAAGATGAGGTCAATGAAATGTGCATAAAACAATGACAGGTTACGCACCAATAATAGTGTGCAACCTGTCATTTCCAATATAATATAAGGTATAGGCGTTGTTTAGATTTCGTGTATCTGATTACAGACTTTTGAGAAGTTTCCTGACGTATATGCCTATGTTGGTCTCATGCTTGTCAATTCCCAATTTCTTTCGGATAGCACTGCTGGTATTGACGTGGCTACGTTTCTTCATATAGTTGCCAACCTCCTTACCCCGCAAACCGATTGCGTAAAGACATACATAGTTTATCTCTTCAACAGTCAGATCATGGTCTTCAAAATACTGTATGAAGTGGGGATGCGAGGCTTGGAATGCCAGTCTGTTTGAATTCATAAATCCTTCACTGTCTTCCGTCAGCTTCATGACCCATGAATCATACTGCTTTACATATTGGTCATTGTCTGTGATATGGCTTGCCAACAGTGAATTAAGCATCTCAATGCGTATCTTGATAGTGTCTTGTACCTCCTGCGGAAGTTCCTCTTTGACATCAATAAGAGCCTTCAGACTTTCGCTCTCATTTTCAAGTTCCGTCACACGATGCGCCAGATTCTCAGCCTCAAGAGCCTTCTTATCCCTCTCTAACAGAAGATTCTTATTTTCAAGTTCATACCGTTCTTTTTCAAGAGCTACCATATCTTTTTCTGCTTTCAGTTTGGCATTTTCCGCTTCTTTTGATTTTACTTCTTCAAGAGCCAGTTTTTCATTCGCTTTCTTGCTTCTGAATAATAATATCAATATGAATACACCCATTAATAGTATAATAATCCCTCCGATGCAACCCCATATAATACGGGAATGACGCTGAGATTCATTCTGAGCCATAAGCTCAATCTGATGCTTCTCTTTAATGGATGCTGCCTTCTGATCAAATTTAATGGCATTTATGGAGTCCCATCTATGGCTAAAATCCCAATATGTGGAGAATGCTTCTTTATAGTTATCCATCTCTTTGAAAACTCCAACAGCTATGGATTCATATTTTAGAGTATCATAACCCAATTTAGAATCTTCAAGAATTTTGAGTATTTGTATAGCTTTATTATTATCACCCAATTTATTATAAGCCATTGCCAAGTCCAAGGCATTATTAGGATTAAGAGTCAAGCCACCTTCTTGTTGCTCCATCCAATCCTCAATGTCATGTTTAGACCCGAATTGTATAAAATAGGCTAAAATCCGTCCCTGAAATCTTTGATTAAATTTATTGTTATTAAGAATTCCAAGTTTATTGCATTGATCAATTAAACTATCGGCGCGTGAACGATTATATAATATAATTGATCCATTTAATGCATTAATCAGACAATCAAACTCTTGATTATTAAGAGATAGCGAATTGTAAATATTCGCAGCTTGGATATAGTTTTCAGTGTAGCTGGTCAAATCATAGAATTCATAGTACAAAAGTGCTTGTGCTACCAAAGTTCGAGCTATTGATAATGAGTCTGAGCATAAATGAGACACATCAATGCCCTTTACAAAGGCATTTAGGGCATTATCCCTATCACCTTTATTTTGAAATATTCTACCTTGATAATAATAAGTACGCAATTTTTCATCAGGGGAACCTTTCCTGAGATAATAGTCAATTGCCGGTTGCAGCACATCGAATGAGGTGGTGTCGATATAGTTCTTGTCAAGGGCCATCGACATAAGGAGTGCATAGTGGGCTTTCTGTCTGTTCCCGGTAAGGCGTTGCTTATCAATGGATGATAGCAATGCCATTGCTGAGTCAGGATGAGCCTCCATCAAGGCTTCCGCACGATTCAAGATTCCCTGTTCGTATGATTCTGAACAGGAAGCTGCACTAATGATTAGTAATAGCAGAGTAAATAGTAGTGATTTAGAAAATCGTAGCATGATTTTAGGTTATCTCTTGTGATGATTGATTATAGGTATGCAAAATTACTAAAAATTTTTTCATCACAAAGAGATTTAGTAATCTTCAAAAAATAACTTGTTAAAGTTATAAATGTAAATTTTTTATTGTGGCAGCATCTTTTCGGTGCTTTCGGAGCGCGGAATCAGTCGCATAGCCCGCTATGCTCCATCTTCCTTACTCCGAAATCCCTCGGAAATATGCGCCAAACTTTCACAACTTATTTTTTTACGATTACTAACCACGGAAAACGTTGAGAAATCCGTGGTTAAAACAGGTTCATTCAAAAAAATCAGAGTGCTGCGGTTTCTTATGGTCTTTCGTCTTTCTCCTGTCCTGAAAGATTCTGAAGGAAGATACGGAGATTGGTGGTTTTGGGAGGCAATCCGAATTTCTGCCGTATTGACCAACTAATATTATAATGGCTTCTGGATTCTGTAATCAACCCATATTCCTTTCCTGAGAGTCCGCATAGCATGGCACACATATATCGGATTTCCGTCTTAGAGAATCTATCGGATTCAATATATCTTCTCAAGAATGGATTGCCTGAAGCTATGGAATCAAGTATATTATTCCATGGAATGGATTGAAAAGAGAATTTATTCTCTTTTCGCTTACTTTTGGCTCCATGATTTTTTTCTACATACTCTTTCAGAATCGTCTGATGGGATGCCTTGATCTCTTCCGAACCTTTCATATCGGCTGTCATTGCATAGAGCAATTTTGAGAGGACAGTCAATGCAACCTCTCTCTTTGTCAATAATGTCACTCCTCTACTTAGCATTTTTTATTACAAAATTAGCTCCTGCAACTTTCACCCTCCAAAACAAAACTTTCATATTTTAGATATATTTAAAAGGAGTAAACACATGGTAATAAGATTGTTGATTTTTTTAATAAAATTTATTTTGGTGCAGCGGTCTCGGTACTTTCATATTTGTACAGATTTAGGTAGAATTAAGCAATGAAAACCTTCCCGGAGTATTCGACCACAAAGTGAAAAATTCTCTGTGGTCTTAGTGGTCTTGGTGGTGGATTTAGCTGTGGGGATGAGGATGGGAGGAGTTTTTTAGGGTATTCGTGCGGATATTTGGATATGATTGGTTAAATTTGCCGTATAAACTGAAATTGTTATGGCAAAAGATCAGACTGTATTGTTTCATTCCACGGTGTTCGGTCCGATAAAGAGCCGACGTCTTGGGGTGTCGTTGGGTATAAATCTCAGTCCGGACGACGGGAAGGTTTGTTCGTTCGACTGCTTGTATTGTGAGGCGGGGTACAACTCGCAAGGTAAGGGCACGACGGGTCTGCCCGTGCGTGAGAAGGTGAGAAGAGATTTGGAGAGTAAACTTTCCGCCATGAAGGGAGCGGGTGATCCGCTTGACGTAATCACATTCTCCGGCAATGGCGAACCGACCCTTAATCCGGATTTTCCGGAGATAATAGATGATGTGATTGCTCTCCGCGACAAGTATTATCCGAATGCCAAGGTGTCGGTGCTGACTAACTCCACAAGAATATTCAGCCCTGCCGTTGCCGACGCTCTGAAAAAAGTGGATAACAATATACTGAAGTTGGATTCTGCTATTGAGCCGACGATGCGTCTTATCGACCAGCCGACATCAAAAGAGTTTACGGTGGAGCGTGTGGTGGAGGGTCTACGTCAGTTTGCAGGAGAGGGTATCATACAGACAATGATGCTTCGTGGCGAACATGACGGGAAGCCGGTTGACAACACCACGCCGGAAGAGGTGGATGCGCTTATTGAGGCGTACCGCAAGATAGCACCGCGTGAAATAATGCTCTATAGCCTTGACCGCAGCACTCCGGAGGAGCATTTAGTGAAGGTGGAACGTCAGGAACTGGAGGGTATCGCCCGCAGGATAGAGTCGGCTACCGGTATTCCGGTTCAGGTGAACTGATAAGTGACTGAAGTTTCGCAAGCTGCACTTCAGTGGTTGATAGTTTATAGTTTAAGGTTTAAGATTCACGGAAATCCTCGAATCTTTTCATTATACAAAATTTAATGATCATAAACCATAAACTTTAAACATTAAACCATTTAAGTGAAGCAAGTTGGCAAACTTGCGAAACTTAAATAAGTGAAAGAAAGGGATTATGAAGAGAGATAAGATTATCTATCCCGCGCCATTGGAGAGGGGGGATAAGATTGCCATTGTGTCGCCGGCGACGAAGGTTAAGGGTGAATACGTGGATGGAGCCGCCGTTTTTTTTGAACGTCATGGCTTTCATCCAGTGGTCATGCCGGGTGCGAAGGGACCGGCAGATGGCTCGTTTGCCTCCAGCCTTTCACAACGGCGTGACGACATACTTGCCGCCCTGTCGGATCCTGATGTGAAGTGCATCTTCTGCGCCCGTGGAGGGTATGGCTGCATCCATCTTCTGCCGGAGCTCCCGGAGGAGACGATCAGACGCAATCCCAAATGGCTTGTCGGGTTTTCCGACATATCCGCACTTCATGCGTTGTGGCATACTGCCGGCGTTGCGTCGCTTCATGCCCCTATGGCGAAGCATCTCACCTTGGAGGGGGATTATGACCCTTGCACACGCGCATTGCTCGACGTCATGACAGGGGATCCGGCGATGCACTACGCCTTCCCCGGTGATGCTCTCAACCGTGAGGGTGTGGCAAGAGGGGAACTGAGGGGTGGTAATCTTGCAGTGCTCAACGGCTTGGCACAGACCCCGTGGGATATGCTCAATGTTGGGGATGATGAGGACGTGATTCTTTTCGTGGAGGATATCTCGGAGGCTGTCTATGCGGTGGAGCGTATGCTCACGCGCCTTATACTTTCCGGTAATCTCGGCAGAGTTAAGGGGGTGATAGTGGGTCAGTTTACGGAATATGGCCCCGACCTTAACCATGAGGATATGGAGGAGATGGTGAGCCGGTTGCTTTCACGTCATGGTCTTGACGGGATTCCGGTGGCGTATCGCTTCCCGGTGGGTCACGTCGTGGGGAATTATCCTATGATAGAGGGGGCACAAGTGGAATTGCGGGTGGGTAAGGATATGGTGGAACTTCATACTATAGAATACTGATGGATAGACTGACGATAGAAGAGACGCAGCGTCTTGTGGATGAATGGATACACACGGTGGGTGGCGGATATTTCTCCGAACTCACGAATATGGCAGTGCTGACTGAGGAGGTCGGCGAACTGGCGAGGGTCATATCGCGCGTGTATGGCGATCAAGTTGCGAAGGAGGGAGATTTGCGTAAGGGTCTGGCAGAGGAGCTTGCCGATGTGCTTTGGGTGGTTGTCTGTCTTGCAAACCAGACAGGTGTGGATCTCACGAAAGCGTTTGAGGCATCTTTGGAGAAGAAGCGTAACAGGGATAAGGACCGTTTTAAGAAAGAGAGAGATTGAGGATGGATAGAGAGAGGAGAATCCGTCTGGCGTTGGTCGTGCCGTGCTTTCAGGAGGAGAGTGCCCTACCCCGCACGAATGATGTCTTGACATCGCTTCTGTTGAAAATGTCGGAGGCGGGTCTGGTGGGAGACGACAGCTACATTGTCTATGTGGACGACGGGAGCACTGACGGCACGTGGGGACTTATTTCCGGCTATGCGTGTTGCAGGGTGAAGGGAATTCGTCTGAGCCGTAATTTCGGTCATCAGTATGCACTGTTGGCAGGTATGGAATATGTCGCAGGGAATTGCGATGCGTGTGTCACGATAGATGCCGACCTTCAGGATGACCCGTCGGTGATTCCGGATATGGTGAGGGCTTACATGGATGGCTCGGAGATAGTCTACGGCGTGCGCAGCAAGCGGGTGGGCGACGGCTGGTTCAAGCGTCATTCGGCACATTGCTTCTACACTACACTGCGTCATTTAGGGGTGGAGTGCGTGTATGACCATGCCGATTTTCGGTTGCTCGGAAGAGATGCACTTTCGGCATTGCTGGAATATGGGGAGCGTAACGTGTTTCTTCGCGGCATCGTTCCCAAATTGGGCTACAGACAGAGCAAGGTGTATTATCAGCGCGGAGAGCGCAAGGCTGGCAGCAGCAAATATCCGTTGGGTAAGATGATAGAGTTTGCCGGAGATGGTGTCACGTCGTTCTCGGTGCGTCCTGTCAGGATGCTGTTCTGGCTTGGGGTGGTGTTTATGATGGCGGCGTTATTGGTGGGTATCTACGTCATGGCACGCTATTTCAGCGGAGAGACCATAGAGGGCTGGACTTCGCTCATCCTCTCGATATGGTTCTGCACGGGGATTCTGCTTATCGGATTGGGAATACTCGGTGAATATGTAGGTAAGATGTATGTGGAGGTAAAAAAACGTCCCCGCTACAATATAGCGGAGACTGTCTGAGTCTGTTTGGGCATGATCTGTCATATCAGTTGCAGGAAATGCAGCTCGTCGCGGATCTCTCTGCCGGACAATATCCTTCTTCGGGATATTATTCTGGCAAACTCATCAATGGCAGGATGCAGACGCGGATTGAAGAACAGCCTCTTTGTGCGCATCAGGGCATTGTTATAGAGATTCTCAATCTCATCATCCTCAAGGGCACACGTGTCGTGCCCCTCCTTCTCCACCTCCTTGTAGATCTCCTTCATGATCTCCTCCGGAGCATCCTTCTTGAGGCGCACGACGGATCTTGCCATTACGTTTGACAGCACCATTGCGGTGGTGATATGGAAATTCTGGACGAGATTGTCCCATGTAGCTTTGGGAGATATGGATGGCGAACCCTGGAAATAGAACTCGTGGGAGAACTCCACCATAGGTCCATCGGAATCCAGGCAGATTTCCGCCACTCGGTCAATGGCGTTCAGGCTTGCAAGGGAGATCATCATACCCGCGAGTCCATACGCCCTGTCATCTTCATTGAGATATGCCAAAGTTAAATTCTGCTGGCTCATATATCGACTTAATTAATATTATCCGGAGCAGACGAGATGTCTGCCTAATTAAATCAACGACCGGGAGAGATATTTAGTTTCCCGGTCGTGAAAGTAATCTGTAAAAAAATGGATTGTATCGGTCGGGATTCCATCGTCAGAAGAGCACCTTCAGACCCCCCCCCACAGAAATGCCCTGAGCCGGCAGCATCGGGAGCATGTCGTCATGCCTGTTAAGGATATTGTCAGCCTGAAGCCATACGGAGAAGGAGTCGGTGAAATTCCAGGATGCCGCCAGATTCAGCAGAGAGATGTCGGGGAGGCTGAGACGGCACAGATTCTCACTGTCGGAGTCCGGAATGATGCCGGCTGACAGCGGAACGAATGAGCGCGTATATATCGCGCGTTTCGCACGATAGTTGAATCCGGCGGATACCTTCAGCTGAGAGACAGGGCGCACTGCGGCAGATATGTCGGCAGTCACCTTCGGACGGTCGTAGCCATTGAATATGCCCTTCTTCCAGTCCTGCTGCTGCACTGTAGCCTTAGCCTTGAATGAGAATACGGATGAAGGTGTGTATTCGATGACACCGCTTATCCCGAATCCGTGAAGATTGATACCCTCCGAGTCGAGAGAATACATCATTGCGCGTTTCGATAGATCTCCGGATCGGTCATACATTCCGCTGAATGCCTTGTCGCCATTGTTTATCCATGCCTGATACCATCCGCCGAGATGCACGTTCTTGCTTGCCATGAATCTCCCCTCCACTCCGATAGAGAAACCGGAGAACGGACCGATATTAATCCCGAGCGTCGCGTCGAGCGGGGTGTAGGTCGGGCGTGTGGAGGTGATGGCAGGCGACATATAGTAGTCGTTCTGGTAGAGATTGGCGAGAGTGTTAAGCTGCGAGCCTCCGACCAGGTTGAGATACATGCCGAACTGTCCTGACTGCAAGGCGAAGTTCACGTCTGGAGCAATGTGGAAGAAGGAGTAACGGTTGCCGTCGGGTCCGGCATTGAATGTCAGGTCGATATCGGCACCGAGACGAATGTCGAGCATTCCGCGGTTGAAGCGGTAGTAGGGGGTGAGCACGAGCATCCCGTAGTTGTCGGGACGGTGGAGAGAGATTTCCGTTTCCCCCGGACCCTTCGAATAGTTGAACAGGTCCTGTTCACCACCGTATGTCAGCACGTTGAGGTCTGCATCCAACCCTATTGAACTGCCACCATCCCAGGGCATCCTGACTCCGGCAGCAATCTCAATGTCGGTCTCGCGGTTCCCTTTGGAGTGCTCCTTATCCCAAGCGTAAGGGAGAGGGAGTGAGCGGAATGCGAAATGGCGCACGCGTGCGGATGCTCCGTATGACAGTGTAGAGGCGTTCGACATTGGTGAACGCCAGTCGATTCGCATAGCGAAATCATTGAGCGTCTGCGTGGGGGCATCGATCTTTGTGTCGGCGATAGGATTTATGGGGCAGTAGCCGTAATAGTTGAACATCCCCACGTGGTAGTCGAGGGAGGCATCGAGACGTCCGTATCCCTTGAACACGTGCGATATGTATAGACCCACCGACTCGTCATAGCGGTAGCGGGTCACGTCGTCGGTGGCATCACTCATGTGAGGCTTCCAGAGCGACGTGGAGTTGTGCTGGAGCCTTATGCCGGCAAGAGTGGATGCGTTGTCGACAAAGCGGTAGCCTGCACTCAGCGTCGAGTTGAGCCATGATCCGGCACCAAGCTCAAGGTATCCTCTGTTGGAGGAAAATTCCTTGGTGTCGTTCCATCCGGTAGCCGGTATCGCCAGCATGGAGGGGATAAATGCCGCTGCCACACCGCTTTTCTCATATTCGAGAGGGGAAGCAGCCATGGAGAACTTCAGAGGTTTTGGAAACGTGTTAATTCTGTCAACCTTTATTATTTCCGGCACGTATTTACCTTCCACGCTGATCGACTCATGGAGCTGGGCAGCTGAGGGAAGGATTCCGAAAGAGGCAAAAGCAATCGAAGTGCCAAGATATATATTCCTGATGGTCATTTTTTCAATCTTAAATTAAGGGATCATTTCCATTCTTTCAGACGCGAATCAATCATGTCGTGGATGTCGAGTTCCTTGCCGGGATAGTTATCGCGCAAGCTCTTGAGATATTCCACGGCGAGATAGTCCTTCTTCTTCAAGTGGTAGACGTCGGCAAGGGCTATGAAGCCTCTTGCGAGCCAGTATTCATGAGGCGATCCCTCGTCGGTGAATGCCGTCAGCACCTCTTCCGCGCCGGATATGTTGCTGGAGTCTATGTAATGCTGTCCGAGAATCACGGCAGCCTTCGCGCCGGATAGACTCTTGGGATTTGCAGCAAGTTTTTTCAGCATTGCCGTGGCATTCTTCGTGTCGCCATTCTTCAGCATAGCGGAAGCCTCGTAGAATTCCGCCTCCTCCATCTGATCGGCAGAGAGACCACCGGACGTGCGGACGAGAGCGGCATATTTCATGCGTTCGGAATCCTTGTCGGTGTTGCGCATTATTCCGGCGTAGGCATCGGCGAGATAATCGTTGCCACCGCGTTTCTCCAGATCCTTGTAAGCTTTCAGGGCATCGTCACGACGGACGGGACCGTAGCTCTCGATTATACGTGCTTTCAGGAGGAGAGCCTCCGGCACTTGCGGAGAGTCGGACCGTCTTGCCAGAAGCGACTCAATAGCGTTGAGTGCGGTCTCCTTCTCCCCTGTCTGCTCCTTGCCGGTGGCTATGTCGAGAAGAGCCTGTGAGAGATATCGTCCGTTGGGGTAGTCTTCCACATATTTCTGCAGGAGAGTTGTGGCGTTGATGTCGTCGGCAAAAGCCGTCTCAGCCCCTTCAAAAGCGAGAGTCTCCATCTCAGAAGCGTCGATCTGAGGCGCGTTTGGCACGGATTTCAGGAATGAGGCATATTCACGCAGACCACCGTTGGCGGCATAATACTGGCGCAGGTCGTCATTGGCGAGCACCGCCTCTTCGCTCGACGGCCATTTGCGGATAATCTCCTTGTAGGAATCCTCTGCCTTGCCGTATTCTTTCGCGTCCATGTAGGCTATTGCAAGGTTGAGCATACCTTTCCTTGCCTGAGCCGATTGCTTATAGGTGGAACGCAACTGCTCGAAGGCAATGACAGCATTCTTCGTATCTCCCAATCCGGTGTAGGTCTGACCCTTCTCCAGAAGAGCATTCGGCAGCCATTTTGAGCCGGGGAATCGTGAGGGCATATCGGAAAGCTCGGAGAGTTTTCGCTTTATGTCGCCATCGAGCCCGTACATGACGGCACGGCGGAAAGTGGCATAGTCGCTGTCCTGTGCGCCGCCGGATATTGCAGTGGAGTAGTTCTTCAGCGCAAGCTTATACTCTCCGGAATAATACTGCGCGTCAGCCATCCTTATAAGAGCATCGTCGTATAGCCTCTTAGGAAGCATAGGGTCGGCTTTCATGGCATCGGCGAAACTTGCGGCTGCGCGGGAGTATTTGCCGTCCATCAGCAGAGCGTAGGCAAGGTTGTAGCGGGCGAGGGTACGGTTCTCCCCTTTTTTGTCGGCGGAGAGATATGCGTTGTAGGCATTCTGAGCCTCACCGTATTTTCCGAGGGCATAGCAAGCGTCGCCAAGCCACAGGTTTGCCTGTGCCTTCAGTGCGCGGTCGCCGTTTATGGCAACCGCTTCCATAAGATATTTCCGTGCATCGGCAGGGCGGCTGTTTGACATGCACTCCATTCCAAGTTGATACAGAATCTTCTGCTTCGCCTCAAGCACTTTCTGCGACGGGCGTTTTATGCGGTTGATGCTTGCGAGGGCGTTGGAATAATCCTTCTCGTTGAAATAGGCTGATGCAAGAAACTCCTCCACCCTGGGAGCATATTGGGAGGAGGGGAATTTCTGGATGAATTCCTGAAGCAACGGTATTGAGGAACTGAAGGGTATGTTGCCGCCACGGGTTCTTGCCGTGATGTAGTTGAATAGCGCGGTCTCTGTCACGTTGCGGTCATATCCCATCCTCGCCGCTTTCTCAAAAGATATGGCTGCGGCATTGCTGTCGCCCTGTGCCACGGCAATCTGTCCGAGATAAAGATAAGCACTTTGTGCGAGATCGTTGTTTAATTCGGTCAGCGTGGCGAATCCCGTCTGAGCCTCATCGAGATTACCTTGGCTATATTCAATCACGCTAAGGGCGTAGACAGCATCCGGAGCAGGATTTATATCGGGCATCAGCACGTACTTCTCAAGATACTTCTGAGCCTTCTCCTCCTGTCCGGTCTTAAAATAACTTAGTCCGACTATTCTAAGGGTCTCGGGAATTAGTTCTTCCACCGGATTACGCTCAATTAGTTCCGATCCGAGAGCTATCACCCGGTCATATTGTGCGCGTGAGTATTCAATCTGTGCTATATAATAGTCAGGCGCGATACCGTCGTTGTTGACTCCATTCATCCGTTGAGCCACCTCCTTGAACCCGTCATACGCCACATCGGTATTGCCATTTACGTATTCGATATACGACAGATAATAGTCGGCGGCGAGATTAAAGTCGCGGTACTCATGGAGCTGCATGAAGATGGGTCTTGCCTCATCGTAATGCCCGCTCTTTACCATAGACAATGCCATACGGTACTGGTATAGCGGACGGTCGGCAGGGCTTATTCTTGAATAGTCGATCTGCCGGTATGCCTCGAGTGCGCTGTTGAATCTGTGGGCGAAGAAGAAATAGTCGGCGGCGGCGAGTCTTGCAGATATGGCGAGAGTGGAAGCCGGATAATTGTAGGCAAATTCTCGTAGCAGGTCGACGCAGTCGGCATCCCCACGCTGGTAGAGCGCAAGGGCGAGAAGATAGGTGAAGTCCTCACGATCCTGAGACGATAGAGAGACGCCTTGCGTCTCAAGATGCCTCAGCTGGTCGATCACTCCGGCGAAGTTGCCTTCGTCGATCATGATTTCGGCACGTTCCAGATAGCCGGCGGCGAGAGGACTCAGTCTGTCTGCCCTTGACACGGAATATGCGGAAGCACACAGCATTCCGGCAGAAAGGACCAAGGATAACGCCCCTCTCAGCAGCGAATCGGAGGAAGGGATCAGATAATGGCGTTTCATTTTCAATTTGATTGATTATGGATGTGTTCAGCCTTTCTTTGCATACAACACCGGGTTTGTAGCCGGGTCGTTATACATTTTCATCTGGCGGTAGACCTTCATGTATTTCTTTCCTGCCTCGATATCATCGATCAGTTGGTCGATTGCAGATGAGAGGTCGTCTCTCTGTTCGAGAAGGATCTCGAGTTTCCCCTTGCACTTCTCGATATGCTGAGGGTCGGCATCAGTGCGTTGAGCCTGTTCCCTCATGTGCCATATCTTCAGGGCAAGTATTGAGAGACGGTCGAGAGCCCATGCCGGCGATTCGGTGTTGATGGAAGCGTCGGGGGCAGGGACCACGTTCCGGAACTTATCGCGGAACCATGAGTCTATCTCCTCTACCATGTCGGTCCTGACCTGATTCGATTTGTCGATCCTCCGTTTTAGAGCGAGAGCGTCGACAGGATCGATCTCCGGGTCACGGATTATGTCTTCGAGATGCCATTGCACAGCGTCCACCCAGTTTTTCTCAAAGAATATTGCTTCGATCGACCCTTTCTCGAAAGGATTCGGGCACGGGAGGTTGATGTCGTCAGAGATATGGTATCTTTCTACTGACCGGTCGAAAATCCGGTTCGCTAATTCCGCTGTTTTCATGATAGAGTTTTGAATTGTGTCTGTTCACGATATTGCGTCATCAGATTATGCCGGTTGTCGTTTTACAGACAGATTAAACAAAAATATAGATATACCATCTTCCCCGTTGCTCAGATTCACTTTCGCCAATCATAATTATGAATGATAGATATAAAAGGCATAAGGTTTATAAAAAGAGTGAGGCCGGCACTTTTGGGAGTAACCGGCCTCTGGGGATAGGATGGATTTAGGGAGGTAGCCCATAGCAGAGTCGAACTGCTCTTTAGAGAATGAAAATCTCTCGTCCTAACCGATAGACGAATGGGCCGACGCAATCCTTATTGCAGCTGCGTCAAGACCACGAGGCCGTCGCATGCTGAAGGAAATATTTTTCAATAACGGGCGGACGTGTCCGCCAACAGTTTACGCAAGTTTATTGATATGAAGAGCAAGGCCGCTGCAAAGGTTAGAGGCTTTGTTCTTAGAGATAATGTTCTTGCGGCCAAGGCGCTGAAGGAGGGCGCTGACTTTGTTGTAAGCCTCAGTAGCCTCAGCTTTGTCAGTCATTTTGCGCACACGGCGAACGGCGTTGCGTGCGGTCTTTGCCCAATAGCGGTTCTCGAGTCTTCTCTTCTCCGCCTGGCGAATTCTTTTTAATGATGATTTATGGTTTGCCATCTTAAAAGTTGTCTTTGTCTTTCGTTCGTTTATATTAATGGTAGCCCATAGCAGAGTCGAACTGCTCTTTAGAGAATGAAAATCTCTCGTCCTAACCGATAGACGAATGGGCCACAAGACCGCAACTGCATCCTGTCCGGATGTATTTTGCGAGTGCAAAGTTAGTGCTATTTGGTGTAACTTCCAAATTTTTTGGATTAAAAACATTATTTTTTGTGAATTATTACGTTTTGTGAGGTTAAGATGGTGTTTTTTTATGATGAAATGGAGGTGAGATAATCAAAAGAATAAAGTTTTTTGTTAATTTTACAGACTGAAGGGCTTTGCTGCCGGCTCCTCGAAGGGACCCCTCGCCCATGGGCTCGGGCACGGAACTCCAGACGCTTGGGTGCCGATGGAACTCCGGGTGCTGGGGCTTCCACGGTATGGACTGCATGAGACCTAAGTCTGATTCCACTTAAAATTCCACGTTATGAAAATCTATTGTAAAAATACCGACAGTTATGTCAATGTGCTTGGGGGTGAGAAAATCATAGATATGCTTCCGCGTCTCCGACGAGAGCTTGCCTTTGAGCCTATATGTGCACTTGTGAATAATAAGACAGAGGACTTGTGCTTCCCTCTTTTTGCTCCGCGTCAGGTGGAGTTTGTCGGGAAAGAGACTCCGGCAGGACGCCGTGTATACGTGCGCTCGCTCTGTATGATGCTATATAAGGCGGTTGAGGAGGTTATGCCGGGTGTGACGCTGCGCATAGAGCATTCAATGTCGAAGGGGCATTATTGCCGTCTGCTGAAAGATGAGGCGGTGGTCAGCGTTACGCAGGAGACTGTCGATGTGCTGCTGGAGCATCTTCGCAATCTTCGCGATACGAATATCCCGTTCCGTCGTAAGGAGCGCATGACGAAGGATGCCATTGAGATTTTCCGTAAGCAGAGGTTGACGGCAAAGGTCACTCTACTTGAGACGCTGCATGAGCTTTATACCACCTATTACCGTCTCGGCAGTCTTGCCGACAGCTATTACGGACCACTTGCACCCTCCACAGGTTTTATCCGGGATTTTGATCTACGGGTGTATAAGGATGGATTCCTTCTTTTTGCCATGTCGGCGGATAAGGTGGATGAGGTGTTGAAGTATAATCCCCCGCAGGAGAAGATGTATAAGGCTTTCACCGACCAGCTGATGTTTAACAAGGTCATACAGGTGAAGAATGTCGGTGAACTTAATATGGCGGTGAAGAATTGCCGCACGGCGGAGCTTATCAACGTGGCGGAAGCTATGCATACTAAGATGCTCGGTGCAATAAGTGACGATATTGCACGCCGCCGCAGGGAGGGGGGAGCCGGAATCGTCATGATAGCCGGACCGTCATCGTCGGGCAAGACCACGTCTGCCAAGCGTCTCTCCATACAGCTTATGACCAACCTGATAGTGCCGAAGATGATATCGCTCGATGATTATTTTGTCGACCGTGAGCATACCCCTAAGGATGAGAATGGGGAATATGACTATGAGAGCCTGTATTCGCTTGACCTGGAGCGTCTGAATTCCGATCTCAGCCGTCTGTTGCGTGGCGAGGAGATAAACCTACCCTCCTATTCGTTTGAATATGGCAGACGTATAGAGAAGGAGAAGCCATTGCGTCTTGATAAGAACGATGTGCTTGTGATAGAGGGTATCCACGGGCTTAATCCCGAACTTACAGCCTCTATTAATCCTGATGAGGTGTATAAGGTCTACGTCTCGGCATTGACCACTCTTAAAATTGATAATCACAACTGGATCTCTACGTCGGATAACCGTCTGCTGCGCCGTATCGTGCGAGACAGCAAATATCGTCATATCTCTGCGCTGGATACGATCCGTCGCTGGCCGAGTGTGCGTCGCGGTGAGGAGAAATGGATATTCCCGTTCAGCGAGAATGCCGACGCTACGTTCAACTCGTCGCTCATATTTGAGTTGGGAGTGATGAAACAATATGCGGAACCGGTGTTGCGTGAGGTGCCGAAAGATTTGCCAGAATATGCGGAGGCATTCCGTCTGTTGCGGTTCCTGAGCTATTTCGAGCCAATCCCCGCTGACCAGATACCGACCACTTCCCTGCTCCGCGAGTTTCTTGGAGGCTCCTCTTTCCGCTACTGACGGCAACTGCCGTTCTGCCGGATGAAGCCATTTCCTCTGAATGAAAAATCTGTGTATTGTTGGGATATTCGGGGGAAATGGTTACATTTGTGAAGTAAACGTGTTCTGATTAGGATAAATGGCTTTAGATTATGACGGCAATGAGATTCCCGATAGGTATAGAGTCTTTCCCGGTGCTGAGGGAGGGTGGATTTGTGTATGTCGATAAGACTGAATATGTCAGGAAACTTGTTGACGGGAATGGCTATTATTTCCTGAGTCGTCCGCGACGTTTTGGGAAGAGTCTGTTGCTATCTACCATTCAGGCATTTTTTGAGGGGAGACGAGATCTTTTTAAGGGTCTGTCGATTGATTCCTATCCATATAAATGGGATCGGCATCCTGTGTTCCGTCTTAATCTTGTGAATTGCGACTGCTCCTCGCCTACCGGTCTTGACTCCATACTGAATGCCCATATCGTGGAATGGGAACGAGAATACGGTAGGAATACTGATGAATGGGATTTCCCGCAGCGTTTCTATGGATGTATACGCCGTTCGGTGGAGAAGACCGGGAGAAAGGCGGTGATATTGGTGGATGAGTATGACAAGACGCTTGTCGCCAGTATTGAGGATGCGGAATTGAATGAGGTGTTCAGGGAGCGTCTGAAGCCGTTTTACGCCACATTGAAAGCAGCCTCCGATTATATCCGGTTCGCTATGATAACAGGGGTGAGCCGATTCTCCAGATTGAGTATTTTCAGCGACATCAATAATCTCTACGACATAACAAGTGATAAGGAGTATGCCGGAATATGTGGTATCACTGCCGATGAGATACGTGCTCAGTTGAGCGAAGGTGTGGCGATGCTTGGTAAAGGACTGGAGCTCGGCTTCGAGGATACCATGGCGGAGCTGAAGAAAAATTATGACGGCTATCATTTTGCGGCAAAAAGTGAGGATATCTATAATCCGTTTTCACTAATGTCGGCACTCTCCAACAAGGAGATCGGTAGTTATTGGTTTCTGACCGGCACGCCGACGTTTCTTCTTAAGGCGTTGCGGGCTACGGATATGTATCTTCCAGACCTCAATCGGGATAAGATAAGCGATCTTGTGCTCTATTCCAGTGATTCCTATATGACGGATCCGGTGCCACTGTTGTTTCAGTCGGGCTATCTGACAATAAAGGATTATGACCGTCGTCGGAAAATGTACACTATCGGGGTCCCTAACCTTGAAGTTGAGGATGGGCTTTACAGGCAGTTGCTTCCAATCTACTTGAATCGACCGGAGGGACGGACTAATCGTGTGATAGACTCGTTTCTGAATGATGTTGAGGATGGCGAGCCGGAAATGTTTCTGACACGTTTGAAAGCGTTTCTGGCAGATATACCCTACGAATTGTCGCAATGTCGTCCAGAGATATATTTTGAGAATAATCTATATATAATTTTCAAGGTATTGGGGTGTGCGGTTGAGGCAGAATATCGCACGGCATCCGGACGCATTGACCTGTTGCTGAAGACGGAGCATTATATCTATGTGATGGAATTGAAACTTGATAGACCGGCGGAAGATGCTCTGCGTCAGATAGAGACTAAGGATTATCTCATACCATTTGCCGCTGACAGCAGGAAGCTATTCAAGATCGGCATATCATTCTCACACGTCACCCGTAATATTGACAGTTGGGTAATAGCGTGATTGATGGCAATCGTATTTTTTTAGTAGACGGGGGCTTAGGATTGTATGTGTGGGGGATATGGAAAACAAGAGGGGTGGAATTTGGTGTCGTGCTGAAAATTTTTTTGTAATTTTGCATTATGAAGGAATTTACAGAGACAGATATAGAACGTATCGGCGAACTGATAGACAGTCAGAATCAGGAGGCAGCTCAGCAAGAGGTGGCTGAGCTTCATGCCGCCGATATAGCGGAGCTTTTCCAGTCGCTCAATCTGCGGCAGGCAGAATGGCTTTTCAACCTTATTGAGGATAAGGAGAAGAAGGCAGACGTGCTGATGGAGCTTGATGAGGATGACCGTAAGAAGCTCCTTGAGGGTATGGACCCGGAGCAGATCGGTCATTTCATCGATCTTCTTGACACGGACGATGCTGTAGACCTTATCCAGGAACTTGACGAAGAGGACCGCGATGAGGTTATCCAGCATATCGACGACGTGGAGCAGGCGGGCGATATCGTCGACCTCCTGCAATATGACGAGGACACGGCGGGCGGACTTATGGGCACGGAGATGATCGTGGTCAACGAGAATCTGTCCATGCCGGACTGTCTGCGGGAGATGCGCCGTCAGGCAGAGGAGCTGGATGATATCTACTACGTCTATGTGGTTGATGATGATAACCGACTTCGAGGTGTGCTTCCATTGAAGAAGATGATCACCCACCCTTCCGTGTCGAAAATCAAGCACGTTATGGAGGAGCTTCCGGTGTCGGTGCGCACGGATAGCCCGATAGATGAGGTGGCTATCGACTTCGAGAAATATGACCTTGTGGCAATGCCTGTCATTGACAGTATCGGGCGACTTGTGGGTCAGATTACGGTTGACGACGTGATGGATGAGGTGCGTGAGCAGAGCGAACGTGACTATCAGTTGGCATCAGGTATCTCCTCCGACGTCGATGCGTCAGACTCGGTGTTTGCACAGACCAAGGCTCGTATCCCGTGGCTGCTTATTGGCATAATAGGCGGAATCGTCAACTCCATTATCCTTGGAGGTTTTGAGGCACAGATAGCGGCTGTAACGGCTCTTGCCATATTTATCCCGCTGATCGGCGGCACCGGTGGTAACGTCGGCGTGCAGGCATCGGCAATCGTGGTGCAGGGTCTTGCCAATGGACGCCTTGACATAAAGAATGCCGTCGGTCAGATAGGGCGCGAGAGTCTTGTGGCGATAATGAATGCGGTGGTCATATCGACGGTGGTGTTTCTATATATTTTCTTCACACAGCCGACGGGCGTGAAATATACGGTGTCGTTTGCCGTGGCGGCGTCGCTGTTTGCAGTGGTGATTTTCGCTACGGTGTTCGGCACGTTTGTGCCATTGACCCTTGAACGTCTGAAAATTAATCCGGCACTTGCAACCGGTCCCTTCATACAGATTACAAATGATGTCGTCGGACTTCTGATATACGTGGGAATGTCGACATGGATGCTTTCAATCTTCGGATAATACTTAAACAAAGATGGCAAAAATAGCAGAGACACCCCTTATGCTCCAGTATCTGGAGATGAAGAAGAAACATCCCGATGCGATACTCCTGTTTCGTGTGGGCGACTTTTATGAAACTTTTTCCGATGATGCGATTGCTGCCAGCGAGATTTTGGGCATAACCCTCACGCGGCGTGCCAACGGCAAGGCACAGTCGGTGGAGCTTGCCGGATTCCCTCATCATGCGCTCGACTCCTATCTTCCGAAGCTCGTGAGAGCGGGACGTCGGGTGGCAATATGCGAGCAGCTTGAGGATCCGAAACTTACGAAAAAACTCGTAAAACGTGGCATAACGGAGCTTGTGACGCCCGGAGTCAACACCTCGACGGGTGCATTGCAGGCTAAGGAGAATAACTTCCTTGCGGCGGTTCATATCGGGAAGAATAGTGTAGGACTCGCGTTTCTTGATATCTCGACCGGTGAATTTCTATGCTCGGAAACCACGGCTGAGGAGGCAGACAAGTTGCTCTGCAACATGTCGCCAAAGGAATTGCTGCGTATGCGGGGAACACGGGATTTCTGTATGCGTAATTTCTCCCATAAATGCAGTGTGTTTGAGCTTGAAGACTGGGTGTATACCACGGATGCCGCCGAGGAGCGTCTGCTCCGTCAGTTCTCCACCGCCACGCTGAAAGGTTTTGGCGTGGGCGATCTCCCCTTGGGAGTCATAGCGGCGGGTAGCATACTGCATTATCTTGACCTTACGAGCCATACTCAGCTTTCTCATATCACTTCGCTGAGCCGTATAGACAACAGGTTATATATGCATCTTGACCGCTTTACGGTCAGGAATCTGGAGCTTGTGGAGAGTATGGGTCCGGAGGGCAAAAGTTTGCTGAAAGTAATTGATAAGACGGTGTGTCCCATGGGTTCACGCCTTTTATATCGTTGGCTCATACTCCCGTTGCTTGACATATCGCGGCTGAATAAGAGGCATGATGCTGTGGAGGCATTTTTCAGCAATAATGAGCTTAGGGATCAGGCGCGTGACGCTGTTCGCCGCACCGGTGACATGGAACGTCTGGGCGGACGAGTCGCCTCCGGCAAGATCTCACCCCGTGAGATGATCCAACTTTCGGAAGGGGTCAGGGGAGCCATGACTCTCAAGGATATTCTTCGTGGTTCCGGTATTCCTGTGCTTGAGGATATCGGCGTGGGAATGACGGATATAATCGATGTGGCAGATTGGATTTCGGCAACCATCTCGGGAGATGCCCCCACTTCATTCGGCAAGGCTCCGGTTATTGCGCCAGGAGTGGATCCTGAGTTGGACGAACTGAGAGGACTACATGCCAACAGCCGGAGCAAACTTCAGGAGATTCAGGCGCGCGAGATGGAGGCTACGGGTATATCTTCGCTTAAAGTGGCTTACAACAACGTATTCGGGTATTATCTTGAGGTGCGCAATACGCATAAGGATAAGGTGCCTGAGTATTGGATAAGGAAACAGACGCTCGTGAATGCAGAGCGCTACATTACCCCTGAACTAAAGGAATATGAGGAGAAGATAGCCGGGGCGGAAGAGCGTATAGCGGCGATAGAAGACCGGATATATAAGGGATTATTGTCGAAAATCAACACCCGTTTCACCGATCTCCATGTTAATGCGTCGGCAGTGGCACAGACCGACTGCCTGTTGTCGTTTGCCGAGGCTGCTGCGGAATATGGATATGTGCGTCCGGAGATAGACGACTCATTATCTCTTTCGATTATGGAGGGTCGTCATCCTGTCATAGAGCGCAACATGACGCCGGGGGAGAGCTACGTGTCAAACTCCGTAACTCTTGATTCCGACAGCTGCCAGATAATAATGATCACGGGTCCGAATATGAGCGGAAAATCGGCACTTCTCCGCCAGACCGCGCTGATAGCACTTATGGCGCAGATCGGTTCGTTTGTGCCGGCAAAGGCTGCACGTATAGGCATTGTCGACAAGATATTCACGCGTGTCGGGGCGAGCGACAACATATCGTCGGGCGAGTCGACGTTTATGGTGGAGATGAACGAGGCGGCATCGATATTGAACAATATGAGCAACCGTTCGCTCATACTCTTCGATGAGCTTGGGCGCGGCACGTCTACCTACGATGGCATCTCGATAGCATGGTCAATTGTGGAGCATATTCATGACAACGGGCGTTGTCGCCCGAAAACGCTCTTCGCCACGCATTATCACGAACTCAACGAGATGGAGAATAAGTTTGAGCGTATCTCCAACTACAACGTCTCTGTCAAGGAGATAGGAGGCAAGGTGGTTTTTCTCCGTAAGTTGGAGAAGGGAGGATCTGAGCATAGTTTCGGCATCCATGTGGCAAAACTTGCCGGTATGCCTCCTGCCATAGTTAAGCGTGCCAATCAGGTTCTCGCTCATCTTGAGGAGGCATCGAAGGGAGTCAATGGAGATAAGGATTCTATTGCTGTCAAGGGGGCTGTGTCGGGAATAGACTCACGTAATGATGGCTATCAGATGAGTTTCTTCCAGCTTGATGACCCGTTGCTCTCTCAGATACGTGACCGTCTCCTTGGAGTGGATGTCAATACGCTGACGCCTCTCCAAGCTCTCAATATGCTCAACGATCTGCAAGGTCTTCTCACGGGAAAATGACCTCCGATTTCTCGGAAGCCGACATGATACAACACTGTGTTAAAAATGATTAACGCATTCTAACCATTTCAGTGTAGAATGGTTTTTAAGAATGAAGTGAAAAGTAAGTCAGAGGTCAGGGTTATGAGTTATGAAGAGTGGAAATACGCATATATTCATTACATCAATCCTGTTTAAATTTATAATTTGATTAAATTTTTAAATCTGAAGGCTTACTTGGAAAACAATTAATCAGAAATTATTAAAGCAGATTGTATTATGGATTCAAAGAACTATCAAGAGGTAGCGGCAGCCGCGGCAGAGGTCAGTGCTGCAGCAGCGAAGGTGGCATGTGATAATGAGAAGAAGAACCTGGAGGCACAGGCGGACGAGCTGAAGTCAGCCGCTTCAGAGAAGGTGGCTGCGCTGAAGGATAAGGCATCCGAGCAGGTGGCAGCTGCGAGTGAGAAAGCTGCTGATGCAGGTATGACGTTGAAAGACAAGGCATCCGATATGATGGATAAACTGAAGGATAAGGCTTCAGATCTGTTGCATGCAGGTGCAGATAAACTGTCGGATCTTGCCGACAAGATTGATTAATCGGAATAGATATCCGATTATGGATTAAGCCCCCCTCAGTAGCATCATTGGAGTGTGAAAAGGTGAGATATAAGTCTGACCATCCCGGATTTCATCATTGAAATTGGAATGGTCAGCTTATTTTGTAAAAAATGATTAAGTACATGACAAAAATTTGAAAACATCGAATTTTGGGGTATAAGTCGGACGCATAAGTATGGTCGAAATCTCTTCCAATCCATATTTGACAAGCGACTTTGCCTTTCTTCCATGTTTCAGAATCCTTATC
>RIAZ01000042.1 GCA_003762615.1 Muribaculaceae bacterium Isolate-037 (Harlan)
CCACGTGGCTGCACATGGAGTTCTTCCGTGCGGTCTATGCCGAGCTGCTGATGGCGCGCCTGGGGCTTATCGGCAAGGCCGTGTTCTACGACGAGTTCATGTTCTCGCAATACGGGAGGAAGAACGGGAAGGAGGTCAACTACAGCGGGGGCTACGACATACCGACCGATGCCGGAGGACTGTTCGACCCCAACATCGTGATCAACTTCCTGACCGGCGCTCTGAGGTGCCGCAAGGCCGACATCACCGGGAACATCAACGCCGACAGCGGGCGCATAGGCGCGCTGGCGATACGCGGCAACGACCTCGTGGGCCTTGTCGACGGCGTGGAGACCGTCCGGCTCGGCATCGGGAACGTCACAGACGTTACAAAGGCATTCGAGACCCGCTCCCATGAGTTCACCATGATGAGCACGGACCGAGACTGCACGACCGATGTCGAGATGACCAGGTTCGGCTACCACAGCGGCACCGCCCGGCGCCCCGGGGAGATAAGCGAGAACCGCGACGACGGCAGCTACACCGAGGACACGACGCTTTCCTGCAAGGTCAGCTTCAAACTTGACTCAGCAGTGACCAAGGTCGAGTTCGGGCGCTTCGACGTTGGCTACAACACGCGCAGCGGCAGCTTCCGGGGAACCGCCAAAGGCACGGCGAGACTCTACCGGGTGAGCGGCAGCACGCGGACAAAGGTCTCCGAGTGGGAGCTTGAGGAGCAGTCTGCGAGAGACCACGAGGTCTCAGGCCTCGTTGCCGGGAACTATGAAATCGACATATCCGCATGGCTCGTTCCGGCGGCCGGAACCGTCTCGGAATGGTGGGGAGAGACAGTGTTCTACGCCACCGCCATCTGGGTCACCTCCGGCGTTCTCTCCGGCGGCAAGACCGAGATAGCGCGCGACGGCTTCCTCTGCTACCAGGGGGAGACCAGGTACCTGTTCTTCTCAAAGGGAAAGGGCCTCGAGGTGAAGTTCGGCAACCACGGGCTGAAGGTCGGGGCCAACGGCGTGCAGAAGCTCGTCTCCGGGACATGGAAGGACATAAACAGTTAGAAAAAAATCACAGTACAAACCAATAAACAGAAAAAATGGAAAAGATAGATCTCGCAAACGAGCTGGGCAATCTCCAGTCCGTCAGTGCCGAGGACATGGTGCTCGGCTTCTCGAAGTCCGGCAAGAAGTTCGGCTTCATCCCCCTGAGCTTCGTGACCAACGAGGGCTACGCCTGCCGACGATGGAACATCAACAACAGCAGCCCCGTCGGAGAGGCGGTCGGCAACATCGACTACCTGCGCTCCCTGCCTGCGCTGCTCGGCCTCGGGTGCTACCTCGTTGACCGCAACCACGGCCGGCGCAAGCTCGACCCGACGAACCACTACAAGTTCGCCACCGGCGAGACGGCGAAGCTCGACGGGTCGATGGGCGACTACATGTGGGGCTGGGGAACCGCCTGGTACTACGCATGGTGGACCGAAGGCGGCTACTACTACGAGGCGGCGAGCCTCAAGCCCATCCCCGGCAGGCTGAACTACCGCATCCCGGTGGCGAGCACGTCGGCCCTTGGCGTCGCCGTGGTCGACCGCACCAACCTGGAGCTGTGCAGCGTCATCAACACCAGCGTCCGCTACCGCGGCGGCAACAACGACACGGCCAAGGACGGCACGTTCAGGACGCTGCTGGGCCGCGCTGCGACAAGCCTCAACGCGGCGACCTTTGGCGAATACGCCCGCAAGAAGGGGGAGGGGTGGGAGGCCTACTGGTACGCCCACGCCGCCGCGATAGGCATCCTGTTCCGCATCATCTTCGGGACAAGGAACGTGCAGTCCGCAGTGAACGCCAACAAGGATGCCAACGGGCTTTGGCAGGGTGGCCTCGGCAACGGTGTTACCGGCGCCGGGTCGTGGTGGAGCGCGTCGGCAGCCGACAACCCCAACACCTTCGGCTACCTTCCGTTCCTGCCTACGAATGTCGGCGTCTCCCTCGCCGACGGCTGCGGCTCGGTCAACTACGCCGTCAAGGGCGCTGACGGGGCGACGCTCTACACGGCCCCGGTGCCGGTGTTCTTCGGGCTGAAGAACTTCTTCGGCTATCTGGGTCGGTGGGAGCGCGGCACGCTCATCAACAAGATCACCGGCGGCGCGGCCGACATATACGTCGTGCCGAAGCTGTACAGCGCCTACTCCATGAACTCTCTGTCTGGTCTGACGAAAGTGGCCACAACGCCGGCGGCCAAAACCGCGAGCACATGGGAGTATCACAAGCAGCTCTCGATGCAGAACCTCTGCCACGTGCCGACCGTCACCGGTGCTACAATCTCGACCTATTATGCCGACGGCTACTACAACGACAACGCCGTTTCGGGGCTTCGTGTGCCTGCCCGTGGTGGTAATGCGCACTATGGTGGCTCTGCCGGGCTTGAGTACCTGCATGTGAGCAATGGTGTCTCGACGTCCTCTGCGTACTACGGCTCGCCCCTCTGCGAAGCAGAAGAGAACTGGGACACGACGCCCTTCCTGGCTGCCTGAGTGGACTCCGGGAAGCTGAGGGGTACATAGGGGAGCGGGGATGACACCCGGCGCACCTCGGAACCCTGCGGAGCCCAAAGAACCCCGGAGGCGCGTCGCGCCGACCCCACCGGCATAGCGCCGTCCGGCGGCAGACACCGCCAAAGAGCACATTGACATTTTTCCATATTGACAAAATTAGTTAAATTTGCATCCGGAAACCGGAAGGAATCCCGGTTGCCGTCCTGGAGAGCCGTTTCGGGGCTTCGTGTGCCTGCCCGTGGTGGTAATGCGAACAATGGTGGCAATGCCGGGCTTGAGTACCTGAATGTGAACAATGGTGTCTCGACGTCCAATGCGAACTACGGCTCGCCCCTCAACTTTATGGCGCGGTCAAGTCTGTCAGCTCCCGCGCCGTCAAAAAACAGGACGGGACCGCACCCCAAGGTGAAAGACAACGATGACAGGAAGTGCCGGTAGGCCTGGCGCAAGCAATCCCCGACGGCAGTACCCGGAAAAAAGCAGACAGAACCGACAAGACACCGACAATGACACCAATGACACCGGACCATGAAAAGGAAAGGCCACATTTCCTCCGCCGTCGCCACGCCGGAGAACTTTGAGAGAGGCTTCAGGGGCTACTCGGCCAACAAGTACGGGAGGCACGACATCGACCGCTTCGCCGAAAACCTCGAAGAGAACCTCGCGGAACTTCTCCGCGCGTATGCGACGTGCAGCTACCGCACCTCCGGGTATGAGCCGAAGGAGGTGTTCAAGCCCAAGCACAGAATCGTCCACAAGTCCAAAGTCCGCGACCATGTCATACAGTGGTCGGCCATGCTCCCGGTGGAGCGCTGGCTCATGGACACGTTCCATCACCGCAGCCCGGCGTGTGTTCCCGGCAGGGGCACCCACTTCTTCGTCCGACAGGAAATGGAGGAGCTGAGACGGTGCAGCCAGGACGAGGTATATTATTTTGTGCAGCTCGACGTCCACCACTATTTCGAGAACATAGACCACACAATCATGAAGGAGCGGGTCAGGTCCAAGATAAAGGACCCGGTACACCTGCACTTCCTCGACGAGTTCATCGACAGCTTCAGCTCCGGGCTTGTGCTCGGGGTCAAGCTGTCGCAGATACTGTCGGGAATGTACCTCGCGCCTTTTGACAGGCTCGCAATCCGCTGCTTCGGGCTGTCCGACGACATTGACAAGTTACGCTACTGGCAGGGGAGGTACGTCTCCGACTGTCTGCTGACCTGCCGGACGGAGGAACAGGCCGCCGAGCTTTCAAAAGGCGTGGACTATCTCAACCGCAAGTTCGAGGGCTACGTCCGCGAGGGGCTGAGGCATTACAGCCGCTTCGCCGACAACATAGTAATCAAGCACCGCGACAAGACGTTCCTGCACCTGATGGTCGAGCTCTCCGTCCTCATACTCGCCCGCGACTACCACCTTCAGATAAACCGGAGCTGGAACGTGCGCCCCATGTGGACGGGCAACGACTTGTGCGGATACGTTTTCTACCATGACAGGCTGATGCTGCGCAAGCGCAACAAGAAAGCCCTCTGCCGACAGGTCGCGAGGCTCCGGAAAAAGGGGTATTCCGAAAGGGACATAAGGCTCAAATGCGCGAGCAGGGTGGGGTTCGCCTCCCACGCCGACACACGGAATCTACTAAAATCACTCAATATGGAAAAAAGACTCGGCAAGGTCATAAAGAACCGCCGCAAGAAGGCCCCGTTCGAGGGCATGACCCCGGAGCAGAAGAGGTCCATCGAGGACATCGTCTGCTATCCGGACGGAAACGAGAACGAAAAGCTGATACTGCTGCTCGACTACAGGATAGACGATTCGGTTATTGAAAAGAATGACGACGGCTCCCCGAGGCAGCGCATCGCCATCCGCTACAAGGTCATAGACCATGTGGACAACCCCGAATCCGAAAGCCCGGCCTACGTATGGAAAGACGGGGAGTATTACTCGTTCTCAGGATCCAAGGTCATGATAGACCAGGCAACGGAGGACTTCTCGACGGCCGACCTTCCGACTGTCACGGTGATTAAGGAGTTCATCAACAAGCAGAGAAAGAAATTCTACAAATTCACCTGACCCCCGGACACACGGGGCGACGGCAAAAACAACAGAAGACATGAACAGGAAAATCTATTTGGAAAGAATGACGTTCAGCCGCTACGACGGCGGCCGCTGCCTCGTGTATCTCAACGAGGAGAAAATCGAGAACCATGTGCCGGCGGACGCCCCCGAGGGCTTCAAGCCGGTAACCGCCTATGCCTACACCGGCCCGGAAGATGACGGCGGCACTCTGATAGAGGCCGCAGACGACAGCCGGGACTCATTGATAAACGGCGTAATCCGCAGCAGGTACTCACAGACCGAGGAGGACGCGATCAAGACCCACCAGATACTCGCGCTCACCAACCCCGGCCACGACAAGGCCGCAGACTACGCCTCGGAGTGGGCGAGGTTCAATATGGACCGCGATGAGGCCATAAGGACGGTTGACTCATGGCTCGAATGACATTAGAACTATGATATAACGGCATTAAAGAGGCGCGGACTGTTGAAGTCTGCGCCTCTTTGATGTTTGTAGATAGTGTGAATTGGGATACGCTTCGTTTTATAGAATGATACGCTTCGTTTTATAGACCTGGAACATTTCGTTTTGCGGATTATATTTGCGGCATAAACATTTTTTAATATCCATCTAACCTTTATCTATCATGACTACCACAATTAAGTTCAAAGACCGGGTCTTATCTCTCTTGACCTTGCTTCTTTGTCTCGCCCTTCCGATCCAGGCTTGGGCTCAAAAGCAGACCGTCACCGGCACGGTGACAGAACAGAATGGTGAGCCTATCATCGGAGCCACCATAATGGAAAAGGGAACCACAAACGGCACCACTACCGATTTTGATGGCAACTTCTCCATCAACGTTACAAAGGATGCAATAATCCTTGTATCATACGTCGGCTATGTCCCACAGGAAATCAAAGTGGGGAATAAGACGCATCTTGACATTGTAATCAAGGAAGACAATCAAGTGCTCGATGAAGTGGTCGTAGTAGGATACGGAACCATGAAGAAAAGCGACATGACCGGTGCAATCTCAAGTGTCAACGGAAGCGACCTTGCAAAACGTACCACCACTAACCCGGCAGAGGCACTTCAAGGTAAAATAGCCGGTGTCAACATCACCAAGTCGGGTGGTAATGCCGGTGCCGGTGTATCGGTAAAAATCCGTGGCGTCAAGACTTTCGGAGATAATGAACCGCTCTATATCATCGACGGATTCCCCGGTGATATCAACGCAGTCAATCCTCAGGACATCCAGAGCCTTGAAGTGCTGAAGGATGGTGCCGCCGCTGCAATCTACGGTTCGGTTGCCGCCAACGGTGTGGTGCTAATCACAACAAAAAGCGGTAAGAAGGGTGAAGTGAAAGTAGACTTCTCCACCTATCTCAGCTGGACAGAGGTGGCAAACAGCCTTAAGATGCTTAATGCTGATGAATATAAGCAGGTGCACAAGCAGATGTATGACAACTGGAACAGCCACGTGGAAAACCATAAGGCGAACTATGGCGGCGACAGCTGGAGCAACTCTCTGCTTCCTCTCCCGGCATATATTACCGAAAACACCGGAGTCAACACCAACTGGCAGGACGCAATGACCCGCACCGGTTTCTCACAGAACTATATGGTGAGCGTGCGCGGCGGAAGCGACATCGCACGATTCTCACTCAGCTACAACCACGCTAATGACAAAGGAATCTTCCTCGGCAATGACCATCGTCAGGACAACGCACGAATGAAAGTCACAGCCACTAAATATATTTTTGACTTTGAAGCTAACATGGCTTTCAAATACACTAAGAGCCGTCAGCCTCAGTATCAGATCAAAGAGATGTATGGCATATCTCCGCTCGTGCCTATCTATGACGACACTCGTGAGTATGGCTACGGACTCACTGACTTCAACGGATTGCCTAACAATAGAAACGTAATGGCTGATAATAATTTCCGTCAGTCGGAGGCCCGCTATTACCACACTTCTGCCAACGCTGCGATCACAATGCATTTCACACCCTGGCTAAACTACAAGATCAGCTACGCCTACCGTGGCGAACACGAACGCGACAATTATCACACCCCCGCCTACGTGGCTGACGTGCGCTCAGTGCAGGAATATCCCGAAAATGACGAGACTTCGGCATATTGGGAGGAGCAGGTGATGGAAAATGTGCTCTCTTTCAACAAGGACTTCGGCAAGCACTCCGTGCAGGCTGTGCTCGGTCACTCCATCATGGCTCGCAAATACACCTGGAACTCTGTCGGTGTTGTCGGCAAGACCACGACTTACAAGGTGGAGGACGGCAACCTCGTCACAAGCGAAATCCCCGGTGGATTCCTTGATCCTAATTTCACCACTATAGGTGCCGGTACGGGCGGCACATTCTCCGGCGACGGCAGCAACTGGAAATATCGCCGTGTGTCAATATTCGGTCGTGTCAACTATAACTTCGACAGCCGTTATCTCTTCCAGGCAACTGTTCGCCGCGACGGTTCAAGTAAATTCGGCTCCAACAGCCGCTGGGGTACATTCCCATCATTCGCTCTCGGCTGGAGAATATCCGAAGAGGAGTTCTTCCCGAAAGATATTGCTGTCAGCAATCTTAAACTCCGTGGCAGCTGGGGTAAGCTCGGCAATGAGAATGCTCTCGGATACTACGACTTCCTCGCACTCATATCCACCTACAACACCAAGTATCAGGGATACGTGCAGGGCAACGGTGACAATGCTTGGACCGGAAGTATCGCCCGTACTCTCGAAAACCGTTCGCTCAAATGGGAAACAACTGAGACAACCAACATCGGCGTAGACTATGGTCTGTTTAACAATCACCTCAACGGCTCCTTGAACTGGTACTACAACAAGACATCCGACCTTCTCATCTATAAGGTGCTACCTTACTCCGCAGGTCTTGCCAACCCGATCCTCAACGTAGGCAAGATGAGAAACACCGGCGTGGAATTTGAAATCAACTATCAGGATTCAAAGGCGGGATGGGACTACAGCTTCGGTCTTAACCTCGCGACTACGAGCAACAAGGTGCTTGAGCTTGCCGATGAAGGACAGGTGATATATGGCGAAGGTCTTAAATTCGGTACAGAGCACTTCCCGACCCAGACGATGGTGGGCAAACCGATCGGTGCTTTCTATCTCTACAAGACCGACGGTCTCTTCCAGAGCGATGAGGAAGCCCGCAACTACGTCAACAAGAACGGCGACCGCTACCAGCCTCTCGCTGATGCCGGTGACGTGAAATTCGTAGACGTGAACGGTGACGGCGTAATCGATGACGCCGACAAAGTGGAATGTGGTTCCGGTATTCCCAAACTTGAGGTTAACCTCAACTTCAACGTGGCTTGGAAAGGATTCGACCTCTCCGGCGTGATCGGAAGTGCATGGGGACACAAGCTATACAACGGCAACATGTATTTCTATGAGAGCATGAACGCAGGATCCAACTTCCTGACCTCCACTCTTGATGCCTGGACACCGACCAATACCAACACCGACGTGCCGCGTGCTATCTTCAACGACCCCAACGGCAACCTCAAGGAGAGCGACCGCTTCCTGAAGAACGGCAATTTCGTGCGTCTTCGTCAGATTCAGCTCGGCTACACTCTTCCAGCCCACATCACACGCAAGGCATTTATCGAGAACCTGAGATTCTATTTCAGTGCCGACAACCTTTTCACAATCACATCCTACAAGGGTGTCGATCCGGAGTTCTCTCGTGCAAACGTGCTCAACACCGGTATCGATAAACTGATATATCCTTTCACCCGCAGCTTTACTATCGGAGCGCAGGTATCTTTCTAACAACCATTAAATCTGAATATTCTCATGAAATCCAAGATAATGATTCCCGCCCTTCTCCTCATGGCGGCTTCCTTCTCCTCTTGTGAGGACTACCTGACTCTCGAGAGTCCCGACAAACTGACATCCTCAAGCTTCTGGCGCGACCAAAGCGATGCAGAGGCAGGTCTCGCAGCTGCTTATTCTCAGCTTGAATATTACATCGACACTTGGGAGTTTGCCGAAGTGAAATGGCCCGTGGAGGCATACCGCGAGGATGTGGTAAAAATCGGTGCCGACGTGCCCAACTATCCCAACTGGATGGAACTCTACAACTTCACATATACCAACGGTAACTCACAGTTTGCAAGCTATTGGAGCAACAACTATCGAGGAATCAGCTTCTCCAACCAGGTCATCGACAAGGTTGGCGGAATGCCCGACGATAAGATAGATCCCACTATCCGCAAGCAAATCGTGAATGAAGGTAAGTTCCTGCGCGCATACTACCACCTGAAACTTATCCTCAACTGGGATAAAATCATTGTGCGTGACCATTTCATCACCGATCAGGCGGATCTCAGCGCACCCCTTTCAGAAAGAGCCACTGCATGGGACTTCATAATCGCCAACCTTCAGGATGCCACCGAACTCCCGGTAAGCCATAATTCCGATAATCTCGGACGTGCCACTAAGGGTGCAGCCTATTCTTACCTCGGATTTGCTTGCCTTACCCGTGCGTATGAGGAGCCGGCTCAAAAGAATGAATGGCTTAAAAAGGCTGCCGATGCTCTCAGCAACGTGAAGGGCTACGAACTGGAGAAGAATTTCAACACAATGTTCGACGGCTCCAACAAGAACTGCAAGGAATCCATCTTTGAGCTTCAGACATCCATGAGCACAGCAAATGGTGCGAACTACCGCACGCAGTTCCACCGTTGGATCGGTTGCAGCGAGCTTTGGGGATGGGACGAGATCCTACCTTCCGAAACTCTGGTGAAGGAATACATGAAAGAGGGTATGACCGCCACTACTGGACGCTATGACTCCCGCCTATACTACACAATCTTCTTGAATTGCGACTATTTCAACGACGGAACAGGAAGAATGTATGGCTATGACTACAACGACTGGTTTGAAGGTGCCGACAAACCCGCCTTCCGCAAGTTTCTCCCCGGTGATATGGCTGGTCTGGAAGCCAACTATTGTGCAATCAATGTGCCGTTGATGCGTTATTCTAATGTGCTGCTCATGCAGGCTGAGATTCTCAACGAGCAGGGCAACACTCCGGAAGCAATCAGCCTCATCAACAAGGTGAGAGACGTGCATGGCGATATGCCCCCTATGACGGGTAGTTCTCAGGATGCTGTACGCGCACAGATCGAGCATGAACGCATGATTGAGTTCCCGCTTGAAAACTGGAGATGGTACGACCTTCGCAGATGGGGCAAGACAAAGTCCGCCCTCGAAGCTGCCGGACGCGCCGGATACGACGATTCCCGTTCATTCTATCCCGTCCCTCTGATGGAGATAAATGCTAACGACCAGATTAGTTTATAGTTTATAGTTTATAGTTTATAATTGAGAATTTAGGATTGAGAATTGAAATTTTCAACACTAATTCTCCTCAACTTTCAATTCTCAATTCTAAATTTTAAATTTTCAACAATGTTTACCATAATTCTCATAATGGCTACAGGCATCGGTCTCGGCTGGCTGCTACGCGGACGAAAGATGCCGTTTCTCGGACGCATAACCAACGCACTGATATGGGTGCTCCTGTTTCTGCTCGGTGTCGAGGTAGGCGGCGATGAACGGATTGTAAACGGCATAGCCTCCCTTGGATTGGAAGCAATACTGATTTCTGTTGCAGGAGTAGCCGGTTCATGCCTACTTGCATGCGGATTATGGCGATGGGCGAGAAGCGGAAAGGAGGTGAAGAGGAAATGAAGGGTAGTCTCATAATCGTTGCGTTTTTCATACTCGGTGTGATTGCCGGACGTATGGAGTGGCTCACAATCGACAAATTCGGTTTCGACATCAGTTTCACGGCTCTTGCCATGCTGATGCTATGCGTCGGTATTGGCGTAGGTAGCGATCTCGGCGCATTGCGCAACCTGAAGACCCTTGACCGACGGTTACTGCTACTGCCGCTCGTCACTATATGCGGCACTCTCCTGGGATGTCTTATCCTCGCTGTCATTATTCCGTGGCGGACGATTCCGGAGACATTGGCTATCGGAAGCGGATTCGGCTACTACTCCTTGTCGAGTATATTCATAACCCAATATAAAGGTCCGGAACCGGGAACCGTTGCACTACTCGCCAACATAGCACGTGAGATAATAACCCTCTTAGGTGCTCCTATTCTGTTGAAGCTGGCAGGTCCGCTCGCTCCTATATCTTCCGGCGGAGCCACAAGCATGGATACGACCCTCCCGATAATTAGCAGTGTATCCGGCAAGGAATTTGTGATTCTCTCGATATACCACGGATTCACCGTAGATTTCAGTGTACCATTCCTCGTCACATTCTTCTGTAGCATCTGACATCCTCTTTCTCTTGGTAACAGTCGCCCGATAACGGATGCCTGCTGTCGAAAGGGGCTACCACTGTCAAAACAACCCTACAACCATGAAACCACATATACTATCTTTAGCATTATCTCTCTTGCCATTGACCGCTGTCGCGAATCAGCCTTGGCAAGACCAGCACATAAATTCTATCAATCGCGAGCCAATGGCGGCTCATTTCCTCCCGTTCTCCTCCGAGAAAGCTGCCGTCGGCAACCGTATGCTTCCCGCTGCCGCCAGATATGCCAATTCCGACGGGCAGAGAAGGGTTTCGCTCAACGGCACCTGGAAATTCCTATATTTCAAAAATGACGCATCCTGTCCTGCCGACATATATAAATCCAATCTGAAGAAACCGGCATCTATTGAAGTGCCCGGAAGCTGGGAACTGCAAGGCTTTGATGCCCCGATATATACCGATACCCGCTATCCATTCCCGGCTACGCCACCCTTTGTGCCTACCGACTATAATCCCGTCGGAGTGTACCAGCGCAACATCTCCGTGCCCGACGCATGGAAAGATCTCGACATATTCCTTGAATTTGAGGGGGTGGAATCCGCTTATTACGTATGGCTGAACGATGAACTGATAGGTTATGCGGAAGATAGCCGACTCCCTTCCGTATTCAAAATCACCGGGAAAGTCAAGAAAGGGAACAATCGTCTGACCGTAAAGGCATTCAGATATAGCGACGGATCATATCTTGAAGGGCAGGACTATTGGAAGTATAGCGGAATAGAACGCAACGTGTCGCTGACCGCACGTCCGAAATCACGTATCGCCGATTTCCATCTTAACTCACCGTTGGTCAACGGATACCATGACGGTGATATGTCGCTATCTATAAAGATACTTAACCCCATGAAGGGGGAGAGTGTAGCCGTAAGGCTTTCTGACGGCGATAGGGAGATCTGGAGCAATACCCACACCATCGCATCCGTAGCCGATTCTATACTTGATTACTCTCATCTCGTGGCGGCTGCAACCCCTTGGAATGCCGAGAACCCTCATCTCTACACCCTTACCGTGACGCATCGCGACGCATCCGGCAGGGAGAAGGAGGCGTTCACCCATCCTTTCGGATTCCGAACGGTGGAGATGCGCAACGGTCAGCAGCTCATCAACGGCAAGGCTGTCCTCTTCAAAGGGGTCAACAGGCATGAGCATGATGCCGTGAAGGGGCGCACCGTCTCTGTAGAGTCAATGCTTCAGGATATATCTCTCATGAAACGCCATAATCTTAACGGAGTGCGCAACTGCCATTATCCCAACAACTGGCAATGGTATGAACTTTGCAATGAGTTCGGTCTCTACCTCGTGGATGAAGCGAATATCGAGAGCCATGGTATGGAGGCACACCCCGACGGCACACTTGCCAATATGGAGGGGTGGGAGATACCCTTCATGGAACGCATGAGCCGTATGATTGCACGTGACAGGAATTTCTCCTGTATCGTCACCTGGTCAATGGGTAACGAATCCGGCTACGGCAAGCATTTCGAGACACTATACGACTATACTCACGCCACCGATCCGACACGCCCCGTGCAGTATGAGGGTGGCGGCTACAATGCAAAGAGTGATATCTATTGCCCGATGTATGCCCGAATATGGTCACTTACGCGCCACGTCAACCAACGCGATGCCCGACCGATGATCATGTGTGAGTATGCCCACGCTATGGGTAACAGTGTCGGAAACCTTCAGGATTACTGGGACCTCATCTATAAATATGACCAGCTTCAGGGTGGCTTCATCTGGGATTGGGTAGACCAGACTTTTGAGAAGAGGGATGAAAAGGGGAGAAAGATTTGGGCATTCGGCGGCGATATGGGTTTTGCCGGAGTGGTCAACGACTCCAACTTCTGCGCCAACGGTCTTGTGAGTGCCGACCGCATACCTCACCCCCATCTCGCGGAGGTGAAGAGGGTGATGCAATACATCCATTTCCAGCCCATGGCGTTTGATAAGAACAAGATTGAGGTAATCAACCGTCATGACTTCTCCACTCTCGACAATTATTCTCTCACGTGGCAACTGTCGCGCGATGGCAAGATAGAGAAGACAGGGGATATGAACTTCCCCACCATACTTCCGGGGGAACATGCAGTCATGACCATTCCTTTCGGTGAAATCGAGGGGAAAGGGGAATATATACTGACTCTGCGTGCAAAGACAAAGGTTGCCAACGGTATGATTCCGTCCGGTCATGAATCTGCCACCGGTCAGTGGATGCTGACTGACTTCTCTCCGACATTCCAAGCTTCCGGCAACGGCAATACCTCCGTGGCGGAAGAGAACGGTATGGTCATATTGAATGCGAAAGGTCATTCCATATCATTCTCCAAAAACGATGGTGCGCTATGCTCTTGGCAGCATGAGGGGAGAGAGTTGGTGAAAGCTCCTCTGAAACCCAACTTCTGGCGCCCGCTTACAGATAACGACATCCCCAACGGGCATCTCGAACGCTGTGCCGTCTGGAAAAACGCCGCCGACAATATGAAGGTGGAGCAGATTACCACCGTAAGGAATGACAACGGACTTGCAGGGCTCGACGTGGCAATGTATAACGCCGCTCTTGACCTTCGTCTTGAGATAGCCTACAGATTAGGCGACAACGAGACTCTTGACGTGGATTATCACTTCATTCCCGGAAAGGTGCAGCTCCCCGAACTGCCGCGACTCGGAATGTCGATGACTCTCCCCGGCGAGTTCACAAATATGAAATGGTATGGCAGGGGACCGGTGGAAAGCTATCCCGACCGCAAATCGGCATCCCTTATCGGCACCTACGAATCGACTGTACGCGAACAATTCCACCCCTACGTAAGGGCACAGGAGACGGGCAACCATTGCGACGTGCGTTGGATGGCTCTCACCGACAATAATGGCTACGGTATAATGATAGCCGGCAACGAACCGCTCAATATATCCGCATGGGATTTCCCGCAGTCAGATCTGGAATACGTGCCGGCAATGATCGAGCGCAAGCATGGCGGGAGTATAGTGCCGCAAGACATGGTGACGCTCAACATCGACCACCGAATGATGGGCGTTGGGGGCGACAACACATGGGGCGCACAGGTGCATCCCGAATACACAATCACACCGGAAGAATACCGCTACAGGTTCTCCCTACGTCCAATAAAATAATTGATAGTTGATGGTTGATAGTTGATAGTTTATAGTTGATAGTTGATTAATTCTCAAACCTCCAACCTCAAATCTTAAACCATAAACCATAAACCTTAAACCATAAACCCTAAACACTAAACGACAATGAAATCTCTGCTTATCTCCGCACTCGCAGCCGTCGCAATCATTCCGACTGCCTGCACCGGCATAGATGCCGCCAACGAAGTGCGATATGAGTATCCGGATATTTTCGACATATCATACACTCCCGATACTCTACACAGATGCACCGGTTGGTTTACTGATGCCGGTGCATGGTTCGGATTCACGATTCCTGAGAAAGAGACCGAAATAAACGGTTTCTGCGGTCCCTTCAGCCTTGACATGAACCGTAGGCAATGGCTCGCGAAAACGGCTCTGAATGTGACTCCCGTCAATGCCGCAAAATTGACGGCGGTTGACTCATCATGCTACTATCCCGGAGAAATCCGCTTAATGTCAGAATATGCCGACGGCGAGATTGCCCAACGTCTGAATTTCATAAACTCTCATTCAGCCCTTCTCTCCATCGCAAACTCCACGGGTAATGAGATCATCTGCTCCGGCATAGATTGGGCAAAGGATATTAGTCTCTCTTTGAATGGGAACACCGTGGTGGCATCCCATCCATCAGGAGAAACACTTGCATTGACCTTCCGACCCGATGTGGAGATCTCCATATCATCCGACAACTACAAGGCGATCGTGCCCGCTCGTGACGAGGACTATGTGGTGATAAGTCTTTTTGATTCCCCCGATGCGCTGGAATCCGGATTAACCACCGTCGACAGTATTCTGACAAATCCGGCGAAGGCGTTACAGGTAAACTCTTCCCGTTGGGCAAATTATCTTCAGAAGACCCTGCGTGACGATATGCCGGAGGAATACGACCGTATCGCTGTCAAGGCTATCACCACGCTCGTATCCAATCACCGCGCCGCACGTGGCGGACTTCTACACGACGGCATAATACCGAGTCATGCCGTAGGATATTTCGTCGGTCTGTGGGCGTGGGACAGCTGGAGATTCGTGGCAGGTGCCGCTACTTTCGATCCGGAACTCGCAAAGAACAATATCCGCGCGATGTTTGACTATCAGCTCCCCGACGGAATGATAATCGACTGCATATATACCGACCCCACTGAAAATAATGCACGCAACAGCAAGCCACCGTTGGTATGTTGGGCGGTCAATAAGATCTGGGAGGCATCCGCCGACAAGGCATTCCTCGCCGAGATGTATCCTCAGCTGCTCGCCTACTATAAATGGTGGTATGATAAGCGCGACCATGACCGGAATGGCATGTGTGAGTACGGAGCCACCGACGGCACTCTTGAGGCAGCAGCATGGGAGAGCGGTATGGACAACGCGATACGTTTCGACGACACAAAGATGCTTTCCAACGGTTCTGACGATGCGTGGAGCATGGATCAGGAGAGCGTGGATCTCAACGCTTATCTTGCCAACGAATGCATGTATCTCAAGAAGTTTGCAGAAATCCTCGGCGAGAAATTCGATGCCCCGGACCATACTGCGGAGCTGAAGGATTATTTCTACGACAATGAGCGCAACTTCTTCTTCGACCGCACGCTCGACGGCAAATTCGTAGGAGACCCCGGTTGCGAGGCATACACCATGCTCTGGACCGGACTCGCATCGCCGGAACAGGTGGAGAAGATGATGCCGACGCTGAAGGATGAGAAGAAATTTTCCACTTTCATACCCTTCCCGACGATTGCCGCCGACAATCCGAAATATAATCCGCGCGGCTATTGGCGTGGTCCGATATGGCTCGACCAGACATACTTCGCCATCAACGGTCTACGCAACTACGGCTACGGCGATCTGGCAGACGAATACACACGTCAGGTGTTCGACCGTCTCGACGGATTGAAAGAGGGAGCACCCATACACGAAAACTATGACACACACACCGGAAAACGGCTGAAAGCACCCCATTTCAGCTGGAGCGCATCCCATCTGATAATGCTCTACCACGAATACGGCTCCTCCCAAAAAGAGAAAACCCAAAAAGAAAAGACAAAGAAAGAGCAGTCCAAAGCCTGATTCCAAAATGCCGCGCCAACAACGCGGCATTTTATTTTTACAAAAATTTGTAGACAATATTTCTCTCAACCATCCGGCATCAACAGATAAAATCCTCTCTACCTCTGCAATCGAAAGATTGATGACCTCAAAGTCATAGCAGAACCGACTCTGGGCATAAGTCATTTCAAAGATTATCGCGCCCCCTGAACGAACCACCTCTTTCCGTTGATCTCCTTAAGCCAAGGGATTATGAGAGTCATGTCATTCATATATATATTACATGAACTATATATGAATTTACAACCCATAATTCACTATCTTACAGAGTTATTTAAATATTACATGACTCAGGTCGCTTGAGCATCAAAGAGTCCATTACATGAATTTACATGAAAATCATCCCCATATCGGTATATAGGCTATGTCTCTTCGATTGGTACCCTCAGGTGTGCCGATCTTAATCAAACCCTGCGCGAGAGCTTCCTTGATAACAATCGAAACCAATGGATAGTTCCTCTCTTCAACCCCAAGACGCTCTCGTAATGACTTATTAGTAAGCATTTCGTTACCAAGATATTTCAGACAAGCGTGTTGATAACAGGCTTGCACACGCTCGTCCTTTGTGGTTTCGCCCCATGTCTTATACGCGGAAAGAATAATTGTGGTACGAATGTCAGAAACTCGGTATTTAATTGGAGGCAACTGATATTCCTCAATCGCTGAAAGTGCCTTATCCATACCACTTCCTTTTTCCTCGCAGAATCCCATTCTACGCATTATGTCGGCAAGTCCCTCGTTCCGTGATTGATACTCGTCAATAAATCGGTCTGTACTTATTAGAGGTTGTCCCGGGGATGAGATTTCAACACGGTCAGAGTATATCTCTATCATCGGAAAACCCATGATGAAAAAATCCTGATGGATTATCATATTGGCAGATATTTCCCGGATCGCTATCTCTGGGTACATCCTCACATCCTTACGTAATGCACGCCCGATTTCCTCGTTAGCCGGGAGTTGCCCGTTCACCCAATCAATCATCATAGGAAACCCGACGGCATATCCCTGTTCAAAAGATTTTTCCCTGACAGTTTCAAGCTTGTTTTTCCCTTTGTACACAATCACACGCACAGCCTTACGGTAAAGACTATCGAAATCCCGTAGGTCTTTGGCAAGCAGTATCGCACCTAATTCGGTAATTCCGTATCCCGTTAGCTCCGGTACGACAAACTTTTCAGATACGAAACGCTCCATTATGCCGTCAACAGTTTGCGGCATTGGGATTTTCAATCGGTCAAAGTAAGTCTCTGCACTGAGGAGCCGAATGACTTCGGAAGAACTACCACACTCTTTTATAATCGTCTTGTCAATGGTTTTGCCACGATTTTTCTTCCATAGTTTCATTTCTTTTTCCGGATAACCTAAAAGTGGTTTTGTCAACGACCCGATACGGATATATGCGACATTTAGGAATGTGACGGGACGCTCTGTCGCAGCTGGAATCCTATAAAGTGAGATATGCTTGTCCTCTTTATCAAATTCAAAACACTCAATATCGATTCTGGGGTTGAGGCGGTTAAGCAGCCACATTTCAAGCTCTTCGTTCCCTTTTTTACGTTGCTTCGCCTGGAAGCTTGTACCGATAACATTATGGGTGCCATCCTCAATACCGAATACAAGATATCCAAACGGCTCATTGACAAGGGCGGCACTATTGGATAGTGCTGACAGGCGTTGTCCAATTTCCTCCTCAGAGTGAAAATTATGTTTAAACTCCACCAATTCCGTTTCCTGCGGAAGCGAAATAAGTTTATCGAGTAAGTGTGTCAATTCAACTTTATTCATATTACAAAGATACTAATTTTTCTACAATGTTGGTCTGATCCCCCGTTTAATGTATAAGATTGTTTTTTTAATTATTGCTGTCCGATAAAACTCGGAAAATAGGGCGGCTGTTCAGTAATCTTTGGAAAATGGAGGTGGTATGGCATTAGAAAAAGTTCTATATTTGCGCAACAAACAGAAATGGCCGTCCGTTTTATATTTAAACATTTTCTAATTAGAATTATGGCAATAGCAATACATACATCACCTGAACTATCGGGTCGCACTGCTGAACTTTTTATAGAGGCTGCTGAGAATCGACCTACGACTCGTATTCCTTTGACAGAAGAGCAAAAAAATATGCTTCGTATGGTCGAAGAAAAAGGTCGAGTTTTAAGGGAGAAAATTCTCGGTCGCAATGGAAAATAAATTTGATCTTTTCCAAGAATGTTCATCTTTTTATCTGAAGAACGGTTTTAAATTCCTTTATCCAAATGAGCAGGAATAAAAGGACTTTTACAATCTACTTAATGATGATAAATTGCATACCAGAATGATGTATCTTGACTTAAAATAACCTTTATAGAATTAACACAATAACAAATAAAAACTATGATAAGTAATAGCTTAAAGCAGAAGATATGCGGAGCAATGGCGATTCTCGGGCTTCTCGGATTTATTACTATTTTGATAATAGAACTCGGCTACGATAAAGATGTCAACAACTGGTTATTTTATTGTGCTTTTAGTTTTATCTTTGTAGGAATAATGCAGTTCTTACGATATAAAAAACGTGACAGATGAGATAGGCATGTGCAGACGCAACATTGTTTCGGGAAATTTAATAAAAAAGTTTTAAGTACATGACAAAAATTTGAAAACATCGAATTTTGGGGTATAAGTCGGACGCATAAGTATGGTCGAAATCTCTTCCAATCCATATTTGACAAGCGACTTTGCCTTTCTTCCATGTTTCAGAATCCTTATC
>RIAZ01000043.1 GCA_003762615.1 Muribaculaceae bacterium Isolate-037 (Harlan)
GGATAAGATTTTATCTAGCTCTTGGCTTAGGCTAACGCGACATTAGGAGGTTCTTCCTTTTTTGTTAAATTTTTTAATATTTGTATCTACAAAGATAGTATTTTCTTTGCGAATGCAAAACTAATAGATCTTGGTACTCTAAGCAATCGTTGAAACAAGTTTAAACAACTTCATTATTATTCTTTTACAACAAAAATTATATCAGCCAGACTTTCATAATTCTTTTTATTGAATGTAAAATCTATCTTTTTCAACGATTTAGCATTAAATGAATCAAGATATTGGTTAATTCTTGGCTCTATCAATGAAAAAGCCCGTTTCATTTTCCATGACTGATTCATATTTATTAAATCAATGAGCACAACAAATAAGCGATTCTCTGCACCAAACAACCGAGGACTCTGATTCTCATAAAGCCATGTTACCAAACTTTCAGGATTTTTTCGAGCATCATCAACTATTTGCTTTCTTATTTCAGACAAATAGCCTACAATCTCCGAATGCCCATGATTTTCAAGTTCCTCTTTGAGAAATGAATATTGCTTAGAATCCGTAAGATTCTTATCCGGCATAATTCCGACTGACTTGGCTTGCCGTTTAAGCCATGTAATTTCCGAATTACCTAAAATCTCCTTTAATTTATTCTGCATATATGCTTCCGGGAAATAGGTGACTTTCAAATCTACAGGGTTATTATCAATAAAAAAGTCAACACTCTTAATCTCCCCAACTGCTGACAAAACCCGATTGTGTCTTTTAAACATTGACTCAATCAGATATGATGTCCAATTATTATACCAACTGGTTTGAACAAATTTCCACGCATTTACAGCAATCGCATCTGCCTTATATTTAAGTTCATCAAAATCACTTATTACCTTGACATATCTCCTTATGAGATATTGATCCAGTGAATTTTCCTGATCACCACCCCATTCATAACTATCTATCTGACGCAAACCGCTCTTCAACTTTTCTTCATCAATACCCATTGTGTGATACCACTCGTTGTTCCTGTCACGCAGATAGGCATCAAGCATAGCCATTCCATCTGGAATACTCTCAATTACTGAGAACAATTCAACAAACTGATCATTAATTTTTGTTGAGTTCAGCACAATACCATTCCTATCAATAAATTGCTTGATTTGCTTACCTCTGCAAACCGCCCTAACCTTCAGGTATAACAACGCGTTATCGTTATTATTAAAGGCATACAGATTTTGGGAACGAAATTCCTTGTCCCACTTCTCAAAGTTTGTCATTTCCAAATAAATTTATAGTCTATTAAACTTGTTTAACTACCCATTGACCATTATCCTCAAGCTGGAAGTCTTTATTTAAAATCTTAAACACATCTACATTTCCAATGACAAGCATCCTACGCAGTATCCATTCCATTATAGCCATCATTATTCCATTGGTATCAGTAATTCCTTTTTGAATCGTCTCTTTTATAAAATCACTGACAACACTTGTGAATTGCCTATCATCACAAATATTCTGTTGTGCCTTACCGGGATTCTTACGAAACGTAACAAGCACATCCCCTTTTATCGACTTAACCCGATTGAGTTGTCTTGGTGGATACGTTTTTTGTTCCAACCACTCATAATCAACAACGTTAAAATTATTAGACACACACGCATTGCTTACTGCCTTCCATTCTAATCCGGACAAAGAATGAAATGTCAGTGAGAAAAATTTGTTATCTTTTAATATCCTTCGGATCTCCGAAAAAGCGGAATTTATATCTTTCTCAAAAGCATCAATATCTTTTTGACGTTGATTACTATCCGAAATAACTATCTCTTGCTTATAATCAGGCAAAAATCTAAGCCATGAATTCCAAATGACACTTTGCTCAAAATATGGCACACTATCACCATAAGGAGGATCTGTGAATACATAGTCTACCGAATTATCCGGAAGATGTAAATCTTTCGCATCAAAATTTGTAATTCTGTAAGTTGATTGTATATGCCCGGTCAACAAGTCTCCTGAAAGTGCTTTTAAATAATCCTCTTTCCCTTTAATTGCTTTTTTGATACGATTTTCATAATAGTGCAAAACATTATTCTCAATATATGTATCACCTATATAGAAACCTGTCATCCATGCACCTTGTGAAAGAGTACCTCTACTTTTTATTGGAGGCACCAGCTTAGAACAATTTGCTAAATTGGCTGTAAATGCAATCAGGAACAAGTCTTTAACCGAACCATTAGTATATTTTTCTATCAAAGACAACAGTTTAGCATGACAAGCAAGAGTTCTCTTGGTAAAAAGATCCTCAACCTTCATGTCAGTATGCGCCGATATTCTTGAATTTTCAATCAGAGTAACTACGGGATACCAATCTTTCACCTCATAGTGATCTTCATACTCACAGAATTTCTGCGCAATATCTGTCGGAATATCTTTAATTAATGTCTTTCTCCCATCCTTAAATGTAAATTGGAGTGGCAATCCTTCCTTGCTTCTTAAAACAGAAATCGGCAGATAAGTCACATTGTCTATAGTTATACTGTACCATTCCTCTATATACGAAGATAATTCTATTCTTATGTCATCCCATAACTTCTTTGTTTTAGAAAGATTCACATCTTTTGAAAATAAATTCCTGGCAATAAAATTTGCAATGGGATTAAGATCATTTACTATTACATTTCGATTTTTAAGATATGCTTCACAACAGAACACCCCATACCCTGAAAATGGATCAATTACAGTGTCTCCGGGATTAGAATATCTGTCAATTAAAGGGCTAATACCTGAAGCCGGTTTCTTGCCCCAATATTTGTGTATAAAATATCGTGGTGCTGTTTTTTCGTTACTCATATATTACATCAATTATATTACATCAATGCGAAATATGCTGTTCTCAACAAAGATACAATAAAAAATAATACCATACCCTATATTTTGTCTATAAAAACTTTATTATACTAAAATAATTATGATAATATCAAGAAAAACAGTCAATTCTACAAAGTCTATCAATATCTATCTTGCATGCATATTGAACCGCTGAGAGCACCAAGGGCACAGAGATTTTCTAACATTCTCCGTGATCTTGGTACTCTCAGTGGTCGTTGAAAAAATTTTCTGACGGGCATGAAACTTTTTAAACAATCTTACGACTAAAATTATGAAGTCATCTAAACTTCATTGAAACGACAAAAAACAGGCAGTGTCTCTGCCGTCAAATCAGATATAGATATGAAGACAATAAGGTTCTACCGTATAATGCAGTACGTTTTTGCTGCAATCGCAATCATCGCTTTCATCAGATCTTGTTTTGATGCTTTCAATTCAATAGCTCCGATGTCATGCGTGGCTACTGCATCTGCCGCTTCTGTCATCTTCGGACGACGTGCCCGTCAATTATCCGAAAGATAGGATAATTACGGTCATTTGAATAGCTCGCAGAAGCCCAGTTTGTTGAACTGATAATACATCTCGATGCGTTCCGGCGTGTCGTTTTCAAGCAGAGTCAGCAATTCCTTGGCAAATTCAAGTGTTGCCGAGCCGTTGGCTGTCACAATATTCCCGTCTGACACTGCCTGGGCATTCACGTACCCCTCCGCATTGGTATAATCCTCCCTTCCCCAATGCTTCAACTGGTCAAGACCATTTCCGGTATGCCTTATGCCGTTCAGGAAACCGCATCTTGCCATGAACGATGCAGCATTGCAGATGGCTCCCACAATCTTACCGTTGCCAATGGCATGGCGGATAATAGGCACCACCTTTTCCGCTACCGGCGTCATCCATCCGAAACCTCCGATCAGCACCAATGCGGCATAATCCTCCGGCATCGTGTCAAACGAATAGTCGGGCAACGTGCGAAACCCACCTATCGACTTCACCAGCTCCATCGTCGGGGCAACCACCTTATTAACATACTTAGGATTCTCCTTCATGGCAAAATCATCAGAAGCGATCGCCTGAGAAAGATACACTGCCTCATGCGCTGCATAATCCGGCAACAATACGTAAAGAATTTCGTTTTTCATAACAGTCTGTTGAATTATTCAAGCTTATTTATTTTCTGTTGGATTTATTTCTCTGTCGGTGCCCACTCGATATAAATCTCGCTCACCTTTCCATCCTGCGTCTGTATCCGGAATTTGCCTACATGGTAGGAGCCATCCACATCCTTAGTGACAAGCGTATCCCCTTCCGGTTTAAGCAAATCAGCTTCCGGCATCCCGATATAGACCGGTCCGTTACCAGTGGTAGCCTTCAACTTCGACTCCCCTTGAACGGCTATGAGATTGACCTTACCATCAAAATCAGTATCCTGTGCCTGAAAAGTCTCGACATTATTCAAAGTGAAGCTATAGCCTACGAAGTCCTTACCCTCATACTTCTCAACATGATCACATAGTCCGGCTACCGAATCCGGTATCTCAGCGACATCCATTCCGAGCGTCACATCCCCTATTCCCTTCTCCGTAAGATTCCAGGTAGTGGCTACAGCAGGGGTTTCCACTTCAATTTCAACAGAATCGGCATCTTTGACAGAACCATTTCCATTGCCGCCACAAGAGAGCATACCCATCACAGCGACAGAATAAAGGATTAATGATATCTTTTTCATCGTCTATAATTAAAATATGGTTGAATTAAAATATGGTTGATAGTATTCTACAAAATATAAATGCAAAAGTACTAAAAAAAATTACATCATGCACATACATCAAGCACATCAGTCCTTAACATCATGCACATAAATTATATTGTGCTTGATGTTTCAAACATAATGTGCTTGATGTTTCAAACATAATGTGCTTGATGTTTCAAACATGATGTATATAAGGTGGTAAAAAAGAGGACGGGTATTGCCAACCGTCCTCTTTTGAATATATTTTGTTTTCACGTAATTATTATTGCATTATGGTCAAAATCAACAACTCAGTTTGATTCCATCAACCATAGCAGCAACACATTCGTCAATTTTGTCTCTCTCATCATGTATTTGGAGATACATGGGCTTTTCTCTTTCTACTGAGATGCCGGATCCAAATGTAGTATCCTGTAAGTGGCAGAGAAGCCCCAAGCAAAGAACCGATCAACCATAATATCCTGGTAAGAATCCCACCAAAGCTTCCGGTGTGAACAGCATAAATCCAACCGCGTAGTTTATCTGCTTCATTCGAGTCTTCATATTTCGTCGTTGGCGTGATTTCACCTGTACGATGATTAAACTCGTAGCGGTCTGCCGCTCTTCCATTGCCGGAAGAAGCGATTGTCACGGATGCCGTTTCCGATCCTACAGTAATTTTCGGAGCCTGTGGATTTTGTGCCTTAAGTTGATTATAAACCTGCTGCCATCTGCCAAATTCCGAATGTCGGCGCCCTTCACCTCTTCCACGCATGGATTGATTCTCGTCATGAGCATCTTTATCAAGTCTGTTGCCATGACGATCTTTTCCTCCAGGCCTTCCATCCTGCCGATTAGTGCGCTCTTTGTCAGCCCTGCCGTTTGCAGGAGCCTGGACAATGGAGCGAGGCTGATGCTCAACGCCACATACTGCATAGAAGGCAGAACGATACCAACCGAAAGAGTATGTCAGTCCAGTCAATGCCATTGCAAGCACAAATATCAACGCATACATTCCTCCTGCCACATGAAGACTTTTCCAAAAGCCTTTCCATCCATTGTTAAACGATATTTTGAGACTGTTTTTAAGGCTTTTACGTGCGCGGGGCCACCATATCACAATGCCCGAAATAAGAGCGATCACAAAAATAATGGTAGATATGCCTACAAGCAATTTGCCAACTTTCACACCTTCCCCATGCGGATTGGCACTGTCAAGCAGCCATCGGTGAAGCCTGAACATTGAGGTAAAGAAACCAAGTCGTTCATACTTACCGGTAATTTCACCGGAATACTGGTCAACAAACACCGAAGCACGCCGAGGTTTTGACAGATTGACCTGATAAGTCAGTGATTTGTCGTTGAAAACCGTGACTCCGGTTATTGAGACACTGTCTGGCAATGTCTTTTTTACCGCTTCCATCAGTTGTTCCATTGGAAGCGGCTTATCCTTGACCTCCGCGACATTGTAGACGTCACTCCGGACAGCCTTAGTGATCTCCGGCTCAAAAATCAGCATTGCACCGGAAAAACATATCAAAGTTATGATTATACCGAATGGCACTGACAGCCAAAGATGTATTTTTCTGTTAAGTACATGACAAAAATTTGAAAACATCGAATTTTGGGGTATAAGTCGGACGCATAAGTATGGTCGAAATCTCTTCCAATCCATATTTGACAAGCGACTTTGCCTTTCTTCCATGTTTCAGAATCCTTATCGGTTTAATATTTATATCTTTATGTTCACCAACGAGATACGCCCATACAAGAGCCATGCAGACCATCGCGACAAGTCTTGCGATGCGGTCCATATCACGCATATGGGTATCCTCGATGTTGAAGCCGGAAGATTTCATGGCTCTAAAGGCCGTTTCTATCTCCCATCGTTTTTTGTATGTCAAAATCGCCTCCTCGGGCCGATTGAAGCATATGAGAATCTGCAATTCCGGAACACCATCGGAGTTTTTGATCCGGCTGCCGGCAAGATAGACATACTCACCTTTGTGAAGAAAGAGCGTATGGAAGAATTTCTCCTGACCGACCTTCAAATCATTGAACAGCCACCAGGCTCGGATTCTCTCACCGGTGGAAGGCTTGACAATCCAGAAGTTCTGACGTATTCGGATGTAATACCGTATGCGACGGCTGTTGAGCCATCCTGTCCATTCCTTTCCGATGAACTCGCGGTCTGCCACAAGGCAGTCGATGCATTCCGCTCCGAAAAGACGGATAAAACGTTCCATAATTTTCTTGCGTTCTTCCCAGTTGGAGTTGCCACGTTTCGGAAGAAGGCTGAATATCAAAGGGAAGGCAATCCCTTTATAGGTTATGCCCAACATAAGGATGTTTATATTGAACTCCCCGAACTTCCAGTTGGTCCGGTCCATGCTCAGCACAAGACCGGTCTTGACAGGAAGCAGCGAGAAAATCATACGGGCTATGATGTCAAGGTCAAGTACATACTTGGCAAAGAATCTTTGGAGCCGTCTGAGGTTGGAATCCTTGTCTACAGCCGTAGGCATCGCATCAGCCAGTTTGTGGAGGCTGACAGTCTGCACCACACAGAGTGCATGGAGCAGCAACGCCATGAGTTTTATGCGTGCCAAATTCATACTTTGACCAAAGTGCTCTTGCATAATCGGGAGGATTTGGTTAACTTTGACCGAGTCCTTGAAATTAGTAGTTTTCATGAGAAAAAGCGTCCAAACTTTTCCTTTAAATTACTAATTTTCAGGGACTTTTGCAAATTTAATCGACTAAAAATTAAGTGTTTAACAGCATAAATTTAATTTTTGTCATCTACTAAAATTTTTCTGAAAAACTTAATCATCGTGGTTTATTTTACTGGTGTGAGGTACCCGAATCCGTCAATGCTCGTAGCTTCGATTGTCACGCCTTTGACAGCCTGCGCTGTGGTTGTGTTTATAGCATAGATTGCAGGATACTGATTCTCCACATTCACAGGAATATAGACCTTCCCATCACGAGAGTAAACAGCCTTACCGAATGATGTGACATTGTCAGGAAGACCAGTAACGTAAGTGAGTTTCTTTGATGCGGCATCAAAGATAGCCAATTCAATTGCAGCCGGATTCTTTTGAGTAAGCGGACGGTCATACATAATCATCAGGAAGCAATTACCGCCGGCGGGCCAACAACGCATGAATGAACGGTCGCCATCCTTGCTTTGTGCCTCAATGTTGCAATAATAGTCATCAAACTGCTTGCTTCCGGCAGGGATGCGACACACACCGGCAGGAAGAGTCGTTTTCTGCAACGGGTCAGTCATAGTCTTTGCATAACTGGATGAGAAAACATACACATCGCCGTTCTCAGCTGCCCAAATAGTCTGGTAATACTGTGATTTGAATCTGCCGCAAGGACTGCTGATTCTGTCAGTTTTGACAAGAGTAGGATTAAGCATATTCTCATTGTCATAGATAGCCACCCAGCATTCGTCAGGATATTGGGTTCCGGTAAGCTCCCCTGCCTTGTAGGAGCCACTGTTAGAGCCACCCGATTCCGTGTGGACAAGGTGCTCGTATCCGGGACGGATCCATTTTCCATTATCGGCAGCAGATCCGTATTGACTCAGACCCATAGGGACTGCCCCGCAGAAGATTCTCGAACCGCTCTGCTCTGCACCGGCAAGAGTCACATATTCTCCATTGCCGAGGAAGTTTTCCATTGAGTAAGCTCCGGTAGAGGTATCGTTCCCTCGCGATGTTTCATCCACCACGTTTAGATAGGTGATGAGAAGTGTCTTGGGAAGATAACCGTGACTGTCGGCAAGAGACTGAGGACCATCGCCGGTTGACATAGTTATGATGTCATCATTATAAGCTCCGTATGATGAAAAACGGCTTATGCGATACTCAATGCTGCGGGCTTCCATCTCTCCATTGTTTCCGAGTATGTAGCTGCGTGTAGTGCCGGCATTACCCTGATTGTACTGAAGTGCATACAGGTAGTTCTTATGGAACACCCATTGTGTGGCTCCATCGTTAAGAAGTCCGTTGTTTACAGTAGACAGATTGCCTTCATCAAGAGATTCACCTGTAAGCAGCACTTTAGACGACGCGTTGGAGCCTTCTACAGTTGTAGCGAAAACGAATTTCCCGTTCTTGCTCTCTTCTCCTCCGGGTGTAGGATCATTGCTGTCGGAGCAGCCACACAACATTGCAGCCGGTAAAACAGCAGCGGCTGCAATGAATTTTGATAATGTCTTGGATTTCATATTTATCTATGTTTTTAGTTTATTAGTTTCCGAAATAAATCCTCACCTTGCCATAAAAAGCCCTTCCTGCCTTTTGCAGACTGAAATTATCGTATAGCCGGGCATTTGTGAAGTTTCGACACTCAAATGAGAAATTATAGCGTCCTTTGCGGATTGCGTATGTTATTGTGAGATTATGTGCGAATTGGTCAGGAACCATATAATCTGAATTATTTGAAACTATGTTGGCTGTATAATAGCAGAAACTATGCGTATATTGATTATCGTATGTCACCGTAAGCACATTGCTTTCTCGCCCCAATCCATGCCAATAGAAATTAGCATCGGAATCAGCGAACATGTATGGAAGGTTAGGCATACGTTCTTTATAGGCAACGTTCGGAACCGTGCTGCCTTGAGCAGTAGGCATATTATCACGGACATTCATTTGAGTGAAGTTCCCTCCCAGACTGAACCATTTGGAAAAACCATACCTGACAGAGACATTAAATCCCTTTGTGGCAACCTTTCCATAATTTATATAAGTGGCGGCTGATTTTCCTCCACTGAGAGCAAGTATGTTGCGCTGTATGTAATCACGCGTATCACGGTATATGAATCCGGCTTCGGCATAAATGGTATTATTGCCGAAAACAGCGTTATAGCTCAGATTCAAGTTCAGGTTGTGGCTTGATTCCGGTTTCAGTGTCATATCGCCCATCTCAAGATCCTCATCGCCAAACATCTCCTCAATCGTGGGCAGACGATAGGCTTTTTCGTAGGAGGCTTTCATCTGAAAACCCCAGGGAATAAACCAAGTTCCGGCTGCACCATACCCAAAATTATCTATTGAATGGGATGTAAGTTGGTAGACATCCTGCGATGCTGTTGTGGCAATCGGACCTGAGACATACTGGTGGTAATACTTGCCAAACGCCGTCAGATTGAATTTTGCATTTGGTGTATATCGATAGGATAAACCAACGATATTTTTGCTCGTCACTTTAGAAAACTCATCCTTCTGAGGCACATCAGTAAGCAAATTTTCGTTGATTCTATTGAACGTGTTGAATACATTATTGACAGTAATAACGTGTGGACTGCCAAGCCTATAGTTCACAGTAGCAGATGCTGACCAGTTATTATTTATTGCGCATGAATTTTGCAAGAACTGTTCGCCCGGAGCATTAAGCGGCGCGGTTTCCCCAACCCAATTATATTTCACCGAAGCGGTGTCGACATTTGTGGTCCTGTTGCGATTGTAATTCGCATTTATCGTCATATCAAGACCCTTTACAAGAAGATTTCTTTTTGAATACTCAAGCGACGGCATCAATGAATATCCATGTCGGTGTTTCTGGCCATATACAATCTCTTGTCTGACTCCGGTCTGGATATCCTTATACATGTGGGAATAAGTGAAACCAACCATGAGTCTGTCTGCCCAGCTTTTATTCACAAAGCCGACTTTACCGACAACCGCCTCATTATGATAGGTATCGTTGAAGCGTTTTACATGCTCTTTCTTCTTTCTGTTGATAGAACCGGTAACAAAATCCTCAACAGGAGTATCCACCCAATAATCATTGTCTGAATAATTCTGGAAGACGTTTATATCATACTTGAAACCATTGCGCAATGTCTGCCCGAAATTCACATCTGACTTATGAGTATTGAACGAGCCAAAAGAGTAGGATGCATCGACAAACCATTTTCGCTGACGTCGTGGAGTGACTATGTTGATTACTCCTCCTATGGCATCTGCGCCAAATCCGACAGGCACCACACCACGGTAAATTTCAATGCGCTCTGCGAAATTCACGGGTATATTATTCAATCCGAAAGAGCTCCCGACCCCTTCCTGCGGCACTCCGTCAATAAACACCTTGACATGCTTCCCGCTGAATCCATCCATTGTCACTGCCATCTCTGAGCCAACTCCCCCACTCTCGCGTATCTTCATGCCGGGAGCTTTGTTAAGAGCCTCGCTGAGCGTTTTTGTCGTGTTTACCAATTCCTGGGTATTGACTGCGGTGGCATTAAAAGCCGAATTTTTAACCTTGCTCAACGGATTACTTACCACTATGACTTCTGCAAGTTGTGAGGAAGGATTGAGTTTTACATTCAGTTTTTTACGGTCGCCAGATACGATGTTGACCTTGACCTCTTTCTTTTCAAACCCAACCGAAGAGAACACTATGGTATATTCCCCTTGCGGTGCATGTAGATGGTAAAGTCCTTTCTCGTTGGTAGAGCATGATATCTTTGTGCCTTTCAAAAAAACTGTTGCATAATCTATAGGCTCCCCGTCCAAGGAAAGCACCTTGCCTGAAACCATCCCGTCGCCATATTTCGCATAAGAGTAAGCAACGTTCAAGGTTATCAACATTAAGCATAATAAATACTTTTTCAGAGTCGTCATTATTGTCGTTAATTTTTTGCAAAGTTCGGAAGTTTAATCCTTTTAAGAAATACCTAAAACTTAGTATTGTTTTTTAGACACAATTAACAATCAGCCCCTTACATCCAATCTAATCCTATAAAAAATTGGCAAACGGCATGCTTTCATGGGTGAATGTGAATTTAACATTTCACTATAAAACCGATTATACTCAATAATGGTGATTATTTATGGTATGGAAAAACTGCCAACGCGGTCATTTTTTTACGAAATGGAGACTTGATAAATTTATGGAAATATTTAATTTTGCAAATTAAAACTTCTCATTTGGAATGAAAAATATATCATTATACATAGATTTAGTATTCTGTATCATCGTCTTACCACTTATGGCTCTGATATTCCCGGTAGAACGATGGTTTCATAATTTCCAATGGTATGTCATTGCCGTCGGTACATGGCTGCTGTTTTTATATGTATTGAACCGTATTGTAACCGTACCTCTTATCTTTAAGAAAACTCGCGAAAGAGTAATCGGGGTTATGATATTTCTTATTTCCATTTCAATTACATATTGGTTTGCCACAATACAGCTATATGTGCCAAAAGAGGGGACTAACCCATTTGATTACGGTATAGTGCGTATTTTGCCATCAATTCAGCCTTATCAACAAGCCGTGTGGTCTCTGTTTGTCATAGTTGAGACTTTTAGTTTTGCAGTGGGATTGTTGACCCAAGCCAATATGCAGAAAGCCAAACGCAGGGCTGTAGAAGCAGAAAGGGATAAGGCGGAGATTGAGTTATACAAGGCTCAGATAAAGCCTCATTTTATGTTCAACACACTTAATTCTTTATATGGATTGTTTCTGACACAAGATGAAAAGGCATTGGTGGCTTTAGAGGAATACATATCTATGTTAAGATACATACACGTATCCTCTCACCGTGATTTCGCACCTATTTCAGACGAAGTGGATTACATCCGACAATATATTGGTCTTCAATCCCTTCGCCTTAATGAAATGACAACAGTCCATACAGATATTGAAGTTGAGAATTACAGATTACAAGTGCCGCCTATGTTGCTTGTCACTTTTGTGGAAAACTGTTTCAAACACGGTGTTTCTCCAATTGAAGAAAGCAAGATTATCATTAGATTGATTGAAAAAGATGGCTTGCTTACTTTTTCCACTGAGAATCGCATTTTTCCGGTGAAACGAATCGGTGAGCACATGGGTATTGAAAATTGCAAGAAGCGGCTTAATCTTCTTTATTCCGAACGCCATTCACTCAACATTGAGAATGATGGAGATTATTTCTATGTAAAACTTAGCATTAAATTATAAGTATGATCAGATGTGTTGCAATTGATGACGAACCGATTGCCATTAGTATTCTTCAAGAACATTGCAAAAGGTATGGAGAGATTGAATTGAAAAGTTTCACATCCCCCATTCTTGGCATGGCATATATTCAGGAGACACACCCCGATATCGTTTTTCTTGACATTGAGATGAATTCTCATAACGGGTTGGTTATGGCAAAAGATTTGCCTGATGATATATGCCTGATATTCACCACTGCTTATGCCAATTATGCTCTTGATGGTTTCAATGTGGATGCGGTTGACTTCCTTCATAAGCCAATTTTCTATCCGCGATTCGAGAAGGCGATTGGGAAGGCAAAAAAATATTTGCAACTAAGCAACGTAAGTCCGCAGAAATCCATATCCCTTAAAGTGGGACACAAAAACATAGTGGTTGCCCTTACTGACATCATTTTGATAGAAGCTATGGACAATTATGTCAAGATATACAGAAAAGATTTGCCGACTGTAGTATCACAGATTACAATGAAGGATCTTGAATCCAAACTACCATCGGATACTTTCGTAAGGATACATAGATCTTTCATTGTGTCAACCCAATATATCGAGAAATTCTCCAACCGCACCATTTATCTCAACTATTATAAGCATCCGGTGCCTGTAGGACGAAAATATATCACGATCTACAACGACATATACCATCGCTTTGAATAAGACAAGTAATCTCTAATGCTTATTCATCTTTACAGAACGGGGCAGACTGACCTCTCCTGCTATTATGGCAAATGCCTGTGCTATATAAAGAATCCAATAGACCGAAGTGCCGACAATCAAGCAAACGTCAAGGAAGGTTATTATCAATACAATCAATATTGCTATAATGGCCGCATATCTACTATTTAATGGCTAAAGATGCTTCTACTTTTAAGAAGGACTATTGATATTGTCTAACCCTGTCTTCGTGCAGGATTCCGGAGGTATCAGAATTATTGCAATATTAATCCCCAACCGGTAAATAATAAAATGAGATATTTTGATGGAGATAATTCAAAATTTGTGTATATTTGCCCTGTAATACCGGATGTCGTGTTTAATTCTCTGACTCCTATCAAATCATAAACAGGCTGAAGTGGAGATTGCAAAACTTCAGTTATTTAATCTTAACATCAATGAAAAGAATCATTTTATCAATAGCTTTAATATTGGCAATGTGCAATATGACCCTGACTTCGTTTGCTGCAAGCACGGAGAACCGTTCGGATTTTAAGAACTCCGAAAGTCTCGGACGCATCCATAAGAGACTGGCGGATGGTTTCAAACTGCTGCGTCAGCAAGTGGTGAAGTCGCCCGACGGTTTCATCAAATATCCGTATCTGATACCTGCCGGTTTCTATTCACAGCTTTGGGATTGGGATGCCTTCTTCATGGCTAATCATTTCATATCCAAAGGTGAGCCGGAATATATGAAGAACTGGGTGCTGACCTTTTCACAAGGTATTGATAAGGATGGATATGTGGCGGGATGTATGACGTCAAAAGGTCCGCGTCAGGCCTACAGCGGAAAGTTTGCAATGAAACCGTTCCTCTCCCAGGGTGCTTACCAATATTCAAAGGCTACAGGCGATTGGGAATGGATACGTCCGATATATAATGATCTTGAACGGGTGCTTGACTACCGCCGTTCCACCCAACTTGATTCCATATCCGGACTCTACTTCTGGGAAATCGCAATGCAAAGCGGAGCCGACAACAATCCTGCCCTGAATTACTTCAAGGATGATTCGCGGTCGTTCATATCCGTGGATGCAAGTGCTTTCCAATACGGTGAAATTCTTGCACAGGCAGCCATAGCCGAAAAACTCGGCATGAAGGCAGATGCCACTCGTCTTAGGAAGGAAGCTCTCGGAATAAAGACCGCTCTCAATGAGATATGCTGGAATGAGGATGACGGATGCTATTATAATGTAGACCGTGATTCACATGAGCAATACAAAAGAGTCGGATATTCTACGTTTGTACCCCTCTTTTATCGTATGGCACCCGAAGATAGAGGTCGCAGAATGATCAGTAGGTATATGCTTGAAGAGAAACACATGAAGGCTCCTCATGGCTTCCGCAGTCTCTCCGCATCAGACGTCGACTACAATAATAAGAACATCATTGTGCCCTTCTCCAACTGGCAGGGACCGATTTGGGGAATCACCAGCTACATATATTCCGTAGGGCTTCACTACTATGGCTTTGATGAGGATGTGGCATGGATGGCTGAAAAGGTAGGTGGACTAATGGCAAAGGATCTTGATGAATATGGCACCATGCACGAGACCTATCATGCAGAGACCGGTGAGCCGCTTGCCCCTTCCAATTTCAAATACCGCAATCCCGATGGCAGCATACAAGGCTTCGTAAGCTGGAACCTCTGCATGGAAAACATACTCGAAGGTCTCCTACAAGGGAAATGGATGCTTCTTGATATTGACGACATGTAATTTCTCGGAAACAAATTTCGGAACCTTATTCCCTTATCTGTTTTATTATCTTACGAAAAATCCTCCGCCTTTTCAGCCGGAGGACCAGAGATCATTAAATGTTTTATGAAATAGACGCCCTCACGGGCAATATCTTTTGAAAGGTTGCCTAAAGCAATTTCAGATCAAACGCTTCATCGTATGCAATATGAGCATGAGCCGTTGAGCACGCCAACCATCCGGTTTCCTCATGACTGGATTTTATTATTTGAGAAACCGTGAACGACCTTAATTTCTCAACCACATAGTCAATTGACTCCTTTTCGGAATCAGACAGACTGTCGCAATCGCCAATATTATGACACGCCAACAGAGTGCTGACCATATCGTGCGCCTTAATCAATCGTTTCTCCAATCCGGGCACATTATCATAAATCGTGGCATAATGATCAGGCACCGGTCCGAAATTCAGTGCACGATACTGAAGACCACTTATTGAAAGTCCCGTCTTACGATAATGGTAAAAATCCGCATAGAACATCAGTTTATTCAATTTCGTAGGGAACACATCTCCATGTTTATTGACAATGTATCTCACCATGTCAAACAATTTGTATATATTCTTATATCCGTAGCCATTGAAAATATTCCGGCTACCATCACGAAATATTATATGATAAAGCGGAGAATACTCATCCTCCTTCATTTCGCTCATGTTGACAGACGTAAAAATACGGTCATATTCCGAAGGGAGGAAAACATCCTTACATCCTTTCAGTAATCCTAACAGCACATTCTTATCCTTGATAGCTGCTATCATCTTACCATTTGACTCTGAAGGAATCTCACCGGATTCATATTTGGCATATTGATTTGCCCCGAAACCAAGTATCCTTGAAATTTGAGAATAATTCAGTCCATATTTCTGGCGTATATCCTTGATTTCATCAGGAAATGGTATGCCGTGCCTTATACGGTATTGCGAATACAGGTCATTGAATTGCAGTATGTCCTGCTCTGTAGTGGTAAACTGTTCCCCCGAATCCTCACAGACACAATAACGCACATGGACGCGAAATTTCTCCTTACGAAAAATCTTCTCTTCCATGGTGCTCACCTCCTTGACTCTACCTCCGGTCAAAGGGCTTTTCATATCTATATATTTTTCCATATCTTATTTATTTTTGAATGGGTAATTAAGTGGATGCTCCGCTTCATGGAATGATATACAGATTGTCCTCATTTTTATCACGGTGCAGGAAGATTATTCCCCAGATATTAAATTTCGGTTTAAATTCATGAAGGAATGCCTCAACTTCCTGTTCTGTCTTTATTGTAATCATATTCGGTAAGATTTTATGGCACAAAAATACACCATAAAATCAATAATTCAAAATATATAACACTAAAAAGTGTATCCTGGTTTATTTCTCATGAGATGAATAATCGGAGGCGTTTTTATCTTTTGGTGCTCATCTCTTATTTCAACCTCCAATTCTCAATATTTTTAATTATCATATAAATAACCAATGTAACGAATTGAACAAGAGAGAGCATCAGCAAGTAAAACCACCACGTACATCCGGCACCATGCTCACTGTTGAACAACAGATTATAACCCAATAGAGCAGAGTAGGCTATCATTATTATCAAATTCACAAATGATACTCTTTTGCTATTACAATGGTATATGGTTATCGTCACCAATAGCAACAACATCGCAGCAATCAATATCAGATTATCCTCGTTGAATGGTAGTCCGACGCAAATGATAGCATCCAGTATGACGGCAACCGCATAAGTAATCCAAAATACCTTATTATTCATAGAATTTGCTTTTGTAATACCATATAGCCACTCCCAAAGGTATTAAAGTGAATACTATTTGCCAGAACACACCAGATAAAATGGCCAAAGCAATAAATCCGTCATGTTTGATAAAAGATATGTAAATAGCAAATGGGATAAATAGCAATCCCCACAAAATACCCCATACGATGAATGTTACTTTAACCCAATAATTATGTTGCGCTTTCGCGTAGCCAAGTCTGGCACAAGTCATAAAGCCTATAATCCATACAGCAAACCATATCATGCCGTGGGAATTTAAATACTCCTTGAAGCCGAAAAAACAAAGAGCCGGATTAAGTAATATAGATATTACAGAAACAGTAAGCATTAAAGCCTCGTATATCCAAAATCGTTTATTGTTATATTTCATGAATTAATCTTTTTTATGCTTATCTTTTGCTTGGATATACTGCAATAATTTTTTCATATCCGTAATATCACCCGGTAGAGAGTTGCTTTGGCCATTAGTTGATGCTCCACGTCCATTAAATCTTTAGTGCGAATCTCTTTATCCGTGAAAAGAGGATGATTTTTGTATGATAGAGTTACGAATACCGAAGAATCACCAAATGTATATTCACCACTTTTTACAAGGGCATCGTTGGGGGAAATTATAGTTTTTAACATCCACGGTCCGACAATAGTATCTTCAATAATACGACCAAGTGGGTGCAAGTGCAATGAGTCTATCTCTTTTTCAACTTTTGGTTGGGCAGAATTAGCATTACCTTGTTTTTTGGCACAACTCGTCATTCCCATGAAAATCAAGATGGAACAAGCGATGAATATATGTAAAATCAGTTTACACATTGCTGTATCGTTTTTTTCGGCAACGACATTGTGCCTATGGCAAAGTTAGTCATAATATTTGGAATTTCAGGATATTATTGGCAAAAATTCTATATGGGGTATGAAAAAAGAGCATGAAAAAAGAGCGTCCAGACGGATACTCTTTCCAATCGGCTACTGCCGATCCGTAAAATCGTTGTTCACGCAAACGAAGTGTTTCTTTCAAGGGGAAACTACCCTTTTGTTGTGCAAAGATTATAATATAATTTTTATTTTCGGCGATATTTTTGCCGCGGGTGGCGTGGCTGATTTGGGAAAATAGGTGTCAATAATCCACCTTCAATCGCAGGCGTTAGATAATTATCCAAAAAATTATGACGATTCTTTAGATTCAAGGCTTCCATAAGCTGCTTTACTGACATTTCTTCATTGCCAATTGCCGTCATCAGTGCCTGAACTTGTGTGGTAACTTGTGTGGTAACTTGTGTGGTAACTTGTGTGGTGGCACTATCTGAACCCTTGTCTTGATGTGCTGGGTGCTTCCTTTTGAAAGACACCATCAATCCGCCTTCGGTTTCTTCAAAGTCAGGCATAGGCATCTCTACTTTTTCAAATTCAGTGCGTATCTTATTTATGCCACGACCCCATATTTCAATTAGTCCGGCACGATAAAACACGTTCGCAATCTTCGGATTGCGTTGACGCGACTTATGCTTTTTCAATAAAGTAAAAACATCCATATTTTCCGGCAACTCTCCTTCGTTCCATAACTCAACATGGTCATTATAAACCCACATCATTATGGCGGAGCCCCGATAGTCTTTGTGCACTATAGCATTATATAGCATCTCACGTAGTGCTTTCTCCGGAATCTCAAGAGTGGCGACTCGTTGCATACCCTCATAATGTATCGGGGAAATAAGGTATTTGGATTTCAGCAATTCCACTACCTTATCAGCCATCTGCAAGATGTTTCCCTCAACTATATCATCAAATATCAAATCACTTTCGTCATTGCCGAAACGACCAATTTTGAACTGTACTCCTGTTTAGTAGATGACAAAAATTAAATTTATGCTGTTAAACACTTAATTTTTAGTCGATTAAATTTGCAAAAGTCCCTGAAAATTAGTAATTTAAAGGAAAAGTTTGGACGCTTTTTCTCATGAAAACTA
>RIAZ01000044.1 GCA_003762615.1 Muribaculaceae bacterium Isolate-037 (Harlan)
GTGCAGTCCGCAGTGAACGCCAACAAGGATGCCAACGGGCTTTGGCAGGGTGGCCTCGGCAACGGTGTTACCGGCGCCGGGTCGTGGTGGAGCGCGTCGGCAGCCGACAACCCCAACACCTTCGGCTCCCTTCCGTTCCTGCCTACGAATGTCGGCGTCTCCCTCGCCGACGGCTGCGGCTCGGTCAACTACGCGGTCAAGGGCGCGGACGGGTCGACGCTCTACACGGCCCCGGTGCCGGTGTTCTTCGGACTAAAGAACTTCTTCGGCTATATGGGCCGGTGGGAGCGCGGCATACTCATCAACAAGATCGCCGGCGGCGCGGCCGACATTTATGTCGTGCCGAAGCTGTACAGCGCCTACTCCATGAACTCGCTTTCAGGACTGACGAAAGTAGCCACGACGCCGGCGGCCAAGACCGCGAGCACATGGGAATACCCCAAGCAGCTCTCGATGCAGAACCTCTGCCACGTGCCGACCGTAACCGGCGCGACATCCTCAACCTATTATGCCGACGGCTACTACAACGACAACGCCGTTTCGGGGCTTCGTGTGCCTGCCCGTGGTGGTTTTGCGGACTATGGTGGCTATGCCGGGCTTGAGTACCTGAATGTGAACAATGGTGTCTCGTCGTCCTTTGCGTACTACGGCTCGCCCCTCTGCGAAGCAGAAGAGAACTGGGACACGACGCCCTTCCTGGCTGTCTGAGCGGACTCCGGGGAGCTGAGGGGTACGCAGGGGAACGTGGGTGGCACCGGGACGCCCGGCACGCTCCGGAACCCTGCGGAGCCCAAAGAACCCCGGAGGCGCGCAGTGCCGACCCCACCGGCATAGCGCCGACCGGCGGCACACACCGCCAAAGAGCACATTGACATTTTTCCATATTGACAAAATTAGTTAAATTTGCAGCCGGAAACCGGAAGGAATCCCGGTTGTCGTCCTGGAGAGCCGTTTCGGGGCTTCGTGTGCCTGCCCGTGGTGGTAATGCGGACAATGGTGGCAATGCCGGGCTTGAGTACCTGAATGTGAACAATGGTGTCTCGACGTCCAATGCGAACTACGGCTCGCCCCTCAACTTTATGGCGCGGTCAAGTCTGTCAGCTCCCGCGCCGTCAAAAAAACAGGACGGGACCGCACCCCAAGGTGAAAGACAACGATGACAGGAAGTGCCGGTAGGCCTGGCGCAAGCCATCCCCGACGGCAGTACCCGGGAAAAAGCAGACAGAACCGACAAGACACCGACAATGACACCAATGACACCGGACCATGAAAAGGAAAGGCCACATTTCCTCCGCCGTCGCCACGCCGGAGAACTTTGAGAGAGGCTTCAGGGGCTACTCGGCCAACAAGTACGGGAGGCACGACATCGACCGCTTCGCCGAAAACCTCGAGCAGAACCTCGCGGAACTTCTCCGCGCGTATGCGACATGCAGCTACCGCACCTCCGGGTACGAGCCGAAGGAGGTGTTTAAGCCCAAGCACAGAATCGTCCACAAGTCCAAAGTCCGCGACCATGTCATACAGTGGTCGGCCATGCTCCCGGTGGAGCGCTGGCTCATGGACACGTTCCATCACCGCAGCCCGGCGTGTGTTCCCGGCAGGGGCACCCACTTCTTCGTCCGACAGGAAATGGAGGAGCTGAGACGGTGCAGCCAGGACGAGGTATATTATTTTGTGCAGCTCGACGTCCACCACTATTTTGAGAACATAGACCACACAATCATGAAGGAGCGTATCAGGTCCAAGATAAAGGACCCGGTACACCTGCACTTCCTCGACGAGTTCATCGACAGCTTCAGCTCCGGGCTTGTGCTCGGGGTCAAGCTGTCGCAGATACTGTCGGGAATGTATCTCGCGCCTTTTGACAGGCTCGCAATCCGCTGCTTCGGGCTGTCCGACGACATCGACAAGTTACGCTACTGGCAGGGGAGGTACGTCTCCGACTGTCTGCTGACCTGCCGGACGGAGGAACAGGCCGCCGAGCTTTCAAAAGGCGTGGACTATCTCAACCGCAAGTTCGAGGGCTATGTCCGCGAGGGGTTGAGGCATTACAGCCGCTTCGCCGACAACATCGTCATCAAGCACCGCGACAAGACGTTCCTTCACCTGATGGTCGAGCTCTCCGTCCTCATACTCGCCCGCGACTACCACCTGCAAATAAACCGGAGCTGGAACGTGCGCCCCATGTGGACGGGCAACGACCTGTGCGGATACGTTTTCTACCATGACAGGCTGATGCTGCGCAAGCGCAACAAGAAAGCCCTCTGCCGACAGGTCGCGAGGCTCCGGAAGAAGGGATATTCCGAAAGGGATATAAGGCTCAAATGCGCGAGCAGGGTGGGGTTCGCCTCCCACGCCGACACACGGAATCTACTAAAATCACTCAATATGGAAAAAAGACTCGGCAAGGTCATAAAGAACCGCCGCAAGAAGGCCCCGTTCGAGGGCATGACCCCGGAGCAGAAGAGGTCCATCGAGGACATCGTCTGCTATCCGGACGGAAACGAGAACGAAAAGCTGATACTGCTGCTCGACTACAGGATAGACGATTCGGTTATTGAAAAGAATGACGACGGCTCCCCGAGGCAGCGCATCGCCATCCGCTACAAGGTCATAGACCATGTGGACAACCCCGAATCCGAAAGCCCGGCCTACGTATGGAAAGACGGGGAGTATTACTCGTTCTCAGGATCCAAGGTCATGATAGACCAGGCAACGGAGGACTTCTCGACGGCCGACCTTCCGACTGTCACGGTGATCAAGGAGTTCATCAACAAGCAGAGAAAGAAATTCTACAAATTCACCTGACCCCCGGACACACGGGGCGACGGCAAAAACAACAGAAGACATGAACAGGAAAATCTATTTGGAAAGAATGACGTTCAGCCGCTACGACGGCGGCCGCTGCCTCGTGTATCTCAACGAGGAGAAAATCGAGAACCATGTGCCGGCGGACGCCCCCGAGGGCTTCAAGCCGGTAACCGCCTATGCCTACACCGGCCCGGAAGATGACGGCGGCACTCTGATAGAGGCCGCAGATGACAGCCGGGACTCATTGATAAACGGCGTAATCCGCAGCAGGTACTCACAGACCGAGGAAGACGCGATCAAGACACACCAGATACTCGCGCTCACCAACCCCGGCCACGACAAGGCCGCAGACTACGCCTCGGAGTGGGCGAGGTTCAACATCGAACGCGAAGATGCCATAAAGACGGTTGACTCGTGGTTCGAATGACGTTATAACGGTCAGACAACGCCAGACAAAAGGGCGCGAACCTGCTTTGGTTCGCGCCCTTTAATTTGCTTTAGCCGGCGACTGGATAGGGCGGGGTGGAGTGGGGCTTGGACTTCGATGAGAGAGCGAACCGATGGTACGTTTCGTTTTGTGATTGTTGCACGTTTCGTTTTATTTTTCGCACGTTTCGTTTTAGGAGCGTTGCACGTTTCGTTTTGCGGATTATAACAAGAAGGGATTAGCACGAAGAAATATAAGAAATAAAAGAAATTGATTTTGAGTAAATTATATTAAAATTTCTTTTATTTCTTTCTTTTCTTCGTGTGTTCCATAACTCTGAATATTTTGAAAAGTGTAAAAAAAACGGGTTGAAAAAGTTTGAAAAGTGTATTTTTTATTGCTGAAATTATTTGAAAAGTGTAATTTTGCGGAGTTAAGTAACTAAATTAACAATCTTAGAGATTGCTAAGTAATCTTAAAAGTGAATTTTATGTTGTTCCGTAAGATAAGAAAGACTATCGCCAATCATCTGTCGTCGGGTTCAGACAAGATTCTTCTTGTCGAGGGCGCACGTCAGGTTGGTAAATCGTATATCATACGTAATGTAGGTGAGGAATTGTTTCCGAATTTCATAGAACTGAATTTTGTGAAGGACAATGAAGGCCTGCAAATTTTCAAGAATGTGAGATCGGTAGAAGATTTCTATCTTCTTCTGTCATCCATGTACGGGAGTCGTCTCGGAGACTGCTCTGATACACTGATATTTCTTGACGAGATACAGGAATATCCCCAATACATCACATGGCTTAAATTCCTTAGGGAAGATAGACGCTACTCCTTCATTGCCAGCGGAAGTTTTCTGGGTCTTTCCCTACGAGATACAACCTCGTTGCCGGTCGGCAGCGTAGTGCGAAAAGAGATGTATCCACTCGATTTCGAGGAATTTCTTATTGCCAATGACTTTGGTGCAGATGTTTTGGCTGTCATGAAACAGAAATTTCTTCAACATGAGTCGGTAATGGAAGGTTTGCATAACCGGGTGATGGATCTTTTCAGACGGTATCTGCTTGTAGGTGGTATGCCGGATGCTGTCAATGCATATATCGGCACCCATAATATGTCGGAGATTCGTCAGGTTCAGGAGGATATCCATAGAATGTATCTCGCAGACGCATCAAAGTATGAAGAGGATTATGGAAAACGGTTGCGTATCCGGAGAATATATGAGATGTTGCCCTCACAGATGGAAAATAAGAAAAAACGTCTTGTGGCAAAGGAGATAGACGATAGGAAAGGGGCACGCTTCTCGCAATACCGGGAAGAGTTTGAGTATCTCCTGTCGTCGGGTATTGCATTGGGGGTTGACGCCATATCGAATCCCAAATTCCCGTTGGTGGAGTCCCTTGTCAAGAATCTGGTGAAACTATACATGAATGATGTCGGCATGTTGACCAATCTGTTGTTCCGCTATAATGTGGCTCCTGTGCTTAATGATGAGCGTAGTGTCAACTTAGGTTCTGTATATGAGAGCGTGGTGGCGCAGGAGCTACAGGCTCATGGTCACAGACTGTTCTACTACGACAACCGCAAGGTTGGCGAAGTGGATTTTATAATCAATGACTACGCGACATTGAGTCCTCTCCCAGTGGAGGTGAAATCCGGGAAAGACTACACGGTCCACAGTGCTCTGACGCGTTTCCTCAGTGTCAAGGATTATGGAATAGATAGGGGCATTGTGTTCAGCAATACCCGTGAAGTTAGCACCGGTCCCAAAGGGATTGTATACATGCCTGTCTACTATGTCATGTTTCTTGACGCATCAGCACCTGCGGAACCGCTTCTGATATAACTTTAGCCGATGAGATGGCGGATGTCGGCTTCGGTGCCGTTGAAGGGTCCGGTGTGGGCGAGTTTGATTGTACACATGGCGGCGGCGAATTTACCTGCCTCAACGTAGTCGGCACCACGGCTCCGGCTGTAGAGATAGCCTGCCATGTAGGTGTCGCCACAACCTGTCGCGTCAACCACGTCGGTCGTGGGGTAGGCGGGAATGTCGTAGAATTTGCCGTCGGTATATATCAGCGAACCTCTGTCGCCAAGCGTCAGCAGAACCTCGCGGCATCCCCATGCGGCAAGCCGACGTGCCGCTTCGCGTGGGTCCGTGGTGCCGGTCAGCGTCTCCATCTCCTTCTCATTCGCCTTCAGAATATCGATATATTTTAGAGCCTCTGTCTTGTCTGCCCAATCCACGGGATGCACCTGCTCCCCACGGACCTCGCGGAGATAACCCTGCGCATCGACCGAGACTATACCTTTTGACGAGAGCAATTTCAGTGCGTCGAGTGAGAAATCGTCGGCAAGGAGAGTGCCGAGGTGGAATATCTTGGCTTCTACATCCTTCAGGTTGTCTACAGTGAAGGGGTCTGCCTTGGCGAGAACGCGCTGTGTGCGGTCGTTGGGATTGTCGCCATATTTATTTTCGAAAAACACCGACTTACGGCTGGGAATGACGTCTACTTCGATGCCGCGCTTGCGTATATCCTCCACGGCTCCCATTTCCGTGGGACCGACGGAGGTGAGCAACCGGAATCCGGTGTGGTCAAGGTTGGCGAGTGCGTGAGCCACGTAGAAGGCTGTGCCTCCCGGCATATAGGTTTCAAGACGTGGTGTTATTATCTTGTCGAGGGTAATGTGCCCTATGCAACATATTTCAGGAATCATATTCTTTTTTAGTTATCTGAGCAGGAGAGAGGCTTGTATATGTGTGGTTATCTCTTTACTTGCCTCATTGCGTATAGGAGCACGGCGCAATAGGCTATCGTCGGGACGATGAAGGAGGTAGACATGTCGGTCTGTGCCGCCACCCATCCCATTAGGAACGTGCCGACCGCTCCGCCGAGAGGGGTCATCATTAGGAATGAGGATGCTATCTTTGTGGATGATCCGCAGCCGCTGATGGTGATGGCGAATATCGTCGGGAACATTATCGCCTCGAATGCGTAGCAGATGAAGAGTCCGGCACGCGACAGGGTGCCGATGTTCAGAGTGACGAGGAGCGCGCCGACAACGGTCATGACAGCACAGATGAGGAGCACTTTCTCTGCACGCACATAGTTCATTATCGCGCTTCCGGTGATACGGGCAAGAAGGAAGAGCCCGAGCGCACCGAAGGAGAGCACCCATGTGGCGGTCATCTTATCCATCCATCCGTCGGAGGTGACGTAGTTGATGAAGAGGCTGTTGATGGCTATCTCGGCTATCTCATAGCAGAAAAGGGCTATGACGCCATATCTGAATCTTGGGGATGACCATAGGCTGCTTATTGTCTTGCCGAGAGAGGTGTTGTGGCTGGTGACGTTATCTGAATCGTTGTCGGAGTCACCGATTTCGGGGAGTTGCACGCGGGAGAAGAGAAGGGCGACGAGTAGCACCACGCATCCCATCGCGGCGTAGGGGACGGCTACCGAACTGTTTTCGTCGGAGAATAGGAATCCGCCCACGAGCACCGGACCGAGTATGCAGCCGAGTCCGTTGAACGACTGGGCGAAGTTGAGCCGGCTTGCAGCCTTCTCCGGTGCGCCTAATTTAGCGGCGTAGGGGTTGGCGGCAGTCTCCAGCACCGCCAGACCGCAGCCGATCACGAAGAGAGCGGCAAGGAATATGCCGAATGATCCGATGGCATCGCCGGGAATGAAGGCGAGTGCGCCGAACCCGAATAAGAGAAGCCCGAACACCACGCCACGCCTATAGCCATAGCGCGTTATGAAGATTCCGGCGGGGAGTGCCATGAGGGCATACGCCACGTAGGTGGTGGCCTGAATCATGGTGGAATGGAGCACTGAGATTTCCATCGATTCCTGGAAATGCTTGTTGAGCACGTCAAGGATGGAGCGGGCAAAACCCCACATGAAGAATAGTGAGGTGATGAGAATGAACGGTAGGAGATACCTGTTGCCTTCGCCCTGTCGGCGGGCGTAAGTAGAAACTTGTTTTGTCATGTCTGGTTGTGGATTGATGGTGTCCGACTGTTGAAGTTGTCTGAAACTCCTTTTTGAAAGGGTACCATCTGTTAGGTTCTGCAAAAATAATCAATTATTGCGAAATAATCGTCATGACAGGGGCTAAACCATGCGGATTGAGGGCTAAAAAACGATTTATAGACCGTAAAATGGGTGTCAGAAACGGAATCCGATGTTGGCGGAGAAGTTTTCGACAGAGCTGAAGAGGGAATACGTGCCGCTCTTGTACCAGTGTCCGTTCATCTTCCCGATAAGGCTGAAGAAGAAATTCCCGAGATTGTACGTAAGCGACATACGGGCGTTGATGTTCATCGCAAACATGAATTTCTCCCCTTCAAGAGAATCCTCGTAGCAATGGCTCAATCCAATCGAGGGCATTGCGGTGAGGTTGAAAAGAAGTTTCGGTTTTATCACCCAATTGTAGCCATATCCGAATAGGGCGCAATAAGATTTGTAATGGAATAGATAGTATGATGCCGGAATTGTGAGATAGGGCAGGAGATTCTCTGGCAATTCCTTGAAGTTGAATCCGATCTTGAGGTTGTTGTAGTTGAACCCCGCCATGAACGATCCCTGGCTTCTCTTTTGTATCTTGGAGAAGTTATAGGTGGCACCATGCGAATACCGTTTGTTGTTGAAGAAATAATAAGCCTCGATTCCGAAATTATAAAGTTCTACGCCGGGGAATCTCTCTTTGATTAAATGTCCGTCATGATATTTGCCGAACTGTCGTAGAAAAGTGCCTCCGGTGTTCTCCTGATAATGTATCTCGGCGTTAAACAGGGCGCAGTTGAAGCCGAATTCCCATTTCTTATGTTGGATTGGGTCGTTGCTGAAAAATTTTGCCAAGTCGTAGGTGGCACCGACGCTCACCGCCATATACTGTATGTATCCGCCTATATTGGAATAAAGATTGCTTAGCATCTTTGTCCTCATCTTTCCAGGCAGGGTCATGGCATAGCTGTCGACCCAGTTGTCGTTGAGCACTCTGACTTTCCAGCGTTTACCGGTACCGACCACGTATGCCGGGTCGTATGAATTGAAGAATCGGTCGCCCCAGTTGTAGACATCGACGCAGAATTTGAGGAAGCGGGGGTATCTTACGGTGGTGTCCTGCATGTTGAGTTTGCCACGTTTCGCGAGATCCCACCACCAGGTGCCCCCCGGCTTTGCATCAGGCAGAGGTTTTAGGTCGGAAATTTGTGGAGTCGGCGCGGCACAAGAATAACTTATGTCGATGAGGTCCGGATCCTTGCCAGTAGCGTAAACATTCCCGTAAACAGCGTGATCGGCGGCATTGCCACGTCCGAAGAGAGGCATTGCCGTCGAAAAGAAAGCGATAAAAATCAGTAGTGTGAAACGTATGTTCATTTCGCGAACTGTAATTTTCCACAAAATTAATCAAAATTGGTTAAATAAAAAACTGATTCTATCATTATGAAACTTTGATTGTAATTATTTACTGCAATAAAACTATTTAAGTGAAGCAAGTTTGCAAACTTGCTTCACTTAAATAGTTTATGGTTTAAAGTTTATGGTTTATTATTATTAAATTTTTTATAATGAAAAGATTCATGGATTTCCGTGAATCTTAAACCTTAAACTATAAACTGTAAACTACTGAAGTGCAGCTTGCGAAACTTCAGTAAAAATATAAATGTGTGAGTCAACTTTATAATTTGGGAAATATTATAAGCATTAAATGGCAAATTAAGTTTAGGAATTATCCATATCTCTAAATAAGAGATACTTATTTAAATGCAAATTTATAAATAATATTTGAAAATCACAGTTTTCTGATAATAAAAAATCAAATAAAAATACATTTGCAAGTCGTTTTAGATTAACTTGTTTAGCAAATGTAAAAATATCAGATATGTATATGAGTGATTTTTAGGTATATATAAATTATCCAGATCTCTTATTTAGAGAATCAATTAAATCACTGTTTAGAATGTATAAATTATGTCTTAACACAAGGGATGAATTGCTTATAATAAATTTGGAAAAAATTGCTTATTTTCAAGCAAATGGCAATTATACTCATCTAAAATATATGGACGGAGAAACTCATCTGATAACTCTTGGAATTTCTAAGATCGAGGAATTGATACGCATGACTTGGCCAAAGGAAAGACTATCTCCTTTTATTCGATTGGGAAGAAGTTTGATTATAAATCAAACATTCTTGTCAGAGATAAGCGTGCTCAAACAGAAACTAATTCTTTCTGATTGTGGCGTACATTCTTATTCTTTAAATGTGCCGAAACCACTTCTAAAAGATTATAAGGAAAGGATAAATGAATTTTACTTGAATAAGAAAAAAACATAATGATATGGCTTCTGAAGTAATTATTGGCAGGTATGTCGGATCTCCCGTTAAAATCCCTTCTGATAGGGATGCTGTTAGTGGACAGCATGTAAAGATATCCATTTTAGATAATGGCAGATGGAAACTGGAGGATTTGAAATCTTCAAATGGTACATTTGTCAGGGATGAAAATGGTGAATTTCATAGAGTCTTTGCCAAACAAATTCAAGAGTCTGATATAATCCGACTTGGGAATGGGGGTGCAAATAGCTTTGTGTTTGCGGCTCATCGTGCATTTGCTCAGGATGATTCGTATGTCTATGAATTTAAGCAACTTCGTAAACTTCTAAAGCATCAGAAGGATAAAGAGATGAAACAAGAGAAGAAAATTGAGATAACCGGATGGATATCGAAACTATCCGGATTGGCAGTGATTGGACTATGTGCTGTAATAGGATCAATTAAGGGTATTAATATAGATCCCAATACGAGGTATATATTGATTGCAAGTGCTCCTGTTGTAGTCGGGCTTATATTTAGTGGAGACACCAAACGATTAAAGGATTTACGGAAGAAAAAAGAGCGTATTCTTCTGTGTCCTAAGTGTGGTCGCCCGATATCTGAATTTGATATTGAACTTGGACAGTGTTCACGATGTAAGGCTAAATAATTATATTAAGTATGAAAGAAATAGTATTATCCCTTTTATTCATGATTATTTCCTTGGGGAATGTAGAAGCCAGAACTTTCGTTTTAGCAACGGGGGTATCCAATTATGGTAACGAGGATATTAATCTAAATCAGACCACCAAGGATGCAAAACGTTTTAAGGAGGTTATGGAGACTCAAACAAAGGATATAACATTGCTCACCAGTAAGAATGTGACGCGTGAAAATGTGCTTGAAAAACTCAGAGCTATATGCAATCGAGCAGAAAAAGGGGATCGTGTGATATTCTTTTTTAGCGGACATGGAATGCCTGGTGCAATCTGCGGTTATGATAAAGCAATCTCATACGATGACTTGATTTCAATCTTATCAGGTTCTGAGGCAAGTGAAAAGATTTGCTTTATAGATGCGTGTTATGCCGGTTCCATGGCAAAAAATGCGACAGACGACGGTTGGAAGAAAACCGTAAAGGGTGCCAAGGGTCAGATTTTCTTTGTTTCCTGTCGGTCGGATGAGTATTCCGTTGAAAGTCCTTTTATAGGTGCCGGTTTCTTTACGCAAGCTTTACTGAAAGGTCTAAGGGGGAAAGCTGATAAGGATAATAACAGGCAGATAACGGTTATTGAACTTTTCAAATATATGTATGGAGATGTGTTAAGACGCAGCAAGGGGGAACAGCATCCTCAGCTGATAGCACCCTCCAGCCTGCATGACATCGTAATAAGTAAATGGTAAGGTTGATGTTTTTAGAATCGTCAATTCGTACACGAACCCGCAAGGTTCACACGATATATTTTGAAAAATTTGTTTTGGTATGAATCATACTGTTAACTTTGTGTCACTAAACAAATAGACATTATGAGTGTAACAACCACAATTAATCCGCCGGCAAAAGGTAATTCCGGTGAAAGCAAGAAAAAATTTGCTACCTATGCGACAACGTCTGCCGCAGCTGTCATGACGGGGGTGGCAAGTTCGAAAATAATATCAGAATTTGGAGGGGATAATGGCGAAAATGAAGATACGGGGATTGAACAAACTAATTCCCAAAGCGAAAATTGTGGCGCGTCAGTACAAGATGTGTCAGGTGCCGGAAACGCCGATGTCACTTCATCATCCTGCTCTTCCGTATCTTCCGGTATATCGTCAGCTCATCCTTCCTCTTCCGGTATGGAAGTTATACCTGAAGAAGAACCTATCACATCACAGCAAAACGGGAATAGTGTTTCGGAGGTAATGGAAATTGACCCGGCTGTTCCTGTAGAGAATGAAATTGCAGAATCTCCCGTCTCTGGAAAAGAAACATTAGATTCTGATGAAGTAGCAGATGCAATTATTGCTGAAGACCGGATTGATCCCGACGATATAGATATGAATGATGTGATAAATTTTAGTGAGATAAATAGAGTATATACTGTGGAGGGGGAAAGTTATACGACAGCGGCTTTTCAGGATGTCGCTGGAAATCGGCTCGTGATGGTCGATGTTGATGGCGATGATGTCTTTGATCTCGTTACAGATTATAATGGAAATGTGATGGGCGAAGTCTCTGATGTGATCACTGTCGATGATGTGGAACTTGCTATAACAGGAGATGACAAATATCTCGCACATAACGGGCATGAAATTACAGATGAATTTGGAGCGGATACCATTGTTCAAGACATTATCTACTGATTTATGGGAACGGTAGATTATATTGTATTCAATTGCCTTAATCCGGAGTGTAGGAAGAAGATAAGACTTTCACGCCCTGCATTATCAGGCGTTTATGGCGTGAGATGTCCTTATTGTGGTGCGGATAAACAGCTGCGTCTCAAAGGGATGGACGTTTTGACATCGTCTGATTCTCCTACGCAGTCTTCAGAACCTTTACAATCAGCCGCACCTTCCCCGACTCCGGTTGTCGCCGATAATTCTTCACTTCCGGTCATAGAACTTCATGATGATTTCATAGTGGGGATCACATATAAGATAACATGTCCTCACTGCAAGAAGATGGAATTTGGATTTGTGACCGAAAAACCCGGACATCGTGCTATCCCATGTCCATCCTGTAAGGGAAAATGTGGTGTTGATGTGAGGAAAAATACGGAGGAGATAATAATTACAGAACAACTTCAGATGTTCAAAGGGAAACTCATATTGTTGCGCAGAGGATGGTTGAATAAGGAATTTCCTCTTCAGGATGGGAAGAATGTGATTGGAAGGTATGATGAGGTGGAAAAGTCAGACATCGCTATTAGAAATGATTCAAGCATATCGCGCCGGTCAGTAGAGATAGAGGTCAAAAGGACAGACAGGGGTTACTCATTCAAACTGAATGTACTTAAAGCTACAAATCCGGTTCTACATAACAATAATCCGCTACTGGAGGGAGAATCGGTTTCCTTGAATTTCGGAGACGGTATCATAATGGGACAGACCAGATTCAGATTTGACAAAGATGTAAGATGAAGATTCAATTAAAACAACCATATTCATTCTGTCAGATAGGAAAGCGTGCGAATCAGGAGGATGCGCGTTTCCCAGACAGTGATGTCCCTTGTGGGTCAGACCGTTTTTTTGTAGTTTGCGACGGTGTTGGGGGACAGGATAAAGGGGAGGTGGCAAGCCGCACGGTGGCCGACGCTATAGGTGACTGTATGTCTGGGATTGATTTGTCGGATATCTTTACCTATGAGGACTTCCGTAAGGTGCTCGACCATGCCTTCTCATCGCTGTCTAAACAGATTTCCAAGGAGACGCAGGCAATGGCGACGACAATGACATTCGTTTGCTTTCATGCGGGAGGTGTATTCTGTGCCCACATGGGCGATAGCCGGATTTATCATATACGGCCCGGGGTCGGCATCCTGTATCAGAGTGAGGATCACTCGTTGGTCAACGAGTTGGTGCATTCCGGCAATCTGACACCGGAGGAAGCCATTGGTCATTCGAGAAGCAATGTCATTACGCGGTGTATCAGACACGTTGAGAAAGGACTGGAGAGACCTGCCGCCACTACGTTACAGATTGAGGATGTGGAAGAGGGGGATTATTTTTTCCTTTGTACTGACGGTGTCCTGAATATGATTGATGACGGGGAATTGTTTTCACTTTTGTCATCAGATGAAAGCGATAAGGATAAGATCCGGCTTATCGCAGATAAAAGTTTCGGAAGTCCCGACAACAATACGGCATATCTCATAGGGATAGGGCGCGTTGAGGATACAGCCTCGCGTGGTAGCGTTTCTTATAAGAAGGATTACGATGTGAATGTGGTGGATACGGCTCCTCTCGGCAGTTTAAATATGACTGCGATAGAGGTTATCCCGTCTGTCGAGACTACTGGACAAAAAATCATAAGATTCTTTAAAGATCTGTTCAGCTGATATGGGCGACGCGAAGAAGATATCCGGAGCATTGTCTGAGGGGACAGTCGTCGTTTCCTCCACGGCTCGGTATGTTGTATCAAGAGTTCTTGGAGCCGGTGGCTTCGGTATTACATATAAGGTCATACGGCAGTCTGACGGTCTTATCTTCGCGTTGAAGGAGTATTTCCCGGATAAACTCTGTGAACGCGGGGATGGCGACACTATGTCGTATCTGAAAACAAACGCACAGACCATAGAAACCGGGCTGCATGACTTCATAACTGAGGCAAGGAGATTGAACCGGGAGAATATCTCTCACCCCAATATTGTGTCAGTCGGGGAAGTGTTCAGAACCAACAACACGGCGTATTATGCTATGGAGTATATTGATGGGTGCAACCTCCGTCAATATGTTAAGAATAATGGAGGAAAGCCTCTCACGGTGGAAGAAGCATTGAGTGTGATGCGTCCGGTTTTGCAGGCGGTCTCAGTGATTCATGGGCACATGCTGACGCATCTTGACATCAAGCATGAGAACATAATCCTCACGGTGGAGGATAACGATTCCTTGCGTCCTGTTCTCATAGACTTCGGACAGTCTAAGCATTATGATAAGAAAGGGAACGCAACCTCCCAACTGACTAACGCGGGATGCAGTGAGGGATTTTCTCCTCCGGAGCAATATCTGGGACTGTATGAATTTACTCCACAGGCAGATGTGTATGCCCTCTGTGCGACGCTGCTGTATCTGCTGACAGGGAAACAGCCCGTAAAATCCTCTGAGATTTCGGCAACAGTGATAACCGGGATGCTCGGGGAAGATATCCCCGCCCATATAGTGAATGCTATCATATCAGGGATGCGCAAGGATAAGGTGGATCGTACATCCTCGGTTGAGCTCCTTGCGAAAAATCTTGGCGTTGATATTTCTTCAGAAAATCACGAGGGTAACGTGACGCGTCTGTTGGCTCGTCATAAGCGTGGTAAGAAGTTTGTTTTTCATAGAATCTCAAAATATTCCCTGACCGCAATTTTAGTGGCAGGAGGAATTGCTTTGACAGTGGGATTGGTCTGGCTTGCAAATCGTCAGAGCCGTACACAGGAGGAATTGTTGACATTGGCTATAGAGACAAATAACTGTGCGGAATTATTGAGATTCGCCAATAAGGATTCAGTAAGAGCATTCTTACCATACGCAAGATGTATGGTTGACAGTTTGAATTATGAAGAGGCATCCAAATTTGCGATAAAGGCATTGGCGTGTCCGGGGGATTCAATAGAAGCTACTCTGCTTATTGAAAAAATCAATGGTTTGAAAGAGACTAAGCAGCCTGCAGATAATCATAACACAGATAATGGTGTGTCCGATATTATTCCAGAGACTGAGGATGGAGTTCTCGATGCCATTCATCGGAATAATTTTGGAGAATTACGTCGATTTGCGGAAGATGGAGAGGTACGTACATTCTATCCTTTGGCTAAACTATATTTTAAGAGAGAGGATTATGAGAAAGCAAGATATTGGGCGGACAAAGCAATAAATGCGAAGACCGATGTTGAGGTTTCCCGGAATCTTATTCATGAAATAAATAAGAAAGATAGAGAGAGGATTGTTTCAACCGGACATACTCCCGCACCATCGCCAGATAATTCTCAACCTTATAACGAAGACAATTCCAAAAGTCAAGCGTCAAGATTGGAGGAAGCCATAAAGGATCCGTTTAAAGGGGCTGGTATGTTGCTCAAACTTGCGGTACATGAAAATTATATACCTGCATATTATCATTATGCCCGTCAGCAACTTAAGTCAGGAGATATTTCCGGTGCACGTGAATATTTAAAAATGAGCATTGAATCGGGGGTTAACGTAAAGCAATGTCAGGAGTTGCTTGAAGTTCTTGATGAGTAAAATTGACTATAAAAACAAGTGGAACCTATGAATAATAATGTAATAAAGAAAATAATTTTAATAATAATTTTTACTTTTGGCAATACTTCCATATTTGGTCAGTATGCTGACCGATATTTCGAAGAAGGAGAAAGAGCGTATGAAGAAGAAAGGTATTCAGATGCATTGAAGGCATTTAAAATGGGTGCTGACCTCGGCGACAAATATTGTTGTGGTAAACTTGCAGGAATGTATCTTTTTGGAATAGGTGTGCCGGTTGATTATGTTGCCGCTCGTAAGTGGGGTCAAAAAGGGTATGAATTAGGCAATTCATTTTCGGCAGGTATTATGGGTTATTCCTATCTGATGGAATTTGGGATAGAGAGTGAAGAAATGCTGGAGAAGGCTTTGCCATATTTTGTTTTTTCATATAATGCAGTAGAGGTAGATGAGGAAAATGCTGGTATATACGGTAATATAGGCATACTTATAGCGTCTACATACGAACTATATTAAAATCCAAATAAAATGAGGCAAAAATTACATCCACCTTAGATTATTTGAGAATAGTCATGCCTCCGTCCGCTCTTGGGGGCGGTTTAGGCCGCCCCCGCCGCTGGGGCATCCC
>RIAZ01000045.1 GCA_003762615.1 Muribaculaceae bacterium Isolate-037 (Harlan)
GATAAGGATTCTGAAACATGGAAGAAAGGCAAAGTCGCTTGTCAAATATGGATTGGAAGAGATTTCGACCATACTTATGCGTCCGACTTATACCCCAAAATTCGATGTTTTCAAATTTTTGTCATGTACTTAAAATTAGACATTAAAAACGTCAGATTATTATTTCTATCTTTTTTAGTGTTAGAGTACTTTAAAGTTAAGTTGCTTCAGAATTTGTCGGATAGAAGTTTTAATATTTCGGAAGGTGAGCTTACGATATTGTCTGCCAATGCATTCCTTAATTCAGAAATGGGACGAAAACCCCAGCTTACTCCAACAGATTCGACACAAGCTCTTCTTGCAGTTTCCATATCGACTCCTGAATCTCCAATATAAAGTACTTCTGATTTTGGAGTAGGATGCTCTGTCAATATGGAAAAAACTATAGATGGATCTGGTTTTGTAGGACGTCCATCTTGTTGTCCTTGAATTGAGACAAACGGAATATCTGGGAAATAATGCTTTACTATTCGTATTGCAGCTTCTTGATATTTATTTGATGCGACAGCTATCGCTACTCCTTTATCTGTCAATTCTTGAAGCAATTCAGGTATTCCGGTATATGGTTTTGTGTCATCCATACAGTGTATGTCGTAATATTCTTTAAATAGCTCAAGTAATTCGTCAACAATCTTTACATCTGCATCCGGTTGAGCTCTTTCAATCAACTTACGCACACCATTCCCTACCATATAATTATAAGCAGGAATAGGATGCTGATTAAAGCCTAACTTTCGTAATGCATAATTGCATGCTTCTCCTAAATCATATATTGTGTTTAGAAGAGTACCATCAAGATCAAAGATAGTCAGCTTTTTCATAAATAACATGTTTTAGATAATCAATAGTATAATCTGGTGGATTATTCCATCAAAACGGATATCCGATAGAGAAATGGAAAGAAGAATCTCTTTTCCATTGAGGATGAATAATTGGCCAATGCTCTTGTCCTGAAGCAGGATTATGAGCCTTCATTCCAAGGTCAAATCGCAGAAGAAAATATGAGAAATCCATTCGTATACCTAATCCATAGGCAGCTGCCAACTGTTTATAGAATGAATTAAATTTAAATAATCCTCCTGGTTGATTTGAATAATTATGAATGGTCCAAATATTTCCGGCGTCAACAAATGCTCCAAGTTCGAGCACCCAGAATAGTTTGGTCCTATATTCAAGACTCATATCAAAACGTATATCTCCGCATTGATTTATAAAGTCGCTCATTGAATTTGTTCCGGGATAACAACCGGGTCCAAGAGTTCTGACATCCCATCCCCTGACGCCATTTGCACCACCTCCATAGAAGCGTTTTTCAAATGGTAGCACGTATGAGTTGCCGTATGGATATCCTACTCCAAAACCAACATGAAGAGCAAGTGAATTCCTACTGTCAATTATATGGAGGAATGAGAAATCACTATTTAACTTTACATATTGTGAATATCGTATTCCAAAAACTTTATAAGGATCTTCTCTATAATTAGAACGGTGTTCAAGAATATTGCTTATTGCAAATAATAGGTTTCCTGCAAATTCAAAGTTTGTACGGATAGTATAAATATTGTTTTGTATTGATTTTTGCCAAGGACTACTTCCTTTTTTATTTGAATGATAGAAAGAGAAAGCACTACGCATTATGAAATGATCTTCATAGCTGTATCTTAGCAATGGATTATCTGGAGCTATCTGATCAATGAAATTGTTTGTGCTTTCTGGGAGATAGACATAATTTATATCTATCGGAGTAAGCACATATCGATTTCTATTTTTATTGTATATCCATTTGTATGACCAGCCTGCTGTTGAAATAATACGAGTATATTCAGGCCGTTCTTGATAAGACATTGAAATATTAAGTTCAGAAGTGGCATTTATACGTCTTTTAAATCTTTCTGTTAAAAAGGGAGCCTTGAACTTGGGAAAATTGAGTCCCATGTCAAGAGAATACTCCATATAGCGGTTATGGAGAAGTCCGTCAAGATCTCCACTTAAAGATTCGTATGCACCACGTAATTTTGCTGTAAGTGTTTCTGACCCCTTTGCAATATTCCGATGCGTATAGGTAGCTGATGCTGCAACTCCAAGATCCCCTTCGGAATTGGTCCCTTCAAGCTGTAACTCCATACTTTGACTTTTTGCAGGAGTCAACACTACATAAGCATCAAGAAGAGAAGTGTCTCCAATTTTACCTTGAGGAATAAAGCGAATATTTATAAATTTAAGAATTCCAAAACGAGAAAAAGCCTGGTAAGTCTTATCTACTTCTGTTTGCTTGTATAATTCACCTGGATGTATGAAACAATTTTCATATAATACAGAAGGACGTAGATATTTTTTATTGTTATACAATATCGTGATTTTTTTATAGACTAAAGTATCTAGTGCTTGGTATGTTGCCAATGATATATCTTTTGCAGCATCATAATCAGTTATAAATACAACATTACGAATCATGAATTTTTCATGATTCGGCACCACTGGATTTGAATTGCTTTTATGAGGTGGGTTAAGAGTCATAGTCAAATCTACAGACTTGCTCCCTTCTGTAGTGTCTGCACTAAAGGTGATGAACTCTTTTACAAAATTATAATAGCCTTTATTCCTAAGATTTTGCGTGATTATTTCACGCTGTAAATCCAATTGATTTCTATCAAGAGATTGACCTGGTTTTACAATAAATGATGCACTGTCGTTCAACACTAATGTGCGGAATGTGGTATCAGGAAAAATATAATCAATTGAATTGATTATATGTGGTTGACCTGGATTCAGTATATAGTTGACCTGGATTTTACGTTTTGAATCATCCCTTACCGTATCTGTCTCAACAACTGCACCCATAAATCCTCGATTGACCATGGCCTTTTGAAGTTGTTCTTTACCTGTATCCATTAGTGTTGAATCAAATATTACAGGAGCTTCACCAAGTTTACGAGCCCATTTATTCCACCATTTTGTTGAGTCATTGCCACTCATATTATATATCCCAAGTCGAAACTTAATGCTCCACAACATTTTATGATTTGGCAGCTGTCGTAGATATGCACTCATTTCTTGTTCATTAAATGTATCGGTAGAATCATTTATCTTTATATTGACCTTATCAAGAAGATAACTTCCCATAGGTACATGACGACTGCTGCCACAACTGCATATTAATAGAAGTGGCGATGCAATAATTGATACGATTACTATCTTTTTTATTGAGATCAACTTTATTTGATTTTTTCTTGGCAGAAATGTCTGCAAAGATAATAAAAATTTTTTATTAATTTTGTGGTTGTGTTGGATGAAGTTGTCCAATCTGAATCTTTAAAGAATTAAAATTTTATAATTCTACTAATATTTTTGTTATTCTTAATCCAATTAGGAACGACATGATTAAGGTTATAAATTTTATCTTTTTTTGTTTTGAATGATTCAGATTGTATAATTGCGATTCTATTTAAAATTACTGATATATACACATAGATAATTATGAGTCCCATATATGAAGAGATGCTATTTCTGTCAGCCGGTGAAGCAAATGCAGAGCAAGAAATATCATTACCTGTTTTAGTGGCAAAATTTATTGACATTGCAACAGCGCATGCTAATAGTCTTGACATAGGTAATCCGTCCATGCGTAAGATACATGCGGGTTGGGTCCTTTCTCGCCTTACTATTGAAATGAATTCTTATCCGGCGGTTAACCAATGTTATGTTATATCTACTTGGATTGAAAGTTTTAACCGTCATTTTTCAGAAAGGTCATTTTGTGTTAAATCTCAAAATGGCGAGATCTATGGTTATGCCAGATCTATTTGGATGGTAATGGATACTTATAATCATTCCAACATTGGACTTTCACATTTTACTATTCCATCTGAAATGATACTTGGAAAGAAAGCTCCTATTGAGAAACAGGCAAGACATACTGATATTATTGAGAGTTGTGACATCCCTAATTGTAAAGCATTAAAGGCAACGGATAGTGTTTTTAAGTATAGCTTTAATTATTGCGACCTTGATTCCTATAGGCATGTCAATACCGTGAGATATGTTGAACTTTTACTAAATAGGTTTAGCCTTAGTGAATTTGATTCTATGTTTGTCAATCGGTTGGAACTTTCATTTCTGCATGAGGCCAAATATGGGATAGAAACCAAACTCTTACGTAGCGATAATTATAGTGATAATGTGTTTTTAACATCATTTCAATTAAAGGCAACCGAGGATGACTCTTCTTTATTGTTTGCAAGGATGTTTAGGAAAGAGCGTATAAAGAATGAATCTGAGATAAATTGAAAAACGTCATATTTCGTATAAAATGGCAGATAATAAAAATTCAATAAAATGTCAACCACAGGATATTGCAGATCGTTTGACTAATCTCGGTATTAGGCCCACCGCTGTACGTTTGCTTGTATATCGTTATCTAGAGTCAGTGGATTCACCTGTGTCAAATTTGGATATTGAAATAGCTCTGGAAACGGTGGATAAGTCAACGATATTCAGGACAATCTCAATTTTCATAGAGCATAATGTTGTCCATACAGTAGATGATGGATCTGGCTTGTTAAAATATGAAATTTGCAGAGCAAGTCATGAACATTCGATTCATGATATGCACGTCCATTTTAGATGTACTCACTGCAATCGCACAGTTTGCTTGCCTTCTACGGCTATTCCAATAGTAAATCTCCCTGATGGTTTTATTGCCAATAATGCAAATTATGTGATTTCAGGTATATGCGACAAATGTTCTCAAATTATTTCTGGATAAAGGAAAGTTGAATATGGTGATTGTAGACAAATGTATTCTCCTCTTGTGGGATTTGCATAATATTCAGTTTTTGTAGCGTCTAATTGATACTTTAACTGTTGTCTCGGTGTATCTCCTAACCCAAAATGCATAGGAAAAAAATGACGAACATCAAAGTATTGCAAAAAGATTTTTGCTCCGATGTAATAATCACTTCCTATTCGTGAGTCAACTGGAAACATGACAATATCGAAATCTATATGTATGGATTTTATTTGTAGTAAGATAGATATATAATTATTTATCGATTTGTCAATTTCTTCTTCTGTTGATTGCTCTTTCCATATCCATGCATTCAGGTCACCGGCATGAAATAATTTCATACCTTTGGACATGACTACATAAGAATTACCGATATCTGTTGAACCATACGCTTCAATGGTAATACGCTTATCTATATAGCGTTCGCCTGCAGAAAGTATTATTACGGAATCTTTATTCGGTTTAGGACCTTTATATATTGATTTGTCAGACAGAATATGGCGTGAGTATTTAGCTATATCTTTACTGATTATATATTTGATATCATTAAATAGTTTGCACCATTCAAATATCCTTTTTGAGTAATGATCCTTGTGATGGTGACTGACAATTACATAGATTGGCTTATTTTTATCTGCATATTCAATAAATAATGGTAATGAATCTGCAGATGTCAATGGATCTTTCCAATAATCAAATATAATCATTAGCTTATCATTCTCAAAAACAAAACAATCATGCCAGATATAAGTCAATTTATTCATATAAGTTATTTATTTTGTTAAAAATTATCATAGGGTTAAAGAACCGACCATCTAAATTTAATAGATGGCTCTGTTTGTTTAGATTATAGTCGGCGCAGAAAGTGGTTTATGATCGATTATAACCTTTTTGTAGTAAGATAGAATAAGGGTAGTCAAGGGGAGGGCAATTATCATTCCAATAATACCTAATAATGTACCCCATATAGATAATGATAGAAGTATTATTGCCGGATTTAATCCCAATGATTTACCCATGATTTTTGGAGTAAGGATATAGTCACAGATGCATTGGCTTATAACATATACCAAAGCACATTTGCCTACTATTGCCCAGAAATCGACTGAGCCACTTAGGGATGAGACAAAGCATAGCATTGCAACAGGAATAACTGTAATATATTGAAAATATGGAATCATATATAATATTCCCACAAGGATGCCCATGACTATAGCCATAGGTAGCCCCACTATTGAAAATCCTATACAATAAAATATTGCAGCACAAAATGCAATTAACAGTTGACTGCGAAAATATTTGTTCATACTATCTTTTAAATCGGTTGCTATCTGAAGCACAGCTGGTTTATATTTATTTGGTATCAATAATTCAAAACCAGATCCAAGTTTATCATAATCAATAAGTATAAATAGTATATATATAAATGTAAGTAACCATTCAAGAGAATGCATGAGAAATTCAACAGAATTTGCCACTAATGTCTCGCCTCGATCTAACCATATAGAGCCCTTCCCATTCTCAAGTTCTGTTAGAAATTTCGATAGATTAAATTTCCTTTCGATTATTTCAGTTATACTTTCGGGTACAAATGGGATAGTAACTGTTTTTGTTGAATATTCTTTTACCATTGACATCATTTGATTTATTTCATCTAACACTAATGGAACAAAGAAGTACAAAAGCATTCCAACAATTACAGTCACGTCAAATATTGTTACAAATACGGCCAATACCCTACCCTTCTGATGAAGTAGTTTTTGATTAAATTCTACAAATGGTTCCATTATGTATGAAAGGAGACAAGCCAGACAAAATGGGAGTAGCACATTTTTTAAGATTCCAATTAACCATATAGTACAGACTATTAAAGTCAACGCTATAATCATACGGACAACTCTATCAAATGTAAATGGTCTGGACATTATGCAATATTATTTTAAGTTAGACATGTTTAGTAGTTAATTCTAAAACAATTATAAGTGCACTATAGTTGAGGTAAGTCTTTATAATATGTTATTGGATTTTGATGTGACTATATATATACTTAGAATCCAGCCTATTCCATATTCCTTTGAATCATATTTTGCTTGTACGCAATGTTTTGATTAACTTTGCGAAATAATAATATAAATAATAGATATATGCAAGATTATATAGCACTACGAATTGAACCAAAACCATGTGATGAAAATATCACCGATTTACTTGCGGCATTTTTATGTGATGTCGGATATGAGTCCTTCACATCAGACGATTCAGGGATTATCGCTTACATAAAAGCTGAATCATATAGTGAGTCTGACGTGAAAGATATTCTGTCTGATTTTCCAATTCAATGTGAATTTTTATTTAATATCGAATTGGTAAAGGGTGAAGATTGGAATGAAGAATGGGAAAAAAATTATTTCCAACCGATTATTGTAGACGATCGTTGTGTGGTTCATTCATCTTTTCATAAAGAAATCCCCGTTGCTGAATATGATATTGTGATTGACCCGAAGATGGCTTTTGGTACTGGGCATCATAGCACAACCAGTAATATGATGCGACATATTCTTAGATCAGACTTGAAAGGGAAAGATGTAATCGATATGGGAACTGGTACTGGCATATTGGCTATCCTATGTAAAATGAGAGGGGCTGCCAATGTCACCGGAATTGAAATTGACTCGTTTGCTTGGGAAAATGCTATTGAAAATGCAAAACTTAACAAAGTTGAGATTTCGATGATTTGTGGAGATGCCAGCAAACTGGAACATATTGATATGGCTGATTATTTTCTCGCAAATATCAATAGAAATGTTATAACGCATGATATTGATAAGTATGCATCCCGATTGAAAAATGGTGGTGTAATGTTCCTTAGCGGATTCTATGAGAATGATATACCAATTATAGAAAAAGCCGCCTATTCTAATGGTATGAGATTAGTATGTAAGCTTGAGGATAAAGGTTGGGTGGCACTTAAATTCGTTAAAAACATTTAATTTACAACTTACTTTCCTCTTATTTATTGTAATATTAACTTTTTTTATGTTTTTTCACTGCTCTTAGTTTGGATATGGCATAATAATTGACTACTTTTGTGAATTGAAATAAATACACAAAAGCAACTGCCTATCGATAAACTCTACTTAACGAAAAAAGGAAAAGAATGGCAAAAACTTTGAGCATGACCGATGAACAATTGGTCAAAGCTTATGCGAAAGGAGACAACGAGGCGTTTGACACTCTTCTGAAAAGGCATCAGGAGCGTATTTTTAATTATATTCTACGTATAATTAAGAATGAAGATATTGCAAATGATATTTTTCAAGAGACTTTCGTTAAGGCGATTTTGACCATAAAGCAAGGTCGCTATACGGAAAATGGAAAATTCCCTGCGTGGATTTCGCGTATAGCTCACAATCTGATCATTGATTATTACCGACAGGAGAAATCAGAGAATCTCCAAAGTGCGGATTTGGATGATGTAGATGTGCTAAATAGAAAAGAACTCTGTGAAGAAACGATCGAAGATGTTATTATTACTGACCAGATAAGAGAAGATGTCAAATATCTAATCAAAGAGCTTCCTCATTTACAGCGAGAGGTGCTTAAGATGAGGTATTATCAGAATCTGTCGTTCAAAGAGATTGCAGAAATAACAGGAGTTAGTATAAATACGGCCTTAGGAAGAATGAGATATGCAATTCTTAATCTGCGGAGATTGGCATCTGAGAAGGATATAATATTGACAGTATAATTAATTATTCTCCATCTTATCTCCGGATACTTCGTTTCTTAAGATGTATGAAAAATGCAACCCGATACAATTATTGCATCGGGTTGCATTTTTAGATGCCAGTGAAATAATAATTATATCATTGTTGTCGTTATATATAAAACTCATTTATGGACATCATGTCATTCTTATATGTCATCAACAAATTTATTTATGATTGCCTATGATAAATGATCCCGCTGAGTCGTCTTTTACTCTAGAGATTGGAAGCGAAGAAAACAAATCGCCTCGGCAAACTACCATTGATTTTATTCGGCAGTTTGCTAGGATATATATGGATTACGATGATCGTAATAGATGCATAGGTGGTATCGTGGCGAATTGAATTTGCTCTCTTGGAATTTGTAAGGCTGGTTGAAAAATCGGCCTTTACTGCATTTATAAGTGATATCCTATTATTAGAATTACTTAGAATCTCATAATATGGTATATAAAAATTATAATGAAGACGATAATTCATGAATAGTTTATAATTTTTTATTAATTTTGCATATTCAATAATATATACCGTAATTTGGACGTATAATAAAATTGGTAAAGATATAAGATCTTTGGTAATTTGTCTGAATCCGGTTGCTTATCATATTTGTATTATGTCAGAAATCATAGAAGAAGGCATCGTTAATGAGGCAGGTCTTAATTTTATTGAGCAGGAAATCAAGGAAGATCTGTCTATGGGGAAAAATGGAGGTAGATTGAATACTCGATTTCCTCCGGAACCTAATGGATATTTGCATATAGGGCATGCAAAGGCATTTATTATGGATTTCGGGGTTGCGGAGAAATTCGGAGGGACATGCAATCTCCGTTTTGACGACACAAATCCACAGAAAGAAGATATGGAGTATGTCAACTCAATAAAGAGAGACATTAATTGGCTTGGATATGATTGGGAAGATCGTCTTTATTATGCGAGCGATTATTTCCCTCAGTTGTTTGATCTGGCAATCAGAATGATTAAGGAGGGAAAAGCTTATGTTGACGAACAGACAAGTGAGCAGATTGCGCAGCAAAAAGGTACACCTACTACTCCGGGTGTTGACTCTCCCTATAGAAATAGACCGGTAGAAGAAAATCTTGATTTGTTCATGCGAATGAATGCGGGCGAATTTGATGAAGGATCTATGGTTCTTAGAGCTAAGATTGATATGTCGAATAGCAATATGCATTTTCGTGATCCAATAATGTATAGGATTATAAAAACTCCACATTGGCGAACGGGGTCAAAATGGAAAGTATATCCCATGTATGACTTTGCTCATGGACAGAGTGATTATTTTGAGGGAGTGACTCATTCTATATGTACTCTTGAATTTGTACCCCATCGTCCTCTTTATGAATATTTTGTAAAGGAACTAGCTGACGAATCATATTGCCCTCGTCAAATTGAGTTTAATCGTTTGAATCTTACATATACAGTAATGAGCAAACGTAAGCTTTTGCAGCTTGTTAAAGAAAATCTGGTAAATGGTTGGGATGATCCTCGTATGCCTACTCTATGTGGTCTTAGACGAAGAGGTTATACTCCGTCCTCAATAAAGGACTTCATTAACAGAATTGGCTATACTAAATATGAGGCATTGAACCATATTGAATTACTCGAGCATGCCGTACGAGAAGATTTGAATAAGACAGCGACGAGAATTAGTGTGGTGGTAAATCCGGTGAAATTAATCTTGACAAATTATCCTGAGAATAAAGAGGAAATTATAGAAATTGATAATAATCCGGAGAATTTGGAAGAGGGAAAGCATCCAATGCCTTTTACTCGAGAATTATGGATTGAGAGAGAAGATTTCATGGAAAATCCTCCCAAGAAATTTTTCCGTCTTTCTCCCGAAAAAGAAGTGCGTCTGAAAGGGGCTTATATAATTAAATGTACTGGGCTAAAGAAAGACGACAATGGAGAAATTGAAGAAATATATGCAGAATATGATCCGGCCACTCGTAGTGGAATGCCAGGAAGCGATCGAAAGGTGAAAGGCACTTTGCATTGGGTCTCAGCTGCTCATGCTGTAGATGCCGAGGTTCGGGACTATGATCGGTTATTTTCTGTAGAAAATCCTTCTGCCGAAGAGGGCGATTTTAGGGATCTTCTTAATCCTGATTCTTTAAAGGTAAGGAATAATGTGAAGATTGAACCTTGGGCTGCGCAGAATTCAAAAGTTGGTGATCATTTCCAATTTACGCGATTGGGGTATTATACAGTAGATCCTGATTCTTCTGAAGGTCATTTGGTATTCAATAAAACCATTGGACTAAAAGATACTTGGGCAAAAGAGCAAAAAAAATCTTCTAAATAAGATTATTTTTAGTATGTACTATAAATAGGGAATCTAAGAATTTTGGGGTTCCCTATTTTATTATGTATGTAATCCGTACTATGTATTATCTAAATTAAATTGAGAATTTTTGATTTAATAAAGCTCTTTCATAAATTTATTACATCTCTCAGATTAAATAATTTGTGGTGTAGCTTAATTATCGCTAATTTTGTAAAATAAAGCACTCTCCTCCCCTTCTTATGATAACAGCATCTATAAAAAAAAGAGAAAATATTGCAGAGTACTTACTCTATATGTGGCAGATAGAAGATCTGATTCGAGCAAATAATCTTGATATTGATAAGATTCAATCAACGATTATAGATAAGTATCCTGATCTCACAATTGAACAAAAAAAGGAAATGCGAGATTGGTATGAATCATTTATTGATATGATGCGAAGAGAGGGCCTGATTAAATCAGGTCATCTTCAGATCAATAAAAATGTAATTATTGCATTAGATGATTTACATCAGCGTTTACTTTCTGATACAAAATTTGCATCATATTCCGCTCAATTTTATCATACTCTTCCTATAATAGTGGAATTGAGAGCTAAGGCAGGGGAAAATAAAGTCGGAGAGATTGAAACTTGTTTTAATGCTCTATATGGAATCTTAATGTTAAGACTCCAAGGTAAAGAGATTGGGGAAGAAACTACACAGGCAGTCTCTCAGATTGCAAAATTCCTTGCATTACTTTCTTATTACTATAAGAAGGATTATAATAATCAATTGTTTAATGATGAGGCAGATTCTCAGAAATAAAAAATTTTTTCAGCAATGAGTGAAGAATTAAATAATGAAATAAAAAGGCGACGTACATTTGCTATTATATCTCATCCTGATGCAGGTAAAACAACACTCACTGAAAAGTTATTGCTTTTTGGTGGGGCTATTCATGTCGCGGGAGCAGTGAAAAGTAATAAAATTAAGAAAACTGCTACGTCAGATTGGATGGAAATAGAAAAGCAACGAGGAATATCCGTAGCTACGTCTGTTATGGGTTTTAACTATGGTGACTATAAAATAAATATTCTTGATACTCCGGGACACCAGGATTTTGCAGAAGATACTTTTCGAACTCTTACTGCTGTTGATTCTGTAATTATAGTAGTAGATGTTGCAAAAGGAGTGGAAACTCAAACTCGTCGTCTTATGGAAGTGTGTCGGATGAGAAATACTCCGGTTATTATATTCGTAAATAAACTTGACCGCGAAGGACGTGATCCGTTTGACATTCTTGATGAGCTTGAGCAGGAATTGAAAATCAATGTCAGACCATTATCTTGGCCTATAAATATTGGCGCTAAATTTAAGGGCGTCTATAATATTTTTGAACAAGGACTTGATCTGTTTACTCCTTCAAAACAAACTATTAGTGAGCGAGTTGAGATTGAGGATGTAAACTCTCCATTAGTTGATGAATTGATTGGTCATTCTGATGCAGTAAAGTTACGTGAGGATCTTGAACTTATAGATGGTGTATATCCTGAATTTAATGTTGAGGAATATCTTAATGGAGAGGTAGCTCCTGTATTTTTTGGCTCAGCTTTAAACACCTTTGGTGTAAAGGAATTACTTGATTGTTTTGTGAAAATTGCTCCATATCCTAAAGCGATAGATGCAGTGGAACGCCGTGTGTATCCATCAGAGGAGTCTTTTTCTGGTTTTGTATTTAAAATCCATGCAAACATGGATCCAAATCATAGATCTTGTATTGCCTTTGTAAAAGTATGTTCTGGAAAATTTGAAAGGAATGTAAACTATAGACATGTCAGAAGTGATAAAATGATGAGATTTGCAGCTCCTACTGCATTTATGGCTCAAAAGAAAAATGTAGTTGATGAGGCATACCCCGGAGATATTATAGGAATTCCTGATACGGGAAATTTTAAGATTGGAGATACTCTGACATCGGGAGAATTACTCCATTTTAAAGGTTTACCCTCGTTTTCACCTGAAATGTTTAAGTATATTGAAAATGCTGATCCTATGAAAGCAAAGCAATTAGATAAAGGTATTCGTCAGTTGATGGATGAGGGTGTGGCGCAGATGTTTACTAATAGTTTTAATGGTAGGAAAATTATTGGTACAGTTGGACAGCTTCAGTTTGAAGTAATTCAATATCGCCTTCTTCACGAATATGGAGCTCAATGTCGATGGGAGCCTATAAGTCTGTATAAGGCATGTTGGATTGAAAGCGATGATAATAATGCTTTGGAAGCTTTTAAGAAAAGAAAACATCAATTTATGGCTACAGATAAAGATGGAAGGGACGTATTCTTAGCGGACTCCAACTATGTGCTCCAGATGGCACAGAGTGATTTCCCTAAAATCCGTTTCCATTTTGCAAGTGAGTTTTAAAATATAATGCGAATGTAAAAGATATGGTAATAATATATTATTGTTTTAGTTTTTGATTTAAATGAAACAATTATACTTAATTGCCAATAAAAGATACAAAATTTTAGATATTGAAGTTGTCTAAACTTATTTTGAGATGTTAAAAATTCGGTAAAATAAATAAAATACAGCGCATCCTGAAAATGAAGCACTATATTATAGTCGCCAAACTTCAATAAGTTGCACCTATGCCAGAATACGCTGTACTTGACAAAGATACAATAAAAAATCGAATTATGCCCTATCTTTCGGTCGCAAAACGAGGATTCGAGACAAAATTTGACTTGGTAGAGATTGTTAACGCCATTCTCTTCAAGTTGAAAAGCGGATGTCAGTGGCGAATGCTTCCCACAGGTCATCTGTTCAGTGGTGTTGCACCAAGCTGGAAAACGGTTTTCCACCATTATCGCAAATGGTGCAAGGCCGGAGAATGGAAACGCGTCTTTACCGAACTTCTCAAGGCAAACAAGGATAAGGTGGATTTGTCCCTTTCCCATATAGATGGCTCCCATACCACCGCATATCGCGGAGGTGAAATGGTTGAATATCAAGGTCGGAAGAAGAGGAATACTACTAATGCCCTCTATCTTAGTGACAGAAACGGACTTCCTCTGGCCATGTCCGAACCGCAGAGCGGCAACCATGCTGACCTTTATGAGATTGAAAAGAGGATAGACGAACTTATGCAGCAGCTCAGGGAAGCGAGCATCCGTACTGACGGTCTTTTCTGCAATCTTGATGCCGGCTTTGACGGGAAGAGTCTCCGTACTGCACTTGACAGTCACAATGTCATTTCCAACGTATGCCCTAACCGAAGAAATGGAGGAGAGACTGAAGACGAATATCTGTTCGATGAGCAGATGTACAGTGAACGCTGGATTGTGGAAAGAACAAACGCCTGGATGGATGGCTTCAAGTCCATCCTCACACGATTCGACACAACCGTTTCCAGTTGGAAAGGTTGGAATTATCTGGCCTTCATCGTTATTTTCCTTAAAAAAATTCACAAATCAAAATAGTTTAGACAACTTCATTTATAATATATTTGTAAAAAAATATTGTGTAGCTCAAAAAAATATCTATCTTTGTTTCCAAAATAAAAATACAGAAATCTATTCGTGTCCCAGCACACTATAATATGATACAGTATTATTAATTGTAATTATGGTCGTCAGTCCCCTTCCTCACGCACTGCTCTGCCCTTCAAAGGCAAGCAGTGCGTTTTTTGAATATAGATCCGTTATGTAGATTTAATTAGATATCTTCATATAAGTTTTTAAGGATTAATCCGGCAATTGTCAGACCAAAAATTGCGGTAATATGCATAAGCGATCCATTTGCTTTATGATTATCTTTAGATTCAGATTGTTCAATTGAACAATTCTTTAGACGTTCTTCACTATAGACACATAAAAACTTTCGTTTTGGTTTTATTCCATTTCTTTTAAATTTTTGGCGTAATGCACGCGCAAGTGGGCAACCTGTGACTTTCCAAAATTCAGCAACTTTAACCTTAGTTGGATCTATTTTCAAGGCTGCACCCATTGATGAAAATAGTTTAGCATTTGTATTTGTTGCATTTTCTATAAGAAGAGCCTTATCATCCAATGAGTCAATTGCATCTATTATATAATCATACTCTTCTAGTCGAAATTGATTTGCGGTCTCTGCACAATATACTTCATTAATAGCCATAATCTCAGCATCAGGAGACAGAGACAGTAATATTTTTTTCATTTCATCTACTTTTGCCATTCCGATAGAATGTATCGTTGCCATTCGTTGGCGATTTATATTACTTACACATACCTTATCTCCATCAACTATAGTTAAGTGTCGAACACCTGATCTTATAAGACTTTCTGCACACCAAGATCCCACTCCCCCAATTCCAAAGATAATAACTTTTACATTATTGATTCTTTTCATTTTCGACTCACCAAATAGCAGTTGAGTTCTACTTAGGGCATCTATTCTTTGATACTTTTCCATTTTTGTTGGTTTTTATGCAAAGTTAGCTATTTAAGTTGATGTGTCAAATTTTTTATTTTGTTTCTTTTAATGCATAATTATGATTATGTTAAATATATATGCATGTATCTCTGACTCAGATCTAATCTCTTTTTTTTCATTTGGTATAACCTAGTTTCTAAATAAAGTCATTATCTAAATTAATAGTGTTTTACTTTAAAATGAGATACAAATTCACATATACTAAAACTTAGACTTCTACCCTATTTTACTAATTGTTTATTTTAACATTTAGTAGATGACAAAAATTAAATTTATGCTGTTAAACACTTAATTTTTAGTCGATTAAATTTGCAAAAGTCCCTGAAAATTAGTAATTTAAAGGAAAAGTTTGGACGCTTTTTCTCATGAAAACTA
>RIAZ01000046.1 GCA_003762615.1 Muribaculaceae bacterium Isolate-037 (Harlan)
TTGTCGCATTCGGCACAAGTTCTGCCGACCAATCCGGTTCCGGAGTCTGATGTCGAATTTCATCCATCTTTGATTGGTTGAGCGGCTTCAGACTCTCGCCGTCGCGACCGAATGCGATTCCTTTCCATTTCATCACGATGTTTCGCGGAGAAGCCGGAATCTTGAACATCAGGATACGCTTGCCGTCAACTTCAATCGGAACGATCTCGCGGAACGTCTGTCCGTCAGTCGTATGCTGTGCGAAATCATGCTTGAGATTATTGAGCGCACTCTCTCCGTTTTTATACGATGTGCCGACAATCTCATGTTTCTTCTCGTCATAGCCAAAAATCAGCCATGCGAAATCAAGTCCACGAAGATTTGCCTCGTTGCTCAACGCCGAGAAATACTTGCCCAAGTCGTCGAAGTCGAAATTCTTCTCCGCCTTCTTGAACTCCACGACTTCACTTTCTTTATGCGAAATCAGCGATTGAAATATGTTGACGAAATTATCCATTATTATCTGTCGTTGTTATCTTCGTAATAATCGCGATACACGTCTCCAAGACCATAGCCACTTGCATCACCGTCTTTTATCAGTTTTTTGATACGTGGTGCGAATTCTGTCATAAGTCCATTCGACGCGATAAACTCTATGGCCTTGACATAATTGTTTTCCAATGATATTGAATACGCTTCACCAAAATCGCCGAACTGAGCCGGAAGACTTGTTGTCTGCTCGACATAATAAAGCATCAGGTCGGCTACTGCATGAGGATCGGCAATTAGTTTCTTGAATGCGCTTACAAGCTTGTTGCATTCACGAAGATTCGGCTTTTTAGGCCAATCGTTGCGACCATAACACTGACGATAGATGGCTTTCTTATATTTTTCAAGTTCAGTGTCACTGTTCGGCTCAAGATAAAACTCAAGCCATGTCTTTGCCTCCTTGCTCGCACTGTATAATTGCAATACAATATCATCAACTTGCTCTTTCGAGAGTGTTTGAATATATTTTTTTAATTTTGCTTTTGACATTTCGGGATACTTTAAATTGGAATATTACGATATTATTTGAATGAGAAAATCATCGGAAGCAGGTCTGTCTTACGATATTCCCACTGAAATGGAGGGCCGACTTGTTTGTTGAGTCTCATTTCTACAATTCCAAGCCAATAGAACAACCGACTAAAAACGCGAGTTTCGTAAATGGTGTACTTATCTGGGAAATTGAATGCCTTCTGATAATGTTCCTGGTAAAAACTTCCGAAATGCCATTCGGAACCGAATTGATTGAGAAGCCATACGCTATACGCAATTCCCAAGTTACCTATTCTGTCGTCTTCTACCGCGTCAAAAGTATGTAGTCCAACTCCAACGAGCGAGAACCGTAATATTTCATTGGCAGCTGCATCGATGTTAGAGAAAGCCTTTCTTCCTTTTACGGTTAGAGAAAGAACTCCTTTCCTTGTCTTGATCCAGCCAAGCAGTTCAAGTATGATTCTTGCCATCCAGACAGCTCCTACCTCATATTCATTTATGCGTTTCTGTTTCAGCTCTTCGATTATCCATTCAGGCTGACCTATACGATATGCGTCGGCTACAATCTTTAAAGGGAGCCATCCGAGTTTTGTGAGCTTCAAATCTTTTTCATTGAGTGTGTTTAATAGGAAAAGAGCCTGTCTTATCAGTGGTACCAACTCATATTGATTTTTATCAAGTTTATTGAGTTGAACCACGCATTGGTCTCTAAAAGGATCATACATTATATTGTGCATGTCCTCAGGAGATAACCCGTTGAAATCGCTGCGGGGAGCAGAATTCTGTCGTATCATTATTTCTTGAAGATGCTCGTTGACACGGTTGATGTCAACACTTCGTCCGGCTGTTTCTTCTGCAAGAATCCAGACTTGAAGTTCTTTTCTTATATCATTTAAGTGCATAGCCAAATATTAGTAGTGGTTACACATTCCGGAAGGCATAAGACAAACAATATCAATACTCATGAGCCAAATAGCTTTAATCCGATGGAGGTCAACCGATATGCCTGTTTTGCGCTTGTGGGCTTATCAGGATATAACATGCCGATATATCCTAAGCTGAGCATAGGATTAAGTAGTTTTCTCTTGAAATCCTTTGAGTCTCCGAAATCCAGGATTTTGATTAATGAACTTGCCGAGTATGAGTTCTCTTTAAGCAGACTAAGTATATTTATGACATATTCTGACATTTTTGAGATGTCTTCTTTCCTTTTGGACTTATTCCAGACTTCTACAGTCATCTGTTCAAGTAACTGTCCAAGTTGCGCCTTATCAGTTATAACACTTTGTTTTATAGCTTCTTGAACTTGGACAGATATTTGTCCAAGTGTTTGTCCAAGTCGGTTGGTCCAGTTGCTATTCCCTTCAAAATCATCCTCAGACAGTTTTCTTGCGAAGCCATCTCTGCATGGGATTGTCATTAAGAAGTATGTACGGTCATCATCGGTTTCGATAGTGGCCGGAGCAGATCCGTTGTCCTTAAGAGCTTTTTGTATGGTAGGTATGCCGGTGGCTCGACCCTCAGTAAGATCAAGCTCCTTAAGAAAATCTCCAAGTCGTCGGTTTCGATATCTCCGTGCCTTAAGTTTCTTAGCCGCTTTAATAGCGTCGCTGCTTATGGAGCGGTCCGGACCAGCGTAACTCAGAATGTCGACATGAGTCGGCTCAACAGTAATCTCCACCGGCTCACGTTCTTGATAGTCACGATGATAAAGAGCGTTTGAGATACATTCCTCAAATGCCTGATAGGGGTAGTTAAAGGTCTTGTCTGACTCCTCGCGGTCAGACGGTTTGGCAATCTTTTTCTTTATGACATTGGTACGCAGGTATGACAAAGTATCCTTGATCATTTTGGGAACGGGACCTGTAATTCTTGGCGCCTCAATCATTAAATCAGGATTCTCAATGCTTCCTTCCGGGAATATCACAATATCTACCTGAGTTACGGGGAAGAACTTTTCTGGGTGTTCGCAGAACATCATTGCCGCAACGTTCTTGATAAGGCGATTTTCCTGTGGTCCGGTCAATAGATCCATCTCATCGAGAATCTCTATCAGCGGGCGACTGATAAAGTTTTCCGCAAGTTTACTTTTCACGGTCTTGAGATGATCATATACAAGCACCCCGGATATATCGTCAATTTTTATTACTTCGTTCCCTCTCTCATCGAATGGCACACGATTGGCAAGGGCTCTCACCTGATCAAGAATCTCTCCTTTGGCCTCAATGGTTGAGGATTTGCTGCGCACATAAAATTTTGGAGTTGACTTCTTTGCGACAACACTCTCCATAACCGAATATGGTCGATTAAGACCGGATGGCACCCATATAACAAGAATTGGCTTTCCGTCAACGATTTCAGGAGATGCTTTTGTCATGTATGCTGGCTCAATCTTTGCATCATAACCGACCATATCCTTGAGAATATCATCAATCTCTTTTTCGTTCAAACCTTTTACTGGACGCTTGGCTACGCCGTTTTCCTCCTCAACGCCGACGAGGATATAACCGCCACCTGTATTTTCAAGATCCGTAGCGAAAGCACAGACAGTATGGTAAATTTTATCAGGATTCCACTCGGCCTTAAACTCAATGCGGTTGGATTCAACCTTACGCTTGTTGAGCAAATCTTCTATATTTATCGGTAATGCCATATCAAAAATATTCTTTTAATGCATAAACAACTTAGAAATCATCGTCCATCATAATATAATCGTTCTGTTCCTAATGTAGCTTCTTCTCGTCATAGCCAAAAATCAGCCACGCGAAATCAAGACCACGAATATTTGCCTCGTTGCTCAACGCCGAGAAATACTTGCCCAAGTCATCGAAGTCGAAACTGTTCTCTGCCTTCTTAAACTCCACGACCTCACTCTCCTTATGCGAAATCAGCGATTGAAATATGTTGGTGAAATTATCCATATAATATATCTATACTAATTTCATTTTTTCACAATTAGATATGATTCTATCCATAATTCTAAGAAAGTCACTAGTATCTAAGAAGTAACTTGGATATGCCTCCTGTAGTTCCTTAATTTTAGATACAGACACTAGAACAACCGCATTTTTAGCATCTTGAGAAACGCGTTCGAGTCTGGAATAGTCATTCATAGCAGCGGCCTCATCATTATACGGGTTTACACTTACTCTTTTTGTTTTGAAGTTTATATTTAATATATAATATTTATTAGTATATTTCTCTTGTAACGCCACATTATTTGTTACTCTCAAAGCCTTAAGTGTGTCACACAAATTATATCTCCGATCAAGTTGATAAAGAAGAATCATAAGGTCTTTAGTATTTAGGCCTTGCTCCGAATGAATAGAAAGAATTTTTCGTTCTTCTTTAATCGCGAACAAAGAACTTACATATTTGAAAAATTCCAGCCATTCATCTGCCCCTTGACTTGATTTAAGTGGAGTTTTAGTGACTAAACCAGCAGTTTCAACAGCCATTGCCCAAAAATGCTGTAACCTAGTACGAATCTGAAGTTCCACTCGTAGGCCATTGTAATCGTTTTCGTCAGAAATATATTTATATACAAAATGGATGCTTCGATAGCCACTTTCTTTTGGCGTTTCAATATAGTTTATAGGGTCTTTATCAAGGATAAACCCTTCAGGAACGTTTACCTTTAAAAGAGAATACAGCTTATCTAAGGTTTGTATGTTTGGAAGCACTATGCGCAGACCGCCTATATCCTGCATTCCGCCCAATCTCATTTTGGGATTGAGGTCAAGTTTATACAAGATTGAAGTGAGACGTTTTAGTCTTCTTGAAGTAAATGTCGCTTTTATTCGATTCCTGTCAAGAATAGCATTAATTTCTGTTTGTAGTTTATCAAGGACCATCAAGTGAAGAGAACGCCAATCGTTGATTTTTTCAATGGCGTTTTTATAAACATCTTCTTCGGTAGAGGAAATCGCGATTTCTCCAGCTTTATCTATTTGATGTCTTCCGTATCTCATGTGAATCTATTTTTATGGTTTTGCGGCTATCATTGTACTTGAATGGCCATCTATGAGGGGATAGGCTGTTCTGGCTTGATCATAAGCACGGTGGAATACGCGCTGATTAACGAAGGCTCGGAACTGCGAGTTTTCAAAGTAGTTGCGAGCAAATTCTGTCTTCTCGGTCAATAAGCCCATGACGATTGTCATAAGAGCGTTATTACTCTCGATTTCGGCGTTCTGCGGCGAGCTGTTCTGAACGGCATTGGTAAACCGCTCGGAAGCGGCAAGACGCTCAGGCAGCGAGCGTATCTGTTCGATAGCTTCTTCGGGATGTACCCACTGGATGCCGCCGAAGTTGGCGTTAAACTCTTCAAGGATATTGGAGAGTACGTCAAATTCGGGTGTGGATGTAGAGCCACCGCCGCTTACAGGTATCGGGTCGATTTCGGAATCCTTGTTGGCGATTACGAAAGCGGCCTCGCCTTGCTTGACTGAGCGGTATTGGTCGAAGTCTACTGCATCAATCAAGCCCTCCGTCCAATCTTCACGAGGGATGCGCGGAAGTTTCGGAGCGAGAAGATGATAGAACGTGTATGTTTTCTCCCACTCAGCGGAGCTTGTCGGCATAACTGCTGCAAGGAACAGATAGATGCGGTTATAGGCTTTGATTGCGCTCTTACAGTCAATCTTGCCGTCTTCGTCAAGTTCCTTGAACCGCTCCACAACCTCGTCGAGTATCGGGTCGAGCTGTGTGCGCTCGGCTGTAGGGTCGAAGAATATGCGATTGATTTCTTCTACTTCGTCGGAGGTATAGATGTTGTATTCCTCTATCTTGGCGAGCAAGTCGTTGAGTTTGTTGGGGTCTGTCTCGCGGCTCAGAGTTGTGGCTTTATAGTATTCTTGAAAAGCCTCCTGTACCCGCTCCTGGTTTCCGGCGAAGTCGAGAACGAATGTGTCGCGCTTCTTCGGGTGGCAACGGTTAAGGCGCGAAAGGGTCTGAACGGCCTTGACATCGGAAAGCACTTTGTCAACATACATCGTATGTAGTAAAGGTTGGTCGTAGCCGGTCTGGAATTTGTCGGCCACAATGAGGATGCGGTAAGGGTCTTGCCCCATACGTTCCTCAATTTCCGAAGATGGAAAACCGTTGACTTGCGCCTCGGTTACTGTCGAGCCGTTATATTCCTTATCGCCGGAGAATGCGACAATCGCCCTGTAAGGGCTGTTTCGCTCTTTCAACTTCTTGGTGATTGTGTGGTAGAACTCTATGGCGCGGATAATGCTCGAAGTCACCACCATTGCGCGAGCCTGACCGCCTACCTTGCCTCGGTCGAGAACGTAGGTATGGAAATGCTCAACAATGATTCGCGATTTTTCCTCAATGGTTTCCGGCTGAGCCTCTACCCATGCGCGGAGTTTGGCTTGAGCCTGCTTCTTGTCAAATTCAGGGTCGCTCTCTATCGCCTTGGAGATTTTGTAAAAACTCTGATAAGGCGTATAGTTCTGCAACACATCCATGATAAAGCCTTCTTCGATGGCTTGCTTCATGGAGTAGACGTGGAACGGAACGTGGCGCACGTTGCCCTCGGCATCGGGCGGCAGCGGAGAGCCGAACATTTCGAGGGTCTTGTTCTTGGGCGTGGCCGTAAATGCGTAATAGTTGGCATTGGAGGCCATTTTGCGCCCTTTGACTATCTTGTTGATTTTGTCTTCAAGGTCTTCTTCTTCGTCGGAGGCGTTGCCGCTGACCCCCATGTTCATCTTGGCCGACATAGAGCCGTTCTGCGAGCTGTGAGCCTCGTCGATGATGATTGCGAAGCGACGATCTTTCAGTTTGCCGCCAATCGCATCGAGTATAAAGGGGAACTTGTGAACTATGGTAATGATAATCTTCTTGCCCCCTTGCAGAGCGGTGGCGAGCGTATCGGAGCTGTCGGCCCATGCCACGACGTTAGCGAGCTTTTGGAAAGCGCGGATATTGTCGCGTATCTGCTTGTCGAGGTTGACGCGGTCGGTAACGACTATCACGCTGTCGACCACGGGCTGATTGTTATTCAACAGTCCCACAAGCTGATATGCGAGCCAAGTAATGGAGTTGGATTTGCCCGAACCTGCCGAGTGCTGAATAAGATAGCGGCGCCCGACGCCTTTCTCTTTGGTTTCTTTCAGCAGTCGGCGCACCACGTCGAGCTGATGATAGCGAGGCCAAATCACTTTTGTTTTGGTCTTGCCTGTTTTCTCGTCCTTTTCTTCGATAACTTGTGCAAAATCCTCGATTATATTGGAAAGACTCTGCTTGGTGAGTATTTCCTCCCAAAGATAGGCGGTTTTCAATCCGTTGGGATTGACAGGGTTTCCCTTGCCGCCGTTGCAACCTTTGTTAAACGGCAGGAACCAACTGCTTTTCCCTGAAAGCATCGAACACATGGCAATGTCGGTGTCATCGACTGCGATATGCACGGCGCAACGCTTCGGTTTGAAAAGCAAATCTTTTGGGTCGCGGTCGTTCTGATACTGCGCCTTGGCGTTTTCGATTGTCTGCCCTGTAAAATGGTTTTTCAGTTCCATAGTCATCACAGGCAGACCGTTGATGAACAACGCTACATCGAGTGAGAGCCGAGGGTCGGTTGCTGAATAATACAATTGGCGGATAACGGAGAAATCGTTGGCCGCATATAGCAGTTTGGCCGTCGGGTTGAGTTCGCTCGGCAGCGTATAGTAGAGGTCGAAAGTGCGCGTAAGATAGCGGAAGCCACGGCGCAGCACATCGGTAATGCCGCGCTTGGTGATTTCGTCACGAAGCCGGGCGAAAAACTTTTTGCGCTCCGACTCTACGGTGAATATATGCAGTTCCTCGGCCTTGTCGGGCTGGGTTGATTTGATAAAAGCCTCCACGCGGTCGGGAAGAAGCGCGAAAGTTCTGTCGTATTCAGAGCTGCCGCCATGATTGTAGCCGTTGACATCGCGCAGATAGTCAACGATAATATCTTCGAGTCCCTTCTCGGATGTATTGACAGACATAGGACTTAGGCTTTGAGGTTTTGAACGTTAACTTGCCCCGTCACCACATCGGCGATAAGGCGTTGTTTGTACTCTTCAACAAGAACAGATAATTGTCTGTATTGCTCTTTTAATGACTCATATCGCTGCATTTTTTCATAAAAGTAATCTAAGAATGAGTCAGGAGGAATCGGATAGTCAAAATCTGATATTTCGCTAAACTTAATACTCTTCCCATCGCGAAGGCTGTCGGATAGAGAATTAAGAAGCGTAACGAATGGTTTACATTTGAAGAGATATTTGAAGAAAAACCTAAGTTTTTCAGAATCGAATTTATCTTTAAGCTTAAAGACACTATAAGCCGTAGATATAAGTCCTCGAATAGATGATAGTTCAAATCCTCCTTGAAAAGAACGCAGACTGATTACAAATTGGTTTGGACAAACCAATTTTTGCGAAGTTGGGTCAGAAGCTGTTACATAATTTACGTCTCCTTCATCTTTATAAATCAAGGCACGGTCTTGGGTAACTGCAATGAATCTTTCATCTTTGGTGCCTCTAACTGAGACCTCTTCAAAAATTCTTCGCCCTTTTATAATTCTCCAATCCTGAGGAAAAGATTCACCCCAGGGAGTTAAGGAAGGATGTAGAGAATCTATTTGCAAGCCAAATAACGAAGAGAGTGAATCAGTAGAGGCTATATTGTCCGAAATACTATTGATATCCGCACTAATTGTATTAAGTGTGCGAGCAAAGATTCTCTGAGGAAAATATTTGGAAACAGACAAAGCATAACCAAGAACTGGCTCGCCAAAGCGGATCTCATCATCATAAGGTGCAACTTCGGTCTGAAAGAAAGCATCAACACCACCAAGATATGAAAGTGGTACACGTTCGCTTTCGTTGCGGTTCTTTGTATATTCAAATTCCGGTTCTTGTCCCTCTTTCACCTTCTTATACACGAGGTTGCCATCTTTATCGCGCTTTGGACGTAAAATGGGAACTTCCCAGTAGCCAAACTCCACGTTGTCGAAGATCTTACTTTCGGGAGTCTCTTCGAAATCCATATATAATTGTAGGATTCGATTACGATCAGATTCTGACAACACAAAGCTTTTGTCTCCAAGGCTTTTACGCATTTGAGTTCTGAACAAAGATGCATCGATTAATTGAATTTTTCCTTTTCTTTTAGCAATTTTATTGTTTGTAAGAACCCATATATATGTCTGAATAGGGGTATTATAAAACATTTTCTCTGGCATTGCGATGATGGCTTCGAGCAGGTCGTTTTCGATGATGTAACGGCGCAGGTTGCTCTCGCCTCCGCCGGCCTTGCCTGTAAAGAGCGACGAACCATTGTGGATTTCCACAATGCGAGTGCCAAGCGGCGTGTCGTGGTGCATACGGCTCAGATTGTTGGCGAGGAAAAGCATCTGACAGTCGCCGATGTCGGGGATGAATGAGAATTCGCCGTCGCCATCGTACTCGAAGGCAAAGCGCGAATCGCCGAATTTCTTCTTGTCCTTATCGGCAAGTCCGCGTATGCGGAGGTCTTCTTTCCAAGGTGTGCCGAAAGGAGGATTGGATATGCAGAAGTCGTATTTTTCTCCGGGGTGGCCGTCCTGCGAGATTGTTGAGCCAAAGGTTATGAATTTGCGGTTGTTGCCGCCGATTTCATAACCTACCTGCCCCAGTGTGCCGCTGATCATCATGTCGGCGGTGCAGGTGGCATAAGTGGCAGGCTGGTTTTCCTGACCGTATAGGCGTATGGTGGCGTTGCCGATAAGTTCCTCTATGCGTTCTTTTGCAATAGAAAGGATGCCGCCGGTGCCACATGCGCCGTCGTATATGCTGTAAGGCGTGTTGGGCGAAAGGCGGTCGGCAATGGGCATTACGGCAAGGTCGGCAAGGAGCTTGACATAGTCACGAGGCGTAAAATGTTCACCGGCTTCGGTCACGTTGTTTTCTTCGTTGAACTTGCGCAGCAGTTCCTCGAAAATAGTACCCATTGTATGGTTGTCGAGCGCCGGAAGGATTTCGTTACCATCCTCATCGACAACGGGGTTGATGGAGAGGTTTATATTGGAGTCGGTGAATTTGGCGATAAGCGAACCGAGGCGGTTGGTCTCGGTGAGGTTGTCGACCTGTTGGCGCAAGTGGAACTTGTCGATAATGTCGAGAATATCCTCGCTGTAACCGTTCAAGTAGTCAATCATGTTCGATTTGAGCCTTGTGGGGTCGGTTTCGTTGAGAAGCGACTTCAAGGTAAACTGCGAGGTATTATAGAACGGATAACCGCTTTCGGCACAAAGTATCGGGTATTGGCCGGTGAGGATGCCGAACTCGTCAAGCTGCTTCTTCTTTTCAAGTACCTTTTCTTTTGTGGGTTCGAGCAAAACGTCAATCCGGCGAAGGACCATCATAGGCATTATGATGTCCTTATACTTGCCTTTCTCGAAAGCATGTACAAGAACATCGTTGGCGATGTTCCAAAGAAACGAAAATAGTTTACTATATTGTGCTTGGTTCATTGTTTTCCAGTTATAAGTTCACGAGGGTCAACGTTAAGAATATCAGATATTTTTACAAGCATTTCAAGTGATGGTTGAGCCGCATTGGAACACCAACGGGATACAGTTGCTTCGTTTTTGCCCAATTGCTCAGCGAGCCATTTGCCTGTGCGATTTTGCTCAACTAAAACTACTTTTAGCCTGTTTATTCGTTCTGTTTGGGTAGCTATATTGTTTGCTGACATGTGATAATTCTTTGAGGTTATTTGCAAAGTTAGCTATTTTTTATGAGACTGGAGCTATTATTGGCAGGAAAAACGGATGGAAAAAACTCTACATCAGGCAAATTGCTTGGTGTAGAGTTTTGCTGGTGTCAGTCGTCGGATTGGTAGAGGCGGCGGAGGCGGTCGATGGAGTGGGCGCGGCGGAGGGAGTCGCGGTAGGCGATGTCTTGCTGCCATTGGCCGGTGTGCCATTGGCTGTATTGCTTGGGGTAGTTCTCACGGTAGAATTGCCCGAAGGCTATGGCGTCGGCGTTGTCTTCGTACCACTTATCGAGCTGACCGATGCGCTGTTCGTATTCTCGCTTGGTATTTGATGCAGAATTTGAGAGCATTATACTTCCGGTCAGGACTATACCGACTATCGCCCCAACGATGCCGAAGGAAGGGAGGTAGAGCCGGAACACGTCTTTCCAGCTCCTGAAATTGGAATCGAGCAGCTTCCGGTCTTCCTCACCAAGTTCTGCCCTGACGCTTGTGGGTATGGATCTGATTATCTCGCCAAGGTTGGCTATGCCTCGCTCCTGTTGCTTCCAGGCTTCGTCAATCAGACCCCGTATCTCAGCTGCATGACCGAAGTCCTTGACTGAACCGTCGTCATCGAGGAGCAGATCGAATATCACTCCTGCAAGCTCTTCCTCGTTTTTGACAATCGTCTCGTTTCTTGAGGCAGCTTTCTCGAAGCGGTCGGCAATGCCTGACAATGCAGAGACCGTTTTCTTGTCGATGGTGCCGGGCACATCTGCCGAAGCTGGCACGTTTTCAAATGGATTACTCATGGCTGCTGTCGGTCAAGGTGTTTTTTGCTTTGTCTATTTCTGAGGCTATGAAGCGTATAGCCTCAATAGTCCATTGGTCAGGCTCTTTTGTAGTGTTGAGGTGGTGTGCAATCTGGTTGAGATTGTTCTTCATGCCCACAAGGTCGCGGAACCATTGGAGCGTCTGCGGTGAGCGGTCAGGGATTCTGCGCCGCATGACTATAAGGCGGCAGAGCAAGCTCAGCTTGATGCCACGCTCTTTAGCTTTCATGGTGAGCTGATTCTTTTCAGTGGAGGTGAGACGGAACGTGATGCGCTCCGTCAGGTTTTCTTCCGGATTGTCCGGTTTTCGCCTGCTGTTTCGCAGGGCGGATGGTTTCTTCTTCATAGTTTTCAGTTTTTACAGTTTATATCCGTTTCGGCGTTTCCATTCCTCGTCAGGGTCATCGGAATTGTGACCGTCGTTTATCTCATGTTCGGCGTTGCGAGAACTGCCACTGCCATCGACATTGAGCTGCGCATGATGTAAGGGCTTCAAGGGAGAAGAATGCTGCGATTTGACAACCGGCTTATCCTGAATTGAAAGATTCGGAATAAGAGTCATGTCGACACCCAAGTCTTTGGCAAGAGAATATTTTCTGATCTTCCCATCGGGGTCTGTCATCACAGCACAGATACCTTTCTTCTCATCGCGGGTCAGTGTTATGCCTTCTTCCGCAAGTGCGGCAATAAAGGCTTCAGTCGAATCTGTCTTTTTAGCAGCTTTCTCGATGACATATTTGAGCATAGACTTTCGCTTTGCGGCCTCCTCGACAGCACGCTTTCGGCGCATCTTCTCATCAATTTCCAACTGCGATGCTGTCGGCTTATGCTGACGCTTGGCTTTCTCCTTCCGTCGTTGACCTTCAGCCTCCTGATGAGCAGTCTCGCGCTCGACAGCTTTCGGCGGTGCCTCCAGTCCGTACTTCATGGCGATACAAGCGGCAGCGCGGTTGGCGTTCTTGTTGATGAACTTATCGCAAAAACGTTTGCCGTTCATATCTGTAGTGTGGATAACAATATGGAAATGCTCGTTGTCGGTATTGTCATGGCGCGCCACGATGTAGGGGCACTCTGTAACGTCATTGCCTCGTTCCGACAATTCATCAAGAAAGTCCCGGATAATGGTTCGGATTTTATCCCTACCATTATCCGGCATCGAGCGTAGCATAACAGTCTCGGTCGGAGTGAAGGAAATGATTATCGTATAGCACCGGGTCTTGTAATCGTTGGCGGTTGCCATCCAGTCGCGGGCCTGTTCCTCCGGCGACGCTGTAATATCGGTGAAGTTGGCGAGCAGAATCCCACCGTCCTTGTCTCGGTTCTGCGCATAGCCCAGGCTGTGGGAAATGTCAGACGATTGTCCAACTCTCGCGTTCATTTCAGTGCAAAGTTTGCGCGGACTGAAGCCGCAGGTTTCACATATCGTCTGTCGGACAAATCGGGTCGAGGGGTTTCCCCTTGCAAGGGTGTTTTTTCG